>NZ_JBIRGJ010000002.1:825188-976886 GCF_044327915.1 Streptomyces afghaniensis
TGCGGGGGGCGCGGGGCGCCCCCGCGGGGGGGGGGGGGGGGGGGGGGGGGGGGGGGGGGGGGGGGGGGGGGGGGGGGGGGGGGGGCCCCGGGGGGGGGGGGGGCCCCCCCGGCGGGCCCCCCACCACGCTGCAGATCACTGATCAGGAATCGGCGAGAGAGGTGTCGACTCCCGCGTAGGTCGCCCACAGCAGGCAGCACGCGTTGCTTCCGCCGCCGACGTTGTCGAGCTGGAAGAAGTAGTCCGACTCCTGGGGCAGGCCGTTGTACTCGCCCCGGCTCGCGTAGGTCGAGCCGTTGAAGCAGTTGGTGAACGTCTTCTCACCGTAGAAGTCGTTGGACGACAGCGCGTCGTAGTCCCACAGCTCGACCCCGGTGGTCTTGCTGCCACCCTGCACGGTGCAACCCTTGAAGATGATCTCCGAGTAGCTCTCGTCCGCCCAGTAGCGGGACTGGCCGTTGCTGCCGCCGCCGTCCGTCCACGAGTTGATGCTGCTCGACCAGTTGGCCCAGGCACCAGAGGACAACGCGAGGGTGAAGGCTGACGCCATGGCGATCACGGCGGACGCGCGCTTGGAGGATCTGCCCGACATGCGGGAACTCCGAATCTCCCACCCGATGCGGCCCCCCATGAGGCCTGTCCACATCAGGCGAGGCGTGGAAGCTATCGAACAGATGATCTTTAAGTCAATGTGGCGTAAAAATCTTGTGCCTCTCGCCGCCGGTCCGGGAAGGCCAGGTGAAGGGTATGGCCGGCCTGCGCGAATGGGGTGATCCGCGTGGTCGCGCACAGCGGTTCGCGAAGGAATCGCCAGGTCCCGCGGGTGGCGACGGCGGTCCGGCATCGCGGTCGCAGCGGCCGGCCGCACGATGATCCGGCTCGGACAGTGACGGAGTGGCAGGTGATCCAGACCTCCTGAAGCACCGGCTCCGGCGAGGCCGACCGCAGCATTTCGGCCTCTCCCGGTTTTTCGCGAACTTCCAGCTGTGGTAAGGGAGTTCAGTCCCCCAGCGCTCGCCAAGCAGGGCTGCTAGTAGAGTAGGCAGCGCTGTGGGCCCGTACCCCAGCTGGCAAGAGGGCGCCGGTTTAGGTCCGGTGTGTCGTGGGTTCGAGTCCCACCGGGCTCATTCAGGAAGGGCGCACCACTCTTGGTGGGGCGCCCTTCGCCATGCCGTCAGCCGAGCAGTTCCCGCACCACCGGCACCAGCGCCCGGAACGCCTGTCCCCGGTGGCTGATCGCGTTCTTCTCCTGGGGGGTCAGTTCCGCACAGGTCCGCGTCTCCCCCTCCGGCTGGAGGATCGGGTCGTAACCGAAGCCCCCCGAGCCCGTGGGCTCGTGGCGCAGGACGCCCCGCAGCCGGCCTTCCACCACCCGCTCCGTGCCATCCGGCAGGGCCAGCGCCGCCGCGCAGGCGAAGTGGGCGCCGCGGTGTTCGTCGGCGATGTCCGAGAGCTGGGCGAGGAGCAGGTCGAGGTTGGCCTTGTCGTCGCCGTGGTGGCCGGACCAGCGGGCGGAGAAGATGCCGGGGGCGCCGTTCAGAACGTCGACGCAGAGGCCGGAGTCGTCGGCGACGGCCGGGAGCCCCGTCGCCCGGGCCAGGGCGTGGGCCTTCAGCAGCGCGTTCTCCGCGAAGGTGACGCCGGTTTCCTTGACGTCGGGGATGTCCGGGTAGGCGTCGGCGCCGACGAGTTCGTGGGGAAGGCCGGCTTCGGCGAGGATCGCGCGGAGCTCGGTGATCTTTCCGGCGTTACGGGTGGCGAGGATCAGGCGGGTCATGGACCCAACAGTATTCGGCGCCCCGAAAGGGGCGCGGGGAACTGCGCGAGCAACCACGACACACCCGCAGCCGGCGCGGCGCTACGGCGTGCAGACCTTGGTCAGTTCTCCCGCCGCGTCCGTGACCGGGCTGATGTCGGGCGTCTCGTCGCCGTTCTTGACCGCCGTACGGACGTTGCCGACAGCCTGGTTGAGGTCGTCGACGGCCTTGTTGACATCCGCGTTGTCGGTCTTGTCGCCGATCTTGTCCAGGTTCTTGTCGATGGAGTCGAGGGACTCGTCGAGCTGCGTCGGGTCGTTCGCGGCGTTGTCCACGGCCTGCTGGAGTTCCGTGACGCTGTCGGCGATGGCGTCGGCGGTCTGGACGCAGTCCAGCGCCTTGTCGACGGCGGCGCAGCCGGTGGTGAGTCCGGCGGTCAGCGCGACGGCCGCCAGAGTGGCGGCGACGGCTGCGGTGCGGCGTCGGCGGCTCGCGGCCATGGAACGGTCCCTCTCGTCGGTCGGGCCGGGCGGCCCGTGTGGCTGGCCGGACGCACAGGGATGAGCCGTGCGCCCGTACTCCTTCAGACGCGAGTGTGCTCGGCACGGTTGCCCGTGCCGAGCACCTGTCTTGGCGCGCCCTTTACTTTTCGAGGACGGTATCAAGCGCCGTGCGCTGGTGGGCGGCGAGTTCCGTGCAGCCTGCGACGGCGAGGTCCAGGAGGGCGTTGAGTTCGTCGCGGGCGAAGGGTTCGGCCTCGGCGGTGCCCTGGACCTCGACGAAGCGGCCGTCGCCGGTGCAGACGACGTTCATGTCGGTGTCGGCCTTGACGTCCTCCTCGTAGCAGAGGTCGAGGAGGGGGACGCCGCCGACGATGCCGACGGAGACGGCGCTGACGGTGCCGGTCAGGGGCTGACGGCCGGCCTTGATCAGCTTCTTGCGCTGGGCCCAGGCGACGGCGTCCGCCAGTGCCACGTAGGCGCCGGTGATGGCCGCCGTGCGGGTGCCGCCGTCGGCCTGGAGGACGTCGCAGTCGAGGACGATGGTGTTCTCGCCGAGTGCCTTGTAGTCGATGACGGCGCGCAGCGAGCGGCCGATGAGGCGGCTGATCTCGTGGGTACGGCCGCCGATGCGGCCCTTGACGGACTCGCGGTCGCCGCGGGTGTTGGTGGAGCGGGGCAGCATGGAGTACTCGGCGGTGACCCAGCCTTCACCGCTGCCCTTGCGCCAGCGCGGGACGCCTTCGGTGACGGAGGCGGTGCAGAAGACCTTGGTGTCGCCGAAGGAGACCAGGACGGAGCCTTCGGCGTGCTTGCTCCAGCCGCGTTCGATGGTGATCGGGCGGAGTTGCTGGGGGGTGCGGCCGTCGATTCGAGACATGCCGCTGAGCCTATCCGTACATACGGAAGGGGCCCCTCCCGCGGTGGAAAGGGGCCCTCACGACTGATCTCGCGGGTCCGTCAGGGGGTGAAGCCCGGGACGATCCCCGCACTTCACATCAGGTCTTCGATCTCCGCGGCGATGGGGTCGGCGTCGGTGCCGATGACGACCTGGATCGCGGTGCCCATCTTGACGACGCCGTGGGCGCCGGCGGCCTTCAGGGCGGCCTCGTCGACCTTGGCGGGGTCCACGACCTCGGTCCGCAGGCGGGTGATGCAGCCCTCGACCTCTTCGATGTTGTCGATGCCGCCGAGCCCGGCAACGATCTTCTCAGCCTTGGTGGCCATGTTCGTTCTCCCTGATCGAACCGCTTTGTCGCAGTAACCCACAGTTGGGGCAACAGGTCTACACCACGAGCCCGCCTCTCCACAAAGGGGCCGGGAGCCGCAGCCTCCAGTTCGTCACAGCGGGCGGAATTGGCGGGTTCCACTCGTTCGGCCTACCGTGCTACAACTGGTCTACACCACTCACTGGTGGAGGTCGCGCGGTGGAGACCGCGTTCCCCTTTTGAGACGCCGCCGTCCCCCGTCGAACCCTTCCTGGGCGGCGCCGTGCCCCATGGAGGAAGTTCATGTCCACAGCCACAGCCGCGCCCGCGAGCCCGAAGAAGGGTTCTGCGGTGATGGCGGTCCTGCAGCGTATCGGCCGCAGCCTCATGCTGCCCGTCGCCGTCCTGCCGGCCGCCGCCCTCCTCGTCCGCCTCGGCAACACCGACATGCTGGGGCGGGAGTCGTTCCCGGAGTTCATCACCAAGATCGCGGGCTTCATGACCGCGGGCGGCAACGCGATCCTCGACAACATGCCGCTGCTGTTCGCCGTGGGCATCGCGATCGGCTTCGCGAAGAAGTCGGACGGCTCGACCGCTCTCGCCGCCGTCGTCGGCTACCTCGTCTTCAAGAACGTGCTGGCCACGTTCACCGACCCGAACCTGCCCAAGGTGGCAACGGCGGTCGACGGCAAGGTCGTCATGACGGACGCGCCGGTGGACGCCAAGGTGCTCGGCGGTGTGGTGATGGGCCTCGTCGTCGCCCTGCTCTACCAGCGCTTCTACCGCACCAAGCTGCCCGACTGGGCGGGCTTCTTCGGCGGTCGCCGCCTGGTCCCGATCCTGTCCGCCTTCGCGGGCCTGGTCATCGGCATCGTCTTCGGCTACATCTGGCCGGTCCTCGGCACGGCCCTGCACAACTTCGGCGAGTGGCTGGTGGGCTCCGGGGCCGTCGGCGCGGGCATCTTCGGTGTCGCCAACCGCGCGCTGATCCCGATCGGCATGCACCACCTGCTGAACTCCTTCCCCTGGTTCCAGGCCGGCACCTACGAGGGCAAGAGCGGCGACATCGCCCGGTTCCTGGCGGGCGACCCGAGCGCCGGACAGTTCATGACCGGCTTCTTCCCGATCATGATGTTCGCCCTGCCGGCCGCGTGCCTGGCGATCGTGCACTGCGCCCGGCCCGAGCGCCGCAAGGTCGTCGGCGGCATGATGATCTCCCTCGCGCTGACCTCGTTCGTCACGGGCGTCACCGAGCCGATCGAGTTCACCTTCATGTTCATCGCCCCGGTGCTGTACGCGATCCACGCCGTGCTCACCGGTGTCTCGATGGCGCTGACCTGGGCCCTGGGGATGAAGGACGGCTTCGGCTTCTCGGCCGGCGCGGTGGACTTCTTCCTGAACCTGGGCATCGCGACCAACCCATGGGGCCTGGCCCTGGTGGGCCTGTGCTTCGCGGCGGTCTACTACGTGGTCTTCCGCTTCGCGATCACCAAGTTCAACCTGCCGACGCCGGGCCGCGAGTCCGACGAGGAACTCGCCGAGCTCCAGAAGGCGGAGGCGAAGTAGCCCGCACATGGCGAAGGCCCCGGAACCGCTTCGGTTCCGGGGCCTCTTCGTGCTCGGGTGCTCAGATCTCGTACGTCTGCCGGGGTGCCGCGAGGTCCACGGGACCGTCGTACACCGCGCGGGCGTCGGCGAGGTTGGCCTGCGGGTCCGTCCACGGCGGGATGTGGGTGAGGACCAGACGCCGGGCACCTGCCCGGGCCGCCGTCTCGCCCGCCTCGCGGCCGTTGAGGTGCAGGTCGGGGATGTTCTCCTTGCCGTGCGTGAACGCCGCCTCGCACAGGAACAGGTCGGCGTCCCGGGCGAGTTCGTCCAGGGCGGGGCTCACGCCGGTGTCGCCGGAGTACGTCAGGACCTTGCCGTCGTGTTCGACGCGGATGCCGTAGGCCTCCACGGGGTGGGCCACGCGCTCGGTGTGCACCGTGAACGGGCCGATCTCGAAGGTGGACGGCTTGACCGTGTGGAAGTCGAAGACCTCGCTCATGGAGGAGGCGGAGGGGGTGTCCGCGTAGGCGGTGGTCAGCCGGTGTTCCGTGCCTTCCGGTCCGAAGACGGGGAGCGGATCGCAGCGGCCGCCGTCGTGGCGGTAGTAACGCGCGACGAAGTACGCGCACATGTCGATGCAGTGGTCGGCGTGCAGGTGGCTGAGGAAGATCGCGTCGAGGTCGTAGAGACCGCAGTGGCGCTGCAACTCGCCCAGGGCACCGTTGCCCATGTCGAGAAGCAGCCGGAAGCCGTCGGCCTCGACGAGGTAGCTCGAGCAGGCCGATTCCGCGGACGGGAACGACCCCGAGCAGCCGACGACGGTGAGCTTCATGAAGCAGAAACCTCCGCTGGCGGGAATGTCTGAGAGGGGCGTCGGGGGTCGTGCGGTGCGTCGAGCGTAAGGCGCAAAACCTCCGGTCGCTCCTCCGCCAAGGGCTGTTGTGGGCGAACTCACCTGTGCTGTCACCGGTTCGGCTGGCAACGCCGGGGGTGATCCTCGGGAGAAGGGCGCGGGGGAGGCGATGGCGCCGGTAACGTCTCAGTATGGACACGTCCTGGTGGCTGGCGCTCGCCGCGGTGGTACTGCTCGCGCTCGTCGCAACGCTCGTCGACGGCTGGGGGCGGCGGTCGTCGGCGCGGCGGGGCCGGACCGCGGCCGGGACCGCCGCGGTGGCGGGGCAGCCGCAGCCGGCGGAGATCTGGTGGGCGGACGTCCCCTACGAGGACGAGGCGCGCACGAAGGACCGGCCGTGTCTGGTGCTGGCGGTGCGCGGGGAGCGGGCGACCGTCGCGAAGATCACCACCCGGTTCCGGCACGAGCGCACCGGTGTGATCCCCCTCCCGCCGGGCACGGTCGGCGACCCCCAGGGCCGCGCGAGCTTCCTGGAGACGGACGAGCTGCGGGAGGTCCCGGTGTGGGGCTTCCGGCGACGGGTCGGGGTGGTGGACCCGACGCTGTGGGACCAGGTGCGGTACCTGACCGGCTGACAGCCGGATCAGCCGGAAACCCGGAAGGGCCGGAAACCAAAAGGGCCGGAGTTCTCGCTCCGGCCCTTCTCGTGTGGTCTGCCGTCGGGTTACGCCCAGAGCTGGCCCTGGAGCGTCTCGATGGCCTCTTCCGTCGTGGCCGCCGTGTAGACGCCCGTCGACAGGTACTTCCAGCCGCCGTCGGCGACGACGAAGACGATGTCGGCCGGCTCACCGGCCGCCACGGCCTTCTTGCCCACGCCGAGCGCGGCGTGCAGCGCGGCGCCCGTCGAGACGCCGGCGAAGATGCCCTCCTGCTGGAGCAGCTCGCGGGTGCGGGTGACCGCGTCCGCCGAGCCGACCGAGAAGCGGCTGGTGAGGACCGACGCGTCGTACAGCTCGGGGACGAAGCCCTCGTCGAGGTTGCGCAGGCCGTAGACCAGGTCGTCGTAGCGCGGTTCGGCGGCGACGATCTGGACGTCCGGCTTGTGCTCGCGCAGGTAGCGGCCCACGCCCATGAGCGTGCCGGTGGTGCCGAGGCCGGCCACGAAATGGGTGATCGAGGGCAGGTCCGCGAGGATCTCGGGGCCCGTCGTCGCGTAGTGGGCGCCCGCGTTGTCCGGGTTGCCGTACTGGTAGAGCATCACCCAGTCCGGGTGCTCGGCCGAGAGCTCCTTGGCGACGCGCACCGCGGTGTTGGAGCCACCCGCCGCCGGGGAGGAGATGATCTCGGCGCCCCACATGGCCAGCAGGTCACGCCGTTCCTGCGAGGTGTTCTCCGGCATCACGCACACGATGCGGTAGCCCTTGAGCTTCGCCGCCATGGCGAGCGAGATGCCGGTGTTGCCGGACGTCGGCTCCAGGATGGTGCAACCCGGCGTCAGGCGGCCGTCCTTCTCCGCCTGCTCGATCATGTGCAGGGCCGGGCGGTCCTTGACCGACCCGGTCGGGTTGCGGTCCTCCAGCTTCGCCCAGACACGGACGTCGGCGGACGGCGACAGCCGCGGCAGGCGCACCAGGGGGGTGTTGCCGACCGCGGCCAGGGGTGAGTCGTAGCGCATCGGTGATCAGACCATGCCGCCGGCCACGGCCGGCAGGATCGTGACGTTGTCGCCGTCCGTCAGCTTGGTCTTGATGCCGTCGAGGAAGCGCACGTCCTCGTCGTTCAGGTAGACGTTGACGAAACGGCGCAGCTGGTCGCCGTCGACGATGCGGGCCTGGATGCCGGCGTGCCGCGTCTCGAGGTCGGCGAACAGCTCGGCGAGGGTGTCACCGCTGCCCTCCACCGCCTTCTGACCGTCGGTGTACTGGCGGAGGATGGTCGGGATGCGGACCTCGATGGCCATGGCTCAGGGCTCCTGTCGGGAGTAGTCAGTCGGGCGCGCGGCAGCGCAGGAACAGCGGGATGGTGCGTGTGTGCAGCGCCGCGGCTCACGGCCGTACGGCGGCAGGGATCGGCGTCAACAGATGGCGCTGGCGAGCCTGCACAGGTCGACGTGCAGCCGCGCGACGAGCAGCGTGCCCGGCGTCTTGTCGCTCACGTCGTGGAAAACCATGCGCTCATCGTATCGATTCCCGGTCCGGGTACTGGAATGTGATCCCACATCTCGGACGATTTCGGGCCGGAGAGTGAGACCGCCCTGTTCAGCCCCGTGCAGACCTCTCAGTACGCCTCGACGATCTGGACCTCCTCCTCCGTGACCTCGCCCTCAACGATCCGGAACGAGCGGAACTGGAACTCGCCGGCCCCGTCGGTGTCGGCCGTGGAGACGAGGACGTAGTGCGCGCCGGGCTCGTTCGCGTACGAGATGTCGGTGCGCGAGGGGTAGGCCTCGGTCGCCGTGTGGGAGTGGTAGATCACCACCGGCTCCTCGTCGCGGTCGTCCATCTCGCGGTAGAGCTTGAGCAGGTCGCCGGAGTCGAACTCGTAGAACGTGGGTGACATGGCCGCGTTCAGCATCGGGATGAAGCGCTCGGGGCGGTCCGAGCCCGCGGGGCCCGCGATCACGCCGCACGCCTCGTCGGGGTGGTCCTTGCGCGCGTGGGCGACGATCTGGTCGACGAGGGCCTGGGTGATGGTCAGCATGCTCGTCAGGATAAGCAGAAGGGCCGTTCCGTACCGATGGATGGTACGGAACGGCCCACATGCCGGACGTCCTGAGCGGCAGCCGCCGGGGGCGCCACGAGTGCTCCCGGCGGCTGGACGTCCTTGCGGGTTGGTCAGCCGACCTTCTCGAACTCCGCGTCGCGGCGTTCGGCGATCTGCGGGTTGCGGCTCTTGAGGATCGCCCAGCCGATGGCCAGGGCGACGGCCCAGCCGGCCGCGACGTACAGGCAGATCCGCGCGTCCTTGTCGTACGCGATCATGCAGGTCACGCCGATGAGGAAGAGGAGCGCGACCCAGCTGAAGAGCGCTCCGCCGGGAGCGGGGAAGGACGAGGCGCGCAGCCGGCCCGCGTCGACCGCGGCGCGGTAGCGGATGTGGCTGACGAGGATCATCATCCAGGTCCAGATGCCGGCCGCGGTGGCGACGGAGGTGACGTAGAGGAACGCCTTCTCCGGGACGACGTAGTTCAGGACGACGCCGATGCCCATGAGCGCCACGGAGACCGTGATGCCGACGGCGGGCGTCTTGCGGGCGTTGAGCTTGCCGAACGCCTGCGGCGCCTCACTGTTGGCGGCCAGGTCGCGCAGCATCCGGCCGGTGGAGTACATGCCCGAGTTGCAGGACGACAGGGCCGCGGTGAGCACCACGAAGTTGACGATGCCCGCGGCGAGCGGGATGCCGATCTCGCCGAAGGCGTGCACGAAGGGGCTCTCGCCGGCGGAGAACTCGGTCCACTTGACCACGGAGAGGATCACCAGCAGCGCGCCGACGTAGAAGACGATGATGCGCCAGGGCAGCGTGTTGATGGCCTTGGGCAGGGTCTTCTCGGGGTTCTCGGACTCGCCCGCGGTGACGCCGACGAGCTCGACGGCGAGGTAGGCGAACATGACGCCCTGGAGCGTCATCAGGCTGGAGCCGATGCCGTTCGGGAAGAAGCCGTCGTGCGACCAAAGGTTGGAGACGGCGGCGGTGTCACCGGCGTCGGAGAAGCCGAGGGTGAGCACGCCGAGGCCGATGACGATCATGCCGATGATGGCCGTGACCTTGATCATCGAGAACCAGAACTCGACCTCGCCGAAGATCTTGACGGAGATCAGGTTGACGCCGAAGAGCACCACCAGGAACACCAGGGCGCTGACCCACTGCGGGATCTCCGGGAACCAGAAGTGGATGTAGATCGCGGCGGCCGTGAGCTCGGCCATGCCGGTGACCACCCACATGAGCCAGTACGTCCAGCCCGTGACGAACCCGAAGAACGGGCCGAGGAACTCGCGGGCGTACTCGGCGAAGGAGCCGGAGACGGGCCGGTACAGGAGCAGTTCGCCCAGCGCCCGCATGATGAAGAAGATGACGACGCCCGCGAGGGCGTACATGAGGATGATGCTGGGGCCGGCCTTGGCGATGTTCGCTCCGGCACCCATGAACAGGCCGACGCCGATGGCGCCGCCGATGGCGATCATCTGGACCTGGCGGCTGCCGAGGCCGCGCTCGTACCCCTCTTCGGGCACGTTTTCCGTGTCGACCTGCGCAGAGGTCATGTGTGGTGCGCCTTTCTCCATGCCGACCCGGACCTTCGTCGGCCTCGGATCGGGTCTCGATCCCCCCGGATAAATGGAGCGGTGCCTGGCCGACGGTTGTCGGCTCGGTGGCGCACCCGGCCGGACATTCGGGTGGTGTCGGCCGGGCGGTCGTGAAGATTTATCACGGCCGCAATACTGATCACAGGGGCGCGATGTGGCGCACCACACAGGTAAACCGGACAAAGCGCACCCGAAAGAGGCCATAGGAGGCGGGTGCGGTGACGCGATCGTTATCCGGATTTGAGTGTCCTCTGAGCGAACACCGATCGGTCACCCGGCAGTCACAGAACCTGCACGGATCAGGGCATAAGGGTTCCGACCAGCGTCTCCTGGAGTCCACCCAGCCACAGGTAGGCCATCACCATCGGCTTGCGCGGGTCGTCGTCCGGGAGGCGGTAGAGCAGATCGGTGTCCTCGTCGTCGGTGATCTCCAGCCGCGAGCCGATCGCGAGCCGCAGGTCGTTCAGGGCGCTCAGCCACCGCTGTGACTCCTCCACCGACAGCTTCAGCACCGCGCCGCCCTCGCCGGCCGAGGCCGAGGAGAGCGCGTCCAGGGAGCGGATCACCGCGAGGGCGTTGTCCCGCTTGCCGGCCCGCAGGTCGTTCTCGGTGTAGCGGCGGAACTCGGCGGAGTACGCCCGCTGCTCCTCGGCGTCCCGGGGCGAGGCGGGCTGCTCGGGGTCGCTGTAGGCGTCCGGGAACAGGCGCCTCAGCACCGGGTCGGCGGGCGGCTCGCTCGGGCCTTCCGCGAACAGCTCGGCGAGCGGGTCCTCGGGGGCGTCCTCGGCGGGGCCGGGGCCGATGAGTTCCAGGAGCTGGACGGCCAGCGACCGGATGATGGAGATCTCGACGTCGTCGAGGGCGACGGCCGCGCCGCCGCCGGGAAGCGGTTCGAAGGTTCCGGGCATGAACGCCTTTTCGCTGCTGGGCGGGGAGCTGGCTACTTGCGGTCCTGCTGGAGGGTGGCCCACAGGCCGTAGCCGTGCATGGCCTGCACGTCGCGTTCCATCTCCTCGCGGCTGCCGCTGGAGACGACCGCCCGGCCCTTGTGGTGGACGTCGAGCATGAGCTTGGTGGCCTTGTCCTTGGAGTAGCCGAAGTACGCCTGGAAGACGTACGTCACATAGCTCATGAGGTTGACCGGGTCGTTGTGGACGATGGTGACCCAGGGGAGGTCCGGCTCCGGTACGGCGAAAACCTCCTCCGCCGACTCGGTCCGTTCGATCTCCAGGGGCGCGGGTGACGTCACACTGCCCATGCTGCCACCCGAGGGGGGTAGTCGCACAAATGGGCCTGGAAACCGGGGACCTTGATGAAAATCGTCAAACTGACGAAATGGGGGTACGATCCCGCTCATGAACACAGCGGACCTTGGGCTGCCGGTGGATGTTCCCTCGACGGCGCTCTTCACGGACCAGTACGAGCTGACGATGCTGCGGGCCGCCCTGGAGGCGGGCACGGCCGAGCGGCGGAGCGTCTTCGAGGTCTTCACCCGGCGCCTGCCGAACGGGCGCCGCTACGGCGTCGTGGCGGGCACCGGACGGGTGCTGGACGCGGTGGAGAACTTCCGTTTCGACGCGGGCGTGCTCGACTTCCTGCGCGAGCGCGAGATCGTCGGCGGGGAAACCCTCGAATGGCTCGCCGGCTACCGCTTCAGCGGGGACATCTGGGGCTACCCCGAGGGCGAGGTGTACTTCCCGGGCTCGCCGATCATGCGGGTCGAGGGCACCTTCGCCGAGTGCGTGCTGCTGGAGACCGTGATCCTTTCGATCCTCAACCACGACTCGGCGATCGCCGCGGCCGCCTCGCGCATGTCGTCGGCCGCCGGGGACCGGCCCCTGATCGAGATGGGCGCCCGGCGCACGCACGAGCTGGCGGCGGTGGCGGCGTCCCGGGCCGCGTACGTGGGCGGTTTCGCGACCACCTCGGACCTGGCCGCCGGGTTCCGCTACGGCATCCCCACCGTCGGCACCTCCGCCCACGCCTTCACCCTGCTGCACGACAGCGAGCGGGACGCCTTCCAAGCCCAGGTGAACACGCTGGGGCGGGGCACGACGCTGCTGGTGGACACGTACGACGTCGCCGAGGCGGTCCGTACGGCCGTGGAGGTCGCCGGACCCGGGCTCGGGGCCGTGCGGATCGACTCCGGTGATCTGCTGCTGGTGGCGCACCGGGTGCGGCAGCAGCTGGACGAGCTGGGCGCGGCCGACACGAAGATCATCGTGACCTCGGACCTGGACGAGTACGCGATCGCCTCGCTCGCGGCGGCGCCCGTGGACGCGTACGGCGTCGGTACGCAGCTGGTGACCGGGTCCGGGCACCCGACGTCCTCGATGGTCTACAAGCTGGTCGCGCGGGCCGAGTCCGCGGAGCCGGACGCGCCGCTGGTGCCGGTGGCGAAGAAGTCGAGCGGGGGCAAGACGTCCGTGGGCGGGCGCAAGTGGGCCGCGCGGCGGCTGGACTCCTACGGGGTCGCCGAGGCCGAGGTGATCGGCACGGGGCCGGTGCCGGCGGAGCTCGCGGACCGGCAGCTGCTGGTGGAGCTGGTCAAGGGCGGCGAGGTCGTCGCCCGTGAGCCGCTGGACGCGGCGCGGGACCGGCACACGGCGGCGCGTGCGGGGCTCCCGATGTCGGCCACGCAACTCTCGCGCGGGGAGCCCGTCCTTCCGACGGAGTACGCGCACGGTGCCTCGGGTAGCTAATTGCGGTGTGCCGCGATGCGCCGACTCGTGCCCCCTCCCGTCTCCTCCTCCATGTCAATAGGCTCGGAAGCGCACCGGCCGGGCTTGCCGACCTCATAGCCGAAGGACACCGACCATGCGCCGCGCCTTGATCGTCGTAGACGTGCAGAACGACTTCTGCGAGGGGGGCAGCCTCGCGGTGGCCGGCGGTGCCGACGTGGCTGCCGCCGTCACCGAGCTGATCGGCCAGGCGGCCGGGTCCGGCTACCAGCACGTCGTGGCCACCCGCGATCACCACATCGCTCCCGGCGGCCACTTCTCCGCCAACCCCGACTTCGTCCGCTCCTGGCCCGCGCACTGCGTCGCCGGCACGGAGGGCGTCGGCTTCCACCCGAACTTCGCCCCCGCCGTCGCGTCCGGATCCATCGACGCCGTGTTCGACAAGGGCGCGTACGCGGCGGCGTACAGCGGCTTCGAGGGCACGGACGAGAACGGCACGCCCCTGGCCGACTGGCTCCGTTCCCGTGAGGTCACCGAGGTCGACGTGGTCGGCATCGCCACGGACCACTGCGTACGCGCCACGGCCCTGGACGCCGCGAAGGAGGGCTTCCGCACCCATGTCCTCCTCGACCTCACGGCGGGCGTGGCCCAGGAGACCACCGAGCGCGCCCTGGAGGAGCTGCGCGAGGCCGGCGTGGAGCTGTCGGGCAAGCCGGTCGTCCAGTGACCCGGTAGCGCCCGGGGGTCAGGTCTGGGCCGTCGGGCGTCGCAGGAGGGCCCTGATCGGCCGCCACAGCTCCAGGGCGAGGTCCGGAGCGGCCACGACACCGTTGTCAGGGGCCGTGCGCCATATCAGGCCGTCGGGGTGGTGGAGGACGGCCGTGATCTCGTCGGGGGACGGCGGCGCGGCGTTGCCGCGCAGGTAGACCGCGCGCAGGCCGAGGTTGCGGAGCCTGGTCAGGGCTCGGGCGCGGTTCGCCGCGTGGACGAGTACGCGGACGGAGCCGGGGCCGTCGGTGGCGGGGCTGGGCAGGTTCAGCGCCACCACCACGGTGCCGTTCGGCAACTTGCAGAAGCCTCCTGCGGCCATGCGGTCATACCCCCGTGTCGGTCGGTGCGTCGGTCGGTGTCAATAAGAGAACCACAGGACGCACCTAAACACGGATCGGCGGCGACCCGCCAGGGGGTCGCCGCCGATCATGCTCTGACCTGCGAAAATGCGTTTTACTTCGCTGCGGGGCCTACTTCGAGCTCGATCGTCGAGCCGTCCTTGGCCTCCTTGATGATCTTGATCTTGGTGTTGGTGTCAGTGATCTTGACGCCGGCGGTCTTGTTCGTCTCGTCGTAGTAGGTGTTCACCCGGTCGTTGAAGACCGACACCCCCTTCGACGACGGGATGCGCGTCGCGACGTCCGCGTTGTGCAGCTCGATGCCGTCCGTGCGGTACAGGCTGAACGGCGAGTCGTAGGACTGGATGCGGTTGCGCATCAGCGTGCCGTCGGTCCACTTCAGCGGCTTCGGGTGCGAGTCGACCGGCAGCAGCAGACCCGAGCCCGGGTGGACGCTGGTGTTGTTGTCCGCCTGGGAGGTGTCCCACTTCCAGATCAACAGACCGTTCTGGTACGGGTAGTGCTCCACCCAGTCCGGACGGGTCTTGGAGAAGCCGAAGTTGTACGGGCCGACCTTGAGGGTCTTGTCGTACGACACGTACTGGCGGTTCTCCGCGAGGTAGTACTGCGCGTAGTCCTTGGTGAAGGACGCGCCCATGCGGGAGAAGCCGGCCGCCTTCCAGGCCGCGTCCGCGGACTCGGCGTCGTCGGAGAAGACCGCGGCGCCGTCGGCGGTCACGGTGATGCGGTCGGCCGTGAAGCCCTTCTGGGCCACGCCGCCGTCGGTCTGGTAGCGGAAGCGCAGGTCGATCTTCTTGCCCGCGTAGGCGTCCAGCGGGAACGCCAGCTTCTTGTACGCGCCGGAGGTGCCGGTCAGGGCAGGCTTGTCGCTGCCGTCACGCGGGAGCGGCTGGCCGTCCACCGTGCCGTCGAGCGCCGTCCAGTTGGCGCCGCCGTCGGTCGACACCTCGGTGTAGAGGTAGTCGTAGTTGGCCTCGATGTCGTACCAGCCGTCGAGCGTCAGGGACGCCGACTTCTTGCCGGTGAGGTCGACCGAACGGGCCAGCGTGTTCTTGAGGTTGTCGCCGCTGCCGCTCCACCACTGCTTCGAGCCCTGCGCGGGCGCCACGATCTCGGTGGTGACCTTCTTCTTGGGCAGCTCGACCACGAGGCCCTGCTTGTGCTTCGTGTTGTACTCGGCGACGCCCAGCTTGTGCCACGAGTTCGTCGCGGCCTTCGCGGTGTCGTACTTGAGCCAGCCCAGCTGGAGCTTGTCCCAGGCGGTCATGTCGCCGGGCAGGTCACCGATCTCGTTCTTGCCGGTGCCCAGCCAGGAGCCGGAGGACATCAGGGTCCAGAAGCCGGTGGAGTTCTCACCGCCGCCGGAGGTGTCGTAGTGGTCCGGCAGGCCGAGGTCGTGGCCGTACTCGTGGGCGTAGACGCCGAGTCCGCCGTTCTCCGGCTGGACGGTGTAGTCGCCGACCCAGATGCCGGTGTCGCCGATCTTCGCGCCGCCGAGCTTGTTGTCCTCGGGGCCGGTGGCGCCGGCGTCGGTGCCGAAGGCGTACCAGCGGTGGGCCCAGATCGCGTCCGTGCCCTGGGCGCCGCCGCCCGCCGACTCGTCCTCACCGGCGTGCACGACCTGGAAGTGGTCGATGTAGCCGTCGGACTCGTTGAAGTCGCCGTCGCCGTCGAAGTCGTAGCGGTCCCACTGGTCGTACTGCTTGACGTCCGCCTTGATCTCGGCGTCGGTCTTCCCAGCCGCCTTCTGCTGGGAGACCCACGCGTTCAGACCGTCGCTGACGACGTTCCACACGCTCGGGCAATTGGTGCTGCCGCACGCGTTGTTGCCGTAACGGGCCTCGTTGTAGGGGACCTTGACCCAGTCGGAGACCTCGCCCTCGACCGAGTAGCGGCCGGAGGACTGCTTCTCGTAGTACTTCTTCACCGACTCGGTGTTCTTGCCGGTGCCGAAGTAGAGGTTCTCGAAGTACTTCTGGTTGTAGTCCGCCCGCCAGGCGGTGGAGTTGTCCTTCTTGCGGTCCGGCTTGGCTATCTGGTTGTGCAGCGGGCCGGGCGTGCCGCCGAACTCGCTGGTCTTGTCGCCGAACTCGACCAGGACGGTGAAGATCTTGTCGGTCTTCTCGCGGCCGAGCTCGACGTACTTGCTGTCGCCCTTCTTGCTCTTGAGCTGGACGACCTTCGAGCCGTCACGGTTCTTCACCGTGGACTTGCCGGATATGACCTGCTTCAGGGCCTCCTGTCGCTGGGCCTCCTGGGTCTTGCTCAGCGGGCCTTCGAGGTCGTGCTCGTCGTGGTGGCGATCCGCCGGGTCGTGCCGGTCCACGGTGGTGGACCTGGGAGCGGAGGTGTCGTCGGCCTGGGCCACGCCGTATGCGGAGACGGTGGCCGTGGCCGCCGCGAGCGCCACGCCGATGGCGGCCGCTCTGAATGTCCAGGGTCTACTGGTCACTTGAGTTCCTCCCCCGCGTTCGAGCGCGCGGAAGGAAGGGGTCCTGGTCGTGGAAGGTCCGCGCGCGCGTGATCAACGCGTGTAGTCAAGTGACGACATTTGACTAGAGGTTTAGAAGAAAAGACAGACCTTGACTTGGACAGGTCAAGTGCACTATGCGGAGTCGACGTTCGCTTTACGGACAACCGACCCGGCGCCCGACAGCCACCTGCCGACGTCCGGCAGGCACGTGCCACCGTCCGGTGGGCGCGCGCATATGTCCACTACCTGGACGCCATGACTCCGTGCGCCCCCTGTGCTCCGGGCCTGTTGATTAGGTCACGCTTACCGTTCGTTCCACTCGGGCACCCTGCCGATTAGAGTCGATTGGCGGAACGCCCGGAAGCTGGCGGAATGCCAGGCCGACACCCCCGTGGACCCCCACTTTCGAGGACATGATGGCCATGCCCCGTCCGACTGCCGCACAGCTCGCCTACGGTTCCTGCACCGTGATCCTCTCCACCCTCGCCATGCTGCTGCTGTCACAGACGAGTTCGGGCGCGGGGATCGCGATCATCGCCGTCGCGGCGCTCGCCCTCGGGCTGCTGGTCGCCATGACGGTGCCGCTGCCCGGGAAGCGCCCGGCCGCGGTGGAACAGCCCGCGCCCGAGGAACCCGTACGGGCCTCGGTCGCCGCGCCGGCCCCGGAGCCGGTGCGGGAGCGGGCGGTCTCCTGACCGCCGGCTGATCCGTCTGCGCCTCGATCGGTGAGGTGCCTCAATTCGTGCTGACCACGACCGTTTTGGCCGCCTTGTCGTGCAGGCCCTGCTTGTAGGGCCGGTCGAAGAGGCTCCAGCCGCCCGAGACCGCGAGCCAGACGCAGAAGCAGCAGAAGAAGCACGGGACCCAGAGCACCGCCGCGCGCATCAACGCGTTCTGCACGGAGGGCGTGGCGCCGTTGTCGAGGTTGGCCACGCGCAGGTGCAGCAGTTTCTTGCCGAGGGTCTGGCCGGTCCGCGCGGTGAGGAAGGTGTCGTAGGCGAGGTAGAGGACGGTGGCGACCGCCGACTGCCAGAAGGACTTGCCGGCCTCGATGCGGTCGCCGTCCACGTCGTACTCGCTGACGCCGAAACCCCAGGTGATCAGCCACACGACGACACCCACCACGATGATGTCGATGATGCGGGCGAGCGCGCGCTTGCCGCTGTCGGCGAGCGGGGGCATGCCGGCGAGGGGGTCGGTGGGGTAGGAACCGCCGCCGTAGGGGCCACCGGCTTGGCCGCCACCGGGAGGACCGTCGTAGGGACCGCCGCCTCGGCCGCCACCGGGAGGACCGTCGTAGGAACCGCCGCCGGGAGGGACACCGCCGGGGCCGCCGCCCGGGTGTCGCGGGTCGTAGGGCGAGCCCGCGCCCTCACCGGGCTGCTCGCCCGGGGGCCGCTTCCTGAACGGATCGTCTTCCGGGGGCTGCTGACCTGAGCCGGGGGGCGGTTCACTGCTCATGGCCCGAGTCGACCGCGAACCCCCCGGCTCCGCATCCGGCAGGCGGCCGTCCGAGGTACGGATTCACCTGCTGCCGCAGCGGTACGCCGCGCCGCCGTCCCGTGGCGGACGCGGGCGTGCTGCTCAGCCGGCCACGAACGTGTGCGCCGCCTTGTCGTGCCAGCACTGGCGCCACGGCTTGTCGAAGAGGCACCAGGCGATGCCGACGATCCCGACGACGAGGAGTCCGGGCACGCTGTAGACCAGCCAGCGGCGCAGGGCCGCGCCGAACTCCGGGGCGTCATGGCCCTCGATGTCCCGCACTTCGAGACCCATCAGCTTCTTGCCGAGGGTGCGGCCCCACTTGGCGGTCGGCAGCACCTCCGAGACGACGCCGACCAGCAGCAGGACGGCCACGACGATGCCGAGGTACGCCGACGTGGTGCCGTCGAGCAGCCAGACCGTGACGGTCTCGCCGGAGAGCTTGGCCGCGTCGATCTTCTCGTTGACGTGGTCGACCGCCTTGATGCCGAGCGGTACGGCGACCCCGGCGGTGGCGCCGGCGAGGACGAGCGTGTCCAGCAGCCGGGCGGCCAGCCGCTTGCCGAGCCCCGCCGGGCGGGCCGACGCCTGGCGCCGGGCGGCCGCCTGGAACACGTCCTCGGTCGGCGGCTTCCAGGGCGCGACGGGCTGCTCGTCGCCGCCCGCTCCGGCGAGCCGGTGCACCTGCTGCGCCCAGGAGGACTGACCGCCCCCCGGGCCGGCGCTGAGGGGGGTGGCGGAGGCGGCCGGGCCGGGCTGGGGCCCGCCGGACTGCGGAGGGACGGTGGGCGCCGACTGGGGCCCGGACAGCGCCGTCGGGACGGCCGCGGAGGCCTGGGCGCCGGGGTCGGTCTGAGCGGCCCGGGCGGCGGCGGCCTTCCCGGCACCGAAGCCGGGGCGGTTCGAGGCGTCGCCGGAGGCAGCCCCGCCGCCCTGCGCGCCGAAGGCGGGTCCCGCCGGACCGGCCTGGGCCCCGAAACCGGGCCCCGGCGAGCCAGCGGCCGCTCCCGGCGGGCCGAATCCAGGCCCTGACGGGTTGCCGCCGGATCCGCCCGGCCCGCCCTGCGCACCGATCCCGGACCCCGCCGGGCCACTGCCCGAACCCGCGGAAGCGGCCGGCTTCGAGGCGCCGCCGGGGGCGGCCGGGCCCTGACGCGGCGACACCGCGCGGAACGTCATCGTGCCCTCGTCGGGGGCATCGGCGGAGGCCCCTCCTGCGCCCTTCCCCGTAGGGCGGCTCCCCGTAGGGCGGCGGAAGACGAACGTGCTGCCGGCCGCCGCGGCGTTCGCCTCCTGGTCGGCGGGAGACGGGGGCTCCCCCTGTGGGGCGGACTCCCCGGCCGGCTGCCGGTCGGCGTGCGGCACCCTCGGGTCCGCGCCCTGCTGAGCCGCTCCCTGCTGAGCCGCTCCCTGCGCGCCCTGCGGTGCGCCCCACGAGACGCGGCGGTCCTGGTCGCCGCCGAAACCGGACTGCCGGGAGCGGTCGGCGCCCCAGGCGGACGCGGGTTCGGGACGGCTGCCGTGCTGGAGGTCGGCAGGGGACGGCTCATCGGCCGGGTCCTCGTCGAAGAAGTGCGGACCGGTTTCCTCGACCGCGCCGGAAGCGGGGGCGGAGCCGGCGGCGCCGGACCGTTCCGCACCGGGCGGCGGCGCGAGCGTCTCGCCGTCCTTGGGTGCGGGACGGCTGGTGCCCGGTACCCAGGAGGCACCGTTCCAGTACCGGACATATCCAGGAATGGACGGGTCCGGGTAATAACCTTCGCGGGGCCTGTCGTCACCGGGGGCCGGGGTTGGGGCGCTCATCTCCGTCGTCCCGTATCTGCTCGAGGGCCAAATGGGGGCCTCCACATCTATCAGACGTGCGCAACCCCCACCGCCGCTCCCACCGGACCCACCCCTTTCGAGCACTGATGTGCTACGCATCGCGCGGCCCGGCGCCTCCCCCTGCGAAAAAACTTCCGGCGACGCGCGTAATGCCGCCGCCCCCGCGTGCTCTCTCCTCCCGACCGGCCCTCGCGGGCAGCCGTGCAGAGAAGGGAACACCGCCATGCGCACCGTGGTGGAACGCGAACTGGAGCTGAAACTCGTCCTGTCGCCCGAGCGCCGGATCCCGGTGCCGGCCCGGCTCGGGTACGTCACCGACGATCCGTACGCCGTCCACGTCACCTTCCACATCGACTCCGCGCACCCGGTGCACTGGACGTTCGCCCGGGACCTGCTGGTGGAGGGCGTGTTCCGGCCGTGCGGGCGGGGGGACGTACGGGTGTGGCCGACGAAGGCCGAGGGGCGCAGCGTCGTGCTGGTGGCGCTGAGTTCACCCGACGGGGACGCCCTGCTGGAGGCCCCGGCGGCCCCGGTGTCGGCGTGGCTGGAGCGCACGCTGCGGGTGGTCCCGCCGGGGACGGAGGGTGAGCAGCTCGGTCTGGACGACGAGCTGGCCGAACTGCTCGCCCGGTGAGGAGGCGCGACCTTCAGAACAGCTTGCCCGGGTTGAGGATGTTCAGCGGGTCGAAGGCCTGCTTGACGGCCCGCTGCATCTCCATCCCGACGGGGCCGAGCTCGCGCGCCAGCCACTCCTTCTTCAGCACGCCGACGCCGTGCTCGCCGGTGATGGTGCCGCCGAGTTCCAGGCCGAGGGCCATGATCTCGTCGAAGGACTCGCGGGCGCGCCGGGACTCGTCGGGATCGGCCGGGTCGAAACACACCGTCGGGTGGGTGTTTCCGTCCCCCGCATGAGCGACGACCCCGATGGTGAGCTGGTACTTCTCGGCGATCCGGTCGACCCCGTCGAGCATCTCGGCGAGCCGGGAGCGGGGCACGCACACGTCGTCGATCATCGTCACGCCTTTGACGCCCTCCAGCGCGGTGAGCGACAGCCGGCGCGCCTGGAGGAGCAGCTCGGACTCGGCCGCGTCGTCGGCCGGGACGACCTGGGTGGCGCCGGCGGCCTCGCACAGCGCTCCGACGGCGGCGAGGTCGGCGGCCGGGTCGGTGGTGTCGAAGGCGGCGAGCAGCAGGGCCTCGGTGCTCTCCGGGAGGCCCATCTGCGCCAGGTCGTTGACGGCCTTGACCGTCGTACGGTCCATGAGTTCGAGGAGTGACGGGACGTGGCCGCCCTCCATGATGCGGCACACTGCGTCGCAGGCGGCGGCGCCGGAGGCGAACTCGGCGGCCAGCACCAGCTGCTCGGGCGGCTTGGGGCGCAGGCCGAGCACGGCCCGTACGACGATGCCGAGCGAGCCCTCGGAGCCGACGAACAGCCGGGTCAGGTCGTACCCGGCGACGCCCTTGGCGGTGCGGCGGCCGGTGGACATGAGCCGCCCGTCGGCCAGCACCACGTCCAGTCCGAGGACGTACTCGGCGGTGACCCCGTACTTCACGCAGCACAGGCCGCCCGAGGCCGTGCCGATGTTGCCGCCGATGGTGCACATCTCCCAGCTGGAGGGGTCCGGCGGGTAGTACAGGCCGTGTTCCCCGACGGCCCGGGAGAGGGCGGCGTTGATCACGCCGGGCTCGACGACGGCGACGCGGTCGACCGGGTTGATCTCCAGGATCCGGTCCATCTTGGTCAGGGACAGCACGATGCAGCCGTCGGAGGCGTTCGCGGCACCGGACAGTCCGGTGCGGGCGCCCTGCGGGACGACCGGGACGCGCAGGGCGGTGGCGGTGCGCATCACGTGCTGCACCTGCTCGACCGTGCGGGGCAGGACGACCGCGGCCGGGGCGCCGGCCGGGCAGAAGCTCGCCATGTCGTGGGCGTAGGAGGCCGTGACGTCGGGGTCGGTGAGGACAGCCTCGGCGGGCAGGCCGCTGAGCAGCAGGTCGACAAGGTTGCCGGTCGTTTCGTCGCTGGGCGCTTCGATACGGCTCATGATCACAGGTTCGCACCCGGGGCCATCGGTGTGAACCCCGTCGGCGGCACCCTTCACCTGCCCGGGTGTGGTCGTCGTACTGACGCACAGTGAGCGCCATGGAGAACCAGCAGAAGCCCCCTGAGGGCCGCTTCCGCACCCGGCGGGTGGTGCTCGCCTCCGTCGCGGGCTGTGCCGTGCTCGGCGGAGTGCTGGTACTGCTGCCCTGGGAGCGGCCGGCCGAGCCCGCTTTGCCGTCGCCGGGGGCGCTGGCCATGGCGGCGGTCGACGCCGGGGTGCCGGCCGCCCTGCCCGATCTGGCGGAGCTGATCGACGAGCGGGAGAAGAGGCTGCGGGCGCATCCACGGGACGCGCGGTCCTGGGCGGTGCTCGGGGCGGCCTACGTGGAGCAGGGGCGGCGGCTGGCGGATCCGGCGTACTACCCGCGCGCGGAGAGGGCGTTGCGTACGTCGCTGAAGGTGCGGCCGGAGCGGAACACGCGGGCCCTGGCCGGACTGGCGGGGCTGGCCAACGCGCGCCGGGACTTCCCCGCCGCGCGCCGCTGGGGCGAGGCGGCGCTGAAGCTGGAGCCCCGGCGGTGGACGACGTATCCGCTGCTCATCGACGCCTACACCGGGCTCGGCGAGCACGCGGCGGCCAAGCGGACGCTCGACCGGCTGACGGAGCTGCGCTCGGGGCCCGCCGTGCTGGCGCGGGCCGCGGCCGTCTACCGGGACCGGGGCTGGCGGGAGGACGCGGCGGCCTCGCTGGCGGACGCGGCGGCGGGCGCGCGGGCACCGGCCGAGCGGGCGGCGTATCTGGAGCGGGCCGGGCAACTGGCCTGGGAACGCGGGGACCTTCAGGACGCGCTGCGGCACTTCGAGGAGGCGGTGCGCCTCGACCCGGACCAGCGGGCGGCGCAGGCCGGGCAGGGCCGGGCGCTGGCGGCGCTGGGCCGGACGACGGAGGCGCTGAACGCCTACCGGGTGGCCCTCACCAAGCAGCCCTGCCCCCGGTACGCCCTGGAGCTGGGCGAGTTGTACGAGTCACTGGGCATGCCGGAGGCGGCCCGGGTGCAGTACGACCTGCTGCGGGAGCGGGTGCGGGGCGCCGCCGCGGGCGGGGCCGACGAGGAGCTGGTGCTGGGTCAGTTCGAGGCGGACCACGGCGATCCGCGGGAGGCGGTACGGCGGTTGCGGGCGCAGTGGCGCCGCCAGCCCGGGACCGAGGTCGCCGACGCACTGGGCTGGGCGCTGCACCGGGCCGGGCGGTCCGAGGAGGCGTTGCGCTACGCCGTACGGGCGACGGACGGAGAGCGCGGGGGCGGGGTGCGCAGCGCGGCGTACGCGTACCACCGCGGCATGATCGAACGGGAGCTGGAACGGTACGGCGCGGCCCGGCGGCGCCTCGCGGAGGCGCTGCGGATCAACCCGCACTTCTCACCGCTGCATGTGCCCGCGGCCCGGGCCGCGCTGGAGGCGCTGGGCGAGCCGCCGGTCGATGAGCTGCCGGAGATGGAAGGGGAGCCGGGCTGACTCCCCGCTGCCGGGCGGTTGGGCCAGGACCGGTCAGAGGGGGCCGGTCGGCGGTTCAGCGATGCCGACGAGGCTGCCGTCCAGAGCCCGGACGCTGACCGTCCATCCCCGTGCCGTGAGGTCGCCCGTGAGGGTCCGGGCGTCGTGGAAGACCTTCACGATGCGGTACCGGCTGCCGTCATCGAGTCGGCGCAGCACCGTGGGGACGGGCCCGTCCGTGACGCCTTCCTCGCTCGCGGCGGCGGCGGGTCCGTCGTCGATGAAGATCGCTTTGCCACCTGGTGCGAGCACGGCAGCGATGGTGTCCCAGAAGCCGGACAGCCGCGCCGGCGGGACATGGGAGAGCCAGAAGGCGAAGAACACCGTGTCGAAGCGCCGCGACGGCTGCCACTCGAACAGATCGGCCTGCAGGAATCGGACGTTGGGGAAGGGACCGCGCGCACGAGCGACGGCCAGCACCTCGGCTGCCGCGTCGACGGCCGTCACCGACCGGGCGCGGGCGGCAAGCCTCGGGGTCCACTGTCCTGTACCGCAGGCGAGCTCCAGCAGGTCGCCGCTGACGGGAAGGTCGTCGACCACCGTCAACAGCCGCTGCAGTCGCTCCAGCTCCGCGTAGGGCCTGTCGTACTCGGCCGCCGCCGCGCGGTAGTAGGCCTTCTGCTCCGCCAGGAGGGCATCGTCGTCGCTGCTCATGACCGGAAGGGTCGGGTCTGCCCCTGAGGGAGGGTCAACCCCTGTGCCGAGCCGGCCGCGAGCGCTCCGGCGACCGCCGGTCCGTGCGGGTGCCCCGTGACACCCGCACGGACTGGTATGGGCGTCGGGGTCACAGGTTGCCGCGGCGGGCCTGCTCTCGTTCGATCGCCTCGAACAGGGCCTTGAAGTTGCCCTTGCCGAAGCCCATCGAGCCGTGGCGTTCGATGATCTCGAAGAAGACGGTCGGGCGGTCCTGGACCGGCTTGGTGAAGATCTGCAGCAGATAGCCGTCCTCGTCGCGGTCGGCGAGGATCTTCAGCTCGCGCAGGGTGTCGATCGGGACCCGGGTCTCGCCGACCCACTCCCCCAGCGTGTCGTAGTACGAGTCGGGCGTGTTCAGGAACTCGACACCGGCCGCGCGCATGGTGCGGACCGTCTGGACGATGTCGTTCGTGTTGAGGGCGATGTGCTGGACGCCCGCGCCGCCGTAGAACTCCAGGTACTCGTCGATCTGGGACTTCTTCTTGGCGATGGCCGGCTCGTTGATCGGGAACTTGACCTTGAGCGTGCCGTCGGCGACGACCTTCGACATCAGCGCGCTGTACTCGGTGGCGATGTCGTCGCCCACGAACTCCTTCATGTTCGTGAAGCCCATCACCTTGTTGTAGAAGCCGACCCACTCGTTCATCCGGCCGAGCTCGACGTTGCCGACACAGTGGTCGATCGCCTGGAAGGTGCGCTGCGCGGGCGGCTCGACCATCGGCTGGGCCGCCACGAAGCCGGGCAGGTACGGGCCGTCGTAGCCGGAGCGCTCGACGAGGGTGTGGCGGGTCTCGCCGTAGGTGGCGATGGCGGCCAGGACGACCGTGCCGTGCTCGTCCTTCAGCTCGTACGGCTCGGCGACCGAGCGGGCGCCGTGTTCCAGTGCGTACGCATGGGCGGCGCGTGCGTCCGGCACCTCGATGGCGAGGTCGACGACGCCGTCGCCGTGCTCGGCCACGTGCCGGGCGAGGAAGTGGCCCCAGTCGCTGGACGGCTTGATGACCGAGGTGAGGACGAAGCGGGCGGAGCCGTTCTCCAGGACGTACGCAGCGGTCTCGCGGCTGCCGTTCTCCGGTCCGGAGTAGGCGACCAGCTTCATGCCGAAGGCGGTGGAGTAGTAGTGCGCCGCCTGCTTGGCGTTGCCCACGGCGAAGACGACCGCGTCCATTCCCTTGACCGGGAAGGGGTCGGCCTGCCGGGCGGTGTCGGGAGTGTGGTGTGTGGTCTGCGTCATAGCCGCAGGGTCTCCCCGACCGGCAAGGTGCGCAATAGTTTGCGTTTCCGCTGGGCAATCTGTTCAGCAATACGGCCGTATCGGCGGCCCTTCTGTACAGGATGACCATGCCGGGAGGCTGCTGTGGCGATCGATCATCTGGACGGCCGGATCATCCTGCTGCTGGCCCGGGAGCCCCGGATCGGGGTGCTGGAGATGTCCCGGCGGCTGGGCGTGGCCCGGGGCACCGTGCAGGCGCGGCTGGACAGGCTTCAGTCGAACGGAGTCATCCGCGGCTTCGGTCCGGAGGTGGACCCGGCGGCGCTCGGCTACCCGGTCACGGCGTTCGCGACCCTCCAGATCCGGCAGGGCCAAGGCGCCGATGTGCGGGCCCACTTGGCGACCGTGCCCGAGGTGCTGGAGCTGCACACCACCACCGGCAGCGGGGACATGCTGTGCCGGCTGGTGGCCCGCTCGAACGCCGATCTCCAGCGTGTGATCGACCGGGTCGTCGGTTTTGATGGCATCGTCCGGGCCTCCACGGCGATCGTCATGGAGAACCCCGTTCCACTGCGGATCATCCCGCTGGTGGAGCAGGCCGCGGAGGAGACCTGAAGTCTAGGGGTGAGCGCGTGTGAACTTCTGGGAGTACGTGGCGGGCCGGCACCAGCAGCTGCTCACGGACGCCTACCAGCACGCGAGCGCCGTCTTCCAGTGCATGGTCGTCGCGGCCGTGCTCGGCGTCCTGATCGGCGTCGCAACCTACCGCAGCGAGTGGGCCGGGAACCTCGCCACCACGGCCACCGCCACCATTCTGACCGTGCCGGCGCTCGCCCTGATCGGTCTGCTCATCCCCGTCGTGGGGCTGGGCGTACCGCCGACGGTGATCGCGCTGACGCTGTACGGGCTGCTGCCGGTCGTGCGCAACGCGATCGTCGGGCTGCGCGGGGTCGACCCGGCGCTGGTGGACGCGGCCACCGGCATCGGCATGTCCCGGTCGGCCCGGCTGCTGCGGATCGAGCTGCCGCTGGCCTGGCCGCCGATCCTGACCGGGATCCGGGTCGCGACCCAGATGCTGATGGGCATCGCGGCCATCGCGGCGTACGCCTCCGGCCCCGGCCTAGGCAACGTCATCTTCCGCGGCCTCGCCTCACTCGGCAGCGCCAACGCGCTCAACCAGGTCCTCGCGGGCACGCTCGGCATCATCGTCCTGGCGCTGCTGTTCGACGCCGCGTACGTCCTGATCGGGCGGCTGACCATTCCCGGGGGGATCCGTGCCTGAGACCGGTGACCACGGGGCCTCGATCGAGCTGGAGGGCCTGACCAAGCGGTACCCCGGCAGTGCGCAGCCGGCCGTGGACAACGTGAGCATGGAGATCAAGGCGGGCGAGGTCGTCGTCCTCGTCGGGCCCTCGGGCTGCGGCAAGTCGACCACGCTCAAGATGATCAACAGGCTGATCGAGCCGACCGGCGGCCGTATCCGCATGGGCGGTGAGGACGTCACCGACATCGACCCGGTCGGGCTGCGCCGCAAGGTCGGTTACGCCATCCAGTCCGCCGGGCTCTTCCCGCACATGACGGTCGCGCAGAACATCGCGCTCGTACCGAGGATGATCGGCTGGCCGAAGGCCCGGATCAGGGCGCGCACCGAGGAACTGCTCGACCTCGTCGGCCTCGACCCCGGCGAGTTCCACGGCCGTTACCCGCGCCAGCTCTCGGGGGGCCAGCAGCAGCGGGTGGGCGTGGCCCGGGCCCTCGCCGCCGATCCCCCGGTGCTGCTGATGGACGAGCCGTTCGGGGCTGTGGACCCGATCACACGGGAACATCTCCAGGACGAGCTGATCCGGCTGCAGCACGAGCTGCACAAGACGATCGTCTTCGTCACGCACGACTTCGACGAGGCGATCAAGATCGGCGACCGGATCGCCGTGCTGCGCGAGCGGTCCCACATCGCACAGTTCGACACCCCGGAGGCGATCCTCACCAACCCGGCGGACGACTTCGTGTCGGGCTTCGTCGGCGCCGGGGCGGCCCTGAAGCGGCTGAACCTGACCCGCGTACGGGACGTGGAGATCACCGACTATCCGACGGTGACGATCGACGACCCGTTGCAGCAGATCTTCAACCGGCTGCGGGCCGGCGGCACCAACGAGGTCCTGCTGCTCGACCGGCGCGGCCGCCCCTACAAATGGCTCAGGCGCGGCGACCTGATGCGGGCCCGGGGCTCACTGGCCCGCGCCGGGACGCTGGTGCACGACACGGTCACCCGGGACGCGACCCTGCGGGACGCGCTGGAGGCGGTGCTCACCGACAACACCGGGCGGGTGGCGGTCACGGGGCGGCGCGGTGAGTACACCGGGGTCGTCGACATGGAGACACTCCTCAACTCCGTGCACGGCATGCTGGAGGCCGACCGGCTGGACGCGCTGGAGCACCAGCACCAGCTGGAGGAACTGCGCGCGGCGCAGACGCACGCGGAGCAGGAGGGCGACGGGAGCGTCACGGGCGTGGGCGGCTTCGGAGGGACGCGGTGACCGCTCCGGGGCACGTGCACACCGCCCCCGGACCGGCGGACGAAGACGAGGCCGAGGCGCCCCGGACGCCGCCCGGCCCGCCGCCCCGGCACGTCGGCCGGCAGCAGCTGACCGTGCTGCCCGCCGTCCTGGTGGCCGTACTGCTCGCCACCTGGCTCTGGTTCCGGCAGGCCGACCTGGACGCGCTGACCCGGAACGCCCTGTCGGGCGGCCAGGTCTCCAAGGCCCTGTGGCAGCACATCCAACTGACCGCGATCTCCACGTTCTTCGTGCTGATCATCGCGATCCCGCTGGGGATCCTGCTGACCCGGAGGGCGTTCCGCAGGGCCACTCCGGTGGCGATGGCGCTCGCCAACATGGGCCAGGCGACGCCCGCGATCGGCCTGCTGGCGCTCCTGGTCATCTGGCTGGGCATCGGCCGCAGGGCCGCCCTGATCGGCATCATCGCCTACGCCGTGCTGCCCGTGCTGTCGAACACGATCACCGGGCTGAAGGCGAACGACCCGACGCTGCTGGAGGCGGCGCGGGGCATCGGCATGTCGCCGGCGGGAGTCCTGACCCGGGTCGAACTGCCGCTGGCGGTACCGCTGATCCTGGCGGGTGTCCGCACGGCCCTCGTGCTGAACGTCGGCACGGCGACCCTGGCGGTCTTCGGCGGGGGCGGCGGACTGGGCGTACTGATCACGACCGGGATCACCAACCAGCGGATGCCGGTGCTGGTGCTGGGATCGGTCCTCACGGTGGTGCTGGCGCTGCTGGTGGACTGGCTGGCCTCGCTGGCGGAAGTGCTCCTGCGGCCGCGGGGGCTCCAGCCATGAGACGGCGCCTGTGCCTGGTGGCAGCGGGGCTGCTGGTCGCGGGACTGCCGGTCGCGGGCTGCGGACTGACCAGCGGCTCCCCCATGGCGGACGACGTGCGGCCCGGGTCGGTCGGGCGGGGCGAGCCGCTGAGGGGCGCGAGCCTGACGGTGACGTCCAAGTCCTTCACCGAGGGGCTGATCCTCGGCGCGATCATGGGTATCGCCCTGGAGGCGGCCGGGGCGGAAGTGCTCGACCGCACGGGCATCCAGGGTTCCATCGGCAGCCGCGAGGCCGTCCGCAAGGGCGACGCCGACGCCGGGTACGAGTACACGGGCACGGCCTGGATCACGTACCTGGGGAACAGCAAGCCGATCACCGATCCGCGCGAGCAGTGGGAGGCGGTGCGGAAGGACGACGCGGCGAACGGGCTGACCTGGCTGCGGCCGTCGTCCCTGAACAACACCTACGCGCTGGCGATGAACCAGGAGAACGCGAAGAAGTACGGCACGAAGACCCTGTCGGACGTGGCGGAGCTGGCGAAGTCCGACCCGGGGGCGGTGAAGCTGTGCGTGGAGGTCGAGTTCGCGAACCGGGCGGACGGGCTGCCGGGCATGCAGCGGGCGTACGGGATGGAGCTGCCGGCGCGCAACGTCACACAGATGGACACGGGGATCATCTACACCCAGACGTCGAAGGGGAGTTGCCCGTACGGGGAGGTGTTCACCACCGACGGGCGCATCAACTCCATGAACCTGGCGGTCATGGCGGACGACAGGAAGTTCTTCCCCAACTACAACGCCGCGCCGATGATCAACGCGAAGACCCTCAGGCGGTGGCCGGCGATCGCGGATGTGCTGGACCCGGTGACGGCGAGGCTGAACAACACGGTGGCGCGGACGCTGAACGCGAAGGTGGATGTGGAGGGGGAGGATCCGCACCAGGTGGCGCTGGAGTGGATGGTGGAGGAGGGGTTGGTCAGGGAGGGGTGACCGGAGCAGATGGAGAGAGTTGCAAAGAAACCCTTGCAAGGCTTTCTTTGCAAGGATAGCTTTGCACTGTGACCGAATCCCAGAACCCACAGGTACGGCAACTCGACGCCCGATCCCTGCGCGGACTCGCGCACCCCCTGCGGATGCAGTTGCTGGACGCCCTGCGCTTCGGCGGCCCGGCCACGGCCTCGCAACTGGCCGCCAAGCTGGGCGAGTCCAGCGGCGCCACCAGCTACCACCTGCGTCAACTCGCGGAGTACGGCTTCGTCGAGGACGCCCCCGAGCGGGGCAAAGGCCGCGAGCGATGGTGGCAGGCGGTCCACCACGGGCTGCGCTTCGACGACGCCCTGCTCAACGACTCCGACCCGACCGTACGCGGCGCGGCGGACATGTACCTCCACGAGGTCGCCACCACCCAGACCAGGGAACTGTCCACATGGCTGGGCAACCGCGACTCATGGCCCGAGGAGTGGAGCCGCTCCTGGGACATGAGCAGCGCGACCCTGCGGCTCACGCCCGAACTGACGCGGGAGCTCGTCGAGAAGATGCACGCGCTGGTCGAGACGTACCGCGACCGCGCGAGCGCCGAGGACACCCCCGGCTCCGAGCAGGTCCGCTTCCACACCCACGCCTTCCCGATCAGGACGGACTGAGATGCACCCCGACATCCACCTCGCCCTGCACCACGCCCGCGCCGCCGAACTCCATGCCGAAGCCGACGTCCCTCGCCCCGCCGCACGGAACAGCCATGGCCTCCGCACCCGCCTCGGCTGGACCCTCGTGGAGGTCGGATTAAGGCTCGCCACCCGGCCGGGGACGGCAGCCGCCGCCCACTAACAGCTGGGCACGGACCCCTTCCCCGTCTCCAGGGCCACCAGTGAACTCACCGTGCTCTTCAGCGTGGTCACCGGAATCAACCGCAGGCCCTTCGGCAGTTCGGCCCGCGCGTCCGCGCACTCCGCCTTCGGGACGAGGAACACGGTCGCCCCGTCCCGCTTGGCGGCCTGGGTCTTGAGGGCGACGCCGCCCACCGCCCCGACCGTGCCGTCGGCGGCGATCGTGCCGGTGCCGGCGATGACACGGCCCCCGGTCAGATCACCACCGGTGCCGTCGCCGTCGAGCTTGTCGATGATCCCCAGGGAGAACAGCAACCCCGCACTGGGCCCGCCCACGTCCGCGAGCCGCAGGCCGACCTTGACGTCCTTGTCGTCGAGGCCGAGATAGTTCAGCGCGGCCTGCGTCGCCGCGTCCTGGGACTCCTTCATCTGCTTCTCGTTGTGCCGCTCGATCTCCTGGACGGTGTCGCCGCTCGGGTAGATCGCGTCGCGCGGCATGACCGCCCGGTCCGTGCGGAACCAGTTGTCGATGATGTCCGGGAGCGAGACCCGGGTGTCCGGTGAGGTCGCGACGATGGTGGTCATACGCAGCTGACCAGGCGTGTCCCGGGTCGGCGCGCCCGAGATCGTGATCACCGGGGCGCCCTTGTCCTCGCCGAGCACGTTCGTCGTCTGCCCGGGCTGCGCCACCGAGAACGGCAGCGGCGCGAACACCGCCGTGGCGAGCAGAGCCACGACGGGCAGGGCGCAGACGGCGATGGCCTGGGGGCGCGTGAGGCGAGAGAACACGGGATCAATCTAACTCGGGCACGGAACCGGGCCGGGCCCAGGTCGCCCGGGGCCCGACAGGAGGGATCCGCGCACGTCAGCGCAGCGCGTCCGCGACCTCTCGTGCCGCCTCGACGACCCTGGCCCCCACGCGCTCCGGCACCACGTCCGCCAGCATGACCACGCCCACGCTGCCCTCGACCCCCGTCACGCCCAGCAACGGGGCCGCCGCCCCGCACGCACCGGCCTCCAGCTCCCCGTGAGTCAGGGTGAAGCCCGGGTCCCTCATCGGGTGCTGCCGGGCCGCGAGTATCGCCTTGCCCGCGGCACCCCGGTCCAGGGGGTGGCGGAACCCGGCCCGGTAGGCGACGTGATAGTCCGTCCAGGTCGGCTCCACCACGGCCACGGCGAGCGCGTCCGCGCCGTCGACCAGGGTCAGGTGCGCCGTCGCGCCGATGTCCTCGGCCAGCGACCGCAACGCCGGCATCGCGGCCTCCCGTACGAGGGGATGGACCTGCCGCCCCAGACGCAGCACGCCGAGCCCGACCCGGGCACGTCCGCCCAGGTCACGGCGTATCAGCGCGTGCTGTTCCAGCGTGGCGAGCAACCGGTACACCACGGTGCGGTTGACGCCCAGTTTGAGGGAGAGCTCGGTCACGGTCAGCCCGTGGTCCGTGTCGGCGAGCAGCTTGAGGACACGCAGTCCCCTGTCGAGCGTCTGGGAGGTCTCCGCGGTCACGACGCCCACTCCTTAGTGGTGAGGTCGACGGCCCCCTGGTCGGCGGATGCGTCACCGAGTCCCGTCGGCGACGCGCTTCAGAGGCCGCCGATCGGCCGGCGGCCCGGCCTGTCCGGGCCGCGTCGCTTCACGGCTGCGCTCCGCGGCGGCGCTGCCACGGGGCGTATGCGTAGCCGGACAGTAGCGAAGGGAGTTCGCTGAGCGGAAGGCTCCGTCCAGAATCCGGGCACGCCCGGCACCGACTGGTTCCCTTTGCCCGCATACGTACGACACGGCGGTCACTTCATGCGCGTAGCCCACTCCTGCACCTTGGCGATCCGCTGCCGTAGCTGCCCCGCCGTCGCCTCCGCCGCCGGAGGCCCCCCGCACACGCGCCGCAGCTCCGTGTGGATCACGCCGTGCGGCTTGCCGCTCTGGTGGACGTACGCGCCGACCATCGTGTTGAGCTGCCGCCGCAGCTCCATCATCTCCTTGTGCGAGACGACCGGCCGCCGCTCGGCGGGGACTTCGAGCAGGTCGGCCTCCTCGTCCGGCTTCTTGCGGCTGTGCGCGATCTGCCGGGCCTGCCGCTTCTGGAGCAGCAGCTGGACCTGGTCGGGCTCCAGCAACCCGGGGATGCCGAGGTAGTCCTGCTCCTCCTCGCTCCCCGGGTGGGCCTGCATGCCGAACTCGGCGCCGTTGTACATGACCCGGTCGAAGACGGCCTCGGACTCCAGCGCCTCGAAGGAGAACTGCTCCTGCTCGCCGGTGTCCTCGTCCTGCTCCTTGTTCGCCTCGTCCATCTCCTTCTCGGATTCGGCGTACGGGTCCTCCTCGCCCTCCTTCTTGGGCTTGTCGAGGACGTGGTCCCGCTCGCGCTCCATCTCGTTGGCGAAGGAGAGCAGGTCCGGCACTGTCGGCAGGAACACGGAGGCCGTCTCGCCGCGCCGCCGGGACCGTACGAAACGCCCGACGGCCTGCGCGAAGAAGAGCGGGGTCGAGATGGTGGTGGCGTACACGCCGACCGCGAGCCGCGGCACGTCGACGCCCTCGGACACCATCCGCACGGCGACCATCCACCGGTCGGTGTTCGCGCTGAACTCGTCGATCCGCTCGGAGGCGCCGGCGTCGTCGGACAGCACGAGGGTCGCCTTGCTGCCGGTGATCTCGCGGATCAGCTTGGCGTACGCACGCGCCGAGTCCTGGTCGGAGGCGATGACGAGCGCCCCGGCGTCCGGGATGGCCTTCCTGACCTCGGTCAGGCGCTGGTCGGCAGCGCGCAGCACGGCCGGCATCCACTCACCGCGCGGATCCAGGGCGGTCCGCCAGGCCTGGCTGATCGCGTCCTTGGTCATGGGCTCGCCCAGCCGCGCGGCGACCTCGTCACCGGCCTTGGTGCGCCAGCGCATGTTGCCGCTGTAGGAGAGGAAGATGACGGGCCGGACGACGTTGTCGGCGAGGGCGTTGCCGTAGCCGTAGGTGTAGTCGGCGGCGGACCGACGGATTCCGTCGTTCCCCTCCTCGTACGTCACGAAGGGGATGGGGTTGGTGTCGGACCGGAAGGGCGTACCGGTGAGGGCGAGCCGGCGGGTGGCGGGCTCGAAGGCCTCCAGACAGGCCTCGCCCCAGGACTTGCTGTCACCGGCGTGATGGATCTCGTCGAGGATGACGAGGGTCTTGCGCTGCTCGACCCGGTTCCGGTGGAGCATCGGCCGCACACCGACACCCGCGTACGTCACGGCGACCCCGTGGTACTCCCGGCCGAGCGGCCCGGCGCTGTACTCCGGGTCGAGCTTGATGCCTATGCGGGCCGCGGCCTCCGCCCACTGCTTCTTCAGGTGCTCGGTCGGGGCCACCACGGTGACCTGCTGCACGACGTGATGGTGCAGCAGCCAGGACGCCAGCGTCAGCGCGAAGGTCGTCTTGCCGGCGCCGGGGGTGGCGACCGCCAGGAAGTCCCGCGGCTGCTCCTGGATGTACTTCTCCATCGCGCCCTGCTGCCAGGCGCGCAGCTTGCTGGCGGTACCCCAGGGGGCGCGGCCGGGGAACGCCGGGGACAGGTGGTGCGAGGCAGAGCTGGTGCCGGCGGTGGTAGTCACGGTCTCCGTTGGGGGTCGGGCGGCTCGTTCGAGGGGAGCCTGACGGCTCGGCTACGTATGACAACCGGGCCACCCTACCGGCGCCCCACCACTGCTCATGCGCGGACAAGCCCGGGTCATGCCGGGGTGGGATCCACGTCACAGCCGCCGCAGGCGCTCGGCGAGTCGCGAACGGGCGACCGTATTGCAGCCCGCCCCGTGCCGAACCGCCCATCGCCCACCGGCTCTCACCGCTCCCGCAACCGCGTGGTCACCCACGCCCCCACCAGCGCCACCACCGCCATCGGCAGGAACACCGCGGCAAAGGCGGCCGGGTGGGAGCCGGTGGCGTCGGTGGAGGTGTGGTTGACCGTGCCGCCGCCGAGGGCGGCGAAGGTGGCGCCGCCGGCGGAGAGCAGGACGACGTTGGAGAGGCCGTCGGAGATCTGGAGGGCCGCGGAGTTGGTGCCGGCCTCCTCGGGGGCGGAGAGCTTGAGCAGGAGCACGCTCGTGGAGGAGATGACGAGGCCCATGCCGAAGCAGCCGAACGCCCAGGCGACGGCCAGGGTCCAGACGGGCACGGAGTCGATCAGCACACTCGGCGCGGTGGCGATGGCCGCCGCCACCAGCAGCATGCCGAGCGTCGTCAACCGCTCCCGGTACGCCTCGAACCGCGACCGCGACTGCACCCACGAGCCCAGCGCCCACGTCCCGCCGCCCGCGGCGAGCGAGAACCCGGCCAGCGTCGGACTGAGCCCGCGCTGCGTCACCAGCATCAGCGGCACGAAGGACTCCGCGGCGATGAAGGACCCCGCGGCCACGCCGCGCAGCAGCACGACGGACGGCAGCCCGCGAGCGGCCCGGTAGGTGCCCCTGGGCAACAGTCCGAGCACGGCCGGCACCAGCAGGGCCAGTCCGGCCGCGCCCGGCAGGAGCGAGAGCGGGCGCAGGTCCTGTGCGGCGTACTGGAGCAGGCCGGCGCCGAGGGAGACGGCCAGGGCCAGTCGGATGCGGCGGCGGTCGAGGGAGGGGGGTTCGCCGGAAGGGGAAGGCCCCGGCGCAGGTACCGGTCCGGCGGCCCGGCGCCGTATCTGCGGCAGTGCGAGCGCGAGTGGGAAGACGACGAGCACGGGTATCCCGATGAACACCCACCGCCACCCGAGCTGCTCGGTCACCGTGCCGGCGGCGAGCGGGCCGACGACCGACGGCAGGATCCAGCTCGCGGCGAACGCGGCCATGATGGCCGGCCGCAGCCGCTCCGGATAGGCCCGCCCGACGACGACGTACAGCGCGACGATCACCAGCCCGCCGCCGAGACCCTGCACGGCCCGCCCCAGGATGAACACCCACATCGCCCCGGCCGTCCCCGACAGCAACAGCCCGGCCCCGAAGGAGGCGATGCCCGTCGTCAACGGCCCGAGCGGCCCGCGCCGGTCCGACCACTGCCCGGACAGCACCATCCCGAACAGACTCGTCGTGAAGTACCCGGAGAACGCGAACGCGTACAGCGGCACCCCGTCCAACTCCCGCGCCGCGACGGGCATCGCCGTACCGACCGCCGTCGCCTCGAAGGCGATGAGCAGCACGACGGAGACGATCCCGAAGCTCAGCGCCCGGTAGGTCCGTCCCAGCACGGTCTCGTCCGCCGGGGGGACGGGGGTCAGGCCATCGGCTTCCACGACATCTGCGTCATACGGCTTCGGGGCTGTCATGACCGCCAGAGTAAGGGCCACACGGCACTTTGACCCCTGTCGCGAGATGGTCCCCTAGTGGGACCTTGGTCGTACGCCTCCTTGTTCACGCCGGTGCCTGGCAGCAAGCTCCCCGGAAGGCGGCGGAGGTCGCCACGAGGAGGAGAGAGAGCGATGACCGAACGAACGGGCAGAGTGATCTGCGACATCACCATCACGGCCGACGGCTACTCCGCCGGGCTCGACCAGACAGAGGAGCGCCCGTTCGGCGACGACGGCGGCGACGGCACGGGCGACAAGCTGCACGCCTGGATGTTCGACACTCCCGACGAGAACCGGGCCGAGGTCGCCCAGTTGGCCGCCGCCGGAGCATTCCTCATGGGCCGCAACATGTTCGGCCCCGTGCGCGGCGCGTGGGACCGGCAGTGGAACGGCTGGTGGGGCGACAATCCGCCGTTCCACGCGCCGGTGTTCGTGCTCACCCACCACCCGCGCGAGCCACAGCCGATGGACGGAGGCACCACGTACCACTTCGTCACCGACGGAATCGCGTCGGCACTGGAGCGGGCCCGCGCGGCGGCCGGCGACGGCGACGTCCTGATCCTCGGCGGCGCGACCACGATCAACCAGTACCTCACCGCCGGCCTGGTCGACGAACTGCGGCTGCACATCGTGCCGTTCACACTCGGCGCCGGCACGCGGCTCTTCGAGGGCGTCCCGCCGCTGAAACTGGAGCAGGTGAGGTCGCGGCCGGCGAGCCTGGTCACGCACCTGACCTACCGCGTACTGCCCTGAGCCGCGGGGTGGGTCCCCTCTAGCCGGCGTCGGGAAGCGCTCCCGGCCCGGTTTCCTCGTCCGCCTTGCGCCGCGCCCGGCGCGCGTTCACCGCCCGTACGGCGTCCAGCCGCCGCCAGAGGCCGACCTCCTCGATCCTCAGCCCGGGACAGGCGATCCGATGCGGCACCCGGCACACCGCACCGGGCGCGGGCTCGTCCTCGCGGCTGTTCCACGCCGTCCCGCCCGAGTCCACGTACCAGCGGTGCCAGGCGGGCACCATGTGCGCGGGCACCGGCATGTCCGGTTCCAGGAGGACGTGCCAGCCGTAGTAGGTGACACGCCGGTCACCGACGAGCCCGCAGTTGGGGCAGACGGGCGGAGCGGGCGGTTCGGGGCCGGTGGCGCCTTCCATCGCGGCCTGGGCCCGGTCGGTCTTCTCCCACGGTCGCGGGGCGTCCGGCGGCCGCTGCCGGTGTCCGTCGGCGTCGGGTAACGGGATGATGCTCGACTCGTCTGTGTCCCCCATGGCGCGAGCATGCGCGCGGGTCGGTGACCGGGAAAGGGCGCGTTCAGGGCGCAACGGGGCAATCCGCCGGGTGTCAGGGGTCGGTGCACGGCTCGGAGCGTGGCTCCGTGAAGTCGCGCACAACCCCCAGCGTCTCTCACGTGTCCAGGACATGACCGGTAGCCGATGTTCCGGTCGTCACGCCCACTGTTTCGACGAGGAGAACCACCGTGCACCTCCGCCCCTCGGCAGCCGTCCTGGCCGCTGCCGTGATCGCCGTCGCCGGTCCTGTCGTCGCCGCACCCCTGGCGCAGGCCGAGGAAGGCGCGCCCGAGCTGGTCGTGTCGGCCCTGCCTTCCGCGACTCCCAAGCCCGGTGAGGTGTACGACAAGTCCGTCACCCTCACCAACAAGGGCTCGGCCGCCGTGGACGGAGTCGCCTTCCGGGTCCGCCTCACGCGCGGGCTGGACTTCCCCGAGCAGGTGCAGGGTTGCACCTACTCGACCGTCGAGGACCAGGTGCGGCAGGCGCTCTGCGAGCTCGACACGGTCATCGAGCCCGGCGCCTCCGTCACCACGCCCGTCCGGTTCAAGGCGCTGGACAACGCCCTGATGGAGGCCGTCGAGTACGGCACGAGCGCCACCGGTGACGCCCCGGGCGAGGGGTACGACGACAGCTACCGGCGGCTCACCCTGACCGCGGACAACACCGCCGACCTCGTCGCGGTCGGCGAGGACACCGAGGCACTGGCGGGCGAGGAGCAGTCGGTCACGGCGACCCTGCGCAACGACGGCCCCGGCTGGGTGCAGAACCAGGAGAGCGACGACCTCCCGGGCCTGCTGGTGCAGATCCCGCCGGGCACAGTCGCCGTCGGCGTGCCGAAGGACTGCGCGCCGTTCGGGATCGACGGACCGAGCGGACCGAAGGGGACCACCGGCAAGCCCAAGTACGTGTGCTGGCCGCAGGACGGGACCCTCGACGTCGGTCAGTCCCTGGACTACACCTTCACGCTGAAGATCAAGGAGTCCGCGCAGGACACCAAGGGCGAGCTCAAGGCGTCGTCCGTCTACGACATCGCCCCCGAGTACGACGGGAATCGCGCCAACAACACCGCTCTGATCAGCATCGACCTGCCGAGCGACTACGAGCCCGGGCCGAGCCCCTCGGACGGCGCCGACGGCGGCTCCGGCAACGGCGGGAACGGCAACGGCGGGAACGGCAACGACCCGGAGGGCCAGGCCGCCGGCGGCACGGGCGCCTCGGCCTCACCTTCGGCCACGGCCTCGACCGGCACCACGACCGGTGGCTCCACGGGCACCACGACCGGCAGCACCACCGGCGGCAACCTCGCCTCCACCGGCTCCGACGGCACCCCGCTGCTCGCCGGTGCCGCTGCCGCCGCCGCGGTGATCGGTGGCGGCCTGGTGTTCGCCGTACGCCGCCGCGGCGCCGCCAACTCCGCCTGACGGCAGGGCCGTCAGAGCACTCCGCCCGCCTCGTCCTGGAACGCGTCCGTCCAGTAGTGGCGGACCGTTCTGCCGGCGGTCAGGCCCGTCGGGTCCACCGTCGACAGGACCTGGAGCATCGTCATGGCCAGCTGGTCGTACGTGTCGGTCGTCAGCTCGTGGTCGGACTGGGCGTCGATCGCCCGCTCGCGGTGCAGCAGCCAGAGCGTGAAGGCCAGGGTCGAGACGTCCGTGTTCAGCGGGAACAGCGTCGCCTCGGGCTCGCTCCAGTTCAGGACCGCGCCCGTCGCGCCGTCGACGACCAGGCTGTTGTCCTCGACGAGGTGGCCGAGGCGTATCAGGCGGTGGGCCCCGGCGGGCAGTTCCGCCGGGGCGTCGGTGTCGGCGTGGTACTCCGCGAGCGTCGCCAGCGGGACGTCCGTGTCCAGGGAGAAGACGTGGGCCTCCTCCGGGAGGCCCACCTCGCGCAGGAAACGGCGGGTCGGCTCGTGCGTGAGGGTCGCGGGGAAGTCGACGTCCTCGAAGCGGGCCACCTTGCCGGGGCCGAACTCCTGGTCCAGGAGGCGGTGCGGAAGGTCCAGGGACAGGCCGGACGCGCCGCCCCGGCCCGCGACCAGGGAGAGCGGGCGGATCAGCGCCGCCATCTTCCAGAACGGGGCCGGCTCGCCGTCCGCCCCGTCCCGGAACACCGCCAGCAGATGCCGGGAGGCCTCCGCCACCGCCTTCGGGCCGAAACGGCCCGCGTAGGAGGCGAACTGGCCGCGCAGACCCGCCAGTTCGTCCGTCGCCTCGGCGAAGCGCACCAGCGTCCGCAGCGACGGCGCCAGGGGGCGACGGTCCATCAGGTCGGGGCGGTCGTGCAGGAGGTACGTCGTCGAGATCTCGCCCGTCGCGCCGTCCAGCAGGACCGACTCCGTCTCCAGGCCTCCGGGGCCGAGCAGTCCGCCTATCACGAGCTGCTCGCGCAGCTCCGCCGACAGCCGGTCCTCCGGATCGCCCGTCGAGTCCGCTACCGTGCGCAGCCCTTCCCGGCCCAGCCCGGCGAAGCTCAGCACGCCGCTGTCGCACGGCAGTCCGGGCCCGGTCAGCCAGTGCCGCGTCGACGCGTGCGTCACCCACGGATCCAGCTCGGACTCGGTCAGGGTGATCACCGCGGAACCGGTGTCGGTCGTACTCATGGGCTCCCCCGCATGTGCTTGCTCACCGTCCCCTGGCGGAGCACGGCAGTCCGCCCGGCCAGGCCCGGCAGCCGTCCCCCACTGCCCAGAACAGTACGCCCCACCACTGACAACGCCCCGGAACAGCGACGCGCCCGGCGACGGCGCGTCCACCCCATCAGACGCTCGGAGCACCCCCGCGCGTTCCCTTTCCGCCGAAATCGCTTTCATCCTCTGGCGCAGCGTCAGTTTCATGCGGGCGGAGCGGAGTCCGGTGCGCGGGGTCCGGGCCGCCCCGGGGCGGCACCGGCGTCAGGACCGTTCCGTGACCACCGCGGCCTGGGGGCGGATCGGCAGGCGGTTCACGGGGCGGCCCGTGGCGGCCCGTACGGCGGACGCGATGGCCGCCGGGGACGTCACCACCGGCACCGCGCTGACCGCCTTCGCCCCGAAGGGGGCGACGACGTCCCGCTCCTCGACCAGCCTGACGATGCGGATGTCGGGCGCGTCGAGGGCCGTCGGGAGGGCGTAACCGGTCAGGTCCGGGTGGCGGATCAGGCCGCGCGGGGTGCGGAGGTTCTCGGTCAGCGCGATGCCCACGCCCTGGGTCACGCCCGCCTCGATCCGGGCGGCCAGCTGGGCCGGGTTCAGGACCCGCCCCACGTCCTGGGCGACGGCCAGTTCCACGACCCGTACGGAACCGATCTCGATGTCGACGTCCACCACCGCGCGGATCGCGCAGAAGGACATGCCGACGAACGCGTCGCCCTGGCCGGCCTCGTTCAGCGGCTCGGTCGGGTGCGGGCGGCACTGGGCGGTGGCCCACAGTTCCTTGCCGTCCAGCGCCTCGGTGACGGTCGTCGACAGGACGCCGTCGTACGACGTGATCTTGCCGTCGGTGATCTGGAGCAGCTCCGTGGACATGCCGAACTTGTGGGCGAGCGGCTGCAGGAGCTGCGTGCGGACCATCTTGGCCGCGCGCTCCACCGCGCCGCCCGACACCCAGGTGTGCCGGCCGCGGCAGCCCGCGCCCGCCGGGGGCTGGTCGGTGTCGACCGGCGCCACGTGCACCTCGTCTATGCCGAGCGTCTCCTGCACGATCTGCCGGGCCAGGGTCGTGAAGCCCTGACCGGTCTCGACGGCCGCGCACAGCACCGTCGCCACGCCGTCGTGGACCTTCACCGTCGCCGTGGAGACCTCGTCCGCGCCCTCCGCGCCGAGCATGTGCACCATGCCCACGCCGTAGCCCACGCCCCGGCGCACCGCGCCCGGTTCGCCCGCGCCCTCGGGGCCGCCGGGCAGCAGCCACTCCTCCTCGGGGGTGTCCTTGGGCAGCGGCGGGAGCGGGAAGTCCCGCACGGCCTGGAGCAGTTCGGCGACCGGGGCCGGGCAGGTCACGGTCTGGCCGGTCGGCAGCACGTCGCCTGTCGCCATGGCGTTGCGCAGTCGCACCTCGGCCGGGTCGATGCCGAGCTTCTTGGCGATCTTGTCCATCTGCGCCTCGTAGGCGGCACAGACCTGCATGGCCCCTTCGCCGCGTACGTGGCCGGACGGGGGGTTGTTGGTGCGTACGGCCCAGCCCTCGATGAAGGCGTTCGGGACGACGTACGGGCCGCAGGCGAACGCGACGGCGGCGGCCAGGGCGTCGGCGGAGGTGTCGGCGTAGGCGCCCGCGTCGAGCAGGATCTGCGCCTCCACCTTCACGAGTCTGCCCTCGGCGTCGGCGTGGTGGCGGTAGCGCAGCAGGGTGGGGTGCCGGTGGGTGTGCCCGAGGAAGGACTCCTCGCGCGTGGCGGCGAGTTTCACCGGGCAGCCGGTGCGCAGCGCCAGCAGGCCGAGCGGGAGCTGGAAGCTCTGGTCCTCGCGGTCGGCCGTGGCGCCGGGGACACCGGTGACGACGACCTTGACCCGCTCGGGTTCCAGGCCGAAGGCGGCGGCGGCCGTGTCGCGGTCGGCGTGCGGGTCGGTGGAGGCGAGGTACAGCTCCACACCGCCGTCCGGGCGCGGTACGGCCAGGCCCGCCTCGGCACCGATGGGCGCGGGGTCCTGGCGGCCGATGCGGTACAGGCCCTCGACCACGATCTCGCCGGCCGCCTCCGGGTCGCCGTGGCGCAGCGGGATGTGCCGGATCAGGTTGCCGTCGGGGTGCAACGGCTCCGCCTCGAAGGCCTGCTCCGGGTCGGTGACCGGATCGAGCACCTCGTACTCGACGATGACGGCGGCGGCGGCCATGCGCGCGGTGTCCGGGTGGTCGGCCGCGACGGCGGCGATGGGCTCGCCGTGGTGGCGTACGACCTCGGATGCGAAGACCGGACGGTCGGCCTTGCCGCGGCCGTGCAGCGGGCTGCCGGGGACGTCCTCGTGGGTGACGACGGCGCGAACGCCGGGCATCTCGCGCGCGTGGGAGGTGTCGATGGAGACGATGCGCGCGTGCGGGTGCGGTGAGCGCAGCACGGCCGCCCACAGCAGGCCCTCGGCCCACAGGTCGGCGGCGTACGGGAACGTGCCCTCCGTCTTGGCGCGGGCATCCGCGGCCGGGAGGGAGGCGCCCAGGCCGTGCGGCAGCGGTTCGGGGGCAGGGGCGGCCTCCGCGGCCTGTGCGGCCTGAGCGGTGGCTGCTTCGTTGCTCACGCGGGGCCTCCGTCCTGGCCGTAGGGCTGGTCATGGGGGTCTGGAGTGTGCGGGTCCGGAGTGTGCGATCCCGGGGGCGAGCCGAAGGCCGACGCGTTGACGCCGCCGGCGCCCGGGCCCGCCTGGTGCGGGATACGGGGCCCGTCGGTGTCGCCGTCGGCGGGCGCGCTGTGTGCCTCGCGTTCGGCGACGACCTCCTTCACGGCGTCCACCACGCCCCGGTAGCCGGAGCAGCGGCACAGGTTGCCGCACAGCGCCTGGCGGGTCTCCAGCTCGGTGGGCGCCGGGTTGCCCTCCAGGAGGTCGTGCACGGTCATCGCCATACCGGGTACGCAGAAGCCGCACTGCACGGCGCCGCAGCGCGCGAGCGCCCGCTGCACGTCCGACGGCCGGCCGTCCTCGGCCAGGCCCTCGACGGTACGGACCTCGCTGCCGGCGGCGGTCACGGCCGGGACCAGGCAGGACGCGACGAGCCGCCCGTCGACCTGGACGTTGCACGCACCGCACTCGCCCTGCGAGCAGCCGTCCTTGGCGCCCGCGAGGCCGAGCCGCTCGCGCAGCACGTACAGCAGGGACTCGCCGATCCACGCGTCGGTGACGGGGCGGTCGGTGCCGTTGACGCGCAGCACGTAGGAGGCGAGGGGGTGTTCCTCCTGCGGGGCGGTGGAGGGCGCCTCCTGGGACGCCTCGCCCTCGGTGTCGCCCGAGTCGTGCGAGACGGCGGACGGCTCCTGCGGGGCCGGGTCGTTCGGGGTCTCGCCGTCGGCGGCCTCCGGCCCGGCGTCCGGGTCCGCCTCGGCCGGGAGGGGCCCGGCGGACGACTCGGCGGGGGCGTCAGGGCCCTCTGCGGCCTCTGGGGCGTCCTCGGCGGCCTCACCGTTGCCGGGAGCGCCCTGTGAGGCTTCCTGGGCGGCCTGCGGGTGCAGGGCGGCTTCCCCGTGCGCCTCGGGCGCGGGCTCGCCGGGGGTCTCCTCCGGGGCCTCGGGGTACGGCTGGGGGGACGCGGACCGTTCGGGAGCGTGCGCGGGGCCGTGCGCCGGGCCGTTCGCGGCTGCTCCGGGGTGTTCGGGTGCGTCATCGGCGGCAGCGAGGTGCTCGGCCGGCTCACCGACGTGCCCCGACGGCTCGGGAGCGTGTCCGGGCGTGCCGGAGGGCTCCGGGCCGTGGTGGTGCGTGAAGGCGTGCGGCTGCGGGCGGTGTTCGGTGAAGTCGGACGACTCCGAGCCGTGGTCCGCGAAGCCGGACCGCTCCGCCCCCTGGCCGGGTACGCCATGCGACTCCGGGCCGTGGTCGGCGTAGGCCGGCTGCTCCGGGTGGTGGTCGGCGAAGGTGGACGGATCCGAGCCGTGGTCCGTGAAAGCCGACTGGTCCGATCCGTGGCGGGCCACGCCGTGCGACTCGGAACCGTGGCCGGGTGCGCCGTGCGCCTCCGGGCCGTGGTCCGTGAAGCCGTGCGGATCCGTGCCGTGGCCAGGTGCGCCGTGCGCCTCGGAGCCGTGGCCGGGTACGCCGTGCGGATCCGGGCCGTGGCCAGGTGCACCGTGCGGATCCGGGCCGTGGCCAGGTGCACCGTGCGCCTCGGAGCCGTGGCCAGGTGCGCCGTGCGCCTCGGAGGCGTGGCCGGGTACGCCGTGCTGCTCGGAGGCGTGGCCGGGTGCGCCGTGCGACTCCGGGCCGTGGTCCGTGAAGCCGTGTGGATCCGGGCCGTGGTCGGTGAACGCCGGCTGCTCCGGCGCGTGGCCGGCGAAGTGGGACCGCTCCGGCCCGTGGTCGGTGAACGCCGACTGCTGCGGCGCGTGGCCGACGCCCTCGGGCGGGTGCGGCGCGTGACCGGCGCCGGGCATCTCCGGCCCATGGCCGCCCGACCCGGACGACTCCTGCCCGTGACCGCCGACCCCCGACGACTCCTGCCCGTGACCGGCGAAGCCGGACGACTCCGGCGTCTGTCCCGCACCCTCCGGCCACTGCGGCGCGTGACCGGTGCCGTCGGGCTCTCCCGGGGCGTGGCCGGCCGCCGGGTCTGCCTCCTGCGGCATGGGCCCGGCGGGCTGCTGATCCGGGGCGTGGGGGTTCCGCGCGCCCGGCTGCGGTGCGTACCCGGAGGCCGGTCCGGCAGCACCCGGCTGCCCGTGTCCGTGCCCCTCGCCCTGCTCGTGCCCGTGCGGATATCCCGGCCCGGGCCGCTCCTGCCCCGCCGTGTCCTGCGGGTCCTCCTGCCCCCACGGCCGGCCCGCCGCCTGGGTCGCCCACGGTGCGGGCGCGCCGCCCGGCAGCGTGGGCGGCGGGGTGCCGCCCCACTGTTCGACGAGCGAGGACGTGGTGAACTCGCCCGACTCGTCCGGAAGGTCGCCCCCGGCGACGGGGATGGACCACTGCCCGGTCACGTCATGGCCGGGCGCGGTCTCCGCCGCCGCGGCATCCTCGAAGTGCCACTGCCCGGTGGCTCCCGGGTTGTACGTGAAGCGGTCGTTTCCGCCGTGCCGCCCCGCCTGCGCGTCGGAGCCGTACGGCGTGCCCGATCCGTACGGCGCCTGCGAGCCGTACGACCGCTCCCCCGTGTCGTGTCCGGACTGCTGGTGACCGCCCTGCTCGTGGCCCTGCTGGTGTGCCGCGTGCGGGTCGTGCCACTGGGCGCCGTCGACGGGCACGCCGGGCACCGGCCACCCGCCCGGGGCCGCCGGGTCGGTCCCGGCGGTCGTGGGGGGGTCGACCGTTATCTGCGGCGGTACGTAGCCGTGGCCGGGCGCGGCGAGGGGACTGTCGGCGGCCAGCAGGGCGTCGACGCCCCCCTCGGGGAGTTCGACGAAGGCGGTGGCGCCGTCGTCGTACTCGCCCTGGGGCAGCGGGTCCCAGCGGCTCCCGCCCCGGGGCGTGCCCTCTCCGTGCTGGTCGTCGGTCACGACAGCGCCCTCCCCAGTGCTCGTCGGGCCAGCGCGGCGACGGTGCGCCGCAGGTGCAGTACGGCAGGCGGAAGCTGCGGTACGGAGCCGTCCTCGGCCGGGGCCGCGTCGGGGATGCAGGCCGCGGCGACGTACTCCCCGAAGGCGTTCAGCGCCTCCGGCACGAGCGCGCGGTTGTTGTCCCAGTCGATGAGCCGGCCGACCCACTGCTCGGCCTCCAGGGGCCGCAGCGGCATCGGCGCTATGGCGCCCACCGCGCAGCGCACGCCCCGGCGCGCGGGGTCCAGGACCAGGGCCACGGAAGCCACCGCGCGCCCCGGGCCGGTACGGCCGGTCGCCTTCAGGAAGACCTGCGGGGCGTGCAGCAGCGGCACGCGCACGTAGCCGATGAGTTCACCGGCGCGCAGCATGTCCATCCCGGCCAGCAGGTGTGACACCGGGAGTTCCCGGCGGGCTCCGCCCGGGCCCGCGATGATCAGGGTCGCCTCCAGGGCGGCCAGCACCGGCAGCGCGTCCCCGGTGGGGGCGGCCGAGGCGATGTTGCCGCCCAGGGTGCCCGCGTTGCGGATGTGCGGCGGGCCCGCGGCGCGCGCGGCGGCGGCGAGCGCCGGGATCAATGCCGCGAAGTCGGGGCGGCCCATGCGCGCGTGCGTGAGGCCCGCGCCGAGCAGCGCGTGTCCGTCCTGGTACTGCCAGCCGCGGATCTCGCTGATCTTGCCGAGTCCCACCAGCGCGGCGGGCCTGAGCTGCCCGGAGTTGACGGCGGCCATCAGGTCGGTGCCGCCCGCGACGGGCACGGCGGCGGGCACGGCGGTGAGTGCCGCCACGGCCTCGTCCAGCGTCGTGGGCAGCGTGACGGCCTGCGCCGCCTGCGGTGCGTGCGTGGTCAAACCGGCTGCCCCTTCCCGCTGCCCCACCTGGTCCCACCTGTGCTGCCGTACGGTACGTGCTGACAGGGCGGACGTGGCAACTCTGGCACATCTTGGCGAGAGCCGAAGACACGGGTCCGCTAGGAGGCATTCGCCCACCTCACCGGAGAGATGGTCCGTTTTCGCACGGGTTCGCCGGTGCGTGTCGATTGGCACTTTCGGTGACCCTTGTGCGCATTTTCTGTGGCCTGTTCGAGCTGTTCGGTGGCGGGGCCGGTTGCTACCGGTGGGGCGGCGGGCCGTCGATCGGGCGGCCCAGCACCCCGGGGCGCCGCTGCCAGGGCAGCGGTCCGGTGGGTGGCCGGTAGGCGACGCCGAGGGCGTCGAGCCGCCGGTAGTGGGCGGCCATACGGCGCTCGAAGCCGGCGAAGTCCCGTTCCGCCGGGACCGGCAGGGCGCTCCAGGCGACCTCGGCGAAGGCCGCGAGCCGGGGGAACGTCTGGTAGTCCACACGTGCGGGGTCCTCCATCACCTCGGTCCACACGTTGGCCTGGGTGCCCAGCACGTGCCGGGCCTCCTCGGGCGTCAGCTCCGGCGGCACGGGCTCGAACCGGTAGACGTCCTCCAGGGTGCGCACCCACCCGATCGGTACCGGCTCGTCGGGGCCCGGGTCCTGACGGTGGTCCAGATACACCTGCTGCTCGGGGCACATGACGACGTCGTGGCCGGCCCGGGCGGCGGCGATGCCCCCGGCGTAGCCGCGCCAGGAGGACACGGCCGCGCCCTTCGCGAGCCCGCCCTGAAGGATCTCGTCCCAGCCGATCAGCCGGCGCCCGCGCGCGGAGAGCCACGCGTCGAAGTGCCCGATGAACCAGGACTGGAGCTCGTCCTCGTCCGCGAGGCCGAGTTCCCTGATGCGCGCCTGGGCGGTCCCGGACCGCCGCCACTGGTCCTTGGGGCATTCGTCGCCGCCGACGTGGACGAACTCCGACGGGAACAGCTCCAGCACTTCCTCGAAGACGCCCTCGTAGAAGCGCAGGGTGTTGTCAGTGGGGGCGAGTACGTTCGGGTTGATTCCCCAGGTGTCCCAGACGGAGAGGGCGGTGGTGTCGATGACGTCGGTGTTGCCGAGTTCCGGGTACGCGGCGATGGCGGCCTGCGAGTGGCCGGGTACGTCGATTTCGGGGACGACGGTGATATGCCGCTCGGCGGCGTAGGCGACGATCTCCCGGATGTCGTCCTGGGTGTAGTAGCCGCCGTGCGGCTTCTCCTCCCACAGGGGTGAGGCCCGGTGGCCAGTTTTCGTCCGGGCCCGCCAGGAGCCGATCTCCGTCAGCCGTGGATGCCGCTCGATCTGGATGCGCCAGCCCTGGTCGTCCGTCAGATGGAAGTGGAAGACGTTGAGTTTGTGGGCGGCCATCAGGTCCAGGTAGCGCAGGACGCCGTCCTTGGGCATGAAGTGCCGGGCCACGTCGAGCATGAGACCGCGCCAGCGGAAGCGGGGGGAGTCCCGGATCTCCGTCAGGGGCAGCCGCCACGTACGGCCGGGAAGGGGTGCGCGCCGGAAGGCGTCGGAGCCGAGAAGCTGGCGCAGCGTCTGGGCGCCCCAGAAGACACCGGAGTGCGAGCCGCCCTGGATGTGGACGCCATGGGGGGCGATGACGAGGCGGTAGGCCTCGGCGTCGAGTCCGGGACGGACGGACAGATGGAGGACGTCGTGCTCGTCCCCCTTCTTGGGCGGCAGCGCGAGTCCGGTCGCCGGGCCGAGCGTCGCGCGCAGCCATCGCGCGGTGTCCTCGGTGCCCGGCCCGGCCTCGATGCCGAAGCCGTCGCCGAGTTCGAAGAAGCCCGTGGCCCGCTCCATCTGGTGAGGTGCCGGAATGAGATCCATGAATGATCAGGCCTTTCAGTCCTTGACCGCGCCGCCCAGCCCCGACACCAGCCGTCGCTGCACGAGTACGAAGAAGATCAGCACCGGAATCGTCATCACCGTCGATGCCGCCATCACGCCGCCCCAGTCCGGGTCGTCGGGCTTGTAGAAGACCAGCAGCGCCATCGGCAGCGTCGACTGGGACGTGTCACTGATGATGAACGACTTGGCGAAGAGGAAGTCGTTCCAGGCGGAGATGAAGGAAAACACGCTGGTGGCCACGAGCCCCGGCAGGACGAGCGGGAAAAGGATCTGCCACAGGAATCGCGCCCTGCTCGCCCCGTCGATGTAGGCAGCCTCCTCCAGGGCCTCCGGAACGGCTTTCACGAACCCCCGCAGCATCCAGATCGCGAAGGGCAGCGAGAAGGCGATGTGGGGCAGGATCAGCGAACCGAGCGTGTTCAGCTGACCGAAGTCCCGCATGAGGAAGAAGAGGGGGATCGTCAGTGCCTCCACGGGCACCATCTGCGCCACCAGAAACATGATCAGCAAGGTGGTCCGGAGGCGGAACCGGAATCGTGTCACGGCGGTCGCGGCGAGAAACGCGATCAACGCGGAGGCGATCACGACACAGCCCGCGACGACGAGGCTGTTGAGGAAGTAACGGCCGAATTCCTGCTGCCCGAAGACCCGCCGGAAGGAGTCCCAAGAAGGCGCGAGCGTCCACGGCCTGGGCTCGCTCGACTCGATCTCCCCGGCCGGTTTGAAGGCGCTGAGCACCATCCAGTAGAGGGGGAAGGCGACGACGACCGCGACCAGCAGAGCCGAGGCCTCGGCGGCCAGCCGCCCCGGGCGGCGCACCCGAACGCGAAGCGGGTTCACAGTTCCTCCCCCTGCCGGCGCAGCAGCCGCAGGTACACGAGCGTGACGGCGAGCAGGATCAGCAGCATCACCACGCCGATCGCCGAGCCGAGGCTGTACTGCGAGGACGCGAACGCCTGTTGGTAGGCGTAGACGTTCAGGACCAGGTTCTGGCCCGCGATGCCGCCGCCGCCCGTCATGACGTAGATCTGGGTGAAGACCTTGAAGTCCCAGATGACCGACTGGATGGTGACGACGACCAGGATGGGCCGGAGCATCGGGGCGAGTACGGAACGCCAGATGCGCCACTGCGAGGCACCGTCCAGGGCGGCGGCCTCCAGCACTTCGGCCGGTACGGCGCGAATCCCCGCGTAGACGGTCACCATCACGAACGGGAAGGAACACCACACCACTTCGAGCAGGACGAGGAAGAAGGCGCTGAGACGCCCGTACGTCCACGAGTGGTCGCCGAGTCCCAGCATCCGGTTGACCGGGCCGAAGTCCGGGTCGAAGAGGAACAGCCAGACCGTGGAACCGGTCACGGCCGGGGTGGCCCACGCGCCCAGGGCGGCCAGCATCAGCGCGAGCCGCGGTACGGCCCGGACGCGCGTGAGCAGCACGGCGAGAGCACAACCGACCGCGAGCGTGGAGACCACACAGGCCGCCGCGAACAGCACGGTGGCGAGCAGCACCTGCCAGAACTGCGGATCCCCGAACAACTCGGCGTAGTTCGCGACCCCCCGGAACCGGGTCGGTTCCCCGCCACTGACCTGGGCCTGCGTGTACTCGAAGAACGAGATCAGCCCGAGCTGATAGATGGGGTAGAGGAGCAGCCCACCGAGCACGACGAGCGCGGGCGCGAGATACAGCCATGGTGTCCAGCCGCCGGACACGAGCGGGGACCCGCCGGCCGCGCCCCGACGCGCGGCGCGGGCCTCACTTGAACCGTCCGCCGACGGAGAGCGCCCCGCGGTCGGCCCCACCGGTGCGGTGACGCTCACCCTGCTGTCGTTCATCCGGCTCACCCGGCGGAGCCGAACGCGGTGTTCATCTTCTGTGCGGCGTCCTCGGACGCGGCGGTCACGTCCTTCTTGCCCGTGATGATCTCCTGGAACATCGTGGGCAGAACGAGCGAGGAGTCGATCTGGGCCCAGGCGGGTGAGGCCGGGACGAACTTCGTGCCGGCCGAGAGGGTCTGCACGAAGGGCTTCACGAACGGTTCCTCCGCCGCGACCCGTTGGCGGACGTCCGTGAAGGTCGGCAGGAAGCCCATCGCGTCGAAGAGTTCCGTCTGGGTCTTCTTGGAGGCGAGCTGCTCCATCAACTGGACCGCGAGCGTGCGGTGGGACGTGCCCTTCAGGACGCCGATGTTGTTGCCGCCCGCGAAGGCCGGTGCGATCGAGCCGGGCTTCACGCCCGGCAGCGGGACGACGGCGTACTTGCCCTTGACCTTCCCGGCCTCGACGGCGGTGTGGCTGAAGTCGCCGCCGATCGCCATGCCCGCCTTGCCCGCGGCGAAGGCCGAGATCGTGTCGTTGCCGCCCATGCCCGCGCACTTGGCGGCCGGACAGTTGTCGGCGCCGAAGAGGGACGTGTACGCCTTGATGCCCTTCTGCGCCTGAGGGCTGTCGATGCCGGAGGCGTAGGAACCGCCCTTGCCGTTCGCGAGTTCACCGCCGTTGGCCCAGACGAAGGGCATCGCGCCGTAGGTGTAGGCGCCGCCGACCACCAGCCCGTACAGCTCGGGCTTCGCGGCGCGTATCTTGCGGGCGGTGGAGGCCAGTTCGTCCATCGACTTCGGGACGGACAGGCCGAGCTCCTTGAACACGTCCGTGCGGTAGTACAGGGCGCGGACGCCCACGTAGAAGGGGGCGCCGTAGACCTTGCCGTCGACCGTCACCGACTGCTTGGCCGTCGGGTCGGTGTCCTTGGCCTCGCTCCAGTCAGCGAACTCCTTCGTGACGTCGAGGAGTCCGCCGTCCTTCACATACCCGGCCGTGTCGGTGTTGCCGTACTCCATCACGTCGGGAGCGGAGGCGGGGTCGTTGAAGGCGGCCTTGACGCGCTGGGCGCGGGTGTCGACCGGGATGTACTCGACGTCGACCTCGGTGCCCTTGTGGGCCTTCTCGAAGGCGGTGACGACGGAGTCGACGGCCTTCTCCTTGGGGGTGTTGCCGACCTCCTGGAAGAGCCACACGCGCAGCGTGCCGGTCTTCTCGTCCTTGTCGGAGGAGGAGTTCGTGGCGGTCTGGGGCGCGCAGGCGGTGGCCAGGAGAGCGGCGAGCGCGGTGACGGCGGTGAGCCCGGTGCATCGGACGGACAGCTTCATGGAGTGCTCCTCCGAAGGAGTGTTGCAACATGCGCAATGAAGGTTTCGCTGTGCACAACACCTCGGAGGCTAGGGACTGCATGAACACGCCCACAAGAGGTCTCAACCACTCTGTGACCGGCAGACGCATCCTGCGCAACGCCCGGACAGCACAAAAGCCTCCAGAGCGCGCAAAACGCACCCTGGAGGCTTTACGCCACGCGGGTCGGGCCTACTTGTCGCCCTTGCCCTTGTCGTCGTCGCCGGAGCCCATGGACTCGTAGATCTCCTTGCACATGGGGCACACCGGGTACTTCTTCGGGTCGCGGCCCGGCACCCAGACCTTGCCGCACAGCGCCACGACGGGGGTGCCGTCGAGGGCGCTCGCCATGATCTTGTCCTTCTGGACGTAGTGGGCGAAGCGCTCGTGGTCACCGTCACCGTGGGAGGTCTGCGGCGTCGGCTCTACGAGGGTCCCCGTACCAGTCCCGCGCTCGGGCTCGAGAGTGCTCATAGGCCCAAGGGTACTGAAGGTCACAGACATCAGTTGAGCGAAGGGTCGTCCGGGTACGTCGCCACCATCGCCAGCTCGTTGCGCTGGCGGCGCAGCACCTCGCGCCAGAGCCGCTCCGGGGACGGCGAGGAGACGTCGCCGGGCTCCGACTCGACGACGTACCACGCGCCGTCCACCAGCTCGTCCTCCAGCTGGCCGGGGCCCCAGCCGGCGTATCCGGCGAAGATCCGCAGGGAGCCGAGGGCGGAGGCCAGCAGCTCCGGCGGGGCCTCCAGATCGACGAGACCGATCGCGCCGTGCACCCGGCGCCAGCCCAGCGGTGCCGCCTCCCCGGACGCGCCGCCGGGGACGACGGCGACCCCGAGGGCGGAGTCCAGCGACACCGGGCCGCCCTGGAACACGACGCCGGGTTCGCCGGCGAGATCGCCCCAGCCCTCCAGGATGTCGTTCACGTCCACCGGGGTGGGACGGTTGAGGACGACACCGAGAGAGCCCTCCTCGTCGTGGTCGAGGAGCAGCACCACCGCGCGGTCGAAGTTCGGGTCCGCCAGGGCGGGCGTGGCCACGAGCAACCGCCCTGTGAGCGAGGACACCTCGGTCATGCCAGACATGATCCCGCATCTTCCCTCCCCGTGGGGAGGCAACGGGGGGACGCGAGTGCACGCAGCTCAGGGCGCACTGATGCGTCCCACGCGCACGGACGTGACCGTGACCCCACGTGCCCGGCACGGAACGGTTCGTGTTGTGACAGATCTATGACGTGGCTGGGTCTGACTCAGGCTTACGGAAGGGGGGTGGGGGGCGATTACCCTTTCCCTCCTGGCCCCTGCCCGACTCCACGGAACGCGAGATTCATGACCGTCAACGACGATGTCCTGCTTGTCCACGGCGGAACCCCGCTGGAGGGCGAGATCCGTGTCCGCGGTGCGAAGAACCTCGTACCGAAGGCCATGGTGGCAGCGCTGCTGGGCAGCGCGCCGAGCCGACTCCGCAATGTTCCGGACATCCGTGACGTACGGGTCGTACGGGGCCTGTTGCAGCTGCACGGTGTGACGGTCCGTCCGGGGGACGAACCCGGCGAACTGGTGATGGACCCGACGCGCGTGGAGAGCGCGAACGTCGCTGACATCGATGCCCACGCGGGTTCGAGCCGTATTCCGATCCTCTTCTGCGGCCCCCTGCTGCACCGCCTCGGCCACGCGTTCATCCCGGGCCTCGGCGGCTGCGACATCGGCGGCCGGCCCATCGACTTCCACTTCGACGTGCTGCGGCAGTTCGGCGCGCGGATCGAGAAGCGGGCGGACGGACAGTACCTGGAGGCGCCGCAGCGGCTGCGGGGCACGAAGATCCGGCTGCCGTACCCGTCCGTGGGCGCGACCGAGCAGGTGCTGCTGACGGCAGTGCTCGCCGAGGGCGTCACCGAGCTCTCGAACGCGGCCGTCGAGCCCGAGATCGAGGACCTGATCTGCGTCCTTCAGAAGATGGGCGCCATCATCGCGATGGACACCGACCGGACGATCCGCATCACCGGTGTGGACCAGCTCGGCGGCTACAACCACCGCGCCCTGTCCGACCGCCTGGAGGCCGCGTCCTGGGCGTCGGCCGCGCTGGCGACCGAGGGCAACATCTACGTCCGCGGCGCCCAGCAGCGCTCGATGATGACGTTCCTGAACACCTACCGGAAGGTGGGCGGGGCCTTCGAGATCGACGACGAGGGCATCCGCTTCTGGCACCCCGGCGGCCAGCTGAAGTCCATCGCGCTGGAGACGGACGTCCACCCCGGCTTCCAGACCGACTGGCAGCAGCCGCTGGTGGTGGCCCTGACCCAGGCCACGGGCCTGTCCATCATCCACGAGACGGTCTACGAGTCCCGCCTCGGCTTCACCTCCGCCCTGAACCAGATGGGCGCGCACATCCAGCTCTACCGCGAGTGCCTGGGCGGCTCCGACTGCCGCTTCGGCCAGCGCAACTTCCTGCACTCCGCCGTCGTCTCCGGCCCCACGAAGCTCCAGGGCGCCGACCTGGTCATCCCCGACCTCCGCGGCGGCTTCTCGTACCTCATCGCGGCGCTGGCGGCCCAGGGCACGTCCCGCGTCCACGGCATCGGCCTCATCAACCGGGGCTACGAGAACTTCATGGAGAAACTGGTGGAGCTCGGCGCGAAGGTCGAGCTGCCGGGCAAGGCGCTCGGATAGCACGTGCGGTGATACCCAAAGGGGCGGCCACCCGGTTCGGGTGGCCGCCCCTTTGATGTCACTCACTGTGGTTCGCACACCATGGGCGTACGAACGGCAGGGTTACTTGCCCTTGGCGGCTTCCTTGAGCTTCGAGCCCGCGGAGACCTTCACGCTGTAGCCGGCCGGGATCTGGATGGGCTCGCCGGTCTGCGGGTTGCGGGCGGTGCGAGCGGCACGGTGGGTGCGCTCGAAGGTCAGGAAGCCGGGGATGGTGACCTTCTCGTCGCCCTTGGAGACGATGTCGCCGACCACGTCGGCGAACGCGGCCAGAACGGCGTCGGCGTCCTTGCGGGTCACCTCGGCGCGGTCGGCCAGCGCGGCCACCAGCTCACTGCGGTTCATGTTGTTACTCCCGTGTTCATCTTGCCGTTGAGGCGTCAGATCGAAGCCGATGCTGCCAGGGTCCTCCGTGAGTCCCCGGACCCGGGTCCGTCGTCAGACCCTCGCGCCCAGGGACGCATCCTGCCTCTACCTGCGGCGGGAAAGCCAATCCGGCACCCGCAGGAGTCGTGAGAACACCCTTGGGAGTCACACGAAAAGAGGGCCTGAGCCTGGCCGACACGATAGAGGGCGGCCCGAGGAGTCGGGTTCCCCGACGCGCCGTTGCCAGGCCAGTCGTGGCAATCCTCACAGCCGTCCGCAGGGCTGTCGCCCTACGGCTGCGAGGTCGCCGCCGCCGCGCCGACCGCCTTCGCGGCCTCCCGGACCGCTCCGGCGACCGCCCCCGCGACCTTGTCGTTGAAGACGCTCGGGATGATGTAGTTCGGGTTCAGCTCGTCCTCGGTGACCACGTCCGACAGGGCGGACGCGGCGGCCAGCATCATCTCGGTGTTGACCGTGCGGGACTGGGCGTCCAGCAGACCGCGGAAGACACCCGGGAAGACCAGCACGTTGTTGATCTGGTTCGGGAAGTCGGAACGGCCCGTGGCCACAACGGCCGCGGTCTGACGGGCGATTGCCGGGTCGACCTCGGGATCCGGGTTCGCGAGCGCGAACACGATGGCTCCCTCGGCCATGGCGGCCACGTCGTCGCCGTCCAGGACGTTCGGGGCCGAGACGCCGATGAAGACGTCAGCGCCGCGCACGGCCTCCTTGAGGGTGCCGGTCAGGCCCTCGGGGTTGGTGTTGTCGGCGATCCAGCGCAGCGCCGAGTCCGGGGCGGCGTCCACCAGGTCCTCGCGGCCGGCGTGCACGACGCCGTGGATGTCGGCGACGACGGCGTTCTTGACGCCCGCGGCGAGCAGCAGCTTCAGGATGGCCGTACCGGCCGCGCCGGCGCCGGACATGACGACCCGGATGTTCTCGATCGCCTTGCCCGTGACACGCAGCGCGTTCTTGAGGGCGGCGAGGACGACGATCGCGGTGCCGTGCTGGTCGTCGTGGAAGACGGGGATGTCGAGGGCCTCGCGCAGCCGGGCCTCGATCTCGAAGCAGCGGGGCGCGGAGATGTCCTCCAGGTTGATGCCGGCGAAGCCCGGGGCGATCGCCTTGACGATCTCGACGATCGCGTCGGTGTCCTGGGTGTCGAGGCAGATCGGCCAGGCGTCGATGCCGGCGAACCGCTTGAAGAGGGCCGCCTTGCCCTCCATGACGGGCAGCGCGGCCTTCGGCCCGATGTTGCCCAGGCCCAGCACGGCCGAGCCGTCCGTCACGACCGCAACGGAGTTGCGCTTGATGGTGAGGCGACGGGCGTCCTCGGGGTTCTCGGCGATCGCCATGCAGACGCGGGCCACGCCCGGCGTGTAGACCATGGACAGGTCGTCACGGTTGCGGATGGGGTGCTTCGACGCCATCTCGATCTTGCCGCCGAGGTGCATGAGGAAGGTCCGGTCCGAGACCTTGCCCAGCGTGACGCCCTCGATGCCGCGGAGTTCCTCGACGATCTCGTCCGCGTGCGCGGTCGACGAGGCCGCGATGGTGACGTCGATACGGAGCTTCTCGTGACCGGATGCGGTGACGTCGAGGCCGGTCACCGAGCCTCCGGAGGACTCCACGGCGGTGGTGAGCTGCGAGACGGCGGTTCCGCTCGCGGGCACCTCCAGCCGGACCGTCATCGAGTAGGAGACGCTGGGCGCCGTTGCCATGGCCGACTTCCTCTGCTTTCACCTGACGCTGAGTTGTGCCGTCCGATCGTCGCACCTACCGCTGAGTAGCAGGTAGCCACCCTCAATTGCGAACGTTTTGTTCGCGGAACAGGCCAGCAAAAAGAGACCCACGTCACGTATGACGTGGGTCCCTTCGTAAGTCAGGCGGCACCGACCCGCCATGCTCGCCTCGCGGCAAGTGGTCGCTCGTAGCGACGATGGTTGGGCCCGGGGGCTTGGATCGGGCCGGTGCCACATCCAGGCTAACAAACAGATCCCGTAAGGCCATTCCCGTACCGGGAGTTCATTTCGCCGGCAAGTGGGTATCGGGGGCGCGGTCGCCGGATGGACGGTAATCAGTCCCTGAGCAGGTCCGGTACTCCCGCCGCGTCCGGCTCGTCCCGGTCCGCCGAGACGACCGTGAGCTGCTGGGTGGCCCGGGTCAGTGCGACATAGAGCACACGCAGACCGGCCGGGGACTCGTCGGCGATCTCCGCCGGGGAGACCACGACCGTCGCGTCGTACTCCAGGCCCTTCGCCTCCAGGCTGCCCAGTGCCACCACCCGGTCGCCGAGCCCGGCGAGCCAGCGCCGGGCCTCCTCGCGGCGCTGCATGGCGACGACCACGCCGACCGTGCCGTCGACGCGCTCCAGCAGCCGGGCCGCCTCGGCGCGGACGGTTTCGGCCAAGGTGTCGCCCACGACCGTGAAACGCGGCTCGACGCCGGTGGAGCGGACCGCCTTCGGGGACGGGGAGCCGGGCATGGCCAGGGCGAGCACCTTCGAGGCGAGATCGGCGATCTCGGCCGGGTTGCGGTAGTTCACGGTGAGCTCGAAGCGGCGGCGCGGGCGGGTGCCGAGAGCCTCGTCGCGGGCCTCGGCGGCCTCGTCCGGGTCGGACCAGGAGGACTGGGCCGGGTCACCGACGACCGTCCAGGTGGCGTGCCGGCCGCGGCGGCCGACCATGCGCCACTGCATCGGGGTGAGGTCCTGGGCCTCGTCGACGATGACGTGCGCGTACTCGGTGCGCTCCTGCGCGAGGCGCTCGGCGCGCTCGCGCTGCGACTCCTCGCGCACCGGCATCAGCTCCTCCAGGCCGGTGAGCTGGTCGAGCGGGTCGAGCTCGCGCCTCTTCCGGGGCCGGGCGGGGGCGCCGAGGATCGCCTGGAGCTCGTCGAGCATCGCGATGTCGTGCACGGAACGGCCCTCGCGCTTGAGGGAGCGGGCGACCTTGCGGATCTCGCCGGGGTTGAGGATCCGCCGGGCCCAGCGGCCGAGGCGCCGCTCGTCGGCCATGGCGTCCAGGACGGCCGCCGGGGTCAGCTCGGGCCACCAGGCGTCGAGGAACGCGATGAATGCGTCCTCGGAGGTGATGTCCTCGTCGAAGGAGGAGCGCAGCTCGGCGGCCAGCTCCGGGTCGGTGTGCCGGCCCGCCGCGCCGGACCGCTCCCACAGGGCGTCCAGGAGGAGCTTGCGGGCGCGGGGGCGCAGCAGGTTCACGGGGGCGGTGCCGCCGAGGACGGCGCGGCGGATGTCCGCCAGCTGCCCGGCCTCCAGTTCCAGGCGGCGACCGAAGGCGACGACGCGCAGCCGCTCCGGTGAATCGTTCAGCTCCAGGGCTCCGCGCGCGGCCTTGCGCAGCACCTTGAGCATGCGGGACGAGCCCTTGGCGCGGGCCACGGAAGGGGAGTCGTAGAGCGTGGCCTCGGCGCCGTCGACGAGTGAGCCGATGGCGCGGATGGCGACCTGGCCCTCCTCGCCGAGGGAGGGCAGCACGCCCTCGGTGTAGGCGACGAGCAGCGGGGTCGGCGAGACGATCAGGATGCCGCCCGCGTACCGGCGGCGGTCCTGGTAGAGGAGGTAGGCCGCGCGGTGCAGGGCAACGGCGGTCTTGCCGGTGCCGGGGCCGCCCTCGACGTACGTCACGGAGGCGGCGGGGGCGCGGATGACCAGGTCCTGCTCGGCCTGGATGGAGGCGACGATGTCGCGCATGGTGTGGCTGCGGGCCTGGCCGAGCGCGGCCATCAGGGCGCCGTCGCCGATGACGGGCAGCTCGTGGCCGTCGAGGAAGGCCGTCAGCTCGGGGCGCATCAGGTCGTCCTCGACGCCGAGGACCTTGCGGCCCTTGGAGCGGATGACCCGGCGGCGGACGACCCGGCCGGGGTCGACCGGGGTGGAGCGGTAGAAGGGAGCTGCGGCCGGGGCCCGCCAGTCGATGACCAGCGGGGCGTAGTCCTGGTCGAGGACACCGATGCGGCCGATGTGCAGCGTCTCGGCGATGTCGGCGGTGTTGTCCTCCCGGACCGCGCCCTCGGCGGGCTCCACAGCGGTGTACGCGCCGTCCGGGCCCTTCTTGCCGTCCTTGCCGCGCAGCAGGTCGATACGGCCGAAGAGGAAGTCCTCGAACTCGTTGTTCAGCCGGCTGAGGTGTATGCCGGCCCGGAAGACCTGGGCGTCCCGCTCCGCGAGCGCGCCGGGCGTGCCGACCTGGCCACGCTGGGCCGCGTCGTTCATGAGGAACTCGGCCTCGTGGATCTTCTCCTCGAGGCGCCGGTACACCCGGTCCAGGTGTTCCTGTTCGACGCTGATCTCTCTGTCTCTCAGGGAGTCGAGCGCGGTTTCCTGCTGAGCCTGAGCGGCCACCGGGCCCCCTTCTGACGTGCTGGGCAGCCGTCCACCGTACGCGAAGGGGACCCGGTAAGGCTACGCGTCGACCTCGACCAGCCGCTTGCCGTCGAAGGTCACTACCTCGAAGTGGTCGATCTCGTTCGGGTCGAAGGCGGCGCCGCCCTGGACGTACAGGGGCTCCTTGGCCTTCTCGGACTTGGCGTCCGGGAGGCCGTAGCCCCATTCCGGGACGGACCAGGAGGACAGGGTCTCCCGCTCGCCGTTCTTGCCGACCGCGACGAGGGCGCACTTGAGCGGGCCCTTGACGTTCTTCAGCTCCGTGACCACGCCCGTCCCCCAGTCCTTCTTCTGGAGGGCGACCGTCGCGGTGACCTTGGTGCTCGGGTCGGTGGCCGAGATCTTGTCGGAGATGCCGTCGAAGGCCTCCTTGGCGGGGCTGGAGGCGAGCGGACGGTTCTCCGCGCCGCCGCCGTCACCGCCGCTGTTCGTCGCGACCGCGACGAAGGGGCCGCCGATGATCAGCGCGCCGGCCGCGGCCACCATGTAGAAACTGCGGCGGCGCTTCTGGGCGCGGCGGTCGGCGACCTCGTCGACCAGCTTCTCCACCAGGCGCGGCCGGGGCTTCGCGGACAGCGACTCGCCGATCGCGGGTGTGCCGGAGCCGGGCAGGTCGGCGAGGGCGGCGAGCATCGGCTCCATGCCGGCCAGCTCGTCGAGCTGCTGGGCGCACCATTCGCAGGTCGCGAGGTGGGCTTCGAAGGCGGTTGCTTCGGCGTCGTCGAGGATGCCGAGAGCGTAGGCGCCGACGGTCTCGTGCTCGTTCGGCACCGGAGATTCCTGCATGGGTCCAGACATACCCATGCCTCCCGTACCGAACCCCTGGTTACCCCCGTAAACACTCATCACGCCGTCACCCCCCGCTCCTCCAGTGCCAGCTTCATCGAACGCAGGGCGTAGAACACCCTGGAGCGGACGGTGCCGCTGGGTATGCCCAGGGTTTCGGCCGCCTCATTGACCGTACGCCCCTTGAAATACGTCTCGACGAGCACCTCCCGGTGGGCGGGGGTCAGGTCGTCGAGTGCGTCCGAGAGAGTCATCAGCCACAGCGCCTTGTCGATCTCGTCCTCCGCGGGGATGACCTCCAGCGGCGACGGGTCGACCTCCTGCGGCCGGGCCTGCCGGCTGCGGTGGCCGTCGATGACGATGCGCCGGGCGACCGTCACCAGCCAGGGGCGTACCGATCCGGTCGCTCTGTTGAGCTGACCGGCGTTCTTCCAGGCACGGATGAGCGTCTCCTGCACGACGTCCTCGGCGCGCTGCCGGTCTCCGGCGACCAGGCGCAGGACATACGCAAGCAGGGGTCCGGCGTGTTCGCGGTAGAGCGCACGCATCAGCTCCTCGTCGGGTTCCGAGGGCTGGGACATGCGATGTCGGGCCCTCGGTGCACGTTCATTGGCCACGACGGAATCCTTGCGCACGCCCACCTCCGGTGTCCGGGGGTTCCCCCAGTCGGTCGCTCCACATGCCGTACGGACGCGAGGCTTTGGGTGTTCAAAGTGGCGTGACAGATTTCTTCGAAGTGACGTGACGAGGGGGACATGGGAGCACATTCCCACCGCGCGATCTTTACATTTCCGCCACATCGACCAGATCAAGCCAGGCTTTCCCTACGGGTGCGTAGGTAAACGGCATGTAATCGAAATCACTTCGACAGTGCGTCCACAGAAGTCGCATTTAGGACAGGGAAATTGGATGCAGCGACCACCCAACACCCTTGGCCCGATGGGCAAAAGGGACTTAAGCCCGGGTGAGTGCCGCGCGGCGGCGGTGCCGGGCGACCCGTTCGCGGTTCCCGCAGACCTCGCTGGAGCACCAGCGCCTCCTGCGTCCCCGGGAGGTGTCGAGGTACACGATCCGGCAGTTGTCGCCCTCGCACTGGCGCAGGGCCGCGCGGGCGACGGGGTCGGTCAGCAGGTCCACGGCGTCCCGGGCGACGGCCGCGAGCAGGGCGGGGCAGCCGGGCGGGCCGTCCAACTGCCGTACGAGCTCGCCGTCTCCCCCGCGGACGGCGCGCGGGGCGGGGGGCGCGGTACGGGCGAGGTCGTTGACCCGCGCCAGCGCGAAGTCGTAGGCCCGGGCTCCGGATCCCGTCCAGCCGCGCACCAACCGGTCGATCTGGCCGCGCAGTTCGCGGAAGGCGGCCAGCCAGGCGGCGTCGGCGTGGGCCAGGGCGGTGTCCGCCGGGACCAGCCCGGAGCCGGTGATCCAGGCGCGCAGCACGTCCACGGAGCCGAGCCGTTCCTCCGGATGCGTGGTGGAGAGCAGGTCGAGGCAGATCCGCCCGGCATCGAATCGCAGCTCGTACGGGGCCGTGGCCGTACCCAGTGCCATGTGCCTGTCACCGCCTAGGGGTGCACCCCGGTCGCGAGAGGGTCAGTGAGGTGCCAGTGAGAGGGCTGGGAAACCGTTCCCTCTTACAGTGCCTGCCCACTCCGGCGCCGGAAACCCCTCGCGCGGGCCGGTCGCGTGCGGGGCGGCTTCGCCAAGGCCCGGGTTCCGGCCGTGGCGGGCCCGCCGCCCCCGTCGGCATGCGGCGGGCATCGGCGTAACCCGCGTGGCGGTATCTCGCTCAACCCGCGGACGCGCTCACGCGTCCGCGTACTTCGTGTCCGCTGCCGGGTCCAGGGCGAGGCGGTATCCCCGTTTGACCACTGTCTGGATCAGTTTCGGGGTGCCGAGGGCCGTGCGGAGCCGGGCCATGGCCGTCTCGACCGCGTGTTCGTCGCGGCCGGAGCCGGGCAGGGCGCGCAGGAGTTCCGCGCGGGCGACCACCCAGCCGGGGCGGCGGGAGAGCGCGCGGAGCAGGGACATGCCGGCGGGCGGCACGGGCTTGAGGTCGTCGTCGACGAGGACGGCGTGGCCGCGGATCTCCACCCGGTGCCCGGCGATCGGCAGCGCGCGGGCCCGGCCGGGCAGTTCCTTGCAGAGCAGCTGGACCAGGGGGCCGAGCCGGAAGCGCTCGGGCTGGATCGTGTCGAGGCCGCGGGACTGCAGCGGCAGGGCGGTGACCGGGCCCACGCAGGCCGGCAGCACGTCGTGGCTCAGGGCCTCCAGCACCTCGGGGAGCATCCCGCGCTCCTCCGCCCGGGAGAGCAGGGAGGCCGCGGCCGGGGCACTGGTGAAGGTCAGCGCGTCCACGCCCCGGGAGACCGTCGCGTCCAGGAGGCGGTCCACCGGGGCGATGTCCTCCGGCGGCATCCACCGGTAGACGGGCACGCCCACGACCTCGGCCCCGCCCTCGCGCAGCGCCTCCACGAACCCGGGCAGCGGCTCACCGTGCAGCTGGATCGCGATCCGCAGTCCGTCGACGCCCTCCTCCAGCAGCCGGTCGAGCACCTCGGCCATGGACTCCGACGACGGCGACCACTCCTCCGTGAGCCCGGCGGCCCGGACCGCGCCCTTCACCTTGGGCCCGCGGGCCAGGATCCGTGCGGCGCCGAGCCGGGACAGCAGATCGTCGCCGAGTCCCCAGCCGTCGGCGGCCTCGACCCAGCCCCGGAAACCGATCGCGGTCGTGGCGACCACGATGTCCGGCACCTGACGGATGAGCTCCTTCGTCGCGCCCAGCAGTTCGCTGTCGTCGGCGAGCTGCACGATCCGCAGGGCAGGGGCGTGCATGACGGCGGCACCGCGCCGCTGGAGCAGCGTTCCCAGCTCGTCGGCCCGGCGCGCGGCCGTCACACCCACGGTGAAACCCGCCAGGGGGCCGTGGTCCGGTCGCTGTTCTTCCTCGTACATGGCTCTCGTCCCGCACTCGAGTCGTCGTACTGATGGGTACGGCGTACCTACATGCCGATCGAGCCTGTCAACGGCTCGTGACAGGCTCGGATCGGCTTGATGTCGACGGTGTTACGTCACACCTTGGCGTAGCTGAGCTGCGGCTCCGCCTCCGAGGTCGCCGTGGTGGCGGGTACCCGGGAGGTCGTGCGGCGAAGGTATACGGCCCAGGTGACCGCGAAGCAGACCGCGTAGAAGGCGAGGAAGGCGACGAACGCCCCGGTGCCGGAGCCGTAGGAGAGGAAGGACTGGCGGAAGGCGAGGTTGATGCCGACGCCGCCGAGCGCGCCCACCGCGCCGATGAGTCCCATGGAGGCGCCGGAGAGGCGACGCCCGTAGGCAGCGGCCGCTTCACCCTGCAGCCCCTTGGCGAGGGCCTTGTTCTGGAAGATGCCCGGGATCATCTTGAACGTCGAGCCGTTGCCGAGCCCGCTGAGCACGAACAGCACCACGAACGCCACGGTGAACAGCGCCAGCGACTTCTCCATCGAGGCACCGATCAGGACCGCCGTGGCGACGCCCATGCCGACGTAGTTCCACAGGCTGATCTTCGCGCCGCCGTACTTGTCGGCCAGCCAGCCGCCCAGGGGCCGGATCAGCGAGCCGAGGAGCGGACCGATGAAGGTGACGTACGCCGCCTCCAGCGGGGTGCGTCCGAACTGGTTCTGCAGGACCTGTCCGAAGGCGAAGCTGTATCCGATGAACGACCCGAACGTGCCGATGTAGAGGAAGGACATGATCCACGTGTGGGCGTCCCGTGAGGCGTCCTTGGCGGCACCGGTGTCGTTCTTCACGTTCTCGATGTTGTCCATGAAGAGCGCGGCCATGACGGCGGCGACGAGGATCAGCGGGATGTAGATCCCGAGCAGCACGCGCGGTCCGCCGCCGGCGCCGATGATCGCGAGGGCGGCCAGCTGGATCACCGGGACGCCGATGTTGCCGCCGCCCGCGTTCAGGCCGAGCGCCCAGCCCTTCTTCCGCAGCGGGAAGAAGGCGTTGATGTTGGTCATGGAGGAGGCGAAGTTGCCGCCGCCGATGCCCGCGAGCAGACCGACGAGGAGGAAGGTGGAGAAGGAGGTGCCCGGCTCCATCACGGTGAACGCGGCGACGGTCGGGACGAGGAGGAGGCCGGCGGAGATGATCGTCCAGTTCCGGCCGCCGAAGATCGCGACAGCGAAGGTGTAGGGGACGCGGACGACGGCGCCGACGAGCGTGACCATCGAGGTCAGCATGAACTTGTCGGCCGGGGTCAGCCCGTACTCCGGGCCCATGAAGAGGACCAGAACGGACCACAGGGTCCAGATCGAGAACCCGATGTGCTCGGAGAGCACGGAGAAGAAGAGGTTCCGGCGGGCGACCTTCTCGCCCGTCTCCTTCCAGAAGGTCTCGTTCTCCGGATCCCAGTGCTGGATCCAGCGTCCGCCCCTGCTCGGGGGTGCGGGTGCCGTGCCAGGACCTGTCATGACGCCTCCACTTGCTCCGGGATTCGGTCGTTCTATGAGTGCTGATCCCGAAGGTAGGGAGGACGCGTTTCGTGACTGTGCCAGCGGGTGACCGCGAGGGAACTTTGCTCTCACCCCGGCCTGGGACGGGATGAGAGGTCCGGTGGCGTCGGGTCAGCGCTGCGGGGGCCGGCCGTGGGGATTCTGGTGGCTGTGGGGCTGCTGTTGCTGGGGGTACTGCTGGGCGTACGGGCCGGGGGGCTGCTGAGGGGGATACGGCGCGGGGGCGGGCTGGGCCGCGTACGGGCCCGGGGCGGGCTGGGCGGGGGTCGGCCCGCCTCCGAAAGGTCCGGGGGCCGGCTGTCCAGGGTACGGGCCGGGGGCGGGCTGTGCGGGATACGGTCCCGGGGCCGACGGGCCTCCGTACGGGCCGGGGGCCTGCTGCTGCCCGGGATACGGGCCGGGGGCCGGCTGTCCGGGGTACGGCCCCGGGGCCGGCTGGGCGTACGGCCCCGGCGCCTGCTGGCCGTACCCCGCGGGGGCGCCTGCGGCCGGGGCGGGCATCCCGCCGGGCTGACCCGGCACTCCCGGATGCCCGGGCACTCCGGGCTGACCCGGCGCACCCGCGTACCCCGGCGTCCCGGCCGCCTGCCCGCCGCCGTACGGCCCTGCCCCGAACGGATTGCCGTGCCCCGGCAGCTGCGCCCCTGGCGGCAGGTACCGCACCCGCCCGTTCTCATCCGTCACCGGCATGAAGCCGGCCGCCTGCAACCGCGCGGCGAACTTCGTGTTGCGCTTGCGCGTGACCAGCAGCCCGATGCCGAGGATCGCCATGATCACGAGCCACACCGCACCCGCCGCGATGAAGTCGAAGGACTCACCGCCGGACCGGAAGGCGAGGACCACGCAGCCGATCGTGACGCCGAGCGCCCCGTAGCCCATGCGCTTCTCGGCGTGTCTGCCGGTGAGGTCGAAGTTGATGCGGGCCTTGAGGAGCTCGAACGCGTCCGGCACGAGCGGCGGGAGGGAGACGCCGTCGCCGGCGCCCGGGTACTGCGCCCAGTTCTGTGCGGCCCGGGCCCGGGCCTGCGGGCTGGGGTCGGGCAGGATCAGCATGGTGAGCGCGCCGTTGCGGCCGCTGCTCTGCCGGACGTCCGCGTACTCGTAGCCGAACTGCTGGGCGACGAAGGCCAGCCGGGCGAGCTTCTTCACGGATGCCATCGGGCTGGTGAGCTCGACTGGTTCTCCGCTCGCCATCAGCCGCAGCATCTTCTGTGTCTGCCGCTTACTCATCCACCGCTCCCCCGGACGCCCACTGGGCACAGTTGTTCACATGCGCAACCCGGGCAGTTTTCCACACCGGGAAAGACCGGGGGAACGGGGTCCCGTTATCCTCTAGCGGACCCCATACGGGAAGGGGAGAGTCCATGTCCGCTGAGTCGGGGGCCGAAGGGCCCGGGACGCGGCGCCCGCAGCGCTCCTTTGCCGCAAACGTGGCCTTCGGAGCGGGCATGCTCCTCGTGCTGGCGACGGCGACGCTCGGCGCGTTCGCGGCCGTGGCCCTGCTGGGCGGGGCGGTGGACACGGCTCCGCTGTCGAGCATGGTGCCGGAGGACGGCACCAACGCCCTGGTCGTGGGAGGCATCGCGGTCGGCGGGCTGACCGGGCTGATGCTGCCGGTGATCCTCTTCGGCATGGTGCGAGGGAACGAGACCACGCCCCGGGTCGGCCCGGGGGCCGCGGCCCGCAAGGTGCTGGCCGTGCTGGTGTTCGACATCTGGCTGCTGATCGTGGCGCTGCTCGTCGCCCAACTGGGGTGGTTCCTCCCGGCTCAGGTCACTACTGTCGTCGCCGTCTTCGCCGTCGGGTTCAGCTGGATGCCGCTCGCGATGGTCCCCTGGGAGCGGTTCGGTCTCGGCGATGTGTTCGCCAAGCGCCGGGGTCCCGCCGCGTCACGCCAGGCGGAGTGAGTCCGCCAGCTCGTCGGCGACCTCGACGAGCTCCGCGCCCAGCCCCAGGGACGTCCACAGCAGCCGGCATTCCAGCGCGGTGGGGTGTTGCCGCGGCAGGACGTAGTGGGCCACTCCCTCCACGACGGTTCCGCTGTCCGCGTCCGGGTCCGTCGGCTCCTGGCGGTGCACGCGCAGGGCAGGTCCCAGCGGCAGTTCGACCTCGGTGAGGATCTGCTCCCCGCCGAAGTACGGGCCTTCCGCGCGTTCCGCCTCGGCACGGAAGGCGGCCAGGGTCCGGGATTCCGCCGGGACGGTCAGCTCCCGCACCGTGCAACCGGCGACGACGGGCCCGTCCTGGGGTGCCAGGACCGCCGCGCACAGGGCGCCCTGCCGCACCGCCGCGCCCCAGTACCAGAGCAGGTCCGCCGCGAAGGCCTCACGCCACGGCTCGGGGACGTCACCGCCGAGGTGCTGTCCGGCGAGGGTGCGCGCCCAGTCCTCGGGGTCCTCGCTCTCCAGGTCCAGGACCAGCCAGTTGTGGTGGGCGGGAAGTGCGACCCGGCACTCCCGCCAGTCGGCCGGGTTGGTCATGACCGCGCTCACCGTCCGGCCAGGGACGCGTCGGGGCCCGTGACGTCGATCTCCGGCTCGCCGCCGAACAGGCCGACGAAGCTGTTGGTGTCGGAGGCCGCGCCCGTCCCGGTACCGCCGAGGCCGACGGCGTTGTACGCCATGGCCTGCTTGAACGCGTCGGGCGTGCCGATGAACCGCAGGTCCGCCGGGTCGATGTTCTTGATGCGCGCGAGTTCGTCGACCATGCCCGGGCCCGCGTACATGCTGGCAAGACCGCGCGGCCCGGCGGCGGTGTAGGCGTCGCGGGCCGCCGAGAGGTTGTCGCCGACCTTGAACAGGTCCCGCCAGTTGCCCCGGATGCTCGCCAGGTCGTCCGCGAAGGAGCTCGGCAGTCCGCGGAAGGCCGCCCGCAGGCCGACGTCGGGCAGCGCCGCCCCGGGACGCGCTCCGGCCCGCGCCCCGACCATGGACTCGACGAGCGCGCGGCGCGCGGCCGAGTTCATGCCCGGGTTCCAGCCGCGCACGTACTGCGTGGCCGCCGTCCAGACGCGGCTGCGGCCGACGGTGGCGGCGGCCTTGGCGCCCGCGGAGAAGACGCGTCCGATGCCGAACGTGGCGAGGCCCAGCACGTCGATCGCCACGTCGCCCCAGGAGCCGTCGCCGTTGATGGCGAGCAGCACATGGCAGACCAGTGAGATCGCGGTCATGACCAGGGCGATGGTGCCGAGCACTCCGGCCAGGGCCTGTCCGATGACGGGGATCCAGCCGACGAGCAGGGACAGCACCCCGCAGACGGCGGCGATGGCTCCCGTGATGTCGCTGACGAGTTTCAGGGTGTCCCGCAGGTCGTCCAGCCAGCCGTCGTTGAGGCCGTCGCCCTCGGTGGTGTCGTGGATGCGCTGGGCGGCCTTGTCGCCGGCCTCCTTGTGACGGGTCTTCAGCGAGGCGAGCTGGCCGCGCAGCCCGTCGAGCCCCTCCTGGAGGTCGGTGACCGCCTTGTCGAGCTTGTCCTGCCCGGCGTCGTCGGTGCCCTTCGGCGGGTTGTCCGCCTTGGACTTGGCGGTGGACAGGCTGTTGTGCTTGGTCTCCGCCTGGGTGAGGAGTTTGTCCGCCTCCCCCTGGATGGTCTCCAGTTCGGTGGAGTAGTCCTTGAGGGCGACTCCGGCGTCCGCGTAGCGGTCGTGGGCCTTGCTCACGGTCTTGGCGGTGTCGGTCGCCTTCTCGGCGAAGGCGCGGCCGGCCTCGGAGTCCCAGCTCTCCAGGTTGCCGATCCGGCGCAGCGCGTCGGCGGTCTTGGTGATGGTCTCGGCGGTGGCCGTGAACCGGCGGGCGAGGGCCTTCATGTCGGTGACGTCGCCGGGCACGGGGTCGCCGCTCTCCCCCAGCACCTCCCACCGGTGGTCGGCGGGGCGGGTCACTTCTTCTTCCCCTTGCCCGTGAGCGCGTCGTACAGCGCGGTGTCGAGCGCGGTGTAGGCCTTCCCGGCCTCCTGGGCCATCTTCCCGAGCCCCTGGATCTCCTCGATCATCTTCTTGCGGTTGTCGTCCCAGCCGTCGGAGAACTCCTGCAGCCGGTCGTGCAGCGTCTGGTGTCCGACCGTGCGGCGGTCGTAGGCGTCCATGAGCTTGTCGAGCCCTTCCAGCTCGGTCGCCACCGTCCGCAGGCCGGTTCCGGCCGTGTCGAGATCCTGCGTCGAGACCCTGAGCTTGCCGCTCACTCCCGCTCCTCCCCCGTCCGCTCCTCCTGACGGTGCTGCCAGCGCAAGGTTCCGGCCACCGCGTCGAACAACTCCACCATGGCGTCCGCGATCGGCTCCAGCGGTGTGCTGAACGTCAGCATCAGCACCTCGTCGCGGTCCGGGACCGGTACGAAGTACTCGACGACGGTGTCCTCGAACTCGGAGCCCAGCTTGCGCGACTGCTTCGTCCGCTCCTGCCGCCGGAGCCGGGCCACTCGGCCCACGGCGGGCAGTGTCTCCAGCGTGACCTCGCCGGAGCCGGCCAGGGCGGCGACGGCGTCGAGTCCGTCGAACCTCTCGTACAGGCGGGAGACCAGCAGGGAGGCCGACAGCGGGATGCCGCCGGCCTCCAGGAACGACAGGTACAGCACCACGCCGCCCTGCTGGACGGCGGCCTCGGCCGTGCCGAGCAGCTGCTCCTCGGCCTTGCGGCGCAGTACCGGCTGGTCGTCGACGCCCGCGAACTGCCGCTTGACCAGGGCGCTCACGGACGCCTCGCGGCGGTCGGCGGGCAGGAGCGGAATGCGGTACCAGTCCTCGGGTGTGATCAGCCCGAAGACCGGCGCGCGCGGTCCGGCCGGCTCAGCTGTCGGTGCTCGTCTCACTGTCGTTCTCTCACCTGCGACCGAAAAGGGGCCCTGGACAAGGGCCGCTCATCGTCCGCCCCCGCCGATGACGGCCCAGCTTAGCTGCCGGTTACCGCCCGCCTCCGGGTCCCTCGAACCCTCACCCGAGGCGCACTATTCGGCCACAACCGGGGTTTCCGCTTCGCCGCGACGTCCTCGACCCAGCCGAACGCCAGGGTCGCTGCGCCGATCAGGGGCCAGACCAGGACGAACATCCAGATCGTGTACGTGGAGTCCAGGGCGGAGACCGCGCTGTCGCTCTGCAGGAACGGCAGTTCGTAGAGGAGGTCGAGGATCGGGACCGTGGCCATGATGAGGAGGTTGTGCCAGAGGTAGATCGTAACGGCGCGGTTGTTGGAGAGGGTCACGAGCTTGTCCCACCTGGCGAGGCGGCCCGGGAGTTCGCGCCAGGACGGGGAGTACTGGAGAAGGATCACCACGAAGCCGAAGGACCAGGCCGCCTGGGCCAGGGGGATGTCGTTCAGGTCCCAGCCGTCGGGGCCCAGGTGGCCGGAGGCCCACCACAGGCCGAACGCCATCAGCAGGGACGCGCAGGAGATCGACAGGTAGCGGGGGATCTGCTTGAGCAGGCCCTCGTGGTGGGCGAAGCCCAGGACCCAGCAGCCGCCGTAGACCGCGAAGTCCGTCACCGCGTTGCCCGTCTCGCCGGGGATCTTCACCAAGCCCGTGCCGACGACCGCCGTGAGGCCCAGGGGCGCCAGCAGCGTCGGCCACGGTGCCCGGCGGAACGCCCACAGCAGCAGCGGGGAGGCGATGACGAACCACAGGTAGGCCCGCAGGTACCACAGCGGACCGGCCGCCTGCACCGCCCAGGTGTCCTCCAGCAGGCCGGACTTGGCGCCGAGGTGCCAGGGGAAGGGCGGGGCGCCGACGGGGAAGACGTAGTTGACCAGGTCGATCAGGCCCCAGGTGCCTCCGTGGTCCGGGTCCTTCAGCGGGTTCCAGCCGCCCGCGAACATCATCGCCAGCACCACCACGCTGAACGCCCAGAGCGGGGGCAGGAGCCGGCGGATCCGGCCCCGGATCACCCCGAGCGCCGGGCGCTTCAGCGAGCGCGCCATCAGGGAGCCCGCCAGCGCGAACATCACGCCCATCGACGGGAACAGCACCGTCAGCCACGCCCAGCCGAACAGGTGGTAGACGACGACACGGACCAGGGCGATCGAGCGCAGCAGGTCCAGGTAGCGGTCACGGCCGCCGCCCTGGCGCGGCGCCGTGTCCGGGGCGGTTTCGCCCGTGGCCGCGGGGTCCGTCGTGCGCTGCTGCGGGATGCCGTACGACGGCGGCCCCGGCATGCCGGACGCCGCCGATGACGTGGGGATCGGGTTTCCGTGGGTCATGCCACCGGCCTCCGCTCGTCACTGCTCTGGGACCGCTGGCGCGGCACGGGGCCGCCGCCGGGTGCGTCGACGACACCGGTGCGCCGCAGCTTCTGCCAGCGCAGCCGGCCACCGGTGAGGGCGGTGATCCAGGACTGGAGCAGGACGACGTACATGAGCTGTCGGTAGAGGATCTGCTGCAAGGGCAGGGAGACGAGGTGGGTCATGCGCTCACGATCGAGTCGGAAGGCGTAGGCCGCGCAGACCGCCTGGATCGCCAGGACGCCGAGCCACGCCATGATCGTCTTCTGGGTGGGGCCGAACACGAGGCCGTAGACGAGGAACACGTCGATCAGCGGGGCCAGCAGGGGCGCCACGACCATGAAGAGGGACACCAGCGGCAGGCCGACACGGCCGAAGCGGCCCGAGGGGCCCTTGTCGACCAGGGCCCGGCGGTGCTTCCAGATGGCCTGCATGGTGCCGTACGACCAGCGGTAGCGCTGGGACCACAGCTGCTGGACCGTCTCCGGCGCCTCGGTCCAGGCACGGGCGTTCTCCGCGTAGACCACGCGCCAGCCGTCGCGGTGCAGGGCCATCGTGATGTCGGTGTCCTCGGCGAGCGTGTCGTCGCTCATGCCGCCGACCCGTTCCAGCGCGCTGCGGCGGAACGCCCCGACCGCGCCGGGGATCGTCGGCATGCAGCGCAGGACGTCGTACATGCGGCGGTCGAGGTTGAAGCCCATCACGTACTCGATGTGCTGCCAGGCGCCGATGAGGGTGTCCTTGTTGCCGACCTTGGCGTTGCCCGCGACCGCGCCCACCCGCGGGTCGCCGAAGGGCTGCACCAGTTCACGCACGGTGGACGGTTCGAAGACCGTGTCGCCGTCCATCATCACGATCAGGTCGTAGCGGGCGTTGGCCACACCGCGGTTGAGCGCGGCCGGCTTGCCCGCGTTGAGCTGGCGGACCACCCGGACGTTGGGCAGGCCCATGGCCTCCACGATCCGTGCCGTGCCGTCGGAGGAGCCGTCGTCGATGACGAGGACCTCGATGGGGTGGTCACTGGCGGCGAGGGAACGGACCGTGTTCTCGATGCACTTGGCCTCGTTGTACGCCGGGACCAGGACCGACACCGGTTCGGTGACCGGCGCTCCCCAGCGGAAGCCGCGGCGGCGCACCCGGCGTGCGTGCATCCCGGAGAGCAGCAGCATCAGCACGAAGCGGCCGATGACGAGGGTGCCGACGATCGCGAGGCCGACGACCAGGCCGTCGGTGAGGTGCTCCGAGGCCTGGACCAGGAAGATCCACGCCGTGCCCTTCCACTGGTCGAGGCCGGTGACCTGGGAGTGCGCGCTCGGTGCGTCGAGGGCCTCGGTGAGGTTGTCGAACGCGTAGCCCTTCTCGCGCAGGTCGGGCAGCATGCGGTCCAGTGCCGCGACGGTCTGGTGCCGCTCGCCGCCGGAGTCGTGCATCAGGACGATCGCGCCCTTGCCGCCCTTGGGCGTGGCACGGCGGACGATCTCGGCGACGCCGGGCTTGCGCCAGTCCTCGCTGTCGGTGTTGTTGACGACGGTGATGTAGCCGCGGCGGCCGATGTACTCGGTCACCGGCCAGGACCTGTTGTCCATGGCGTCGGCGAAGGAGGAGTACGGCGGCCGGAAGAGGGAGGTGCGGATGCCCGCCGCGCCCGAGAGGGCGAGCTGGTTCTGGGACAGCTCCCAGTCGATGCGCTTCTTGGACTGGTAGGACAGGTCGGGGTGGTTGAAGGTGTGCAGACCGACCTCGTGGCCTTCCTCGACCATGCGCCGGACCAGGTCCGGGTAGCGCGAGGCCATGGTGCCGGTGACGAAGAAGACGGCGTGCGCGTCGTGCTTCTTCAGTACGTCCAGGACCTTCGGGGTCCAGACCGGGTCCGGGCCGTCGTCGAAGGTGAGGACCAGGTGGCGGTCGGGCACGCGCAGGCTCTCCGTGCGGCCGCTGCGGGTGTCGATCACCGGGCCGCCGTTCATGATCTTCTCCGGCACCTGGTCGGTGGCGGCGGGCGGCCGGACCCGGTGGTCGGCGAGGATCTCGCTGTGCACGTAGCCGCGCAGCATGAGCATGGCCATCAGCGCGACGAGGACGAGCAGGGGCAGCAGCAGGCGCAGGGGCAGGCGGCGCCTGGAGCCGCCACGGGCTCGCGGCGCGGGCCCCGAACGGCGGGTATGGGATGCCATGGGTGGTGGTACTCCGGGGTGGTGCGGGGACGAAGTGCTGCGGGGACGGGGTGGTGCGGGCACGGGGCCGGCATGCTCAGCGGCGTCATCAGGTCCCTCCGCTCCAGCGGGACCGGGAGCTCTGGGCCTGAGGATCTGGGGCGCCGGAGCGCCCTTCCCCCCGGATCTGCCCTGAGGGCGGACGCGGTGGACGCCGCCCTCGCGACCGGGGCCCATGGGGTGTCCGCGAAGTCCCGTCGTCCGCCCTCAGGGCGGTCCCTGCGGCGTTCGGTGCGTGCTCTGGGGGTCCCCCTGTTGCGCGAAAAGCGGGGGGAGTGCCGGGCGTCGCAGGGCAGGCGGGGCTGTGCGGACACCCGCTAGGCGGCGGGTGGCTCCGCGGCGGGTGGCTCCGCGATGGGTGACTCGGCGACGGGCGGCGTCTCGGGCGGGCCTTCGGCGACCGTGTCGGTGCCGTCGCCGGCGCCCGTGGGTTCGGTCGGTTCCGGCGTGGGCTCGACCGTCGGCGTCGGGTCGGTCGCCGGTGTGGTCGGCGGGTCCGCCGGCTTGGTCGGGGTCGGGTCGGTCACGCCCTTGACCGGGGCCGATGCGGTCGGGGTCGCCGTCGGCGATGGCCTGGCGGTCGTGCCGGAACGGCCCGGGCCCGCGGAGGCCGCGGGTTCGAGGGCGCTGGGGCCGGACGCAGGCGCCGTGCCCTGGTCGGTCGCCGGCGCGCTGCCCGGAGCGGTGACGCCCGTGTCACCGGCCGGTGCCGACTCCGTGGGCCGCGGCGGGGTGTCGACCTGCCCGGCCGGCCGGCCTTCCTGCTGGCCCGGCACGGGCAGCCAGGGGGCGTTGGAGTTGCCCGACAGCACCGTGGCGACGATGACGACGGCGTAGACCCCGCAGGCCAGGGCGACGGCTATGCCGATCCGGCGGAGGCGACGGCTGCGGCGACCGGACTCGTCCACGAAGACGGGCCGGTCGGCGGTGCCCGCACCGGTGCCTTCCTTGGCCTGCCGTACGAACCCGTCTCCGAGCTGGACGGCGTCGAGCTGGACGGTGACCTCGTGCGGGTCGTGACCTTGCTCGGCCCGGGCATGCCCGACCGGGTCGGCGTCCTCCTGCCAGGGGTCGCGGACGGCCGGCCGGGTACCGGGATCCGTCGCGTACGAGTCGGCCTCGCCCTCGCTCTGCCGGGGAATGCCGCGCAGTATCTCCGTCAGCTCCGTCCCTGCGGACGGGCGGGTACCCGACACCTGGACGTCTCCACCGGAGAAGACCTGGGTGGCTCTCCCGTCCCGGGCTCTGCCGTTCGCGAGGAGTTCACCGGTCGCCGTTGCGACCTCGGGCCATTCGGGTTGGGCGTCTTCTCGCCACGGTTCCACACGCACGCACTTCCCCCCACGGGATGGTTCAGGTGCGCTTGCGACCTGAGCACCCGTCGTTCGGACCGGGTCCCCAACCCGTCCCAAGCGCCCCCATTACCACACCGTGCTCAGACGTCGAATGTAGCGCACGCGGAGGATATGTGCGGACCACGTGCGGAATCGTGTCACTAGCGAGACACCATGAGGACATCGCCGGTGACCGGAACGCACCCTCCGTCGGGCCTCCGCAGCGCAAGGCCGGTCCACTCCGGCGTGCGGGGATTGCCGGCCCGCGAGCAACTCCCCAGCGGCTCCGGTCAGGCCGCTCTCGTAGCGGGCCATCAGCTCGTGCCCGGGGGCGAGTTCACGCGCCCGGTGCAGCACGCGCCGCGGTCCAGCAGGGCCGGGCCCGGTCGAAGGCGGCGAGCAGTTCCTCCTGCGCCTGCAGCACGCAGCGGACCACCCGGCAGCAGCCGCTCTCCGTCGCCCGTGAGCGTCACCTGCCGGGTGGTCCGCACGTCAGCCCCCGGCGGCCTTCTCAGGCCCCTCGCTCTCACCCGCACACTCACCCGCGGCCGCAGCCGCCCCCGGACCGGCGCCGGCACCCGGCATCCGACCACCTGGTCCGTCCCCACCAGGACATTCCCTCGACGGGACCTGCCCCAGCCGATGCCGGGGCACCGTACGCACTGGCGGACGCGTCAGCGTGATCTGCCGGACGACCTGCTGGAAGCACGCCAGCGCCGCCACCCCGGGCAGGGCCGCAGCCGCGGCACCGAGGATGGTCCTCGGCGCCTGGACGACGCACAGCAGCACGGCGACGCACGAGAAGACCAGCACCACGCACCAGGAGTGCACGGCACGGCGCTGGTGCAACGCGGCCCGCAGGACGGACAGGGAGGCCACCAGCCAGGGCCCGTACACCAGCAGGGGCCACCAGGTGCGCAGGTTGCGCTCCGCGGGGGAAGCGGCGACCAGGCGCAGCGGGTCGTAGGCGACCATGCCGCTCAGGAGGCCCACCGCGGAGGCGATGACGGCCGTCAGGGCGGCCATGAGGAAGCTGGTGGTGCGGAGCACGCCGGGTGCTCTGCGGGTCCGGACCTTGCGGTGCCGCCGGGGGATCTCCCGCACGGGCGGCAGTTCCTCGGTGATGTCCTGGAGCCGCTGCATGCGCTCGCCCGGGGCCGGGTCCGCGGGGGCGGCCGGTGCCGCGTCACGCGGGGCGGGAACCGTCGTCTCCTGCTGTCCGAGGGCCTCCTCGAGGATGAACGCGAGTTCCTCGGCGGGGTCCCAGGTCGGATCCGGTGGCGTCAGCGGGGTCACGAAGTCCCGGGTGGGCGCCCGGTGTCGACCGGTGCCCTCGATACCTTTGTCGTACATCACGTGACCCGACTATTCGGCGAGCGCGAAAGCGGGCCATTCCGTCGCATTGATCCACCGCCGGGCGAGATCCTTTTCCAGCACGCTCATGGTGTCGATGAAATCGCGCAGAACCGGCTCGGTCACCTGGAGCGCGACCGGGCAACCGCCTTTGGTGAGCGTGCCGTTGACGGTGGCCGACGAGTGTGCTGGTGCGGGAATGTAGGTGTAGGGGCCGAGCGTTACCGCCCAACCGTCTTTCCTGGTCGCCTCGGTCATGTACCGACTAACCGTCGGCCCACTTCGGCGGATGCGCGGCAAAAGGGTGAAGGATTTCCCGGTTGAACATCTTTTCCATGCGCCATTAAGGACTCTCCATATCGCTGTATGAAGAACAAGCAGCGAATATTTCCCGCCAGTCCTACAACCCAGGTGCGCGATTCCGCAAGGAACAGGTGTTGGACCGCCGGTCCGGGCGCGCATACCCGCGAAGGCGCCGCTGCGGGCTCCCGGCAGGGCATCCCGGTGACGGCGGCGGCCGTGGCTCTGGCGTTGTCCCTGCCCGGTGCGTCGAATCGCTTCACCGATCAGCGCACGCCCCATTGACGGCCTCACCTACCCCACATACGTTCATCCGTCGAAGCGCTTCGACATCACCTGCCGCCCCCGCGGGCACGGGAAGAAGGACCCCCCACATGAAGTTCACCGACGGCTACTGGCTGCTCCGGGAGGGCGTCACCGCGGCGTACCCGGCCGAGGTGCTCGACGTCACCGAGTCGGACGGCACGCTGGAGATCCACGCGCCGACCCGGCCCGTGCGCTCCCGCGGCGACCTGCTGAAGGGCCCCGTCCTGACGCTCCGCGCGCACACGCCCATGCCCGACGTCATCGGCCTGACGCTGACGCACTTCACGGGAGGGCAGCCGCGAGGCCCCGAGTTCGAGCTCACCGGGTCGGGAGCCGCCCCGCAGGTCTCCTGCGACGACGAGCACGCGACCCTGACCTCGGGCGAACTGTCGGTCCGGGTGGCCCGCGGCGGCCCCTGGCACGTCGAGTTCCTGGCGCACGGCCGCACCCTCACCAGCAGCGGCCACAAGAGCATGGGCATCATGCGGGACGCGACCGGCGCGCACCACCTGCGCGAACAACTGGTCCTCCAGGTCGGCACGTCCGTCTACGGCCTGGGCGAGCGCTTCGGCCCGCTGGTCAAGAACGGCCAGGTCGTCGACATCTGGCAGGCCGACGGCGGCACCTGCAGCGAACAGGCCTACAAGAACGTCCCCTTCTTCCTCACGGACGCGGGCTACGGCGTCTTCGTCGACCACCCGGGCAAGGTGTCCTTCGAGGTCGCCTCGGAGGTCGTGTCCCGGGTGCAGTTCAGCGCCGAGACGCAGGAGCTGACGTACTACGTCGTCTACGGCCCGACCCCGAAGGACATCCTGCGCAAGTACACGGCCCTGACCGGCCGCCCGGCGCTGCCGCCCGCCTGGTCGTTCGGCCTGTGGCTGTCGACGTCCTTCACGACGTCGTACGACGAGAAGACGGTGACGTCCTTCATCGAGGGCATGCGGGAACGCGAACTGCCCCTGTCGGTCTTCCACTTCGACTGCTTCTGGATGCGCGAGTTCCACTGGTGCGACTTCCGGTGGGACGCACGGGTCTTCCCCGACCCGGAGGGCATGCTGGCCCGGCTCAGAGACCGTGGCCTGCGCGTCTCCGTCTGGATCAATCCGTACATCGCCCAGCGCTCCCCGCTGTTCGCCGAGGGCAAGGAACTCGGGCACCTGCTGAAGCGCCCGGACGGCAGCGTCTGGCAGTGGGACCTGTGGCAGCCCGGCATGGCCCTGGTCGACTTCACCAGCCCGGCCGCCCGCGACTGGTACGCCGCCAAGCTGGAGGCGCTGCTCGCGCAGGGCGTCGACTGCTTCAAGACCGACTTCGGCGAACGGGTGCCGCTCGATGTGACCTGGTCGGACGGCTCCGACCCGGAGCGGATGCACAACTACTACACCTACCTGTACAACCGCACGGTCTTCGAGGTGCTGCGCAAGCACCGCGGTGAGGCGGAGGCCGTCCTCTTCGCCCGCTCGGCGACGGCGGGCAGCCAGCAGTTCCCCGTGCACTGGGGCGGCGACTGCGAGGCGACGTACGAGTCGATGGCGGAGTCGCTGCGCGGCGGCCTGTCCCTCGGGCTGTCCGGCTTCGGCTTCTGGAGCCATGACATCGGCGGCTTCGAGGGCACGCCCGCACCGGCCCTGTTCAAGCGCTGGCTGGCCTTCGGCCTGCTCTCCTCGCACAGCCGCCTGCACGGCAGCGGTTCCTACCGGGTCCCGTGGCTGTTCGACGAGGAGTCGGTGGAGGTCGCGCGCCACTTCATCCGGCTGAAGCTGCGCCTCATGCCCTACCTGTACGAGACGGCCCGGGCCGCCCACACCGAGGGCGTGCCGATGATGCGGGCGATGGTGCTGGAGTTCCCGGACGACCCGGGCTGCGCGCACCTGGAACGGCAGTACATGCTCGGCCCGGACCTCCTCGTGGCACCGGTGTTCAGCGACGAGGGCGACGTCACGTACTACGTCCCCGAGGGCACCTGGACGCACTTCCTCACCGGCGAGCAGGTGACGGGCCCGCGCTGGGTGCGCGAGCGGCACCCTTTCCTGAGCGTGCCGCTGCTGGTCAGGCCGGGTGCGGTGATCCCGGTGGGCGCGGTGGACGACCGTCCGGACTACGACCACGCCGACGGGGTGACGCTGCGGGCGTACGGCATGCGGCCCGGCGAGGAGACGACGGTACGGGTCGGGGACGTGACCTTCACGGTCGTACGCGAGGGTGACACCCTGCGGGCCACGTGCAGCGACCCGGCGGCCCCCTGGGCGCTGGCCGCCGGCGGCCACGAGACCCGGGCACCGGCCGGTACCGGGTCCCTGACGCTGGGGCCGGAGCCGTCCTGATGGTCAGGATCACGGACGTGGCGCGCCGGGCCGGGGTCTCCCCGAGCACCGTGTCGTACGCGCTGAGCGGCAAGCGCCCGATCTCCGCAGAGACCCGGCGCAGGGTCGAGGCGGCGGTCCGGGAGCTGGGCTACCGCCCGCACTCGGGCGCACCGGCGCGCGGCAGGTCCAAGGTCCTGGCCCTGGCGGCCCCGCTGCGCGCCGGCGTCCACCTGCCGGCGATGATGCGTGTCACGGAGTCGGTGGTGACAGCGGCACGCGGGCATGACCACGACGTCCTGCTCCTCACCCATGAGGAGGGCCTGAACCGCGTCGGGGGCCCGGCCCCGGCGGACGCGTTACTGGTCATGGACATCGGCCTCCAGGACCCGCGGCTCCCCCTGCTCCGCTCCCTGAACCTCCCCTGCGTCCTGCTCGGCCTGCCCGCCGACCCGCACGGTCTGACCTGCCTGGACCTGGACCACCGGGCAGCGGGCGAGGTGTGCGTGGACCACCTGGCCCGCCTCGGCCACCGGACAGTGGCCCTGGTCGGCTCGCCGCCGGAGTCCCACCTCCCCGGGACCGCCTCGGCCCACCGCCTGGTCGAGGGCTTCACGGCCGCGGCCGACCACCACGGCCTGGCTCCCTCGGTGCACCCCGCCGGGTCGGCCCCGGACGCGGCCCACCGCATCGCGGACCGGCTGCTGCGCGAACGCCCCGCCCTGACGGCCGTGGTCGTCCACAACGCCCCGCTCCTGGAACCCCTGATCACGGCCTTCCGGCAGCTCGGCCTGCGCATCCCCGAGGACCTGTCGATCATGGCCGTCTGCCCTGACGACCCCGAGACGGTCACGTCGGTCCCCCTGCCGGCCGGCGAGCTGGGCACCCGAGCGGTGGAACTGCTGATGGCGCAACTGCACGGCATGCCCGTACCGGAGACGACGCTGCTGCCGCCGCGGCTGACCGAGCGGGCCAGCACGGGCCACGCATGACACAGGCCCCGCCGCTCGGAAGCGACGGGGCCTGTGCCCACATGGGATGAGTGGAGATGGCGGGAATCGAACCCGCGTCCAACGGTGTGGAATCAGGGCTTCTCCGTGTGCAGTCGGCTGTGCTTTTCTCGGCCCCGGAGATCACGCCGACAAGTCTCCGACGGGCCCAGTCACTGTGTGGTTTCCCTCTTCACCCCGTGACCGGGATCAAGGTTTAGTTCCCTAGATGATGCCAGGATCCGGGTCGGGAACACCCCCGGGCTGACACTCCCTTAAGTAGGGGAGCCGCTGCTCGCTACCTGAAGATCAGGCAGCGAGGGCGAGCTCGCCCTGGGAGATGGATCGCTTGGAATTGGCGATTATTTTTTTCGGCCTGTGGTTTACGAGATCATGGCCGCTTCCTCGACACGCTTCCCCTGCTTCGACAGCCGCTGTCGAAACCGATCATCCCCATGTTGATTTTTCAATCGTCGCCCCCCGCGAGGGGCCTCGCACCCGCTGTGGGGCGCAGGTGCCATCGTACGTGACCAACGCAGGTCGATGCCAGCGTATTCCCACGCACCCCGGAGGGCCTACGCCCGCTGCTTCCGCCGCACCGCCGAGATCACCCGCTCGGCCTCGCGCCGGTCCTGCTTCTCGCGGAGCGTCTGACGCTTGTCGTACTCCTTCTTGCCCTTCGCCAGCGCGATCTCGACCTTGGCGCGGCCGTCCTTGAAGTACAGGGCGAGGGGCACGATGGTGTGACCCGTCTCCTGCGACTTCGACTCCAGCTTGTCGATCTCCTCGCGGTGCAGCAGCAGCTTCCGCTTGCGCCGCGCGCTGTGGTTGGTCCACGTGCCCTGGCTGTACTCCGGCACGTGCACGTTGTACAGCCACGCCTCGTGCCCGTCCATCTGCACAAAGCCGTCGACCAGCGAGGCCCGTCCCTGGCGCAGCGACTTCACCTCGGTACCGGTGAGGACCAGACCGGCCTCGTAGGTGTCGATGATGAGGTAGTCGTGCCGCGCCTTCTTGTTCTGCGCGATCATCTTGCGCCCTTTTTCCTTAGCCATAGTGCCGCCCATTTTCGCACTACGGAGGGGGCCCGCGGGAAGTCGATTACGAGGGACCGGCCAGACCCCGCAGTACGCCCTCGGCCCGCTGGAGTGCGCCTTCGTCGGCCTCCAGGTCGGGCGTGATGCCCCGGCCGTCGACCGCGCGGCCGGAAGGGGTGCGGTAATGCCCGACGGTCAGCTCCGCGACGGAGCCGTCGGGCAGCCGGCTCGGCATCTGGACCGAGCCCTTGCCGAAGGTCCGGGAGCCCACGACGAGCGCCCGTCCGCGGTCCTGGACGGCGCCGGTGAGGAGTTCGGCCGCGCTCATCGTCCCGCCGTCGACCAGCGCGACCAGGGGTCTCGTCGTGTCGCCACCGGGCTCGGCGTGCAGGGCGCGCTGCTCGCCGTCGACGTCGTACGTGGCGACCAGACCGCCGTCGAGGAAGGCGGAGGCGGCGGTGACGGCCTCGGTGACCAGGCCGCCGGAGTTGCCGCGCAGGTCGAGGACGATCCCGGCGCCGGGCGGGGCCTGCCGTACGGCCTCGCGGACCTGGTCGCCCGAGCCCTTGGTGAAGGTGTCGACCCGGACGACGGTGACGGGGCCGGCGACTTTTCGAACAGCGACCGAGTCCGTGGACAGGTGCGCCCGGCGCAGGGTCTCGGTCCACGCGCGCGTGCCGCGCTCCAGGCCGAGACGGACCGTCGTGCCGGCGGAGGCGTCGGTGGCGTCCCCGCGCAGTAGGGAGACGACCTCGGTGACGGGCCGCCCGTCGGTCTTCTCGCCGTCGACGCTGCGCAGCAGGTCTCCGGGGCGGATCCCGGCGGCGGCCGCGGGCGACCCGGCGCGCACCTTCGTCACCTCGATACGGCCGTCGCGTTCGCTGCGCGCCCACAGGCCGACGCCGGTGTACTGGCCGTCGAGGGTTTCCTCGAACTCCTCGTATTCGCCCCGGGAGTAGACGGCGCCCCAGCGGTCCCCGCTGCGGCTGACGGCGCGCTTCGCGGCCTCCATCGGGGACTTGCCGTCGGCCAGGGCCTCCTCGGCCGCCCTGGTGACGTCCGCGTGGTGCCCGGCCGGGGTGGCCGAACGGGCCTCGTCCTGCGCGGACTTCCGCTCGGCCTGCGGGAGGGATCCCGTGGCCGCGCCGGCGACGAGCACGCTTGCGAACATCAATGCCAGGGCGGCCCCGCGACGGTTGGGACGGGGCTGACAGAACGGGTCACGACCTGACATGGCGGTGAGTCTAGGACAAGGGGAAGGGCCGTACGGCTCGTTGTCCGTACGGCCCCTCTTGGTATGCGTCACACCTTCAAGTACTTGCGCAGCGCGAAGAACGCGGCCAACGCGGGCATCAGCAGGCTCGTGGCGAGGATGAGCGGCAGCTTCGTGAGGACGGCGTCCCAGCCGATGAAGTTGATCAGCGTCAGCTGGTCGGCCAGGGCCAGTCCGTGGTCGATGAGGAAGTACCGGGCGATCAGCAGGAAGCCGCACGCGAGCGTGCCGCCGATGAGGCCGGCGACCGCGGCCTCCATGATGAACGGCGCCTGGATGTAGAAGCCCGAGGCGCCGACCAGGCGCATGATGCCGGTCTCGCGCCGGCGGCTGAACGCCGAGACGCGCACCGTGTTGACGATCAGCATCAGCGCCACGACCAGCATCAGCGCCATCACCGCGCGCGCGGCCCAGTTCATGCCGTTCAGCAGCTTGAAGAGGTTGTCCAGGATGCCCTTCTGGTCCTGGACGGACTGCACGCCGTCCCGGCCGTTGAACGCGGTGGCGATCACCTGGTACTTCTGCGGGTCCTTCAGCTTGATGCGGTACGACTCCTGCATCTGGTCCGGCGTGAGGGAGCTGGCCAGCGGGGAGTCGCCGAACTGCTCCTTGTAGTGCTTGTACGCCTGGTCCTGCGACTCGTAGGTGACCGTCTGGACGACGTCCATCTTGTCGAGGTCGGCCTTGATCTGCTTCTTCTGGTCGTCCGTCACCGCGCCCTTGGCGCAGTTGGGGTCGGACTCGGCGTCGCTCTTGTTGCAGAGGAAGATCGAGACGTTGACCTTGTCGTACCAGTAGCCCTTCATGGTGTTGACCTGGTCGCTCATCAGGAGCGACCCGCCGAACAGGGCGAGCGACAGGGCGACGGAGACGACGACGGCGAAGGTCATCGTCAGATTGCGGCGGAGACCGACGCCGATCTCCGACAGGACGAACTGGGCGCGCATGGCGACTGGTTATGCCTTTCCGTGACTCTGGGTGCGGTCTCAGTGCTGGTAGCCGTAGACACCGCGGGCCTGGTCGCGGACGAGGCGGCCCTTCTCCAGTTCGATGACGCGCTTGCGCATCTGATCCACGATGTTCTGGTCGTGCGTGGCCATCACCACGGTCGTGCCCGTCCGGTTGATGCGGTCGAGCAGCTTCATGATGCCGACGGAGGTCTGCGGGTCGAGGTTGCCGGTGGGCTCGTCGGCGATGAGCAGCTTGGGCCGGTTGACGAAGGCCCTGGCGATGGCCACACGCTGCTGCTCACCACCGGACAGCTCGCCGGGCATCCGGTCCTCCTTGCCGCCGAGCCCGACGAGGTCGAGCACCTGCGGCACGGACTTGCGGATCTCGCCGCGCGACTTGCCGATGACCTCCTGCGCGAAGGCGACGTTCTCGCCGACCGTCTTGTTCGGCAGCAGGCGGAAGTCCTGGAAGACGGTCCCCAGCTGGCGCCGCATCTGCGGCACCTTCCAGTTGGACAGGCGCGCGAGGTCCTTGCCCAGAACGTGCACCTGACCGTGACTGCACCGCTCCTCGCGGAGGATCAGCCGCAGGAAGGTGGACTTTCCGGAGCCGGAGGACCCCACGAGGAAGACGAACTCGCCCTTCTCGACCTCCAGGGAGACATCCCTGAGGGCGGGGCGGGTCTGCTTGGGGTAGACCTTGGAGACGTTGTCGAATCGGATCACGGATGCACCACGGGTCGCCGGGGGTAGATGAGCGTGACCATACGCGAACCGGGCAGCAGACCGCAGTCACCGACTGTGGTTGCTCAGTAGATGTGCCGTTTTGTGCCAACCCGAGGGGCGCGGGGAACTGCGCGACGAGCCACACACGGCCCGCAGCCGCGAGACAATGGCGACCACCCCTCTGGGAGCGACCCGCGCGACCTCCGGAGGAACCTGGCACAGTGGAGAGGGAACGTTCGCACCACCGCGAGCGTTACACACAAGGAACCGGCGCAAGGAGGGCGAGCGCATGACGTACGACCGGCTGGTGTGCGCGAACTGCGCGGCGCCCGTGAGCGAGGGCCGGTGCCCCGTGTGCCGTGCGAACCGCGAGCGGATGCAGCAGGAGAACTTCCTCGCGGGTCTGAACCCGATGGCGCTGATCGCACTGCTCACCGTGCTGATCGCCGCTGTCGCACTACTGGCGCACCAGACCGCCTAGCGGCGTACTCGGCAGTCCGAAGGATCCGGAAGACACAAAGACACGGCCGAGGGCCCGGAGCGTTTCGCTCCGGGCCCTCGACGCTGCGCTGTGCCTACCGTCCGTACGGACGCGGCTACCGTCAGGCGGCAGCCCCGCCGCGACCGCCCATGAGGCGCGGCAGGACGCGGAAGCCGACACCGCCGGCGATCATCGTGGCGGCGCCGATCACCAGGAAGGTGGTCTGCGCGGCACCCGTCTCGGCGAGCTCCTGGCCGTTGCCCTGGGCCTGCGGCGCCGCCGGGGTGGCGTCCGAGCCGGTGTCGGTGAGGGACGAGGAGCCCTCCTCCTGCGGCGAGGTGCCGCCGTCGGGGTCGGCCGCGTTGCCGCCACCGTTGCCGCCACCGTTGGCGTTGCCGTTGCCGCCGCCATTGCCGTTGCCGCCACCGTTCCCGTTGCCCGGGTTGGTCGGCTGGCTCGTCGGGTCCTCGGTCGGCTCGGTGGGCTCGTCCGTCGGCTCGGTCGGCTCGTCCGTGGGCTCCGCGGTCGGCGGCGGGTCCGTCGGGAGGCCGGTCGGCGGGTCGCTCGGGAGCTCGGTGGGAACCGGCGGGGTCGGGGTCGGGGCCGGCGACTCGTCGGCACACAGGATGCCCAGCAGGCAGTCCTCGGTCTCCGCGGCGGATGCGGCACCGGCGGCGGTCAGCGAGGCGCCGGCGGCGATCACGGCACCGGCCGCTATCCGCGCGACACGGATCCGCGTCTTCTTCGTCATGTGGTTGCTACCCCCAGTAGCTCATCGTCATTAGGCAGCGTTCGGAGCTGTGCTCGACGGGGGTAGCTGCGGTGAAAGAGCCCCCCGGTTCACATGCGCCCCAGAGACACGCATGCCGCGCTTTACCCTTCCCATTTTTCAAAGACACGTCAAGGGCGTTTGCGGCCGCCATGTCCAACTACGGGGGCAATGCCGGGAGTCTGACTCTGTGAGTGTGATGTAAAACCCAGACATGGCCGCACAGAAGCGGGCACAGAAAAGGCAACTGCCGCCCTGGCGACGGCAGTTGCCTTGTCGACAAACTTACTTCTCCTGCTGCTTGCGCCAGCGAATTCCGGCTTCGAGGAAACCGTCGATCTCACCGTTGAAAACGGCCTCGGGGTTGCCGACCTCGAACTCGGTGCGCAGGTCCTTGACCATCTGGTACGGGTGCAGCACGTACGAACGCATCTGGTTGCCCCAGGAGTTGCCGCCGTCGCCCTTGAGGGCGTCCATCTTGGCCTGCTCCTCCTGGCGGCGCCGCTCCAGCAGCTTGGCCTGGAGCACGTTCATGGCCGTCGCCTTGTTCTGGATCTGCGAGCGCTCGTTCTGGCAGGAGACGACGATGCCGGTGGGGATGTGGGTGAGGCGCACCGCGGAGTCGGTGGTGTTGACGCCCTGACCGCCGGGGCCGGACGAGCGGTACACGTCCACGCGCAATTCGGACTCGTCGATCTCGATGTGGTCGGTCTGCTCGACCACGGGCAGGATCTCCACGCCCGCGAAGGAGGTCTGCCGCCGGCCCTGGTTGTCGAAGGGCGAGATGCGCACCAGCCGGTGCGTGCCCTGCTCGACGGAGAGCGTGCCGTACGCGTAGGGCGCCTGGACGGCGAAGGTGGTCGACTTGATGCCGGCCTCCTCCGCGTACGACGTCTCGTAGATCTCGGTCTTGTAGCCGCGCTGCTCGGCCCACCGCAGGTACATGCGCTGGAGCTTCTCGGCGAAGTCGGCGGCGTCGACGCCGCCGGCCTCGGCGCGGATGTTCACCAGAGCCTCACGGGAGTCGTACTCGCCGGACAGGAGAGTGCGGACCTCCATCTCGTCCAGCGCCTTCTTGACGGCGACCAGCTCGGACTCGGCCTCGGCACGGGTGTCCGGGTCGTCCTCCTCCTCGGCCATCTCGAAGAGAACGGCGAGGTCGTCGATACGACCGCGCAGCGCCTCCGCCTTGCGCACCTCGGCCTGGAGGTGGGACAGCTTGCTGGTGATCTTCTGCGCCTCATCGGGGTTGTCCCACAGGGACGGCGCGGCCGCCTGCTCCTCGAGCACGGCGATGTCTGCCCTCAGCCTGTCGAGGTCCAGAACGGCCTCGATCGACTCCATGGTCGAGGAGAGGGACTTGAGCTCTTCGGATACATCGACGACTGCCACGCCCTCCAGCGTAACGGCTCCGCCCGGCGGCCATCGCCGGACGTCCGGGCCGGCCGGCCGGATCGGAAGGGCCCCAGGAGGTCAGGGGGACTGCGGGGCCGAGTTCTTCGTGTCCTGGGGAGGTGCGCTCGCGTCGTCGCCCGAGGTGGACAGCCACGCCCCGACGCCGACCGCCGCCGCCAGGACGACCGCCCCCGCGCCGAGGGCCACGCGGCGGCGCCGGGCGATGGCGCGGTTGCGGGCCGAGCCCGGCCGGGGCGTGCCCGACGCGCGCGGGGCCCGGGCCGTGCCGTGGGCACCCCCGGCCAGCTCGTCGGGGGCCGGTACGCGCATCGAGGTGTGGGTGTCCCGGTTGGAGTCCGCCGGTTTCGCTCCCGGCACCAGGGGGACCGCGCCCCGCCGCCGGACCCGCTCGGCCGGTGCCGGTCCGGCGGGCTGCTCCTCCCGGTCCGCCTCCTCGGCGGACTCCGTGTCCGGCTCGTCCACCTCCAGCGGCGGCATGCCCGCCAGCATCGGCAGCAGCTCCCGCAGCCGGGCCCCCAGCTCCGAGGCCCGCAGTCGCGAGGCCGGCGCCTTGGCCAGGCACTGCACGAGCAGCTGCCACAGCTCGTCCGGGATGCCGGGCAGCGGGACGACCGTCTCCGTGACGTGCCGGCGCAGGACCGCGCCCGGGTGGCCGCCGCCGAACGGGGTGAAGCCGGCCAGCAGCTCGTAGAGCACCGTGGCGAGCGCGTAGATGTCGACGGAGGCGCGCGGCGGCAGGCCCTCGACGATCTCCGGGGCGAGGTAGTCGGGCGTGCCGATGATCTTCGTGGCCTTGGTGCGGCGCGGGGTGTCGATGAGTTTCGCCACGCCGAAGTCGGTCAGCAGGGCGCGGTGGGAGCCGCCCGGGCCCAGGGGGCCCTGCATGTCCAGGAGGACGTTCTCCGGCTTCACGTCCCGGTGCACGACGCCCGCGGCGTGCGCGGCCGCCAGCCCGTCGGCGATGTCGGCCGAGATCGCGACGGCGGCCTCGGGCGCGAGGCGCTTGTCCCGCTCGAGCCGGGTCCGCAGGTCGGTGCCCCGGACGAGATCCATGACCAGTGCCAGGTCGTTGCCGTCGACGACCAGGTCGCGCACCGACACCACGTGCGGGTGCTCCAGGCCGAGCAGCGCCGTCCGCTCCTGCACGAAGCGCCCGACGAGTTCCTGGTCGGAGGCCAGGTCCTCGCGCAGCAGCTTGATGGCGACGGGACCTTCGGGCCCCTCGCCCAGCCACACCGTGCCGGCGCTGCCCCGCCCAAGGATCTGGTGGGCGGTGTACCGGCTGCCGATCTTCCGTGCCAAGGCTGCTCCTACCGACGCGTGTTGTCGCTAAAACTACGCGTCCGGAGAGCCAACCTTCACTGCGGAGGCAGAAATCACTCGCCAGGTGTCGACAAATCACCAATGCCACTGGGTGGTTCGGGTCAGTTCGTGCCCGAGCCGCTCCCGCCGACCTTCTCGATCCAGCCGGTCACCGTGCTGAACCAGTCGGTGAGCTGCTCCCAGTAGCCCTTGCCGGTGCCGATCCACTCCTGGAGCGGGCTCAGCTCCCAGATCAGCCAGCCCGCGACGAACAGGATGACGATCGTGAAGAGACAGCCCTTCAGGCAGCCGAGCCCGGGGATCCGCATCCGGTTCGCGCTGCGCTGCCGGGGCTGCCGGGGCTCGCGCTGCGGCTGCTGGGGCTGGGGCGGCGGCGCGGGCGGGGCGTAGCGCTGCGGCGGCTGGGGCCGCTGGGGCTGCGGGGCGTACTGCTGGGGCTGCTGCTGCGGGTGGCCGTAGCCGGGCCCCGGCGGGGGTGCCTGGCGGCGCGGGGGCTGCTGGGGCCGGGCGACCTGCCGCTGGGGGCGGCGGCGCAGCGGGTCCTCGTTCGGGTCGAGGTACTGGACCTGCGTCTGTTCGTTGCGGTCGCGGGCCGCCCGCAGCTGGTTCTGCCAGGGGTGCGGGTCCTCGGGCCCGCCCTGCTGGCCCTGCTGACCGGGGTGGCCGGGCGAGCCCGGCGGGACCGGCGGCATGACGGCGGTCGGGTCGGCCGCGCCCCGGTTCGGGAGTACGGCGGTGGGGTCGGCGGCGCCGGCCGGGCCGCCGGTGTGCGGCATGACGCTGGTCGCGGCGTTCGGGTCGTACGAGCCCGCGCCCTGCGGGAGGACCTGGGTGGGGTCGGCGTCGCCCGCGCCGGGCGTGCCCGGCACGGGCGCGGGCGCCGGGTCGGGCACCAGGAGCGCGCCGACGCCCTCGGCGGCGGCGATCTGCGCGGAGTTCGCGTGCACCCCGATGCCCTCGGCGACGACGCGCAGGCCACGGGCGAGGTTCTCGGCGCTGGGCCGCTCGTCCGGGTTCTTGCGCAGGCAGCGCTCGATGATCGTCCACAGCGGGTCGGGGACCGTGGAGGGGCGGCGCGGCTCGGCGCTCAGGTGCTGGTGCAGCACCTCCAGGGCGGAGCCGCCGGCGAACGGCGGGCGGCCGGTGACCAGCTCGTACAGCAGGATGCCGGCGCCGTAGATGTCGACGGCGGAGGTCTGCGGGCGGCCCTCGGCGGACTCGGGCGCGACGTAGGCGGGCGTGCCGACGAACTCCTGGGTGCGGGTCAGGCCCGGGGAGTCGGCCAGGCGGGCGATGCCGAAGTCGGTCAGCAGCGGGTGCATCTGCCCGTCGTACTGCTGGAGCAGCACGTTCGCCGGCTTCAGGTCGCGGTGGACGACGCCGTCGGCGTGGCTGGCGGCGAGCGCGTCGGCGATCTGGGCGGTGAGCAGGGCCGCGGCGACGGGGCTGAAAGGCCCGTTCTCGCGCAGGTAGCGGTGCAGGTCGGGGCCCTCGACGAGGTCCATGACCAGCGCCAGCAGCTCGCCCTCGACGACCAGGTCGCGGACCCGGACGATGTTGGGGTGGGTCAGCCGGAGCAGGACGGAGCGCTCCCGGAGAAACCGCATGACGATGTCCGGGTCGCTGGCCAGCTCCTCCTTGAGGACCTTGATCGCGACGGTCTCGCCGGGCTGTCCCGGCACGGCCGCCTCGGCGCCCGCGGTCTCGCGCTGGCGGGCTCGCCAGACGGTGCCCGTGGCGCCGCGCCCGAGCGGCTCCTCGAGCAGGTACTTGCTGCCTACCGGCCGCACGTCATGCGCTCCCTGGTGCTTGCCTTGCCTGCTGGCCTGTCCGACCCACTGTAGTGCCGTGCCGCCGGGGACCGGGGTCTCGTCGTCTGTGGGTCTTACGTATGCGTTGTCGCACGCGTTCGAAGGAAAGACGCTCACCTCGGTCTCGTGGTTGCCGAGAGTGAGCGTGACCGATCTCAAGTGATCGCGAGTGGGGCATCTCCCAGGCACTTTTGCGGGCAGAGCCGACCAATCAAGATCACTTGTTCCCGAGCGAGGGGCACGGTGTCAGTGGCAGGTGCGAGGATGCGTGCAGTACTGGCCGACGTGCTGGGGCGGGGTGGGGGGACTCCGCGCCCGGGCAGAAGGGACCGCTGACGGCGATGCAGATCCGGCTGACCGTCGTAGACCCGCTGGGCCTGGCGGCTCCGGCCCGGGACCGCGCCGCGCGCTGCGACGTGCTGGTCACCGCGCCCGCCGGGACGGCACTCGCGGCGGTGGCTTCGGGGCTCGCCCAGGTGGTCCTCGGCGGTGACGGCTCCGGCACCCCGGTGCTGTACGCCGGGGAGCAGCGGCTCGACGCCCAGCGCTGCACGCTCGGCGAGCCCCCGCTGACCGACGGTGCCGTGCTGTCCGTGGGCGCGCCGGGCGAGCCGGAGCCGCATCCCGAGCTGGACGACGCCCCGGCCCAGCTCCAGGTCGTCGCCGGGCCCGACGCCGGCGGCGTCCACCTCCTGCACGGCGGCGAGATCCGCATCGGCCGCTCCGCCGACGCCGACGTGCCGCTCGACGACCCGGACGTCTCCCGGCTGCACTGCGCGGTGACGGTGAGCGCCGACGGCAGCGTCTCGGTGGCCGACCTCGATTCCACGAACGGCACGACGCTGGACGGCACGCGCGTGGGCGACCGGGCGGTCCGTTTCGCTCCGGGCGCGCTGCTGCGGATCGGCGAATCGGCCCTGCGGCTGGCTCCCGCCGGGGGGCCGGGGGGCCGGGTGGACACGACGCCGGACGGGGAGGGGCACGTACGCGTGCCGGGGGCTGCCGACGGGGCGGGTCCGCGCGGGTCGGATCCGGCTCCTGCCGGGCCCTCCGGCCCTGCCGCGCCGACCCATCACGCTTACGGCTCGGCGGCCTGGGGCACGCCGCGTGGCGCGGGGCACGGCTCCGGGGACTCGGCGGTGGTGCCGGGGCAGGGTGGAGCGCCCCGGGTCGAGAGCAGGGGTGCGGGAGGGGCCGCGGAGGCTTCCCGGCCGGCTGCCGGAGGCGGGGCGGGGGCCGCGCAGGGCGGGTTCCGGGCTGCTGCGGATGACCACGGGCCGGGCATCGCCCGGGGCCAGGGGGACTCGGGGCCCGCCGGTCCCGAGTCCGGTGACTCGGCGCGCCCGGCATCCCGGGACGGGGCACGTACGGCGTCGCCGGAAGACGTGGTCCGGGCTCCCCGGCAGCGCGGCAGCGCCGGGGGCTCGTCGGCGGCGGGCTCCTCCGACGGCGTCACCAGCACTCCCCGGCAGCACGGTGCGACGCAGCACGGGTTCGGTGCCGGGGACACACACGCGGGGCGCTCCGGGGCCGGGGCGCTGGGCGGGGCGTTCGGTGACGGGGCCGCGGGCGGTTCCGGCCAGGGGGCCGGAGCGGCGGACGGCACCGGCCCTCATGCCCGGGCCGGGGGCCAGGCGATCCCCCGTCCGACAGCACCTGCCGGCGCCGGACCGGTCGCGGGCCGTCGCCCCGGCGACGACGACGGCGGCACGGGCACAAGCCCTCATGCCCCGGCCGGGGGTCGAACAGCTCCCCGTACGACGCCTCCCCCCAGTACCGGACCGGTCGGAGGCGGGCACCTCGGCAGCGCCGGCGGCAGGGACGTAGGTCCTCATACGCCGGCCGAGGCTCAGGCGGCCCCCGGTTCGACGGCTCCCACGGGCACCGGTCCGGTCAGGGCCGATCGCCCCAGCGCCGGCACGGGCCTGAGCCCCCATGCCCCGGCCGGAGGCCAAGCAGCTCCCCGCCCGGCAGCTCCCACGGGCACCGGACCGGTCAGGGGCGGGCACCTCGGCGACAGCAGCCCCGGCGACGGTGGCCCGGGCGCGTCGGCGAGTGCCCCGGGCGAGGGGGCCGGTCGTGGGCGGAAGGGCACTCCTCTCCGGGGCACCGACGTTCCGCCGGGGACGCGCAGGCGGGGCGGGATCGGGGCGTGGGCGCGGCGGCTGGCCGGAGGGCGTGGCGAGCAGGAGGCTCCCGCGCGCGGGGCATACGAGGACGAGCCGGCCGAAGTGGCGGCGGAGCGCACGGCAGCCGTCGGGCCGGCGGTGCCGGAGACCTGGCCGGATGCGGCCACCCTGCTGCTGACGGCGCTGGGGCCGGGGCCCCGGCTGTGGGAGCGCGGCCCGGGCCACCCGGAGGCGCTCGCGGTGCGCCTCGGCACGGCCGACCGGGCCGCGCCGGACGGCTCCGGCCTGCTGCCCGCGGTGCCGGTGACCGCCGGGCTGCGCGAGCTCGGCGCACTGGGCCTTGCCGGGCCCCGGGCGCGGCTCGCCGCCCTGGCCCGGGCCGTGCTGGCGCAGCTCACCGCGCTGCACTCCCCCGACACACTGGAGATCGTCCTGATCGCCGCGGACCGCTCCCGCCCCCTGCCGGAGCGCACCGCCGAGTGGTCCTGGCTGGGCTGGCTGCCGCACGTCCGTCCCGGGCACGGGCAGGACTGCCGCCTGCTCCTCGCCTACGACCGGGAACAGGCCGCCGCCCGCACGGACGAGCTCCTGCGCCGCCTGGAGGACCAGCTGGCGGACGCGGGGGTCGGCGGGCTGCTGGGCGACGTGCGGTTCTCCAGAGCACAGGGGACCGACGGCGAGGGCGGTGACACCCAGGCGAGCAGCACCGCAGGTCCCGTGCCCCGCCGCCCCTCGTGGGCCCGGGACGACACCCCCGCCCCCGACCGGGCGACCGGCTTCCCCGGCCCCTACACCGTCCTCGTCGTGGACGGCGACCCCGGCGGCGCCGACCTGCGTGCGGCCGTGGCACGGCTGGCGCTGGAAGGCCCCCGGGCCGGGATCCATGTCGTCTGCCTGGCCGAGACGGCCGCCGCCTCGCCCGCCTCGCCCGTGACGGAGACCTACGAGGCGGCCTGCTCGGTGGCGCCCACGTTCCGGCAGTGCGGTGCGGTCGCCCTGCTCAGCGGGGACGTGGCGACGGCCCTGCGGCTGATGCGGGTGGCCCGGGTCGGGGGCGACGGCTCACCGGCCGGGCCCGTGGGGCACGGCACGATCGCCACCGTCGACGCCGTCTCCCCCGCGTGGGCCGAGCGGTTCGCGCGGGCGCTGGCGCCGCTGCGTACGGACGGCTCGGCGAGTGCGGGGCAGCCGCGTGTCTCCGCGCCACTGCCGCAGGCGGCACGGCTGCTGGACGAGCTGGGCCTGGCCAGGGCCACCCCGGCGTCGCTGATGGCGCGCTGGGCGGACGCGGCCGACGACACCGAGGCGCTGGGCGGGCGGGTGCGCGCGGTACTGGGCGCCGGGCCGCGCGGCCCGGTCTGCGCGGACCTCGCGGCCCAGGGGCCGCATCTGCTGATAGAGGGTCCGCCGGGCAGCGGCCGTACGGAGCTGCTGCGGGCGGTCGTCGCGTCCCTGGCCGCCGCCGAGCGGCCGGATCGGCTGGGCATCGTGCTGGTCGACGGCCGGGGCGGCCCCGGCGCGGGCGGCGGGGCCGGCGAGGGACTGCGCGTGTGTACGGACGTCCCGCATGTCACCACCTACCTCACGGCCCACGACCCGGTCCGGATGCGCGAGTTCGCGCAGTCCCTGAGCGCCGAGCTGAAGCGGCGCGCCGAGCTGCTGGGGCGGTCCGACTTCGCCGAGTGGCACACCGGGCGCGAGCTGTCGGGCCGTATGGTCGCCCAGCGCACGACGACGGCCCGGGGCGGCGCACAGGCCGAGACGGGTGGCGGGACGGCCGCCGGGGCCGCGGATCTCGACTCCCCGCCCAGTTCGACGATGCGGCTGCGGCCCGGAGCGGCCCGGCGGCAGACGCAGGCGGCGCCGCCGCCGCTGCCCCGGCTCGTCGTGGTCGTGGACGACCTGGACGCACTGGTCTCCCCCGCCCTCGGCTCGACCGGACGGCCCGCGGCCGGGTCGGTGATGCGGGCGCTGGAGGCCGTGGCCCGGGAGGGCGAGCGGCTGGGCGTCCACCTGGTGGCGGCCACCGGCCCGTGCGCCCGTACGGCGGAGACGGAACCGGCGCGCCGGGCCACCCTCCGCGTGACCCTCGACGCACCGGCCCCGGGCCCTGACGAGCCTGCTCCGGGCCGTGGCCGCCTCGCCTGCGAGGACGGGCGGGTCACGCCGTTCCAGGGCGGGCGGGTCACCGGCCGTATTCCCCGGACGGCGACGCTGCGCCCCACGGTCGTACCGCTGGAATGGCACCGCATGGGTGACCCTCCGGCCCGGCGCCCGGTGCGGGAACTCGGAAACGGCCCGACCGACCTGGCACTGTTGGCCAGCGCGCTGGAAAGGGCGGCGCGGGAGGTCGCGGCGGCGCAGGTGCCGTCACTTCTGTAGACAGAACCTGGCACTTCTGTAGACAGGACCCGGCACTCGTCCGTGGCATTGGCTGGATGCCGACCCCGTCCGTTGATCAGGGACGAGTCCCTGGTCACGAGGGGGTCACGATCCCCCGCTTGACAGCCGACGCCATCTTGCCGCCCCCGCACACCCGGGCGTAGACCAGATCGCACGGGAGCGCGCTCGACGTTCGACGAGGAACGAAGAACGGGGCAGTCATGCGCATGACGAGCAGCACCATCCGGAAACGCTGGTCGCCCGAGCGGGACAAGGCGACCCCCCAGCACCGCAGAGCCGCCAAGGCCGCGGCAGCCGTCGCCGCGGGAGCGCTCGCGCTCTCGCTCACCGCCTGCGGAGGCGACGACAAGGACAGCACTGGAAACCCGGGCAACACCGAGGAGGCCGCCGCCAGCAACGTCACTCTTCCGAAGCTGGACGGGACGAGCCTGGAGATCGCCGCCGTGTGGACCGGCGCCGAACAGGCCAACTTCAAGAAGGTCCTGGCTGAGTTCGAGAAGCGCACGGGCGCCAAGGTCACGTTCGTGCCCGCCCAGGACCCGATCATCAACTTCATCGGCTCGAAGGTGGCCGGCGGGCAGCCGCCGGACGTCGTGATGCTGCCGCAGCCGGGCGCCATCAAACAGGCCGTCGACCGGGGCTGGGCCAAGCCCATCGGCGCGGAGGCGCAGAAGGAGCTCGGCGAGAACTACTCGCAGGGCTGGCAGGACATCGGCAAGGTGGGCGGCAAGCAGTACGGCGTCTACTACAAAGCCGCCAACAAGTCCCTGATCTGGTACAACAACCAGGTCTTCGAGAACGCCGGGGCGAGTGAGCCCGAGACCTGGCCGGATCTGCTGAAGACCGCGCAGACGGTCTACGACTCCGGTGTCACCCCGTTCTCCGTCGGCGGCGCCGAGGGCTGGACGCTGACCGACTGGTTCGAGAACGTGTACCTCTCGCAGGCCGGCCCGGAGAAGTACGACCAGCTGGCCAAGCACGAGATCAAGTGGACGGACCCGTCCGTCAAGGACGCGCTGACCACCCTCGGGCAGGTCTGGGGCAAGCCCGACTACGTCGCGAAGGGGGCGCTGCAGACCGACTTCCCGGCCTCCGTCACGCAGGTCTTCACCGGCGGGGACCAGCCCAAGGCCGCCATGGTCGCGGCGGGCGACTTCGCGCAGGTCAACATCCCGACGAACATGAAGATCGGCACGGACGCGAAGGTGTTCCCGTTCCCGGCGGTCGGTGACAACGGGCCGGTGGTCTCGGGCGGCGACGCGGCCGTGATCCTCGAGGACTCGAAGGGGTCGCAGGCCCTGGCCACCTGGCTCGCCTCGCCGGACGCGGCGCAGATCCAGGCCAAGCTGGGCGGCTACCTCTCGCCGAACAAGAACGTGCCGAACTCCGCGTACCCGAACGCGGTGCAGCAGAGGATCGCCAAGGCGCTCATCGACGCCGGTGACGACTTCCGCTTCGACATGTCCGACCAGGCCCCGCAGGCCTTCGGCGGCACGCCCGGCAAGGGCGAGTGGAAGATCCTCCAGGACTTCCTGAAGAACCCGAAGGACGTCGCGGGGGCGCAAGCGAAGCTGGAGGCCGAAGCGGCCGCGGCCTACGGAGGCTGACGGCATGACGTCGGCCACGGCGGCAGGGGGCGTCAAGCCCCCTGCCGCTCCCAAGTCGCGCAAGAGTGTGACCGGCACCCGCAGGATGGTCGCGGCGCTGTTCCTGCTTCCCGCGCTCGTCCTGCTCGGCGCGCTCGTGGTGTACCCGATCGGGTACTCGGTGGTCCGCAGCTTCTACGACCAGTCCGGCGACGGCTTCGCCGGGATCGACAACTACAAGTCCCTCTTCACCGACGAGGGCATCCGCACCGCGCTGAAGAACAACGTCATCTGGGTGGTGTTCGCGCCGACGGTCGCGACGGCCCTCGGCCTGATCTTCGCGGTGCTGACCGAACGGGTGCGCTGGGGCACGGCCTTCAAGCTGGTCGTCTTCATGCCGATGGCGATCTCGATGCTGGCGGCGGGCATCATCTTCCGCCTGGTGTACGACCAGGACCCGGACAAGGGCGTCGCGAACGCGGTCTGGGTGGGCGTGCACGACACGTTCACCCAGGCGTCGGCCTTCCCCAAGGCCCACCCGGGCCGTCAGTCGCCGCTGGAGCCGGCGGGCGGCGGCGCGTTCATCACCAAGTCGCCCGTCCGCGCGGGCGAGGCCGTCTCGCTGCCCCTGGTGGGTGTCGCGCCGGACCTGATGCCGGACGGCGCGAAGCCCGCCGTGGCGGCGAAGCCCGAGCCGGACAAGATCACCGGCACGACCTGGCAGGACTTCACGCGGGGCAAGGGCGTCGGCAAGCTCAACAGCGTCGACTCGGCCGAACTGGGCTACGCCGGCATGAAGATCGAGGCCGTGAAGGACGGCAAGGTCGTGGCCTCGGCGACGGCCGCCGACGACGGCACCTTCACGCTGCCGGCCTCGGCCGACGGGGCCCTGCTCCGGCTTCCGGACAGCAACTTCAAGGAGCCGTACAACGGCCTGGACTGGCTCGGCCCGTCCCTGGTCACCCCGTCCATCATCGGCGCGTACATCTGGATGTGGGCGGGCTTCGCGATGGTGCTGATCGCGGCCGGGCTCGCGGGCGTGCCCCGGGAGCTGCTGGAGGCGGCCAGGGTCGACGGCGCGAGTGAGTGGCAGGTGTTCAGACGGGTCACGGTGCCGCTGCTGGCGCCGGTCCTCGCGGTCGTCACCGTCACCCTGATGATCAACGTGCTGAAGATCTTCGACCTGGTCTTCATCATCGCGCCCGGCTCCGCCCAGGACGACGCGAACGTCCTCGCCCTGGAGCTGTACCGCAAGGGCTTCTCCGAGGACCAGCCGGGCATCGCCAGCGCCATCTCGGTGTTCCTGCTGCTGCTCGTGATCCCGGTGATGTGGTTCAACGTGAGGCGGCTGCGGCGGGAGGTGCGGCGATGAAGGCGAAGCAGTCGCTGGGGTCCCGGCTGGTCGAGGGGGTCAGCGGTGGGCTGGTGCGGGTGTTCCTCATCGTCGTCGGCCTGTTCTGGCTGGTGCCGACGATCGGTCTGCTGCTGGCGAGTCTCCGTTCCCCGGAGGACATCGCGGCGAGCGGCTGGTGGAAGGTGTTCACCGAGCCGTCGCAGATGACCTTCGACAGCTACTCGAAACTGCTGGAGAACGAGGACATCACCAGCAGCCTGGTCAACACGGTGTGGATCACCGTCCCGGCGACGCTGCTGGTCGTCATCATCGGCTCGCTGGCGGGCTACGCCTTCGCCTGGATGGAGTTCCCGGGCCGGGACTGGTGGTTCCTGGGCGTGGTCGGCCTGTTGGTCGTGCCGGTGCAGGTCGCGCTGATCCCGATCGCCGAACTCTTCGGCAACATCGGCATCTTCGGCTCGGTGATCGGCGTGGTGCTCTTCCACGTCGGCTTCGGTCTCCCCTTCGCGGTCTTCCTGCTGCGCAACTTCTTCGCGGAGATCCCGAGGGAGCTGCTGGAGGCGGCGCGCCTCGACGGTGCGGGCGAACTGCGCCTGTTCTTCCGCGTCGTGATGCCGCTCGGCGCCCCGGCGATCGCCTCGCTCGGCATCTTCCAGTTCCTGTGGGTGTGGAACGACATGCTGGTCGCGCTGATCTTCTCGGACTCGGGCAGCCAGCCGATCACGGTCGCACTCCAGACGCAGGTACGGCAGTTCGGCAACAACATCGACGTGCTGGCACCCGGCGCGTTCATCTCGATGGTGGTCCCACTGGCCGTCTTCTTCGCGTTCCAGCGGCAGTTCGTCTCCGGCGTGATGGCGGGAGCGGTCAAGTAGCGTACAGCGCAAGGCAGTTGGAGGGGCGGACCGGTCGCGGTCCGCCTCTTTCGCGTTCCCCCGGATGCCGTAGCCGCCGTAACCAACTCGGCCCACCGGCCGTTCCCGGGCCGAACGCCCGCGCCGACCGATGGATGGCCTCTTGCCCAGGTTCAGTGTCATTGTCCCCGCGTACCAGGTTCAGGCGTACCTGCACGAGTGCCTCGAATCGGTGCTCTCCCAGTCCTGTCCCGATCTCGAACTGATCGTCGTCGACGACTGCTCGCCGGACGCGTGCGGCGCGATCATCGACGAGTTCGCCGCCCGCGACGCGCGCGTCCACCCCGTCCACCTGCCGGAGAACGTCGGCCTGGGCCCCGCGAGAAACGCCGGCGTGACCCACGCGAGCGGCGACTACCTGCTCTTCCTCGACAGCGACGACACCCTCACGCCCGACGCGCTGCGGTCCATCGCCGACCGGCTGAAGGAGACCGGCGATCCGGACGTCCTGGTCTTCGACTACGCGCGCACCTACTGGACGGGGGAGACGGTCCGCAACCAGGCGGCCCTCCAGCTCACCGAGCAGGGCCCGGCCCCGTTCCGCCTGGAGGACCGGCCGGGCCTGCTGAGGCTGCTGATGGTCGCCTGGAACAAGGCCTACCGGCGGGAGTTCGTCGAGGAGAAGGGGTTCGCCTTCCCGCCCGGGTACTACGAGGACACGCCGTGGACGTACCCGGTGCTGATGACCGCGGAGTCGATCGCGACCCTCGACCGCGTCTGTGTGCACTACCGGCAGCGCCGGCAGGGCAGCATCCTGCGCACCACCAGCGAGCGGCACTTCGACGTCTTCGAGCAGTACGACCGGGTGTTCGCGTATCTGGACGAGCGGCCCGAACTGGCCCGGTGGCGGCCGGTGTTGTTCCGCCGCATGGTCCATCACCTGGCGATCGTGTACTCCCGCCCGGACCGGCTGCCCCGCGGCACGCACGCGGACTTCATGCGCCGGGCCCGCGCCCACTACCGCCGTTACCGCACCCCCGGTGTCCCCGTCCCCGTGCGCTGCCGGGTCCACCACACCCTGATCCGCTTCGGTCTGCACCGCACCTACCGCACGCTCCAGCTGGCGTCGGCCCTTCACCGCCGCGTCGCGCGGACCACCGGGAAGCTGCTGCGCGGAGCGCGGTCCGCCGCGCTCGGGCTCCACTACCGCGTCCAGCGCTGTCTCCCGCTGCGCGCCGACCGGGCCGTCTTCGCCGCCTACGACGGCCGCGGCCACAGCTGCAACCCGGGCGCGCTGGAGTCCGCGTTCCGCGATCTCGCGCCGCACATCCGCACCGCGTGGATCGCCCGTCCCGAGCACCACCACACGATCCCGCCGGGCCCGCGCCGCCTCGTCCCGGGAACGGCCGCCTACTGGACGGCACTCGCCCGCTCCGCCTACCTGGTCAGCAACACCGACTTCGACCACCGCCTGGTCAAGCGCCGGGGCCAGACCCTGATCCAGACCGGGCAGGGCACCCCGCTCGGTCACATCGGCCTCGACCTCCAGGAGCGCCCGGCGGCGGCCCGGGGCAGGGACTTCGCCCGGCTGCTCAAGGGCGTCGACCAGTGGGACTACGTGCTGTCCGCCAACCGCCACACCACCCTCACTCACGAGCGCGTCCACCCCGGCCGCTACACCACGCTGGAGTACGGCTGCCCCCGCAACGACGTGTTCCGCACGGCGACCGAAGCGGACGTGGCCCGGCTGCGCGCCTCGCTCGGCATCCCGGAGGGCACGGTGGCGATCCTCTACGCGCCGACCCGCCGCGACTACCGCCGCTCCCAGCGCCAGGTCCTCGACCTCCAGCGGATCGTGCGCCGCCTGGGCCCGCGCTTCATGGTGCTGGCCCGCGCCCACCACGCCTACGACACCCCACTGGCCGGCACCTGCGGCCGGGTCGTCGACGTCAGCGACCACCCGAGCGTCCAGTCGCTGTGCCTGGCCTCGGACGCCCTGGTCACGGACTACTCGTCGCTGATGTTCGACTACGCCAACCTGGACCGGCCGATCGTGATCCACGCCGACGACTGGGAGGCGTACGACGCCGCCCGCGGCACCTACTTCGACCTGCGCTCCTTCCCTCCGGGCGCGGTCGCGCGCGGCGAGGACGAGCTGATCGACATCTTCGCCACCGGCCACTGGCGCGGCTCCCGGTCGGCCCAGCTGCGCTCGGCGTTCCGGGAGCGGTTCTGCACCTACGACGACGGCAGGGCCGCCGAGCGGGTCGTGCGCCGGGTCGTCCTCGGGGAGTCGGACCTGCCGCCGGTCGTGCCGCTCGACGAGCGCCGGCCGGTGCCGTCCGCGGCGGCCTCGCTGGCGCGCGAGCCGCTCGCCACGGTGCCGCACCCGGCCGGTACGCCCGTCGTCACCGACCTCCTCTGACCCGGTTCTACGCGTGGGAGTCCGCATGCCCTCCAGCCCGTCGCGGCCGACCCCGAGCCGGCCCACCTCCTGGCGCCCGTCCGGGAGGCCGGGACGCCGCCGCGCCGCCTGACTGACGCGGCCGTTCACTCCGGTAGACCCTCGACAGAAAGAGCAGAATGCCCCGTTTCAGCATCGTCGTCCCGTCCCATGGGGTCGCGGGCCGGCTGTCCCAGGCGCTGGACTCGATCCTCACCCAGTCGTTCGGCGACTTCGAGCTGATCCCGGTGTGCGACGCGCCCGACTCACCCGCGGCGGACGTCGTCGCCGGGTACGCCGAGCGGGACTCCCGGGTGACGCCGGTGCACTCGCCGCCGTCGGCCGGTCTGGCCGGGGCGCGCAACACCGGGCTGCGGTCGGCGGTCGGCGGCCATGTGCTGTTCCTCGACGGGGACGACGTCCTGGTCCCGGGGGCGCTGGCGGCGCTGGACGCCCGGCTGGGCGCGGTGGGCGACGTAGACGTCCTGTACTTCGAGCACGAGCGCACCCCCTGGTGGGAGGGCGAGCCGGTCAACCCGGCCGCGCCCCTGCTGGCCGGGACACCGGACGGGGCCTTCTCCCTGGGCCGGGTCCCGCGGCTGACGGGCGTGGCGCTGCCGGCGTGGAGCGCGGCCTACCGCCGGGCCTTCCTCACCGAGCAGGGCCTCGCCTTCCCCGGGGACCACTTCACCGACACCGGGTTCGGCGGTCTGGTCGCCCTGCGGGCGGAGCGGGTGGCGGCCCTGCGCGCGGTCGTCGTCCGGCATCTGCTGCGCCGGCAGGGCAACCGTCTCAACCTGCCCGGAGAGCACCACGCCGAGCTTCTCGACCAGACCGAGCTGGTGCTGACGCGGGCCGTGGAGCAGGGGCTGCCCGCGGACCGGCTGAGGCCGCTGTTCGAGCAGCTCTTCGCCGCCGTACTGAAGACGGCCGCCCACCCCCGGCGGCTGCCGGCCGGGCGGCGCGCGTTCTTCCGCCGGGCGAGCGCGCTCTACCGGCAGCACCGCCCCGCGGGTTACCGGCCGCCCGGCGGCAGTCTCGGCGTCCAGCACCGGCTGCTGGCAGCCGGGGCGTACGCGGCGTTCCGCACCCTGCGCGCCGCCAACCGGCGCGTCGCGCGGGCCGCCGCGCTGCTCCCGCGCCCGAGGGGACTGCGCACCCGCCTGCGGTACGCGGCGGGCCTGCGTCTCCCCCTCGACGAGAACCTCGTCGTGTACTGCGCGTACTGGGGCCGCGGCTACGCCTGCAACCCGGCCGCGATCCACGCCAAGGCCCGCGAACTCGCCCCGCACCTGCGCTCGGTGTTCCTGGTGGAGCCGGAGGCGGTGGGCGCCGTGCCGCCGGACGTGGAGTACGCGGTGATCGGCAGCCGGAAGTACTGGCAGGTGCTGGCCCGCGCCAAGTACCTCGTCAACAACGCCAACTTCGCGGACGCCGTCGTCAAACGCCCCGGCAGCGTGCACCTGCAGACCCAGCACGGCACACCGCTGAAGAAGATGGGCGCCGACCAGGCGACGTACCCCGTGGTGGCCGCGGCGACCGGCAGCTTCACCAGGCTGCTGGCCCGGGTCGACCGCTGGGACTACAACCTCACCTCCAACCGCCACTCCACCGAGATGTGGGAGAAGGCGTTCCCCGGCGCGCACGAGACCCTCGAGTACGGCTATCCGCGGAACGACGTCTACTGCACGGCCTCCGCCGAGGACGTCGCCCGCGTGCGCAAGGAGCTGGGCGTCCCGGACGGCAAGAAGGCCCTGCTCTACGCGCCCACGCACCGCGACTACGCCACCGGCTTCGCGTCGGGCCTGGACCTGGCTGAGTTCTGCGAGGCGATCGGCGACGAGTACGTGGTGCTGCTGCGGGCCCACTACTTCTACGACCAGGGGGCGAGCCGGGGCGGCGGCCGGATCATCGACGTCACCGGGCACCGCTCCTCGGAGGACGTGTGCCTGGCCGCCGACGCGCTGATCACCGACTACTCGTCGATCATGTTCGACTACGCCAACCTGGACCGGCCGATCGTCGTGTATGCCGACGACTGGGAGGTCTACCGGGAGGTCCGGGGCGTCTACTTCGACCTGATGCGGGTCCCGCCCGGCCGGGTCGCCCGCACGCCCGGGGAACTGGCGGCCGTCTTCCGCGACGGCACCTGGGCGGACGAGTCCGCCACGGCCCTGCGCGCCGCGTTCCGGGAGCGCTTCTGCCAGTTCGACGACGGGCGGGCCGCCGAGCGCGTCGTACGCCGGGTGCTGCTGGGACAGCCGCCCGAGTCGATCCCGCCCGTGATCCCGCTCGCGGAGCGCGTCCCGGCCCCGTCCGCCACCCTCGTGAGGAGCTGACCGAAGAAGTGCCCCGCTTCAGCATCATCGTCCCCGTCTACAAGGTGCAGGGCTTCCTGCGCGAGTGTCTCGACTCGGTGCTCGGCCAGTCGTACGGCGACTTCGAGGTGATCGCCGTGGACGACCGCTCGCCCGACGGCAGCGGTGCGATCCTCGACGAGTACGCGGCCCTCGACGCCCGGGTGCGGGTGCTGCACCTGCCCGAGAACGTGGGCCTCGGCCGGGCCCGCAACGCCGGTCTGGAGCAGGCGGCCGGCGACTACGTCCTGTTCCTCGACAGCGACGACCACTACACGCCGGGCCTGCTGGCCGCCGTCGCCGCGCGCCTCGATGTGACCGGCGAGCCGGACATCCTGGTCTTCGACCACGTGCGCACCTACTGGTGGGGCCGGGGCGGGCGCAGCGAGGCGGCGGACCTGCTGGCCGCCGCGGGCACGGACACGTTCGGCATCCGGGAGAGCCCGCAGTACCTGAACCTCTTCCTGGTCGCCTGGAACAAGGCCTACCGCCGGTCCTTCTTCCAGGAGCACGGCCTGCGGTACGCGCCGGGGCTGTACGAGGACGCGCCGGTCACCTACCGGTCGATGGTGCTGGCGGAGCGGATCGCCTGCCTGGACCGGATCGGGGTGGAGTACCGGCAGCGCCGGCAGGGCGCGATCACCAAGACGCCGGGGCGCCGGCACTTCGAGATCTTCCCGCAGTACGAGGGCCTGTTCACCTTCCTGGAGCAGCGCCCCGACCTCGACTGGGCCCGGCCGCTGCTGCTGGAGCGGGCCCTGGACCACATGCTGTTCGTGCTGTCCCGGGAGGACCGGGTGCGGCCCGCCGACCGGGGCGACTTCTACCGTGAGATCCGCTCCTTCCACCGCCGTCACCTCCCGGAGGGCGGCTTCCCGGAGCCGGACGGCTGGCGCGGGGTCGAGATGCGGCTGCTGGCGTCGGCGCCCTACGCGTCGTACGCGGCGGTGCGTGGCCTGCGGGACGTGCGCGCGGCCGCCCTGGGCGGGCGACGGCGGGTGACGCGGAAGGCCTCGGACGTCGCCGTGCGCACCTGGTACCGGGCCCAGTCGAAGCGGCCCCTCGATCCGCATCTCGCCGTCTACTCGGCGACCCACCACAGGGGCGTGTCCGGCGACCCGGCCGCGATCCACGCCAGGGCCCGCGAACTCGCCCCGCACATCCGGGGCGTGTGGGTGGTCCGGGAGGACGCGGTGAACGCGCTGCCGCCCGGCATCGACCACGTGACGCCGGGCTCGCGGCGCTACCACGAGGTCATGGCGCGGGCCACGTACTGGGTGAACAACGTCAACTGGCCCGGCACCCTGGCCAAGCGGCCCGGCAGCGTCCACATCCACACCCACCAGGGCACCCCGCTCAAGTACATGGGCGCGGACCTGCTGACCAAGCCGGGCGCCCGGCACGGCTTCGACGTGCCGCAGATGCTGTACCGCGCCGACCGCTGGGACTACAGCCTGGTCGCGGGCCGGCACGCGGAGCGCGCCTGGGAGCGGGCGTACCCGTGCCACTTCACCTCGCTGCGCACCGGCAGCCCGCGCAACGACGTGCTGGTCGGCGCCGGCCCGGAGCGGGGCCGTGCCGTGCGTGAGCGGCTCGGCATCCCCGCCGGCCACACGGCCGTGCTGTACGCGCCGACCCGCCGCGACTACCGGCGGGGCGGGCACGTGGACCGGTTCGACCTCGCCCGGTTCGCCGCGGACCTCGGCCCCGGCCACACGCTGGTCGTCCGCCTGCACCCGTCGCTGGCGGGGGGCGTGGCGCGCGGCCTGGGCCTTGCCGACCTGCACCGGCGGGGGGTGGTGGTGGACGCGACCGACGAGCCGCACGTCGAGGACGTGCTGCTCGCCGCCGACGCGCTGGTCACCGACTACTCCGCCCTGATGTTCGACTACGTCCTCCTCGACCGGCCGGTCGTGGTGCACGCCGACGACTGGGGCGCGTTCACGGCGAGCCGGGGCGCCTACTTCGACATCACGGCCGACGCGCCGGGGCACGTGTCGCGCTCGTACCGGGAACTGGCCTGGCTGTTCGCGTCCGGCACCTGGCAGGACGCGGAGTCGGCGCGGCTGCGGGCGGACTTCCGGGAGCGGTACTGCGAGTTCGAGGACGGGCAGGCCGCCGAGCGGGTCGTACGCCTGCTGATGCTGGGCGAGCGGAGCGGTGCGCTGCTGCCCGCGGCCCGCCGCACCCCGGGGCTGCCCGCCCCGTCCGGGGCGCTGGTCGAGCGATGAGAACTCCCGCCACCCCCGAGGCCGTTCCCTCCCTGCCCGGTCAGCGCGCCTCCTCGGCCCGGCCACCGGCCGCCGTGGAGAGGCTGCGGCCGGTGCACTGGTGGCACGCGGCCCTGGTCGCCGTACCGACCGCGGCCCTGTTCGTGCTGGGCTACCGGCGGCGCTGGATCTGCGACGACGGGCTGATCTACCTGCGTCCGGTCCGGCAGATCCTGGCGGGCAACGGGCCCGTGTTCAACGTCGGGGAACGGGCGGAGAGTTCGACCGGCACCCTGTGGCAGTGGCTGCTCGCGCTGGGCACCTGGGTCACCGGCGAGGACCCCGCGTTCCTCGCGGTCGGACTGGGCCTGCTGCTGAGCACGGCCGGGTTCGGGCTCGCCCTGTACGCCACGGGCCGGCTGCACCGGGGCGCGCGGCTGCTGCTCCCGGCGGGTGTGTTCGTGCTGCTGGCCGTGCCCCCGTTCTGGTCGTACATGACCTCGGGCCTGGAGAGCGGCCTCGGCGTCTTCTGGACCGGCCTGTCGTGGTGGCTGCTGACGGGCACCCGGCGCGGCCGGGAGGCGCGGGTCGCGTACGCCACCGCCTTCGTGTTCGGGCTGGGGCCGCTGGTCCGGCCCGATCTCGCCGTGGTCACGGTGTGCTTCCTGGCGGCGCAGTGGTGGGTGCTGCGCCCGTCCCGGCGGGGTACCGCGGCGATGGCGGCCTCGGCGGTGGCGCTGCCGCTGGCGTACGAGGTGTTCCGCGCGGGGTACTACGGGATCCTGGTGCCGCTGCCCGCCATCGCCAAGGAGGCGAGCGCCAGCGACTGGGGCCGGGGCGCCGGCTATGTGCAGGAGACGCTCGGGCCGTACTGGCTGTGGCCCGTGGTGCCCGTGCTCGCCGCGCTGGCCGTCCTCCTCGTGCGGCGCACCCGGCCGGCACGGCGGGACCGCGGCCCGGGGCGGACCTCGCTCGCGGTGCTGCTGGCGCCGCTCGCGGCGGGTGCGCTGCTCGCCGCGTACGTCGTCCGCGTGGGCGGCGACTACATGCACGCCCGGATGATCCTGCCCGCCCTTCTGCTGCTGCTCCTGCCGGTCCTGGTCGTGCCCGCGACCAGGTTCACGGGGGTCGCGAGCGCGCTGCTGGCGGTGTGGCTGTGCGCGGCGGTCAGCCCGCTGCGGGCGCCCTTCGACGTGCGCAGCACGCCCGGATCCTTCAACGTGCGCAGCTCCGACGTGGAGGCCCTCGGCGACCACAACCCGGTGCGCACCGCCACCTGGGTGGCCGACTGGCCGGCCCTGCCGGAGGGGCGCGGCATGCTGGCGCAGGCCGCGCGGGCGCCCCGGCCGACGCTGCTGTACTTCGACGCCGGGCGCCGACTGCACGCCACGCCGATGCGCGAGGACTCCCCGTACCACGCGGTGATCGTGGGACGTCATCTCGGTGTCACGGGAGCCGCGGCGCCGCTCGACGCCTATGTCAACGACGCCTGGGGGCTCGCCAGTCCCGTCGGCGCACATCTCGCTCTGGAGCGGTGGAGCTGGCCCGGGCACGAGAAGTTCCTGCGCAACTACTGGGTCTTCGCGGAGTGGGCGGTGGAGCACCCGCCGCAGCGGGACCTGCTGCGGGCCGGGGTCTCGCGGGAGGCGGTCGAGGCGGCCCGGGCGGCCCTGGGCTGCGGCGCGCTGGCCGAGCTGAGGGAGTCGGTGCGCGCGCCGCTGACCGCCGAGCGGTTCTGGCGGAACCTCACGGGATCCTACGAGCGGACGCGGTTCCGGTTCGCGCGCTGGCCGGCCGCGGCGGAGCGGGCACTGTGCGACTGACATCGGCAGGCGGGGCATCGGCAGCTGGGTGTAGCCGTCTCACCCGATGAAGTGACCCGGGGTCAGGCCTCCGGCAGGGGCGGGAACATTCGGCGCATGCCCCAGTCCCTCCCCTTTCCGACAGTCCTGTGAGCGCCGGAGTCGTCGTCCGGCGGACCGTGCGCGGCGCGACGGCACTGCGTGGCGGCCGCGTGGGGCGCCCGACCCCGTACCAGTGCTTCGGCGCCCTGTTCTGGCTGGTGATGACGCTGGCGTACTGGCGGGTCCCGCTGTGCTGCGACGCCGGTCAGCACGCGGCGGTCGTCGAGCGTCTCAAGGCCGATCTGCTGCATCCGGCCCACACCATGGCCGATCTGCCGGGCGAGGGCAGCCCGTATTACGGGCCGTACGCCGTCGCCCAGGGCGTCCTGGCGCGGCTGACGGGGCTGTCCGGCTGGGCGGTCGTGAAACTCGCCGGGCCGGTGCATCTGCTGGTGCTGCTGACGGGGATCGGCCGGTTCGTCCGGGCCCTCACCCCGCGCCCGTGGGCGCCGGTCCTGGCGCTGCTGTTCATGACGCTGCTGTGGGGCACCGCGCGGATCCTGTGGAGCGGCTACCTCGGGCTGATGTCGATGACGACGAATCTCGGCTATCCGTCCGCGGTCGCGATCGGGCTGACCTTCTGGGTGTGGGCCTGGACCTGCGTGCGCGCGCGGGAGGACGCCCCGCCCGTGCGGTTCGTCGGCCCGAGCGGGCTCGGCGGCTGGTGGGGGTACGCCGGGATCGGCGCCCTGTACGGGCTGATCCTGCTCACCCACCCCGTCACGGCGGCCTCGGCGCTCGTCGGGGCGGTGGCGATCGTGGCGTCTCGGCAGCGGGGGTGGCGCCGGCCGGTCCTGGCGCGCTGGGCCCTCGCCGGTGCGGCCTGCGCGGCGGTCGCCGTGTCGTGGCCGTACTACGACGTCCTGACGCTGGTGGGCGACACCGGCATGGACGCGATGCACCGGCAGCTGTACGAGCGGATGCTCGCCAACTCCTGGCTGGCGCTGCTCGGCCTGCCCGCGCTGTGGGTGCGGGCCCGCGGGTCGGTGCGTGACCCGCTGGTGCTGATGTTCCTGCTGGAGTGCCTGCTGGTGGCGTACGGCTGGGTGAGCGGGCACTACACGTACGCCAGGGCTCTGTGGGCCGTGCTGGTGCCGCTCCAGTTCGCGGCGGCGGTGGAGCTGGCGGCGCCCCGGCCGTGGCGGCGGGCGAGGAGGGCGCTGGGCGGGGCGGCGGCGGCCGGGGTGTGCGTCGGGTTCGTCACCGTGCACGCCGGGGCGGTCGTGCCGCGCTCGGTCGACCCGGTGGGGTTCACGCAGCCGACGCGCTGGCCGTCGTACGACTGGGCGGCGCGGCACATCGGGCGGGGCGAGGTGGTGATCACCGACGGGTATCTGGCCGGCCACTCCATCGCCGGGTACGGGCCGAACCTCGCCGCGCCCATCTGGCCCGACCCTGCCCTGGACGAACGGGAACGCAAACGCCGGGCGGCCGACGTGCGCGCCTACCTGGCCCACGACTCGACCCGCGCCGAGCGGGCCGCCGTCGTCCGCCGCTATCACGTGCGCTGGCTGCTGCTGACGCGCTGGCACCCGGTGCCCGAGGAGGCCGTGGTGGTGGCGTGGAGCAGACGGACGGGGGAGGTGCTGGCGCGGGTCCGGGGGTGACGGGCCGGTGCTTACTCGACGACGAGGTCGACCTCGATGTTGCCGCGCGTGGCGTTGGAGTACGGGCAGACCTGGTGGGCCTGCTCGACCAGCTTGCGGCCGGTCGTCTCGTCCACGCTGTCGGGGAGCTCCACGCGGAGGACGACGGCGAGCCCGAAGCCCTCGCCCTGCTTGCCTATGGAGACCTCGGCGGTCACAGCGGCGTCGCTGACGTCGACCTTGGCCTGGCGGCCGACGAGGCCGAGAGCGCTGCCGAAGCAGGCGGCGTACCCGGCGGCGAAGAGCTGCTCGGGGTTGGTGCCCTGGCCGTTGCCGCCCATCGCCTGGGGCACGCCCAGGGCGAGGTCGAGCACGCCGTCGGAGCTGACGGCCCGGCCGTCGCGGCCGTGGGTGGCGGTGGCGACAGCGGTGTAGAGCGCGTCCATGGAAAACCTTCCCTCTCACACGTCAACGTTCGGCGGCCCGCTTCCGGGCCGCCTGACATCCAGAATTAGAGCACACAATTAAGTTGTGTGCAATTGAATGGCGGGCACGAGCTACCCTGGAAGCATGAACACGCCGGACGACGACTGGCTCCGCCTGGACCAGCAGATCTGTTTCTCCCTGCACGCGGCCTCCCGCGCCTTCAACGGCGTCTACCGCGGGATCCTCAAGGACCTCGGGCTCACCTACCCGCAGTACCTGGTGATGCTGGTGCTGTGGGAGCACGACGAGCTGCCCGTCAAGAAGCTCGGTGAGCATCTGCGCCTGGACTCCGGCACGCTGTCGCCGCTGCTGAAGCGGCTGGAGACGGCGGGGCTCGTACGGCGGGAGCGCAGCGCGCGCGACGAGCGGTCGGTGGAGGTGCGGCTGACCGAGGAGGGCACCGCGCTGCGGCGGCGGGCGCTTCAGGTGCCGCGCCGGATCGCCGCCTCGACGGGCTTCGGGCCCGACGAGATCCGGGCCCTGCGCGCCCGCGTCGACGAGCTCACCACGACCCTGGACGCGGCCGCGCTCGCGGAACCGCAGGCCGGTCTGCCGGGAGACGAGCGGTCGTAGCGGAACCGGGCGGGTCGTTCGTGGTCCGTGTGCCGGCCGGGGCCTTCCGGACGTGGAGGCGCAGCACCACCCCGCCCCGGGCATGTTCCTCCCGGACGGTGAACTCCTCCGCCAGGACGGCCCGTTTCGCGCGCTCGACCGGATCGCGCGGAGACCAGCGCGGATCCAGCGCGTAGGCCTCGGCGACGACCCACACACGGTCCACCGAGGCGAGCCGGTGTCGCAGCTGCCCGGGGGTCGTCTCACGGCCCCACAGCGTCCCGGACCGGGGCGCCGACTCCCGCAGTGCGATGTCCCGCACCTGCCGGAACCCCTTCGGGTAGGCCAGCGCGGCGAGCCTCCCGACCGACGGCACGAACAGCACCGGGTCGCCGGGGCGCACCTTGCGGTGGGCGAACGCGGAGACGGCGGCGAGGTTGTCCGGGCGGTGGGCGGCGGACCGGTCCTGGCGGTGGACGGGGAGCTGGTGGACGAAGGTGACGACGAGGGCGAGGACGCCGGCGAGACCCGGCAGGGGCCTCACCCGCCGGCCGCCGACCCGCACCCGGCGCCCGCCGAACCGCACCCGCCACCCGCCGACCCGCACCCGGCGCCCGCCGAACCGCACCCGCCCCAGAGCTCCGGTCACCCGCCCGGCCCCGGCGGCCACCAGCAGGGACGCTCCCGCCAGGGAGTAGAGCACGTACCGGTCGTGGAACAGCGGTCTCACCTGCGACACGGTCATCAGGATCCCCGGCGGCACGAGCAGCAGCGGGAGCGCGACCGCCGCCAGTCGCCGCGCCCGCAGCCCGACGGCCATCAGCAGCAACGGCCCCCAGAAGGCCACCCCGGCCGGGCCGGGAGAGAAGTTCCGCACCAGCCTCCAGGCCCTGTCCCACCCGGGCGTCGTCAGCCACGCCACCTGCCCGGACTGCCCCTGCGACACCCACACCAGCGGCAGCAGGACCAGCACCGCCGCCCCGGCCGCACGCCCCCACCCCGACCACACCGCCCTCGGCACCCGCAGCAGCGCCAGCGTCAGCGCGTGCGCGCAGAGCACCAGCACCGCCAGCTCGTGCAGCAGACAGGTCAGGGCGACGACGGTCCCGTACGGCCACCAGGCCCGGGCGGTCGCCGCCTCCACCGCCCTGAGCAGCAGCAGCGTCGCCCCCGTCACGCCCGCGGCGACGAGCGCGTACGACCGTCCCTCCTGGGCGTAGTGGCCGGTCATCGGCGTGATCGCGTAGAGGAGACCGGCCCACAGGCCGACCCGCGGCCCGGCCAGCCGGACGCCGAGGGCCGCGACCAGGCCGGCGGTCGCCGCCGCCGCGCACACGGACGGCAGACGCAGGACGACCTCGCCCGGGTGGACGGTGAGGACGGCGTGCATGAACAGGTAGTACAGGCCGTGCACCGCGTCCACGTCGTGCAGCAGCCGCCAGATCTGCGGCACCGTGCGCTGCGCGACCTGGAAGGTGACGCTCTCGTCGCCCCACATGCCACCGCGGTCCAGGCCCCACAGCCCGATCCCCGCCATCACCACCGGGGGAACCGTCACGGGCACCACACCCGCGAACCGCCCGCTCCCGCTCGACTGTCCGCTCCCCCTCGACTGTCCGCTCGTCACGGCCTGATTCTGTGGCGTTGCACAGGTTTTGGTGACACTTGATGGTGTGTTACCACTTTCATGTCATTCACCCGGCTTACGATCCCTCGTAATGGATGCCGTACAGAACCTCGAGAGGCCTCTCCCCCAGGTCGCCGTCGTGGTCATCTGCTACGACGACGCCGCCCATGTGACGGACGCCGTGCGCTCGGCGCTCGCCCAGGGCCCGGCCGTGCGCGAGGTCGTGGCCGTCGACGACTGCTCGACGGACGGCAGCGCCGATTTGCTCGACCGGCTCGCCGCGTCGGAACCCCGGCTGAAGGTCATCCGCCGCCGGGCCAACAGCGGCGGCTGCGGCACCCCGCGCAACACCGGGCTCGACGCGGTGACGTCGCCGTACGTGATGTTCCTGGACAGCGACGACGTCCTGCCGCCCGGCGCGGTCGGCGCTCTGCTCGACGCGGCGACGGGCGCGCACACGGAGGTCGCGAGCGGCCTGTGTGTACGCCGGGAACTGCCGTCGGGCCCCGAAGTGCCCTGGCAGGCGCGCCTGTACGCGCTGCACTCCGTGGTACCGCACCCCGCGCAGCGACCGCTCCTGGTCCACGACACGCTTTGCGTCAACAAGCTCTACCGCACCGGCTTCCTGCGCGAGCACGGCATCCGATTCCCCGAGGGCCGCTTCCCGTACGAGGACGTCGTCTTCACCGCGCGTGTGCTGGCCGCGGCCCCGCGCATCGCCCTGGTCCCGGACCGGGTGTACGTCTGGCACGTGCGCCGGTCAGCCGAGCGGCTGTCGATCTCGCTGGACCGGGCCGGCGTCGAGAACTGGCGGGCCCGCACGGAGGCGTGCCGGCAGGCGTACGAGGTCCTGCTGGGCGCCGGGCAGAAGGAACTCGCCCGGGTCGCGCGTGCCAAGTTCCTCGACCACGACCTGCGGATGTACATGCGGGAACTGGGGTTGCGCGACACCGCCTACCGGCGCGCGTGGTGGGAGCTCACGCGGGCGCATCTGGCGGAGTACGACGCGGACGACTGGGCCCGCAACCCGGCCGCTCCCGGCCGGCTGGTGGGGCGGGTCGTCCTGGCCTCCCCGGAGCCGCGCGACCTGCCCCGGCTGCGGGAGCTGGCGGCCCGCCCGGCCCGGCTGTGCCCGCCGTACGCCCGGGCCGCGGACGGCACGCCCGTCTGGTCGGAGGACCTCCCGCAGGTCTCCCTGGAACCCCTGCTCACCCGGCCCGTGCCCGTGCTGCCCCTCGCCGTCGACGCGGAGCTGCGGCCGCGCGCGCGTGGCGCCCGGCTCCGGCTGCGCCTGCACGAGCTGTACGGCCGGCTGGCGCGGGCGGGCCCGGAGTCGGTGGAGGTGGAGTGGCGGCACCGGGACGACGGGGACGCGGCGGTCCGCCGTACGACCGCGCTGGCGCCGTCGGCCGGCACCTGGTCGGCGGAGACGACCGTAGACCTCGCCGCGCTGGCCGCGCCCGGTGTGGGCACCTGGGACCTGCGCCTTCGGATCCGCTTCCGCGACGGTGTGAGCCGCGCGGTCACGGCGCACGCCCTCACCGGCGCCGGTCTGCTGCGCCGCAGTGCCGTCCCCAGCGCCCGGCACGGCGTGGTACTCGTGCAGCCGTACGCCACCCATTCGGGTGCGCTGGCGCTGCGCGTGGCGCCCGGCGTACGTGGTGTGCTGTCCGTCGCACGCGGAAGGCTGCGCCGCCTGCTTCACTGAGGGCACGACGACGTATCGGCACAGAGCACCACCACATGGGCCAACTGACGAGGGGACGGCCGCACATGACCTGGTTGATCACCGGCGGCGCCGGCTACATCGGAGCGCACGTCGTACGGGCGATGACCGCGGCGGGGGAGCAGGCGGTGGTGTACGACGACCTGTCCACCGGTATCGCCGAGCGCGTGCCCGAGGGGGTGCCGCTGGTGGTGGGCTCCACTCTGGACGGCGAGCGGCTCGCGCGCACCCTCGCGGACCACGCGGTCACCGGCGTCGTCCACCTCGCGGCGAAGAAGCAGGTGGGCGAGTCGGTCGAGCGGCCGCTGCACTACTACCGGGAGAACGTCGAGGGCCTGCGGGTGCTGCTGGACGCGGTGACGGCGGCGAAGGTGGCGTCCTTCGTCTTCTCCTCCTCGGCGGCGGTGTACGGCATGCCGGACGTGGACCTGGTCACCGAGGAGACCCCGTGCGTGCCCATGTCGCCGTACGGCGAGACGAAGCTGGCCGGTGAGTGGCTGGTGCGCGCGGCGGGCCGGGCGACCGGGCTGTCGACCGCGTCCCTGCGCTACTTCAACGTGGCCGGCGCGGCGAGCCCGGAGCTCGCGGACGTCGGCGTGTTCAACCTCGTCCCCATGGTCTTCGAGAAGCTCACCCAGGACGCACCGCCGCGCGTCTTCGGCGACGACTATCCGACCCCGGACGGCACCTGCGTACGGGACTACATCCACGTCGTCGACCTGGCCGAGGCCCATGTCGCCGCCGCCCGGGCCCTGCGCTCCTCCCCCGGCCGCGGCCTCACGCTCAACATCGGCCGGGGCGAGGGCGTCTCCGTCCGCGAGATGATCGACCGCATCAACGCGGTGACCGGCTACGACCGGCCGCCCACGGTCATGGCCCGCCGCCCGGGCGACCCGGCCCGCGTGGTCGCCTCGGCCGACCGCGCGGCCGTCGAGCTGGGCTGGAAGGCCCGGCTCGACGTCCAGGACATGATCACGTCGGCGTGGGAGGGCTGGGTACGCCTGCATCCGGAGGCGGCGCGGGGCTGATCCGGGTCGGCCGACAGGACTACAACGCCTTCAACGCCCCCGCCGTGGCCCGGGCCAGCGACCCCAGGTACCCCTTGGGCAGCTTCGGGCTGCGGATCACCACCGAGCGCCAGTAGAGCGGGCCGGAGATCAGGTCGAGGGCCAGGTCGTGGTCGATGCCCCGGCGGAGCTCGCCGCGGGCTTCCGCCGCCGTGACGATGCCGGTGGCGACGCCGTCCTGGCCCTCGCGCAGGGCCTTCTGGAGGGCCTCGGCGATGTCCGGGTTGCGGGCCGCCTCGGCCTGGAGGTCGGGGATGACCTGCGAGGCGACGGGGTGGCGCAGGGCGCGGGACGTCACCTCGTACAGCAGCCGCAGATCGCCCTCGAGGGAGCCGGTGTCCGGCACGGGCAGGCCCTGCACGGCGAGCGCCGAGACGATGTCGAGGACGAGGTGCAGCTTGGAGCGCCAGCGGCGGTACACCGCCGTCTTCCCGACGCCCGCCCGGCGTGCGATCCCCTCGATGGACATCCGCGCGTAGCCGACGGCCGCGAGCTCCTCGAAGACGGCCGCCCGGATGGCTTCCGTCACGTCCTCCCGCAGTACGGCGGCCCCCGCGGGGGCCCGGCGGCGCGGGGGCTGCTGGGGCTCGTCGGGCTTCGTCGTCATGCCGACAGCATAGGGCGTCACGACGAAACGGTTGCGTTCCGACGTCCCGACGGCATACGCTCGCGTTACGACGATACGGTCCCGTCCCGACGTAAGAAGTCGTGAAGAGTCCGGTAAGAACCGCCTCATCCCCTCGCTCTTCACGACCCACAGGTCCCACACCCCCCGAACGAAAGCAGCGGATGTGAGCCAGGTCCTCCACACACCGCCCCAAGCACCGGCCCCGGCCGACGACGACCTCGCGGCCCTCGCCGCCCGCCACGGCCTCTCCGTCAGCGGCGCCCGTCCCGCCCTGCCCGAGTACGTCCGCCAGCTGTGGGCCCGCCGCCACTTCATCACCGCGTTCGCCACCGCCAAGCTCACCGCCCAGTACAGCCAGGCGAAGCTCGGCCAGGTCTGGCAGGTGATGACGCCACTGCTGAACGCGGCGGTCTACTACTTCATCTTCGGCGTGCTGCTCGGCACCAAGCACGGCGTGCCGGACTACATCCCGTTCCTGGTCACGGGCGTGTTCATCTGGACGTTCACGCAGAGCTCGATCATGGCGGGCACCCGCGCCATCTCCGGCAACCTCGGCCTGGTGCGCGCCCTGCACTTCCCGCGCGCCGCGCTGCCGCTGTCGTTCTGCCTCCAGCAGCTGCAGCAGCTGCTGTTCTCGATGGGCGCCCTGGTCGTCATCCTGCTCTGTTTCGGCGTGCCGGTCAGCGCGTCCTGGCTGCTGGCCGTGCCGGCGCTGTTCCTGCAGTTCACGTTCAACGCGGGCGTCTCCATGGTCATGGCCCGGATGGGCGCCAGGACACCGGACATCGCCCAGCTGATGCCGTTCGTGCTGCGCACCTGGATGTACGTCTCGGGCGTCATGTGGAGCATTGACAAGCTGGCGCAGAAGGACAGCCTCCCGCACGTGGTGACCGTGGCACTGGCGGCCAACCCGGCCGCCGTCTACATCGACCTGATGCGCTTCGCCCTGATCGACAGCTTCCACGCGAGCCAGCTCCCGGCCCACGTGTGGGCGCTCGCCGCCGGCTGGGCGCTGGTCGCCGGTGTCGGCGGTTTCATCTACTTCTGGAAGGCTGAGGAGACGTACGGCCGTGGCTGACATCGCCAACGACAGGATCCCCACCGTCGTCGCCGACGGCGTCGACATCGTCTACCGGGTCAACGGCACCGGCGCCGGACGCGGCTCCGCGACGGCCGCCCTCAACCGCATCGTGCGCCGCAAGCAGACGGAGAAGGCGTCGGGCGTGCGCCGGGTGCACGCCGTGAAGAACGTGTCCTTCGTCGCGTACCGGGGTGAGGCCATCGGCCTGATCGGCACCAACGGTTCCGGCAAGTCGACCCTGCTGAAGGCCGTCGCCGGGCTCCTCCCCGTGGAGAACGGCCACATCTACACCGACGGCCAGCCCTCCCTGCTCGGCGTCAACGCCGCCCTGATGAACGACCTGACCGGCGAGCGCAACGTGTACCTCGGCGGCCTGGCCATGGGCATGTCCCGCGAGCAGGTCAGGGACCGCTACCAGGAGATCGTCGACTTCTCGGGCATCAACGAGAAGGGCGACTTCATCACGCTGCCGATGCGCACGTACTCCTCCGGCATGGCGGCGCGGCTGCGGTTCTCCATCGCCGCCGCCAAGGACCACGACGTCCTGCTGATCGACGAGGCGCTGGCCACCGGTGACCGCTCCTTCCAGAAGCGCTCCGAGGACCGCATCCGCGAGCTGCGCAAGCACGCCGGGACGGTGTTCCTGGTCAGCCACAACAACAAGTCGATCCGCGACACCTGCGACCGCGTGCTGTGGCTGGAGCGCGGAGAGCTGCGCATGGACGGGCCGACGGAGGACGTCCTGAAGGAGTACGAGGCGTTCACCGGTGACAAGTCCCCCAAGGCCAAGCCGAAGCCCGAGGTGCCCGTTCCCTCGTGAGGCGGACCCCGGTCGGTCCTTTTGCCGCTTTGATGGCACCATGACCGAATAAGGCCCGCCTGGTGCGCCGAGAGGGAGGAGCCCCTGATGCCCGAGCTCAGCGTCATCGTCCACGGGCCGAACGTTCAGGACCATCTGACGGAGCTCCTCGACTCCCTCGCCGCCCATCCGCTGCCGGACGCCGAGCTGATCGTGGCCGCGGTCGGCGACTGGGCCCGGGAGACGGCCGAGCGGCACGCCCCGGACGTGCGGGTCGTTCCGCTGCCGGAGGGCACGGGCGACGCCGCGGCCCGGGCGGCGGGCGCGGCCCGGGCCTCCGGACGGTGGCTGCACTTCGTCCACGCCAAGGACGGCCTGCCCGCCGGCGCCCCGCGCACGGTCGCCGAGCGGGTGGCCGAGCTGCCCGGCGAAGTGGACGTCCTGCTCCTCGACCACGTCCGCAGCACCTGGCACACCTCCGGCATGCCCTCCCGGGACGGCTCCCTGCTGGCCCGGGCGGGCCGTGCCGACGTCGCCCTCGACGACTGCGTGCCCCTGCTGCGCCTGACGCCGCTGCTCGGCACCCGCGTGCTGCGCGCGGACTTCTGGCGGGCGCACGAGCAGCGGCTCACCACCGACGACGAGCCGTACGCCGCCCTGGCCGCCCTGCTGCTCGCCGACCGCGTGGCCTGCCTCCCGCACGTCGCCTACGAGGACCGCCGGCTGCGCCCCGCGAGCCTGCCCCCTGCCACTCCCGGGCAGCGCTACGGCCTCGTCGAGCGCTACGAGTCGCTCCTCGACCTCACCCGGGAGCGCCGCGCCGCCCACGCCGTGCTCTACGACGTCATGGTCCGCGACTGCCTGCGCACCTTCGCCCGCGGTGGCATGCCGGAGGAGGTCGCGCGGGAGTTCTTCCGGCGGGCGTCCCTGGCCGCCCTGCGCCGCCGCCCCGAGGGCTACCGCCGCCCGGCCGGCCTGGAAGGCGTGCGCCGCTCCCTGCTCGAAGAGGGCGCCTACGGCAGGTACCGGGCCTTCCAGGCGGTCAACCGCACCCGCCGCACCGCCAAGTCCGCCGTACGGGCCCGCAAGCGGCAGGCCGGCGCCAGGCTCCGCGACCACCAGTACCGCAGGGCGCTCGGCCGCCCGGTCGATCCCCACCTCGCGGTGTTCTCGGCGTACTGGAACCGCGGTGTCGCCTGCAACCCGGCCGCGATCGCCGCGAAGCTCGCCGAACTGGCCCCGCAGATCCACCCGGTGTGGGTGGTGACCGAGGAGAACGCGGCCCTGCTGCCGCCCGGCACCGACCACGTCGTGCCCGGCAGCCGCCGCTACTGGGAGGTGCTGGCGACCGCCAAGTACCTTGTCAACAACGTCAACTTCCCCAACGCGGTGGTCAAACGCCCCGACGCGATCCACCTCCAGACCCACCACGGCACGCCCCTGAAGCGCATGGGCATCGACCAGATGGCGTACCCGGCGGCCGCGCAGGGCCTGGACTTCCAGGCGCTGCTGGAGCGCATCGACAAGTGGGACTACAGCGTCTCCGCCAACAGCCACACCACCCGCATGTGGGAGCGCGCGTACCCGTCGCACTACGTCTCCCTCGACCACGGCTATCCGCGCAACGACGTCTACTACACCGCCGGCACCGAGGACATCCGCGCGGTCCGCGACAGGCTCGGCATCGCGCCGGGCCGCCGGGCCGTCCTGTACGCGCCCACCCACCGCGACTACGAGGCCGGCTGGACCCCGCGCCTGGACCTCGCCGCCCTCGCCGACCGCCTCGGCGACGACACGGTCCTGCTCGTCCGCGGCCACTACTTCTACGGCGGCGCGGCCTCCCCGCTCACCAACCTGCGCCGCACGGGCCGGATCGTCGACGTCTCCTCCTACGACCCGGTGGAGGAGCTGTGCCTGGCGGCGGACGCCCTGGTCACGGACTACTCCTCGATCATGTTCGACTACGCCAACCTAGACCGGCCGATCGTGATCCACGCCGACGACTGGGAGACGTACCGCACCACCCGCGGCGTCTACTTCGACCTGATGGCCGAGGCCCCGGGCCCCGTCGCCCGCACCCAGGAGGAGCTCACGGAGATCCTCACCAGCGAGGCGTGGCGCGACGAGGGCGCGGCGAAGGCCCGGGCCGTCTTCCGGCGCCGGTTCTGCGAGTACGACGACGGACGCGCCGCCGAACGCGTCGTCCGCCGGGTCTTCCTCGGCCAGGACGAACGGTCCCTGCCGCCGGTGCTGCCGTTCGAGGAACGCACCCCGGCCCCGACCCCGCAGGAGGCGACCGCATGAGCACCCCCGACGTCACCGTGACGGTCATCGTCTACAACGACGCCGAACGCCTCACGCGCGCGGTCGACTCGGTCCGCCGGCAGACCCACGCGAACGTGGAGATCGTCATCAGTGACGACCACTCGACGGACGGGACCCCGGAGGTCGCACGGCGTCTGGCGGCCGAGGACCCCCGCGTCCGCCACCTCCGCCTGGAGCGGAACAGCGGCGGCTGCAGCGCACCGCGCAACCGCGCCCTGGAGATCGCCCGGGCGCCGTACCTGATGTTCCTCGACAGCGACGACGAACTCCCCGACGACGCCGTCGAACTGCTGCTCGCCGCGCACCGCGAACGCGAGATCGACTTCGCGATGGGCGCGGTGCAGCGCGTCCGGGTCGACAGCGGCCGCCGCTCGACGTGGATGCCGCACCTGGTCGCCGAGCGCCGCACCCTCGAGGGCATCGAGGCCGACCCGCGTCTGCTCTTCGAGCACCTGGCCACCAGCAAGATGTACGCCCGCGCCTTCCTCGACCGGCACGGCCTGCGCTTCCCCGAGGGCATCCACTACGAGGACCAGCTGTTCTCGGCGCAGGCGTACTGCCTGGCCAAGGCGTTCACGATCATCCCGGAGCCGGTCTACCGCTGGTACGTCGCCCCGTTCGCCGCCTCCGACACGGCCTCGATATCCAACCAGCGGCACAAGCTTGCCAACGTCCGCGACCGCGTCCACGTCCAGCACCTCATCGACGCGTTCCTGGCGGAGAGCGGGCACGAGTCGCTGCGGGAGGACAAGGACCACAAGTTCCTCAAGCACGACTTCCGGATGTACGCCGGTGACCTGCCCTACCGGGACGAGGAGTGGCTGTCCTCCTTCGCGGACATCGTCACGCCGTACCTCGACACGCTCACGCCGGGCGCGTTCGCCCGCCTCCCCCGCGCTGAGCGAGTGGTCCTCCAGCTCATCCGCGACCGCCGCCTGCCGGAGGCCAGGCTGGCGGCCCGGGGCCTCGGGCACGGTGTGGCCCCGAGGCAGGTGACGGCGGACGAACAGGGCCGCACCTACTGGGGCGACCGGATCCCCTCCACCGAATGGTCCCGCCGCGAACTGGACATCTCGGACCTGGACCTGGAGACACGCCCCTTCCCGAGCGCCCAGTTCCGCCACGAGATCACGGAGATCACCCGGGGCCCCGGCGCCTCGGTCGACCTCACCGTCCGCACGTACGACCCGGCCCTGCGCCTCCCCGTCGGTCCTCAGCGCGCGACCCTCCTGATCGCCCCGGGCCGGCGCCGTCTCAGCGTCCCCTTCCGCCTCTCCCCCGTCCGCCCCGGCATCTTCGAGGGCCACGCCCACCTGGACCTGGCGGCGGCGCCCCTGCCCTTCCACGGCTTCGCCGGAGTCCGCCACCCCTTGCTCCGCCTGGAACACCAGGGCTTGACCCACACGGGCCTGCTCCTGGCGCCCCTGACGTTCCCGGCCCTGACCACCCAGGTCCCCCACCACCGCCTGACCCTGGAACCAGAGGGGCACGGCCCGGGCCGCCTCCAGGTCCGCTGGGAACCGCTGGGTCTGACGGCGACCCTGATCCGCCCGCTGACCCGCCGGGTGGCGAGGCCCCGGGTGAAGAGGGCGGCACGCTTGGTGGCGAGCGCGCTGAAGTAGGCCGGGCCGGAAAAGTTCGGAAACTTTGCAGGGAATGTCGACGGGGATGTCGAGAACCCGCGTCCGGCTCCGTCCCCGGGGTGAACGCGACCACAATGGGTCGCACCAGGACCGAGGAGAACCACGATGGCCAAGTACCTGCTGCTGAAGCACTACCGCGGCGCCCCGGCTTCGGCCAACGACGTGCCGATGGACCAGTGGAGCCAGGAGGAGATCTCGGCCCACCTGCAGTACATGCGCGACTTCGCGGCGCGGCTCGAGGAGACCGGCGAGTTCGTCGACAGCCAGGCGCTCGCACCCGAGGGAACGTGGGTCCGCTACGACGGTGAGGGGCGCCCGCCGGTCACCGACGGGCCGTTCGCCGAGACCAAGGACCTCATCGCCGGCTGGATGGTGATCGACGTCGACAGCTACGAGCGGGCCGTGGAGCTGGCCGGGGAACTGTCGGCCGCCCCCGGCGCGGGCGGGAAGCCCATCCACGAGTGGCTGGAGCTGCGCCCGTTCTACGGCGTGCAGCCCACCATCACGGAGTGACTCTCGGTGCCCCAGCTGGACGAGGCTCTGCTGCGGAGCCTCACGCCGAGCGTGCTCACCGTCCTCGTCCGCCGCGGAGCCGACTTCGCGGCGGCCGAGGACGCCGTGCAGGACGCGCTGGTCGAGGCGGTCCGCGCCTGGCCGGCCGACCGGCCGCGGGACCCGAAGGGCTGGCTGGTCACCGTGGCGTGGCGCAAGTTCCTCGACGCCGCCCGCTCGGACGCCGCCCGCCGCCGGCGTGAGGACCGCGTCGAGGAGGAGCCGGCGCCCGGGCCGGCGCCCGCGGTGGACGACACGCTCCAGCTCTACTTTCTGTGCGCCCACCCGTCGCTGACCCCGGCATCGGCGGTCGCGCTCACGCTGCGCGCCGTCGGCGGGCTGACCACCCGCCAGATCGCCGAGGCCTACCTGGTGCCCGAGGCGACCATGGCGCAGCGCATCAGCAGGGCCAAGCGCACCGTCTCCGACGTACGGTTCGACCAGCCCGGCGACGTGGCCACCGTGCTGCGCGTCCTCTACCTGGTCTTCAACGAGGGCTACTCCGGCGACGTCGACCTCGCCGGAGAGGCCATCCGGCTCACCCGGCAGCTCGCGGCCCGCATCGACCACCCCGAAGTGGCCGGGCTGCTCGCCCTCATGCTGCTCCACCATGCCCGGCGTGCCGCCCGGACCGCGCCCGACGGCAGCCTGGTGCCGCTCGCCGAGCAGGACCGCGGCCGGTGGGACACCGCGTTGATCGCCGAGGGCGTCGGGATCCTCCAGGCGGCCCTCGCCCGCGACCGGCTGGGCGAGTTCCAGGCCCAGGCCGCCGTCGCCGCCCTCCACGCCGACGCGCCCACCGCCGAGGAGACCGACTGGGTGCAGATCGTCGAGTGGTACGACGAGCTCGCGCGCCTGACCGACAGCCCGGTCGTCCGGCTCAACCGCGCGGTCGCCGTCGGCGAGGCCGACGGCCCGCGCGCCGGCCTCGCGGCACTCGCGGCCCTGGAGGCCTCACTGCCCCGCCACACCGCGGTGGCGGCCTACCTCCACGAGCGCGACGGCGACCTGGCGACGGCGGCCCGCCTGTACGCCGAGGCGGCCCACCAGGCACCCAACCTCGCCGAGCGCGCCCACCTGACACGCCAGGCCGCCCGGCTCAACGCCCGCCGAAGCCGCTGACGGGCCGCGCTCAGGACCAGCCGCACAGCACCGAGCCCTGTCACCGCACCACCGCGTACAACACCTGCCCCTCCGGCCCCCGAGTCACCTCCCGCAACTCCACACCACGCTTCCCAGCAGCCCCCTTGTCCACGACCCACCGCACCCCGTACTCCCGGAGAATCTCCTCGCGCTCCCGCCCCGAGGCCCCCTGACCGAAGTACCTGCGCACAGCCGCCGCCCGCCGCCCTTCCCCCGCCAGGAAGAAGTCGGGATACCCAGGCGCCACGGTGTACGCCCCGTACGCGGGGATCTGCCGGGCCGGCCGCCCTTCCCGGGCCATCACCACGTCCCCGTACTTCACCCACGGCGTCATCCAGAAGTACCCCGCCCAGGGCCGCCGGTACTTCTCCGCGACGGCTTCCGGCAGATTCCGCGGCTTCACCACGTACCCGACCGTCCCGACCTGCGTCCAAGCCCCCACGACCAACGCCGCCCCCAGCACACACGCCCATCCCACCCGGGCCCCGCGCCGCCCGGCCTCCCCCACCTCCACCGCCGCAGCCACCTGCGCCGGAATCAACGCCGCCGGCAGCGCCCGCCCCCACGACCAGTGCCCGCTCACCCCGCCCACCGCCACCACGACGACCCCCAGCACGAAGAACAGCACCAGCGGATCCCACCGGTCCCGCCACCACCGCACCCCTAGGGCCACCGCCCCGAGCAGCACCAGCCAGTACCGCCCGACCAGGTCCTCGTACAGCGGCCGGTGCACCGACTCCAGATCAGCCCCGGCCCCGAACAGCGCGAAGAAGTCGTAGTACGGCCACAGCAACAGCACGACCAGCCCCAGCCCCAGCCCACCGCCCAGCCGGACCCACACCACCCGGCCCGGCCGCGCGGCCACCACCGTCGCGAGCGCCCCCAGCGTGGCCACCACGCCCGAGAACTGATGGCACAGCAGGATCACCGCCCACAGCGCGCCCAGCCCCAGCCACACGCCCCACCCCGCGTCACCGTGACCGCCGTCGCCGTCGGCGTGGCCGTCGCCGTCGGCGTGGCTGTCGCCGTCGGCGTGGCCGTCGCCGTCGGCGTGGCTGTGGCCACGCACCGCCCGCCCGAGCCACGCCCAGAAGTGGAACGCGAGCCCCAGCGCGAACACGCTCGGATACGACACCGTCAGCGCGAGCGAGTTGAGCCCGTAGAAGCCGCTCCAGTTGAACAGGGCCGTCCCCCACAGGAACAGCAGGCTCAGTACGGCGAGTGCGGGCGCGGCACGATGGCCGCTCAGCGTTCGCACGTACCGCCACACCCCCGACAGCAGCAGCGCGAGCCCGGCCAGCGCCCCCAGCCGCAGCACCACGAACACCGACAGACCGCTCACCCGGGCGACACAGCCGAGCACCAGCATCCAGGGCGAGTAGTACGGACTCGGCGTGTCCGCGTCGACGAGCGGATTGCCCGGGTCGATGAGATCGTGCCGCAGCCGCTGGACGGTCGCGGCGTGCATGCCGAGGTCCCCGGCCCACGGCAGCCGGACGATCACGAGGACCAGCAGCAGGACGACCACCGCGGCAGCCGCCTGCGCGGCGAGGGCCGCCGGTCTAGGCGCGGTGCGCATCGTGCTGGAACACCCAGGTGCGGTAGACGAGGAAGCGGAAGGCGGAGGCCAGCACGATGGAAGCCGCCTTGACCGCGTTGGACTCGAAGGGACCGGTCAGGCCGAGCCCGTGGTACCCGACGTAGAACAACCCGCTCTCCATGGCCACGCCGATTCCGCTGAAGACGAAGAACAGCGCGATCTGGCGGCGGGTCCGGGACGCCCTGTCCCGGTAGGTGAAATACCGGAATCCGAGGTAGTTGGTGCCCATGGCGATCAGGCTGGCCAGCACGGTCGCCGGCATGGCAGCCCGGTGCAGGCCGTGCAGGAGCACGTTGAACACCAGGAAGTTCACCGCGACGCCGCTCCCGCCGACCAGCGCGAAGTTCACCACCTCGACGACGACGCGCTTCACCGGCGTGGTGGGAGCGGCCGCTCGCTCCTCGGAGAGGTTCACTGTCACGCCCTAAGCCTTAGCCGGAAACGGTAAGTCCTCCACTCGAATCGCCCTAAGGCACGCCAAGAAGGAAGCGCACGTCAAGAAGAAAACGCCCCGGGCCGGAATCGGCCCGGGGCGCCCAGGACGCCGTACTGCTACGAATGCGTCCGCAGCAGCGTGCGCATCGTCCGCATCGCCACTGACAGGTTCGCGAGGTCGAACGCCTCGGATCCCTGGATCTCCTCCAGTGTGGTGCGGGCCCGGCCGAGGATCGCCGCGTTCTTCTGCTCCCACGCCTTGTAGCGCTGCTCGGGCGTCGACGTGCCGTTGCCCACCGCCAGGACGTCGGCGGTCAGCGCCGCGTGCGCCGCGTACAGGTCCTCGCGGATCGCCGCGCGGGCCATGGACTGCCAGCGGTCGGCGCGGGGCAGCTCGATGATGCGGTCCATGAGCTGGGTGATCCGCAGCCGGTCGGCGAGGTCGTAGTAGACCTCGGCGACGTCCAGCGGCTCCCGGCCCATGCGGTCGGCGATCGAGACGATGTCGAGCGTCGGGAAGGCGGAGGAGAACCCGGCCACGCGGGTGGCGAGTTCGTCCGGGACACCGGCGTCCGTCAGCTCGTCGTAGATCTTCTGGTACCACTCCAGGTCCGCGCCGCGCAGCAGCTTCGGCAGCTGCCCCCAGACCTGCTCGACCCGGTCGGCGAAGAAGTCGACGGTCTCGGCGAGCTGGAGCGGCTGCGGCCGGTTGTTGAGCAGCCAGCGCGTGCCGCGCTCCACGAGGCGGCGCGAGTGCAGCCGGATGCGGGTCTGGACGTCGGCCTCGGCCTTGTTGTCGAGCGCCTCCACTCCGTCCCACACCTCGGCGGAGCGGAAGATCGCACGGGCCGCGGTCTGGGCCCGGACGATCTCCTCCAGGGATGCGCCGGTCTCCTCGCGCAGACGGTGCAGGTACGTCGTACCGCCCGTGTTGACCGTGTCGTTGACCAGGACGGTCGTGGTGATCTCGCGTCGCAGCGGGTGGCCGTCGATGCGCTCCGCGAACTGCTCGCGCAGCGCGGTCGGGAAGTAGCAGTGCAGTAGGCCCCGCAGGTACGGGTCGTCGGGCAGCGAGGTGTGCAGCAGCTCCTCGGCGACCGTGATCTTCGTGTACGCCAGCAGGACGGCCGTCTCCGGGCTCGTCAGACCCTGCCCCTGGGCGAGCCGCTCGCGGATCTGCCGGTCGGTGGGCAGGAACTCCAGCGCCCGGTCGAGGTGGCCCTCCCTGACCAGGTGCTTCATGAAGCGCTGCTGGGCGTGGAGCATGTCCTTGGACTGGGCGAGGGCGTTGGCGATCGCCGTGTTCTGCGCGTAGTTGTTGCGCAGCACCAGGTGGCCGACCTCGTCGGTCATCTCGGCGAGCAGCTTGTTGCGCTGCTTGACGGTCATGTCGCCGTCCGCGACCAGTCCGTTGAGCAGGATCTTGATGTTCACCTCGTGGTCGGAGGTGTCCACGCCCGCGCTGTTGTCGATGGCGTCGGTGTTGATCCGGCCGCCGTGCAGCGCGAACTCGATCCGGCCGAGCTGGGTCAGGCCCAGGTTGCCGCCCTCGCCGACGACCTTGACGCGCAGGTCCTTGCCGTCGACGCGGATGGCGTCGTTGGCCTTGTCGCCGACGTCCGCGTTGGACTCGGCGGAGGACTTGACGTACGTACCGATGCCGCCGTTCCACAGCAGGTCCACCGGCGCCTGGAGGATCGCCTTCATCAGGTCGGCCGGGGTCAGCTTGGCGACCTTGGCCTCGATGCCGAGGGCCTCGCGGATGTGCGCGTTGACCGGGATCGCCTTGGCCGTACGCGGGAAGATGCCGCCGCCGGCCGACAGCAGCTCCTTGTTGTAGTCCTCCCAGCTGGAACGCGGCAGCTCGAACAGGCGGCGGCGCTCGGCGTAGGAGGTGGCGGCGTCCGGGTTCGGGTCGATGAAGATGTGCCGGTGGTCGAATGCGGCCACCAGCCGGATGTGCTCGGAGAGCAGCATGCCGTTGCCGAACACGTCACCGGACATGTCGCCGATGCCCACGACCGTGAAGTCCTCGGTCTGGGTGTCCACGCCCAGCTCCCGGAAGTGCCGCTTGACGGACTCCCAGGCGCCGCGGGCGGTGATGCCCATGCCCTTGTGGTCGTAGCCGGCCGAGCCGCCGGAGGCGAAGGCGTCGCCGAGCCAGAAGTTGTACTGCTCGGCGACCCCGTTGGCGATGTCGGAGAAGGTCGCGGTGCCCTTGTCGGCGGCGACGACGAGGTAGGTGTCGTCCTCGTCGTGCCGCACGACGTCCGCCGGGGGCACGACCTCGCCGGCCACCATGTTGTCGGTGATGTCGAGCAGCGCCGAGATGAACGTCTTGTAGCTGGCGACGCCCTCGGCCATCCAGGCGTCCCGGTCGACGCTCGGGTCGGGCAGCTGCTTGGCGACGAAGCCGCCCTTGGCGCCGACCGGCACGATGACGGTGTTCTTCACCATCTGCGCCTTGACCAGGCCGAGGATCTCCGTACGGAAGTCCTCACGCCGGTCCGACCAGCGCAGGCCACCGCGCGCGACCTTGCCGAAGCGCAGGTGCACGCCCTCGACGCGCGGCGAGTACACCCAGATCTCGAACGCCGGGCGCGGCGCCGGAAGGTCGGGGATGGCCTGCGGGTCGAACTTCATGGAGATGTACTCGTGCGGCTTGCCGCCCGCCGCCTCCTGGAAGAAGTTGGTCCGCAGCGTCGCCTTGATGACGGTGAGGAAGGACCGCAGGATCCGGTCCTCGTCGAGCGAGGCCACCTGGTCGAGGGCCGCGTCGACCTCCTCCAGCAGCGCGTCCACGATCTCGTGTCCCGCGCGCTGCCGGTCCGGCGACATCCGTGCCTCGAACAGGGAGACGAGCAGCCGGGTGGTGTGGACGTTGTTGCGGAGGGTGTCCTCCATGTAGTCCTGGCTGAACGTCGACGCCGCCTGCCGCAGGTACTTCGCGTACGCCCGCAGCACCATCGCCTGGCGCCAGCTCAGCCCGGCGCTCAGGACCAGGGCGTTGAAGCCGTCGTTCTCCGCCTTGCCGGTCCAGGTGGCCGCGAAGGCGTCCTGGAACCGCTCGCGGGCGTCGTCGCCCAAGTAGTCCGCGCCGCCGCTCTTGGCGCGGGGCATGCGCAGGCCGAAGTCGTAGATCCAGGCCACGCTCCGGTCCGCGCAGCGCAGCTCGTACGGCCGCTCGTCGACGACCTCGACGCCGAGCCGGTTGAGGACGGGCAGCACCGCCGACAGGGAGATGGCGTCGCCCGTGCGGTAGATCTTGAAGCGGCGCTCCTCGGGGGCGGCGCCCACCGGCTCGTAGAGGCTGAGCGCGAAGTCCTTGCCCTCCTCGGCGTTCAGCTGTTCGAGGTGGACGAGGTCGGCGACCGCGGCGCGCGGGTTGTGGTCGGCCTTGTAGCCCTCGGGGAAGGCGTGCGCGTACCGGCGCATCAGTTCCGCCGCCTGCTCCTCGCCGAGCTCGGCGTTGAGCGCCTCGGCGAAGGCGTCCTCCCAGGAGCGGGCGGCCTCCACCAGCCGGGCCTCGATGCGCTCCTTGTCGGCGTCGGACAGCTCGGGCAGCTCGGTGCCCTGCGGGACCCGGACCACGAAGTGCAGCCGGGACAGGATCGACTCGGTGTTCCAGGCCGTGAAGTCGACGCTGATGCCGCCCAGTTCCTCCTTGAGGATCTCGATGATCCGCAGGCGGACGGCCGTGGTGTAGCGGTCGCGCGGGAGGTAGACGAGGGCGGAGTAGTAGCGCCCGTACTCGTCCTGGCGCAGGTAGAGCCTCAGCCGCCTGCGTTCCTGGAGGTAGAGGACGGAGGTGACGATGGACCGCAGCTCGCCGACCGGGGTCTGGAACAGCTCGTCGCGCGGGTAGGTCTCCAGGATCTGGAGCAGGTCGCGCCCGTCGTGGCTGTTGGGTGAGAACCCGGCCTGTTCGAGGACCTCCTCGACCTTGCGCCGGATGACCGGGACCCGGCGCACGGACTCGGTGTAGGCGGCGGACGAGAACAGCCCGAGGAACCGCCGCTCGCCGACGACATTGCCCTCGGCGTCGAACTTCTTGACCCCGATGTAGTCCAGGTACGACGGCCGGTGCACGGTCGACCGGCTGTTCGCCTTGGTCAGCACGAGCAGCTTGTGCTCGCGCGCCTTGGCCCGGGCGTCGGCGGGCAGCCGCTCGAAGGACGGGCTGACCGGGTGGCTCTCCTGGTCGGAGTGGTGCGGGTCGGCGCGCAGGATGCCGAGGCCCGTGCCGGGCACGGCGGCCAGCGAGTCGTCCCCGCGCAGCTGGTACTCGCGGTAGCCGAGGAAGGTGAAGTGGTCGTCGGCCAGCCAGCGCAGCAGCTCGCGGGCCTCCTCGACCTGGGGTCCGGGCAGGTCATCGGGGATGGGCTCGTCCGGCAGCCCCTCCGCCAGCCGGACCGCCGCCTCCCGCATCTTGCCCCAGTCCTCGACGGCCTCACGGGCGTCGGACAGCACCCGCAGCAGGTCGGCGGTGATCTGCTTCAGATCGGCGCGGTCGGTCTCGCGGTCGATCTCGACATGGATCCAGGACTCGATGTGCGCGTCGTGCGGAAGGTGGCCCAAGCCGGTCGCGGGCGTGGGCAGCACCTCGATGAGCTTGCCGGTGACATCGCGCCGCACGACGAACTGCGGGTGGATGACGACGTGGATCCCGCGCCCCTGCCGCGTCAGCTCATTGGTGACGGAGTCGACGAGGAAGGGCATGTCGTCGGTGACGACCTCGACGACGGAGTGGCTGCACGTCCACCCGTTCTCTTCGACCGTGGGGGTGTGCACCCGCACGTTGGCCGTGCCCTGGGGGCGGTTTTCGGCCAGCCGGTAGTGCGAGACGGCGGCTCCGAAGACATCGACCGGGTCACGGTCGCTGAGGTCCTCCGGGGCCGTGTGCAGGTAGTAACGCTGGAGGAACGAGAGCAGGGACTCGCGATCCGGGGCTTCCTGGGCGTCTGGGGTCTCCTCGCCCGTCGACCCGGTCGGTAGGTGCCCCCCGACCGGGCTGTTCTCAGCTACCCGGGCGGCCCTCTCGAGCAACTCGGCCTTGGCTTCGTCCAGCTTGGTCTGCATTGTCCTCTGGCTCCTGTCGCGCGCCGTTGCGTGACGTAGAAGGAAGTACGGCCTCTGCGCTTACGACGTCACGCCGTGACACGGGGTATCCGGTCTGTTCCGACGCTATGCCGCAAGGTGAGATGAGCGGGGGTGTCTGAGCCAATCTTGAGCTGCCCCACGGGTGTGAGGCTGCTCTCTGCGACGCCTCGGTCCGGGTGGTGCTCGGCGTCTCGGGAGTCCTCGAAGCCCCGTCCCGCCCGCGAAGACCAGCGACCGCCGCCCGGTCACGGATGTGGTCCGTGCTCTCCGGGCGCAGGGCAGGGACGACGACGTCCCCGCGAACTATCGCGCTGATCACGCCACCAAGGCTATCGCTCCTTACAGGGGGCCCGTCATGAGCCGTATGTGTACAAAACCAGGCCTGGAAGTTTGACGTTCTGCACAGTGCCGTCACGCGGAGTCGGCCACAGCTGTCCCAGCGACGACGCCGAGCACCTGATTACGCCGCCAGCCGCTCAGCCTCCGCCACGGCCTCTTCCAGCGTGTCCACCACAGGCACACCCACCGCCTCCAGACTCGCCCGGCTGTGCGACCCGCCGGTGTACAGCACGGCCCGCGCCCCCACGTACTGCGCGGCCACCGCATCGTCCGCGGCGTCCCCGATCACCACGGTGCGATCAGGAACCACGCTCTTGAGCGACGCGAGGTGCCGGACCATGTGCTCGGCCTTGCTGCCCCCCGACGGCCCGGTCCGCCCGTCCACGCGTATGAAGTGCGGCTCGATCCCGAACCCTCGCACCAGCGGAACCAGCTCCTCATGCACGTACATGCTGAGGATCGACTGACTCCGCCCCGCCGACCGCCACCCGGACAGCAGCTCCACCGCCCCCACCGTCAGCCCGCAGCGCACCCGGTGCTCCGCGTAGTACCGATGGAAGATGTCGTCCATGACCTCCCACTCGGCCTCGGTCGGCAGCCGCCCCATCAGCCGCTCATAGAACTTCGGCACCGGCACGCAGTACAGCTCCCGGTACTTCTCCAGCGTCAGCGGCTCCAGCCCCAGCTCGGCGAATGCCGCGTTCGTCGCCCCGATGATCGCGTCGATGTCATGGAACAGCGTCCCGTTCCAGTCCCAGACAATGTGCGCGCCCGTCTGCTTCCCCATGCCCCAAAACGTACCCGCCCCCACTGACAATCAAGAGAACGGCGACTCAACGCGCCCCCTTGAACGCCGAGAGCACCCGCCCCGGCGCTCAGTCTCCGCGCCCCACCAGGTTCGGGATCTCCTGCGTGGCGAACCACAGCAGCTCGTGGTCCTCCGCCCCGTCCACCACGAACTGCGCGTCGTCGTCCCCACCGTCCGCCGCGGGCAGGGCCCCGGCCGCCGCCGTCACAGCCGCCTCCGCATCCGCGGCGTCGACATGCACGGACGCGGCCTTGGCCAGCGCGACGGGGCCGGCGACCCGCACCTCACCCAGCGCCGCCGGGTCGAGCCCCCGGTCGGGGTCCGCGCTCGCGGCCCGGTCGGGCACGTCCACGGCCACCACGACCCGCCGCCGCGGCGCCTCCGGCTCGGCCGCCAGCAGCCGCAGCGAGGCCAGGGCGGCCCGGCTCAGCGCCGCGTACTCGAGTTCCTCGATGTCGTCGGAGAGGTACCACTCGCGCAGCCCGGGCGTCACGGCGTACGCGACGAACGGCCCGGCTCCCAGCTCACCCGTCTTGTACGCCTCGGCGAGACCGGGGAGGGTCAGGGGCACGTAGACACGCATGGCTGGCCGCTTCTTTCGTGGTCGTTTCGTGGTCGTGGTCACGGTCGCAGGGCTCCGGAGGGCCTTCAGGATACGTGCGGCGCGTCCCCTTTCGAGTTCCGCCCTGTGACGCCGGATGCGGCAACTCCGGGCCCGTCATTCACCCGGCCCGCCCCCGCACTGACTGGCTTCACACCCTGCGCACCACCCGGATAGGTGAACCTTTCCGGCGCCCGCCACCCAAGGCCGCTTCCTTGCCCCTGCCCCCGCCGGCCCCGTACAAGATCACCAACCCGAAGTTACTCCCCGGTATCCACCGGGCCCATGAAACGGGGACCCCCCATGCACAAGGTTATGACCAGGGCACAGCAGCGCCCGGCCACCCGCCCACCAGCCCGCCGCGACCAACGCCGCCCCGGCGGCAGCGCCGGCACACGCGCATCCGGCAGCACCACCCCACGCACCCCCGGGAGCCCCACTCCCCGCGCCCCTGGCGGCACCACACCGCCCCGCACGCCCGGCGGAGGCCCCGCACGCACCCCGGCAGCCGACGGCCGCCCTCCGGGCTCCGCCCGCACCACGAGCCCCCGCACCCGCCCCACGGACACCCGCCCGCCGACACCCTCCGCCACCCCCACGGCACCCCGCAGAGCGACACGGGCGACGGCCCCGGCCTCCCGGCAGACCGCACCACCGGCCCCAGCCTCCCGGCGCACCACACCACCGGCCCCGGCTTCCGGGAAGACCACATCCGTTCCGGCCTCCCGGCAGACCGCGCCACCTACCCACGTCTCCCGGAAGACCACCCCCGTTCCGGCCTCCCGGCGCACGACACCTGTTCCGGCCTCCCGGGACACCGCACCCCGCGTCCCGGCCCAGCACCCCCACCGCCCGGCGCCGGTCCCGCACCTCCTCCCCACCGACGTCTTCGCCGACCTCCTGCTCGCCGTCCTCAGCGGCCACCGCCCCGCCCACTCGATGCTCCGCCACACCCGGGGCCGCGCCTACGACGAACTGGTCTGGCTCGCCGAACGCGGCCCCCTGCGCACCCGCGGCACCCGCCCCGTCGTCCGGGACATCGGCTACTTCGAACCCCGCCCCGGCGCCATCGAGGCCTTCGCCCGTATCGGCGCCGGCGACCGACTGCGCGCCATGGCCTTCCGCCTGGAACTCGGCCAGGACCTCCGCTGGCGCTGCACGGCCGTAGAACTCGGCGGCCCCCGCCCGCCCCGCGCAGAGGAGGCCGACTGACCCCCGGCAAACCGAAGGGCCGGACACCCTCGGGTGTCCGGCCCTACAAGCCTCTACGGTGCCTCGGCGACCGTCACTTCTTGCGACGGCCCCGGCTCCGCGCCTGCTTGCGGCGCTCCGCGCGCGTGAGGCCGTCGGCCTCGGAACGCACCGGCTCGTCGTCGGTGGCGAAGTCACCCTCGATGGTGCCGCCCTCGCCGTCGACCGTGGGCGCGGAGAAGTGGAGGTTGCGCCGCTGCGGAGCGTCGAGCCCCTTGGCGCGGATCTCCGGGCGGGCACCGGCCTGCGCCGGCACCGTGTCGTGCTTCTCCAGGTCGGCCACCGGCTTGGTGTCCTCGACCGGGACCTCCTCGACCTGCTGCTCGACCTGGACCTCCAGGTTGAACAGGTAGCCGACGGACTCCTCCTTGATGCCCTCCATCATGGCGGTGAACATGTCGAAGCCCTCGCGCTGGTACTCGACCAGCGGGTCCTTCTGCGCCATCGCGCGCAGGCCGATGCCCTCCTGGAGGTAGTCCATCTCGTAGAGGTGCTCGCGCCACTTGCGGTCGAGGACCGACAGCACGACCCGGCGCTCCAGCTCACGCATGATCTCGGAGCCGAGCTGCGCCTCGCGCGCCGCGTACTGCTCGTGGATGTCGTCCTTGATGGAGTCGCCGATGAACTCGGCGGTCAGCCCGGCCCGGTCGCCGGCCGCCTCCTCCAGCTCCTCGACCGTGACGTTGCACGGGTAGAGCTGCTTGAAGGCGCCCCACAGCCGGTCGAGGTCCCAGTCCTCGGGGAAGCCCTCGGCGGTCTCGGCCTGGATGTACGCGTCGATCGTGTCGTCCATGAAGTGCTGCACCTGCTCGTGCAGGTCCTCGCCCTCCAGGACGCGGCGCCGCTCGCCGTAGATGACCTCACGCTGGCGGTTGAGGACCTCGTCGTACTTCAGGACGTTCTTACGGGTCTCGAAGTTCTGCTGCTCCACCTGCGACTGGGCGGAGGCGATCGCGCGCGTGACCATCTTGTTCTCGATCGGCACGTCGTCAGGGACGTTCGCCATCGACATCACGCGCTCGACCATCTGGGCCTTGAACAGCCGCATCAGGTCGTCGCCGAGGGAGAGGTAGAAGCGGGACTCGCCGGGGTCGCCCTGACGGCCGGAACGACCGCGCAGCTGGTTGTCGATCCGCCGCGACTCGTGCCGCTCGGTGCCCAGCACATAGAGGCCGCCGAGCTTCTCGACCTCATCCTTCTCCGCCTGGACGGCCTTCTCGGCGCGCTTGAGCGCCTCGGGCAGGGCCTGGGCCCACTCCTCGATGTGCTCCTCGGGGTCAAGGCCGCGCTGGCGCAGCTCCGCCTCGGCGAGGTCCTCGGGGTTGCCGCCGAGCTTGATGTCCGTACCACGGCCGGCCATGTTCGTGGCCACCGTGACGGAGCCCTTGCGGCCGGCCTGGGCGACGATCTGCGCCTCACGGTCGTGCTGCTTGGCGTTGAGCACCTCGTGCTGGATGCCGCGCTTGCTGAGCTGCTGCGAGAGGTACTCGGACTTCTCGACCGAGGTGGTGCCGACGAGGATCGGCTGGCCCTTGCGGTGCTTCTCCTCGATGTCGTCGACGACCGCCTCGAACTTGGCGACCTCGGTCCGGTAGATCAGGTCCGACTGGTCCTTGCGGACCATCGGCCGGTTGGTCGGGATCGGCACCACGCCGAGCTTGTAGATCTGGTGGAACTCGGCGGCCTCGGTCATGGCCGTACCGGTCATGCCGCACAGGCCGGGCTGCTCCTTGCCCTTGTGGTCGTGGCGCTTGTAGAGGCGGAAGAAGTTCTGGAGCGTGATCGTGGCGAGCGTCTGGTTCTCGTCCTTGATCGGCACCCCTTCCTTCGCCTCGATCGCCTGGTGCATGCCCTCGTTGTAACGGCGGCCCGCGAGGATACGTCCGGTGTGCTCGTCGACGATCATGACCTCGTCGTCGATGATGACGTAGTCCTTGTCCTTCTTGAAGAGCTCCTTGGCCTTGATGGCGTTGTTCAGGTAGCCCACCAGAGGGGTGTTCACCGACTCGTAGAGGTTGTCGATGCCCAGCCAGTCCTCGACCTTGCTGACGCCGGACTCGTGGATGGCGACCGTGCGCTTCTTCTCGTCGACGTCGTAGTCGCCGGTCTCCTCGATGCCCTTGAGCGGCTGGCCGGCCTCGCCCCGCTTGAGGCGCTTGACCAGCTTGGCGAAGTCGCCGTACCACTTGGTGGCCTGGTCGGCCGGGCCGGAGATGATCAGCGGCGTACGGGCCTCGTCGATGAGGATGGAGTCGACCTCGTCGACGATGGCGAAGTTGTGGCCGCGCTGGACGAGCTCGTCCTTGGACCACGCCATGTTGTCGCGCAGGTAGTCGAAGCCGAACTCGTTGTTCGTGCCGTAGGTGATGTCGCAGGCGTACTGCTCGCGGCGCTGAGCCGGCGTCATGTTGGCGAGGATGCAGCCGACGTTCAGGCCCAGGAAGCGGTGGACGCGGCCCATCATCTCCGAGTCGCGCTCGGCCAGGTAGTCGTTCACCGTGATGATGTGGACGCCCTCGCCGGACAGCGCGTTCAGATACGCCGGCAGCGTGCCGACGAGGGTCTTGCCCTCACCGGTCTTCATCTCGGCCACGTACCCCATGTGCAGGGCGGCGCCGCCCATCATCTGCACGTCGTAGTGCCGCTGGCCCAGGACGCGCTTGGCGGCCTCGCGGACGGTGGCGAACGCCTCGGGCAACAGGTCGTCGAGCGTCTCGCCGTCCGCGTAGCGCTGCTTGTACTCATCGGTGAGGGCCCGCAGCTCGGCGTCGGAGAGGTCGACGAAGTCCTCTTCGATGGAGTTGACCTGGTCCGCGATGCGGTGCAGCTTGCGCAGGATCTTGCCTTCGCCTGCACGCATGATCTTCGAGAGGACGGACACGGGGGTTGGTCTCCTTGCCGGTCGGGCCTGGGACGGTCGGTTACCACTTGACTTACTGAGCAACGGCCATCGTATGCGAGGACCCCACCGCGCCGGGAGGGCCTGCCGTGACGGCGACCGTCCGCTGCTTCATTTCGCTTCCACTCTGCTTCAAAGGGAACAACGTCCGGGCCCCTCGGATGGTGCCGCATCCCTCACTCGAATTACGCGAAGCGTGATCACGTCCTCACGCACAGCAAACAGATGGCGCTTCCGGGGGCCTCCCACCACAATCGGCCGATGGACCCCGTCACCCTCACCACGGACCGCCTCCTGCTGCGCACGGTCGGCCCCCAGGACACCGACGCGGTGTACGACGCCTGCCAGGACCCCGACATCCAGCGCTGGACCACGATCCCCTCGCCTTACCTCCGCGAGCATGCCGAGGCCTTCACCGAACAGTTGGTCCCCGACGGCTGGGGGGACGGATCCATGTACACCTTCGGCGTCTTCCTCCACTCCGGACAGCTCGCCGGCATGGTCGGCATCACCATGCGTGCCCTGGGCATGGGCGAGATCGGCTTCTGGGCCGCCAAGGAGCACCGCGCCAACGGCTACATCACGGAGGCCGCCCTCACGGCCTGCCGCTGGGCCTTCGTCCACGCCGCGATCGACCGCGTCGAATGGCGCGCCGAGGTGGGCAACCGCGCCTCCCGCGCGGTGGCGGAACGAGCCGGCTTCACGATCGAAGGCACGCTGCGCGCCGCGACCAACAACAAGGGGGTACGCCGCGACACCTGGATCGGCTCCTTGCTCCCATCGGACCTGAGCCTCCCGTCGACGGCCCCGTACTTGCCGGCGCGTGCGTAGCTGAGCTGCCCTGGCTGCCTTAGCGCCTCAGCTGCCTCAGCTGCCTCAAGTGCCTCAACTGCGGGCAGTCGTGCCGCTCGGGGCGGCACGGGTGGGCGCAGCGGCACCTCGCACCGCCGAGCCGCGGACCCACCCCCGCCCCAGCACGATCGCACAGCACCCGGCCCCCAGCCCCGCAGCTCATCCCCCGCTGTCAGTCCCACCCCCTATCGTGCAAAACCATGACCACCCCGCGCCCCGCAACAGAGCTCTCCGCAGACGAGGCCCGCAGACTGACCCTCCGCGCCCAGGGCTTCCTCGGCGCCCCACCCCGCCGCGCCGGCGTCCGCGGCATCCTCCGCCACCTGGGTGCGATACAGCTCGACACCATCTCGGTCCTGGCCCGCTCCCACGAACTCGTCCCGTACGCCCGCCTGGGCGCGGTAGGCCGAAAGACGGTGGAGAACGCCTACTGGAGGGACACCCACGCCTTCGAGTACTGGTCCCACGCGGCCTGCATCCTCCCCATCGAGGAGTGGCCGCACTTCGCGTTCCGCCGCCGCGCCTACCGCAACCGCCCGCACTGGAACCACGAACTCCCGGACGGCGCCTACGACGAGGTCATCAAGCAGCTCCGCGCCGAAGGCCCCCTCACGGCCACCGAGTTGGGCGGCGCGAAGAAGACGAACGACTGGTGGGACTGGTCCGGCTCGAAGGTCGCCGTCGAACGCGCCCTGATGTACGGCGAGGTGGTCTGCGTGGAGCGCCGCGGCTGGAAGCGCGTGTACGACCTCGCCGAGCGCGCGGTCCCGGACGCCCTGCTGCACGACGAGCTGGACGACACCGAGTGCCTGCGCCGCCTGGTCCGCCTGGCGGGCCAGTCCCTCGGCGTCGGCACGCGCGCGGACATCGCCGACTACCACCGCCTCAAGGGCGAGCAGGTCGACGCGGTGATCGCCGACTCAGGCCTCGTCCCGGTCACGGTCGAGGGCTGGGGCAAGCCCGCCTGGGCGGACCCCGCGGCCCTGGAGGCACCCCCGCGCGGCCGCCACCGCACCACGCTGCTCTCGCCGTTCGACTCCCTGATCTGGGAGCGAGCGCGCACGGAGCGGATCTTCGGCTTCACCCACCGCCTGGAGGCCTACGTCCCCAAACAGAAGAGGGTGTACGGCTACTTCGCGATGCCGGTCCTGGCCGGTGGCCGACTCGTCGGCCGCGTGGACCCGGCCCGCGAGGGGCGCACGCTGGTGGCCAAGCAGGTCACGCTCGACGGCGCGAAGGCCGTCCCGGCCGTGGCCCAGGCCCTGACCGAGGCGGCGACCTGGGTGGACTGCACGGACGTACGCGTGGAACGCGTCGACGCACCGGACCTGCGCGAACCCCTCGTCAAGGAACTCGCCCGCATCCTCGCCTGAGCCCTACCGGATCAAGGGATCTCCAGATCACCGATCTCGAGATCCCGGATCACCGGATCACCGGATCTCGAGGATCTTCTCCCGCATCGCATACACCACCGCTTCCATCCTGGAGTGCAGCTGGAGCTTCTCCAGGATGTTGCGCACGTGGTTCTTCACGGTGTTCTCGGAGATGAACAACTCCTTGGCGATATCGCGGTTGTTCATTCCCGTCGCGACGAGTTTGAGGACTTCCAGTTCGCGGTCCGTCAGCCGCGGCGCGGGCACCAGCCGGCGCTCGTCCGTGCGCTGGATCATGGACTTGAACTCGGTGAGCAGCTTCGACGCCATGGACGGGCTGATCTGCGACTGCCCGTCGGCCACCGCGCGAATGGCGGTGGCCACCTCGTCCGTCGAGATCTCCTTGAGGAGATAGCCGGTCGCGCCCGCCTTGATGGCCTCGTAGAGGTCGGCTTCCTCGTCGCTGATCGTCAGCATGATGATCTTGGCGCTGGGGGCGACCTCCTTGATGGAGGTGCATGCCTCGATCCCGCCGCGCTTGGGCATCCGCACGTCCATCAGGACGATGTCGGGCAGCAGGTCGGCGGCCTTCTCGACGGCCTCGGCGCCGTCGCCCGCCTCCCCGATGACCTGGATGTCCTCCTCGGCCGCCAGCACGATCTCCAGGCCACGGCGGAACAGGGCGTGGTCGTCGACCACAAGGACTCTGATCGGTTCCTTGCGTGGAGAGTCCGTGTCCGGGCCCATGCCGACGACGCCGCCGTCGGCATCCTCGTCACGCATCGGTCCGAAGCTGTCCGCCATCGTTCCTCCCCCTGAAGGCTGCGGCCTGTGGTCCTGAGCCATCGCCAACCCAGAGCAACGACCCACCGGTTGGGCCGTGGCCAACCATGATTTCATGCCCGGGCGACACCAGGGTGACGGAGCGGGGCGTCAAGTGGTCGCACGGGGGTGCCCCTGGGGGGCGCACACGCGCTCCAGGGGCACCTGCTCCGCTCTCACCCGGCATGGTCAGCCGCCGAGCGCACCGCCTGCCTCGGGGGCGTGCGCGTGTGTGACCATCGTGTCCGTCCTGAGGTGGATCACGCCGTAGTCGTAGGCGTGCCGTCGGTAGACGACACTCGGTTCCTTGGTCTCGGAGTCGACGAACAGGTAGAAGTCGTGCCCGACCAGTTCCATCTCGTAGAGAGCCTGGTCGAGGGTCATGGGGGCTGCGACGTGGGTCTTCTCGCGGACGACGATGGGGCCGTCACCCTGCACTTCCAGCGAGCCGATCTTCTTCGTGGGGACGGACTCTTCCGGCTCCTCCTCCGGAGTCGGCACCAGGCCGTTTCCGTTGAGCGTCGCCACACCCGGGACGTGGTCGGCGACCTCCGCGGCCGAAATCCGGCGCGCGCCACGGCGCGAGAACCGCTTGTCGTGCTGCCTGCGCAGCCGGGCTTCCAGCTTTTCCGCCGCCAGGTCGAGCGCCGCGTACGGATCGCTCGCCGCTGCCTCCGCCCGGATCACCGGACCGCGGGAGCGGAGCGTGATCTCCACTCGGTCACAGCGGTCGGCCTGCCTGGGGTTCGGCTCCTTGGACACCTCGACGTCGAGGCTGATCACCTTGCCATCGAGCTTCTGGATCTTCTCCAGCTTCAGCTTCTCGGCCACGTGCTTCCGGAACCGCTCGGGCACCTCGGTCTTGCGGCCCTTGACGACGATGTCCACGCAGAACTCCGTTCCCGGATCGCTCCGCTTCGCTGCGGAGCGTCTCCCTTTTGCACCAGGTCCCGGTGTGCCCCGGGACCTCGGACTTGGTGACTTCCACCTCCTCCCCCGTGGGCGAGATCTCCACTCCACCGTCGCGAGTGATGAGGAAAAACCCGCGGCACGGCATTCGGATTTGAGAGGTGTGGCCTGCGGCTTTCCCTCTCAACCGAACATATCTCGCCTGGACGGATGTCGTCACCCTCTACTGCGGCGTACCTCCGTTCAGGTGAATAAGCCCTCTCGCTACCTGCAACGACGCAAGATCTCAGTCAGTTCCGGTTTATTTCAAAAGAGTCCGGTGATGCGGCGACCACTGCCGCGCACACCACGTCGATGACTCCGCCGGCGCCGCCCGCGCCCCTGATTCCCTGCCGGCCGGGCCGCCGGCCCGTCCTCTCTCGCGTTGTTCCGACGTTCTGTTCCTCTCTGCTTTCCCATGTCTCTCCCCCGTACACGGCCACAGCCCCCGCAGCGTTCGAAACCGGCCCCGTCGCCCGCACGGCCCGCGCGGCCTCCGCCAAGGACGCCCCCGTGGTCATCAGGTCGTCGACGAGGACGACCGGCCCTTCCGAGAGCAGCCGGGTACCCCCGGGCACCACTACCAGCGCGCCCGCGAGATTGTCCAGCCGCTGCCGGGAGTTGAGCTCCGACTGGTCGGCCACGGCCCGAACCTGCCGCAGCACGCCGAGCACCCTGGCCGGAACCCCGCGCCGCCGCAGCTCTCCCGCCGCCGCGAGCGCGATCCGCCGCGCGGGATCATGCCCCCGGGCTCGCACGGCCCGCCGCCCGGACGGAACGGGCACGAGCAGCACAGGAGCCCCGACGCCCCGGGACCACGCCCCCTCGGCCCCGGCCCAGGAGCAGCCCCACGCCCTCTGCAGCCCCGCCCGCACGGCTCCCGCCAAGGCCACCCCGAGGGGACCGGCGAGCGCCAGGGCACCCCGTTCCTTGTGGGCCAGCAGCGTCGCCCGCACCTCGTCCGCATACGGAGCCGCCGCGTGTACCCGGGGCAGCCCGGGCGGCTCCGGCACCGGCCGCACCCGGCGTGCCGCGGCTCCGCTCAGCACCGCACGGCACTCCGGGCAGAGCACCGTACGAGGCCTCCCGCAGCCCCCGCACTCGGCCGGCAGCACCAGGTCGGTGAGGTCCTGCCACCACCCCCGCATGGCCACCACTGTGCCGAACCGGGCCCCGCCCTGCCACCCCTGTGGACAACGGCCTGTGTACAACTCCCCGCCCGGCGAACGGCTCGTCCCCCACACGAGTGACGGCCCCGTGGGACGGCCCGAGGGCCGGGGGCGCACCGGCCGCTCCCGCTCCCGCTCCCGCTCCCGAACGACAGCGGTCGCCCTCCCGGGCTTCACCCGGCAGAAGCGACCGCTCCCCCATGCGCGCCCCGGGCACCGGCCACGGGGGCGTCACACCTCACCCCGGATAGACCGGCGCCGTCCCTTCCGTCACCTTCTGCCACTGCGCGCCCGACGGCAGCCGGACGATTCCGTCCACCGAGTACGCCACCAGCGGCAGCCCCTCGTCCTCGGCGGCGGTGACCTCCTTCACGCCGGTCAGGGCCGCCGGCGCCGGTACGTCCGGCGTGGAGCCGTCGACCTGGACGTACCGCATCTGCTCCACACCACCGTGCTCACGCCCGACCACCACGAGCCGGCTGTCCCCGGCCCACGACATGGCGGTGACCTCCTCCAACTCCGGCGTCGCGGAGCGCAGTTCGACCACCCTGACGGTCTGCTGCTCGCCCGGCTTCCCCTCCCGCTCGATCAGCCCGATGAGCAGGGTCTTCTTGCCGCCCTTCTCCACGACGAGCGCGATCCGCACGCCGTCGGCGGCCACCCGCACGGCCTGGACCCGCCCGTCCAGGTGCGGCATGCGCACCTCCAGCGGATCGCCCTTGCCCTCCTCCAGCAGGAGCAGCCGGGGGTTGTCCGGGTCGCGGTCGGCCACCCACAGGCCGTCGTGCGCGTCCCAGCTGGGGGTCGTCAGCCGGTCGGTCTCGGTCCGGCCGTGGCTGCGCAGTACCGGCTCGCCCAGCGAACCGCCCGAGACCAGCGACCCCACGTACAGCGACTTGCCGTCGAGGCTGACACCGGCCGCGGTGTGCTCGTCGCGCGACACGGCCACCGACCGCAGTGCCGTGTCGCCCTCGCCCAGCGCCCCCGGCGCGGGGTCCGGCTTGGGGTCGCTGCTGCCCGCCGGGATCCGTACCAGCCGGTCCTTGCCGTCGACGAAGTACAGGTAGTCGGGGTCGCGCGTCGAGCTCCGGAAGGCGGCGGCATCGGCCGCGCTCTTCGCGAGCGAGCACAGCTCCTCCCCGTCGGCCAGCAGCTCGACCTCCTCCACCACGGGGCTGAGGCTCTGCAACGTGAACAGCAGCTGGGCCGCCATCTCCTCGCACCGGTTGGTGCCGACCCCCGCGGCCTTGTCGTTGAGCGGGACGGTCAGCTTGTTCCGGTCGTCGGGCGTCAGCGCACCAGTCTTCTTCGGCAGCGCCGTACCGGTGGGGAAGCTCGACCTGACGACGGGCCCGAGCCACCGCGTGGGCCCGCTCAGGACGGAGCGCACCACCTGCGTCATGGGGTCCACCCGCCGGCGGACGTACACGGGGTCGGCGACCGCGGTGGGCTGGGTGTCCGCCCGGGCCGCCGTGGTGTTCGAAGCGAAGTAGTACTTGTTGACGGACATGTAGTTGCGCTGGAAGTCCGACTCACCCATGACGACGCCCTGCGGCAGCGCGTCGATCCGCCACTGCCGGCTCTTGTCGTCCTGTGTCAGGTGCACGGTGCGGCCGTACGCCCCGGTGGCCGGCGCGTACGCCTGCTGTGCGTCAACGGTGGCCACCTTGGTGCCGGTGAGGGTGTACGAGATCTCGCCGGTGTCCTCCCCGCCACTCCCTGCCTCGGGTTTGGCACCCGGCCCGTCCGTCAGCACGGTGGTGGAAAGCTCCGGCCGCCACGTCTTGGCGGCCTCGCCGGTCAGGTACTGCCGCGCGGTCTTGTAGTGCGGATCATCGCTGGTCAGTGCCTCCAGGAACCCCTGCACGATCTCCGAGGGCGGCGCGTCCTCCCCCGGCGGCACGGCGAAGACCCGCACCTGGGTGTCCTGGCGCGGTGTGGACTCCACGCCCCGCAGATCCCCGCTGTCCGGCATCGAGGCACACCCCGCCAGCAGCAGGACGCCACCGGCGGCGTACGTCATCACGCGCGCGGGCGTACGCCGACCGCGCCCCCCACGGTCAGCGCCCACGAGATGCCTCCCCATGCCTGTCCGCGCTCTCCGCCTCTGTTTTCCTGGCCGTGCCCGCGGTTGCGTCGTCCCCGTGCGCGTCCCGCGGCCTGCTCACGTCCCGGTCCCGAGAGGCCGCAGCAGGACCACTCGACTTGCCGCTGCCGACCGCACTCGCCGGTCCGCTCCGCACACCGTTGCCATCCGTACCAGCCGATCCGCTCGCCGTACCGCCGCCGGCCGCGCCTGACGAACCGCTCACCACGCCGTTGCCGTCACCACCGGCCGGGCCACTCGCATCCGTGTCGCGAGCCGGCCGCTCCGGGGCCGCCTGCGCATCGTCGGCCCGCCGCGTGCCCGAGGCGGGCCGGGGCACCACACGCGCGCCGTTGCCGGGCAGCGCCGTCGGATCGGCCGTGGGGGCCGCGGAGGCCGCCCGCGGCGGTATCGGGTCCCGCCCCGGCCCCGACGGCACCGGCCCGCTCGCCGACTGTGCCGGTACGGTCGCCCGCTTCTCGCCGTCCCCGCCGCCGCACGGCAGCCCGGCGTCGTCGAGCCCCCGGTTCCGCCGTGAGTCCTTGGGCTCCAGCGGTATCGGAGAGCCCCGCAGCGGCTCGTCCGCGGTCCTGGGCAGCGTCAGCCGGAACTGCGAACCGCCGCCCGGCTCGCCCCACGCCTGCAGCCAGCCACCGTGCAGCCGGGCGTCCTCCAGGGCGATGGACAACCCCAGGCCCGTACCACCCGTCGTACGCGCGCGTGCCGGGTCGGCCCGCCAGAAGCGGCTGAACACCCGGGTCGCCTCGCCCGGCTTGAGCCCGACCCCGTAGTCCCGCACCGCGACCGCGACCGCACCGCCCGCCGCGGCGAGCTTGACCACCACGTCCCTGCCCTCACCGTGCTCGACGGCGTTCACGACGAGGTTGCGCAGCACGCGCTCCACGCGCCGGGCATCGGCCTCGGCGACGACGGGCTGCTGGTCGCCCAGGATGCGTATCCGAGTGCCCTTGCGCTCCGCGAGCGGCTCGGCCCCGCTGACCACCCGCCGTACGACTTCCCTGAGGTCTATCGGCTCCGCCTCCAGCGCCGCGGCGCCCGCGTCGAACCGGCTGATTTCCAGCAGATCCGCGAGCAGCGACTCGAACCGGTCCAGCTGGTCGGCGAGCAGCTCCGCCGACCGCGCGGTCACCGGGTCGAAGTCCTCACGCGCCTCATGGATGACGTCCGCGGCCATCCGTACGGTCGTCAGCGGCGTACGCAGCTCGTGCGACACGTCCGACACGAACCGGCGCTGCATCCGCGACAGGTCCTCCAGCTGGCTGATCTTCAGCTGGAGGTTCTGGGCCATCTTGTTGAAGGCCTCGCCGAGCCGCGCGATGTCGTCCTCGCCGGTGACCTTCATACGCTCCTGAAGCCGCCCGGCCGACAGCCGCTCCGCGATCCCCGCCGCCATCCGCACCGGCGTGACGACCTGCCGCACCACGAGCCAGGCGATGGCCCCGAGCAGCACGACGACGAACAGCCCCGCCGTCGCCAGGGTGCCCTTGACCAGGCTCAGCGACTTCTCCTCCTGGGTGAGCGGGAAGAGGTAGTAGAGCTGGTACGGGTCCCCGTTGGGGTCGTTGACCTGCTTGCCGACGACCAGGCCCGGCTGGGATTCCTTGGTCGCGTTGTTGTAGGTGATGCGGGTGTAGCTCTGCGCGGCCGTCGTGCTGCTGCCGATCCGCTCGCGCAGGTCTGCGGGCACGCTCCTGCTCCAGTCCACCTCGCCGGAGGCACGCTGCCCACGGCCGCCCGCGCCGTCCTCGTCGGAGGCCGGGAGCGTCACCACGTCGAAGGCGCCCTGGCCGCCGCTGGACAGCGAGGAGACGAGGTCGCTCATCCACTCGGTCACGTTCTGCGCGGGACGTCCGTCCGCCGTGGCGACGTCGTCGCCGGTGCCGCTCGCCGCCTCGTCGGCCCGCTGCTTGGCCACCGCGAACCCGCCTGTGGCCTGGCTCTGGGACGCTTTCACCTTGGCGTCCAGCAGGCCGTTGCGCACCTGCCCGATGACTACGAAGCCGAGCAGCAGGACCACGCCCAGCGACATCAGCAGCGTGGTGACGACGACCTTGAGCTGGATGTTGCGCCGCCACAGCCGCATGACGGGCAGCAGCGGCCGGCGCACCCACCGCATGAACAGCCGGATGACCGGGCTGCCCTGGACCCCGCCCTGGAGCAGCAACCCGCTCTCCAGGAACCGTCCCCAGCGGGAACCCGCCTTCTTCCGCCCGACAGGCCGCCCCGGGCGGGCCCCGGACCGTCCGGGCGCCGAAGCGGCACTGTCGCCGGACATGTCAGCTCGGTCCTGCCTTGTACCCGACACCACGGACCGTCACCACGATCTCCGGCTTCTCCGGGTCCTTCTCGACCTTGGAGCGCAGCCGCTGCACGTGCACGTTGACCAGCCGCGTGTCCGCCGCGTGCCGGTAGCCCCACACCTGCTCCAGCAGCACCTCGCGCGTGAACACCTGCCACGGCTTGCGCGCGAGCGCGACCAGCAGGTCGAACTCCAGCGGCGTCAGCGCGATCGACTGCCCGTCCCGCTTCACGGAGTGCCCGGCCACGTCGATGACCAGGTCACCGATGGCGAGCTGCTCCGGAGCGGGCTCCTCCGACCTCCTGAGCCGCGCCCGGATCCGGGCCACCAGCTCCTTCGGCTTGAACGGCTTCACGATGTAGTCGTCGGCACCCGACTCCAGGCCCACGACGACATCGACCGTGTCGCTCTTCGCCGTGAGCATCACGATCGGCACACCGGACTCCGCCCTGATCAGACGGCACACCTCGATGCCGTCCCGGCCGGGCAACATCAGATCGAGCAGCACCAGATCGGGCTTGGACTCGCGGAAGGCGGCCAGCGCCTTGTCGCCGTCGGCCACGAAAGACGGCTCGAAACCCTCACCACGCAGCACGATGCCGAGCATCTCGGCAAGTGCGGTGTCGTCGTCGACGACAAGGACTCGTCCCTTCATAAACGACATCATCCCATTCTCATAACGGTGGCGAAGGCAGTGGTGAGGTAGGTCACCGGCCAGTGACCATAGTCGCAGCAAGCGCTACTGTCTGCCTTCGCCCGCCCCCTGTTGATCTCCATGACGGGCAGCGGCGGGCCCTTCGCCCCGCACAGGGACGAGTTGCCGGAGCCCGCGCCACCGCGCACGCGCTCCGGCAGCCGCCCGGCTCAGCCCGCCGCCGCCCGGCGCGACCGGGCACACACCTCGGCGAGCGCCTCGGCCGTCACCGGCGAAACCGCACCCTCCTCCGTGACGATCGCCGTCACCAGCTCGGGCGGGGTCACGTCGAACGCCGGGTTGTACGCCTGCGTCCCCAGCGGCGCCACCGGAATGCCGCCGCCCGCCTCAGCCCCGGTCACCGGCACCTGCGGCGCCACGAACTCGGTCACCTCGTGACCAGCCCGCTGCTCGACCTCGATCGACGCCCCGTCCGGGGTGTCCGGATCCACCGTCGTCACCGGCGCCACCACGATGAACGGCACATGGTGATACCGCGCGAGCACTGCCAGCGGATAGCTCCCGACCTTGTTCGCCACCGAACCGTCCGCCGTGATGCGGTCCGCCCCGATCAGCACCGCGTCCACCTCCCCGGCGGCGAACAGCGACCCGGCCGCGTTGTCGGTGAGCAGCGTGTACGCCATCCCGCTGCGCGCCGCCTCGTACGCCGTCAGCCGGGCGCCCTGCAACAACGGACGCGTCTCGTCCACCCACAGACGCCGCAGCCGGCCCGCCCGGTGTGCGGCGAGCGCCACCGCGAACGCCGTCCCCTCCCCGCCCGACACCAGCGAACCGGTGTTGCAGTGCGTGAGGATCCGGTGCCCGCCGCCGGGCAGCAGCTCGTCCAGCAGCGCCAGCCCGTGCTCGGCCATCCGTGCACTGGCCTCGGCGTCCTCCCGGTGCAACTGCCGCGCCGCCGCCAGCGCCGCCGCGGCCGCCTGCCTGATGTCACCGCCCTTGGCGAGCGCCGCCTCGTGGGCCGCTTGTGCCCGGCGCACACCCACGGCCAGGTTCACCGCGGTCGGCCGGGCGCTCGCCAGCGCGGCCGCGGCCTCGTCCACGTCGAAGCCCCGCACGGCGGCGAGCGCGACGCCGTACGCTCCCGCGATGCCGAGCAGGGGCGCCCCGCGCACGGCGAGCGAGCGGATCGCCTCCACCAGCGCGGGCGCGTCCGTACAGACCAGTTCGACCTCCTCGGCCGGCAGCCTCGTCTGGTCGAGAAGGACCAGAACGGGTCCTTCCGGTGGCTCCTCCCAACGGATCGCCGGGATCTCGGTCGGCCGTTTGTCATCGTCGCTGTACGCGTACTGATCAGCCATGCGGTCAGTCTGCCCCCTGAAGCGCGGACAATTGAAGGTACGCAGCCCATACCGCGGCCGGTCACTCCAAGACCACCCCATGGCACGATGGCTGCCAACCTGCCGCCGCGACCGCGGACGGGCACCGTGAAGGAGCGACGATGAACGACACTCCGGGCTGGGCCTCGCCCGGATCCGCCCCGTCCGAAGGGCAGAAGCCTGACGCGTCCGGCCCTGCCGAGCCCGCCGACCGCCCGGGCCCTGCCGAGCCGACCGACCGCCCCGGCCCCGCACAGTCCGCGGACCAGCCGGGCCAGCCGCCCCAGACCCCGCAGGGCCCCGGCCCGCAGTGGTCCAAGGACCAGCCGCCACCCGCCCAGTGGTCCGCCCCCAGCGGCCCAGGAGGCCCGGCCGTCCCCGGCCAGGCTCCCCCGCCCCCGCCGCCCGGCCCCGGCTGGGGCGCCCAGCCCCCCGGCGGTTACGGCCCTGGCGGCCCCGGAGGCTACGGTCCCGGCGGCCCGGGAGCCCCCGGCGGACACGCAGGCCCCGGCGGCCCCGGAGGCTACGGCGGCTGGGGCAACGCCTGGGGCGGCCCCCCGCCCGCGGCCAAGCCCGGCGTGATCCCGCTCCGCCCGCTCGGCGTGGGCGAGATCCTCGACGGCGCGGTCTCCACCATGCGCACCTACTGGCGCACGGTCCTCGGCATCTCCCTGACCGTCGCGGTCATCACCGAGGTCATCGTCGTGCTGTTCCAGGGCCTCGTCCTGAACGACTCCAGCAGCGAGGCCCTCAACGACCCGAGCGCCACCCTCAGCGAACTGAGCCGCGCCATGGGCGACGCCATGCTCAACTCCACCGTCGTCTTCGTCATCTCCCTGGTCGGCACCGTCATCGCGACCGCACTGCTCACCACCGTCACCAGCCGCGCCGTGCTCGGCAAGTCGGTGACCATCGGCGAGGCCTGGCGGGACGCCCGCCCCCAGGTCGTCAAACTCTTCGGCCTCATCTGCCTGTTGCTGCTCATCACCGCGGGCATCGTCACCGTGGGCACCCTGCCCGGCATCCTCGTCGTCGCCGCCGGCAGCACCGGAGCAGGCGTCGCCCTGACCGTCCTGGGCGTCATCGGCGCCGGCATCGTCGCCCTCTGGCTGATGATCCGCTTCTCCCTGGCCTCCCCCGCCCTGATGCTGGAGAAGCAGGGCATCAAGAAGGCGATGAGCCGCTCCACGAAGCTGGTCCGCGGCACCTGGTGGCGGATCTTCGGCATCCAGCTGCTCGCCACGATCATCGCGAACGTCGTCGCCTCGATCATCGTCATCCCGTTCACCTTCCTCGCCGCGGCCCTCAGCGGCGACGGCGTCACCGGCTGGCTCAACAGCGGCGGCTCCGGCCTCGGCTGGACCTTCCTCATCGTCAGCGGCATCGGCGCGGTGATCGGCTCCATGATCACGTTCCCGATCACGGCCGGCGTCACCGTGCTCCTCTACATCGACCAGCGCATCCGCCGCGAGGCCCTCGACCTCGAACTGGCCCGCGCCGCCGGTGTCCAGGGCTACGGCCCCGCCGCCCCCGGCGCCGTCCCGGGGAGCTGATGCGGTGAGCTGGGCGGGGGAAGTCCTCACATCGGCGCTGCCACGCGCCGCCCTACGCACGCTGCTGCGCGCCGGCGACACCTCCGTGCTGTCGTCGGCACGCTCCGCCGACGAACCGCCCCTCACCACCCCGCGCGACCCCGCGCGAGAGGCGGCCCGGCGCGAGCTCTCGAAGCGGATGTACCACGAGGACGACCCCAGCCTGTTCCAGCGCGCCCTCGACGCCTTCTGGGACTGGCTCGACAAACTCTTCAACGCCGCCTCGACCGCCACGCCCGGCGGAGCACTCGGCCTGGTCGTCATCATCCTGGCCGTCGTAGCGGTCCTGGCCGCCCTGTGGTGGCGCCTGGGCACCCCGCGCCGCCAACCCACCTCGTCCGCCACCCTGTTCGACGACCGCCCCCGCAGCGCCGCCGACCACCGCGCAGCCGCCGAGGCACACGCCGCCCAGGGCCACTGGAACCAGGCCGTCCAGGAACGCATGCGGGCCCTCGTCCGCGCCCTGGAGGAACGCGCCCTGCTCGATGTCCGCCCCGGACGCACCGCCGACGAGGCCGCCGCCGAAGCGGGCCGGGCCCTGCCCGGCCACACCGACCGACTGCGCGCTGCCGCCCGCGACTTCGACGACGTGACGTACGGCGGCCGGTCGGCGACCGAGCAGTCGTACCACCGCATCGCCGAGCTCGACAGCGACCTGGAACGCACCAAGCCCCAGCTCGCCACGAGCAGCGCCAACAGCACGGCCCCCCACACCCGCCAGGGAGCCGCCGAATGACCACCGAGGCCACGCTCCCGTCCACCTCGGCCTCGCCCACCGCCCGCCAGGTATGGACCCGCGCGCGCGGCATCGCGCTCGCCCTCGTGCTGCTCCTGGTGGGAGCCATCGCCATCGCGGTGCTCCGCTCCGACGCCCGGCACGGCGCACTCGACCCGCGCTCCGCCGACCCCAACGGCAGCCGCGCCGTCGCCGAACTCCTCGCCGACCGGGGCGTGGACACACGCGTGGTCACCACCCTCGACGAGGCAGCCGCCGCAGCCGGCCCGGACACGACTCTCCTGGTCGCCGTCCCCGACATGCTGACCCGAAGTCAGCAGACCCGCCTGCACAACGCCTTCGCCGACGCCCGCGGCCGCATCGTCCTGGTCGCCTCCGGCAGTGCCTCCGTCGAACGACTCGCCCCCGGCGTCACCGCCGACCCCGCCACCAGCCTCGACTCGACGCTCTCCCCCGACTGCGGCCTGCCCGCCGCCCGGCGCGCGGGCACCGCCGACACGGGCGGCGTCCGCTACACCACCACCCACCTCGACGCTGACAAGTGCTACCCCAGCGAGCGCCTGGCCACCCTGCTGCGCATCCCGGACGCGACCGGGGACGGCGACACCGTCGTCCTCGGCGCGCCCGACATCCTCCTCAACGACCGCCTCGACAAGCAGGGCAACGCCTCGCTCGCCCTCCAACTCCTCGGCTCCCGCCCCCATCTGGTCTGGTACCTCCCCTCGCTCTCCGACACGTCGGCCACCGGCACCGACGACGAACGCAGCTTCTTCGACCTGCTCCCCTCGGGCTGGCTCTGGGGCACCCTGCAACTCTTCATCGCCGCAGCCCTGGCCGCCCTCTGGCGGGCACGCCGACTCGGCCCCCTCGTGCCCGAAAAACTCCCCGTGGCGATCCGCGCCTCCGAAACCGCCGAAGGCCGAGCCCGCCTCTACCGCAAGACCGACGCCCGCGACCGCGCGGCCAACGCTCTTCGCTCCACCACCCGCACCCGCCTCGCCCCCCTCACCGGCGTCCCCGTCACCCAGGCACACACGCCCGAGGCCCTGCTCCCCGCCCTGTCCGACCACCTCCACGGCGACGGACAGGACCTGCGCACCCTGCTCTTCGGGCCACCGCCCAGCGACGACGCAGCACTCATCGCACTCGCCGACCAACTCGACGCCCTCGAAAGAGAGGTACGCCGTCCATGATGGACCCGACCACTGACAACGCCGGGCAGAGCGGGGACCCGGGCACCGCCCGAGCCGCCCTGGAGGCCCTGCGCGCCGAGATCGCCAAGGCCGTGGTCGGCCAGGACCCCGCCGTGACCGGCCTCGTCGTCGCCCTGCTCTGCCGCGGCCACGTCCTCCTCGAAGGCGTCCCCGGCGTCGCCAAGACCCTCCTGGTCCGCGCCCTCGCCTCCGCCCTCGAACTCGACACCAAGCGCGTCCAGTTCACCCCCGACCTGATGCCCAGCGACGTCACCGGCTCCCTGGTCTACGACACCCGCACCGCCGAGTTCTCCTTCCAGCCCGGCCCGGTCTTCACCAACCTCCTCCTCGCCGACGAGATCAACCGCACGCCTCCCAAGACCCAGTCGTCCCTCCTGGAAGCCATGGAGGAACGCCAGGTCACCGTCGACGGCACCCCTCGCCCCCTCCCCGACCCGTTCCTGGTCGCCGCGACCCAGAACCCGGTGGAGTACGAGGGCACCTACCCCCTCCCCGAAGCCCAGCTGGACCGCTTCCTCCTCAAACTCACCATTCCCCTGCCCTCCCGCCAGGACGAGATCGACGTCCTCACCCGCCACGCCGAGGGCTTCAACCCACGCGACCTCCACGCCGCCGGCGTACGCCCCGTAGCGGGCCCCGCCGACCTCGAGGCAGCCCGCGCCGCGGTCGCCAAAACGACGATCTCCCCGGAGATCACCGCCTACGTCGTCGACATCTGCCGTGCCACCCGCGAGTCACCGTCCCTCACCCTCGGCGTCTCCCCCCGAGGCGCCACGGCCCTCCTGGCCACCGCCCGCGCCTGGGCCTGGCTGACCGGCCGCGACTACGTCATCCCCGACGACGTGAAGGCCCTCGCCCTTCCCACTCTCCGCCACCGCGTACAACTCCGCCCGGAGGCCGAGATGGAAGGCGTGACGGCCGACTCCGTCATCAACGCGATCCTCGCCCACGTCCCCGTCCCCCGCTGATGGCACTCACCGGACGCGCCGCCCTCCTCGCAGCCCTGGGCTCCCTCCCCGTCGGCATCTGGGAACCCAGCTGGACGGGCATCCTGGCGGTCAACGCACCCCTGGCCATGGCCTGCGCCTGCGACTTCGCCCTGGCCGCCCCCGTACGACGCCTGGGCCTGACCCGATCCGGCGACACCTCCGTACGCCTCGGCGACACAGCGGACGTGACCCTGACCATCACCAACCCGTCCCGCCGTCCTCTCCGCGCCCGCCTCCGCGACGCCTGGCCACCGAGCACCTGGCAGCCGGGCACGGAGGGGGCGGCCTCCCGCCACCGCCTCACGGTCCCAGCGGGCGAACGCCGACGCGTGACGACCCGCCTGCGCCCCACCCGCCGAGGCGACCGCCAGGCCGACCGGGTCACCATCCGCTCGTACGGCCCCCTCGGCCTCTTCTCCCGCCAGGGCACCCACAAGGCCCCCTGGACGGTGCGCGTCCTGCCCCCCTTCACCAGCCGCAAGCACCTGCCCTCCAAACTGGCCCGTCTCCGCGAACTGGACGGCCGCACCAGCGTGCTCACCCGCGGCGAGGGCACCGAATTCGACAGTCTGCGCGAGTACGTCCCCGGCGACGACACCCGCTCCATCGACTGGCGTGCCACAGCCCGCCAGTCCGCGGTCGCCGTACGCACCTGGCGCCCGGAACGCGACCGCCACATCCTCCTGGTCCTCGACACCGGCCGCACCTCGGCAGGCCGCGTGGGCGACGCGCCCCGCCTCGACGCCTCCATGGACGCGGCCCTCCTCCTCGCAGCCCTCGCCTCCCGCGCCGGCGACCGCGTCGACCTCCTCGCCTACGACCGCAAAATCCGCGCCCTCGTCCAAGGCCGCACGGCAGGCGATGTCCTTCCGTCACTGGTCAACGCGATGGCCACGCTCGAACCCGAACTCGTCGAAACAAACGCCCGAGGCCTCACGGCCACCGCGCTACGCACGTCCCCCCGCCGCTCCCTGATCGTGCTCCTCACGACCCTGGACGCGGCCCCCATCGAAGAGGGCCTCCTTCCGGTCCTCTCCCAGCTCACTCAGCGCCACACGGTCCTGCTGGCATCAGTAGCGGACCCGCACATCACCGAAATGGCCAAGGCACGCGGAAACGTCGACGCCGTCTACGAGGCCGCCGCAGCCGCCCAGGCCCAGTCCGAACGTCATCGCACGGCAGAACAACTGCGCCGCCACGGCGTGACGGTCGTGGACGCGACACCGGACGACCTGGCGCCGGCACTGGCGGACGCGTATTTGGCACTGAAGGCGGCTGGACGCCTGTGACGGCGAGGTGGCCCCTCGAAAGAGGGCCCCTAAACGCAGAAAACCCCCGCATCTTCAGATGCGGGGGTTTTCCCAATAATTGTTCGGCGGCGTCCTACTCTCCCACAGGGTCCCCCCTGCAGTACCATCGGCGCTGTAAGGCTTAGCTTCCGGGTTCGGAATGTAACC
>NZ_JBIRGJ010000003.1:0-419424 GCF_044327915.1 Streptomyces afghaniensis
CTCAAGGAACGGTCGCTTCCTTTGTACTCACCCTCTCGGGCTTTCCTCCGGGCGCTTCCCTTCGGTCTTGCGTTTCCGACTCTATCAGATCTTTTCTCGACCCGATTTCCTCGGTGCTTTCCAGGTTCCCGCTTCCGCGTTTCCCTTTCCGGCGGTTCTGACTCTATCAGATCCTTTCGGGCCCGATTCCCTGTCAGCAGGGTTTGTCTTCGCGGCCGTTGGGCCGTTCCGACGAGTGAGACTTTAGCGGATTCCCTGGCTCCCGAGCCAATCGGGGGCCGCGTCCTTTCGAACGTGGATTCCTCATTCCGTAAATACGCATGCCAATGAAACGACGACAGAACTACTTCGTCGAGTAGTGGTGGTACTTGCGGATTGGCTGCCCGGGGACCGACCGGGGTCGGCGCTCACGTCGGGCAACTCGGAGAACACTACGGATGGGGTCTGGGCGTGTCAACTCAAGGGCGGACGGCACCCCGGGGGCGTAGTCTGGGGTGCGTGACGACGCGTACGTGTACCCAGCTGTGGTGGGCCGCCTGACGGCGGCCGTCCTCACGTATGCATTCAACGGCCGCCGCTTCGGCGGCCGTTCTCGTTTCTCCCTCCAGGACCACCGAGGGACGGCCGCCGGGGCGGCGGTCCCGGCGATGAGATGGAGAAGAGATGACACGGGTCTTCAGCGGGGTCAAGCCGACGGGGCATCTGACGCTGGGGAACTACCTGGGAGCCATGCGGCGCTGGGCTGCCGTCGACCAGCGCGAGGCCGACGCCTTGTTCTGCGTCGTCGATCTGCACGCGCTGACGGTGGACCACGATCCCGCGCGGGTGCGCAGGCTGAGCCGGCAGGCGGCGACCTTGCTGCTGGCGTCCGGGCTGGATCCTGAGCTCTGCACGCTGTTCGTGCAGAGCCATGTGGACGAGCATGCGCGGCTGTCGTACGTGCTGGAGTGTGTGGCCACCGACGGTGAGATGCGGCGGATGATCCAGTACAAGGAGAAGGCCGCGCGGGAGCAGCGGCGGGGCGGGAGTGTGCGGCTGTCGCTGCTGACGTATCCCGTGCTGATGGCGGCGGACATCCTGGCGTACGCGGCCGATGAGGTGCCCGTGGGGGACGACCAGGTGCAGCACGTGGAGCTGACGCGGGATCTGGCGGTGCGGTTCAACCAGCGGTACGGGCATACGTTCGTGGTGCCCCGGGCCACGCGTCCGGGGGTGGCGGCGCGGGTGATGAACCTGCAGGATCCGACGTCGAAGATGGGCAAGAGCGATGACGTCGGGCCGGGGATCGTCTATCTGCTGGACGAGCCGGACGTGGTGCGTAAGAAGGTCATGCGGGCCGTGACGGACAGCGGGCGGGAGGTCGTGTACGACCGGGAGGCCCGGCCAGGGCTGGCCAACCTGCTGGAGATTCTCGCCGCGTGCTCGGGTGGCAGTCCTGAGGAGCTGAGCGGCGCGTACGCGTCGTACGGGGACTTGAAGAAGGACACCGCTGAGGCTGTGGTCGAGGTGCTCAGGCCCGTGCAGGAGCGGCACAAGGAGTTGTGTGCGGATCCCGGTTATGTGGAGCGCGTGCTGCGGGACGGTGCGGAGCGGGCTCGCGGGATGGCTCGGCCGACGGTGGATGCCGCTTATCGCGCGATCGGGTTGCTGCCTGCCGTGCCGGAAGCGGCGGCGGACGCGGGTGGGGCCGACGTGCTGAGGGTGTGAGGTGGTGCGGGCGTCGGGGGCGGATCGTCCCCGACGCCCGTCGTGCTCAGGTGTTGTTGCCGGAGGCCAGGGCGCGGCTGCGGTCGCGGGCGGCTTCGAGGGCGGCGATGAGGGCGGCTCGTACGCCGTGGTTCTCGAGTTCGCGGATGGCGTTGATCGTCGTGCCGGCGGGGGACGTGACGTTCTCGCGGAGCTTGACGGGGTGTTCGCCGCTGTCGCGGAGCATCGTCGCGGCGCCGATGGCGGACTGGACGATCAGGTCGTGGGCCTTGTCGCGCGGCAGGCCGAGGAGGATGCCGGCGTCGGTCATGGCTTCGACCAGGTAGAAGAAATAGGCCGGGCCGGAGCCGGAGAGGGCCGTGCAGGCGTCCTGCTGGGACTCGGGGACGCGGAGCGTCTTGCCGACGGCGCCGAAGATCTCCTCGGTGTGGGTCAGGTGGTCGGCGGTGGCGTGGGTGCCCGCGGAGATGACGGACATCGCCTCGTCGACCAGGGCGGGGGTGTTCGTCATGACGCGGACGACCGGGGTGCCGGGTGCGAGGCGTTCCTCGAAGTACGCGGTGGGGATGCCGGCGGCGCCGCTGATCACCAGGCGGTCGTCGGGGACGTGGGGGGCGAGTTCGTCGAGGAGGGTGCCCATGTCCTGCGGCTTGACCGTGAGGATCAGGGTGTCGGCGATCTTCGCGGCTTCGGGGTTGCTGACCGGGGTGACGCCGTAGCGGGTGTGGAGTTCTTCGGCTCGTTCCTGGCGGCGAGTGGTGACCAGGAGGTCGGCCGGGGTCCAGCCGGCTCGGATCATTCCGCTGAGCAGGGCTTCACCGATCTTGCCGGTGCCGAGGACTGCGACTTTCTGGGTCATGGCGCGGGGTGCCTCCGGGGGTGCGTCGTCCGGGGTACATCCTCGCATCGGGGAGGGGCCGGCGGCTCGGGTGTCCGTTGGGCGGGATGTCGGTGGTGCCCCCGGCGGCGCTGCCGGCCTATGCCGTCCTGCGTCGTAGGGTCGCCGCGCCCAGGGTGAGGACCAGCAGGGCGCAGCCGGCGACTACCAGGATGTCGCGTACGAACGTGGCGGTCATGTCCGTGTGGTGGAGGACCTCGTTCATGCCGTCCACCGCATAGGACATGGGGAGGACGTCGGAGAGGGCCTCCAGGGCCGGGTGCATGTTGTCGCGGGGTGTGAACAGGCCGCAGAGGAGGAGCTGGGGGAAGATCACCGCCGGCATGAACTGGACCGCCTGGAATTCCGAGGCCGCGAAGGCCGAGACGAAGAGGCCGAGGGCCGTGCCGAGGAGGGCGTCGAGGAGGGCCACCAGGAGGAGGAGCCAGGCGCTGCCGGTGACGTCGAGGCCGAGGAACCAGACCGCGAGGCCCGTGGCCAGGGCGGACTGGATGATCGCGAGGGTGCCGAAGGCGAGGGCGTAGCCGGCGATGAGGTCGGCTTTGCCGAGGGGCATGGCGAGGAGGCGTTCGAGTGTGCCCGAGGTGCGTTCGCGCAGGGTGGCGATGGAGGTCACCAGGAACATCGTGATCAGCGGGAAGATCCCGAGCAGGGAGGCGCCGATGCTGTCGAAGGTGCGGGGGCTGCCGTCGAAGACGTAGCGCAGCAGGAACAGCATCACGCAGGGGATGAGGATCAGCAGCGCGATGGTGCGGGGGTCGTGGGTCAGCTGGCGCAGGACGCGGGTGGCGGTGGCGGTGGTTCGGGAGGGGTTCAGGGCCCTCGGTCGTGGTGGGGCCGGGGTGATCGTGGGGGTGGCCGTGGGAGTGGTCGTGGGACCGGTCGTGGGGGTCATCGCGTCGTCTCCTTTGTGCGGGCTGCGGCCTTGGCCTCGTCCACCAGGTGCAGGAAGGCCTCCTCGACCGTCTCCGTGCCGGTGCGGGTGCGCAGGGCCTCCGGGGTGTCGTCGGCGAGGAGTTCGCCCTCGCGCATGAGGAGGAGGCGGTGGCAGCGCTCGGCCTCGTCCATGACGTGGGAGGAGACGAGGAGTGTCGCGCCGCGGCTCGCCGCGATGTCGTGGAAGAGGGTCCACAGGTCTCGGCGCAGGACCGGGTCGAGGCCGACGGTCGGTTCGTCGAGGACCAGGAGTTCGGGCGTGCCGAGGAGGGCGACGGCCAGCGAGACGCGGCTGCGCTGGCCGCCGGAGAGGTTGCCGGCCAGGGCGTCGGCGTGGGTGGTGAGGTCGACGTCGGCTATCGCGCGGGTGACGTTGTCGTGGCGGCGGTCGGCCGCGGGCCGGCCGGGGTCGAGTATCGCGGCGAAGTAGTCGAGGTTCTGGCGGACGGTCAGGTCGTCGTAGACGGACGGGGCCTGGGTGACGTAGCCGATGCGGGTGCGGAGGGTGGGGTGGCCGGCGGGGTGGCCGAGGACGTCGAGGGTGCCGGTGACCTTGGCCTGAGTGCCGACGATGGCGCGCATGAGGGTGGACTTGCCGCAACCGGAGGGGCCCAGCAGGCCGGTGATCTGGCCGCGGGGGACGGTGAAGGCGAGGTTGCGCAGGACCTTGCGGGGGCCGCGGGTGACGGTGAGGTTTTCGGCGTGGACGGCCGGTGGGTTCTTGGTGTTGGTTGCTGTGGGTTCCGGGGTGGTGCCGGTGGTGCCTGTGGGGGTGCCGGGGCGTGGTGGGTCAGGAGCGTTATTCATCATGTGATGAATAACGCTCCTGGGGGCGGGGTGCGTCAAGCAGGGGTCTTAGCCAGGAGGAGGACCACGTCGTAGACCTCCTCGACGATGCCGTCCGGGAAGGCCTTGAGGAGGTGCTCGCGTTCCTCGGCCAGGAAGGCCGCCGTGTGTTCCTCGCCGTGTACGAGGAAGACCGAGTGGCTGCCGATGTTGGCGAGGTGGGTGTCGACCGGGATGCGGCGGCTCCAGCGGACCGTGCGGCGGGTGAAGTCGAGGCGGCCGGTGGGGTCGGCGGCGCGGGCGTGGACGTTTCGTCGCTCGGCGGCCGTGTCGATGTCGAAGTGGCGTTCCGTGCGGGCGGCGGCTTCGGCGATCCACGGGACGTCCAGGGCTTCGGTGTTCCACCAGAGGGCGAGGGCGCCGCCGGGGCGCAGGACGCGGACGGCCTCCGGGACGGATCGGGCCTGGTCGGTCCAGTGCCAGGCCTGGGCGTAGGTGACGAAGTCGAGGGATGCGTCGGCGAGGGGGAGGTCGTCGCCTGTGCCGCGGACGATCGGGACGTCGGGGAGGGTGCTGCGGAACTGGGCCGCCATGCCGTCGCCCGGTTCTACGGCGATGACGTGCGCGCCTCGGGCGTGGAGGAGGGCGGTCGCTATGCCGGTGCCGGCGCCGATGTCTGCGACGCGGGAGCCGGGGAGGGGCCGGTCGGCCAGGGCTTCTATCGCGTCGAAGAGGGCTGGGGGGTAGGAGGGGCGGTTGGCCGCGTATTGGGCTGCGGCCGTGTTGAAGGAGTGGGCGCGGGCGGTGCGGGTGGGGTGGTGGGCGGAGGAGTGTGTGGTCATACGGCCATGGTGGCCGGGGTGGGGGTGGGAGCCGGTGAGATTCCGGTGAGAGGCCGGGGAGTTACGCGGAGCGGCGCTTTTTCGACGGGTTGCCCGAGCGGCGGGTCGTGCGCTTCTCGTGGTGCTTGCGGGCTGCCTCGTACTCCTCGCGGTGGAGCTTTTCGCCGGGGGCCTCGGTGAGGGAGCGGAAGAAGTACGCGAGGAGGGAGCCGACGAAACCGATGGTCAGGAGGGAGCGGAGGGAGGCCTGGCGGTCGGGGTCGGGGCGGCGGGTGAAGCCGTCCCAGGTGTGGCGGAAGGCCATCGCGCTGCAAACCGCGAACATCACGACCATGAGCAGGGTCACGAAGCTGCCGATCGCGGCGATCTGGAGGCCCTCGTAGGCGAGGCGGAGGACGAGGCAGGAGGCGACTGCGGTGGCCAGCGAGCCGAGGGCGACACCCATGCGGCGGGCGGTGTAGCCGTTGTCGTGGTTCAGCCAGGTCGTGCCGAAGAAGCGGATCGGCTCGGGGCGGGGGGCGAGGGGGCCGTTCTCTGCGCTCACCGGTCGATTATGGCTTGGCTGGTGTGGTCTGTGGCTGCTTCGGTGGGGGTGCGCGCTTGCGCCTGCTCGCCGGTGGTGGGTCGGGGCCGCGCCGGAGGGTGTCCGTCCTCGGAACGGCGCGATGGGGTTGCGTACCGACCGACTGGCGTTGACGCGCCAACCGCTGCGGGCGGACACCCCCCGACACGTCCCCTTCCGTGTGTCGGCGGGTGCGCGCGTCTCGGCTCAGCTGCCGCAGGTCAGCCGCAGCGCGGGCGGATGTAGCCGTCGCTGCCCGTGTTCACGTAGGCGTCCGAGACGTACTGGCCGCTCGCGATGTTGTCCCAGATGTTCGTCGTGCCGTAGGGGCCCGTGACCGTGGTGCCGGGTGTCTGGCAGTGGATCGGGACTCGGGAGCCCTCGGCCAGGACCTTGACGATCGGGTAGCCGGTGCCGGGACCGCTGCGGACGTTGAGGCGGACGCCCGGTGCGGTCGAGAAGTACGTGGCCGCCGCGGCCAGCGTGGTGACCAGCGGCTTGCCGGTCTCGTGTATGCCGCGCTCGGCCTCTTCTACTGACATGAAAACCTCCCCCGTTGATCCCATGGCTGCCATGGGATCCCGTTGATTCCCCTGAATCACGCCATCAAACACCTGTGCGTGACTCGCCAGCGGAGGCTAGCAAGCCGCCTCTGTCCCGTACGAGTCATCGACTAGGCTCCGTGCGTCGCGCGCGCGGACGAACAGCACGGGGGTGGTCCCATGGCGCCACAGCGGAACGTCGGAGCGGGCCCGGAAGCGGAACTTCCTGAGTACGCCGGTCACTACCGACTGGAGTCCTGTCTGGGCTCGGGCGGCATGGGCGTCGTCCATCTGGCCCGGAGCACGTCCGGGATGAAGGTCGCCGTGAAGGTCGTGCATGCGGAGTTCGCCAAGGACCCCGAGTTCAGGGGCCGTTTCCGGCAGGAGGTCGGAGCGGCGCGGCGGGTCAGCGGGGCTTTCACCGCGCCCGTCGTGGATGCCGATCCCGAGGCGGGACGGCCCTGGATGGCCACGCTGTTCATTCCGGGTCCGACGCTGGCCCAGGAGGTGAAGCGGAACGGGCCCATGGCCCCGGCGCAGCTGCGTCGGCTGATGGCCGGGCTCGCCGAGGCGCTGCGTGACATCCACCGGGTCGGGGTCGTGCACCGGGACCTGAAACCGAGCAACGTGCTGCTCGCCGAGGACGGGCCGAAGGTCATCGACTTCGGCATTTCACGGCCGAAAGACAGCGAGTTGCGGACCGAGACCGGGAAGCTGATCGGCACGCCGCCCTTCATGGCGCCGGAGCAGTTCCGGCGGCCCAGGGAAGTCGGGCCGGCCGCCGACGTGTTCGCCCTCGGGTCCGTGATGGTGCATGCGGCCACCGGGCGCGGGCCGTTCGACTCCGACAGTCCGTACGTCGTCGCCTACCAGGTGGTGCACGACGAGCCCGAGCTGGCCGGTGTACCGGAAGAGCTGGCGCCGCTCGTGCTGCGGTGTCTCGCCAAGGAGCCCGAGGACCGGCCCTCTCCCGACGAGTTGATGCGGGAGTTGCGGTCGGTGGCGGCCTCGTACGACACGCAGGCGTTCATACCGGCCCAGCGGGTCGACGAGGTGGAGGAGGAGGCGGCTGTTGCGGAGCAGGGCGGCGGGGTCTCTGCCGCCGACCCGTCCGGGGTCGAGGAGCCGTCGCGTCGGTCCAGGCTGCGGCTCGGCAAGCGGGCCGCCCTCGGTGCGGGGGCTCTCGGGCTGGCCGTCGTCGGTGTGCTGGCGGCCGTTCCGCTCCTCGCGGGCGGGAGTCCTGCGCCCGAGGTCACCGCGCCGCGGACCACGGCGGCCGCGTTCTCGGCGTGGGAGGCGCCGCCGTTGTCCGGGGCAAGCATGCCTCAGTGTGCGTACGGGGCGGGGAAGTTGCTGTGTGCGCAGACCGGGCTGGTCTTCGCTCTCGATCCTGTCGACGGGCGGCTGCTGTGGCGGCATCCCCTGGACGGGGTCGCCGCGAGCGGGCCGCCGAGCGGGGCTCCGGTCGTGTCGGGCGGGCTGGTGCCGGCCGGGCTGGGCCAGGGGCGGCGGGTGACGATGCTCGATCCCGGTTCGGGTGACGTGGAGCGGCGGCAGGAGCTGCCCGCGTACGGGGGGCTGCGGGCCGTCGGCGGCATGCTGCTGCTCACGGCGGCCGACGGGACTGTGAGCGGGGTGGAGAGCGCCTCGGGTGAGGTGAAGTGGAGTCATCGGATTCCGGGGCAGGACGTGCCGTATTTCGTCTCGTTCCCCGGGGATCCGCTGGCGTACGCGGCGAGTGTGTCCGGCGACGGGTCCGGCACGACGGTCACGGCGGTGGATCCGGGCACGGGCGACGTGCGGTGGGACGCGCGGCTGGAGGGGGCGTTGCAGCCTCTCGGGGCTGTGGACGGGGCGGTCGTGTTCGTGGCGGTCGACGCCGTGCGCGGGGAGGCTCGGACCGTGGTCCGTTACGACCCGCGGCGCCGGGCGAGTGTGCGGGTGCCGTTGCGCATTCCGTTGCAGCAGGCGGAGGGGAGTGTGCACGGGGACGTCGTGCACCTCATGGCGACGGGCGGTGCGCTGGTCGCCGTCGATCTGGAGGCGCGCAGGCAGCGGTGGAGTCTGGAGACGGGGGTTGTCCGGGGGTCGACGCCGGTCGCCGATGACCGCTACGTGTACGTCACCGCGCCGGACGGGCGGCTGCTCGCCGTCGACGCGCGGCGCGGGAAGCTCGTCGGGCAGACGTCCCCGCGGCTGGGCGAACGGTCGGACCGGGTGCCGGCCGCGCTTCCCGAGCCCGTGCTCGTGGGCGACCGTGTCTATGCCGGTGCGCCGGACGGGTCCGTCTTCGCCGTGAACGGACGTGATCCGTCGGGGTGGTAGTGCGTATGCGGAAGGGCCGCTCCCGGGAGACCGGGGCGGCCCTTGTGCGTGGAGTGCTCAGCCCAGCTTCGTGACGTCTCGCACCGCGCCCTTGTCCGCGCTCGTCGCCATCGCCGCGTAGGCCCGCAGCGCCGCCGACACCTTGCGGTCGCGGTTCTTCGGGGCGTACACGCCGTTCAGCGCCTGCTCGCGGCGGGCCAGCTCGGCGTCGTCGACGAGGAGCTCGATGGTGCGGTTCGGGATGTCGATGCGGATGCGGTCGCCGTCCTCGACGAGGGCGATGGTGCCGCCGGCGGCCGCCTCGGGCGAGGCGTGGCCGATCGACAGGCCGGACGTGCCGCCGGAGAAGCGGCCGTCGGTGATCAGGGCGCAGGTCTTGCCGAGGCCGCGGCCCTTCAGGTACGAGGTCGGGTAGAGCATCTCCTGCATGCCGGGGCCGCCCTTGGGGCCCTCGTAGCGGATGACGACGACATCGCCCTCCTTGACCTGCTTCAGCAGGATCTTCTCGACGGCCTGCTCCTGCGACTCGCAGACGACCGCCGGGCCTTCGAAGGTCCAGATCGACTCGTCGACGCCGGCCGTCTTCACCACGCAGCCGTCGACCGCGAGGTTGCCCTTGAGGACCGCGAGGCCGCCGTCCTTGGAGTACGCGTGCTCGACGGAGCGGATGCAGCCGCCCTCGGCGTCCTCGTCGAGGGCCTCCCAGCGCTCGGACTGGGAGAAGGCCTCGGCGGAGCGGACGCAGCCGGGGGCCGCGTGCCACAGCTCGACCGCCTTGGGGGACGGGGAACCGCCGCGCACGTCCCAGGTCTTCAGCCAGTCGGACAGGGACGGGCTGTGGACCGCGTGCACGTCCTCGTTGAGCAGGCCCGCGCGGTGCAGCTCGCCGAGGAGGGCGGGGATGCCGCCGGCGCGGTGCACGTCCTCCATGTAATACGTGCGGTCCTTGGCGACGTTCGGCGCCACCTTGGCCAGGCAGGGGACGCGGCGGGAGACCGCGTCGATCTCCTCCAGGCCGAAGGGGACGCCTGCCTCCTGGGCCGCGGCCAGCAGGTGCAGGATCGTGTTGGTCGAGCCGCCCATCGCGATGTCGAGGGCCATCGCGTTCTCGAAGGCCGCGAAGGTGGCGACGTTGCGCGGCAGGACCGTCTCGTCGTCCTGCTCGTAGTAGCGGCGGGTGATGTCCATGACCGTGTTGGCCGCGTCGACGTAGAGCTGCTTGCGCGCGGTGTGGGTGGCCAGGACCGAGCCGTTACCGGGCAGGGAGAGGCCGATGGCCTCGGTCAGGCAGTTCATCGAGTTGGCGGTGAACATGCCGGAACACGAACCGCAGGTCGGACAGGCGTTCTCCTCGATGCGGAGGATGTCCTCGTCCGAGATCTTCTCGTTCACGGCCTCGGACATCGCGTCGACCAGGTCGAGCGTGCGGACCGTGCCGTCGACGAGCGTGGCCCGGCCGGACTCCATCGGGCCGCCGGAGACGAAGACCGTCGGGATGTTCAGGCGCAGGGCCGCGTTGAGCATGCCCGGGGTGATCTTGTCGCAGTTGGAGATGCAGATCAGGGCGTCGGCGCAGTGGGCCTCGACCATGTACTCCACGCTGTCCGCGATCAGGTCGCGGGAGGGGAGGCTGTAGAGCATGCCGCCGTGGCCCATGGCGATGCCGTCGTCGACGGCGATCGTGTTGAACTCGCGCGGGATGCCGCCGGCCTCGACGATCGCCTCGCTGACGATCCTGCCCACCGGCTGGAGGTGGGTGTGGCCCGGCACGAACTCCGTGAAGCTGTTGGCGACCGCGATGATCGGCTTGCGGCCGATGTCCGCACCCGGTACACCGGAGGCGCGCATAAGGGCGCGGGCGCCCGCCATGTTGCGGCCGTGGGTGACTGTGCGGGACCTCAGCTCGGGCATCGTCGCTCGCTCCTTCAGAGACTGCGTCAGAGGATTCGGAGATTTCTGACTGCTACCGAGCGTACGCCGGTCATCCAGAGGGCGGGACGGAGTGTCCGGAATACGGGATGCATGTCTCGGTCGGCGGCGGTTCAGGACCCGGTGAGGTGGCCCTGCACGACCGGTGCCAGGCGCGCGATGATCTGCTCGGGGTCCGCCGAGGCCAGGGGCTCGACCTTGATCACGTACCGCAGCATCGCGGTGCCCACGAGCTGGGCGGCGGCGAGCTCGGCCCGCAGTTCGGCGTCCGGCAGGTCCAGTCGTCCCGCGATGCGGCGCAGCACCTGGGTGGCGACGATACGGCGGAAGACGGCGGCCGCCGTGTCGTTGGTGACGGCGGAGCGGACGATGGCGAGCAGGGGCGCGCGGGTCGCCGGGTTCTCCCAGACGCCGAAGAAGAAGCGGGCCAGGCGCTCCCCGACACCGTCGAGCGGGCCCTCCTCGATGGCCTTCGGCGCGTCCAGGGCGGGTCCGAAGGACAGGGTGATCGCCGCCTCGAAGACCTGCTCCTTCGTCCCGAAGTAGTGGTGCACGAGCGCCGAGTCGACCCCGGCCGCCTTGGCGATGCCGCGTACGGACGTCTTCTCGTAGCCGCGCTCGGAGAACTCCTCACGGGCGGCGGTCAGGATGCGGTCCCTGGTGTCGGCCGACTCCGTGCGCGGCGGGCGGCCCCGGCGGCGGGCGGTGGCCCCCGTGCCCGGGCCGGTGCCGGCCGGGGGCACGTCGCTCATCGCCTCGGCACCTTCACCGCCGAGGCGAGGTGCAGGCGCGTGAAGGCCAGTGCCTCCGCCAGGTCGGCCTCGCGCTCCGCGCCGGACATGGCCCGGCGGGTGTTGACCTCGATCACGACGTGCCCGTCGAAGCCCGTCAGGGCGAGCCGCTCCAGCACCTCGGCGCAGGGCTGGGTGCCGCGGCCGGGCACGAGGTGCTCGTCCTTGGCCGAGCCCCTGCCGTCGGCGAGGTGGACGTGGCCCAGGCGGTCGCCCATGCGGTCGACCATGGCCAGCGCGTCGCTGCGGGCCGTCGCGGTGTGGCTGAGGTCGATCGTGAAGTGGCGGTAGTCGTCCTTCGTCACGTCCCAGTCGGGGGCGTACGCCAGCATCTCGCGGTCGCGGTAGCGCCAGGGGTACATGTTCTCGACGGCGAACCGTACGTCCGTCTCGTTCGCCATGCGCCAGATGCCGGCGACGAAGTCCCTGGCGTACTGGCGCTGCCAGCGGAACGGGGGGTGGACGACGACCGTGCTCGCGTCGAGCTTCTCGGCCGCCGCGCGGGCCCGCTGGAGCTTGGTCCAGGGGTCCGTGGACCAGACGCGCTGCGTGATGAGCAGACAGGGGGCGTGGACGGCCAGGACCGGGATCTGGTGGTAGTCGCTGAGTCTGCGCAGGGCCTCGATGTCCTGGCTGACCGGGTCGGTCCAGACCATGACCTCGACCCCGTCGTAGCCCAGGCGCGCGGCGATCTCGAAGGCCGTGGCCGTCGACTCCGGGTAGACCGAGGCCGTCGACAGGGCGACCTTCGCGTCCGGGATCCTTACGGCTGGCTCTGCCATGCAGGACAGATTACGGGGTGTGGTCGGGGTGGAGCGGGGTGCCTGTTCGCCGTTGTGGTGTTTGCCATAGACGGGTGCGGCTTTGGGCCCTCGCTCTCGGTCACACCGACTCCATGTGATCCAGGCGGCGCAGGATCACGCCCTCCCGGAGGGCCCACGGGCAGATCTCCAGGCGCTCGACGCCGAAGAGGTCCATCGCGGCCTCGGCCACCAGGGCGCCCGCCAGCAGCTGGCCCGCCCTGCCCTCCGAGACGCCCGGGAGCTCGGCCCGTTCCGCCTCCGTCATGCCGGCCAGCCTCGGGACCCAGCCCTCCAGGGACTCCCGCTTGAGTTCCCGCTGGACGTAGAGGCCCTCGGCGGAGCGGGCCGCGCCGGCGATGCGGGCGAGCTGCTTGAAGGTCTTGGACGTGGCGACGACGCGGTCGGGCGGGCCGAAGCGGCTGAACTCGCCGACCGTGCGGGCGACCTCGGTCCGGACGTGGCGGCGCAGGGCCCGGACGTCGTCCGGGGCGGGCGGGTCGCCGGGCAGCCAGCCCGCGGTGAGGCGCCCGGCGCCCAGCGGCAGGGACGCGGCCGTGTCGGGCTCCTCGTCGATGCCGTAGGCGATCTCCAGGGAGCCGCCGCCGATGTCCAGGACCAGCAGTTTCCCGGCCGACCAGCCGAACCAGCGGCGGGCGGCGAGGAAGGTGAGGCGGGCCTCCTCCTCGCCGGTGAGGACCTGGAGCTCGACGCCGGTCTCGGTGCGCACGCGCGCGAGGACGTCGTCGGCGTTGCGGGCCTCGCGCACGGCGGAGGTGGCGAACGTCAGGAGGTCCTCGACGCCCTTGTCCTCGGCGGCCTGGAGCGACTCCTGGACGACCGACACCAGCCGGTCGACGCCCTGGGGGCCTATCGCGCCGTCGTCGTCGAGGAGCTGGGCGAGGCGCAGTTCCGCCTTGTGCGAGTGCGCGGGCAACGGGCACGCGCCGGGGTGCGCGTCCACCACGAGCAGATGCACCGTGTTCGATCCCACGTCGAGGACACCGAGTCTCATGTACGGAACGCTACTGCCAGCCGTGCCGTCCGCCGTCCTCGGTGTGGGTACAAGGCCCGTACCCTGGACTCGTGCCAAAGACGAAAAAGGCGAAGCGCGACAAATCACCGGGCGTTCCGCGCTCCGGCGAGAAGGGTCCCGACGAGAAGGGACTCGACTTCGCCCGCGCGTGGGTGGAGTTTCCTGATCCGGCGGACGACGAGCAGGTCTTCCGCTGCGATCTGACATGGCTGACCTCTCGCTGGAACTGCATCTTCGGCAGCGGCTGCCAGGGCATCCAGGCCGGCCGCGCGGACGACGGGTGCTGCACGCTGGGTGCCCACTTCTCCGACGAGGACGACGAGAAGCGGGTCGCCGAGCATGTGGCGAGGCTCACTCCGGACATCTGGCAGCACCACGCCGAGGGCACGAGCAACGGCTGGGTCTCCGAGGACGAGGACGGCGACCGGCAGACGCGCCCCTTCCAGGGCTCGTGCATCTTCCAGAACCGGCCCGGCTTCCCGGGCGGCGCGGGCTGCTCGCTGCACATCCTCGCCCTGAAGGAGGGCCGCGAGCCGCTGGAGACCAAGCCGGACGTGTGCTGGCAGCTGCCGGTGCGGCGGACCTACGAGTGGATCGACCGGCCCGACGACACGCGCGTGCTCCAGGTGTCGATCGGTGAGTACGACCGCCGCGGCTGGGGGCCGGGCGGTCACGACCTGCACTGGTGGTGCACCTCGGCGACCTCGGCGCACGGCGCGGGCGAGCCGGTGTACGTCTCCTACCGCCCGGAGCTGATCGAACTGATGGGCAAGGCCGGCTACGACCGGCTGGTCGAACTGTGCGAGGAGCGGCTCGCTTCGCAGCTGCCGTTGCTGGCACCGCATCCTGCGGATCCGGCCGGCTGACCGCCTAGGACGTGGACGGGCTCGGGTCGTCGCCGTCCGAGGGCGGGGGCGTCGAGTCCGTCGGGTCCGACGGGTCCGGGTCCGTGGGTGTGGGGTCCGGGTCGGGTGACGGGGGCGGGGTGGTCGGCGCCGGGTCCGGTGGGGCCGAGGTCGGGGGCGTCGGGTCGGGCTGGGGCGGAGGCGGATCGCCCGGGTCACTGGGGTGGGGGTCCGGGCGCGGGCCGGGGCCCGAGGGGCTGGGCGCGGTGCCGTAGCCCGAGATATGGACGACGGCGCCCACCGGTGCGACCGCCACCTGCGCGTGCCAGGGGCCGGCGGGCTCCCGCAGATGGTCGACGTACACCTTGATCGTCAACGACTCCCCGGGCCGGAGCGTTCCCGACGACTGGCTCAGGTAGAGCCAATGCGCTCCCGTGGACGCGGACCAGCGGACCGGGGCCGGGCCCGTGGCGGTCAGGGTGACGAGTGTGGTGTCGCCGCTGTTGTCCGCCGTGACGTCCAGGGTGCTCGTACGGCCGGCGCCGGCGACGCCGAGGACCTCCACGGAGACGTCGGCCTTGCCGTCCTTGCGGAAGCGGGGGCCGGGCCTGGTGCTCGCGTTGCCGGTGTTCTCGTAGCCGCCGCCTGCCATCTCGCCGTCCAGGGCGAACGGGTCGTCCGCCTCGCGTGCGGAGGCGGAGCGGCCGTCCTGGGCCTCGCCGACGGGGGTGCCCCGGTAGGCGGCCCACAGGGCGAGCACGGGGGCGGCCACGACGGTGGCGACGACGGTCGTCGTGACGGCACGCGCGCGAAGTCGGTCCCTTCGGGCGGCGCGGTCCTTGGGGTCCATCGGGAAGCCGCGCCGGTCGAAGCGGGGTCCGGCGCCACGCGCGCGTGCGTGGCGGCCCATGGCGACGTGCAGGGCCGCGCGCGGGGCGGACAGGACGGGCAGTTCGGCGGGTGTGACGCTGGTGCCGGGCCAGCGGCCGGGGATGGCGCGCTCGGCGGTGCGGCGGCAGCGCGGACAGTCGTCGACGTGCCGGACGAGCTCGCGGCGCAGGGCCGTGCCGAGCACGGGCCGGTCGTCGCCGACGAGGTGCGCGACGCTCGGACACGCCCCGGTCTCGACGACGGCGAGGGCCGCACGCGTGCGTTCGACCTCGCAGGCGGCGGAGGCGAGCAGGTCGCGGGCGGCGGCCAGGTCCATGCCCAGGACGGCGGCGACCTCGTGGGCGGCGAGGTGGTGGCGCACGGCCAGTTCGAGCGCCTCGCGCTGCTCCGGGGCGGTGCCGGCGGCCTCCGGCCAGGCCAGCAGGGCCAGTTCCTGCCGCCGCCGCTCCTGGACCTCCTCGGAGACGTCCGGGCCGGACGGCCGGCCGGCGGGCTGCGTGCGGCCGGCGGCGTGGCTGCTCTGACGTTTCTGCTTGGCCTCGGCCAGCTTGCGCAGGCACGCCCAGCGGGCCAGCGCGTACAGCCACGCCCGGCGGTCGGCGGGGGCGTCGGGGACGTGCTTGCCGCGGCGTTCGGCGAGGGCGAGGGCGTCGCCCAGGGCCGCGGTCGCGGCGTCGTGGTCGCACAGCACGGACAGGCAGTAGGTGAACAGGCCGTCCAGGTAGGGCTCGTAGCGCGCGGGCGGCCGCTGCGCCAGCGTGCGCGCCGCCCCGCGGTCACGCGCTTCCCGGTGCGCCCGGTGCGGGCCGGCCGTGCGGGTGGAGCGGGTCGAGATCTCCGGAGTACTGCTCATCATTCGGCGACCGTAGGGGTCCGGGAGTGACACCTTACGGCGGCTTGAGCACATTTAATCCGTACGGGTGAAACGATCCCTCAATCGGGGACATGAACCAGTGGTTCCGGCGCTGGCGCGGGGTGGCGGGGCCCTGGCGCACAGGTGGCCGCCCAGGTCGGCCCCCGCGTTGTCAGTGCCGACGGCTACGGTTTCGTCCATGGCTGCCCGTACGAAGACCACCAAGGACCGCCCGTCCTACCGCTGCACGGAGTGCGGCTGGCAGACGGCGAAGTGGCTCGGCCGCTGCCCCGAGTGCCAGGCCTGGGGGACGGTCGAGGAGTACGGCGCGCCCGCGGTCCGTACGACGACGCCGGGCCGGGTCACCACTTCCGCCCTGCCCATCGGCCAGGTGGACGGCCGCCAGGCCACCGCCCGCCCCACCGGCGTGCCCGAGCTGGACCGCGTGCTCGGCGGCGGACTCGTCCCCGGCGCGGTCGTGCTGGTCGCGGGCGAGCCGGGTGTCGGCAAGTCGACGCTGCTGCTCGACGTGGCGGCCAAGTCGGCGAGCGACGAGCACCGCACGCTGTACGTCACAGGCGAGGAGTCCGCGAGCCAGGTCCGGCTGCGCGCCGACCGCATCGGCGCCATCGACGACCACCTCTACCTGGCCGCGGAGACGGATCTGGCGGCGGTGCTGGGCCACTTGGACGCGGTGAAGCCGTCGCTGCTGATCATGGACTCGGTGCAGACGGTGGCCTCACCGGAGATCGACGGCGCGCCCGGCGGCATGGCCCAGGTGCGGGAGGTCGCCGGAGCCCTGATCCGGGCCTCCAAGGAGCGCGGCATGTCCACGCTGCTCGTGGGCCATGTCACCAAGGACGGCGCCATCGCGGGCCCGCGCCTCCTGGAGCACCTCGTGGACGTGGTCCTGAGCTTCGAGGGCGACCGGCACGCCCGCCTCCGGCTCGTCCGAGGCGTCAAGAACCGCTACGGCACCACCGACGAGGTCGGCTGCTTCGAGCTGCACGACGAGGGCATCACGGGCCTGGCCGACCCGAGCGGACTCTTCCTGACCCGTCGGGCCGAACCGGTCCCGGGCACCTGCCTGACCGTCACCCTGGAGGGCCGCCGCCCGCTGGTCGCCGAGGTCCAGGCGCTCACGGTCGACTCGCAGATCCCCTCCCCGCGCCGCACCACCTCGGGCCTGGAGACCTCCCGCGTCTCGATGATGCTCGCCGTGCTGGAACAGCGCGGCCGGATCAGCGCCTTGGGCAAGCGGGACATCTACTCGGCGACGGTCGGCGGTGTGAAGCTCTCGGAGCCCGCCGCGGACCTGGCCGTCGCCCTCGCCCTGGCCAGCGCCGCGAGTGACACACCTCTCCCCAAGAACCTCGTCGCGATCGGGGAAGTCGGTCTCGCGGGTGAAGTGAGACGGGTCACCGGCGTGCAGCGCAGGCTGGCAGAAGCCCACCGTCTGGGCTTCACACACGCCCTCGTACCGGGCGACCCGGGCAAGATTCCCTCGGGCATGAAGGTGCTGGAGGTAGCGGACATAGGGGACGCCCTGCGGGTCCTCCCCCGGTCCCGTCGCAGAGAGGCCCCCCAGGACGAGGAGGGTCGCCGGTAGACTTTGCCCTGGTCTCGCCCGTCCGTGCGAACCGAGCGCGCGACACGGGGGCGCCCAGAACCTGCGACCGGAGGAGTGCAGTGGCAGCCAACGACCGGGCATCAGCTCCCGGAAAGTCCGGCGGGAGTGCCGGTACCGAGGGCCTGATGCGCGCCTCGCTGAGCGCCGTGGCACCCGGCACCGCCCTGCGTGACGGCCTGGAGCGCGTGCTCCGCGGCAACACCGGCGGACTCATCGTCCTAGGCTCCGACAAGACGGTCGAGGCGCTCTGTACCGGCGGTTTCGTGCTGGACGTCGAGTTCACCGCGACCCGGCTGCGCGAGCTGTGCAAGCTGGACGGCGGCATCGTGCTGTCCTCGGACCTGTCGAAGATCCTGCGCGCGGGCGTGCAGCTGGTCCCGGACCCGACGATCCCCACGGAGGAGACGGGCACCCGGCACCGCACCGCGGACCGCGTCAGCAAGCAGGTCGGCTTCCCGGTCGTCTCGGTCTCCCAGTCGATGCGGCTGATCGCCCTGTACGTGGACGGCCAGCGCCGCGTCCTGGAGGACTCGGCGGCGATCCTGTCCCGCGCCAACCAGGCCCTGGCGACCCTGGAGCGCTACAAGCTCCGCCTCGACGAGGTCGCGGGCACGCTGTCGGCGCTGGAGATCGAGGACCTGGTGACCGTCCGGGACGTCTCGGCGGTCGCCCAGCGCCTGGAGATGGTGCGCCGCATCGCCACGGAGATCGCCGAGTACGTGGTGGAGCTGGGCACGGACGGCCGGCTGCTGGCCCTCCAGCTCGACGAGCTGATCGCCGGCGTGGAGCCCGAGCGCGAGCTGGTCGTCCGGGACTACGTGCCCGAGCCCACCGCCAAGCGCTCCCGCACGGTCGACGAGGCGCTGGCCGAGCTGGACGCCCTCACCCACGCCGAGCTTCTCGAACTGCCCACGGTGGCCCGGGCGTTGGGCTACACCGGCTCGCCCGAGACACTGGACTCCGCCGTGTCTCCGCGTGGCTTCCGCCTGCTCGCCAAGGTGCCCCGGCTCCCCGGCGCGATCATCGACCGCCTGGTCGAGCACTTCGGCGGCCTCCAGAAGCTGCTCGCCGCGAGCGTCGACGACCTCCAGACGGTGGACGGCGTCGGCGAGGCCCGGGCGCGCAGCGTCCGGGAAGGGCTGTCGCGGCTGGCGGAGTCGTCGATCCTGGAGCGTTACGTCTGATGCCCACGTCCAGCGCTTGAGCTGGAACGGCTGCACCGGCTGGAACCCTGGAAACGGCTGAGGGCGGTACCCGGCAAGGGGTACCGCCCTCGGGCGTCTGACCCGCCGGTGCTAGGGCCTGTCGTTTGGATCAGATCGCAGACGCGGGGTCTGGCACGCGCATCTGCGGCGTTGTCGTCGGTTGCCGATGCTCCGCATCGACGCCCTCCTCCGCCTTGCAGCTGCACGCACCAGACCCCGCTCACCGGCGCCGAAGAGGTGCCGCCGATTCCCTGCGACCTGATCCAAACGACAGGCCCTAGTCGGCCGACAGCACGAACGACGTCTGCACCTTCGCGAAGCCCGGAGCCTTCGCTTCCACCAGGTACGTGCCCGTCCCGGCCGAGCCCGCCGGAGGCGTGGCGCACTCGGGGGCGCTCGGCTTGCGGTCCCAGTTCACGGTGTAGGTGATGCCGCTGCCCGCGGGCACCCGGTACAGCTGGTGCGCGGCGGCCTTGGGGCAGTCCTTGGAGGACCAGTAGTCGTCGTCGGAGCTCGCCGGGGTGATCGTGAACACCGCGCTCTTCGGCCCGAGATCGATCTTGCAGTCGCTGCCGGAGATGTTCCGCGCGGTCAGCAGGAACGTGAGCGTCTGCTCGGGGTCGTAGGTGTTGTGCAGGCTGCGCAGGCTGAACTTGACCACGCTGGCGGTGCAGTTGGGCAGGGTGGAACCGGCCGGCAGCGTGTCGCCCACGCCGACGCCGCCCACCGCCGTACCGCCACCGGACCCGCCGACACCGCTCGTCCCCCCGGAGCCACCCGAGCCGCCCGAGCCGGAGCCGTCGCCGGAACCCGAGCCCGAACCGTCCCCGGAGCCGTCACCCGAGCCGTCGCCGGAACCGTCCCCGGACCCGGACGACGCGCCGCCGGAGCCCGCGCCGCCCGACTCGTCGCGTCCGCCGGGCGCTTGGCTGATGGCGGGACCCGAGCTCGACGGGCCGGGTGTGATGGAGGGCGCGGGATTCTTGCCGTTGGCGCCGTTGTCGCCGTCCTTGCCGCCCCCGCCGCCCATGGTCACGATCCAGGTGATCAGCAGCGCCAACAGGGCGACCACAGACACCAGTACGACCCTCCGACGCCAGTAGATGGAGGAGGGAAGCGGCCCGACCGGATTGCGCAGAGATCCCACGGCGCAAACCTTACGAGAGATCGGCGCGTTCGCCGGTCCCACCCGCCGCTCGGGCCACAACTTTTCCGGATCATCATCTCGGAATCCCGGGGCCCACCCCTGTCTTTCGACAGGTACGGCACGCGACGATCGCTGGGTGTGACGGTACTGACCCTCCGCCTACCGTCCGTGACCATGAACTCCGAGGACAGCGCGCTCTACCGCGACATCACCGACTTCGCCCATGACACCCCGATGTGGGTACAGCACGGGGCCGGCATATGGACGGAGGCCGGACTGCTCGTCTTCGTCGCGCTGTTCGCCACCGCCTGGTGGCGTGCCCGCCGCGACACCCCCCATGCGTTCGCGATCGCGGTCCTTGCGCCTGTGGCCACGGCCGTGGCGTACGTGTGCAGCGAGGTGCTCAAGTCCGCGGTCACACAGGAGCGTCCGTGCCGGGCGGTTGCCGGTGCGGCAGCGTCCCTCGCCGAGTGCCCGCCGCACGGCGACTGGTCGTTCCCGTCCAACCACGCCACGATCGCGGGCGCGGCGGCGGTCGCCCTGGCCCTGGTCCGGCGCGCGCTCCTGTGGCTGACGGCACCGCTCGCGCTGCTCATGGCCTTCTCCCGGGTCTTCGTCGGCGTGCACTATCCGCACGACGTCCTCGCGGGGCTGGTGCTGGGCACGCTCGTCGCCCTCGTCGCCGTACGGCTGGGCAAGGGCCCGGCGACGCGGCTGGCCGAGGCGATGCGCACCTCGCCGGCGCCGGCCGTGCGGTGGTTCACCGGACCGGGCGCGGCGCCCGTCACGTCGTACGGCTCGCACGCGCGGCGCTGAGGAGGCCCGCATGCGCGGCGCCGGGCCGGGACGCGCCCCCACCGCTGGGCCGGCCCGAGTCGTCACGACTCCGCTGGGCCCGTCCGAGTCGTCAGGACCACGCTGGGCCGGTCCGAGTCGTCACGGCTCCACGAGACCCGCCTCGTACGCCACGATCGCCGCCTGCACCCGGTTGCGCACCCCCAGCCGGTCCAGGACCGCGCTCACGTACGCCTTCACCGTGCCCTCGACGAGGTGCAGCCGGGCGGCGATCTCCGGGTTGGAGAGGCCGGCGCCGACCAGGCCGAGCACCTCGCGTTCGCGGGGGCTCAGCACGGCCACGCGCGCGCGTGCCTGTGCCTCTCGGGTGAGACGGCCGCCACCGAGGCCCTCGTCGATGACGTACCGGGCCACCTTGGGCGACAGGAACGCGGCCCCGGCCGCCACCGCCCGTACGCCGGCGATGAGTTCGTACGGGTCCCCGGACTTCAGCAGGAAGCCGGTGGCGCCGCCGCCGAGGGCGCGGGTCACGTAGGCGCCCTCGGAGAAGGTGGTGAGCATCGCGACGGCCGTGCCGGGCACGGTCCGTACGATCTCCTCCGCCGCCGTGAGGCCGTCCAGGCGCGGCATGCGGATGTCGAGCAGGGCCACGTCCGGGCGGTGGGCGCGGGCCAGCTCGACCGCCTCGCGGCCGTCGCCCGCCTCGGCGACGACGTCCGTCACGCCGCTGCTGCCCAGGATGGCGCGTACCCCCGCCCGGACCATGGCCTCGTCGTCGGCCAGCAGAACGCGGATCATTGTGAGAGCTCCTCGTATTCCTCTCGGCCCTCGCCGCGCAGGCCGCTACGCGGGACCACGTCCTTGGCGACGAGCCGGCCGGCGTCGAAGCACAGTCTGAAGTGGTCGACGGAGACGAACAGTTCACCGCTCGCCCGGTAGTAGCGGCAGTCGGCTCCCTCGGGTGGGGCGGGGGCCCGGTCGTCGGGCGGGTCGTTCACGTCGCGTTCGGGCAGCACGCGTTCGACCTCGGCCGCCGGGGTGCCCAGGCGCAGTTCCGTGTACGCGGCGGGTTCGAGCACCGAGTGCTTCTCCGCGTACGCGTACCAGCCGAACGCCGCGCCGACCAGAACGACGCCCGCACCGGCCGCCGTGCCGAGGCCGACGGCGACGCGGCGGCGGGCGTGCCGGAAGGGCGCGGGGCCCGATGGCTTGACGGTGGACCGCTGCTCGGGGGCGTCGGGGACGTATGCCGATACCCGGAACCCCTCCCCGTGCGGTCCCGACTCGAACGTGCCGCCGACGGCGGTCACGGCGGCCCGCAGCCCCAGCAGGCCCGTACCACCGCCGGCGGGGCGGGAACCCTCCTGGGCCGGCGGGCCGTTGGTGATGGTGACGGACGTCCCCGCGGAAGTCCCCGCGGCCCTCCCCGTCCCCGCGGCCCGTCCCGTCACCGCCACGGTCACGGGAGCGCCCGGCGCGTACCGTGCCGCGTTGGTCAGTGCCTCCCGGACCACGCGGTGCAGCAGCCGTTCGGCGATCCCGCCCGGCTCCGCGGCCGGGCCGCCCTGCCCGGCGGGCTCCCAGCGCACCGGCAGGCCCGATTCCGCGGCGCGGGCGACGAGTTGCTCCAGCGTCTCGCCCGCCGGGGCCAGCGGTACGGGCTCGTCGTCCTCGCGCAGGACGCCGATGATGCGGTGCAGCCGGTCCGTCGCGTCGGCGGCGGCCGCGCGCAGGTCGGCCGCAGCGGCCCGGTGCTCGCCGGCGAGGCCGGGGGCGACCTGGAGGGCGCCCGCGCGCAGGGCGATGAGGCTCAGCTCGTGGCCGAGGGAGTCGTGCATGTCCTGGGCGATCCTGGCCCGTTCGCGCAGCCGGGCGCGTTCCTCGGCGAGGCGGGCCTCGTCTTCCAGCCGGGCGGCGCGCTGCCAGCCCGCCTCGGCCAGCTCGCGGCTCTGCCGCCAGTAGCGACCGCCGAGCCAGGGGAAGACGCAGCCGAAGAGCAGCGTGCCCGTCATGACGAGCCACTCCGGAGCCGGGTCGACGCCGACGAGCACGATCCGGACGGTGCCGGCGCAGCCGACGGCCGCGAAGCACAGCACCGCGCGGCGCGCCCGGCCCGCACGCAGACCGAGAAGCAGCGCGAACACGCCGAGGGCGGGGCCGTAGGAGACGGTGAACATGGCCGGGGCGGCGGCGAGGCTCAGGGCGGCCACCAGCCCGAAGGCCGCGAGCGGCAGCCGCCGGGACAGGGCCACCGCGACGGCCAGCACCGCCACACCGGCCGCCTGCTGCCAGGCCGGACGCGGTTCGTTCAGCCCGAGCCGGTCCGCCGTGAGTGCGGGCAGGGCGAGGGCCGCCCAGAGCAGGGCGTGGCCGCCGAGCCGGGTGGGACGAGGACGTTCCATTCGCCCGACGCTATAGGCGGGCGGCAGGGCGGCACTGCTGCCGATCGTCAGGTACGCCTGTCTCTCCTGAGTGGTGGTGTGCCCGGATCGCGGCCCCCGCGTGGCAGGATCGAATGGCCATGACTGCTCCCACGAAGCCCCCGCACACCAGCCCCGCCGACCCCGCCTCCGGCCCGCCCTCCGGCGAGCACCTGCACGCCCCCGTCATCGACTGGTTCGACGAGAACGCCCGTGACCTGCCGTGGCGGCGCCCCGAGGCCGGGGCGTGGGGGGTGATGGTCAGTGAGTTCATGCTCCAGCAGACGCCGGTGAACCGCGTCCTGCCCGTCTACGAGCAGTGGCTGGCCCGCTGGCCGCGCCCCGCCGACCTGGCCAAGGAGGCGCCGGGTGAGGCGGTCCGCGCCTGGGGCCGGCTCGGCTACCCGCGCCGCGCCCTCAGGCTGCACGGCGCCGCCGTCGCGATAACGGAACGGCACGGCGGTGACGTGCCGGCCGACCACGCCCGGCTGCTGGCGCTGCCCGGCATCGGCGAGTACACGGCCGCCGCCGTCGCCTCCTTCGCCTACGGGCAGCGCCACCCGGTGCTGGACACCAATGTGCGCCGGGTCTTCGCCCGCGCGGTCACCGGCGTGCAGTACCCGCCGAACGCCACCACCGCCGCCGAACGCAGGCTGGCCCGCGCGCTGCTGCCCGAGGACGAGCCGACCGCCGCCCGCTGGGCCGCCGCCTCCATGGAGCTGGGCGCGCTGGTGTGCACGGCGAAGAGCGAGTCGTGCCACCGCTGCCCGATCGCCGCGCAGTGTGCCTGGCGGCTGGCGGGCAAGCCGGAGCACGACGGGCCGCCGCGCCGCGGCCAGACGTACGCGGGCACCGACCGGCAGGTGCGCGGGCGGCTGCTCGCCGTGTTGCGGGAGGCCGACGGTCCGGTGTCGCAGTCCGCGCTGGACCGGGTGTGGCACGAACCGGTGCAGCGTGCCCGCGCTCTGGACGGCCTGGTCGCCGACGGTCTGGTGGAGCCGCTGGCGGGCGGGCTGTACCGGCTGCCGCTGGCCTGACGTACAGGCAGGTCACAGACGCGGTTCGCGCGTCACAGTGATCATGGGGCGGACAAATCACCCGGAATCCGCCCCAACGCGCCCACCGTTTTACCCCGTTCCGACGTCCGTTACACAACCGACGGACAGCCGAGTGCTAGCCGAAGGCTGCTTCGGACAGTGCCGTGACAACGCCTCCGTACCTTCAATTCCGTTCCCGGAAGACACGGGACGACCAAGGAACACAGGCAGTGCACGGGCGGCGGGAAGCCGGCCGTAACGGGGAAACGGGAGGCGGTTCACCATGGCGCAGGGCGAGGTGCTCGAGTTCGAGGAGTACGTCCGCACGCGGCAGGACGCGCTGCTGCGCAGTGCCCGCCGCCTGGTCCCGGACCCGACGGACGCGCAGGACCTGCTCCAGACCGCGCTGGTCCGGACGTACGGCCGCTGGGAGACCATCGAGGACAAGCGGCTGGCCGACGCCTACCTGCGCCGGGTGATGATCAACACGCGGACGGAGTGGTGGCGGGCCCGCAAGCTGGAGGAGGTGCCCACCGAGCAGCTCCCGGACGCCTCGGTCGACGACTCCACCGAGCAGCACGCGGACCGCGCCCTGCTGATGGACGTCCTGAAGGTGCTCGCCCCGAAGCAGCGCAGTGTCGTCGTGCTGCGACACTGGGAGCAGATGTCCACGGAGGAGACGGCCGCCGCCCTCGGCATGTCGGCCGGAACGGTCAAGAGCACGCTGCACCGGGCGCTCGCCCGGCTCCGCGAGGAGCTGGAGTCCCGCGACCTGGACGCACGCGCGCTGGAGCGTGAGGAGCGGGAGCGGTGCGCGGCCTGACCGGCGAGGGGTCTGCACGGACCCCGGGCAGCATCCAGGCGGTGAGTACGGCCCTGGCCGTGCTCGCCGCCCTCGGCCTTTCCGTGTCCGCGTGCGGTGCGGGCGGCACCGGTGCTCGTGACGAGGGACCGGCCCACTCCGACTCGGTGGCGGGCGCCGCTCCCGCCACACCGTCCGCGGCGCCGTCGAAGACGCCCGAAACGGTCGACGCCGTCCGGCTCGTCAAGCACGACCCGAAGGTCTCCCCCGAGGTGAAGCGCGAGCTGAAGCCGTGCGTCGCCGACGAGTACCCCGTCGACGTGTCCTACGGCAACCTGACCGGCGGATCAGGCGACGACGTCGTCGTCAACGTGTTGACCTGCGGTGACGCTGTGGGTGTGGGCAGTTACGTGTACCGCGAGCAGGACGGCTCGTACAAGAATGTGTTCAAGGCGGAGGAGACCCCGGTCTACGCGGAGATCGACCGGGGCGACCTGGTCGTGACCAAGCAGGTGTACGAGAAGGGCGACCCGGTGTCGAGCCCCTCCGGGGAGAACGTGATCACGTACAGATGGACCTCCGGCCGGTTCGACGAGGAGTACCGCACCCACAACGACTACGGGAAGGTCGGCGGCGACACCCCCTCGCCGGAGCCCGCGAGCTGACGTGGGCGCAGGGCGTGTGAACCGATCGGGCCGCTCGGACCGATCCCCCGGTGAACGCATCACACGGATCGCGCGTCCCCCAGAGAGAACGCGACAGAACGCACCCCACGAACCACACGAGGACTGAGAGCACCGGGATGGCAGACCAGACCCACGTCCTGTTCGTCGAGGACGACGACGTCATCCGTGAGGCCACGCAGCTCGCCCTGGAACGGGACGGCTTCGTGGTCACCGCCATGCCCGACGGGCTGTCGGGCCTGGAGGCGTTCCGGGCGGACCGCCCCGACATCGCGCTGCTGGACGTCATGGTGCCCGGCCTCGACGGGGTCAGCCTGTGCCGCCGTATCCGGGACGAGTCGACCGTGCCGGTCATCATGCTGTCGGCGCGGGCCGACTCCATCGATGTCGTGCTGGGCCTGGAGGCGGGCGCCGACGACTATGTGACCAAGCCGTTCGACGGTGCCGTGCTGGTCGCCCGGATCCGCGCGGTGCTGCGCCGGTTCGGGCACGCGGGCGGCGGCCGGGGCGAGGAGCCGGCCTCTCCGGCGAGCGGCGGGGTGCTGACCTTCGGGGACCTGGAGGTCGACACCGAGGGCATGGAGGTCCGCCGGGCCGGGCAGCCGGTGGCGCTGACGCCGACCGAGATGCGGCTGCTGCTGGAGTTCTCCACGGCGCCGGGCACCGTGCTCTCCCGCGACAAGCTGCTGGAGCGGGTGTGGGATTACGGCTGGGGAGGGGACACCCGCGTCGTCGACGTGCATGTGCAGCGGCTGCGGCAGAAGATCGGCCAGGACCGTATCGAGACGGTCCGCGGCTTCGGCTACAAGTTGAAGGCCTGAGCAGGGGTTATGAGGGGGCACTTCCGGCGCCTGGTCGCCACGGGCTTGGAGCGCGCGGGCATCCGCACGGGCCTCAGATGGAAGCTGAGCGCGGCCATCGCGCTGGTCGGGGCGCTGGTGGCGGTCGCGCTGAGCCTGGTCGTGCACAACGCCGCCCGGGTGTCGATGCTGGACAACGCGCGTGACCTCGCCGACGAGCGCATCTTGATCGCCCAGCGCAACTTCGAGCTGTCGGGGCGGATGAACTTCCCCAACACCAAGATCGACGACCCGAACCTGCCGCCGGCGCTGCGGCAGCGGGTGGAGGCGGGCCAGCGGGCGACGTACGTGGCGGACCGGCCCGGTGACGTGCCCGACATATGGGCCGCCGTGCCGCTGAAGAACGGGCATGTGATGTCCCTGCACTCGGGCTTCACCGACCGCAGCTCGGACATCCTCCAGGACCTCGACCAGGCCCTGCTCATCGGCTCCATCGCGGTCGTCCTGGGCGGCAGCGCGCTCGGCGTGCTCATCGGCGGGCACCTCTCGCGGCGGCTGCGCAAGGCGGCCGTCGCGGCCAGCCAGCTCGCGGGCGGCGAGACGGACGTGCGCGTGCGGGACGCCATGGGCGGGGTCGTCCGGGACGAGACCGACGACCTGGCGAGCGCGGTGGACGCCATGGCGGACACGCTGAGGCAGCGGATAGAGGCCGAGCGGCGGGTCACCGCCGACATCGCGCACGAGCTGCGCACGCCGGTGACCGGGCTGCTGACCGCCGCCGAACTGCTGCCGCCCGGCCGCCCGACCGAGCTGGTGCTGGACCGGGCGAAGGCCATGCGCACGCTCGTGGAGGACGTGCTGGAGGTGGCCCGGCTGGACGGGGCCTCGGAGCGGGCGGAGCTGCAGGACATCATGCTGGGCGAGTTCGTCGCCCGGCGGGTGGCGGCCAAGGACCCGGACGCCGAGGTGCGGATCGTGCACGAGTCGGCGGTCACCACCGACCCTCGGCGCCTGGAGCGGGTGCTGTTCAACCTGCTCGCCAACGCGGCCCGGCACGGCAAGCCGCCCATCGAGGTCACCGTCGAGGGCCGGGTCATCCGCGTCCGCGACCACGGCCCGGGCTTCCCCGAGGATCTGCTCGCCGAGGGGCCGAGCCGCTTCCGCACCGGCAGCAAGGACCGGGCCGGGCACGGCCACGGCCTCGGCCTGACCATCGCGGCCGGTCAGGCCCGGGTGCTGGGCGCCCGGCTGACCTTCCGGAACGTCCGCACGCCGGGGGCGCCGGAGGGCGTACCGGCCGAGGGCGCGGTGGCGGTGCTGTGGCTGCCGGAGCACGCGCCGACGAACACCGGCAGCTATCCGATGCTGCCGGGGTCGTAGCCCTTCGGACCCACCAGGCCTTCCGGATCAGGAGGTCCAGTCCTGGTCCAGGTCGAGTCCGCCCTCCCGGGGCTGCGTGAAGGAGAACCAGTTGCCGGAGTCGTCACGGAACAGCGCCTCCGTGCCGTACGGGCGCTCCTGCGGCTCCTGGAGAAACTCCACGCCCCGGTCCTTGAGCTTCTTGTAGTCGCCGTGGATGTCGTCGGTGGTCAGCACGCCGGCGCCGAGCGCGCCCTTCGTCACGAGCTTGCGGAGCATCTCGGCGGACTCCGGGTCCATCGCGGGCCCGCCGGGCACCATCAGCGTGAGCTCCACGTCGGGCTGGTTCGGCGAGCCGACGGTGAGCCAGCGCATGCCGCCCTCGCCCATGGTCATGTCCGTACGGACCTCCAGGCCCAGTTTCTCGGTGTAGAACTTCTTGGCCCGGTCCTGGTCGAGGACCCAGACGGTCGAGATGGCGAGACCCTTGATCATGGCGTGCTCCTGCTGGTCGGGGCCGGTCGGTGCTTGCCCTGCAACCGTAGGCAGCGGGGGTGTCAGCCCGCTTCTCCGGAATTGCGCTGTTGCCCTGTGGTGGGTGCCGAACGGAAGCCGCCGGCCCACAGCATGGCGTAGCAGCCCGGTATGAGTGCCGCTCCGCGGCCCACGTGCTTCGTCCGGTACTCGCTGGGGGTCAGGCCGGTCCAGGCCTTGAAGCGGGCCGAGAACGTGCCGACGCTGCTGAAGCCGACCAGGTGGCAGATCTCCGTCACCGAGAGGTTCGCCGTGCGCAGCAGGTCCTCGGCGCGTTCTATGCGGCGGTGCGTGAGGTACTGCCCGGGGGTCTCGCCGTACGCCTCCTTGAAGGCGCGGATGAAGTGATACCGCGAGTACCCGGCGTGTGCGGCCACGGCGCCCAGGTCCAGGTCCGGATCGGCCCAGTCCCGGTCCATGGCGTCCTTGGCGAGGCGCACCTGCCGCATCTTGTCCATGGATCCGATGGTGGCACGAGGGTCTGACAGGGGGGTCTGTGCGAGCGACCGCATGACGAAGGCCCCCGGGGCGGGAAACCCCGGGGGCCTTCGTCATGCGGTCCGGTCAGACGGTCTCCGCCACGGGCGGCTGCGCCGCCGGGGCGTCCGGCTCGCCTTCCGCCTTCGGGCCCGCGCCCTTGAGCGGGACCTCCTTGACGAACACGGCCGCCGCCAGGGCGAACACGGCCACCACGGCTCCCAGCAGGAATGCCGAGTGGGTACCGGCGGACACCGCGTGCTGGTACGCCTCCCGGACCAGCACCGGGAGCTTCTCCAGGCTCTTGGCGTCGAGCTGCGCCGACTGCTCGGTGATCTTGGAGCCCAGCGCACCGCCCCGCTCGGCCATGACGTCCTGGACGCGGTTGTTGAAGAGCGCGCCCATGATCGCGACGCCGAAGGAGGAGCCGAGGGTACGGAAGAGGGTGGTGGACGAGGACGCCACGCCCATGTCCTTCATCTCCACGCTGTTCTGCGCGACCAGCATGGTGATCTGCATCAGGCAGCCCATGCCGAACCCGACCACGGCCATGAAGACACCGGACGTGAACCGCGAGGTCCCCGTGTCCATCGTGGACAGCAGGTAGAGACCGACGGTCATCAGGACGCTGCCGAGAATCGGGAAGACCTTGTACCGGCCGGTGTTCGTGGTGACCCGGCCGGCCACCATCGAGGTCACCAGCATCGCGCCGAGCATCGGCAGGAGCAGCAGCCCGGAGTTCGTCGCGGAGGCACCCTGCACGGACTGCTGGTACAGCGGCAGGAACAGCGTCGCGCCGAACATCACGAACCCGGTGATGAAGCCGATGACCGACATCAGCGTGAAGTTGCGGCTGCGGAAGATGTGCAGCGGCACCACCGGCTCGGCCGCCCTGGTCTGCCAGAACACGAACCCGACGAGCGCGGCGACACCGATGCCGATCAGCTCCATGATCCGCGCGGATGTCCAGGCGTACTCCGTGCCGCCCCAGGTGGTGACGAGCACGATCGCGGTGATGCCGACGGTCAGCAGGGCTGCGCCCAGGTAGTCGATCCGCGCTTCGGACCGCTTCTTCGGCAGGTGCAGCACCGCGCTGACGGCGACCAGCGCGACCACGCCGAGGGGCAGGTTGATGTAGAACGCCCAGCGCCAGCCCCAGTTGTCGGTGATCGTGCCGCCGACCAGCGGACCGCCGATCATGGCCAGCGCCATCACGCCGGCCATCATGCCCTGGTACTTGCCGCGCTCCCGGGGCGGGATCAGGTCCCCGATGATCGCCATGACGCCGACCATCAGACCGCCGGCACCCAGGCCCTGGACGGCACGGAAGCCGATCAGCTCGCCCATGTTCTGGGCCATGCCGCTGAGCGCGGAGCCGATCAGGAAGAGGACGATCGACGTCATGAACGTGCCCTTGCGGCCGTACATGTCGCCGAGCTTGCCCCACAGCGGGGTGGAGGCCGCGGTCGCGAGCGTGTACGCGGTGACCACCCACGAGAGGTGTTCGAGACCGCCCAGCTCACCGACGATCGTCGGCATCGCCGTACCGATGATCATGTTGTCGAGCATCGCGAGCATCATCGCGATCATCAGCGCGAGCAGCACGACCCGCACGCTCTTCGGCCGTTTCCCCCCGGTTTCGGTGTCGGCGCCGACCGCCGGTGTGTCCGTCGTGTCCGCCATTGCTTTCCCACTCCCCCAGCTACCGCTACTTACTTGCCGACCGGCTAGTGACTACACTCGGAAGCTAGCCGCGGAACTAGCCGGGCGTCAAGTAAGTTTTATGGAAAGGGAGCGGCGTAGGAGGATGGGCGGCACCATGGACGGCACCAGGCAGCGGCGCCGCGGGGACACCCGCCAGCGCATCCAGGACGTGGCCCTCGAACTCTTCGCGGAGCAGGGCTACGAGAAGACCTCACTGCGCGAGATCGCGGAACGCCTGGAGGTCACCAAGGCGGCGCTCTACTACCACTTCAAGACGAAGGAAGAGATCCTCGTCAGCATCTTCGAGGACCTCACGAAGCCGATCGAGGAGCTGATCGAGTGGGGGCGGCAGCAGCCGCACACGCTCGACACCAAACAGGAGATCATCCGCCGTTACGCGGAGACCCTGGCCGGCGCCGCGCCGCTGTTCCGCTTCATGCACGACAACCAGGCGACGGTGCGGGAGCTGCGGATCGGCGACTCCTTCAAGGAGCGCATCCGCGGCCTGCGCGACATCATCATCGACCCCGAGGCCGACCTGGTCGACCAGGTCCGCTGCGTCAGCGCGATCTTCACTCTGCACGCCGGGATGTTCCTGCTCCAGGACCTGGAAGGCGACCCCGAGGACAAGAACAAAGCCGTCCTCGAGGTCGCCACCGACCTGGTGACCCAGGCCCATGAAGGAGCGCAGGGCTCCTAGGGTCCTGTGGTTCGGGTCGTCAGACCTTGACGCCCTTGGCGCGCAGGAACTTCACCGGGTCGACCGCCGAGCCGTAGTTCGGGGTCGTACGGATCTCGAAGTGCAGGTGCGGGCCGCTCGAGTTGCCGGTGTTGCCGGAGCGGGCTATCTCCTGGCCGGTCTTGACGACCTGGCCGATCCTCACCTCGACCTTCGAGAGGTGGGCGTACTGCGAGTACGTGCCGTTGCCGTGCTTGATCACGACGGCGTTGCCGTACGCGGGGCCGTCACCGGCGCCGTTGCCGCCGGCCTTGACGACGGTGCCGCCATGGGCGGCGACGACCTCGGTGCCGCTCGGCACGGCGAAGTCCTGCCCGCTGTGCTTGGACTGCCACATGCCACCGGCCTGGGCGAAGCTCGCGGAGAGCGTGTACTTCTTCACCGGGTCGACCCAGGACGGCTTGGCCTTCTTGGCGGCCTTCTTCACAGCGGCCTTCTTGGCGGCGGCGGCCTTCTTCGCAGCTGCGGCCTTGGCGGCCTTCTCGGCCTTCACGGCCTCGGCCTTGGCGGCCTTTGCCTGGGCGGCGGCCTGCGCCTGGACGGCACTGGCGGTACCGGACGCGGCCGTGGTGTCGGCGGCGGACGCGACCCCTGCTCCCAGTGCGACCGAGACACCGAGGCCGGCGGCCAGCACGGTCGCACGGGTGCGGAGCTGGGACGTACGGGAAGAACGGGACGTGACGCGCTGGGACATCGAAACCTCGCGGGGAAGGGGACGGAGAAAACCACCCGGCGCACAGTCGCTCGCCGAATGGCCATCCCTTGGTAACCCGAAGTCCGACAAACTCCCAAAAGGGTGATCTACGGCCCAAGTTAGTAACTTGGTTCAGTGTTCTACGTCTCTTGACATGGGGCCCATTCAGGACGAATCAGCGCAACACACTGCAGTTCGGCCTGCCCTGCGGGGGAAGAATCCCTTTCCTCCCAGCCCGTTCAGCACTATTCCACCTAGTAACGGACATATCGCCTGTGCGGCATGTCACCGGGGGTCCTCTTCGGCCATTCCGGAAATGTGGCGCACGCCTCTATGCACCTACCGTCCGGTAACCCTACGGTTCCCCTCGCGCCACCCTCGCCCACGAACATGCACACGACATGTTGAAGCGTCACGGACGTGAGAGGACCCCCACGACATGCAGACCCGACGCCCCTGGTTGCGCCGCGCCTCAGTGACCGCCGTCTCGGCGGCCGCCCTCGTGGCGATGGCCGCACCGGCCGACGCCGCGGCCCCCGCCGGTGCCCCCACCGCGGTCACCGCGGCCGCCGCCGCAGACGTCGACTACGCGACCTGGCAGAAGGACTGCCAGGCGGTGATGGACCAGGCACTGCCCTATCTGAAGCAGCGGATCGCGGCAGCCAAGCCGGGCGAGAAGCAGGCGATCGTCTTCGACATCGACAACACCACGCTGGAGACCGACTTCGGCTTCAGCTACCCGCAGCCGGCCAACAAGCCGGTCCTGGAGGCCGCCAGATACGCCCAGGAGCGCGGCGTCGCCCTGTTCTTCGTGACCGCCCGCCCGGGCATCATCTACTCGTTCACCGAGTACAACCTCAAGCAGGCCGGCTACCAGGTCTCCGGCCTCTACGTCCGGAACTTCATCGACCTCTTCAAGAACGTCGCCGAATACAAGACGGCCCAGCGCGTCGACGTCGAGAAGAAGGGCTACACGATCATCGCGAACATCGGCAACAGCGCCACCGACCTCTCCGGCGGGCACGCCGAGAAGACGTACAAGCTGCCGGACTACGACGGGCAGCTGTCGTAGCGCAGGTCATACGCCTTAGGGCATGCAAGAGGGGCCGGTGCCTTTCAGCACCGGCCCCTCTCGTTCGACCGTGACGCTTACACGTCCTTGCTCAGGTTCGGACCCGTGCCACCGGCCGCCTGCTCGATCGGCGGGACGTCCGGCAGGGCCGACTTCTCCTCACCCCGGAAGGTGAAGGTCTTGGTCTCGCCCTCGCCCTCGGTGTCCACGACCACGATGTGACCGGGGCGCAGCTCGCCGAAGAGGATCTTCTCCGACAGGCTGTCCTCGATCTCGCGCTGGATCGTCCGGCGCAGCGGCCGGGCGCCCATGACGGGGTCGTAGCCCTTCTTGGCGAGCAGTTCCTTGGCGGACTGGGCGAGCTCGATGCCCATGTCCCGGTCCTTCAGGCGCTCGTCCACCTTGCTGATCATCAGGTCGACGATCCGCAGGATGTCCGCCTGGGTCAGCTGCGGGAACACGACCACGTCGTCGACGCGGTTGAGGAACTCGGGCCGGAAGTGCTGCTTGAGCTCGTCCGAGACCTTGTTCTTCATGCGCTCGTAGTTGGTCTTCGTGTCACCCGAGGCCGCGAAGCCCAGGTTGAAGCCCTTGGAGATGTCCCGGGTGCCGAGGTTGGTCGTCATGATGATGACCGTGTTCTTGAAGTCCACGACCCGGCCCTGGGAGTCGGTCAGGCGACCGTCCTCCAGGATCTGCAGCAGCGAGTTGAAGATGTCCGGGTGGGCCTTCTCGACCTCGTCGAAGAGGACGACCGAGAACGGCTTGCGGCGGACCTTCTCCGTCAGCTGGCCGCCCTCCTCGTAGCCCACGTAACCGGGGGGCGAACCGAAGAGACGCGACACCGTGTGCTTCTCGCTGAACTCCGACATGTCGAGGGAGATCAGCGCGTCCTCGTCACCGAAGAGGAACTCGGCGAGCGCCTTGGACAGCTCGGTCTTACCGACACCGGACGGGCCGGCGAAGATGAACGAGCCACCGGGACGCTTCGGGTCCTTCAGACCGGCACGCGTACGGCGGATCGCCTTCGACAGCGCCTTGACGGCGTCGTTCTGGCCGATGACCCGCTTGTGGAGCTCATCCTCCATGCGCAGCAGGCGGGAGGACTCCTCCTCGGTCAGCTTGAAGACCGGGATGCCCGTGGCCGTGGCGAGGACCTCGGCGATCAGCTCGCCGTCGACCTCGGCGACGACGTCCATGTCGCCGGCCTTCCACTCCTTCTCCCGCTTGGCCTTGGCGGCCAGGAGCTGCTTCTCCTTGTCGCGGAGGGAGGCGGCCTTCTCGAAGTCCTGCGAGTCGATCGCGGACTCCTTGTCGCGGCGGACACCGGCGATCTTCTCGTCGAACTCGCGCAGGTCCGGCGGCGCGGTCATCCGGCGGATGCGCATCCTGGATCCGGCCTCGTCGATCAGGTCGATCGCCTTGTCCGGCAGGAAGCGGTCCGAGATGTACCGGTCGGCCAGGGTGGCGGCCTGGACCAGCGCCTCGTCCGTGATGGAGACGCGGTGGTGCGCCTCGTAGCGGTCACGCAGACCCTTGAGGATCTCGATCGTGTGCGGCAGGGACGGCTCCGCGACCTGGATGGGCTGGAAGCGGCGCTCCAGGGCCGCGTCCTTCTCCAGGTGCTTGCGGTACTCGTCCAGCGTGGTCGCACCGATGGTCTGCAGCTCACCGCGGGCCAGCATCGGCTTCAGGATGGAAGCCGCGTCGATGGCGCCCTCGGCGGCACCCGCACCGACCAGCGTGTGGAGCTCGTCGATGAACAGGATGATGTCGCCGCGGGTGCGGATCTCCTTGAGGACCTTCTTCAGGCGCTCCTCGAAGTCACCGCGGTAGCGGGAGCCGGCGACCAGCGCGCCGAGGTCCAGGGTGTAGAGGTGCTTGTCCTTGAGGGTCTCGGGCACCTCGCCCTTGACGATGGCCTGGGCGAGGCCCTCGACGACGGCGGTCTTGCCGACGCCGGGCTCACCGATCAGGACCGGGTTGTTCTTCGTCCGGCGGGACAGCACCTGCATGACCCGCTCGATCTCCTTCTCGCGCCCGATGACCGGGTCGAGCTTGGACTCACGAGCGGCCTGGGTGAGGTTCCGGCCGAACTGGTCGAGGACCAGGGACGTGGAGGGCGTGCCCTCGGCAGGACCGCCGGCGGTGGCGGTCTCCTTGCCCTGGTAACCGGAGAGCAGCTGGATCACCTGCTGCCGCACGCGGTTCAGATCTGCGCCCAGCTTGACCAGGACCTGGGCGGCGACGCCCTCGCCCTCGCGGATCAGGCCGAGCAGGATGTGCTCCGTGCCGATGTAGTTGTGGCCCAGCTGAAGGGCCTCGCGGAGCGACAGCTCCAGGACCTTCTTGGCACGGGGGGTGAAGGGGATGTGACCCGACGGGGCCTGCTGGCCCTGGCCGATGATCTCCTCCACCTGCTGGCGGACCGCCTCGAGCGAAATCCCGAGGCTCTCAAGGGCCTTGGCGGCGACACCTTCACCCTCGTGGATCAGGCCCAGGAGGATGTGCTCAGTGCCGATGTAGTTGTGGTTGAGCATCCGGGCTTCTTCCTGAGCCAGGACGACAACCCGCCGCGCGCGGTCGGTGAACCTCTCGAACATCGTTAATCGCTCCTCAGAGCGGTCAGGCAGTGGGGGGAACTTCCCCTCCCTGTCCTTCCGCAGCTTAGTCCCGCAAGCGGGGACCGCTCATTCCAACTGCCGACACCGTCCTTGGCCTCCTGACCCCGAACGCCGACATCTGCTCCAACCCGATGGTGCGAGACGATGTTCCCGCAGGCCAGGCAGTTACCCCCTTCGCCAGTACGCCCATGGCGAACGTGAGACGGCCTTTCCTGCGTGTCGCCCCCTCCCACTAGGGATGTCTTACCCGTACGGACCGGAAGTCCATGCCGAGCGCCCCCGTTCCCTCCGCTACGGGCGAACAACCTTGCGCCTCCCCGCACCCCCCACACGCCCCCATTTCGCCACTCTGTGCACACGTGACGCCACCCAGCGTAACCTGCATGTCCTTCCGGCTGTTGCACTTGGCATGTTCGGTGCCCCTCGCCCCGTCCCGCTCCCCCGCCGGCCGCTCGACGCGAGCTGTCGGGCCCGGCGGTGGTACGAGAACGAACTGGGCTGGCCGACGGTGCCCGGCGATCCCCTGCGGCTGGTGGTGGGGGTGCGCTACGACGTCCTGGACGTGCCGGCCGAGGCGGGCCACGCTGCCCTGCGGCGCCTGGCCCCGGGCTCTCCGGTGGCCGTGCTCGGCGACCGGATGCGGCTCCTGGTGGCCGCGGGCACCGCGGAGGAACTGCCCGGGCTGCTGGAGTGGCTGGAGTGGGGGACGCTGCCGCTCGACCTGACGGCGATCGGAGCGGGGGGCACCATGGAGGCGCCTCGGCCGCCGGGGAGGGATATGCCGCCGCGGTCATGCGACGGGGGCGAGCGGCTGCCTCAGCGGGCGGGCGGGGGGTTGCTGCCTCAGGGGGCGGGCGCGTGGTCCTGCAGCGGGACGGGCGGCCCGAGGCCGGGCGAGGAGGGCGGGGTGCTGCCCTGCGAGACGGACGCGCCGTTCTTGCGGGAGACGGACGCGCCGTGCCTCCACGAGCCGGACGCGCCGTTCTTGCGCGGAGCGGGCGGCTCGATCCGGCGCGAAAGCGGCGGGCCGCTGCCCCACGAGACCGACTCACTGTTGCCGCGCCACACGGGCGCCTCGATCCGGCGCGAAATCGGCGGGCCGCTGCCCTGCGAGACCGACTCGCTGTTGCCCCGCCAGGCGGGCGGCTCGATGCGGCGTGAAAGCGGCAGGCCGCTGCCTGAGGAGAGGGGCGGGTCGCTGCCCTGCGGGAGAGATTCCTCGGGCTTCTGTGAGGCGGGTGGGGCGCTGCCCTGTGGGGCAGGCGCGTCGTTCCTCCGTGAGTCGGACGGCCCGGTGTCGCGCGGGAGGGGTGGGTTGCTGCCCCCCGACGGGTTCATCGCGTCGGGTTCCGAGCGGGGCGGGCCCGTGCCCCGGCAGGCGTTCGCGCCGTCGGCCCCCGAGGCGGACGGCGCGCTGTACCCCGAGCCCGGCTTTTCCGGCAGCCGGCCGCTTCCCCTGGGCCGGTTCGGTTCCCAGGGGGCCGCTGTGTGGCTGCGGCCCCCCGAGCCGGGATGCGAGGTCGAGGCCTCGCTGCCGACGCTGTCGGCCTTGGGGGGCGGTGGAGACGCCCCCGATCTCGTACGGCTGGTGAACACGGTGGCCACACAGTGCCATCGGGTCCGGCTGCGGCGCGCGTGCGACCAGCCGCCGGCCTTGCGTGCGCAGGGCCGGTAGTGAAGCTGTTCAGCCGTTGGCCTTCTCGTAGGCCTCGCGGATGGTCGCGGGAACACGGCCGCGGTCGTTGACCTCGTAGCCGTTCTCCTTCGCCCAGGCGCGGATGGCCGCGGTGTCCTGGCTGCCGCTCGAAGCCGCGCGCGCCTTTCCGCGCCCGCCCGCAGCACGGCCTCCGGTACGACGACCGCCCTTCACGTAAGGCTCGAGAAGGCCGCGGAGCTTGTCCGCATTAGCGGTGGTGAGATCGATCTCGTACGTCTTGCCGTCCAGCGCGAACGTGACGGTCTCGTCCGCCTCGCCGCCGTCGAGGTCGTCGACAAGAAGGACCTGAACCTTCTGTGCCACCGGATTTCCTTTCATCGATATCTTCAGGGCCGGGGTGTGCCGGCGTCCGCCGTATCGCCGTCCCCTGTTATATGCAGTACTGCAGTACCTCGGAAAGCAAACCGCTTTTGCCGGAAAAACACAAACCCTCGGCAGAGACCGGCAGCCCCGCCTCCGTCCGGAAACGTGCGCGTTTCGGACATAGGGCACCCGGGCAGGGCGGCGGTACGGAATATGTCTTGACGAACCGGGCCGACGGTCTTGCGACCGGCTTGCGACTGGCTTGTGTGTCCGTCCCGGCGATCACAGATGCAGAAGCATCCGGCTGTTGCCCAAGGTGTTCGGTTTCACCCGTTCGAGACCGAGGAACTCCGCGACACCCTCGTCATAGGAACGCAGCAGCTCCGCGTAGACATCCGTGTCGACAGGCGTCTCGCCGATCTCCACGAAGCCGTGCTTGCCGAAGAAGTCCACTTCGAAGGTCAGACAGAAAACGCGGCGAACGCCGAGCCAGCGGGCGGTGTGCAGCAACTTCTCCAGCAACTGGTGTCCGACGCCCGCGCCCTTCAGGCCGGGCTTCACGGCGAGAGTGCGCACTTCGGCGAGGTCTTCCCACATCACGTGCAGGGCGCCGCAGCCGACGACCTCGGCGTTGTCGTCCCGTTCCGCGACCCAGAACTCCTGGATGTCCTCGTAAAGCGTCACCGTTGCTTTGTCGAGCAGGATGCCGCTGCGGACGTAGGCGTCAAGGAGGCGGCGCACGGCCGGGACATCGCTGGTACGTGCCCGTCGGACGGTGATGGCTTTTGCGGGGGCTTCAGGGCTCTTCGCGGACATGCCGGGACGCTATCGCCCCTCGGGGTCCTGAGCAGAGGCGGGGTTCTCCGGGGGTTCGGTTCGTTCCGGCGGTTGCGTTCCTTCCGGCGGAACGGCCAGTTCCGACGATCTGGTCGGTTTCTGGGTTTCCGGGCCCTGAGCGATGCGTACGGCATCGCGGAGGGTCTCTCGCTGTTCCTCGCTCATCATGCCGAAGAAGGCGACGAGAGCCGCGGCGGGGTTGTCGCTCTGCGACCAGGCGTCGTTCATCAGGGCGGCCGCGTAGGCGGCGCGTGTGGAGACCGCCTCATATCGATAGGCGCGGCCTTCCGCCTCGCGGCGCACCCAGCCCTTCTGATGGAGATTGTCCAAAACGGTCATCACGGTGGTGTACGCGATGGACCGCTCCTTCTGAAGATCTTCCAGGACTTCTCGAACGGTCACCGGGCGGTTCCACTTCCACACCCGCGACATGACCGCGTCTTCGAGTTCTCCCAATGGGCGAGGCACACCTCAGAACAATAGTGGGAGATCTGGGTAATGGCGTGGCGGACGGGCACTTCACCGGCGAACGGGAGCAAAAAGGGCGTACGACTCGAAAGTGCGGGCCTCACCAGGGGGGCGGGCCGCACGGAGTCGTACGCCGTCGGAGCGCTGTGCCGGGCGGGCGGCAGGCAGCGGGTCGGGTCAGGCTTCGGCCTTCGGGGGCGTCGCGGAGGACTGCCGGGCACCCTCCACGCGCGCGAGGGCGGCGTCGACGGCCGCGTCCTCCTTGGCCTTGTTGGCGCCGCCCTGCGTCTTCACGATCACCCGGATCACGCCGATGAAGAAGATGGCCATGACGACCGGGGGCAGGAGCGCGGAGACGTAGTCCATGGATCCAGAGTAGCCACGTCAGCCCGCGGCGAGCTGCTGGGGGTTCGAAGGGGGTGGCGGGGTGGGCTTGCGGCGCGGGAAGACCTCGCCGGGGGTGGGGATCGGACGGCTGGGTTTCGGGGTGCCCGGGGCGGGGGCCGGGGTGGGCTTGGGGGCAGGCTTCGGGGCCGCCGGCTTCCGCGCGGGCTTCTTCTCGGGCTGCTTCTCGGGATGCTGCTCCGGGGTGTTCTCGGCGGCGCTGGAGAGGCCTCCAGGGACAGGGAGGAGACGGAGGCGCGTGCGGGTGCGGGAGGCGGGGATGGTGGGGGTGCCGGGGGCGGCCGGGCGTGTGGCCGGGCGAGTGGCCGGCGAGGGCGTGTGCGAGCGGGTGCGGAGGGGCTGCTGCCCGTTGAGCAGGTGGCAGCGGTCCAGGAGGGCGGCCGCGGTGGGGTTGCCGCGCAGGGCGCGAAGGGCGGCGACGTCGTCGGGGTGGGGGCGGTACCCGGCGCCCAGTGCCTCGTCCAGGAGCGTGAGGTAGCCGGCGGCGGTGCCGGGGAGGGCGGCGCGGTACCGGCCGAGGTCGGCCACGAGGAAGGCGCGCAGCCTGGCTCCTTCCCGCATCGCCTCGTCGAGCGACTGTGCGAGGCGGAGGCAGTCCTGGACGTCGTCGGCCGAGGCGGAGGTGGGGTGGAGGGCGAGGGCGAGAGCGCGGCGGAGCACACGCAGCTCCTCCACGCCGAACGCCATGCCGCCGCGGGATCCGTATGGCGTGGGCATGCTGCGACGATACGCGCTAATCAGACAAATTCCGCATAACGGGTTGGTGTGGCGCGGGGGACCACCCGGCTGGGCGGGGTGCGCGCAGCGGCACCCGCTCCGCCGGGCTGCGGACCCACCCTCAGCGGCACCAGCGCCGGGCATCCCGAAACGCCGTGTCGCACAACGCCCCGCTCCGGCACCAGCGCCGCTGCCCGGCTCACATACGCGACACGTTCCGCTCGTACACCAGCCGCAGCCCGATCAGCGTCAGCCACGGCTCGTGCTCGTCGATGACCGACGACTCGCCCAGGACCATGGGTGCCAGGCCGCCCGTCGCGATGACCGTGACGTCGTCCGGGTCCTCGGACAGCTCGCGGGCCACGCGGTTGACGACCCCGTCGACCTGGCCGGCGAAGCCGTAGATGATGCCCGACTGCATCGCCTCGACCGTGTTCTTGCCGATGACGCTGCGGGGCCGGGCCACCTCGATCTTGCGGAGCTGGGCGCCGCGGACGCCGAGGGCCTCGACGGAGATCTCGATGCCGGGGGCGATGACCCCGCCGACGTACTCGCCGCGCGCGCTGACCGCGTCGAACGTCGTCGCCGTGCCGAAGTCGACGACGATCGCGGGGCCGCCGTAGAGCTCGACCGCCGCGACCGCGTTGATGATGCGGTCCGCGCCGACCTCCTTGGGGTTGTCCATGAGGATCGGGACGCCCGTCTTGACGCCCGGTTCGACGAGGACCGCCGGGACGTCGCCGTAGTAGCGGCGCGTCACCTCGCGGAGCTCGTGCAGGACCGAGGGGACGGTCGCGCAGATGGCGATGCCGTCGATGCCGTCGCCCAGTTCGTCGCCGAGGAGCGGGTGCATGCCCATCAGGCCCTGGAGGAGGACCGCCAGCTCGTCTGCGGTGCGGCGCGCGTCCGTGGAGATGCGCCAGTGTTCGACGATGTCCTCGCCGTCGAACAGGCCCAGGACGGTGTGGGTGTTCCCTACGTCGATCGTCAGCAGCATGACCCGTACCCGCTCCCCTACTCCGCCGGCCGCAGGTCCAGGCCGATGTCCAGGATCGGCGAGGAGTGGGTGAGGGCTCCGACGGCGAGGTAGTCGACGCCGGTGTCCGCGTACGCCTTGGCGCTGTCGAGGGTCAGGCGGCCCGAGGCCTCCAGGGCGGCGCGGCCCTGCACGAGGGCGACCGCCTCCTCGCACTCGCCCGGCGTGAAGTTGTCCAGGAGGATCAGGTCGGCGCCGGCGTCCAGGACCTCGCGGAGCTGGTGCAGGGTGTCGACCTCGACCTCGATGGGGACGTCGGGGAAGCGTTCCCGTACGGCCGTGAAGGCCTGGGCGACGCCGCCCGCGGCGACCACGTGGTTGTCCTTGACGAGGGCCGCGTCCGACAGGGACATGCGGTGGTTGACGCCGCCGCCGCAGCGGACCGCGTACTTCTCGAGGGAGCGCAGGCCGGGCGTCGTCTTGCGGGTGTCGCGGACCTTGGCCTTCGTGCCGTCCAGGACGTCCGCCCACGCGCGCGTGGCCGTCGCGATGCCCGACAGGCGGCACAGGATGTTCAGCGCGCTGCGCTCGGCCGTGAGGAGGTCGCGGGTGCGGGTGGTGACCGACAGGAGCTTCTGGCCCGCCTCGACGCGGTCACCGTCCTCCGCGTGGCGCTCGATCTCGAGTTCCTCCTCGCAGACGACCGAGATGACCGCCTCGGCGACGCGCAGGCCGGCCACGACGCCCGCCTCGCGTGCGGTGAAGTCGGCGGTGGACACCGCGTCCTCGGGGATCGTCGCCACCGTGGTCACGTCCACGCCGTGGGCCAGGTCCTCCTGGAGGGCCACGTTGGCGATGTCCTCGACCTCGACGGGGTCGAGGCCGGCGTCGGCCAGGAGCTGGGCGAGTGCGGGGTCCAGGCCGCACTCCAGGTATGCCTCGTCGTCCGCGCCGCAGGCGCAGCCGTCGCCGCAGCCTCCGGACGAGGCCAGGGGAAGGTCGGGGGTGCTCACGTCGGTCACTGCTCCTGGGGGGCCTTGGGCGGGAGGGTCGTGGGGAAGTGTGTGGTGTCCGTGGTGTGCACGGCCAGCGAGCGGTCGGGGTTCAGGCGTACGACGATGTGGCGCCGCCAGGTGGTGTCGTCGCGCTCGGGGCGGTCCTCGCGCCAGTGGCAGCCCCGGGTCTCCTCGCGCAGCCGGGCCGCGGCGACCAGGACCCGGGCCACGCACAGCAGGTTGGTGGCCTCCCAGGTGTCGACGCCGGCCTCGGCGGTCTTGCCGTTCTCGGCGAGGGCGTCGCGGGCGTCGGTGTGCAGCTGCTGCAGCTGGTCGGCGGCCTTCGCGAGGGACTCCGCCGAGCGCAGGACGCCGGCCCCGTTCGTCATGATCCGCTGGATCGTGAAGCGGGCCTCCGGCGTCTGCAGGGGGTGCTCGGGGATCTCCGGGTGCGGGAGTGGCTGCGGCACGCGCGCGTGGAGGCCGTCCGCCGCGATGTCGGCCGCGATGCGCTCGGCGTAGACGAGGCCTTCGAGGAGGGAGTTGGAGGCCAGGCGGTTGGCGCCGTGCACGCCGGTGCAGGCGACCTCGCCGCACGCGTACAGGCCGGGGACGGTCGTACGGCCCCGGGAGTCGGTGCGGACGCCGCCGGAGGCGTAGTGGGCGGCCGGGGCGACCGGGATGGGCTCGGTGACCGGGTCGATGCCGTGCGCGCGGCAGGCGGCGAGGATCGTCGGGAAGCGGTGTTCCCACATGTCGGCGCCGAAGTGCCGGGCGTCGAGGAACATGTGGTCGGCGTCCCGCTCCCGCATGCGGCGCGTGATGCCCTTGGCGACGATGTCGCGGGGCGCGAGCTCGGCCAGTTCGTGCTGCCCCTGCATGAAGCGCACGCCGTCGGCGTCGACGAGGTGGGCGCCCTCGCCGCGTACCGCCTCGGAGACCAGGGGCTGCTGGCCCTCCGCGTCGGAGCCCAGGAAGAGGACCGTCGGGTGGAACTGGACGAACTCCAGGTCGCTCACCTCGGCGCCCGCGCGCAGCGCCAGGGCCACGCCGTCGCCCGTGGAGACGGAGGGGTTGGTCGTCGCCGAGAAGACCTGGCCCATGCCGCCGGTCGCCAGGACCACCGCCGGGGCGTGGACCGCGCCCACGCCGTCGTGCTGGCCCTCGCCCATGACGTGCAGGGTGACGCCCGCCGTGCGGCCCTCGGCGTCCGTGAGGAGGTCCAGGACGAGCGCGTTCTCGACCGTGCGCAGACCACGCGCGCGCACCGCCTCGACCAGGGCCCTGGAGATCTCGGCCCCGGTGGCGTCGCCGCCGGCGTGGGCGATGCGGCGGCGGTGGTGGCCGCCCTCGCGGGTGAGTTCCAGGTCGCCCTCGGAGGACTCGTCGAACTGGGCGCCGGTCTCGATGAGGCGGCGTACGGCGTCGGGGCCCTCGGTGACGAGGAGGCGGACCGCTTCCTCGTCGCACAGGCCCGCGCCCGCGACCAGGGTGTCGTCCAGGTGCTGTTCGGGGGTGTCGCCCTCGCCGAGGGCCGCGGCGATGCCGCCCTGGGCCCAGCGGGTGGAGCCGTCGTCCAGCCGGGCCTTGGTGACGACGACGGTGGTGAGGCCGGCCGCCTCGCAGCGCAGGGCGGCGGTCAGGCCGGCGACGCCGGAGCCGACGACGACCACGTCCGCGGAGATGGACCACCCGGGGGCGGGCGCGTGCAGTCGTATGCCTGTGGTGGTCACGAGGCGGCTCCGAAGGTTCCGAAGGTGAGCGGGATGTTGTCGATCAGCCGGGTCGCCCCGACCCGGGCGGCGACGGCGAGGACCGCCTCGCCGGTGAAGTCGTCCCCGATGTCGGTGAAGTCGGACGGGTCGACCAGGGCGAGGTAGTCCAGCACCAGCGGCGGGTCGAGTCGGGCGGCCTCGTCGAGGACCTGGCGGGCGGCGGCGCGCACGGCGGCCGGGCCGCCCGGGACAGCCGTCGCGACGGCGTGCGCGTCCGCTGCCGCGCGCGACTCGCCTATGGCGCTGAGGGCCTCGGCACGCGCGCGTGTGGCGGGCACCTCGCGGGCCCGGGCGCGCAGCGCCTCCTGCGCGGCGTGCCGGTCCTGGCCCGCGAACAGGGCGCTGGACAGCGCGAGGGCGGTGCGCCGCTCGGCGGGCGAGAGGTAGCGGTTGCGGCTGGACAGGGCCAGGCCGTCCTCCTCGCGGACGGTGGGGACGCCGACGATCTCCACGCCGAAGTTCAGGTCGCGCACCATGCGGCGGATCAGGGCGAGCTGCTGGGCGTCCTTCTGGCCGTACAGGGCGACGTCGGGGCGGGTGAGGTGCAGCAGCTTGGCGACGACCGTGAGCATGCCGTCGAAGTGGCCCGGGCGGGAGGCGCCCTCCAGCCGCTCGCCCATGGGGCCTGCGGTGATGCGGACCTGGGGCTCGCCGCCGGGGTAGACCTCGTCGACGGCCGGGGCGAACACGACGTCCGCGCCCGACTCCCCGGCCAGCTTCACGTCGGCGTCCAGGGTCCGGGGGTAGCGGTCGAGGTCCTCGCCCGCGCCGAACTGGAGCGGGTTGACGAAGACGGTGACGACGACCTCGCCGTCGGGCCCGGCGAGGGCGCGCGCGGTGCGGATCAGCGTGGCGTGTCCCTCGTGCAGCGCGCCCATGGTCATCACCACGGCGCGGCGGCCCGCACGCGCGCGTGCGTGCAGTTCACCGGCGGTGCTGAGCAGGGTGGTGGTCATCGGGCGTCCCCTTCGGTGCCGTCGGTGCCGTCCGTCCCGTGGGCGAGTACCCCGAGGAGGTCCTCGGCGAGCTCCGGCTTCAGCAGGCCGTGGGCCAGGGCCCGGTCGGCGGTCGCGCGGGCCATCGCCAGGTAGCCGTCCACGGCCTGCGGGGCGTGCCGGCGCAGCTCGGTGACGTGCGCGGCGACCGTGCCCGCGTCCCCGCGCGCGACCGGGCCCGTGAGGGCCGCGTCGCCGGAGCGCAGGGCGTTGTCCAGGGCCGCGCCGAGCAGCGGGCCGAGCATCCGGTCGGGGGCCGAGACACCGGCCGTGCGCAGCAGCTCCAGGGACTGGGCGACCAGGGTGACCAGGTGGTTGGCGCCGAGCGCGAGGGCCGCGTGGTAGAGCGGCCGGTTCTCCTCGGCGATCCACTCCGGCTCGCCGCCCATCTCGATGACCAGGGCCTCGGCGGCCAGCCGCAGCTCGTCGGGCGCGGTGACGCCGAAGGAGCAGCCGGCCAGCCGCTGGACGTCCACGGGCGTGCCGGTGAAGGTCATCGCGGGGTGCAGGGCGAGCGGCAGGGCACCCGCGCGCAGGGCGGGGTCGAGCACCCGCGCGCCGTAGCGCCCGGAGGTGTGGACGAGCAGCTGTCCCGGCCGTACGGACCCGGTGTCGGCGAGGCCCGCGACCAGCTCGGGCAGGGCGTCGTCGGGGACCGTCAGCAGGACCAGGTCGGCCCGCTGGAGGACCTCGGCGGGCGGCATCACCGGCACGTCGGGCAGCAGTTGCGCGGCGCGGCGCCTGGAGACGTCGGAGACCGCCGAGACGGCGACCGGGCGGTGCCCGGCGAGCTGGAGGGACGCGGCCAGTGCGGGTCCCACGCGGCCGGCGCCGACGACGCCGACGGTGAGCCGCGCGGGGCGGTCCCTGGGGTCTGGCTGTGGGGTTGTGTTCACTCGACGGCGGCCTTCCCGTTCCAGTCCGCTCCGGGTACCGGACGATTTCTCGTCATGTTAACGCGATCGGTTCGAGGGGCGTTCGGTTGTCCACAGGGTGTGCGTTCAGCCATGGAAAATCGGGGTGCCCGCCCGCACCCGCGCGCGGGATGATCCGGGCCATGGGTGACACGGCGGAACAGGACGAGCAGGCGACCGGGCAACTGTCGGACGAGGACCGGAGATCACTCCGGGAGCGGCGGCTGGTCGCCCACGACGGCGCACAGCGCGTGTTCGCGCGCTTCGCCTTCCACAAGACGCTCCGGGAGCGGCTGGCGGAGCTGGACGGGGCGGCGGACCTGTACGACCTGGACGAGCGGTCCGACGTGTACGGCGACGGCGTCGTCGAGGCACTGGAGTCGAAGGTCGCCGGGCTGCTCGGCACCGAGGCCGCCGCGTTCTTCCCGACGGGCACGATGGCCCAGCAGGTGGCGCTGCGCTGCTGGGCGGGCCGTAGCGGCAACCCGACCGTCGCCCTGCACGCGCTCAGCCATCCCGAGGTGCACGAGCGGAACGCGTTCAGCGAGGTCGGCGGCCTGCGGCCGGTGCGCCTGACCGGCGAGCCGCGGCTGCCCACCGCCGCCGAGGTGCGCGACTTCGAGGAGCCCTTCGGGGCGCTGATGCTGGAACTGCCCCTGCGGGACGCCGGTTTCGTGCTGCCTTCCTGGGAGGAGCTCACCGAGGTGGTGGCGGCCGCGCGGGAGCGGGACGCAGTGGTGCACTTCGACGGGGCCCGCCTGTGGGAGTCCACGGTCCACTTCGGCCGGTCCCTGGCGGAGATCGCGGGCCTGGCCGACAGCGTCTACGTGTCGTTCTACAAGTCCCTGGAGGCGTTCGGCGGTGCGGCGCTCGCCGGGCCGGCCGAGCTCGTGGAGGAGGCGAGGGCCTGGCGGCACCGGTACGGCGGCCTGGTCTTCCAGCAGTTCCCGACAGCCCTGTCGGCGCTGGTCGGGCTGGAGCGGCAACTGCCGCGGTTGCCGGAGTACGTCGCCCACGCGCGCGTGGTGGCCGCCGCGCTGCGCGAGGGGTTCGCGGCGGCCGGGGTGCCGTGGGCGCGCGTGTACCCGGAGGTGCCGCACACCCACGACTTCCAGGTGTGGCTGCCGTACGACGCCGACGTCCTCTCGGAGGCGGCGGTTCGGACGGCCGAGGAGACCGGAACCGTCCTGTTCTCCTTCGCCTGGGACCGGACCGGCCCGGGCCTGGCCCGCACGGAGGTGCAGGTGCGGTCCGCCGGGCTGGAGTGGACCGTCGAGGACGTGAAGACCGCGGTCGCCGAGTTCGCCACCCGGCTGCCCGCACAGCTCAGCCGGTAGCGCGGCGCCTGGAGGGCAGCCACCGGCCCAGGGCGTGCCGAATCAGCGTCCGCCGACGGGCCGGGCGCCCGCCGAGGACCGCCCGGAACTGCCGTTCGTCGCGCCATTCCCGTACGACCTGCCAGTCGTGCGTACCGGGGGCGGGCGGGGCGGCCTCGTGGTGCTGCCGGGCGCGGTAGGTGTCGAGGAGGTACTGCTGCGTGATGCTCATGGTGGATCGCCTCTGCGGGACGGAGTGATGGAGGTCCGAAGGCTCCGCGGCTGCCCCGGTGGTCCCACAGTGCGCCCGTGCCGAGGGCGGCGTCGCGTCGATTGACGAGGCCCGTCAATCGACGGGGGCGTTGTCAGTGGCGGGGTGCACCATGAGGTCATGAGCGTGCACATCGACATCGCGGGCCTGCGGCAGGAGCGTGTCGCCGTCGTGCCCTCGCCCCTGGCCGAGCTGGGCATGGCGCTGCACGCGCTGTCCGAGCCGGGACACCACCCGGGCCTCCAGGGCTGGGTGACGGGCGTGACCGCCCGGCTCGACCCGCATCTGGCCGACCGGATGTGCGAGGCCGACTTCCTGTGGCGGACGACGTTCTCGGACCTGTTCATGCCCTTCGCCGGTATCGCCGACCGGAGCACACTGCCGGGCGCCACGCTCGCCGAGGAGCTGGACCTGCTGGACAAACTGACGGACGAGCAGTTCGTGGACGCGGCGCTGGAGTTCACGTGCTCGCTGCCGTACTGCTCGCACGGTCCGGACGCGCTGTCCGACGCGGAGGTGCGCCGGCGCGCCCTGGACCTGGCCGCCGCGCGCGGGCCGCGGCAGCTGCGCTTCAGCGAGCGGCTGCTGGCCGACCCGCCCAGGATCCGGGCGTGGCTGCGGCAGTTCCTGCAGGACTGCGACGCGGCGTTCTTCGCGGAGGCCTGGTCGCGGCTGCGCCATCAACTCGCGGCCGACACCCGGCACAAGACGGACCTGCTCAGGCACAAGGGCCTGGCCGAGATGCTGGCCGCGGTGTCCCCGGCGGTGACGCTCGACGAGGCTGCCGCCTGCATCACGGTCGACAAGCTGGGCGAGGGCCGTACGACCACGGGGGACGGCGGTCTGCTGCTCGTCCCGACGAGCCTGGGCTGGCCCCATCTGGCGGTCCTGCACCGGTACGGCTGGCAGCCGGTGCTGCACTACCCGGTCGGCTCCCCCGAGCTCGCCGCCCCGCCCACGCTGGAGCAGCTGGCCCTGCGCATGACCGCGCTGTCCCACCCCGTGCGCATGCGCATGTGCCGCCACCTGGCCCGCAGCGCGTACACCACCGGCGAGCTGGCGCAGGTGCACGGCATGACGGCCCCGGAGATATCCCGGCATCTGGCCGTGCTGAAGAAGGCGGGCCTGATCACCACCCGCCGCCGGGGGCGCTACGTCCTGCACCAGCTGGACGTGACGGTGGTGGCCCGGCTCGGCAGCGAGTTCCTGGAGGGGATCCTCAGGTAGGCGGGCCCGGGCTTCGGGGTCAGCCGTGCCCGCCGGCCCGCACCAGACCCGTCTCGTAGGCCAGCACCACGACCTGTACCCGGTCCCTGAGCCCCAGTTTGGTCAGGATGCGGCCCACGTGCGTCTTCACGGTCGCCTCGGACAGCACGAGCCGGGCCGCGATCTCGCCGTTGGACAGGCCCTGCGCGACCAGCACCATGACCTCGCGCTCGCGCCCGGTGAGCCGCTCCAGCTCCTGGTGCTGGGGCTGCTTCGCGGTGCCCGGCAGCATCGGCGCGAAGCGGTCCAGGAGCCGCCGGGTGGTGGAGGGCGCGACGACCGCGTCCCCGCTGTGCACGGAGCGGATCGCGGCGAGGAGCTCCCCGGGCGGCACGTCCTTGAGCATGAAGCCGGAGGCGCCCGCCTTCAGCCCGGAGAAGGCGTACTCGTCGAGGTCGAAGGTGGTCAGGATGAGCACCTTCGGCGGGTCGGTGTCCGAGCAGATCCGGCGGGTGGCCTCCACCCCGTCGAGCTTCGGCATGCGGACGTCCATCAGCACCACGTCGACCTCGGTCGTGCGCAGCACCTGGAGGGCCTCGACACCGTCGCCCGCCTCCGCCACGACCTCCATGTCCGGCTGGGCGGCGAGCACCATCCGGAACCCGGTGCGCAGCAGCACCTGGTCGTCGACGAGCATCACGCGGATCGTCATCGGGGCCTCTTCCAGTCTCTGTTGCAGGTGGGAGCGTTACAGGTGTCAGCGAGGGGCGTGTGCCGAGGTCAGCCGGCGGGTTTGAGCGGCAGCAGGGCACTGATGCGGAATCCTCCGCCCGGGCGCGGGCCGGCGTCCAGGGTCCCGCCGACCATGCCGACCCGTTCCCGCATGCCGATCAGGCCGTGGCCCTGGCCGTCGAAGCCGCCCTCCTCGTACAGCTCGTGCGGGGCGCCCTTGCCGTCGTCCTCGACGAGCAGGCCGAGGCCGTCGTCGAAGTACACCAGGCGCACGCTCGCGCCCGCGTTGGGCCCGCCGTGCTTGCGGGTGTTCGTGAGCGCCTCCTGCACGATGCGGTAGGCGGTGAGCTCGACGCCGCTGGGCAGCGGGCGGGGGGTGCCCTCGACCTTGAAGTCGACGGGCAGTCCATGCCCGCGGCACTGCTCGACGAGGTCCTCGATCTGCTGGACGTCGGGCTGCGGCACGTACTCGCCGCCCTCCTCGTGCTCCCCGGTGCGCAGCACGCCGAGCAGGCGGCGCATCTCGGCGAGGGCCTGGCGGCCGGTGGAGGAGATGGTCTCCAGGGCCTTCTTCGCCTGGTCGGGGGCGGCGTCGAGGACGTAGGCGGCGCCGTCGGCCTGCACCACCATCACCGAGACGTTGTGCGCGACGACGTCGTGCAACTCGCGGGCGATGCGGGCGCGTTCCGCGGCGACGGCGACCTTGGACTGTGCCTCGCGCTCCCGCTCCAGGCGTGCGGCCCGCTCCTCCAGCTGCGCGAAGTAGGCGCGGCGGGTACGGATGGAGTCGCCGAGCACCCAGGCGAGGGCGAAGGGCACGGTCATGAAGACCGTCGCGGCGATGCCGGCCGCGACGCTCGTCTGGTCGCTCGGCCAGCGCAGGTGGGCCACGGGGGCCGCGCACAGGCCGGCGACCAGCGCGAAGCGGGAGGCCCAGCGCGCTCCCTCCGCGGCGACCGTGTAGACGATCACCAGCATGGCGAAGTCGTGGGGGCCCATCTGGACATCGGTGATCAGCTGGGCCAGACCGACCGCGGTCGCGAGCAGCAGCATCTTCTCCGGCATGCGGCGGCGCAGCGCGACCACCAGGCACAACAGCAGCGAGAGCGGAACGGCGACGGCCGGGGAGCCGAATCCGCCCGACGCTCCGCCGACCACGGAAATCCCGAGGAGGACCACGGCCCACGAGCCGTCGACCCACATCGGGTGCCTGCGGAGGAAGTCATAGAGGCGCTGCACGTAACCCAGCGTAGGGAAGGGGGATAGGTGCAGGGGTCAACCGGAGGGCCGATCCGCACCGGGCCCGCGTACTCCGCAAGGTGGAGTTGCGTTCGTTGTGTCCGCATAGCCTGGCCCCGTGACAGCAGTGACGAGGGGTGAGGGACCCGGGGAGCGCGAGGCACCGCAGTGGCGTGGGTGGCGTGCGGCGGCTCGGGAGGCCCTGTACGGGCCGGGCGGCTTCTACCGCCGGGCCGAGGGGCCGGCCGGGCACTTCCGCACGTCCGTGCACGCGTCACCGCTGTTCGCCGGGGCCGTGGCGGGGCTGCTGTGCCGGGTCGACGAGGCGCTGGGGCGGCCCGCGACGCTGGACTTCGTCGACATGGCGGCCGGGCGGGGCGAGCTGGCCGCCGGGGTGCTCGCCACGCTCCCGGCCGAGGTGGCGGCCCGCACGCGCGCGTACGCCGTCGAAGTCGCCGAGCGGCCGGCGGGCCTGGATCACCGGATCGAGTGGCTGGCCGAGCCGCCGCGGGGCGTGACCGGGCTGCTGTTCGCCAACGAGTGGCTGGACAACGTACCGGTGGAGGTCGCGGAGGTGGACTCCGCGGGCGTGGCGCGGCTGGTGCTCGTCCGGCCGGACGGGACCGAACGGCTCGGGGAGCCGGTCGACGGGCCGCAGGCGCGGTGGCTGGCGCGCTGGTGGCCGCTGTCCGGCGAGGCGGGGCTGCGGGCCGAGATCGGCCTGCCCAGGGACGAGGCCTGGGCCTCGGCGGTCGCCACGCTCGACCGGGGGCTCGCCGTCGCCGTGGACTACGCGCACACGGCAAAGACGCGGCCGCCGTTCGGGACGCTCACCGGCTTCCGGGAGGGCCGCGAGATGGCGGCCGTGCCGGACGGCTCGTGCGACATCACGGCCCATGTGGCGCTCGACGCGTGCGCGCTGCCCGGCGGGCGCCTGCTCCCGCAGCGCGAGGCACTGCGCGCCCTCGGCGTGACCGGCGCACGCCCCCCGCTCACGCTGGCGTCCGCCGACCCCGCCGCCTACGTACGCGCCCTCGCGAGCGCCGGGGAGGCCGCCGAGCTCACCGCGGCGGGCGGCCTGGGCGACTTCGGGTGGCTGCTGCAGCCGGTCGGGATCCCGGACGTGCTCACCGCGTGACGGCTACTTGTCGATGTCGCCCACGACGAAGAACATCGACCCCAGGATCGCCACCATGTCCGCGACGAGCGTCCCCGGCAGCAGCTCCGTCAGCGCCTGGATGTTGTTGTACGAGGCCGAGCGCAGCTTCAGCCGGTACGGCGTCTTCTCGCCCTTGCTGACCAGGTAGTAGCCGTTGATGCCGAGCGGGTTCTCGGTCCAGGCGTACGTGTGGCCCTCGGGTGCCTTCAGGACCTTCGGGAGCCGCTGGTTGACGGGCCCGGGCGGCAGTTCGGCGAGCCGGTCGAGGCAGGCGTCGGCCAAGTCCAGCGCGTTGTGCGTCTGCTCCAGGAGGCACTCGAAGCGGGCGAGACAGTCGCCCTCCTGCCGGGTCACCACCTTCAGGGTGTCCTGGAGGTCGCCGTAGGCGAGGTACGGCTCGTCCCGGCGCAGGTCGAAGTCGACGCCCGAGGCGCGCCCGAGCGGCCCGCTCACCCCGTACGCGTGCACGGCCTCCGGCGTGAGCCTGCCCACGCCCCGGGTGCGGCCCCGGAAGATCTCGTTGCCGAGCACCAGGTCGTCGAACCGGTCCATCCGGGACCGCACGTCGGCGACGGCGGCACGCGCGCGCGTGGTCCAGCCGGCCGGCAGGTCCTCCTTGAGACCGCCCACGCGGTTGAACATGTAGTGCATCCGCCCGCCGGAGACCTCCTCCATGACGTGCTGGAGTTCCTCGCGCTCCCTGAAGGCGTAGAAGATCGGGGTGATCCCGCCGAGCTCCAGCGGGTACGAGCCGAGGAACATCAGGTGGTTGAGCACCCGGTTCAGCTCGGCGAGCAGCGTGCGCAGCCACACCGCGCGCTCGGGGACCTCCATGCCGAGCATCCGCTCCACGGCGAGGACGACGCCCAGCTCGTTGGAGAAGGCCGACAGCCAGTCGTGGCGGTTGGCGAGCATGATGATCTGGCGGTAGTCGCGCGCCTCGAACAGCTTCTCCGCCCCGCGGTGCATATAGCCGATCACGGGCTCCGCGTGCGTGATGCGCTCGCCGTCCAGGACGAGCTTCAGCCGCAGCACGCCGTGCGTGGACGGGTGCTGCGGCCCGATGTTGAGCACCATGTCGGTGCTCTCCGCGGCGCCGCCGATTCCGACCATGGTCTCCGTCGTAGGAGTCATGGACACAGTCTCTCCTACGTACGCTGGCCTCATGGAGACGGGGAGCCCGCAGGACACGGGGCCGGCGGGGACAGAGGGCGCGGCGGGAACGCAGGACGCCGCCGAGACACCGGGCACGGCGGACACGCAGAGCGCGGCGGGGGCAGGGGGCGCGGCGGAGACGCAGAGCGCGGCCGAGATACCGGGCGCGGCCGGACCGCAGGGCGCCGCCGAGGCCGCGGGCGCGGCCAAGGCACCGGGCGCGGAGGCCACGCAGGGCGCCGCCGAGGCCGAGGCCGCGGGCGCGGCCAAGGCACCAGGCGCCGCGGAGACGCAGAGCGCGCTGCGGGCAGAGGGCGCGGCGGAGACGCAGGGCGCGGGGGCCACGCAGGGCGCCGTCGAGGCAGCGGGCGCCACCGAGACACCCGGCGCAGCGGATACACAGGGCGCCGCCGAGGCCGCAGGCGCGGCCAAGACACCGGGCGCCGCAGAGGCGCAGAGCGCGCTGCCGGCAGAGGGCGCGGAGGCCACGCAGGACGCCGCCAAGACAGCAGGCGCCGCCAGAACACCGGACGCCGCGGACACGCACAGCGCCACCACGACACCGGGCGCCGCCAAAACACCAGGCGCGGCCGAGACGCGGAGTGCCGTCGGCGCACCAGGCTCCGTCGGCACACCGGGCGCAGCCAAGACTCAGGACGCCGCGGAGGCCGTCGACGGCGAGCCGGTGTGGATCGCGTTGCCGCCCGGGCTGCTGAAGATGCGGCGGTTGCTGCTGGTGGTGTGGCTGGGGCTGATCAGCCTGGCCGCCGGGCTGGTGCCGGGCCTGCTGGCCGGGCCCGCCTGGGCCGCCTTCGCGCTGCCGCCACTCGCGCTGATGGCCTGGGGCTGGGTGATGACCGGCCGCAACTGGCGCTCCTGGCGGTACGCCGAGCGCGCCGACGACCTGCTGATCAGCCGCGGTGTGCTGTGGCGCGAGGAGACGGTCGTGCCGTACGGGCGGATGCAGCTCGTCGAGGTCACCTCCGGGCCCGTGGAGCGGCACTTCGGGCTGGCCAGCGTGCAGCTGCACACGGCCGCCGCCGCGACCGACGCGACCATCCCGGGCCTGGACCCGGCCGAGGCCGAACGGCTGCGCGACCGGCTCACCGAGCTGGGCGAGGCCCGATCGGCGGGGCTGTGACAGCGCCCGACGCCGCCGAGGCCACTGAGTCCGCCGCCGCCGGGAACGGCATCGCCGAGCGGCGGCTGCACCCCGTCACACCGCTGAGGCGGGCCTGGGCGCCGGTCGCCGTGGTGATCGGCTGGGCGGTGCACGACCCCGACGGGGCGCAGCGCCATCTGACGCGGCTGGACACGACCACGCTGCTGATCGGCCTCGCCGTGATCCTCCCGGCCGCGGCGCTGTACGGCTTCTGCTCCTGGTGGTTCACGCACTTCGCGGTGACCGAGACCGAACTGCGCATCCGCACCGGCGTCGTCTTCCGCCGCACCGCGCACATCAGGCTGGAGCGGATCCAGGCCATCGACGTCACCCAGCCGCTGCTCGCGCGGGTCGCGGGCGTCGCCAAGCTCAGACTCGACGTCATAGGCACCGACAAGAAGGACGAGCTGGCCTTCCTGGGCGCGGACGAGGCGGGTGCGCTGCGGGCCGAACTGCTCGCCCGGGCGGCGGGATTCGCGCCCGAGACCGCGCACGAGGTCGGGGAGGCGCCGTCCCGGCAGATGCTGCGGGTGCCGCCCGGCGTCCTCGCCGTGTCGCTGCTGCTGAGCGGGGCGACCTGGGGGTCGCTGGCCGCGGCGCTCGTCGTGCCGCCGGTGCTGTGGCTGGCCACGGAGAGCGTGTGGACGGTCCTGGCCGTCGCCCTGCCGCTGCTGGGCGCGGCTGGCGCGAGCAGCGTGGGGCGGTTCGTCGGCGAGTACGACTGGACGGTGGCCGAGTCCCCCGACGGGCTGCGCATCGACCACGGCCTGCTGGACCGGGCCCATGAGACCGTGCCGCCGGGGCGGGTGCAGACCGTGCGGATCGTGGAGCCGCTGCTGTGGCGGCGGCGCGGCTGGGTGCGCGTGGAGCTGGACGTGGCGGGCTCCTCCAACTCCGTGCTGGTTCCGGTCGCTCCGCGCGAGATCGCGGAGGTCGTCGTCGCGCGCGTGCTGCCCGGGGTGACCGTGCCGGAGCGGGCGGCCCTGTCGCCGTCGCCGCGCCGCGCCCGGTGGTGCGTGCCGGTGTGGTGGCGCGGGTACGGGCTCGCCGTCACGGACGCGGTGTTCGCGGCGCGCTCCGGGCTGCTGCGGCGGAGCCTGGCGCTGGTGCCGCACGCGAAGGTGCAGAGCGTACGGATGACGCAGGGGCCGTGGGAGCGGGCCCGGGGCGTGGCCGACGTGTGTGTGGACACGGGCGCGAACAAGACGGTGCGGGCACGGCTGCGGGACGCGACGGAGGCACGCGAGCTGCTGGCGGCACAGGCGGAGCGGTCACGGACGGGGCGCAGGGACGCGCGGCCGGACCGCTGGATGGCGTGACGCCCACACTGCCGAAAAGGCCCCCCGGCTGCGGCCGGGGGGCCTTTTCGGCAGTGTGGGCGTCAGGAAACCGCGCTCCGCAGCCCCTGCACGTCGATCTGCTCCGTCTCGTCGTGCGCCGTCAGGTCGATGACCTGGCCGATTCCGCGCGACTCCTCGTCCGCGGGCTTGTACCCGGCCTCCGCCTCGGCCTTGTGCAGCGCGAGGGCCTCCTGGCCGACGACATCGGCCAGGTCCTCGTTCTGCACGGCCTCCAGGGCGGCCCGTGACGTCTCGTGCTTGGTGCCGAAGAAGTCGAACCCGCCTTCGGAGACGGGGCGCCGCACCGGCGTCTGCGGTGCCACGGCCACAGCGGTGGGCACGGTGTAGTGACCTGAAGAGGCAGGCTGCGCAAGCCGCTCGGCCTCGGCCCCGGCCGCCGCGGCGGAGGGGCCGGCGGTGGCGCGCGCGTGCCCGGCGACCGCATCGGACTGTCCCTGCGCCTCGTTCTCCGTGTCGTCGTTCGGCTGCTCCCGCTGGCCGTCCTTCCGGTCGTCCCCCGCGGGCTCCGCGTCGTCGCCCTTCGGTACGCCGTCGCCGTCGCCGCCCCCGTCCGGGTCCGGGGCCGAGTCGCTGTCGAGCCGGGCGAGCGCCACCGCGGCACGCAGGAACAGCCGGGAGCCCTCCGGTGAGAACACCGCGGGAATCGCCGTCTGCTCCTCGACGGCGAGGCCCTCGGCCCCGGCGGCGGCAGCCGCCTCGTCAACCTCCGCCGGAGCGGCCGCGGTCGGGTCCGCCCCCGCGGGCAGCGCGGCCCGTACCGGAGCCGTCGCCTCGATCTCGAGCACCCGGCGTTCCTCCAGGACGCTCGCGCGCTCGGTCTCGGCAGTGGCGTACCGGCGCAGCAGAGAGGCGTGCTCGTTGCGCAGCCCGGCCAGTTCCGTGCGCTTGGCCCGCAGCCGCTGCTCCAGCTTCGCGCGCAGCTCGCGGGACTCCTCGAGGTCGGCCTCCAGTTCGGCGACCCGCTCCTCGAAGCGCCACTCGTCGCTCGCCCGCCCGCGCGTGAGGTCGGCGACGCGTTTGCCCGCCTGGATGTCCCAGCGGCGGAGCACGACCGCGCCGACGACCGCCGTCGCCGCGGCGGCCGCGGCCAGACCGCGGAGCACCGTCGGCTCCGTGAACACCCAGGGCCCCAGGGCGCAGACGAGGGAGACGCCTGCGATCGCCGACGGGGGCAGCAGCCTGTGCAAGGGCGGGGAATGGCGATGACGTCCACGTGGCATGGCCAGAAACTTACCGCGCGTAGGCGAATCTTGGTGACCCACCCCGCAAAAACAAAGCCACCGAAGCGTTCACACGGCACCGGAACTCGGGAAGGAGCGGAATCGAGCCTTCACCCAATTCCCAAGATCATTTTCAACGGCCGTTCAGCCGCTCGCCCATCCACTCCAGCGTCGCCGGAATCTCGCGCCGCCAGGTGTTGAAGTTGTGCCCGCCGCTTTCCAGGATGATCGACGAGATCCGCGTCCGCCCGGTGGCCTCCACCCGTTCTATGAACCGCATCGTGTCCTTGTAGTTGGACTCGCCCGACCTGCTGCTGGTGACGAGAAGTGAAGTGTCGGGAGCGGGCCTCTGCTTGAGGTACCACCACAGGTCGGCGCGATTGCGCAGCCCCTTGTCGCCCTGGAAGAGATCGCCCGTGGTGGCGTCGATCGGCGCCTTGTAGTACGCGGACAAGCCGGCCCCGGCGCCATACACACCGGGATGGTGCATGGCGATCTTCAAGGCGCAGTAGCCGCCCGTCGAGTTGCCGATGATGCCCAGCCCGCCCGGCTTTTCGGCCACCCGGTAGTGCGTGCGCAACGCGTCGGGCAGATCCCTGGCGAAGAACGACTCGGTCTGCGGACCGCCCGGGACGTCCACGCACTCCGTGTCCCGGGGCGGCGCCACCGTGGGCCGCAGCATCACGAGGATCATCGGCCGCATCCGGCCCGCCCGGGCCAGTTCCAGTGCCGTGCGCGGGTAGTGGAGCTTCTCCACCAGCGCCGACGCCGTGCCCGGGTAACCGGTCAGCACGACGGCCGCGGGGAACGTACGGGTGCGGTAACGCGGCTGAAAGTACTCCGGCGGCAGATAGACGTACGCGGGCGTGGCGATGTGCGTCGTACGGCCCACGATGTCGATCTGCTGGATCCGGCCGCCCGCCCGGGCACTCACCCCGGCCGCCCCCGGCACCCGGCGCGAGCCGACCACCTCCAACGGGCCGTCGCCGGGCGTGTGGTCGACGACCACGCCCTGGTCCTTCTCCTGCCCGAACAGGTCCGCCCAGCTCGCGTAGAAACCGAAGGACTGGTTGGCGGCGAGCCCCACCGCGGCGAACAGCGCCACCTGTGTGGCGAGCAGCAGGCCGACCCGCCCGCCCACCGCCCGCAGGCTCCGCCGGGCCAGGCGCGGCCACAGCCAGACCGTGCCGGCGAACAGCAGCACGGCGGACAGTACCGCCAGCACCAGCACCTTGTTGCTCGTGAGACCCAGACCCATCGGTGGTTACCTGTCCGCGCTTCCCGTCCGGGGGCCTCCCTGCGCGCACACTTTCGCGAGGGCTTGTCCCGGACTTTCCTTTGCCTTTGAAACGGCTTTGACGACGGGAGTGAACCTCTTCCCCCGAGACACCGTCCTAGAGGGCGCAATGTCGCCGGATGCCCGAATCGGCACCGGATCCAAGGTCTCTCGCAGAACTACGGGATGCGATGTCTGTCAGGACAGATGAGGAAATGTCGGGTGAGGTTCCGAGTCGTGGCGGCGCCACGGCGGGAACCGGCCGGATGAACCGCGTGCGCCACCTGCTGCGCGGACCACGCCCCGAGGCCGTCCCCCTCCTGGTCGGCAGAGCCTGCGCCCTGGTGGGCGTCCTGGACATCGCCGCGGGCGTCTTCCCGCGCTTCCGGCACAGCCGTATGCACGCCATCGCCGAGGTGCTGCCCGGCGCGCTCGGCCCGTTCGCGGCCGCCCTGTCCCTCAGCACCGGCGTGCTGTTGCTGCTCCTCGCCCACGGCCTCAAGCGCGGCAAGCGCCGGGCCTGGCGGGCCGCCGTGGCCCTGCTGCCGGCCGGTGCCGTCGCGCAGTTCACGTACCGGCACTCGATCGTGGGCGTGCTGATCTCCCTGGCCCTGCTGGCACCGCTGCTGCGCCACCGCGACCAGTTCGACGCCCTGCCCGACCCGCGCAGCCGCTGGCGGGCGCTGGCCAACTTCGTGCTGATGAGCGCCGGTTCGCTGCTGCTCGGCCTGCTCATCGTCAGCGTCCACACCGAGCGCATGGTCGGCGACCCCAGCATGGCCGACCGCATCACCCACGTCATCTACGGCCTGTTCGGCTTCGAGGGCCCGGTCGACTACCAGGGCAACACCTCCTGGACCGTCGCCTTCTCGCTCGGCGCCCTCGGGCTGCTCACCGCCGTCACCACCATCTACCTGGCCTTCCGCCCCGAACACCCGGCCGCACACCTCACCGAGGAGGACGAGACCAAGCTGCGCGCCCTGCTGGCCAAGCACGGCGGCCGCGACTCCCTCGGCCACTTCGCGCTCCGCCGCGACAAGGCCGTCGTCTTCTCCCCCAGCGGCAAGGCGGCCGTGACGTACCGCGTGGTCTCCGGCGTGATGCTCGCCAGCGGCGACCCGATCGGCGACGTCGAGGCCTGGCCCGGCGCCATCGAACGGTTCATGGACGAGGCCAAGGCCCACTCCTGGACACCGGCCGTGATGGGCTGCTCCGAGACCGGCGGCGAGGTCTGGACCCGCGAGACCGGGCTCGACGCCCTCGAACTGGGCGACGAGGCGGTGGTGGACGTCGCGGATTTCTCCCTCGCCGGCCGCGCGATGCGCAACGTGCGCCAGATGGTCAAACGCATCGAGCGCGCCGGTTACGAAACCCGGGTACGACGTGTCCGTGACCTCGGCGACGCCGAGCTGGAACGCATCCGCCGCGCCGCCGACGACTGGCGCGGCACCGACACCGAGCGCGGCTTCTCCATGGCCCTGGGCCGCGTCGGCGACCCCGCCGACGGTGACTGCCTCATCGCCACCGCCCACAAGCAGGACGACCACCCCGGCCCCTACGGCGACCTGAAGGCGATCCTGCACTTCGTGCCCTGGGGCACCGACGGCGCCTCCCTCGACCTCATGCGCCGCGACCGCTCGGCCGACCCCGGCATGAACGAACTGCTCATCGTGGCCGCCCTCCAGGCCGCCCCCAGGTTCGGCATCGCGCGCGTCTCCCTCAACTTCGCCATGTTCCGCTCTGCGCTCGCCCGCGGCGAGAAGATCGGCGCCGGCCCGGTGCTGCGCGCCTGGCGCGGGCTGCTGGTGTTCCTCTCCCGCTGGTTCCAGATCGAGTCGCTGTACAAGTTCAACGCCAAGTTCCAGCCGCGCTGGGAGCCCCGCTTCGTCGTCTACCGGGCCTCCGCCGACCTGCCCCGCATCGGCTTCGCCGCCATGCAGGCCGAGGGCTTCGTCAACCTGGCGCTGCCGCTGCCGCGTTTCCTGCGCCGCCGTCGCCCGGCCGGCCGCCGCCCGTGCGCCCACGGCACGACGACGGAACGGAGCGTCAGAGCGGCGTGACCCGCCGGGACCGACCCGGGCCGCAGCGCCTGGCGGCCGTCCCCTGGGCCTACGCTGAACATATGAGCAACCAGAGCGGACGCGGGCGCGTGGCGGGCCTACCGGAATGGGACCGCTGCGCGGTCATGGGAGTCGTGAACGTCACCCCCGACTCCTTCTCCGACGGCGGCCGCTTCTTCGACACCACGACCGCCGTCAAGCACGGCCTCGACCTGGTCTCCGAGGGGGCGGACCTGGTCGACGTCGGCGGCGAGTCGACCCGCCCCGGCGCCACCCGGGTGGACGAGGCCGAGGAACTCCGCCGCGTCGTCCCCGTCGTGCGCGGCCTGGCCTCCGAGGGCGTCACCGTCTCGGTCGACACCATGCGCGCCTCCGTCGCCGAACGGGCCCTCGCGGCCGGGGCCGCCCTCGTCAACGACGTCAGCGGCGGCCTCGCCGACCCCCGCATGATCCCGGCCGTCGCCGACGCCGGGGCCCCCTTCGTCGTCATGCACTGGCGCGGCTTCCTCCAGGGCGGCAACGTCCGCGGCGAGTACGCCGACGTCGTCACCGAGGTCGTCGACGAACTGCACGCGCGCGTGGAGGCCGTCCTGGCGGGCGGCATCGCCCCCGACCGCGTCGTCGTCGACCCGGGCCTCGGCTTCTCCAAGGACGCCGAGCACGACCTCGCGCTCCTCGCCGGCCTCGACCGGGTCCTCGCCCTCGGCCACCCACTGCTCGTCGCCGCCTCCCGCAAACGCTTCCTCGGCCGGATCCTGGCCGGCCCGGACGGCCCGCCACCGCCCGCACGCGAACGTGACGCCGCCACCGCGGCCGTCTCCGCGCTCGCGGCGCACGCCGGCGCGTGGGCGGTGCGCGTGCACGAGGTACGCGCCACGTCGGACGCGGTACGCGTCGCCCGCGCCATCGCAGCGGCACGCACCGGCGCAGAAGGAACCCGGTGAGCGCCCCGCACACCGACGTCGAGCAGGTCGAGGCCGCCAACACCGCCTTCTACGAGGCACTGGAACAGGGCGACTTCGAGGAACTGGCGTCGCTCTGGCTGACCCCCGCCGACCTGGGCGTCGACGAGACGTACCACGACCCGGCCGACAGCGGCGTGGTCTCCTGCGTGCACCCCGGCTGGCCCGTGCTCACCGGGCGCGGCGAGGTGCTCCGGTCGTACGCGCTGATCATGGCGAACACCGACTACATCCAGTTCTTCCTGACCGACGTGCACGTCTCCGTCACCGGCGACACCGCCCTGGTGACCTGCACGGAGAACATCCTCAGCGGCGGCCCCGCCCCCAAGGGCGACGAGGAGCTCGGTCCGCTCGTCGGCCAGCTCGTGGTCGCCACGAACGTGTTCCGGCGCACGCCCGCGGGGTGGAAACTCTGGTCGCACCACGCTTCCCCCGTTCTGGCCGAAAACGACGAGGACGAGCAGGACGACACCCCCGAGTGAGTGGGTACGCGCCAGGAAGTGGTTGGAATCACGGACCCGCGGGTATGGGCGGCTACCAGCCCGTGAGCCGCCGGGTTCTCCAGGGGAAACACCGGGTGAATCCTGCCGGGTCCCGTCCGGGCCCACGCCCCCGAGGCCTGGCCCCGCCCAGGCTCGCAGGTAGATTCGACTGAGGCCGGTGGCCGCCCGCACACGGCACGGACCGGCCGGCACCGACGATTGCAGGAGTGATTCGCGTGGATCGTGTCGCGCTGCGCGGCCTGAAGGCCCGCGGGCACCACGGGGTGTTCCCGAGGGAACGCGAGGAGGGCCAGACCTTCGTCGTGGACCTCGTCCTCGGCCTGGACACCCGGCCGGCCGCGGCCGACGACGACCTGGCGAAGACCGTGCACTACGGCATCGTGGCCGAGGAGGTCGTGGCCGTCGTCCAGGGCGAGCCCGTCAACCTCATCGAGACGCTCGCCGAGCGCATCGCCCAGGTATGTCTGAAGCACGAGGGGGTTCACGAGGTCGAGGTCTGCGTCCACAAGCCGGATGCCCCGATCACCGTCCCCTTCGACGACGTGACCGTCACCATCACCCGGAGCCGAGTATGACTGCACCCTTCCTCAAGGGTCCCAGCGACCCGACCGTACAGCCGGTACCGGCCTCCGTCGTCGACAAGGTCGACGCCGCCGACACCACGCTCAGCAATCCGAAACGGGCTGTGGTCGCCCTCGGCTCCAACCTCGGCAACCGCCTGGAAACCCTGCAGGGCGCCATCGACGCCCTGGAGGACACCCCCGGCGTCCGCATCAAGGCCGTCTCCCCCGTCTACGAGACCGAGCCCTGGGGCGTGGAGCCCGGCAGCCAGCCCGCCTACTTCAACGCGGTCGTCGTGCTGAAGACCACCCTGCCGCCGTCCTCGCTGCTGGAGCGCGCGCACGCGGTCGAGGAGGCCTTCCACCGCGTGCGGGACGAGCACTGGGGCCCGCGCACCCTGGACGTCGACATCGTCTCCTACGCCGACGTCATCTCCGACGACCCGCAGCTCACCCTCCCCCACCCCCGCGCCCACGAGCGCGCCTTCGTCCTGGCCCCCTGGCACGACCTGGACCCCGAGGCGCAGCTGCCCGGCCGCGGCCCCGTCGCCGGTCTGCTGGACTCCGTCACCCGCGAGGGCGTGGCGCCGCGCACGGACCTGGAACTCCGGCTGCCCGAGTAGCCGTTAAGGTCGAGACGGCCGCACAACCGGGCCGGAGCCGGGGGAACCGAAGGGACACTGTGAAAGAGCTGCGCATCAGGGTGCTGGCCGGCGTCTTCGTCGTGGCAGGGGTGCTGTCCTGGGCGGGCGCCCGCCTGTGGAACTCGGTCGGGACCCTGCCGAGCGTCCCCCTGGCCGCCCCCATCGTCCTGGCCCTCATCGCCGTGGTCCTGCTGGCCACGGCGCTCTCGCTGCGCGCCCGGCTGAAGGCCCAGCGCGAGCGTCAGCCCGACGCCAAGGGCGTCGACCCCATGATGGCGGCCCGCGCGGTCGTCTTCGGCCAGGCCAGCGCCCTGGTCGCCGCCCTGGTCTCCGGCATGTACGGCGGCACCGGCGTCTTCCTGCTGGAGTCCCTCGACATCCCCGCCCGCCGCGACCAGGCCATCTACGCCGGCTTCTCCGTCCTCGCGGGCATCGGCGTCATAGCGGCAGCCATCTTCCTGGAGCGCGTCTGCAAGCTCCCGGACGACGACGAACACGAGGGCACGGGGGCGGCCCCGACCGTGTGACGTGAGGCGTCAGCGCGCCATGATGAGGCTCATGGCCTCGTTCCGCGTCGCCGCGTCCCGCAGCTGCCCCCGCACGGCCGACGTCAGCGTCTTGGCGCCGGGCTTGCGTATCCCGCGCATCGACATGCACATGTGCTCGCACTCCACGACCACGATGACGCCACGCGGTTCCAGGATCTCCATCAGCGAGTCCGCGATCTGCGTGGTGAGTCGTTCCTGCACCTGCGGACGCCGGGCGTAGACGTCCACGAGCCGGGCCAGCTTGGACAGCCCGGTGATCTTTCCGCTGTGGGCTGGGATGTACCCGACGTGGGCGACGCCCCGGAACGGCACCAGATGGTGTTCACAGGTCGAGTACACCTCGATGTCCTTCACGAGGACCATCTCGTCGTGACCGATGTCGAACGTCGTCGTCAGCACGTCCTCGGGCTTCTGCCACAGCCCCGCGAATATCTCCCTGTACGCCCGCGCCACCCGCGCCGGAGTCTCCCGGAGCCCCTCGCGGTCAGGGTCCTCGCCGACCGCGATCAGCAGCTCCCGTACGGCGTTCTCGGCCCGCTTCTCGTCGAACTCGCCGATCTGGCCCTCGCCGTCCAGCATCACGGGGTCGGTCATCTGGTGCCTCGTTCCTGTGTCCATCACGGGGCGGCCCGCACAAATGGCGGAAAGCCGCGCCCCCCAGGCTAAAACCTGGGGGGCGCGGCATCCATTCCGGGCCCGGTGGGCCACCGGGAGAGCGGTGATCAGCTCTCGGGGCGGTCCTCCGGGGCTCGCTCGGGCGCCGGGGCGGGCTCCGCCGCGGTGCTCTTCGCGGTGGTGATGGCCGGCGTCGCGCCGTTCGCCCCGTTCGTCAGGGCCAGCTCCTTGGGGGAGAGGACCGGCGGGCGGGTGGACGGCGTACGGCGGGAGGAGCCGGTCCAGGCGGGCCGCGGCGGGCGCTTGACGATGGGGGCGAAGATCTCGGCGATCTCCTCCTTGCCCAGCGTCTCCTTCTCCAGCAGCTGCAGCACGAGGTTGTCGAGGACGTCGCGGTTCTCGACCAGGATCTCCCAGGCCTCGTTGTGCGCGGTCTCGATGAGCTTCTTGACCTCTTCGTCGACCAGCGCGGCGACCTCTTCCGAGTAGTCGCGCTGGTGAGACATCTCACGTCCGAGGAAGGGCTCGGTGTTGTCGCCGCCGAACTTGATCGCGCCGAGACGCTCGGTCATGCCGTACTGCGTGACCATCGCCCGGGCCAGGCCCGTGGCCTTCTCGATGTCGTTGGCGGCACCCGTCGTCGGGTCGTGGAAGACGAGCTCCTCGGCCGCGCGGCCGCCCAGCATGTAAGCCAGCTGGTCCAGCATCTCGTTGCGCGTGGTCGAGTACTTGTCCTCGTCCGGCAGCACCATCGTGTAGCCGAGGGCGCGGCCTCTCGACAGGATCGTGATCTTGTGGACGGGATCGGAGTTCGGCGAGGCCGCCGCGACCAGGGCGTGTCCGCCCTCGTGGTACGCGGTGATCTTCTTCTCCTTGTCCGACATGATCCGGGTCCGCTTCTGCGGGCCCGCGACCACACGGTCGATCGCCTCGTCCAGCATGTGGTTGTCGATCAGCTTCTGGTCGCTGCGGGCCGTCAGCAGGGCGGCCTCGTTCAGCACGTTGGCCAGATCGGCACCCGTCATACCGGGCGTACGGCGGGCGACGGCCGACAGGTCGACGTCCGGAGCGACCGGCTTGCCCTTCTGGTGAACCTTCAGGATCTCCAGACGGCCCTGCATGTCCGGGCGGTCGACGGCGATCTGCCGGTCGAAACGGCCGGGGCGCAGCAGCGCCGGGTCGAGGATGTCGGGCCGGTTCGTCGCGGCGATGAGGATCACGCCGCCCTTGACGTCGAAGCCGTCCATCTCGACGAGCAGCTGGTTCAGCGTCTGCTCGCGCTCGTCGTGACCACCGCCGAGGCCGGCGCCGCGGTGGCGGCCGACCGCGTCGATCTCGTCGACGAAGACGATCGCCGGGGCGTTCGCCTTGGCCTGCTCGAACAGGTCACGGACCCGGGAGGCACCGACACCGACGAACATCTCGACGAAGTCGGAACCGGAGATCGAGTAGAACGGCACCCCGGCCTCGCCCGCGACGGCACGCGCGAGCAGCGTCTTGCCGGTACCGGGCGGGCCGTACAGCAGCACGCCCTTGGGGATCTTGGCGCCGACGGCCTGGAACTTGGCCGGCTCCTGGAGGAACTCCTTGATCTCGTGGAGCTCCTCGACGGCCTCGTCCGAGCCGGCGACGTCCGAGAACGTCGTCTTCGGGGTGTCCTTGGTGATGAGCTTGGCCTTGGACTTCCCGAAGTTCATGACCCGGGAGCCGCCGCCCTGCATCTGATTCATCAGGAACAGGAAGACGACGACGATGAGGACGAAGGGGAGCAGCGAGAGCAGGATCCCGACGAACGGGTTCTGCTTGGACGGCGAGACCGTGTAGCCGTCCGGGATCTGCTTGTCCTGGAACTTCGCCTGGAGCGTGTTGGCAATCGTCACGCCCTGGTCGCCGATATAGCTCGCCTGGATCTTCGAGCTGCCCTCGATCTTTACGCCGTCCTTGAGCGACGCCTTGATGGTCTGCTCGTCGCCGGTGGTCAGTTTGGCCGACTCGACCCTGTTGTCATTGATCGCCTGGACGACCTGGCCGGTGTCCACCGTCTTGTAGCCGCCGGACGAGCCGACGACCTGCATCAACACGACCACGGCAAGGACGGCCAGCACGATCCACATGACCGGCCCACGGAAGTATCGCTTCACGTCCATCCATACGGAGCGGTGCCGCCCCGTCCCTCCTGCCATAGTGAGTTTGATAAAGGCTGTTCTTCGGACGGTACCCCAGCATTGTCACCTGAAGCCGCGCGGGACGACTGGCGATCCGTCTACGCATGCTCCAACGGCGGGAAGCCCGCCGGGGTTCCCGATCACCGTCACGGCACCCCGGCCGGAGTTTCAGCCGCCGTACACGTGGGGCGCGAGCGTACCGACGAACGGGAGGTTGCGGTACTTCTCCGCGTAGTCGAGCCCGTATCCGACGACGAATTCGTTGGGGATGTCGAACCCGACCCATTCCACGTCGATGGCGACCTTCGCGGCCTCGGGCTTGCGCAGCAGCGTGCACACCTTGAGGGAGGCGGGCTCGCGCGAGCCGAGGTTGGAGATCAGCCAGGACAGGGTCAGGCCGGAGTCGATGATGTCCTCGACGATGAGGACGTGCTTGCCCTTGATGTCGGTGTCGAGGTCCTTGAGGATCCGCACCACACCGGAGGACTGGGTGCCCGCCCCGTACGAGGATACGGCCATCCAGTCCATGGTGAGGGGGGTGGACAGCGCCCGGGCGAGATCGGCCATGACCATCACCGCGCCCTTGAGGACGCCGACGATCAGCAGGTCCTTGCCCGCGTACTCCGCGTCGATCTTCGCGGCCAGCTCGGCCAGCTTGGCGTCGATCTCTTCCTTGGTGATGAGTACCTGCTGAAGGTCGGCACCCATGTCTTTCGCGTCCACCCGCATCACTTTCGGTCGTCCCTGACTGAGCGGCCCCTCCACCGACTGCTCGGAGGGGGACGTGATTCAGCCTTGCCGAATCACCAGTCTGCCACCCTGCCGCCGGGCCATGACCTTGCCGGGGAGGTTGATGGCTCCCTGACCGCGCCAGCCGGTGATCAACCGGTCGACTTCCTCGAGGTGCCGGGCGAACAGCGAACCGGCCGGGGCACCGGCTGCGATGGCGGCCCGGCGCAGCACTCGGCGGCGTACGGCGGGCGGCAGGGCGTAGAGCTTCGCGCACTCCAGTTGCCCGGCGGCGTCGCGGACGGTGGCCTCGGCCTGGGTGGCCCAGGAGTCGAGGGCGTCGGCGTCGTCGCGGGAGAGCTGGGCCGTACGGGCCAGGGCCTCGACGACGCCCTTGCCGAGGGCCTTCTCCAGTGCGGGCAGGCCCTCGTGGCGCAGCCGGGAGCGGGTGTAGGCCGGGTCGGCGTTGTGGGGGTCGTCCCAGACGGGCAGGGACTGGACCATGCAGGCCTTGCGGGCGGTCTGCCGGTCGAGTTCCAGGAAGGGCCGCCGGTAACGGCCGCCGGCCCCCGAGACCGCGGCCATGCCGGAGAGGGAGCGGATGCCGGAGCCCCGGGCGAGGCCCAGCAGTACGGTTTCGGCCTGGTCGTCCCGGGTGTGGCCGAGCAGGACCGCGGCGGCGCCGTGGCGTTCGGCGGCGGTGTCGAGTGCGGCGTAGCGGGCGTCACGGGCGGCGGCTTCGGGGCCGCCCTCGCGGCCGACGGTCACGGCGACGGAGTCGACGGGGTCGAGGCCGAGTTCGCGCAGGCGCTGGACGACTTCCGCAGCCCGTACGTCGGAGCCGGGCTGCAGGCCGTGGTCGACGGTCACGCCGCCGGCTCTGATGCCGAGTTTGGGGGACTCGAAGGCGAGGGCGGAGGCGAGGGCCATGGAGTCGGCGCCGCCGGAGCATGCCACGAGCACGAGCGGCGGGGGCGGCGGCTCGTGCGAGGGGGCGTGCGGGAGTGCGGCGGCGGTGCGGTGTTCGGTGAGCAGGTCGTGGAGGACGCGGCGGACCGCCAGGCGTATCGCCGCGACCGCAGGATGGGGACCCATGTCCGGTTCCCTTCATGAAGTTTTCGGGGGGTGAACCCGAGTGTCGGTCACGCAGAGTGTGTAGATGGTGACAGAACCGGGCCGTTCCCCGAGCATTGCACGCCTACCCCTCGCTCACGGTCCCTCGGACGGGTGATTGGAGGGGCGTTCGCCTGCCGTCGGCCCGTTTCCTTTCACGACTTCCCGCCGTAGTTCACTACTCGGCCCTGCGGTGCATCCGCGCGATCCAGTCCGCCGGTTTGGCGATCTCCGTCTTGGTGGGGAGGGTGTTGGGCGAGGTCCACACGCGGTTGAAGCCGTCCATGCCGACCTCGTCGACGACGGCCCGTACGAAGCGTTCGCCGTCCCGGTACTGGCGGAGCTTGGCGTCCAGGCCGAGCAGCTTGCGCAGGGCCAGGTCCAGGCGGGAGGCGCCCTTGGCGCGGCGCTGCTGGAACTTCTCGCGGATCTCCCCGACGGTCGGCACGACGTCCGGTCCGACGCCGTCCATCACGAAGTCGGCGTGGCCCTCCAGCAGGGACATCACGGCCGTGAGGCGACCGAGGATCTCGCGCTGGGCGGGCGTCTGCACGATCTCGACGAGGGAGCGGCCGCCGTCGTCCTCCTCGGCCTCGGGGCGGCCCCCGGCGAGGCTCTGGGCGGCCTCCCGTACGCGTTCCAGGACGGTCATGGGGTCGACGTCGGTCTCGGCCAGGAAGGACTGGATCTCGCCCTCCAGGTGGTCGCGCAGCCAGGGCACGGCCGTGAACTGCGTGCGGTGCGTCTCCTCGTGCAGGCACACCCAGAGCCTGAAGTCGTGCGGGTCGACGTCGAGTTCCCGCTCCACGTGCACGATGTTCGGGGCGACGAGCAGGAGCCGGCCGCCGCCGTTCTCCCCGGCCGGGAGCTGGCGCGTGGCCGGGGCGAAGGTCTCGTACTGGCCGAGGACGCGGGAGGCCAGGAAGGACAGGAGCATGCCGAGCTCCACGCCGGTGACCTTGCCGCCGACGGCGCTCATGACCGCGCCGCCGGGGGTGTTGCCGCGCCGGTCCTGCATCTTGTCGAGCAGGGGCTTCAGCAGTTCCCGGAAGCCGGCGACGTTCGCCCGGATCCAGCCCGGGCGGTCGACGACCAGGACGGGGGTGTCGTGGCCCTCCTCCGTGCCCAGACGAGTGAAGCCCCGGACGTGTCCCTCCGATGCCTTGGCATGCCGGCGCAGCTCCGCGACGACGGCCCGGGCCTCGTCGCGGCTGACGTCGGGGCCCGGCCGCACGAGCCGGGTCGCGGTCGCGACCGCGAGGTTCCAGTCGACCATGCCGGTTGAAGCACCACCGATGCTCGTCATGCGTCAACCGTACGTGAGCGCTGGCCGCTGGGGCAGGGCGGCGAGGGGGTGGTGGAACTCGGGGTGCGATTTGGGTGGCGGTGTTGCAGCCGGCGTGCTGAGTCGGCAAGGGCTGGGGTCCGTTTGCCGGGTACTCGGCGTTGTCGGCCGTGCCCACCCGTTCCGCCCCAGCGGAACGACTGCCCACGGCTGGGCGGAACGGCTCCCCACGGCCAGGCGGTCGTTACCGGCAGCCGCAGGACGCCAGTGTCGTCGCCGCCCTGTCCAGGGCCGTCTGGGCCGCTGCCGGGTCGGTCGTGTTGTTGGCCATGAAGGCGAAAGCCAGCAGGCGGCCGTCCTGGTCGACGACCGTGCCCGCGAGGGTGTTCACGCCGGTCAGGGTGCCTGTCTTGGCGCGGACGACGCCGGCTGCGCCGTCCGTGTAGCGGGTGGTCAGGGTGCCGGTGAAGCCGGCCACGGGGAGGCCGGTGAGGGCCGGGCGGAGTTCGGGGTGGGCGGGGTCGGCCGCCTTGGCCAGGAGGGCCGTGAGGAGGCCGGCCGTCAGGCGGTCGGCGCGGTTCAGGCCGCTGCCGTCCTTGAAGGCCGCCCCCTTGAGGGGCAGGCCGAGCTTGCGGAGCTGCGCGTTGATCGCCTGGTCGGCGCCGGCGAAGTCGGCCCGGTGGCCGGTGGCGATCGCCGTCTGGCGGGCGAGGGCCTCGGCGATGTCGTTGTCGCTGTTGGTCAGCATCCGTTCGACGAGGGCCGAAAGCGGGGGCGAGTCCACCGTGGCCAGGGTCTTCGCGCGGGACGTGGCCTTCGACAGCCCGGGGGACGTGGCCTTGATGCCGCGGGACCTCAGCAGGTCCCCGAAGCGGCGGGCCGCGTCCCCGGCCGGGTCGGTCACGCGGGCGACCGGGCCGCTGGTCGAGTCGTCCGTGCGGCCCTCGTCCACCATCAGAGGGCTGACGAGGGCGAGATTGGGGTTGACCCCGATCGGGTGCTTCTGGGTGCCCGCGTAGCGGGTCGTGTCGTAGGAGAGCGTCACGTCACGGATGCCGCGCTGGGCCAGGGCGGCGGCCGTCTGGTCGGCCAGGAGGCGCAGACCGGCCGAGCCGTCGGAGGCCTCGCGGGCCGTGAGGGTGGGGTCGCCGCCGCCGACCAGGACGACTTCCTGCGTGTCGGGTTCCAGCGCGGCACGGGTGGTGAGGCGGTGGTCGGCGCCCATCGCGGACAGCGCGGCGACGGCCGTGGCGATCTTCGTCGTCGAGGCCGGGGTGAGCGGGGCGTCCGGGTCCGTGCCGTACAGGCGCCTGCCGGTCGTGACGTCCACGACAGCCGCTGCCGGCCGGGCGCCGAGCGCCGGGTCCTTCAGCAGGGGCGTGAGGGTCTTCGCGAGGGCCTTGCCGTCCGGGGCGGACTTCACGGTGCTGACGCCGCCGAGGCCGGTCAGCACGGGCCCGGCGCTGGGGGCGGGCCGGGGCTGCGCGGGCGCGCCGGGGACGCGGCCGTGATCTGTGCCACCCGCGCGGCCCAGGGCCACGGCACGGTCCCGCTCGGCCGTACGCTGACCCGAGGAGTCCCAGGGGCCGGCGGCGGTCACCACACCGGCGGCCAGTGCCAGGCCGGCGGTGGCGGCGCCCGCGGTGTAGTGCCAGGTCTTCGGCCGTGTGACCCGCGCGACCTGCGGTTTTCCGGCTCGGGCGAGCCGCGCGATCCGTGGTTTCGCGGTCGCGGCGGCCCTGGCCAGGCGCGGTCGTAGGGCCTGCGCGATCCGCACCGCGTGCGGCCTCGCGGCCCGCCAAGGACGCAGCTCCGGCACGACCACCAGCCCCTTTCGCGATCACACACCTGCGTGAGGGACACTTAACCACCAGAACTATGTGTTGATCATGGAGGAGCCACCGGTGGAGTTCGACGTCACGATCGAGATTCCGAAGGGTTCGCGCAACAAGTACGAGGTGGACCACGAGACCGGTCGTATCCGCCTGGACCGGCGACTCTTCACCTCGACCGCCTACCCGACCGACTACGGCTTCGTCGAGAACACCCTCGGCGAGGACGGCGACCCGCTGGACGCGCTGGTCATCCTGGACGAGCCGACGTTCCCGGGCTGCCTCATCAAGTGCCGGGCGATCGGCATGTTCCGGATGACGGACGAGGCCGGTGGCGACGACAAGCTGCTGTGCGTGCCGGCCACGGACCCGCGTGTGGAGCACCTGCGGGACATCCACCACGTCTCGGAGTTCGACCGCCTGGAGATCCAGCACTTCTTCGAGGTCTACAAGGACCTGGAGCCCGGGAAGTCGGTCGAGGGCGCCGACTGGGTGGGCCGCACCGAGGCCGAGGCCGAGATCGAGCGGTCGTACAAGCGCTTCAAGGACCAGGGCGGTCACTGACCCTTCTGATGCTCACGGGCCGTACGCCTGCGCGTGCGGCCCGTTCGCCTGTATGTGCGCATACTGAGGCTGGGGGTACTGAGGCTTACGTGTCGTACAGGGAGCGCCAGGCAGTGACGGACGCGGAGGACCGCAAGCCGAAGTCGGACGAGGCGAGGAGCGCGTTCCTGCCTCCGGCCGGGGCCGCCGTCGACGGGGACATGTCGACGACGTCGGAGTTCGCGATCCCCGAGGGCCTTGCCGTGCCCAAGGTGACCGGTACGGAGTCCGAGGTGACGTCCGAGTTCGCCCTGCCGGAAGGGCTGGACGTCTCGCATGCGCCGGCGGCGGATCCGGAGGGGTCGGCGTTCACGCCGCCGAGCACCTACAGCTCGAAGCACGCACCGTCGGCGTTCACCCCGCCGACCGGGATCCCCGTGGTCAGCCTGACCAAGGACGTGCCCTGGCAGGACCGGATGCGCACCATGCTGCGCATGCCGGTGGCGGAGCGGCCGGCGCCGGAGCCGAGTCAGCGCGGTGGCGACGACTCGGGGCCCGCTGTGCCGCGCGTGCTCGACCTGACGCTGCGTATCGGCGAGTTGCTGCTGGCGGGCGGTGAGGGCGCCGAGGACGTGGAGGCGGCCATGTTCGCCGTCTGCCGGTCGTACGGCCTGGACCGCTGCGAGCCCAACGTCACCTTCACGCTGCTGGCGATCTCCTACCAGCCGTCGCTCGTCGACGACCCGGTCACGGCGTCGCGGACCGTGCGCCGCCGGGGCACCGACTACACGCGGCTGGCGGCCGTGTACCAACTGGTGGACGACCTCAGCGACGACGAGACGGCGGTCTCCCTGGAGGAGGCCTACCGGCGGCTCGCCGAGATCCGCCGTAACCGGCACCCCTACCCCGGCTGGGCGCTGACCGGCGCGAGCGGGCTGCTGGCGGGTGCGGCCTCCGTGCTCGTCGGCGGTGATCTGATCGTGTTCGTCGCCGCCGCGCTGGGCGCGATGCTCGGCGACCGGCTGGCGTGGCTGTGCGCGGGACGCGGGCTGCCGGAGTTCTACCAGTTCACGGTGGCCGCGACGCCGCCGGCCGCGATCGGGGTCGCGCTGACCCTCGGCCACGTGGACGTGAAGGCCTCCGCGGTCATCACCGGTGGGCTGTTCGCGCTGCTGCCCGGTCGGGCGCTGGTGGCGGGGGTGCAGGACGGGCTGACCGGCTTTTACATCACCGCGGCCGCGCGTCTGCTGGAGGTCCTGTACTTCTTCGTGGGCATCGTCGCGGGTGTGCTGATGGTGCTGTACTTCGGCGTGCAGCTGGGGGCCCGGCTGAATCCGGACGCGGCGCTCGGGGTCTCCGACGAGCCGGCGCTGCTGATCGGTGCGTCGATGCTGTTGTCGCTGGCGTTCGCGGTGCTGCTTCAGCAGGAACGATCCACCGTGGTGTGGGTGACGCTGAACGGTGGTGTCGCCTGGATCGTGTTCGGGGCGATGCACTATGCCGGGGACATCTCGCCGGTGGCGTCCACGGCTGCGGCCGCGGGGCTGGTGGGGTTGTTCGGGCAGTTGCTGTCCCGGTACCAGTTCGCTTCGGCTCTGCCGTACACGACCGCGGCGATCGGGCCGTTGCTGCCGGGTTCCGCGACGTACTTCGGGCTGCTCGCGATCGCGCAGAACAAGGTGGACGCGGGCCTGGTGTCGCTGTCCAAGGCGGTGGCCCTGGCCATGGCGATCGCCATCGGGGTGAATCTGGGGTCCGAGATCTCGCGGATGTTCCTGCGGATCGGTTCCGCCGAGAAGCGGCGGGCCGCCAAGCGGACCAGGGGTTTCTAGCGCCCGTTGCCCAGGGGCTCGGGGCTTTCCGGTCCGTCAGCGGCCGCGGGTCGTCTGTCAGTAACCCCCGTTGTAGGGCTGCTGGCCCCCGCCCTGCTGCGTGCCGTACGGCTGCTGCTGGCCATAGCCGGGGGCCTGGGGGTACTGGCCGTAGTACTGCTGGTCGTTGTAACCGTTCGGGCTGCCGTACGGGGGCTGCTGCGGCTGCTGGTGGGGCTGGCCGTCCGGGGTGATGCGGCGGAGCTGGGTCGTCGCGTCGTCCATGACGGGGGGATGCGGCTGGGCCGCAGGGGCATCGGCCGCGGCGCGCTTCTTCTTGGAGCGGTCGCGGAGGTACTCGATGATGATCGGGACGACCGAGAGCAGGACGATCAGGATGAGGATCGACTCGACGTTCTTCTTGATGAAGTCGATCTGGCCCAGCCAGTAACCCGCGAGGGTGACGCCGGTGCCCCAGGCGATGCCGCCGACGACGTTGTACGTGAGGAACGTGCGGTACTTCATGCGGCCGGCGCCGGCGACGATGGGGGCGAAGGTGCGCACGATCGGGACGAAGCGGGCCAGGACGATCGCCTTGGGGCCGTACTTCTCCATGAACTCGTGGGCCTTGTCCAGGTTCTCCTGCTTGAAGAGCTTGGAGTTGGGACGGTTGAAGAGCTTCGGGCCCAGGAACTTGCCGATCATGTAGCCCACTTGGTCGCCGATGACGGCGGCGAGCACGATCAGCGTGCAGACCAGCCACAGCGGCTGGCTGATGTACGTGCCCTCGGCGACGAAGAGGCCCGCTGTGAACAGCAGGGAGTCGCCGGGCAGGAACGCGAAGAGACCGGACTCCGCGAAGACGATGAGCAGGATGCCCGGCAGGCTGAACGTCGAGATCAGGTAGTCCGGGCTGAGCCACTCGGGGCCGAGCGCAAGCGTGGTCACGGGGATGTGGCTCCTGCTGCTGGGGGTACGGGCTGGGGGCTGACTGCTTCAAAGTATCAACGCAGCCGTCATGGCCCAGGTTCCATGGGCGTACTCAGGATGCACCGTGAGCGGTCCCGGTCAAAGCTGTGAACCATGGGCATCGATGAATACGGCGGCGGACAGGGCCCTCAACCCGACGTCCTCGTCGTCACCACGAACGACGTACCCGGCCACCGCGTGCAGGAGGTGCTCGGCGAGGTCTTCGGACTGACCGTGCGCTCCCGGCACCTGGGGAGCCAGATCGGCGCCGGACTGAAGTCGATGGTCGGCGGCGAGCTGCGCGGGCTCACCAAGACGCTCGTGCAGACTCGCAACCAGGCCATGGAGCGACTCGTCGAACAGGCACGCGCACGTGGAGCCAACGGTGTGCTCGCGTTCCGCTTCGACGTGACGGAGGCGGCGGACGTGGGCACCGAGGTGTGCGCCTACGGCACGGCGGTGGTCCTGGCCCGGGAGTGAGTCCCCGGCGGGGGCGTGTTTCCGTTTTGTTCCGTTTAAGCCCCTTATCGTGTGCCCGTGGTCCAGGACACCGAGCAGCAGGCGCCCTCCGTCACTCCGTCGACCCCCGCGCGCGTGCTGCTGCCGTCGATCCTGCCCGCGGTGGCCGTCGGCGTGATGTCCAGCCTGCTCCTGGTGGGGGTGGAGGTCGCCGCCGAGGGGCTTCAGGGCGTGCTGTGGGAGACCGTGCCGGACGCACTGGGCGTCGGCCGGTACTCCGTGGCGTGGATGTTCGTGGTGCTCGTCGCGACCGGTGTCGCCGTCGGCCTTGTGGTGTGGAAGGTGCCGGGGCACGCCGGACCGGATCCGGCGACCGTGGGGCTGGACGCGCCGGTCCTGCCGCCCGTCGTGCTGCCCGGGCTGCTGCTGGCGGCGGCGCTGATGCTGGCCGGCGGGCCGAGCCTCGGCCCGGAGAACCCGATCATCGCCGTGAACGTCGGCCTGGCGGTCTGGCTGGGTGCAAAGGCCATCCCCCGGGCCCCGGGCCGGATCTGGCCGGCGCTGGCGGAGGCGGCGACACTCGGCGCCCTGTTCGGCACGCCCGTGGGGGCCGCCCTCGTCATCTCCGAGGTACTGGCCCGGCAGGAGACGCGCGGCCTGCTCTGGGACAACCTCTTCGCGCCGCTGACCGCCGCCGTGGCCGGTGCCCTGACGGCCACGCTCATCGACCGCCCGAGCTTCGACCTGGACCTGCCGTCCGTCGGCCGGCCGGGCTGGGCGGACCTGCTGGCGGCCGTCGTGGTCGCCGCGGCGGGCGCGCTGCTCGGCATGTGCGCCGTGCGTGCGCTCCCGTACGTCCACGGGGTCTTCCGCCGGCTGCGGCACCCGATGCTGATGCTCCCGGCGGGCGGGGCCGTGCTGGGCGCTCTCGCGGCCCTGGGCGGCCATCTGACGCTGTTCAAGGGGCTCGACGAGGTCGCCGAGCTGGCGCACGACCCGGACGGCTGGTCGGCCGGGGAGTTCGCCGTCATGACGGTGGTGAAGCTGGCCGCGCTGCTCGTCGCCGCGTCCTGCGGTTTCCGCGGCGGGCGCATCTTCCCGGTGGTGTTCGCCGGCACCGCCCTCGGTCTGTGCGCGCACGCCCTGGTGTCCGGAGTGCATCCGTCGGTGGGGGTGTCCGCCGGTGTGCTCGGGATGCTGCTGGCGATCACCCGGCAGGGCTGGATCAGCCTGTTCGTCGCCGCGGTGCTGATCGACTCGCCGGGGATCCTCGTCCTGCTCTGCGTCGCCTCGCTGCCGGCCTGGCTGCTGGTGACGGGCCGGCCCCAGATGCAGCTCCGGCCGGACGGGACGCCGGTCCGATGACCCCACGCCTCCCCCGCCAACCCTTCTGGAGCCCCTCATGCCACTGAACGAAGGCCCCCGCCGGTCCGGCGAACGCCGCCTGTCCGTCAACCCCTTCTACGGCCCGGCCAACCCGCTCGGCGACATGGCCGAGGCCCCGCCGACGCACCGGCTCCCGGACCAGCCCATGGCGCCGGTGACCGCCCACCAGCTGGTGCGCGACGAACTGATGCTCGACGGCAACGCGCGGCTGAACCTCGCCACCTTCGTCACCACCTGGATGGAGCCGGAGGCCGGGGTGCTGATGGCGGAGTGCCGGGACAAGAACATGATCGACAAGGACGAGTACCCGCGCACGGCCGAACTGGAGCGGCGGTGCGTGGCGATGCTCGCCGATCTGTGGCACGCGCCCGATCCGGCGGCGGCCGTGGGCTGTTCGACGACCGGGTCGAGCGAGGCGTGCATGCTCGCCGGGATGGCGCTGAAGCGGAGGTGGGCCCGGCGCAACGCCGACCGGTACCCGGGGGCGCGGCCGAATCTGGTGATGGGCGTGAACGTGCAGGTCTGCTGGGAGAAGTTCTGCAACTTCTGGGAGGTCGAGGCCCGGCTGGTCCCCATGGAGGGCGAGCGCTTCCACCTGGATCCGCAGGCCGCGGCCGAGCTGTGCGACGAGAACACCATCGGGGTCGTCGGGATCCTGGGCTCGACCTTCGACGGGTCCTACGAGCCGGTCGCCGAGCTCTGCGCGGCGCTGGACGCGGTGCAGGAGCGGACCGGGCTCGACATCCCCGTGCACGTCGACGGGGCGTCCGGCGCCATGGTCGCGCCGTTCCTCGACGAGGACCTGGTCTGGGACTTCCGGCTGCCGAGGGTGGCGTCGATCAACACCTCGGGCCACAAGTACGGCCTCGTGTACCCGGGCGTCGGCTGGGCGCTGTGGCGGGACGCGGAGGCGCTGCCGGAGGAACTGGTGTTCCGGGTGAACTACCTGGGCGGCGACATGCCGACGTTCGCGCTCAACTTCTCCCGGCCCGGCGCGCAGGTCGTGGCCCAGTACTACACGTTCCTGCGGCTGGGCCGGGACGGCTACCGGGCCGTGCAGCAGGCCGCGCGGGACGTGGCCACGGGCATGGCCGGGCGGATCGAGGCGCTGGGCGACTTCCGGCTGCTGACCCGGGGCGACCAGCTGCCGGTGTTCGCCTTCACGACCGCGCCGGACGTCACGGCGTACGACGTCTTCGACGTCTCGCGGCGGCTGCGCGAGAGCGGCTGGCTGGTGCCCGCGTACACCTTCCCGGCCAACCGCGAGGACCTGTCCGTGCTGCGGGTGGTGTGCCGCAACGGCTTCTCGGCCGACCTCGCCGAGCTTCTCACGCAGGACCTGGAACGCCTGCTGCCGGAGCTGCGCCGGCAGCAGCGCCCCTTCAGCCGGGACAAGGACGCGGCCACCAGCTTCCACCACTAGCGGCTCAGCCGCCCGAACCTCCGTACCGCCAGCGGGAAGAACACCGCCAGCAGGGCCAGGGGCCAGACGATCGCCGCCCATACGTGCCCGGACTCCGCGCCGGGGCTGCCGAACAGGTCCCGTACGGCCGTGGCCGTGTGGGACATCGGGTTCCACTCGACGACCGTGCCGAGCCAGCCGGGCATGGTGTCGGGCAGGGCCAGGGCGTTGGACAGGAAGCCGACCGGCCAGACCAGGATCTGCACGGCCTGGACCATCTCCGGCTTCCCGGCCACCAGCGCCAGGTGGATGCCGATCCACAGCATGGCGAACCGGAACAGCAGCAGCAGGCCCACGGCTCCCAGGAAGGCCGCCGGAGTGCCGTGGGTCCGCCAGCCGAGGGCGGCGCCCACGCCCATGAGCACGATCAGGGCCAGCGCCGACTGGAGCATGTCGGCGGCCGAACGGCCCACCAGTACCGCTCCATTGGTCATGGGCATGGAGCGGAAGCGGTCGATGACGCCCTTGTCGAGGTCCTGCGTGACGGCGATCATCGTGCCCTCCAGGCCGAAGGCCATGGTGAGCGCGAGCATGCCGGGGATCAGATAGTCGCGGTACTCGCCGCCCACGCCCCGGCCGCCGCCGACCAGGTAGCCGAACATGAGCAGCAGCATCACCGGGAAGACGAGGTTGACGACCAGCTGGACCGGCTGCCGTCCCCAGCGGGCGAGTTCCCGGCGGGTCATCGTCCAGGAGTCGGTCAGGGCGTGGGCGGTCACGCGGCCTCCTTCACTCGGCGGTCGTCTCCGGTGAGGTGCAGGAACACCTCGTCCAGCGTCGGGCGGCGCAGCGCGACGTCCTCCGCCTCGATCCCGGCCTCCTGAAGGGCCCGTACGACCCCGGAGAGCGCCTCCATACGGTCGGTCACCGGGGCGCTCAGCAGGCGGCGGTCGGTGTCGACGCTGACCCCGGCGAGAGGCAACAGGGCGACTGCGGCCCCCAGTTGGCCGGCGTCCCGCAGGACCACGTCGATGCGGTCGCCGCCGGTCTCGGCCTTCAGCTCGTCCGCCGTGCCCTCGGCGATGACCCGGCCGGCGTCGACGACCGAGATGCAGTCGGCGAGCTGGTCGGCCTCCTCCAGGTACTGCGTGGTGAGCAGGACCGTCGTGCCGCCGCCGACCAGGGAGCGGACGGAGTCCCACACCTCGGCGCGACCGCGCGGGTCGAGGCCGGTGGTCGGCTCGTCCAGGAACAGCACCTCCGGTTCGGTGATCAGGGAGGCCGCGAGGTCCAGGCGGCGCCGCATGCCGCCGCTGTACTGCCGGACCGCCTTGCGGCCGGTGTCGGCCAGGCCGAAGCGCTCCAGGAGTTCGCCGGCACGCGCGCGTGCCCGCCGCGCGCCCAGGTGGTGCAGCCGGCCGAACAGCTCCAGGTTCTGCCGCCCGCCGAGCTCCTCGTCGAGCGCGGCGTGCTGGCCGAGCAGGCCGATGCGCAGCCGTACGGCGTACGCCTCGCGCACCACGTCGTGCCCGGCCACCTCGATCCGGCCCGCGTCGGGGCGCAGCAGCGTGGACAGGATCCTCACCAGGGTGGTCTTGCCCGCCCCGTTGGGGCCGAGCACGCCGTGCACCGTGCCGCGCGCGACCCGCAGGTCGAGCCCGGCCAGAGCCTTCTTGTCGCCGTATCTCTTCTCCGCGCCTTCGACGGTGATCGCCGTGTCGGCCACAGGGACTCCCTCGCTAGTCAAACTTGACTACAGGCTCGAACGTAACTCCGCCCGAGCCATTCGTCAAATTTGATTAGAGAGCATCCCCGGGGTGCGGCTCCCCCGTGGCGTACGGGTTCTCCTCGCCCTCGGCCAGGATCCCGACGAACGGGTCGCCCTCGTCGGCGAAGGTGTAGGCGCCGCCCTCGATGCGCTCGATGAGACCGCGGGTCCACTCGGCCTCGGAGTCGGCCGTGTGGACCCACATGTTCATGATCTCGCCGATGTGGCCCAGCTGTCCGGGCCCCTCCTCGGGCACGTAGTGCTCCAGAACGGAGGCCCGCCACTGCTCGATGCGCAGGGTGCGCTCCTTGAGCAGCGCGACCGCCTCCGCCCTCGGCAGGTCGACGACGAAGCCGACGGCGGCCGTCTTCACGTCCCCCCGCTGGTCGTACGTGACCAGCGCCTCGCGCAGCAGCCGGAAGTACTCCTCGGTGCCCTGCCCCGTGATCTCGTACTCGGTGCGCGGCGGGCCGCCGGCCGTGGACGGGGCGATCTCGTGCGCGTGCAGCAGTCCCTGCTTCGCCATCTGCTTCAGGGCGTGGTAGATCGAGCCGGGCTTGGCGTTGGACCACTCGTGCGCGCCCCAGTACTCCAGGTCGTTGCGCACCTGGTAGCCGTGGGCCCGCCCGTGCATACGGACCGCGCCGAGCACGAGGAGACGGATCGCTGACATGCGGCCAAGGTTATGACCCGGCCGCCACCTGCTGCTCCTCGGCCACCAGCTCGAAGGCGGTCCTGCCGTCCAGGGACTCGCGGACGATGTCGGCGTGGCCGGCGTGCCGGGCCGTCTCGCGGATGAGGTGCAGGCACAGCCAGCGGTGGGAGACCCGGCCGTCCGGCGGGAACCACGGCTGAGCCGGCAGCGCGAAGGTGTCGTCGAGGCTCGGCACCGAGCGGATGTACGCCTCCGTCTCCGCGGCGACCTTCTCCCAGTACGCCAGCTGCGACTCGACGGTCTCACCCTCGACCAGCCGGAAGCACTCGTGCCAGTTGCCCTGGTCCCGCACGACGGCCGGCGGCTCGCCCTTGGCCAGGGAGATCCACATCTGCTCGACCTCGGCGACGTGCTTGACCAGCCCGGCGAGGGACAGCTCACTGGCGCTGGGACGGGAGCTCGCCTGTTCGTCGGTCAGCCCCAGCACCGCCCGCCGGATGCCACCGCGCTGCTCCTCGATGAAGGCCAGCAGCGCTCCGCGCTCGTCGCCGTGTGCCTCCGCGGGAACGTGAGTGACCATGACCGCCGCCTTTCGCCGGATCCGGGGGCCTCTCCCCCGACACCGACGAAGCTACGGGCCCTTGCGGTCAGGTTCTGTCCGCAAGGGCCCGGCACACCGAAAGGATCAGAAGGGGAACCGGCTCCGGCCGTGCTGCACCGAGATCCACTTGGTCGTGGTGAAGGAGTCCAGCATCGTGTCGCCGTTGAGCCGGCCGATGCCCGAGTGCTTCTCGCCGCCGAACGGGACGATCGGCTCGTCGTGGACGGTGCCGTCGTTCACGTGGAACATGCCCGTGTCGATCTGCTTGGCGAAGGCGACGCCCCGCTCGATGTCCCCGGTGTGCACGGCACCGCTCAGGCCGTAGGGGGTGTCGTTGACGAGGCGTACGGCCTCCTCCTCGCCGTCGAACGGGACGAGGAAGGCGACCGGTCCGAAGACCTCCTGGCGCAGCAGGGCCGAGTCGGCGGGCAGGCCGGTCAGCACGGACGGTTCGACGAGGTTGTCGGTCCGCCCGCCGCGCACCAGGGCCGTGGCGCCCTCGGCGAGGGCCTGCTCGACCACGCCCGCGACGGCGTCCGCCTGCGAGGAGTTGATGACCGGGCCGATGACGGTCTCCGGGTCGCGCGGGTCGCCCGCCTTGAGGGTCTTCACCTTGGCGACGAACTTCTCGGTGAACTCGTCGGCGACGGACCGGTCGACCAGGACGCGGTTGGCGGCCATGCAGACCTGGCCCTGATGGACGTAGCGGCTGAAGACGGCCGCGTCGACCGCGTAGTCGATGTCGGCGTCGTCGAGGACCACCAGCGCGCTGTTGCCGCCCAGTTCGAGGACCGAGCGCTTGAACTGCCGTGCGCAGACGGTCGCCACGTGTCGGCCGACCTGGTCGGAGCCGGTGAAGGAGATGACCTTGGGAACCGGGTGCTCCAGGAAGGCGTCGCCGATCTCCGCGATGTCGGTGATGAGGACGTTCAGCAGACCGCCGGGCAGCCCCGCGTCCTCGAAGATCTTCGCGACCAGGGAGCCGCCGACGACCGGCGTGTTCTGGTGCGGCTTGAGCACCACGGCGTTGCCGAGCGCGAGCGCCGGGGCGACGGACTTGATCGACAGCAGGAACGGGAAGTTGAAGGGGCTGATCACGCCCACGACACCGACCGGCACGCGGTAGACGCGGTTCTCCTTGCCGTCCACCGGCGAGGGCAGGATCCGGCCCTCGGGACGCAGCGCCAGCTGCACCGCCTCGCGCAGGAACTCCTTGGCGAGGTGCAGTTCGAAGGCGGCCTTCAGGCGCGTCCCGCCGAGCTCGGCGATGATCGCCTCGGATATCTCGGCCTCGCGCTCCTCTATGAGCCTCAGGGCCTTCTCGAAGACGGCACGCCGGGCGTAGGGGTTGGTCGCGGCCCACTGCTTCTGGGCGCGGGCCGCCGCCCGGTACGCCTGATCGACCTCGTCGACCGTGGCTATCGTGATCGACGCCAGCTTCTCGTCGTCGTACGGGTTGAAGTCGATGATGTCCCAGGAGCCGGTACCCGGGCGCCACTCACCGTCGATGTACTGCTGTGCAAGGTCGGTGAAGTAGGACGACGACATGTGTGATCCCTCGATCCCTGGCAGACCTCTGATCGCGCCTTCACGATCTGATCACACGTCATCGTACTTGTGTTTCAGGACAGTTGGAGGAGTACTTCAGGAGAGCTGGAGGAGGCCCCGCAGAAGATCCCGGCTCTCCGAAGGGCCCGGGCTGTCGCTCTGCAGCTCCTTGAGCGCCTTCTCGTACTGGGCGACGTCCTCGGGCTTGTCCAGGTACAGCGCGCTGGTGAGCTGCTCCAGGTAGACGACGTCCGAGAGGTCGGACTCCGGGAAGCTGAGGATCGTGAACGCGCCACTTTCACCGGAGTGGCCGCCGAGGCTGAACGGCATGACCTGGAGGCGTACGTTGGGCCGCTCGGAGATCTCGATGAGGTGCTGGAGCTGGCCGCGCATGACCTCACGGTCGCCGTAGGGGCGGCGCAGGGCGGCCTCGTCCAGGATGATGTGGAAGTCGGGCGCCCGCTCGTCGACGAGGTACTTCTGCCGCTCCAGGCGCAGCGCCACGCGCCGCTCGACATCGGCCTCGCTCGCGCCCTGCATGCCCCGCCGGACCACCGCGTGCGCGTACGCCTCCGTCTGGAGCAGGCCGTGCACGAACTGCACCTCGTAGGCCCGGATCAGCGAGGCGGCGCCTTCCAGACCGACGTAGGTGGGGAACCAGCTCGGCAGCACGTCCGAGTAACTGTGCCACCAGCCCGCGACGTTGGCCTCCTTCGCCAGGGACAGCAGGGAGGCGCGCTCCTGCTCGTCCGTGATGCCGTACAGCGTGAGCAGGTCCTCGACGTCCCGGGTCTTGAAGCTCACCCGGCCCAGCTCCATCCGGCTGATCTTCGACTCGGAGGCGCGGATCGAGTAGCCCGCCGCCTCGCGCGTGATGCCCCGAGCCTCACGCAGTCGCCTGAGTTGTGATCCGAGCAGCATGCGCCGCACCACCGATCCCGGCTCTCCCGCGCTCACGTTCGCCAGCCTCCCCAACGTCTTCAGGGGCCGAAGTCTGCCACTAAAACACTCCGAGCAGTACTCGTCCGGTTACGGAAACGGAATCGAGACAGGGAACGCACGCGCGCGGGTTCAAGAAAGAGGCAAGCGAACGGGCAGACAGGGCCGTGAAGATGACGGAAAAATTGACCAACAAGCGGTACGGGATGACTCATTCCGGTCACGTGCACGTGCATCTGCCCTTGCATCTGCTGTACGCATCCGAAACCATGGTCCCGCACCACCGCCGCATCGCACCGACCGCGAATTCCCGGGAGTGCCTCGCATGGGGACGAATGGATCGACCATGCTCGAGCCGTTACGGCAGGGCCTTCCGCCGCTGGACCCCGCGGCCGTGTCCGACGCCGCCTCCTGCGCTCTGCCCGCCCGCTACGAAGCGGTGCGCGAAGCACGGCGGTTCACCCGCAGAACGCTCGACCAGTGGGACATGGGCGACCGTTTCGACGACGTCTGCCTGGTGGTCTCGGAACTGGTCACCAACGCCCTGCGGCACGGCCTGCCGGCGAGCACCCGGTGCGCCACCACCGGCCAGGAGCCTCCCGTACGGCTGCACCTGATGCGCTGGACCGAGCGCCTGGTGTGCGCGGTGCGCGACCCCAGTCACGACAGTCCCGTCGCGCGGGAGACCGACGACTTCTCGGCCGAGTCGGGCCGGGGGCTGTTCCTCGTCGACTCCTTCAGCGACAGCTGGGGCTGGCATCCGCTCGCGGGCGCGCTCAGCGGCAAGGTGGTCTGGGCGCTGTTCCGGCTGCCGCGGCCCGGTTCGGAGCCGCACGCGGAATGAGAAACCGCGGCGCTTCCTTGCGCCGCGGTTCTACGCGCGTCGCCGCGCGTTGAGTACTGATTGCCCCGTTTCGCGAAGGGGATGCCGGGGCGTCAGCCCCCCACCAGGTGGTCGAACTCGCCGTCCTTCACGCCCAGCAGCATGGCCTCGATCTCCGCACGGGTATAGACCAGCGCGGGACCGTCGGGGAAGCGCGAGTTGCGGACGGCCACGTCACCGCCCGGCAGCCGGGCGAACTCCACGCACGAGCCCTGCGAGTTGCTGTGCCGGCTCTTCTGCCAGGCCACACCACGCAGCCCGGCGGCCGCCATACCGTTGTACACGTCGTGGTCCACAGGTCGCTCCCCGGTGGTGCACTGGCTGGTGTGGCCATTGATGCAGTGGTCAACTGACCCGGATCATAGCTGTGTTCATGTGCAGATGCATGGGCAGATGCACGTGCACGCGGGGTGGTCCTCCGGTTACAGCTTTGACGACTGCTTTACCGAAAGCTCTTGCCTGTTTGACGGGACTGCCCGGCCGCGCGTTCCCGGCCACCGGCGACGAAGTCGGCGGGTTCGGCGGAGGTCTGATGGAGGCGGAGCATCCGCTCGGCTGCGGGCGCGAGGAACGGCGCGGGGGCCTGCGGGAGAAACGGGAGCTGGGGACGCGGGGGCGAGGGCTGCGGCAGTGCCGGCGGGCCTCCATGCGGAAGACGACCGCCGCTTGCGGGAGCAGGGAGAAATGGGCCGCACGGATGACCGTGACGTCCCCCTCGGGGCCGGTGCCGGGGTCGGACCATCGCCGGACAGGCGGTCGGCCGACAGGCCCTGACGGACCGCCCGGCGTGCGCCCCGTGCGGCCTCGCGACAGATACATGAGGTTCCCCACCCGTCAAGCGTGGGGAACCTCACCCGGGTTGGGACGGTCAGCGGCCGGCGTACGGCATCAGCGGCCGGCGTAGGGCAGCAGCGCCATCTCGCGGGCGTTCTTGATCGCCCGGGCCAGCTGCCGCTGCTGCTGGGCCGACACGCGGGTGACCCGGCGGCTGCGGATCTTGCCGCGGTCGGAGATGAACTTCCGCAGCAGGTCGGTGTCCTTGTAGTCGATGTACTCGATCCCGGCCTGGTCCAGCGGATTGGGACGGTTCTTGACGGGCTTGCGGTCGATCTTGCGGGGCATGTCGGTTCAGACCTCCAGGAGCGTGTCGAAGGCGTGCGGCAGCCGCTGCCAGGCGTCACGCCCGGCCGCGTACTCGGCGTCGGTCAGCAGGCAGGACTCCAGCAGCCGCTCCAGGCCGTCCCGGTCGAGGCCGGGCGAGGTGAAGACCAGGTGCTGGCAGCGGTCACCGTGCTCGGGGTGCCAGTCCAGCGCGGCGGCGGCGCGGCGCACCGGCGGGACCATCTCCCAGGCCGCGTCCGGCAGGGAGGCGAGCCACGGCCCCACGCTCTCCACGCACAGGGCCCCACCCGCCGCGTCCCAGTGGAACAGCGTGTCGGGCTTGTCGGCGAGCCAGAACCGGCCCCGGCTGCGGGCCGCCGCGCAGGTCAGGTCCTCCAGGGCGGCGTAGAGCCGCTCCGGGTGGAAGGGGCGGCGCTGCTGCCAGACCAGGGTGGAGACGCCGTGCGCGTCGGCCTCGGCGGGGAGCAGGGCGCAGGCCGGGTGCTGGGCGGCCGCCGCCGACTCCACGTCGAAGCCGGCCAGGGCGGCCTCGGCCAGCGGCGGGAGCGGGCGGCGGCGCGGGGCCGGCACGGTCAGGCCGTCGGCCGTATCCGCCGCGAAGGCGCCGGGCGCGGGTGCGCCCGCCAGGTCACCGTGGCCGATCGGAACCTGGCGGGCCGTCGGGTGCAGCTGCGCGAGCAGCTCGCGGTCCTCGTCGTCCGCCTCGGGCGACTCGGCGATCGCGAGGACGGGCGCGTACTCCAGCTGGCGGGCGAAGGTGTCGGCGACCGTGCGCTGGTCGGTGGCAGCGGCGGCGAGACCGCCGTCGGCCAGGTCGTCGCCGTTGCCGAGGTACGGCAGGAGCAGGGCCGGGTCGACGGCGGTGATCACGCCGGTGACGGTGAGCCCGCCGGCGGTGACGACCTCGGCCATGGCCTTGGGCTCGACGGAGTCCCACAGCTCGACGACGGCCAGGGGCGTCCGCCCGGCATCCGCGAGTCGCTCCAGCTCCGGGACCAGGTCCTCGCGCAGGGCGCAGCAGGCACAGTCGTTGACGAGCGGCGCCTCCCCCGTGTCCAGGACGCCGGTGGCGTCCCTGATGGTCCGTACGACCGTGCCGGCCGCGGCCGTCGCCAGGTCGTGGTGGAGCGCGACGCTGCCGGGCACGTCTGCGAGCAGCCGGGCCACGGCCGCCCTGCGGGCGTCGGCGTGCAGCCCGCCGACGATCACGACGGGGAGCCCAGGAGGGACAGCCACGGGGTCAGCCCTTCTTTCCGTACCGGCGCTCGAAGCGCTCGACGCGTCCCGCGGTGTCCAGGACGCGGGCGGTGCCGGTGTAGAAGGGGTGGCTGACGTCGGAGATCTCGACGTCGACGACCGGGTAGGTGTTGCCGTCCTCCCACTCGATCGTCTTCTCGCTCGTCATGGTCGAGCGGGTGAGGAAGGCGTAGTTCGCGGCACGGTCGCGGAAGACGACGGGACCGTAGTCCGGGTGGATTCCCTTGCGCATGGTCAGCGCTCCTCTCGGAAGTCGACGTGGCGGCCGACGACCGGATCGAACTTGCGCAGGGTCAGTCGGTCCGGGTCGTTGCGACGGTTCTTGCGGGTCACGTAGGTGTAGCCGGTCCCGGCGGTGGACCGGAGCTTGATGACCGGCCGGAGTTCATTGCGTGCCATGCCGCTATGCTACTGAAAATGAATTCCATTTACATCTCCTGAGTCAGAGAGGTACGTCACCACCATGTCCGCGCACTGCATGCTGACCGGCACCCAGCCCGGCTTCGGCAACCGCATCTCGCACTCCCACCGGCGCACGTCACGCCGGTTCGACCCCAACATCCAGTCCAAGCGCTACTGGCTGCCGAGCGAGGGCCGGTACGTACGCCTGCGACTGAGCGCCAGGGCGATCAAGACCGTCGACACGATCGGGGTCGAGGCGGCCGTCGCCCGGATCCGCGCCCGGGGAGTGAAGGTCTGATGGCGAAGAAGAGCAAGATCGCGAAGAACGACAAGCGGCAGGAGGTCGTCGCGCGGTACGCCGCCCGGCGGGCCGAGCTGAAGGAGATCATCCGGCGGCCGTCGTCCACGGACGCCGAACGGCTCGCCGCGCAGGCCGAACTGCGCAGCCAGCCGCGCGACGCCAGCGCCACGCGGGTGCGCAACCGGGACTCGGTGGACGGGCGCCCGCGCGGTTACTTCCGGGCGTTCGGGCTGTCCCGGGTGAGTCTGCGGGGGCAGGCGCACGCGGGGTATCTGCCGGGGGTGCGCAAGTCGTCCTGGTGAGCCGGGGGCTTGCCGGTAAGAGGCCCTCGGGGGTTCGCCCCGGGGCCTCTTGACCCGCCCTGGTAGCTTGCTGCGGGTTCCGGCATGGGCCGGCGGGCTCCGCCGGGGCCGGTCGGCCGGCTACAGCTTGGGGGCTTGCAGTGACTTCGGTGATCTTCTCGCGTCGCCCGGGAGCGAGTCGGCGGGTGCGGGTGCGGGTCGCGGCGGCGGCCGCGGGACTGGCCGGCGCGCTCGTCCTGTCCGCGTGCAGCGGTGACGGCGGCTCCGGGGACGACTCGGCGTCCACCCCGGCCCCGTCCGCCACGGCGTCCGCCGGAACGGGCGGCGACTCCGGCTCGGGCTCCGGTTCCGGTTCCGACGGGTCGGCCGGGGGCGAGCTCGCGGGCAGCTGGCTCGCCACGACCGACGGCAAGGCCGTGGCCCTGGTGATCACCGGAAAGCAGGCCGCGCTCTTCGCCACCGGCGGCAGCGTGTGCACCGGCACCGCGGGCGAGCAGTCCGGGATGCGGATGATCCGCCTGAAGTGCACGGACGGCTCCAAGGACCGGGCGACCGGCATGGTCGACTCCGTGAACGGCAGAAGCCTGAAGGTCACCTGGGAGGGCGGTCTCGGCGCGGAGACGTATCAGAAGGCGGAGGGCGGGAAGCTGCCGACCGGGCTGCCGACGGGAGGCCTGGGGTAGGAGCGCGGGGTCTCGCCGGGCGGAGGTTTTGTGAGGCCGCCCCGGCGGGCGGCCTGCCCAGGTGCGTGACGGTCCCTGCGTCCGAGATGATCCGTGCGTCGGAACCGCTCATCGCCATCACGCACCAGAGGACCCCATGCGCACCTTTCCTCCCCTCGCCCTGGCCGCCGCTCTCGCAGCGACACTCCTGCTGACCGCCTGCGACGACGACAAGACCGGTGGCGACGACGCCAAGAACGCGGACCGGCCGGGAGGTACGGCCTGCGCGATCGGCGACTTGGGTGTGGAGGTCGGGGCCGGTGCCGCCCCCGCCGCCGGGGACACGGGCAACGTCACCGTCACCCTCACCAACCAGGGCGGCGCGTGCGTCCTGAAGGGCTTCCCCGCCGTCGACCTCTTGGCGGAGGACAGCACGACATCGGTATCCCCGGAGCAGACCGCGAAGGCCCAGACGCTCACCCTCGGGAAGGGCGGCACCACGTCCTTCACGATCACCTACGTCCGGGGCGAGAAGGGCTCCCCGAAGAGCCTTCCCGTGCGGAAGGCGTCCTTCGCCCTGCCGGGCGCCACCGCGGACGCACGCGACCTGCCGTGGTCGTACGGCGAGGTCGCCAGGCGGGACGGGAGCGGCGGCGCGGCGCAGGCCTCCGTGAGCGGCTTCGAGTCCTCGGGCGACTGACGGCAGGTCAGCGCAGCGGCGGGCGGTGGTCGACCTGGGCGCGGTCCGCCGCCTGCGCGCCCTCCGTCCAGCCCGCCGCGTCGCGCACGCCGCGCAGGCGGGTCGTGGTCGTCTCCGGGAACATCCGGTCCAGTCGGCCGGTGACCGCCACGTCGCGGGAGGCGAGGACCGGGAGCAGGTCCTGTGTCACCTGGGTCTCGGCGGCAGCCGCCAGACGGGTGCCGATGCGGTGGGCGTAGGCCGCGAGGAAGGACTGCCGGAACGTCTTGGTGCGCTTGCGGCCACCCGCCCGCTGGGCGGCCTCCGCCTTCGTCATCGCGGTCGTGGCCTGCACGAGGAGTGAGGTGTAGAGGAGTTCGACCGCTTCCAGGTCGGTTTCGAAGCCGACGACGGTGGAGAAGCCGAGGGGCTCGTTCCACACCGCCCGGCAGTGGTTGGCGGCGGCGACGGCGTCCAGCAGCACGGCCTTGGCCTGCTCGTACGGCGGTTCGACACCGATTCGGCAGGCCCCGGGCGTCTCGGGCGAGGGTGCCCGGGCCGCGAGCAGCGCCTCGTCGACACTGTGCCGGGCCATCAGCTCCTGCGCCTTGGCGCTGAGCGCCTCCGCCTCCTCCGGGAACCCGGTGGCCTCCGCCTTGGCGAGCAAGGCGCGGATCCGGCCGAGCATCCGGGACTCGGTCCTCGGCTCCCCGGGCGAGTCGTCGAGGGACTCGAGCACGGGCAGGCGCAGCAGCAGGCGGTACAGCTCCAGCACGGCGGTGGCGTACGAGAAGCGGTCGGTGCGGGGCGGGGCCTCGGCGGGGAGTTCCGCGAGCTGCGCGTTCCAGCGGCGGCCGCGCGGGCGGTCGTGCGGCGCCTGCGCGCGGATCAGTGCCGCCACAAGGAGTACGTGTACGTCGTCCAGTTCGCGCCGCACGATGCGTAGGACGTCGGCCGGCTGCCAGCCGCGCCGCCAGGCCGCCGCCACGAACTCCGCACCGCGCCGGGCGAGTTCGTCATCGGCCGCCGGGTCGGACGCGAGCAGGGACGCGCCGGTGTCGAGGGCCGTCTCGCCGGTGTCGTACAGGGCGGCCTCGAACGCGCGGTCGACGGTGGTGGGCGTACTCACGGGGCCGATGGTGCCATGCCGGCACGGGCAGCCCGGCATGCGGGACCGGGCGTCAACTCGCGGTTGACACCCGGCGGGGCGCAACCTACGGTTGACACCATGACGACGAACCCCGACATCACGTCATCCGTACGCCTCGACGACCTCATCTCGGCGATCAAGAAGGTGCACCAGGAACCCCTCGAACAGCTCCAGGACGCGGTGCTCGCCGCCGATCACCTCGGCGAGGTGGCCGACCACCTGATCGGCCACTTCGTGGACCAGGCCCGGCGTTCGGGCGCCTCCTGGACGGACATCGGCAAGAGCATGGGGGTCACCCGGCAGGCCGCGCAGAAGCGCTTCGTGCCGAAGGAGTCGGCCGACCTCGACCCGAGCCAGGGCTTCAACCGCTACACGCCGCGCGCCCGCAACACCGTGATGGCCGCGCACAACGCGGCCAAGTCCGCGCGCAACGCCGAGGGCGTGCCCGAGCACCTCGTCCTCGGTCTGCTGGCCGAGCCCGACGGCCTCGCCGCGAAGGCGCTCGTCGAGCAGGGCGTCTCCCTCGACACGGTCCGCGAGGCGGCGACGGCCGCACTGCCGCCGGCCGTCGAGGAGGCCCCCGAGCTCGTGCCGTACGGCCAGGCCGCGAAGAAGGTCCTTGAGCTCACGTTCCGCGAGGCCCTGCGCCTCGGCCACAACTACATCGGCACCGAGCACATCCTGCTCGCCCTGCTGGAGCACGAGAACGGCGAGGGCGTCCTCAGCGGCCTGGGCATCGGCAAGGAGCGGACCGAGCGGTACGTGGCGGAGGTCCTGGAGAAGATCGTGCAGGCGCAGAAGGAGACGACGGACGGTGCGTGACGGGCCCGCCGAGCTGCGGGCAGTCGCAGGGGCCGGGACCGGTCGTCGCGGCTGACGGCGACCCCGGCCGGGACGGCCGCCAGGGCCGGGACGGCCGCCAGGGGGGCGTTGTCAGACCCCCCTGTCACACTCACAGCATGGCCGACCGGTGGGCGCTCGCTCCGGCCGAGGACGGTGGCGTGGACGTCGCCCCCCTCGGTCCGGACGGGTTGCCCGCCGGGCCGGTGCGGCGGGAGGCGGATCCCGCCGAGGCCGTACGGAGCCGTCCCGGCGTCACGCGGTGGGTGTGGCGGTCCACCCCCGAGGTCTACCCGCGCCTGCTCGCCACGGGGGTGCGAGTCGAGCGGTGCTACGACGTCGAGGCCGCCGAGACGCTCCTCCTCGGCCACGAGGGGCGGTACGGGGAACCCCGCTCGGCCGCGGCCGCCCTGGCCCGGCTGCGCGGCGGCCCCGTACCGCCCGATCCGCCCCAGCGTTCCGCCGAACCGGGCTCCCAGTCCTCCCTGTTCGAACCCCAGGGCGTCCACCTGCCCCTGGCGGACCTCCTCGCGGTATACGCCGAGCAGCAGAAGCGGCACGAGCGGGCCGAGCACCCCGAGCGGATGCGCCTGCTGACGGCCTCCGAGTCGGCAGGCATGCTGGTGGCCGCCGAGATGAACCGCGCCGGGCTGCCCTGGCGGGCCGAGGTCCACCGCGCGGTGCTGCACGACCTGCTGGGCGAGCGGTACGCGGGCGGTGGCGAGCCGCGCCGCCTGGCCGAGCTGGCCGACGAGGTGTCCGCGGCGTTCGGCCGCCGGGTGCGGCCCGATCTGCCCGCCGACGTGGTCAAGGCCTTCGCGCAGGCCGGGATCAAGGTCGCCTCGACCCGCCGCTGGGAGATCGAGTCCGTCGACCACCCGGCCGTGAAGCCCCTGCTGGAGTACAAGAAGCTGTACCGCATCTGGGTCGCCCACGGCTGGTCCTGGCTCCAGGACTGGGTGCGCGACGGACGGTTCCGGCCCGAGTTCCTCGCGGGCGGGACGGTGACCGGACGCTGGGTGACCAACGGCGGGGGCGGGCTCCAGATCCCCAAGGTGATCCGGCGGGCCGTGGTCGCCGATCCCGGCTGGCGGCTCGTCGTCGCCGACGCCGACCAGATGGAGCCGCGCGTACTGGCGGCCATCTCCCGCGACCCCGGGCTCATGGAGGTGGCCGGCCGGGAGAGCGACCTGTACCAGTCCGTCTCCGACCGCGCCTTCTCCGGCGACCGCGACCAGGCCAAACTCGCCGTGCTCGGCGCGGTCTACGGCCAGACCTCCGGCGACGGCCTGAAGAACCTCGCCGCGCTCAGACGCCGCTTCCCCAAGGCGGTGGCGTACGTCGACGAGGCGGCCCGGGCCGGCGAGGAGGGCCGGCTCGTGCGGACGTGGCTCGGCCGGACCTGCCCGCCGGCGGCCCGGGGGACGGACGACGCGACGGAGGAGGCCGGCATTCCGGCCACCGACGAGGAGCAGCCCGACAGCGGACAGTGGGTGCCCGGGTACGCCTCCACCAACGCCCGCGCCCGCGGCCGCTTCGCCCGCAACTTCGTCGTCCAGGGCAGCGCCGCCGACTGGGCCCTGCTGCTGCTCGCCGCGCTGCGCAGATCCTGCGCGGGCCTGGCGGCCGAGCTGGTCTTCTTCCAGCACGACGAGGTGATCGTGCACTGCCCCGAGGAGGAGACGGAGACGGTCGTCGCGGCGATCCGCGAGGCGGCGGCCCTGGCCGGCCGGCTGACCTTCGGGGAGACGCCGGTGCGCTTCCCGTTCACGACGGCGGTGGTGGAGTGTTACGCGGACGCCAAATAGCCGGACAGCCCAATAGCCGGGCTCACGGTGTCAGTCGGTGGGAGCGAGCAGCTCGCGGAGTTCGGTGACCACCGCGTGCGCGTCGGTCCCCTCCAGTGCCGCGAGAGCCGAGCGCCACTCCTCGCGTGCCGCTGCGGCCTGCCCGCGTTCCCGCAGCAGCAGCCCGCGCTGGTGGCGGGCGAGACCGCCGGTGTAGCGGTCGGCGCGGGCGTCGGCCCGGTCCAGCAGCTCGGCGCACTCGCGGGCGGCCCGCCCGGTGCGGCCCAGCAGTCGCAGTGCGCGCACCAGTCCGAGCCGGGTCTGGGACTCGCCGTGCCAGTCGCCGTGACCGCCCAGGATGCGCAGGCTCTCCTCGAAGTGCGGGAGGGCGGCGGCCGGTTCGCCGAGCCGCAGATGGGCGTAGCCGATGTTGCAGTGCGCGGTGTGCCGCACGATCACGGCGCCGATCTCGTCCCCGATGGCGAGCGAACGCCGGTGCTGCTCGATGGCGGCCCGCGGGTCGGTGTGCTCGTAGAGGTTGCCGAGGTGGCTGTGGGTGACGGCCTCGCCGTACGGGTCGTTCAGCTGCCGTGCGTACTCCAGGCTCCGGGTCAGCGCCTCGCTCGCCTCGGCGTGCCGACCGAGCCCGTCGAGCAGCAGGCCGCGGTTGTTGAGGCAGCGGCGGATCCAGGCCGGGTCGTCGAGCCGTCGCCAGCCGGCCAGCGCGCGGTCGTTGAGGTCGAGGGCGTCGCTCCGGCGGCCGGTCAGGAAGTGCAGGCCGGCGAGGTCGACCAGCGCGTACGCCTCCGCGGCCTCGTCCCCGAGCCGCCGCGCCACGCCCAGACCGGCCCGGCCGAGCACCTCCATCTCGGCGACGCGGCCCCTGCGGTGCGCGTAGGGCAGGATCAGCCGTACGAGAGTGGAGACGAGGCCCGCGCGCCGCCGGCACGGGTCGTCCGCGTACCGCTCGACCAGGGTGACGATGTTCGCCAGCTCCCCGTCGCCCCAGGCGAAGGCCTCCTCGGGGCTGCCGAAGGGGGCGATGGTCTCGACGTGCGCCGCGTGCCCGGGCGGCTGGGCCGCGGTGGGGCGGCGACGGTCGTCCTGGTCGGGGCCGGGCTCGACGATCGCGACGAGCACCCGCTCGGCCACAGCGGCGTACCAGCTCAGGGCGGTTTCGCAGGCGTCGGTGCCCTCCACCTCCCCCTCCCCCTCCAGCTCACGGGCGAAGTCGCGGACGAGGTCGTGCGGCGCGTAGCGGCCGTACGCCGGCTCCTGGAGCAGGGCCACGTCGACGAGTCGGTCCAGGGCGGCCTCGGTGCGGCGTTCGCCCGTGCCGGTGAGGCGGGCGAGCAGGGGTGCGCCGTACGTGGGCAGATCGAGCGCCCCGATGCGGCGGAGGGTGAGGGCCGCGTCCCGGTCGGCCTCGCGCTCGGATCCGGCGAGCGCGTCGTGCGCGACGGCCAGGGAGCGGCGCACGCTCAGGTCGTCGTACTCGAGGTGGCGCAACCGCCCTTCCGTTTCGGACAGTTGCCCGGCGAGGACCTCCGGCGTGAGGGCCTGCCGGGCGGCGAGCCGCGCGGCGACGACACGCAGGGCCAGGGGCAGGCGGCCGGTGAGTTCGACGAGACGGCGGGCGGCCTCCGAACCGTCCAGTCCGTCCCGCCCCGAGGCCGCGACCAGGAGCGCCGCGCTCTCCTCGTCCGACAGCGGGCCGAGCGGAAAGCGGGCGACGCCGTCGAGGGCGGTGAGCGGCGAACGGCTGGTGACGATCACCGCGCACCCGGCGCCGCCCGGCAGCAGCGGCCGTACCTGCGCGGCGCTCGCGGCGTCGTCCAGCACCAGGAGCGTGCGGGTCGGCGCGAGCAGCGAGCGCAGCAGAGCGGATGCCGCGTCGGGGCGTTCGGGGATGCGGCAGGGCTCGGCCCCGAGGTCACGCAGCAGGGCGGTGAGCGCCTGACCTGGGGTGAGAGGGGCCATGCCCGGGGTCGCACCGTGCAGGTCGAGGTAGAGCTGCCCATCGGAGAAACGTTCCGCCAACTGGTGCGCGACGTGCAGCGCGAGTGCGCTCTTGCCGACGCCGGGCATGCCGCTGATGACGGCGGCGGCCGGAACAGCCGGGGTGTTCGGGGCACTGGGGGCAGCCGGGACGCTCGGGGACGGCGGTCCCGGTGTCGTGAGGGTGCGGCGCAGGGAGTCGCGTACGGCGGCACGCCCCGTGAAATGCGCCGGCGACGGGGGAAGCTGAGCAGGCGGCGGCTGAGCGGGCGAGGGCGACCTCCCCACGGCCCCCCGCAACACCTCCACATGCGCCTCCCGCACCCCCGGCCCCGGCTCGATGCCGAGCTGGTCGACCAGTCGGGTGCGCAGGTCGCGGTGGACGGCCAGGGCTTCGGCCTGTCGGCCGGTCCGGTGCAGGGCGAGCATGAGCTGGCGGTGGTACACCTCCCGCAGCGGGTACTCGTCGGTCAACGCCGCCAGCTCCGGCACGAGCCCGTTCAGACGCGGGCCTCCCAGCGCCAAGTCGGCGTCGTGGCGCCACTCCAGGAGCAGCAGCCGTGCCTCGCGCAACCGCCGTGCGAGGGCGTACCCGCCCACCTCGGACGGCAGCCCGGCGAGCGGCGCACCCCGCCACAGCGCGAGCGCGGCGGCGCACTCACGCACGACGCGCTCCCACTCCTGCCCGGCGTGCGCGGCCCGCGCCGCGGCGACATGGGCCTCGAACACGTGGACGTCCAGCTCACCCTCGCCGACCCGCAGCACATACCCGGACGGCACGGTCCGCAGCCGCTCGGGATCGTCGAGCAACCGTCGCAACCGGGCTATGTGGTTGTGCAGCGAGGCCTGGGCGGAAACGGGCGACGCCCCGCCCCACAGCGCGTCCTTGAGCGACTCGACGGAGACGACCCGTCCGGCGTCGAGCAGCAACGCGGCCAGCAGCACCCGGGACTTGGGACTCGCGACGTCCCGCGCCTCACTCCGGCCGCGCCCGCTGACGTCGTAGTACAGCGCCGGTGACCCGAGCAGCCCGAAGCGCAGACCGCACCGCTCGCCGGAACCGTCCTCGCTGCCCGAACAGGCAGATGCCCCCATCTCGCGCCCCCGTCTCCCCGCGCCACCGCCCTTGACGAGTTTCCGCCCCCGGTGCAGCGGTTTTCCGCCACCTTCGTCCTCACGTTCTCCACCGGAACAGCCCCGCCCACAGGCCGTCGTCCGTCCTGGTTCGGCGACTTCACGCCAATCGGCAGACGACGCAACGGAGAACCGTTGGCCACATGTTAGCGATCCGTTGGCAAACCCTGATGTGATCACTACGTCGGATCTGGCCCGGCGGCGCGCGCGTCTGGACGCGCAACTCGGGGGAGTGTCGCCGCTGCGGCCGGGTCCGGGTCCCGGTCGGCGGAGGTGAACGGCCGGGGCCCCACCAACTTCCCGCCGCCTGGTGGAGTCCTCGGCGTCAGATGACCGGCGGCCGCCCCAGCCGCGTGAGCCGCCACACCGTCCGCCAGCGCATGGGCCGCCGCTCACCCGCCGACTCCCGTACACCTTCCACGAACCCGCCGAACCATGCCCGCAGCCCCGCACGCGACCGGTTCCGTACGAGGGTGAGCAGCACCCAGACGCCCAGGTGGACGGGGACGAGCGCGAACGGCAGCCGGCGGCGGGCCAGCCAGACCCGGTTGCGGGCGTTCACACGGAAGTAGATGGCGTGCCGGGCGGGCGAGGTCTTCGGGTGCTGGAGCAGCAGTTCGGGCGCGTACAGGATGCGCCAGCCCGCGTCGGCCGCGCGCCAGGCCAGGTCGGTCTCCTCGTGCGCGAAGAAGAACCGGGCCGGCCAGTCGCCGACTTCGTCGAGCATGGCCATCCGCAGCGCGTGCCCGCCGCCGAGGAACCCGGTGACGTACCCGCCCCGCAGGGGGTCCGAGTTGCCGATCCGGGGCACGTGCCGCTGCTGCGTCTCGCCCAGCTCGTCGGCGATACGGAAGCCGACGATGCCGAGCCGTTCGTCGGCGGCGTACAAGTCCCGCACACGGCGCAGCACATCGGCGTCGACGAGCAGCCCGTCGTCGTCCAGATCCACGACGACGTCGATGTCGCCGAACTCCCGCAGCCGCGCGAGGGCCGCGTTCCGCCCGCCGGGGCAGCCGAGGTTCTCGTCGAGCTCGATCGGGGTGACCTCGCCGGGCAGCGACAACCGCCGGGCGAACTCGGGCAGCGGGCAGCCGTTGCCGACGATCACGATCCGCTCGGGCGGCACGTCCTGCTTGGCCACGGACCGCAGCAGCGCGTCGACCTCCTCGGGCCGATTGCCCATCGTCACCACGGCGACGGCGATCCTGGGCGCCCCCATGTCCTCACCTCGTCCCGGTCGGCAACTGACGGGTTGCCGGGCGATGCTAGCCGTTCACGGTAAAGACCCTTTAAGTACGCCTGCCGGACGGCGGTGCGCCTACGCCGTTCGGCGGATGCGGCACCCGACCCGATCGGGCACAGGATGTCGGGTGCGGCGGGGTGCGCGCTGCCTAGCGTGGTGATCACCGAAGAGGAAGGAACCGGGCGTGCTGGACCGGCTCAACCAGGCGATGGAGCACATCGAGCGCCACCTCGACGAGTCCGTGGACGGCGCCGAACTGGCGCGGATCATGACCACGTCGGAGTACCACCTGCGCCGGATGTTCTCCGCGCTGGCAGGTATGCCCCTGTCGGAGTACATCCGCCGCCGACGGCTGACGGTCGCGGGCGCGGAAGTGCTCGCGGGCCGCGAGACGCTGCTGGAGATCGCGGTGCGCTACGGCTACGGCTCGGGCGAGGCGTTCGCACGGGCGTTCCGCGCGATGCACGGCGTAGGACCGGGCGAGGCCCGGCGCACCGGCGCCGCGCTCGTCTCCCAGCCCCGGCTGACCTTCCGCCTCACCATCGAAGGGAGCAGCAGCATGCAGTACCGCATAGTGGACCGCCCGGCCTTCACCGTCGTCGGCTTCAAGACCCGGGTCCCGCTCGTGCACTCGGGCCCGAACCAGGCGATCGTCGACTTCGTCCGGGGCATCGACAAGCAGGCCCTGGAGCGCCTCGGCAAGCTCTCGGACCAGGAGCCGCACGGCATCGTCGCGGTCTGCGACGACCTGGACCCGAGCCGCGCCGAGGGCACCGAACTCGACTACTACCAGGCGGTGATCAGCGCGGCGTCGGCCCCGACGGACGCTCCCGCGGGCACCACCACCCTGCCCGTCCCGCCCGGCACCTGGGCGGTCTTCACCACCTCCGGCCCGGCTCCCCGGGCCATCCAGGAGCTGTGGCGGGACGTGTTCACCGAGTGGTTCCCGTCCAACCCGTACCGCAGCCGCCCCGGCCCGGAGATCCTGCGGACCGACCTCTCGGCGGACGGGACGACAGCGGACGCCGAGCTGTGGCTGCCGGTGGAACGGGAGACCGGCCGCTGAACGCCGAGAGCCCCGGGCCGACTTCAGTCCGACCCGGGGCTCTTGGCGGTGGCTACCGCGGCGCGGCCGTCTCCACGGCCTCCTTCCGGCGGGACCGCTCCCGGACGAAGGAGATCGCGATCACCACCGCGGCGACGAGCACCGAGAGCAGCACCTGGCTCCGGCCGCCGCCCTCCTTGCCGTCGGTGAGCATGTAGAGGAGCACGAACGCGATCATCGCGATCGTCGCCCACGTCAGATAGGGGAAGAGCCACATCCGGACGACGAGCTTCTCCGGGCTCTCGCGCAGGATGATCCCCCGCATCCGCAGCTGCGAGAAGCAGATGACCAGCCACACGAAGAGCGCGACCGCGCCCGAGGAGTTCAGCAGGAACTGGAAGACCGTGTCCGGCCACAGGTAGTTGAAGGCGACCGCCACGAAGCCGAAGACCACGGAGGCCAGGATCGCGGCCTGCGGGACACCTCGCGTGTTCGTCCGTACGAAGGACCGGGGCGCGTCGCCGCGCTGGCCGAGGGAGAAGGCCATCCGGGAGGCGGTGTAGAGGCCCGAGTTGAGACAGGACAGCACGGCGGTCAGCACGATGAAGTTCATGATCTCGCCGGCGTGCGGGATGCCGATGGAGTCGAGGGCCGCGACGTACGAGCCCTTCTTCACGATCGCGGGGTCGTTCCACGGCAGCAGGGCGACCACGACGAGGATCGAGCCGACGTAGAAGACGCCGACCCGCCAGATCACGCTCCGGGTGGCCTTGGCCACCGCCCGCTGTGCGTCCGAGGACTCACCGGCGGCGAGGGTGACGATCTCGCTGCCCATGAAGGAGAAGACGACCAGCAGGATGCCGGTGAGGATCGCGCCCGGCCCGTTCGGCAGGAAGCCGCCGTGCTCGGTGAGGTTTGCGAATCCTGTCGCGGCATGGTCGGAACCGGGCAGCACACCGAAGATCGCCAGTCCGCCGAGAACGATGAAGCCCGCGATGGCGACGACCTTGATGCCGGCGAACCAGAACTCGAACTCGCCGAAGGAGCCGACCGAGGCCAGGTTCGTGGCGGTGAGGACCGTCATCACGATCAGGGCCCAGGCCCACTGCGGTACGGCCGGCACCCACCCTTCCAGGATGACGGCGCCCGCGGTCGCCTCCACGGCGAGGACGACGACCCAGAAGAACCAGTACAGCCAGCCGATCGAGAACCCGGCCCAGCGGCCCAGCGCCCGGTCGGCGTAGGCCGAGAAGGACCCGGAGGTCGGGTTGGCCGCGGCCATCTCGCCGAGCATCCGCATCACAAAGACGACGAGGGCGCCGACCAGTGCGTAGGACACCAGAATGCCGGGGCCGGCGGCGGCGACACCGGAGGCGGAGCCCACGAAGAGACCGGCACCGATCACTCCGCCGATGGCGATCATGGAAAGATGGCGGTTCTTGAGACCGGCCTGCAGACCTGCCTGCTGCTCCGGCGGCTGACCATGGGCGGCGGGAGCGGTGTCATGGGCCAGTGAACCAGGGGGACGTGTAGTCATGTCGACATCCATGGGGTCGTTGGGAGTGCCGTGCTGGGCGTCAGGAGGGACGTTCGGGGCACTGACGATTCCCGGAAGCGTTCACGGTGCGGTTCGCGGAATCCGGATGCCGTACTGGTGACGGGGTCGTCACCGCACGTCCGCGTTTCGCTCCGTCTCCTCGTGGGAGGTGGGCCGCATCACTTGCGGAAATGGATTTGCGCAAGCGTATGGGGGGTCATGGGGCCAAATGTTTGTGAAGGCTGAACAAACTCGCCCTTGATGGCTGTACGACCGGCCAATGCGGAACCGGTTCAGCCGGTGGGCGGCAGCCGCAGCTGGAGCATGGCCAGCAGACGCTGGTCGGGACGGCTGAGATCGAGGCCGGTCAGCTCCTCGGTCCGGCGCAGGCGGTACCGCAGCGTGTTGGGGTGCACATGGAGCTGTGCGGCCGCCGCCCGGATGTCACCGAAGCAGTTCAGGTACGTCAGGAGGGTCTCGGCGAGCCGGCCCTGGTGCCGGCTGTCGTGCGCGGCCAGGGCGGTCAGCCGGGGATCCCGTATCTCGGGGTGGGCGGAGAGCAGCGTGAGTATCTCGCTGATCAGCACCTCCGCCTGGATGTCCGGCAGCGCGGCGACCGCGACGGTCACTCCGGCGCTCACCATGGCGTCGAGTATGCGGTCGGCCTCCCGGCGCGACTCGGGGACGTCCCCGAGCCCCGGCACCAGGCAACCGACCGAGCCGCGCAGGGGCAGGCCCAGGTGGCGGCGTGCGGCTTCGGTGATCTCCTGGGTCCAGCCGCGCAGCGTGTCCGTGTCGATCCCGCGGGGCAGCTGGGGCAGCAGCACATAGATGCGGGACTCGACCTGGGTGACCAGGGCGCTGCGGTGCCGGGCGGCGATGTGCACGGAGACCAGGTTGGTGACCTCGGAGTGGGTCAGCTCCGGTGCGGCGACGCCCTCCGCGGACTCGTACGCCTCTGTGGCCCCGTACGAGAATCCCAGCACGGCGGCCGGGCGGGTGGCGTCGAAGCCCAGGTGAGTGGCCAGCGGCTGCGGTCCGGTGCTCCCGTCCAGTAGTCCGGCCAGCAGGGTCCGGGTGAGCGTCACATCGTCCGACAGCTCCCGGCGACGGCGTACGAGATGGAGCGCCGCGACCCGGGCGGCGCCGAGCAGCGCCTGGCGCGAGCGTTCGGACAGCGGAATCGAGCCCTCCTGCACCCAGATGGTGCCCAGCTGCCGGTCCCCGGACCGGATCGCCACCGCGAGCCGACGGCGGATGCCCAGCTCGGGGTGGCTGTCGATGCCGATCACCTCGTCGCTGGAGTGCAGATGCTGGAACACGCCCCACTCGCGCAGCTTCGCCAGATACCCCTCCGGTCCCTGCCAGCCGAGGATGGAGCGCCGCCGCAGGTCGTCCGCCTCGTCGGAGTCGGTGGTGCGGGAGTAGGCGAGCACCCGGTTCGCGGCGTCCTCGATGCTGACGATGCCGCTGGTGAGGATGGCCGTGGTCTGGGCGAGCGAGAACAGGTCGCCCTCCTCCGCCCCCATGCCGGGCTCCCCCGGCGGTGCGTCGTCGAGAGCGGCCCGGGCCAGCGCGTGCACTTGCTCCCAGCGTGCTTCGCTGCGCAGCGACAGCAGGGCGACCCCGGCCTGCGCGGCGGCCTCACTCAGCGCCGCGGCCTGGCCGGGCGCGTCCAGCTTGACCACGACGGCGGCGGCTCCGTCCCGCCCGGCGGCCCGCAGCGCGGGAAGAGCGGCCCGGCCACGGGCACCGATCACGAGAACCAGTTCGCCCGGCTGCGCGGTCGGCAAGTCCTCGGGATCGAGCAGCGACACCGCACGGACCTCGACATCCAGCCCGGCGGGAGCGGCCTGCACCTCCACCAACGAGTCGCCCAGCGCCATCAGCAACTGACGCAGGTCGATGCTCGCTGCGGCGGGAGACACTGCGGCCGGATCCATGATCGTCGCCTCCAACACAAAAAGCCAGGTCAGAAATCATCTGACCTGGCCCTTGAGAAGAGCCGCCTTCGGGATTCGAACCCGAGACCTACGCATTACGAGTGCGTTGCTCTGGCCATCTGAGCTAAGGCGGCGCGCTGTCCGCACTATGGTGCGATCAGCAACGACGGTAAGTCTACACAGTTTCCGAGGGTGCTCCGTACCAGCCCCGGAGGCAGGGTCTCCGGGCCGGCGCAGGGGTCATGAGCAGCGCTTGCCGTCCGTGGGTGGGGTGCCGCGCAGGAGGTACGCGTTGATCGTGCGGTCGATGCAGGAGCTGCCGCGGCCGTACGCGGTGTGCCCGTCGCCCTCGTAGGTGAGGAGGCGGGCCGAGGAGAGCTGGCCGGCCAGGGCCTTCGCCCAGCGGTACGGGGTCGCGGGGTCGCGGGTGGTGCCGACCACGACGATGGGGGCGGCGCCCTTCGCCTCGATGCGGTGCGGCTCGCCCGTGGCATGCACGGGCCAGTACGCGCAGTTCAGGGAGGCCCACGCCAGGCCCTCGCCGAAGACCGGGGACGCCTTCTCGAACGTGGGCAGCGCCCTGCGCACCTCGTCGGGGGTGTCGAAGGCCGGTGGCAGGTCGAGGCAGTTCACGGCCGCGTTGGCGAACATCAGGTTGCTGTAGCCGCCGTCGGCGTCCCGCTCGTAGTAGCCGTCGGAGAGGACGAGGAGCCCGGAGCCGTCGTTCTTCCTCATCGCGGAGGTCAGCGCCTCGCGCAACTGCTGCCAGGCGCCCTCGTCGTACATGGCCGCGATCACGCCCGTCGTGGCGAGCGACTCGGTGAGGCGGCGGCCGTCGGGGGCGCCGGTGGTGGCCGGCCGCGCGTCCAGCTTCTCGAAGAACGCCTTGAGGTTCTCGCCGACCTGCTCGGGCGAGGTGCCCGCGCCGCCCAGCGGGCAGTCCTTGTGCCGTACGCAGTCCCGCGCGAACGACCGGAACGCCGTCTCGAAGCCCGCCGTCTGTTCGAGGTTCAGCCGCCGCGCGGGCAGCGACGGGTCCATCGCGCCGTCCAGCACCAGCCGGCCCGCCCGCTCCGGGAAGAGCCCGGCGTACGTCGCCCCGAGGAAGGTGCCGTAGGAGGCGCCGACGTAGTTCAGCTTCTTGTCGCCGAGCGCTGCCCGCACGATGTCCATGTCCCGGGCCGCCTCGACGGTGGACACATGGCGCAGCAGCCGGGGCGAGTCCGCGCCGCAGCCCTCGGAGAACGTCCGGAACGCCCTGACCAGTCCGTCGGTCTCCCTGGCGTCGTCGGGTGTGTTGTCCGTCTGCGTGTATGCGTCCATCTCCGGCCCGTTCAGACACCTGACGGGCTCGCTGCGGGCCACGCCGCGCGGGTCGACCGCCACCATGTCGTAGCGGGCACGGACCTCGGCCGGGTAGCCGATGCCTGCGTACGCCTGGACGTAGCCGATCGCCGAGCCGCCCGGCCCGCCGGGGTTCACCAGCAGCGAGCCCAGCCGCTTCCCCGGGCCCGTGGCCTTCTTGCGGGCGACGGCGAGCCGGACGTCTCCGGCGGCCGGCTTGGAGTAGTCGAGCGGCGCCTTGATCGTGGCGCACTCGAAGCCGGGGACGCCGCAGCCGCGCCAAGCCGGCTTCTGTCCGTAGTACGGAGTGAGGGCCGCCGGGGTGGCCCGTGGCAGCGCGACCAGTGCCGCTTGCTCCGCCGCGGCCGTGGCGGACGTCGTCGAGCTCCCGGAGGAGCAGGCGGAGACGAGCAGCGCGGCCGTGGCGAGGAGGCCGGCCGCGGTCCTGGCTCCGCCACGGGTCCGGCGGTGCAGGCCGCCGGACCGGGAGACAGAGCGGTCGGCGGAGCGGAGGGTGCGCCTTGTGTCCATCCTGCGAGCGTAACTCTGGGCGACGAAATGGATGCCCAGCGTGCGTGTCGTGCCTCGTACGAGTTACGGCGTCAATTCCTCGTCCGCCTCGTGCGACTCGTGCGCGGTGCCGTGCGGTGCCGTGCGGTGGCAGCTCTGTCGGCTCAGCCCGCTCTGAGTGCCATCGTCATGGCCTCCACCGCGAGCAGCGGGGCCACGTTGCGGTCGAGGGCGTCGCGGCAGGCGGCGATCGCCTCGATGCGGCGGAGCGTGGACTCCGGAGAGCTGCCGCGGGCGAGGCGCTCCAGGGCGTCCTCGGCGTCGGCGTTGGCGATGGCCACGCGGGAGCCGAGCTGGAGGGCGAGGACGTCGCGGTAGAAGGCCGTGAGGTCGGTCAGGGCGAGGTCGAGGCTGTCACGCTGCGTGCGTGTTCTGCGGCGCTTCTGCTTGTCCTCCAGGTCCTTGATCACGCCCGCCGTGCCGCGCGGCATCCGGCCGCCCTGGGCCGCGCCGAGGGCGGCCCTCAGCTCCTCGGTCTCCTTGGCGTCCGTCTCCTCCGCGAGCTGCTTGGCGTCCTCGGCGGCCGCGTCGACGAGCTCCTGGGCGGCCTTGAGCGCGCCGCCGATGTCCTCGACCCGCAACGGCAGCCTGAGGACGGCGGCGCGGCGCTCGCGCGCGGCCGGGTCGGTGGCCAGGCGGCGGGCCCGGTCGACATGGCCCTGGGTCGCGCGGGCCGCCGCGGCGGCGACGCCGGGCTCGATGCCCTCCCGGCGTACGAGCATGTCGGCGACGGCGTCCACCGACGGCGTGCTCAGGTTCAGGTGGCGGCAGCGGGAGCGGATGGTCGGCAGGACGTCCTCGATGGAGGGGGCGCACAGCAGCCAGACCGTGCGCGGCGCGGGCTCCTCCACGGCCTTGAGGACGGCGTTGGCCGACTTCTCGTTCAGCCGCTCGGCGTCCTCGACGAGGATGACCTGCCAGCGGCCGGTCGCCGGCGAGGTGAACGACTTGCGGACGGTGTCGCGCATGTCGTCGGCGAGGATCTGCGTGCCGACCGCGGCGACGGTGGTGACGTCGGCGTGCGTGCCGATCAGGGCCGTGTGACATCCGTCGCAGAAGCCGCAGCCCGGGGAGCCGCCGAGGGCACGGTCCGGGCTGACGCACTGCAGGGCCGCCGCGAACGCCCGCGCCGCCTGGTTCCGCCCGGCCCCCGGCGGGCCCGTGAACAGCCACGCGTGCGTCATCTTCGAGGTCTCGGGCGGGGGAGCGTCGGCCGCGGCCGCGGTGACCAGGGCGTCGGCGTCCCGGGCGGCGGCGTCCAGCTGCTCGCTCACCCTCTCCTGCCCGACGAGGTCGTCCCACACGGTCATGGGTCACGCCGCCCTTTCGTCACGTTCCACGGTGCGGGATCCATTGTGGGGGTGACCACTGACAACGCCTGCCGCCTCCCGCTCCCCCGGGCCCGGCCCGGGGCCCGTCTCCTGCGCCGGCCCGGGCTCCCCCGGCGGAGGAGCCGGAGGCCTCAGCGGCCCCGGCCGCCCTTGCCCCGGCGCCCCCGCCCCTCGTCGGGCTCGTCCTCGTGCGGTCCGAGCAGCTCGTCCGCCAGCGACGGCAGGTCGTCCAGCGGCGTCTCCTCGGCCCAGTCGGACCGCGGGCGGCGAGGTCGGCCCTCGGCGTCGAGCTGGGGCAGCTCGCGCGTACGGTCCTCGGTCCCGTCGGGCCGGGCGGCCGGGGCGTCCTTCCGGAAGTACCCGGGCGGAACCCGGTCCGCGGGTTCGTCCCCGCGTACGGGCGGCAGCACGGCCGTCTCCTCGGCGTCCCCGGGCCGGACGGGCGGCAGCACAGCCGTCTCGTCCGCGTCCCCCGGCCGGACCGGAGGCAGCACAGCCGTCTCGTCGCCCGCCCCGGAGGGCACCTGGGGCAGCACCTCGGTCTCGTCCCCGGAGCCGGATCCGGACCAGGACCCGGAGCCGGGGCGAACCGGCGGCAGTACCTCCGTCTCCTCCCCCGCCCCCGGCGGAACCGGCGGCTTGGGCAGCTCGGCCGTCACCTCGGCGTCGGACCCACCGGAGGTCCCGCCCCGGCCCTGCTCCTCGTCCCGCACCGGGCGCAGCACAGTCGTGTCGTCCGCCGAGCCGCCCGGTGTCACCACGGGCGTGGGCACCGTCGCCGCGTCCTGAGCGGCCGTCGGACCGGAGGCACCACGCGGGGCAGCATTCTTCGGCCCGGCCTCCGCGGCAGCGGCTGCCGCCTCCGCCAGGCGCCGGGCCTCCTCGGCCCGCAGCAGGGCCTCCTCGGCCTTGCGCTGCTTCTCCAGGCGGAGCGCCTCGGCCTCGGCGCGCAGCCGTGCCTCTTCCTCGGCCTGCTTGCGGCGCCGCTCCTCCTCGGCCTTGCGCCGGGCTTCCTCCTCGGCGCGGGCCTTCTCCTCCGCGAGGAGCCGGGCCCGCTCCTCCTCGGCCTTCTTCCGCGCTTCCTCGGCCCGCCGCCGGGCCTCCTCCGCCTGCCGTTCGGCCTCGCGCCGCTGCGCCTCCTCCAGCTCGCGCCGCTTGCGCTCCTCCTCCTCGGCACGCAGCCGGGCGAGCTGCTCCTGGCGCTCGCGCTCCAGGCGCTCCTCCTCCGCCTTGCGGGCAGCCTCTTCCTCGGCCTTCCGGCGGGCCTCCTCCTCGGCCTTCTTCCGAGCCTCCTCCTGGGCCTTGATCTCGGCCTCGGACAGCGGCAGCACCTGGTCGAGCCGGTGCCGGATGACGGTCGTGACGGCCTCGGGCTCCTGGCCGGCGTCCACCACCAGGTACCGCCCGGCGTCGGCCGCGGCCAGGGTCAGGAAACCGGCCCGCACGCGCGCGTGGAACTCGGCCGGCTCCGACTCCAGCCGGTCCGGCGCCTCGGTGAACCGCTCGCGCGCGGTCTCCGGCGCGACGTCCAGCAGGACGGTCAGATGCGGCACCAGTCCGTTCGTGGCCCAGCGGTTGATCCGGGCGATCTCGGTCGGCGACAGGTCACGGCCCGCCCCCTGGTAGGCAACGGAGGAGTCGATGTACCGGTCGGAGATGACGACAGCGCCGCGCTCCAGGGCGGGTCGTACGACGGTGTCGATGTGCTCGGCCCGGTCGGCGGCGTACAGCAGCGCCTCCGCGCGGTGCGACAGCCCCTCGCTCGACACGTCCAGCAGGATCGACCGCAGCCGCTTGCCCACCGGCGTGGCCCCCGGCTCGCGCGTCAGCACGACCTCGTGGCCCTTGCCGCGGATCCACTCGGCGAGCGCCTCGGCCTGCGTGGACTTCCCGGCTCCGTCGCCGCCTTCCAGGGCGATGAAGAAACCGGAGGCGGCGGGTGCCTGGTCCGGGTCGTCGCCGCGGAGCAGCGCGTCGCGCAGGTCCTGGCGCAGCGGCACTCCGGACCGGTCGTCGACCTTGGCCAGCACCAGCGCGGCCACCGGCAGCAGCAGGGCGCCGGCCAGCATCAGCGTGAAGGCCGCGCCGCCGTGCGCGAAGACGAACTTGCCGCTCTCCAGCCGGTGTGGCCCGATCCCCGCCGCCACGACCGGGGCGATCACCGCGCCGAGCGCCACGCACACCCGGACCACCGCATGCAGGTGCTCCGTCGTACGGGACCGCCGGTACTCCTCGGTCTCCTGGTCGAGCAGGGTGTGGCCGATGTTGGCGGACATGCCCGCGCCGACGCCGGCCAGCGCGAGGATCAGCAGCACGCTGGTGACGTCCGGGACGAGCCCGGCGGCCAGCAGCGCGACACCGGTGAAGGCGATGGCCAGCGCGAGCAGCCGGCGGCGTGACAGGGCGGGCAGCAGCGAGGGCGCCGTACGGATGCCGACGACGACACCGCCGGTCAGCGCGCCCACGAACAGCCCGTAGAGCACGGGGCCGCCGCCCAGGTCCTTGGCGTGCAGCACGGCCACGGCGACGGCGGCGGACACCGCGGCGGCGACGGCCGCGCAGGCCAGCACCAGCAGCGGCATCACGCCGGTGCGTCCCTTGTCGGCGCCGGTGGTCGTCTTCGGGCGGCGCAGCCCCTCGAGCGGCGACCGCGCGCGCGGGGTGCGGGTGGCGGGCAGTTCCAGGAAGGTCAGCACGGACAGGGAAGCGGCGAACAGCCCTGCCGCCACGTAGGAGGCGAGGGCCGCCTGGTGCTGCCCGAACCAGTCGATGCCGGCGCCCAGCAGGTTGTTGAACAGGGACGCTACGACGAGCGCGACGGCCGCGAGCGGGATCGCGATGAAGCCGGTGCGCAGCGACAGGCGGCGCAGCGCGTCCATGTGGTCCGGCAGCGGCCGGACCGTCGCGCCTTCCGGTGGCGGGGGCGGCAGCAGCGCGGGGGCCGCGCTCTCGCGGCACACCGTCCAGAACCGCTCGGCGACTCCGGTCACGAAGGCCGTGACGAGGAGGACGGCCAGCGCGTCCTCGGGCGTCCAGTCGATCCACAGCGGCGCGACGATGAGCAGCGCCGCGCGCAGCCCGTCCGCGCCCACCATGGTCCAGCGGCGGTCCAGCGGGCCGTCCTGGGAGGTGAGCGCGGTGAGCGGGCCGAGGAGCACGGCGCCGAACAGGAGCGTCGCCAGGATGCGCACTCCGAAAACGGTCGCCACTGCGAACGCCACGCCGCGGTAGCCGCCCCCGAACGAGCCCTCGGCGACAGCCGCTTGGAGGGCGAGGACGACCAGCACGAGAAGGGCGAGGGTGTCGCCCACGCCGCCCACGAGCTGCGCGCTCCACAACCGCTTCAACTGCGGACGGCGCAGCAGGGCGCGGACGGCACGCTCGCGGGAATCCGCGACAAGGGCGTCGTCAGGGGCCGGCTGAGAGGCCGTTGGATGCTCGGCTCGCGTCATGCGTTCAGCCTATCGGGAGCCACCGACACCCCGGGATGCCCGGCCTGGCATGCGCACGCCCCGACACCGAAGTGTTGCCGGGGCGTTCGCTTTCCGAACCCTGGGCGAAGATCCGGACCTTGAGAGTCCGGATTCCGAACGGGTCCGGAACGGGCCTCAGTCCTCCGCCGGCTCCGAGGCGGTCGCCGTCTTGGCGGCCGCCTTCTTCGCGGTGGTGGTCTTCTTGGCCGTCGTCTTCTTCGCGGTCGTGGTCTTCTTCGCCGCGGTCTTCTTGGCCGCCGTCGTCTTCTTCGCCGGAGCCTTCTTGGCCGCCTTCTTCGCGGTCTTCTTCGCCGGCCCCTTCGCGCGCTTCTCGGCGAGCAGCTCGAAACCGCGCTCCGGGGTGATCGTCTCGACGCTGTCGCCGGAGCGCAGGGTCGCATTGGTCTCGCCGTCGGTGACGTACGGCCCGAAGCGGCCGTCCTTCACGACGACCGGCTTCTCGCTCACCGGGTCGGTGCCCAGCTCCTTCAGCGGCGGCTTGGCGGCCGCCCGGCCACGCTGCTTCGGCTGGGCGTAGATCGCCAGCGCCTCGTCCAGCGTGATCGTGAAGAGCTGCTCCTCGGACTGGAGCGAGCGCGAGTCCGTGCCCTTCTTCAGATACGGGCCGTAGCGGCCGTTCTGCGCGGTGATCTCCTGGCCCTCGGCGTCGGTGCCGACGACACGCGGCAGCGACATCAGCTTCAGGGCGTCGTCGAGGGTCACCGTGTCCAGGGACATCGACTTGAACAGGGACGCCGTGCGCGGCTTGACCGCGTTCTTGCCCGTCTTCGGGGTGCCCTCGGGGAGGATCTCCGTGACGTACGGGCCGTAGCGGCCGTCCTTGGCGACGATCGCGTGGCCGGTGGCCGGGTCCGTGCCCAGCTCGTAGTCGCCGCTCGGCTTGGCGAGCAGCTCCTCCGCGAGGTCGACGGTCAGCTCGTCCGGCGCCAGGTCGTCCGGGATGTCGGCGCGCTGGTGCTGCTCGGTGTCCTTCTCGCCGCGCTCGATGTACGGCCCGTAGCGGCCGACCCGCAGCACGATCTCGTTGCCCACCGGGAACGACGACACCTCGCGCGCGTCGATCGCGCCCAGGTCGGTCACCAGTTCCTTGAGGCCGCCGAGGTGGTCCCCGTCGCCGTTTCCGGCGTCGGCGGCACCGCCCCCGCCGGTGCCCTCACCGAAGTAGAACCGCTTCAGCCACGGCACGGACTGCGCCTCACCGCGGGCGATGCGGTCGAGGTCGTCCTCCATCTTGGCGGTGAAGTCGTAGTCGACGAGCCGCCCGAAGTGCTTCTCCAGGAGGTTGACCACGGCGAAGGACAGGAAGGACGGCACCAGCGCCGTGCCCTTCTTGAACACGTAGCCGCGGTCCAGGATCGTGCCGATGATCGACGCGTACGTCGACGGGCGGCCGATCTCGCGCTCTTCCAGCTCCTTGACCAGGGAGGCCTCGGTGTAGCGGGCCGGGGGCTTGGTGGCGTGCCCGTCGACCGTGATCTCCTCGGCGCTCAGGGCGTCGCCCTCGGAGACCTGCGGCAGCCGGCGCTCGCGGTCGTCGAGCTCGGCGTTCGGGTCGTCGGCGCCCTCGACGTAGGCCTTGAGGAAGCCGTGGAAGGTGATCGTCTTGCCGGACGCGCTGAACTCGACGTCCCGGCCGTCGGCCGCCGTGCCGCCGATCTTCACCGTGACGCTGTTGCCGGTCGCGTCCTTCATCTGGGAGGCGACGGTCCGCTTCCAGATCAGCTCGTACAGCTTGAACTGGTCGCCGGTCAGTCCGGTCTCGGCAGGAGTGCGGAAACGATCACCCGAGGGGCGGATCGCCTCGTGGGCCTCCTGTGCGTTCTTGACCTTCCCGGCGTACGTCCTCGGCTGCGGCGGCAGATAGTCGGCGCCGTACAGCTGCGTGACCTGGGCGCGGGCGGCGGCGACCGCCGTGTCGCTCAGGGTCGTGGAGTCCGTACGCATGTACGTGATGTAGCCGTTCTCGTACAGCTTCTGGGCGATCTGCATCGTCGCCTTCGCGCCGAAGCCGAGCTTGCGGCTGGCCTCCTGCTGCAGCGTCGTCGTACGGAACGGGGCGTACGGCGAGCGGCGGTACGGCTTGGATTCGACGGACCGGACCGCGAAGCTCGTGTTCTCCAGGGCGGCGGCCAGGGCGCGGGCGTTCGCCTCGTCGAGGTGGAGGGTGTTCGCGCTCTTCAGCTGTCCCAGGGAGTCGAAGTCGCGGCCCTGCGCGACCCGCCTGCCGTCGACGGTCTGCAGGCGTGCGACCAGCGACGACGGGTCCGACTGGTCTCCCGCGCGGCCGGTCGCGAAGGTGCCCGTCAGGTCCCAGTACTCAGCCGAACGAAAGGCGATGCGCTCGCGTTCCCGCTCGACGACGAGCCGCGTGGCGACCGACTGGACACGGCCCGCGGACAGCCGCGGCATGACCTTCTTCCACAGGACCGGCGAGACCTCGTAACCGTAGAGACGGTCGAGGATGCGGCGCGTCTCCTGGGCGTCGACGAGCTTCTGGTTGAGCTGGCGCGGGTTGGCCACGGCGGCCTGGATCGCGGCCTTGGTGATCTCGTGGAAGACCATCCGCTTGACCGGGACCTTGGGCTTGAGCACCTCCTGGAGGTGCCAGGCGATGGCCTCGCCCTCGCGGTCCTCATCGGTGGCGAGGAAGAGCTCGTCGGAGTCCTTCAGCAGGTCCTTGAGCTTCTTGACCTGCGCCTTCTTATCGGCGTTGACCACATAGATCGGCTGGAAGTCGTGTTCGACGTCCACACCGAGGCGGCGGACCTCACCGGTGTACTTCTCGGGCACCTCGGCAGCGCCGTTGGGAAGGTCGCGGATGTGCCCGACGCTCGCCTCGACTACGTAGCCGGGGCCCAGGTAGCCCTTGATCGTCTTCGCCTTGGCAGGCGACTCGACGATGACGAGTCGGCGGCCGCCCTGTGCGGTCTCGCTGGTCGGGGACAACTTCGCTCTTCTCTCCGGTCGACGCTGGGGCCTCCCCAGGGTTCGTCTCCCGGGGTCGGGTCGTGGTGACGCTGCGGAGTGTGACGGTACATCCCGCCCCCGTGTCAAACGGGAAAAGCCCGCAACGGCCACTCGAACGGTAACCCGACTACCACCATTCCTGCCGCCCGGAGTGCCCGGAGCCGGCCCGGGCCCATGCGGAGGGCAACCTCTCGGTCACCCACAGGCGCGGCGCCGACACGGGCCTCAGAGGCGGGTGAAGCACCAGGTTCCGGCCGCCAGGGCCAGCACCGCGGCGACGCTCGCGAGGGTCGCCGAGGCGACCGGGCTCACGCCCTGGGCGACGGGCCGATGCCGGCGGACGCATGCCACGGTCCACGCCAGCAGTCCGCCTCCGAACAGGGAGAACACCGCTCCCGCGAAGATCGCCGGTTCGCTCTCCATGGCTCGCCGTGCCCCTTTTCTCCGGTCCGCGTCTTCCCAGCCACGGGAGGCTGACACGCGCGGGCGGCGGGCAGGCGAACCGGAGGTGAACGCCGGGGCGACACAGCAGCGGATCGGGGACTTCCGACCCCCACGGACCGTTTCGGGCGAGGTGTTCAAATCGACTCGAATTTGTTGGCGAGTCCCCTCGAGGAAGGCCCCGTGGTGGGGTGCACGGGGCCGGTGGGACGTGAGGCGTGAGCCCGCAGCGTGCGCCGTGGGGCGCTGGTGGCGTGGGGCGCTGGTGGCGCCCTCGGCAGGAGTGCCTGCCGAGGCGACCAGGACAGGGGTGCCTGCCGCGTCCCTCAGCGGACCGGCTCCAGAAATCCCTGCTCGACGAGCAGCCGGATCTGCGCCGGAGTACGGTCGCGCAGCAGCACCGGGTCCTCGCCGATCAGCTGGGCGATGGCGTCGAGGATGCGACCGGCGCTCATCGTGCCGTCGCACACGCCCGCGAAGCCCGCGCCGACCGTGTCCACCCGGGTCGCCCTCCGCATGCCGCGGTTCTGGCGCAGCACGACATGCTCGGGGTCCTCCGCGCCGGGCAGCCCGACCTGTTCCTGCACGACCTCGGCGCCGAGCCGGAAGTGTCCTTCGAGCAGGGCGGCGTCGTCGTGGTCGCGCAGGTAGTCGAGCCGGTCGAAGTGGGCCCGGATGGTGTCCCCGAGCGGCTGCTCCACCGGATGCGGCCACTCCTCCACCGTGACCGAGGGCACGGCGGCGCCCGTCCTGCGCAGGGTGATCCAGCCGAAGCCGACGGCCTTCACTTTGCGCGCCTCGAACTCGTCGAGCCATGCGTCGTACCGCGCCTGGTACTCCGCCACGTCCTCGCGGTGGTCGCCCGCGTCCCGCAGCCACAGCTCGGCGTACTGATTGACGTCCTGCACCTCGCGCTGCACGATCCACGCGTCGCAGCCCCGAGGCACCCACGCCCTGAGCCGGTCCTGCCAGTCCTCCCCTTCCACGTGCTGCCAGTTGGCGAGGAACTGCGCGAACCCGCCCTCGTTCAGCCGCTGCCCCGCCTCCTGAACGAGCGTGCGGCACAGATCGTCCCCGCCCATCCCGCCGTCGCGGTAGGTGAGCCGGGCGCCGGGAGAGATCACGAACGGCGGGTTCGAGACGATCAGGTCGTACTTCTCGTCGTCCCGCACCGGCTCGAAGAGGGAGCCCTCGCGCAGATCGGCGGCCGGAGTGCCGGACAGCGCCAGGGTGAGGGCGGTGATGTGCAGCGCGCGCGGGTTGAGGTCGGTGGCCGTCACGCGCGTGGCGTGATGGGCGGCGTGCAGCGCCTGGATGCCGGAGCCGGTGCCGAGGTCGAGCGCGGCGGCGACGGGCGTACGGACCGTGATGCCGGCGAGTGTCGTGGAGGCGCCCCCGACGCCCAGGACGACTCCCTCGTCACGCCGGCCGATCCCGCCGGCGCCACCGACCGCGCAGCCCAGGTCCGACACGATGAACCAGTCCTCGCCGCCGGGCCCGCCGTACGGCCGTACGTCCACGGTGGCGGCGAGCCCGTCGCCGCCGGCACGCGTCAGCCAGCCGCTCTCCAGGCAGGCCTCGACGGGCAGGACGTCCGCCACGCGCGTGTGCGGCACGGGCTGCTGAAGGAGGAACAGCCGGACGAGCAACTCCAGCGGCGTGTCCCCTCGGGTCGCCCGGAGCGCGGGCACGGTCTCGCTCCGGGCCAGGGCCGCGTACGCGGGGGCGCCGAGCAGTTCGAGCAGCCCGTCGGCGGTGAAGGAGGCTCCGAGCAGGGCGTCCCGGAGCCGGGCGGCCACATCGGGACGGTCGGAGAAGGGCAGCGGGGACAGGGGTGACTGGCTGGCGTTACTCACGCCCCCATTGTGGCCGCCGACACCGGTATCGCACGCGCCCGTGCCGGGTATCACGCACGGTATGGCGTGCCTCCGCGCCCCGGCTCGGATACCGCGCCCTCTCAAAACTGGCAGGGGCACCGCCTCGCCGCGGTTCAGTATCTCGCACGGCTGCGCGCTCCGATTCGGGCTCGGCTGATCACGCGGCTCCGCTCCCCTGCTCACGTATCGCCCGCCGCTCCACCCCACCACTCGGGCACCGCGCGGCTCCTCGCCGCGGCTCGGGCATCTCGCGCGGCCCGCGCTCCGGCTCGGGCTCGGCTATCACGCGGCTCCGCGCTCCTGCTCACGTATCGCCCGCCGCTCCACCCCACGACTCGGGCACCGCGCGGCTCCTCACCGCGGCTCGGGCATCTCGCACAGCTCCGCACCCCTGATCGCGTATCACCCGCCTCCGCAGACCCGCTCGGACACCGCGCGCGTCCACACCCCAGCTCCGGGCCAGCGCCCGCCGCTCCACGCCCCGGCACGGATATCGCCCGCCTCCGCCGACCGGCTCGGGCATGCCGCGCCTCCGCGCCCCCGACACGGGTAGCGGGCGCGTCTCTGCGCCGCCGGCACGGTTATCGGGCGCGCCTCCGCGCTCCCGGCACGGTTATCGGGCGCGCGTCCGTGCTCCCGGCACGGTTATCGGGCGTGCCTCCGCGCTCCCGGCACAGGCATCGCGCGCGGCTCGCGTCCCGGCTCCACAGTCACTGCCGGCTCAGCGGTCCCGCATGCCCCGGAAGTACTCCTCGCTCAGCTCTGGGTCGCCGGCGCCGTCGCCGCCTTGCAGCTGGACTGCCGGGCCATCGCCTGGCCGACCTCGCCCTCCTCAAGGGTCCGGAGCGCGTCGTTCCCGCTCTTGCCCAGCTTGTCGAGCTCCGTGGCGATGTCCTTGAGGCCGTCCGCGAACTTGCCCTGGTCCTTGGTGTCGAGCCCGTCGACCTGCTTCTTCAGGGAGGCGTACGAGGAGGAGATCGCGTTGAGCTCCTTGACGGCGTCCTGCTGCTTCTTCTCGCCGTTCTCGACGTCCGGCGCCCCGGCCTTGGTCACCGCGGCCCCGATGGCCTTGTAGGCGTCGGACATGTCCTGGAAGGCCTTCGCGTCGGTCTTCTGGACGTCCTCCGGCTTGCTGTTGTCCGAGGTTTCCTTCTGGATCGAGGCATTGGCCGACTCGATCTTCTTGGCCTGCGGCTGTACGGCGTCGCAGACCTCCTTGGCCCAGGAGTCCAGCTTCTCGTTGTCGTCGCCGCCGCACCCCGACAGCGCCAGTACCAGTACCGCACCGCCGGACAGTGCGGCCGCGAGCTTCTTGTTCACCGGTTTGGTCCCTTCCATGGCTCTCGGCCCCGGAACATACACGCCAGATGCACGGCAACCGCACGCCGAACGTCTATTAAGACCCTTTTGTAACCTTTTGCATCAAGCGAGAGAAGCCTCACGACGCGATGGTGCACACACAGAGCGGGCGGGCGACGCGTCAACGCGCGCCGCCCGCCCGCACCTTGAGCTGGGGCTTGGACGACCTCCCTACGAAACCACCGCCGGGTCCGCCGACTTGGGCTTCGCTTCGGCGTTGTCTTCGTCACCCATGGCGATTCCACGCCGCTTTGACACGTACACCGCGCCGACGATCACGAGGAACGCCAGGGCCGCGACCAGGATCCGCACCCCGATGCTCTTGTCGGCGCCGTAGGAGAACTTGATCACCGCGGGCGCGATGAGCAGCGACACCAGGTTCATGACCTTCAGCAGCGGGTTGATCGCGGGACCGGCGGTGTCCTTGAAGGGGTCGCCGACGGTGTCGCCGATCACGGTCGCCGCGTGCGCCTCACTGCCCTTGCCTCCGTGGTGGCCGTCCTCGACGAGCTTCTTGGCGTTGTCCCAGGCGCCACCGGAGTTGGCCAGGAACACCGCCATCAGCGTGCCCGCACCGATCGCTCCCGCCAGGAACGCGCCGAGCGGCCCGACACCGAGCGTGAACCCGATGAAGATGGGCGCCATCACGGCGAGCAGACCTGGCGTGGCCAGCTCGCGCAACGCGTCCTTGGTGCAGATGTCGACGACCTTGCCGTACTCCGGGGTCTCGCTGTAATCCATGATCCCGGGCTTCTCGCGGAACTGCCGCCGGACCTCGTAGACCACGGAACCCGCCGACCGCGACACGGCGTTGATCGCCAGCCCCGAGAAGAGGAAGACGACCGCCGCGCCCGCGACGAGACCCACGAGGTTGTTGGGCTGAGAGATGTCCATCATGAGACTCATCGGGGCACCGTCCCCGCTGAGCTTCTCGCCCACGTCCCGCGCGCCGGTGAAGATCGCGTCGCGGTACGACCCGAAGAGCGCCGCCGCGGCGAGCACGGCCGTGGCGATCGCGATGCCCTTGGTGATCGCCTTGGTGGTGTTGCCGACCGCGTCCAGATTCGTGAGCACCTGCGCGCCCGCGCCCTCGACGTCGCCGGACATCTCCGCGATGCCCTGCGCGTTGTCGGAGACCGGCCCGAAGGTGTCCATCGCGACGATCACGCCGACCGTGGTGAGCAGGCCGGTGCCCGCCAGTGCCACCGCGAACAGTGCCAGCATGATCGACGTACCGCCGAGCAGGAACGCCCCGTACACGCCGAGGCCGATCAACAGGGCGGTGTAGACGGCCGATTCGAGACCCACGGAGATACCGGCGAGGACGACGGTGGCCGGGCCGGTGAGCGAGGTCTTGCCGATGTCCCGGACGGGACGCCGGGTGGTCTCGGTGAAGTAGCCGGTCAGTTGCTGGATCAGGGCGGCGAGCACGATGCCGATGGCCACCGCGACGAGCGCGAGGACCCGCGGGTCTCCCTCCTTGCCCGTGATCGCCGCGTCCGTCACACCGTCGAGCTCCGAGTACTTCCCGGGCAGGTAGACGAAGACGGCCACGGCCACCAGCACGAGCGAGATCACCGCGGAGATGAAGAACCCGCGGTTGATGGCGCTCATGCCGCTGCGGTCGGCGCGCCTCGGCGCCACCGCGAAGATGCCGATCATGGCGGTGATCACACCGATCGCCGGCACGAGCAGCGGGAAGCCGAGCCCGGCGTCGCCGAAGGCCGCCGAGCCCAGGATCAGCGCGGCGACGAGGGTCACGGCGTACGACTCGAAGAGGTCGGCCGCCATGCCCGCGCAGTCGCCGACGTTGTCGCCCACATTGTCGGCGATGGTCGCGGCATTGCGCGGGTCGTCCTCCGGAATGCCCTGTTCGACCTTGCCGACCAGGTCGGCGCCGACGTCGGCGGCCTTGGTGAAGATACCGCCGCCGACACGCATGAACATCGCGATCAGCGCGGCCCCCAGGCCGAAGCCCTCGAGCACCTTCGGCGCGTCGGCCGCGTACACCAGCACCACGCAGGAGGCGCCCAGCAGGCCGAGGCCCACCGTGAACATGCCGACGACGCCGCCCGTGCGAAATGCGATCTTCATCGCTTTGTGCGAAACGGTGGTGAGATCTTTTTCCGGCTCGCCTGCCGCCGGAGTGGCTTCACGCGCCGCCGCGGCGACACGCACATTGCTGCGCACGGCGAGCCACATGCCGATATAGCCCGTGGCCGCCGAGAACGCCGCTCCGATCAGGAAGAACACCGACCGACCGGCACGCTGATTCCAGTCGTCCGCGGGCAGCAGCATGAGCAGGAAGAACACGACCACGGCGAATACCGCGAGCGTGCGCAGCTGACGCGCCAGATAGGCGTTCGCGCCTTCCTGGACCGCCGCCGCGATCTTCTTCATGCTGTCGGTGCCCTCGCCGGCCGCGAGTACCTGGCGTACCAGGACGCCCGCGACCACGAGTGCCGCCAGCGCGACGACCGCGATGACCACGACGAGAACGCGGTTGCCATCGGTCAGCACGGCGGCTGCGAGGTCTGTGGGATGGCCCGACTGTGGTGAGAGAGAAAGCCCCGCCATTCGTCCTCCTTGACGCTTGGGCTGAGCTCAAGATGTGGACGGGATTGTAGGTACCGGAACCTGATCAAAACAGAGCGCGATAAGCGGAATTGGCCTTCTGAGGTAATGCCCTGAAAGCATTCTCGGACTGCCGTGGAGCATACGAATGATCGTGAACGAATTCACGCGATGAACGGCACAGGAACTACTGTAAAGGCGAGCACTGACACCCGCACATGACGAAGGGCCCCACGGGTGGGGCCCTTCGTCAAGAACGGTGTGCGCGGTGGCTTGTCAGGCCAGGATGGTGGGCGGCGGGGTGGTCGGCCATGTCATCTTGATCGACCCGCCGTGCTCCCCCGCGCTGACCTCGACATCGTCGACGAGCCCGCTGATGACCGCGAGGCCCATCTCGTCCTCCTCGGCCTCACCGTCGGGGTCGCCTGGTCCGGCGCCGGGTCCGCGCTCGCCGGGGACCGCGTGCGGTGCCTCGTCGCCGACCTCGATGGAGAACTGTTTCTCCTCCTCGATCAGCAGCACCTTCACCGGTGCCGAGATCCCGCCGGTCTGGTGCAGCCCGACGGCCCGCGTGCAGGCCTCGCCGACAGCGAGCCTGACCTCGTCGAGGACGGCCTCGTCCACTCCGGCCCTGCGCGCCACCGCGGCCGCCACCAGTCGGGCGGTCCTGACGTGCTCGGGCAGCGCGCTGAAGCGGAGCTCAACGGTGGCCATGCATCCCCCTCGCAACTACGGGCGTGCTTTCGAGAGGCTCCGGGCCGCCGAAAGCCCGGGCCCCCTCGGTCTTCACTTCTGCCGAACTCTTGCCGCAACTTCGGCCGGCCCGGGCACGAGGCCCGGGTCCGGTGGTCAGTCGGTCGCCGCCACCGCTTCCTCGACCGAGGTGTGAATCGGGAACACCTTGGTGAGGCCGGTGATGCGGAAGATCTTCAGAATGCGCTCCTGGTTGCAGACCAGGCGCAGGGAGCCCTCATGGGCCCGCACACGCTTCAGGCCGCCGACCAGCACGCCGAGCCCGGTGGAGTCGAGGAAGTCCACGCCCTCCATGTCGACGACAAGGTGGAAACTGCCGTCGTTCACCAGCTCGACCAACTGCTCGCGCAGCTTGGGCGCGGTATATACGTCGATTTCGCCACCGACCCTGACGATCGTGCGATCGCCCATGGTCTCGGTCGACAGGGACAGGTCCACGGATCCTCCAGCACCTTGCTATCGAGCGGTCGCCCTAGGGGCACCTCGGCTTCGTCCCCTGGACGATTCGCCAGCCGCGATGGCATTCAATCACTTACGGGCAGGCGTGCACGACGCCTTGGCTCCATTGTCCGTCACGCCAGTGACACACTCGGTGCCGATGGCCAAGAATCACCGATCCGATGGACCCCCGACGGACCCCGCCTCCCGACCCGCGCCGGGCGCGGTCCTGGACCGGCTCGCGTCCGGTCCGAGCAGGGCTTCGCGCATTACTCATACGGAGCACTTGCCCCCGCGCGAGGGTCGGCATGCCGTCTGGCCGGACCGGATCCGCGCGGAGGTCGTGGCGGCCGTGCAGAGCGCGGGCATCGAGCACCCATGGGCCCATCAGGCGCGCGCGGCGGAGCACGCGCTGGACGGCGAATCGGTCGTCGTCGCCACCGGCACGGCCTCCGGCAAGTCCCTGGCCTACCTCGTGCCGGTCCTGTCCACCCTCCTGGACGGCGCCGAGGCCCCGAACGGCCGCGGCGCCACCGCCCTCTACCTGGCCCCCACCAAGGCCCTTGCGGCGGATCAGTGCCGCTCCGTGAAGGAACTTTCACATCCGTTGGGCCATTCGGTACGCACGGCCGTGTACGACGGCGACACTCCGTTCGAGGAGCGCGAGTGGATCCGCCAGTACGCCAACTACGTCCTGACCAACCCGGACATGCTGCACCGCGGCATCCTGCCGTCCCACGCCCGCTGGTCCTCCTTCCTGAAGTCGCTGAAGTACGTCGTCGTCGACGAGTGCCACACCTACCGCGGTGTCTTCGGCTCGCACGTCGCCCAGGTGCTGCGCCGACTGCGCCGCCTGTGCGCCCGCTACGGCGCCTCACCCGTGTTCCTGCTGGCCTCCGCCACTGCCGCCGAGCCCGCGGTGGCCGCCCGCCGCCTCACCGGTCTGCCGGTCCTGGAGGTCGCCGACGACGCCTCCCCCCGCGGTGAACTGGTGTTCGCCCTCTGGGAACCGCCGCTGACCGAGCTGCACGGCGAGAAGGGCGCCCCCGTCCGCCGCACGGCCACCGCCGAGGCCGCCGACCTGCTCACCGACCTCACCGTGCAGGGCGTGCGCTCGGTCGCCTTCGTACGGTCCCGGCGCGCGGCCGAGCTGATCTCCGTCATCTCCCAGGAGCGGCTGGCCGAGGTCGACCGGTCGCTGGCCCGGCGTGTCGCGGCGTACCGGGGCGGTTATCTGCCGGAAGAGCGCCGCGCACTCGAACAAGCCCTCCATTCGGGTGAACTGCTGGGCCTCGCCGCGACGAACGCCCTCGAACTCGGCATCGACATCTCCGGCCTGGACGCGGTCGTCATCGCCGGCTACCCGGGCACACGCGCCTCCCTGTGGCAGCAGGCGGGCCGGGCCGGACGGTCCGGGCAGGGGGCGCTGGCCGTCCTGGTCGCCCGTGACGACCCGCTGGACACCTTCCTCGTCCACCACCCCGAGGCCCTGTTCGACCAGCCCGTCGAGTCGACGGTCCTCGACCCGGACAACCCCTACGTGCTGGCCCCGCACCTGTGTGCGGCCGCCGAGGAACTGCCCCTGACGGACGAGGACCTCGACCTGTTCGGCCCGGCCTGCGAGGACCTCCTCCCCCAGCTCGAAGCAGCCAAGCTGCTGCGCCGCCGCACCAAGGCCTGGCACTGGACCCGCCGCGAGCGGGCCGCCGACCTCACCGACATCCGCGGTGAGGGCGGGCGCCCCATCCAGGTCGTCGAGGCCGGCACGGGCCGGCTGCTCGGCACGGTCGACGCGGGCGCCGCGCACTCGACCGTCCACGAGGGGGCGGTCCACCTCCACCAGGGCCGCACGTACCTGGTGCGGTCGCTGGACCTGGAGGACTCCGTCGCCCTCGTCGAGGAGGCCGCCCCGCCCTACTCCACGGTCGCCCGTGACACGACGTCGATCTCCGTGCTGGAGACGGACGTCGAGATCCCCTGGGGCGACGGCCGCCTCTGCTACGGCTCCGTCGAGGTCACCAACCAGGTCGTCTCCTTCCTCCGCAGACGGCTCATGACCGGCGAGGTGCTGGGCGAGACGAAACTCGACCTCCCTCCTCGTACGCTGCGCACCCGGGCCGTGTGGTGGACCGTCACCGAGGACCAGCTCGACCGCGCGCGAATCAACCCGGAGATCCTCGGCGGCTCGCTGCACGCCGCCGAGCACGCGTCGATCGGCCTGCTGCCCCTCTTCGCGACCTGCGACCGCTGGGACATCGGCGGCGTGTCCATCCCGCTACATCCCGACACGCTCCTGCCCACGGTCTTCGTCTACGACGGCCATCCCGGCGGCGCGGGCTTCGCTGAGCGCGCCTTCCACACCGCCCGCACCTGGCTGACCGCCACCCGCCAGGCCATCGCCTCCTGCGAGTGCGACGCCGGCTGCCCGTCCTGCATCCAGTCCCCCAAGTGCGGCAACGGCAACGACCCGCTGCACAAGAGGGGCGCGGTGCGACTGCTCACGGTGCTGCTGGAGGGCGCTCCCGAGGAGAAGGAGGCGGAGGCGCAGCAGCCGCCGAGGGAAGACCCAGGGGAGCCGACGGAGGCCCCGCCCGCGCCCTGACCTCCGCTGTGAACGGCCCCCGGCCCGACGCCGCCGTCACGTCCGAGATCTCTCCGGCGACCTCGCACCGCACGAGCCGGACACCCTGTGCCCGGGCCACCCGGCCGGCCCGGGCGCAGGCCGCCGTACCGCCCTCGGCCCAGTGGTCCGCCGCCGCGAGGGCCGCGAGATCCGCACCGCCCGCCGCACGGTGCCGGATCACGACGGCCTGCCCCAGCGCGAGGACGACGCCGAACACCACGCACAGGACGGCGATCGCCCCGACACTCCAGACGGTGGCGGACCCCTGGTCCGGTGCGAGACCTCGCAGCGCCCGCCGCCCCGCCTCCCGGCACCTCGGGCGCCGCCCCCGCATCTGCGGCCGCCGTCTCACGTGCCCACCCCCACCGTCTCCTCCACCGACGCCACCGCCTCCTCCCGCACGGCGAAGGACAGGCCGCGCAGCACCGGCGGCTCGGCCACGACGACCACGCGGACGTGTTCCGTGCCCCGGTCGACGGTCACTTTCGCGCCGGGCGGTGCCGCCTCACGGGTCAGTCGCACAACCGCGTCGGGCGGGTCCTGGCGGGCCGCCGCGCGGGCGCCCGTCCGTGCCGCGTCCACGCACTGGATCTGCGCGGCCACGACCAGCAGCCCCCACACCAGCGCCATCGCGAACATCACCAGCACGGGCAGCACCACGGCCGACTCCGCCGTGACGAACCCCCGGTCGGCGCCCCGCTCACATCCGCGCATCGAGGGCTTCCTTCACGATGTTCTGGAGCTCCGTACTGACCGCGCCGCTCGTGATGACCTTGTAGAGCACCACCGCGAAGGCCACCGCCGCGACGATTCCCATCGCGTACTCGGACGTGACCATCCCCGCGTCCCTCCGCGCCGCACGCGCCCCGCACACCAGGGCACTCACCCGTGCCCGTACCGCCTGATACATCTCAACCCCCGTGGGAAAGTTCCGAACTTCTGTTGCCAACCGCTGACTTGTTCCGCCGCTGATCCGGGTCTTCGCCGCCTCAGGCACCACCCCCTCCGAGCACCCCGCCCGCGAGCCCGATCACCACGGGCAGCACGCCGACCGCGATGAAGGCGGGCAGGAAACACAGCCCGACCGGAGCGCTGACCATGACGCCCGCTCGGCGTGCCCTGGCCGTCGCGGCGCGCCCCCAGTCGGCACGGGCCTCGGCGGCGAGGCGTGCGACCGGCGTGGCGGCGGGCAGCCCGGACACATCGGCCCGTTCGAGCAACCGGGCCAGACCTCCGGCGCCCGGGAGAGCGGCCAGCCTCCGCCAGGCCGGGCCCGGTTCGCCGCCCAGCCGTACCTCGGCCGCACCTTGGGCGAGGGCCTCGCCCACCGGACCGCCCAGGGCCTCGCCCACCGCCTGCGCGGCGACCACCGGGCCCGCCCCCGCCGCGATGCAGGCCGCCAGCAGATCGGCGGCCAGGGGCAGTTGCCGCGCCGCCTCGGCGAGGTCGGATGCCGGCGTGTCCGCACCGGCCGCGTCCTGCCGCAGCCGCCACCGCCACATCCCCACCGCGCCGGCCAGTCCGACGGCGACGCCGACCGGGCCGCCGATCAGCGCCCACCCGGCGCACGCCACGCCGACGGGAACCGACCATCTGCGCGCGGCCCGGCTCCAGGCCGGGCGCGGGGCCGGAGCGGTCGCCTCCCGGGGCGACAGCTCGGCCAGCCGACGCCGCATCCTCCGGCGGCGCCCCGCCTCCACGAGCCGGCACACCGACCACCGGAGAGCCAGCAGAACCCCCACCGTTACCCCCAGCCTGTGGACAACTTCCCCGCTCATGCCGCCGCCTCCGCACCCCGCACGATCCGCTGCACCCACCACAGCCCGAGGCCCTCCAGCACACCGCCGGCCACCAGACAGCCCAGGCCCGCCGTGGTGTGCAGCAGGACATGGAGGGGGTCGGCGCCGAGAGCGGTACCGATGAGGAGCCCCAGGGCCGGCAGCCCGGCGAGCAGCACCGCCGTGGCCCGGGCTCCGGCCAACTGGGCGCGCAGGTCGGATCGTTGGTCCCGTTCGGCGCGCAGGGCGGCGGCGAGTCGGTCGAGTCCCGCCGCGAGCCCCGCGCCCTGGTCCACGGCGACCCGCCAGCACGCCGCGAGTCCCCGCAGCCCCTCGGCGCCCGGCTGCCCGGCGGCGGTCGCGAGCGCGTCCGGCACGTCACCGCCGAACCGTGCCGCCGCAAGCACCGTCCCCTGTGCGTCCGCGAGTCCGCCGCAGTCCCGCGCGGCCCGCAGCAACGCCTCTGCCGGCTGGCGCCCGGCCCGCACCTCCCCGGCGAGCGCTCCGCACAGGGCGATGACCGCGTCGGCCCGGCGCTCCCGGTCCCGCCGCACCCGGCCGGCCAGCCGGACCCGACGCAACAGCGGCACGCCGGCCGCTCCCAGGACGACGGGCAGCACCGACGCCCCGAGCACCGCCAGCACCAGCCCGGCCACCGGCGCCCACCACTCGGCCCGCAGCCGCCCGCGGACCCGCCGCAGCCCCTCAACCGCCCCGCGCCAACCGGGCGGTCCGCTCCCGACGGTCCCGCCGCCCGCGAGCAGCAACCGCGCCCGCCGTGCCGCCGAGTGACGCTCACCCAGCAGCCAGACCGCCGCGCCCATGCACGCCACGGCCGCACCCATGGACATCTCAGCCGCTCCCGTCATCACTCGCCCCCTTCATGCCGGCCGCACCCGGCCCGCCCTCGGTTCCCGCAGTCCGAAGCAGCCCCCGCAGCCGCTCCCACCCCCGCTCGCGCACGAAGGCCTCCGGTCCCCACCGCAGCGCCGGCACCGTCCGCACCAGCCCCGACAACTCCCGCTCCAGCACATGCACCTCGGCGATCCGCCGCCGCCCGGTCCGGTCGCGTACGAGGTGCAGCACCACGGAGAGGGCGGCCGCCACCTGGCTGTGCAGCGCGGCTCGGTCGAGCCCGGCGGCCGTGCCGAGCGCCTCCAAGCGGGCCGGTACATCGGCGGCGGCATTGGCGTGCACGGTTCCGCAGCCGCCCTCGTGGCCGGTGTTCAACGCGGCCAGCAGATGCACCACTTCGGGTCCGCGGACCTCGCCCACGACCAGCCGGTCGGGCCGCATCCGCAGCGCCTGGCGCACCAGGTCCTCGAGCGTGACGAGGCCGGCGCCCTCCTGGTTGGCGGGTCTGGTCTCCAGCCGCACCACGTGCGGATGGTCCGGCCGCAGTTCCGCCGAGTCCTCGGCGAGGACGATCCGCTCGTCCGGCCCCACCAGCCCCAGAAGGGCGCTCAGCAGGGTCGTCTTGCCGCTGCCCGTGCCGCCGCTGACGAGGAAGGACAGCCGTGCGTCGAGGAGGGCGCGCAGCACGCGGTCCCCGCCCGGCGGCACCGTGCCCGCCGCGACCAGCTCGCCGAGTGTGAAGGCACGCGGCCGTACGACCCGCAGGGACAGGCAGGCGCAGCCCACGGCGACCGGCGGCAGCACCGCGTGCAGCCGGGTCCCGTCGGGCAGGCGGGCGTCGGCCCAGGGCCGGGCGTCATCCAGCCGGCGCCCGGCCACGGCGGCGAGGCGCTGGGCGAGCCGCCGTACGGCCGCCGCGTCCGCGAAGCGCACCTGCGTGAGCTCCAGTCCGCCGCCGCGGTCCACCCAGACCCGATCCGGGGCCGACACCAGCACGTCGGTCACCGACGGGTCGGCGAGCAGGGTCTCCAGCGGCCCGCTGCCGACCAGTTCGGACCGCAACCGCGCGGCGGCCCCCAGGACTTCCGCGTCCCCGAGCACCCGTCCCTGCTCCCGCAGGGCCTGTGCCACGCGCGCGGGCGTGGGCTCGGTTCCGCTCTCGGCCAGCCACCGCCGCACCCCGTCGAGCAGTTCCACGCCCTCCAGCCCGGCCAGGGTGTTCACGCCGCACCCGCCTCGACGAGCGCCCGCTCCCAGAACTCCCTGCAGAACCGGGCGAGCGGTCCGCGCGGGGCGGCGCCCGGGGGTGCCGTGCCCTCGTCCGGGCGCAGCAGGTGCGGCTCGACCGGCACCTCGCCGACCAGGGGCAGTCCGAGCAGCCGGGCCACTTCCCGGTCGTCGAGCCCCGGCGAGTACGGCCCGCGGACCGCCACCCGCAGATCGCGCAGGACCATGCCGACCGCGGACGCCACCCGCCCGGCGGCCGCGACGGCGCGCAGCTCGGCGGGCACCACCAGCACGCCGACGTCGAGCTGCGTGAGGACCTCGGCGACACCGTCGTCGATGCGGCGCGGCAGGTCGACCACGACCGTGCCACCCCGGCGCCGGGCCGCGGCGAGCACCGCACGCACCGCCTGGGGCGGGACGGCGATCCGGTCGCCGCGGTCCCAGCTGAGCACCCGCAGCGAGTGCAGTTCGGGCAGCGACTCCTCCAGAGCGCCCCCGCCGACCCGCCCGCGTGAAGAGGCGAACGCGGGCCAGCGCAGGCCGTCGGCCGTCTCGCCGCCGAGGAGTACGTCGAGTCCGCCGCCCAGCGGATCGGCGTCCACGAGGAGTGTGCGCAGCCCCTCGCGCGCGGAGGTGACGGCGAGGGCGCACGCGAGCGTGGACGCTCCGGCCCCGCCCCGGCCGCCGATCACGCCCACGGTGAGGGCGGGCCGGCCGACGCCCTCGGCCACGTCGGCGATGCGGTCGACGAGCCACTGCTCGCCGTCGGGCAGCATCAGGACGTGTTCGGCGCCGATCTCGACGGCCCGGCGCCACACCCCGGAATCGTCCTGGTCCCGGCCGACGAGGACGACTCCCCTTCTGCGCGCGGCCCCGCGCACCCGCCGCGCGGCGTCGTCGCCCACGAGGACGAGCGGCGCGGTCTCCCAGCCGCCTCTGCGGTCGGGCACCCCGTGGTGCACCTCGGGCGTGGCGCCCGCCGCCGCGCACAGGCGCAGCAGGTCGTCGAGGAGTTCGGTGTCCTCGGTGAGGATCAGCGGTCCGCCCTGCCGCCCTCCGGCGGCCGGCGGCGGATCGTGTGTGACGGCTCCGGCCACGGTCTCCATCCCCCTTCGCTGCATGACTCGCACGGCCCCTGCGGCCCCGCGATTCCCAATCGTGGGAAGAACCGGCAAGGCGGCCTCCCTTTGAACGGCCGACACAAACCGGCCATACGCCCCCGGCAATCGGAGCCGGGCCATGAACCCGCCGCGAGTGGGGTGCGCTGGAATCACGGTGCAGCGATCCCGGAAATCGTGTGGATCTTGGTGGATAACTGTGGACGCCTCGGCAGTTGTGAATATCGCCGTCACCCAAACCGGTGACGCCCGCAGGCCCTCCGTGCGACTTCCACAGAGGAGTCCGACGGCTACGCACCGTGACAGATCAGGGGCATGCCAACAGCCGCGCCGAGGCGGCAGCGAAGCGGCCATCCGGCCGCGCGAAGGAGGAGAAAACCCACCCGGACATGCGACGACCCCCGCCGGGGGGGAGAGCGGGGGTCGTCCCCACGGCCGACTCGGGGGGGGAGGAGTCGGGCCGGGTTAGCACGGTCGCGAACGATCCGTGACTTCCATGGTGTACCCGAGAGCCCTCTCAGGCAAACCCACACGCCCCACCTTACGCCGAATGGGCTGCCCCTATGCTCAAGGGCGTGGAAAACCACTCGTCGCCCCGCACAGCAGCCTTCTTTGACCTGGACAAGACGGTCATTGCGAAGTCGAGCACGCTCACGTTCAGCAAGTCGTTCTACCAAGGCGGTCTGATCAACCGCAGGGCCGTCTTGCGAACTGCATATGCCCAGTTCGTCTTCCTGGCCGGCGGCGCCGACCACGACCAGATGGAGCGCATGCGCGCGTACCTGTCGGCGCTCTGCCGCGGCTGGAACGTGCAGCAGGTCAAGGAGATCGTCGCCGAGACGCTGCACGATCTGATCGACCCGATCATCTACGACGAGGCCGCCTCCCTCATCGAGGAGCACCACACGGCCGGCCGCGACGTCGTGATCGTGTCCACGTCGGGCGCGGAGGTGGTCGAGCCGATCGGCGAGCTGCTCGGCGCGGACCGGGTGGTGGCGACCCGCATGGTCGTGGGCGACGACGGCTGCTTCACCGGCGAGGTGGAGTACTACGCCTACGGCCCGACCAAGGCCGAGGCCATCAGGGAGCTGGCCGCTTCCGAGGGGTACGACCTCAGCCGCTGCTACGCCTACAGCGACTCGGCGACCGACGTGCCGATGCTGGAGTCCGTCGGGCACCCCCATGCCGTGAACCCGGACCGCGCGCTGCGCCGCGAGGCCCTCGCGCGCGGGTGGCCGATCCTGGACTTCCACCGTCCGGTCCGGCTCAAGCAGCGCATCCCCGGGTTCTCCGTACCGCCGCGTCCGGCGCTCGTCGCGGTCGCCGCGATAGGCGCCGCGGCGGCCACCGCCGGTCTCGTCTGGTACGCGAACCGGCGCCGCGCGACCGTCGCTTGACCCGGGACGACCCGAAGTCCTATTTGAACCCAAAAGTAAAGAAGTGCAGCCTGGACTTCCGCTTATCCCGGGGCAGGAGTACAAAGGAGTCAACGGCCCGCGAGACCAAGGACATCCGAGAGGATCACCTTAATTACGCATTTGGCCCCACGGACCGAGCATGAACACCGGGCACCCACGCGACGTCGACCCGTCGATTACGGGCCAGCCGCACCAGGGACGGGCAAAGTTCCCGACCTGATGGGCATATATCGAGGACGCTTGGTACCCCGGTGCTCATGCCAGCGGCGGTACGAGTTCTCGTACCGCCGCATCTCTTTGCCGGCGCGGTTTCACGCCGCTCCGCGCTGCAACGCCTCGCACACCGCCGTCGACTCGCGAGCCCCCAGCTCGACCGCCCTGCCGCAGTGGGCGATCCAGGCGGCCATGCCCTCCGGGGTGCCGGAGACGTACCCGCCGAGGGCTTCCAGGTAGGCCTCACGGCCCAGCTCGGCATGGCCCACCTCGGCCGCGCAGACCGACTTCGGATCCAGGCCGCTGCCGATCAGGACGATGCGTTCCGCCGTGCGCGCGACCAGGCCGTTGTGGGACGTGAAAGGGCGCAGCGCGAGGAGCTCGCCGTGCACGACGGCGGCCGTCACCAGCGCCGGCGCGGAGCCGCCCGCGATGATCAGCTCGGCCAGCCCCTCCAGCCGGCCGTGCGCCTCGGCCGCGCTCGGCAGCGGCAGCCCGACCAGCGGCTCGTCGACCGGCTCACCCTCCTGCCGGGGCCGGCCCACCTCGTCGGCCTTGTCGGCCGCCGCCACCAGGTGCAGCCGGGCCAGCACGCGCAGGGGCGACTGCCGCCAGATGGACAGCAGCTGGCCCGCCTCGGCGGTGAGCCGCAGAGCGGCACCCACGGTGCGCGCCTCGTCGTCGCCGCTGAAGTCCGTGCGCCGGCGGACCTCCTCCAGGGCCCAGTCCGCGCCGGCCAGCGCCGCCGAGCCACGGGCGCCGCGCAGGGCCGCCTCGGAGGTGATCGCGTTGCTGCGCCGCCGCATGATGCGGTGCCCGTAGACCCGGTCCACGGACTTGCGCACGGACTCCACGGAATCGGCGACCCCGGGCAGCGCCCCCAGGGCCGCGAGAGGGTCGGCGGTCGCGCCTGCTGTACTCATGAGTACGACCCTACGCACCCCGAGGGCCCGCCCCACGGCGGAGTGGCCATCTTCACTCGGGGCCGCTACCTCGCTGCCGGAGCCCCGGGCACACCCTTCGGGGCCGGGGCGGGCCGGCCCGCGAGGAACGACCCCCAGCCCTGCTTCGGCGCCTCCCCGACCTTCAGTGCGCGCAGCCTCTCCAGCGTCGTCGGGTCCTGGGCGTCCAGCCAGTCCACGAGCTGCCGGAACGAGACGCAGCGCACCTCCTCCTTGGTGCACACCGCCTCGATGACCTCCTCGACGGCCCGCATGTAGGTACCGCCGTTCCAGGACTCGAAGTGGTTGCCGATGATCAGGGGCGCGCGGTTGCCGTTGTAGGCCCGGTAGAAGCCCTTGAGCAGGCCGTCGCGCATCTGGTCGCCCCAGAAATCGTGCATGGCGCGCTTGCCCTGGGTGGTGGTGCCCGACTGGTTGACCATGAAGTTGTAGTCCATGCTCAGCTGCTCGTAGGAGTGCCCGGGGAACGGCACGAGCTGCATGGACACGTCCCACAGGCCGTGCTTCTTCTTCGGCCAGACCTGGTCGCTGACGCCGCTTGTGTCGTAGCGGAAGCCCAGGTCGCGGGCCGCCTTCACGAAGTTCCGCTGGCCCTCCAGGCAGGGTGTGCGGGCGCCGATGAGCTCCTTGTCGTAGTCGAACGGCAGCGGGGACGCGTCCTTCATGCCGGTGTTGGTCTTCCACGTCTTCACGAACTGCTTGGCCTGGGCGATCTCGTCCTTCCAGTCCCGCACGGACCACTCGCCGACCCCGCCGCCGCTGCCGCAGAAGTGGCCGTTGAAGTGGGTGCCGATCTCGTTGCCCTCCAGCCACGCCAGCCGCAGCTGCTGCACGGTGGCGGCGATGCCGCGGCGGTCGTTGAAGCCGATGTCGGAGCGCCCCGGGGAGTGCTGCGGCGGCCGGTACCGGTCGCGTTTGTCGTCCGGCAGCAGGTACACGCCGCTGAGGAAGTAGGTCATGGTCGCGTTGTTCGCCTTGGCGACCTTGCGGAAGTGCGAGAACAGCTTCTGGCTGTCCTCGCCCGCGCCGTCCCAGGAGAAGACGACGAACTGCGGGGGCTTCTGGCCGGGCCGCAGCCGCTCGGGCCTGGGCACGTGGGGCTGGGCGCCGGTGTAGGCGGTGGAACCGTCCCCGATCAGCCGGATCGCGCTCTTCGGAGCCGGAGCCGGCTTCGCTTTCCGCGGAGCAGGGGCCTCGTGCCGCGATGTGCCGATCCCGCAACCGGCGAGCGATACGGCGCAGACCGCGGCGATCACGGAGCCCGCGGCGATCCTGTGGCTGGCGGCGATCCTGTGGCTGGCGGCCATTCCGCCACCTTCTTCCTTCTCTCGGGTGCGGACAGCGCCGCCAAATTCGCACGAGACCGAGGAGGAATTAGTACGACAAGCCGATCAGATAGCCACTTCACCCTTCAGAGTGATTTATTCGCCCATTTGCCCGTAAAGTCTATGCTCGTCCTTTACTCTGCATTACGATCCGTTTACCGAGCGTTGATTCATCCCGCCGATTTACACCGTGACCACGGCCGCGACCGGCACCCGCCCCGAGCGGGGAGCCCGTCGCTCGACCGCGCAGCCCCGGAGGAGACGGGAAACACATGTCAGCCTGCGTCCCCACCCGCGCCGACGATCCGAGCCGGACCGAGCGCACCCATCCGCCCCACAGCCCGCCGTCCCAAGGGCCCCGCCGTTTCCGGATCGCGGGTGCCGACGTGTCGGCCTCGATCGCGGTCTTCCTGATCGCACTGCCCCTTTCCCTGGGCATCGCCCTCGCCACCGGCGCACCGCTCCAGGCCGGCCTCGTCGCCGCCGCCGTGGGCGGGCTCGTCGCCGGACGGCTCGGCGGCTCCCCGCTCCAGGTGAGCGGACCGGCCGCCGGACTCACCGTCGTCACCGCCGATCTCATCCAGCGCTACGGCTGGCGGACGACCTGCGCCATCACCGTCCTGGCCGGTCTCGCCCAACTGGGCCTCGGCTGCCTGCGCGTGGCCCGTGGCGCCCTCGCCGTCAGCCCCGCCATCGTGCACGGCATGCTCGCCGGGATCGGCGTCACCATCGCCGTCGCCCAGCTGCACATCGTGCTCGGCGGCACACCGCAGAGTTCCGTCCCGGACAACCTCCGCGCCCTGCCCGCCCAGTTGGCGGACATGCGTCTGGCGTCCGTGTCGGTGAGCGCGCTGACCCTGGCACTGCTCCTGCTCTGGCCGAGACTGCCCGGCCGGGCCGGACGCCTGCTGCGCAAGGTCCCGGCCGCGCTCGTCGCCGTCGCCGGAGCCAGCGTCGCCGCCGCCCTCGCCGGCCTCCGCCTGCCCAAGGTCGACCTGCCGTCCTGGAGCAACCACGCCCTGGCCGGACTGCCCGAGGGCCCCGTGCTCGGCATCGTCGCCGCGGTGCTCACCACCACGCTGGTGTGCAGCGTGCAGTCACTGCTCGGCGCGGTCGCCGTGGACAAGCTGGTGGCCGGCCGCCCGGGCCTGTCCGCCCGCGTCCGGCGCTCCGACCTCGACCGCGAACTGCTCGGGCAGGGCGCCGCCAACATCGTCTCCGGCTCCCTCGGCGGACTGCCCATCGCGGGCGTGGCCGTGCGGACTTCGGCGAACGTGCACGCGGGCGCGGTGAGCCGGAACTCCACGATGCTGCACGGCGTTCTCGTAGTGATCGCCGCGCTGCTGATGGTCCCGATCCTGGAGCTCATCCCGCTCGCCTCGCTCGCCGCCCTGGTGATGGCCGTCGGCATCCAGATGGTGTCCCTGCACCACATCCGCACGGTGACGCGCCACCGAGAAGTGTGGGTCTACGCCGTCACGACCCTCGGCGTCGTGTCCCTCGGCGTCCTGGAGGGCGTCGCGCTGGGCATCGCCATGGCCGTCGGCGTCGCCCTGCACCGCCTCACCCGCACCCGCATCACGCACCAAGAGAGGGAAGGAGTCCATCACGTACACGTCCGAGGACAGTTGACGTTCCTCGCGGTGCCACGGCTCAGCCGGGCCCTGCATCTCGTACCCCACGGTGCCGACACCGTCGTCGAGCTGGACGGGTCGTTCATGGACCACGCGGCCTACGAGACGTTGCAGGACTGGCAGAAGACGCACACCGCGCAGGGCGGCACCGTCGAGATCACCGGCCGGCACCCCGGCACCCGCATCTCCGAGCCCCAGGCCTTCACCGGCTGCCGTTGCCGGCCCTGGACGCCCTGGCGCAACCACCAGTGCGACCGCCCTCAATACGCTCCCCCTTCCCGGAACGACCCGGGCGGGACGGACCGCACCGCCCCTGCCCCGAAGGGCGCCGGCGGAGCCAGTGGGCACGAACTGGCGCGTGGCATCAGCGCGTTCCAGCGCAACACCGCGCCTCTGGTGCGCAGCGAGCTGGCCCGGCTGGCGCGTGAGGGGCAGCGGCCGTCGCAGCTCTTCCTGACCTGCGCCGACTCGCGGCTGGTCACATCGATGATCACCTCCAGTGGCCCGGGCGACCTGTTCGTCGTGCGCAACGTGGGCAACCTCGTCCCACGCCCGGGCGAGGAGAGCGGCGACGACTCGGTGGCGGCCGCGATCGAGTACGCCGTGGACGTGCTTCAGGTGCGGTCCATCACGGTGTGCGGGCACTCGGGCTGCGGCGCCATGCAGGCGCTGCTCAACTCAGAGCCCGGCGGCGCCCGGACACCGCTGAAGCGGTGGCTGCGGCACGGGCTGCCGAGCCTGGAGCGCATGGCCGACGACAGCGGGCCGTGGGGCAGGCTGGCCGGGCGGGCTCCCGAGGACGCGGTCGAGCAGCTCTGCCTGACCAACGTGGTCCAGCAGCTGGAGCACCTGCGCGCCCACGACTCGGTGGCCCGGGCCCTCGCCAAGGGCTCCCTGGAGCTGCACGGGATGTACTTCCACGTGGGTGAGGCCGAGGCCTATCTGCTCACCGAGACGGACGACGGCAGCGTCTTCGACCGCGTACGCGAGGCGGACCTGACGGCGTGAGCCCGGTTCGCGCACGGGTGTGCGGCCCGGACAGCCCCGGTGGCCCCGAAAGCCCCGGTGGCCCGGACGGCTCCGACGGCCCGACGGCCTCCGGGCCGCACACCCCGCCGCAGCACACCGCACAACCGGCACACCCCGCCGCCCGCACACCCCCGCCACCCGCTCGCCACGCCCCCGCCCCATGCGTGACGCGCGTTACACAGGCTGAACTTTCCCTGGTCGGCGTCCGTGGGTACGGATGACGCCGCCCGCCGACACCGCCACTCGACAGGTCTAAACCAATCGGCGGTCGGCCCTTGTCATCGCACCCCCGGGTCTGATGAGCTGTGGCCTGGGACACAACGGACACCCTGGGAAAGGCAGATGCCGTGAGCAACGAAAGCCTGGCCAACCTGCTCAAGGAAGAGCGCAGGTTCGCACCCCCCGCCGACCTGGCCGCCAACGCCAACGTCACCGCGGAGGCGTATGAACAGGCCAAGGCTGACAGGCTCGGCTTCTGGGCCGAGCAGGCCCGCCGGCTGACCTGGGCCAAGGAGCCCACCGAGACCCTCGACTGGTCGAACCCGCCGTTCGCCAAGTGGTTCAAGGACGGCGAGCTCAACGTCGCCTACAACTGCGTCGACCGCCATGTGGAGGCCGGGCACGGCGACCGTGTCGCGATCCACTTCGAGGGTGAGCCCGGCGACAGCCGCGCCATCACCTATGCCGAGCTCAAGGACGAGGTCTCCAAGGCCGCCAACGCCCTGCTGGAACTGGGAGTTCAGGCCGGCGACCGGGTCGCCGTCTACATGCCGATGATCCCCGAGACGGCGATCGCGATGCTGGCCTGCGCCCGCGTCGGCGCCGCGCACTCCGTCGTCTTCGGCGGTTTCTCCTCGGACGCGCTCGCCACCCGCATCCAGGACGCCGACGCGCGCGTGGTCATCACCTCCGACGGGGGATACCGGCGCGGCAAGCCGTCCGCACTGAAGCCGGCCGTGGACGAGGCCGTCGAGAAGGCGGGCAACGTGGAGCACGTCCTGGTCGTGCGCCGCACGGGACAAGAAGTCGCCTTCACCGAGGGCCGCGACGTGTGGTGGCACGACCTCGTCGGGCGGCAGAGCGCCGAGCACACCCCGCCGGCGTTCAACGCCGAGCACCCGCTGTTCATCCTCTACACCTCGGGCACCACGGGTAAGCCGAAGGGCATCCTGCACACCTCCGGCGGCTACCTCACGCAGACCGCCTACACCCACCACGCCGTCTTCGACCTCAAGCCGGAGACGGACGTCTACTGGTGCACCGCCGACGTCGGCTGGGTCACCGGCCACTCGTACATCGTCTACGGCCCGCTCGCCAACGGCGCGACGCAGGTCATGTACGAGGGCACGCCCGACACCCCGCACCAGGGCCGCTTCTGGGAGATCGTGCAGAAGTACGGCGTGACGATCCTCTACACCGCGCCGACCGCGATCCGTACGTTCATGAAGTGGGGCGACGACATCCCCGCCAAGTTCGACCTGTCCAGCCTGCGCGTGCTGGGCTCGGTGGGCGAGCCGATCAACCCGGAGGCGTGGATCTGGTACCGCAAGAACATCGGCGGCGACCGCACCCCCATCGTGGACACCTGGTGGCAGACCGAGACCGGCTCGATGATGATCACCCCGCTGCCGGGCGTGACCGCGACCAAGCCCGGGTCCGCTCAGACGCCGCTGCCCGGCATCTCCGCGACGGTCGTCGACGACGAGGCCAGCGAGGTGCCCAACGGCGGTGGCGGCTACCTGGTGCTGACCGAGCCGTGGCCGTCGATGCTGCGCACCATCTGGGGCGACGACCAGCGCTTCATCGACACCTACTGGTCGCGATTCGAGGGCAAGTACTTCGCCGGTGACGGCGCCAAGAAGGACGACGACGGCGACATCTGGCTGCTCGGCCGGGTCGACGACGTCATGCTCGTCTCCGGGCACAACATCTCCACCACCGAGGTCGAGTCCGCGCTCGTCTCCCACCCCTCGGTCGCCGAGGCGGCCGTGGTCGGCGCGGCGGACGAGACGACCGGGCAGGCGATCGTCGCCTTCGTGATCCTGCGCGGCACGGCCTCCGAGACCGAGACCCTGGTCGCCGAGCTGCGCGCCCACGTCGGCAACACCCTCGGCCCGATCGCCAAGCCCAAGCGGATCCTGCCGGTGGCCGAGCTGCCCAAGACCCGCTCCGGCAAGATCATGCGCCGTCTGCTGCGGGACGTCGCAGAGAACCGCCAGCTCGGTGACGTCACCACGCTGACCGACTCCACGGTCATGGACCTGATCCAGGCCAAGCTGCCGGCCGCGCCCAGCGAGGACTGATCACGGCTCAGGCATAGCGCAGCGCACGAAGGGGCACCCGGCCGTCGGCACGCCGGGTGCCCCTGTGCACTCCCCGGTGGCGATCACCGAGGCTCGACACCTCCGGTGGTGATCACCGGATGCGCCCGGCCATATGTTTACCTAGACTAAGAAAAACAACTGCTCCATGGTGCGCCGGGAAGTCTGGTCGGCATGCGCTCAGCCCTGCCCACCGACCGGAGGTCTCCCTCGTGACCGCGCCCCGCCCCGACACCCCCCGCAAGGTCTTCGGCAGGCTTTCCCTCCCCGAGCGGACCTATGTCGCGGACGCGCTGCGCACCGAAACCGTCGGCGGAGTGCTGCTGCTCGTCGCCGCGGTTGCCGCCCTGCTCTGGGCGAACCTCCCCGGACTGCACGACAGCTACGAGAGCGTCTCCCACTTCCACTTCGGCCCCGCCGCCCTCGGCCTCGACCTGTCGGTCGCCCACTGGGCGGCCGACGGCCTGCTCGCGATCTTCTTCTTCGTCGCCGGGATCGAGCTCAAGCGCGAGCTCGTCGCCGGTGATCTGCGCGACCCCAGGGCCGCCGCGCTGCCGGTCGTCGCCGCGCTGTGCGGGATGGCCGTCCCGGCGCTCGTCTACGTCCTCACCAACGTCACCGGCGGCGGCTCACTGGCCGGCTGGGCCGTGCCGACCGCCACGGACATCGCCTTCGCGCTCGCCGTGCTGGCGGTCATCGGCACGTCCCTGCCGAGCGCGCTGCGGGCCTTCCTGCTCACGCTCGCCGTCGTCGACGACCTCTTCGCGATCCTGATCATCGCGGTGTTCTTCACCGACAGCCTGAACTTCGCCGCGCTCGGCGGCGCCGTCGCGGGCCTGGCCGTCTTCTGGCTGCTGCTGCGGGTCGGCGTACGCGGCTGGTACGTATACGTGCCGCTCGCGCTCGTCATCTGGGCGCTGATGTACAACAGCGGCGTCCACGCCACCATCGCCGGCGTCGCCATGGGCCTGATGCTGCGCTGCCACCGGCACGAGGGCGAGGCCCACTCCCCCGGCGAGCACATCGAGCACCTCGTACGGCCCCTGTCGGCAGGGCTGGCAGTGCCGCTGTTCGCGCTCTTCAGCGCCGGCGTCGCCATCTCCGGCGGCGCGCTCGCCGATGTGTTCACCCAGCCCGAGACCCTCGGCGTCGTCCTCGGCCTGGTCGTCGGCAAGGCGCTCGGCATCTTCTGCGGGACGTGGCTGACGGCCCGTTTCACCCGGGCGTCGCTCAGCGACGACCTCGCCTGGGCGGACGTGTTCGCGGTGGCCAGTCTCGCCGGCATCGGCTTCACCGTGTCGCTGCTCATCGGCGAACTCGCCTTCGAGGGCGACCAGGCGATGACCGACGAGATCAAGGCCGCGGTGCTGGCGGGCTCGCTCATCGCCGCGACACTCGCGACCGTCCTGCTGAAGATGCGCAACGCCAAGTACCGTCGCCTGTGGGAGAACGAGGAGCGCGACGAGGACGCCGACGGCATCCCGGACATCTACGAGGAGGACGACCCGGCGTACCACCTGCGCCTGGCGGACCGCTATGAACGCAAGGCCGCCGAGCACCGCCGGATCGCCCAGGAGAAGGCAGCCGCGCGCCACGGGCTTGCCGAAGTACCGGGCGGGGCAGGCGATGACCACCACCGTCCGGCATGATCTGACGAGACGGTACAAAAGACGGGACCGTACGCAGTCAGGCCGTACGCAGTGGGACGACTGCGGCGAGTCAGGCACAAGACGCGGAAATCGGACCGTACGCAGAAGAGGGAGACCGCGATGAGCGCACCCGACGGCAGCCCGGTCGGCGCCGAACGCACCATCGGCCAGCTGTTCGCCTCGGCGACGGCGGAAATGTCGGCGCTGGTGCACGACGAGATCGCGCTGGCGAAGGCGCAGCTCAAGCAGGACGTGAAGCGCGGCGCGACCAGTGGTGGCGCCTTCTCGATGGCGGGGGCGGTACTGCTGTTCTCCCTGCCGATGCTGAACTTCGCGCTGGCGTACGGCATCCGCACCTGGAGCGACTGGAACCTCGCGATCTGCTTCCTGCTGTCCTTCGCGGCGAACGTGCTCGTCGCGGTCGTGCTCGCGCTGATCGGCGTGGTCTTCGCGAAGAAGGCCAAGAAGAGCAAGGGCCCGCAAAAGGTCGCCGCCTCGATGAAGGAGACCGCGGGCGTCCTGCAGAAGGCCAAGCCGCACCCGCGTCCGGAGCTCGCGCAGGACCGGGTCCCCGAGGCCATCGAGGCTGTGGCACGCTCGTCGTCATGACCGATCCCGCCACACCTTCGGCACAACCGGCTTCGGCCGTGCGGCTGGACGGCCCCTGGAGCCACCGCGACGTCGCCGCCAACGGCGCCCGCTTCCACATCGCCGAGCTGGGCGACGGGCCGCTGGTCCTGCTGCTGCACGGCTTCCCGCAGTTCTGGTGGACCTGGCGGCACCAGCTGGTGGCGCTCGCCGACGCGGGCTTCCGGGCCGTGGCGATGGACCTGCGGGGCGTCGGGGGCAGCGACCGTACGCCGCGCGGTTACGACCCCGCCAATCTCGCGCTCGACGTCACCGGCGTCATCCGCTCGCTCGGTGAGCCGGACGCCGCGCTGGTCGGCCACGACCTGGGCGGATACCTGGCGTGGACGGCGGCCGCGATGCGCCCCAAGCTCGTGCGGCGGCTGGCGGTCGCGTCCATGCCACATCCGCGGCGCTGGCGCGCGGCGATGCTGCGGGACGTGAAGCAGACCCGCGCCGGTTCACACATCTGGGGGTTCCAGCGGCCCTGGATCCCGGAGCGGCAGCTCACCGCCGACGACGGGGCGCTCGTGGCCGAACTGATCCAGGACTGGTCCGGGCCGCGCCCGCCGGAGGACGAGGCACTGCAGAACTACCGCCGGGCCATGTGCATCCCCTCCGCGGCGCACTGCGCGGTCGAGCCGTACCGCTGGATGGTGCGCTCCCTGGCCCGCCCGGACGGCATCCAGTTCAATCGCCGGATGAAGCGGCCCGTGCGCGTGCCGACGCTCCATCTGCACGGCTCGCTCGACCCCGTGCTGCGCACCCGCAGCGCGGCCGGCTCCGGCGAGTACGTCGAAGCCCCCTACCGCTGGCGCCTGTTCGACGGCCTCGGCCACTTCCCGCACGAGGAGGATCCGGTCGCGTTCTCCTCGGAACTCATCAACTGGCTGAAGGATCCCGAACCCGATCGGTGACCGGGTGACCGCGGCCGGTGTCCGCGCGTGAACGCTTGTCCGACGAACGGCCAATTGCCTGGCGCATAGGCCAATTGGGCCCTCCGGAGGCGGTTATCGACCATGGGGCAGGGGCACACGTCGGGGTATGGGCTGGACGCACGACTACAGTGACGCAAGCCGCAATCGCCGCTCGGCGGGCGGTGCGAATCCCCACCAGCGGAGCGGTGCACCGCAGATGGCGACCGCGGACCCCAGGGTCGGGATCCCGCGCATCCTCCGCCGCCGGGCCCGCTGGGTCTCCGTACGTCTGCGCCACACACGCGACTGAGGCGTCACTCGCGCGAGTGAGCCGCCGGCTGCCCCGCTCCAGCACTCCTAGAGCGCGCAGCTGTCGCTGCCCACCTGCTGGTTGGCGGTGCGCCCCTTGGTGATGTCCTCCTGGATCTCGTCCACGGTCAGCGCGTAACCCGTCTCGGCGTCGTCGAGGGACTTGGCGAAGACGACGCCGTAGACCCTGCCGTCGGGTGTGAGCAGCGGACCGCCGGAGTTGCCCTGGCGGACGTTCGCGTAGAGGGAGTAGACGTCGCGGCGGACCGTGCCGCGGTGGTAGATGTCCGGGCCGTTGGCCGTGATGCGTCCCCGCACGCGTGCGGCCCGCACGTCGTACGCCCCGTTCTCCGGGAAGCCCGCGACGATCGCGCCGTCGCCGCTGCCCGCGTCCTTGGTGGTGAACCGCAGCACGGGCGCCTTGAGGTCCGGCACGTCGAGTACGGCGATGTCGCGCCGCCAGTCGTAGAGCACGACCGTGGCGTCGTACTTCCTGCCCTCGCCGCCTATCTGGACGGTCGGCTCGTCGACGCCGCCCACCACGTGCGCGTTGGTCATGACGCGGCGGTCGTCGAAGACGAAGCCGGTGCCTTCGAGGACCTTGCCGCAGCTCGGGGCCGTGCCCATGACCTTGACGATGGAACGCTGGGCGCGGGTCGCCACCGGGCTGCCCGCCAGGGCCGGGTCGGGCGGCTGGACGTCGGTGATCGGCTCGTTCGAGAACGGGCTGAAGACCTGCGGGAAGCCGTTCTGCGCGAGGACCGAGGAGAAGTCCGCGAACCAGGTGGCTGCCTGGTCCGGCAGCGCCTGGGAGACACCGAGCAGCACCTTGGAGTTGCGGACCTCCTTGCCGAGGGTCGGCAGTGTGGTGCCCGCGAGGGCCGAGCCGATCAGCCAGGCGACCAGGAGCATCGCCACGACGTTGACCAGGGCGCCGCCGGTGGCGTCCAGGGCCCTGGCCGGGGACCAGGTGATGTGCCGGCGCAGCTTGTTGCCGAGGTGGGTGGTGAGGGCCTGGCCGACGGAGGCGCAGACGATGACGACGACGACCGCGACGACGGCCGCGGTCGTGCTCACCTCCGCGTTGTCCGTGATCGCGTCCCAGATGACGGGCAGCGCGTAGACCGCGACGAGACCGCCGCCCAGGAAGCCGGTCACCGACAGGATGCCGACGACGAACCCCTGGCGGTACCCCACGACCGCGAACCACACGGCGGCGACCAGCAACAAGATGTCCAGCACGTTCACGGAGGCCACCCTGTCATGCGCGCCAGTCGAGCGGGACCTGCTTCTCGCGGTCCCAGGGCCGCTCCCAGCCCGCGTAATGCAGCAGCCGGTCGATGATTCCGGCCGTGAAACCCCAGACAAGTGCCGATTCGACCAGAAATGCCGGGCCTCGGTGGCCACTGGGGTGGACGGTGGTGGCGCGGTTCGCGGGATCCGTGAGATCCACCACGGGGACGGTGAAGACCCTGGCGGTTTCGTTCGGATCGACGACCCCGACCGGGCTGGGCTCACGCCACCAGCCCAGCACCGGGGTGACGACGAAGCCGCTGACCGGGATGTACAGCCTGGGCAGCACGCCGAAGAGCTGGACGCCCGAGGGATCGAGGCCGGTCTCCTCCTCCGCCTCGCGCAGGGCGGCCCGCAGCGGGCCGTCCCCCCGCGGGTCGCCGTCCTCCGGGTCGAGGGCGCCGCCGGGGAAGGAGGGCTGGCCGGCGTGCGAACGCAGGGAGCTCGCACGCTCCATGAGCAGCAGCTCCGGCCCGCGCTCGCCCTCGCCGAACAGGATCAGCACGGCGGACTGGCGCCCGGCGCCGTCCTCCGGCGGCAGGAAACGGCTCAGCTGCCGCGGCCGGACCGTCTCCACGGCGTGCACCACCGGGTCCAGCCAGGCGGGCAGCCCTTCCTTGCTGACTGTCACTCGGCCGCCCTGTGTGTTGCTCGCCCGCGTCATCGCCACCCCCGTCGTCCTGCCGCTTCCAACGCGCGGCGCCCCTGAGATCGTTCCGCGAACGGCCGCGACCCCCTGATCGAGGGGCTCGTGGGGCGGCTCATCCGGCCCCCAGCGGCGGCGCCGGTTTGCCGCCCGCGTCCAGGTAGGCCTGCGGGGGGTTCAGACGCTGGCCGGGGAAGCCGCCCTTCTCGTACTTGAGCAGCTTCTTCGCCTTCTCCGGGTCGGTCTCGCCCTCGCCGTACGCCGGGCAGAGCGGGGCGATCGGGCAGGCGCCGCAGGCGGGCTTGCGGGCGTGACAGATGCGGCGGCCGTGCCAGATCACGTGGTGCGACAGGTCCGTCCAGTCGCTCTTCGGGAAGAGCGCGCCGATCGCCGCCTCGATCTTGTCCGGGTCGGTCTCGCCGGTCCACTGCCAGCGGCGCACCAGGCGCTGGAAGTGCGTGTCCACGGTGATTCCGGGCCGGCCGAACGCGTTCCCGAGCACGACGAACGCGGTCTTGCGGCCGACGCCGGGCAGCTTGACCAGGTCCTCCAGCCGGCCGGGGACCTCGCCGCCGAAGTCCTCCACCAGCGCCTTGGACAGCCCTATGACGGACTTCGTCTTGGCGCGGAAGAAGCCGCACGGGCGGAGGATCTCCTCCACCTTCTCCGGGTTGGCGGCGGCCAGGTCCTCGGGGGTGGGGTACTTGGCGAAGAGGGCGGGGGTCGTCTGGTTGACGCGCAGGTCGGTGGTCTGGGCGGACAGGACCGTGGCGACCACGAGCTGGAAGGGGTTGGCGAAGTCCAGCTCGGGGTGGGCGTACGGGTAGACCTCGGCGAGCTCGCGGTTGATGCGGCGGGCCCGGCGGACCAGGGCGGTACGCGACTCGCCGCTGGGCGGGTGGACGACGGTCCGGGCCGGGGCGGTGCCCTTGAGACGGGCCGTGGCCTTCTTGGGCGCGACGATGACCTTCTTGGCGGCGGGGGCCTTCCTCGCAGGCGCCGCCTTCTTCGCTGACGCGGCCTTCTTGGCCTTCGCAGGCGCTGCCTTCTCCGCGGAGGCGGCTTTCTTCGCAGAGGCAGCCTTCTTCACAGACGCAGCCTTCTTCGCAGACGCGGCTTTCTTCGCAGACGCAGCCTGCATCGCAGATGCCTGCTTACTCGCGGCCCCGGCCTTCCCGGCAAGCCCCTTCTTCACCGGCTTCGACTTCCCGGAAGGCGCCGCCTCCCCTGTCGCTTTCGCCGTTTTCCTACCGCCATCGGGGCCCTGTTCGCCCACAGCGGAATCGCGACGTACAACCACCCGCTAAGCCCCCTCGGCCTGTGCTCTCACCGGCGATTTGGACACCCGGCCAGCCTAAGGCCCGGCACCGACATCCGCCCCGGACCCCGAAGATCGGCGCCCAATTGGACCCCTGCCGCGTACCCCGGGACACGTGTGCGGCATCCTTGTGACAGATCACACTGTTTGGACCGTCAGGCAAAATGGGCACCACGGTGCCTTGGTACGCGGGGGCAACAGCCCCTGAGCAGGTCGACAAGGAGAGAACTCGTGGACGACGTTCTGCGGCGCAATCCGCTCTTCGCGGCGCTCGACGACGAGCAGGCCGCGGAGCTCCGCGCCTCCATGAGTGAGGTGACCCTCGCGCGCGGCGACTCGCTGTTCCACGAGGGTGACCCCGGCGACCGCCTGTACGTGGTCACGGAGGGCAAGGTCAAGCTCCACCGCACGTCCCCCGACGGCCGCGAGAACATGCTGGCCGTGGTCGGCCCCGGCGAGCTCATCGGCGAGCTGTCGCTGTTCGACCCGGGCCCGCGCACCGCGACCGCCACGGCGCTGACCGAGGTCAAGCTGCTCGGCCTCGGCCACGGCGACCTCCAGCCCTGGCTGAACGCCCGCCCCGAGGTGGCCACGGCGCTCCTGCGCGCCGTCGCGCGCCGGCTGCGCAAGACCAACGACGCGATGTCCGACCTCGTCTTCTCGGACGTCCCGGGCCGTGTCGCCCGCGCCCTGCTGGACCTCTCCCGCAGGTTCGGCGTGCAGTCCGAGGAGGGCATCCACGTCGTCCACGACCTCACGCAGGAGGAGCTGGCCCAGCTGGTCGGCGCGTCCCGCGAGACGGTCAACAAGGCACTGGCGGACTTCGCCCAGCGCGGCTGGCTGCGCCTGGAGGCCCGCGCGGTGATCCTCCTGGATGTGGAACGCCTCGCCAAGCGCTCGCGCTGACACGCACGCACCCTGGCCGTACGTCGTCGGGCCCCGTCTCACGAGGAGACGGGGCCCGACGACGTACGGGGCACGGTCAGATGAGCCCGTGCCCCTCGAGGTAGTCCAGCTGTGCCCGCACCGACAGTTCCGCGGCCGGCCACAGGGAGCGGTCGACGTCGGCGTATACGTGGGCGACCACTTCCCCGGGGGTGCGGTAGCCGTCCTCGACGGCCGTCTCCACCTGGGCGAGGCGATGGGCGCGGTGGGCGAGGTAGTACTCGACGACGCCCTGGGCGTCCTCCAGGACCGGTCCGTGGCCCGGCAGCACCGTGTGGACGCCGTCGTCGACCGTGAGGGACCTGAGGCGCCGCAGGGAGTCCAGGTAGTCGCCGAGACGGCCGTCGGGGTGGGCCACGACCGTCGTACCGCGGCCCAGGATCGTGTCGCCGGTCAGGACGGCCTGGTCGGCCGGGAGATGGAAGGAGAGGGAGTCGCCGGTGTGGCCGGGGGTCGGGACGATCCTCAGTTCGAGCCCGCCGGTGGTGATCACGTCTCCGGCGGCCAGACCCTCGTCGCCCAGCCGCAGGGCCGGATCGAGCGCACGCACGCGCGTGCCGGTCAGTTCGGCGAACCGGGCGGCGCCCGCCGCGTGGTCGGGATGACCGTGGGTCAGCAGGGTCAGGGCGACGCGCTTGCCGGCCTGCTCGGCCGTGGCGACGACCCGACGCAGGTGTCCGTCGTCGAGGGGGCCCGGGTCGACCACCACCGCCAGGTCCGAGTCGGGCTCGGAGAGGATCCAGGTGTTCGTGCCGTCCAGGGTCATCGCCGAGGGGTTGGGGGCCAGGACGTTGACGGCCCGCGCGGTGGCGGGCCCCGAGAGGACCCCGCCGCGGGGCTGGCCGGGAAGGGCTGCTGCGTCCGTCATGCGCTGGCTCCACCGGTCGGGGCGGTCGGGATGTGCTTGGTGAACTCGTCGTGGCCCGGCCAGGAGAGCACGATCTCGCCGTCCACCAGGCGGGCGGTGGCCAGGACGGGCGTGAGGTCCCGCCCCGGGGCTGCCGCGAGCGCCTGGGCGGCGCTCTCGTACGCCGTCAGCTGACGCAGGGTCGCGATGGTCGGCGGCATCATCAGCAACTCGCCCCTGTCGTATCCGGCCGCCGCCTCGCCCGGCGCGATCCACACCGTGCGGTCGGCCTCCGTGGAGGCGTTGCGGGTGCGCTGCCCCTCGGGGAGGGCGGCCACGAAGAACCAGGTGTCGTAGCGGCGGGCCTCGAACTCCGGGGTGATCCAGCGGGTCCAGGCACCGAGCAGGTCGGAGCGCAGGACCAGGCCGCGGCGGTCCAGGAACTCGGCGAAGGACAGGTCCCGGGCGACCAGCGCGGCGCGGTCGGCCTCCCAGTCGGCCCCGGTGGTGTCGCCGACGACCGATTCGGGCGTCTCGCCGGCGAGCAGTACGCCCGCCTCCTCGTACGTCTCCCGGACGGCCGCGCAGACGATCGCCTGGGCCGTCGTCTCGTCGACGCCGAGCCGGTCCGCCCACCACGCGCGCGTGGGGCCCGCCCAGCGGACCTGGTGGTCGTCGTCCCGGGGGTCGACGCCGCCGCCCGGATACGCGTACGCGCCTCCGGCGAAGGCCATGGAGGCGCGTCTGCGCAGCATGTGGACGGCGGGGCCGGTGCCGGTGTCCTTCAGGAGCATGACGGTGGCCGCACGCTTGGGGGTCACCGGGGTGAGGGTGCCGGCCGCGAGTGCGCGGATGCGGTCCGGCCACTCCGGGGGGTACCACTGACCGTTCGCCATGGGCGCGAGGCTATCCCGTGACGGGCGGATGTTCGAGTGGCCCCAGGGGCGATGCCGCAGCGCGCCCCCCGGGGACGACACCGCAGCTCGAGGCCACCGAAGGGGTGCTACGCGAGCTCCACCTGGATCTCGACCTCCACCGGCGCGTCCAGCGGCAGCACCGCCACGCCCACCGCGCTGCGCGCGTGCACGCCCTTGTCGCCGAGGACCTCGCCGAGCAGCTCGCTGGCGCCGTTCAGCACCGCAGGCTGGCCCGTGAAATCCGAGGCCGAGGCCACGAAGCCCACGACCTTCACCACGCGCGCGATGCGGTCCAGGTCACCGGCGACGGACTTGACGGCGGCCAGGGCGTTCAGCGCACACGTGCGTGCCAGCTCCTTGGCCTCCTCCGGGGTGACCTCCGCACCGACCTTGCCGGTGACCGGAAGCTTGCCCTCCACCATCGGGAGCTGCCCGGCGGTGTAGACGTACGGCCCGGACTGCACGGCCGGCTGGTACGCGGCGAGCGGCGGGACGACGTCGGGCAGGGTCAGGCCGAGCTCGGCCAGCTTCGCCTCGACGGCACCCATCACTGCTTCTCCCGCTTCAGGTAGGCCACGAGCTGCTCGGGGTTGTTCGGCCCGGGCACGACCTGGACGAGCTCCCAGCCGTCCTCGCCCCAGGTGTCCAGAATCTGCTTCGTGGCGTGGACGAGCAGCGGCACGGTTGCGTATTCCCACTTGGTCATGCGGCCGACTCTAGCCGCTGCCGGAGAGGGGTCACGCGGCCGACCACGCCCCCGGACGTCCGCCCTCCTCGGCGACGGTTGTCCACAGCCTCCCGCGTAGCCCGGGCACGGACTGGTTAGGCTCGAATACGTGAGCAGGCTCCAGGTCGTCAGCGGCAAGGGCGGTACCGGCAAGACCACGGTGGCCGCGGCCCTAGCGCTGGCCCTGGCCACGGAGGGGAAGCGGACGCTTCTCGTCGAGGTCGAGGGCCGCCAGGGAATCGCGCAGCTCTTCGAAACGGAGGCGCTGCCTTATGAGGAACGGAAGATCGCAGTCGCGCCCGGGGGCGGGGAGGTGTACGCGCTTGCCATCGACCCCGAACTGGCCCTTCTGGACTACCTCCAGATGTTCTACAAGCTGGGGGGCGCCGGCCGGGCCCTGAAGAAGCTCGGCGCGATCGACTTCGCCACCACCATCGCGCCCGGCCTGAGGGACGTACTCCTCACCGGCAAGGCGTGCGAGGCGGTGCGGCGCAAGGACAAGAGCGGGCGGTTCGCCTACGACTACGTCGTCATGGACGCCCCGCCCACCGGCCGCATCACGCGCTTCCTCAACGTCAACGACGAGGTCGCAGGCCTCGCCAAGATCGGCCCGATACACAATCAGGCCCAGGCCGTGATGCGGGTGCTGAAGTCGCCGGAGACGGCCGTGCACCTGGTGACGCTGCTGGAGGAGATGCCCGTCCAGGAAACGGTGGACGGCATCGCCGAGCTGCGGTCGGCGCGGCTGCCGGTGGGGCGGATCATCGTGAACATGGTGCGGCCTGAGGTGTTGGACGCGGCCGATCTGGAACTCGTCCGGACGGTCCCGCGTTCCACGGTTGCGCGGTCGCTGTCGTCCGCCGGGCTCGGCGGGGCGCGGCGCGGCGGACGCGCGGAGCAGCTGGTGGATCCGCTGCTCACGCAGGCCGAGGAGTACGCCGAGCGGTACGCGCTGGAACACGATCAGCGCGCGGTGCTCACCGAGCTGGGCCTGCCGCTGCACGAACTGCCGCTGTTCGCCGAGGGCATGGACCTGGCGGGGCTGTACGAGCTGGCCCGCGAGCTGCGCGAGCAGGGCGTGTCGTGAGCCGGGCAGCCCGCGGCCCCGGGAACAGCACACAGGCAAGGCCCGTCATGAGTCGGAAGCAGGGGATGTCATGAGTCGTCCGGACCCGGCCCACACCCACGACCCGGCCCGCCATCTGGCCCCCGCGCGCGTCCTCGACGTCGATCCGCTGCTGGCGGACCCGAAGACCCGGATCGTGGTCTGCTGCGGCTCGGGCGGGGTCGGCAAGACCACGACCGCGGCGGCCCTGGGACTGCGCGCGGCCGAGCGGGGCCGCAAGGTCGTCGTCCTCACCATCGACCCGGCCCGCCGGCTCGCCCAGTCCATGGGCATCGACTCCCTCGACAACACCCCGCGCCGGGTGAAGGGCATCGACGACTCCGCGGGCGGCGAGCTGCACGCGATGATGCTCGACATGAAGCGCACCTTCGACGAGATCGTCGAGGCGCACGCGGACCCCGAGCGGGCGGCCGCCATCCTGGGCAACCCCTTCTACCAGTCGCTCTCGGCGGGCTTCGCGGGCACGCAGGAGTACATGGCGATGGAGAAGCTCGGGCAGCTGCGCGCCCGGGACGAGTGGGACCTGATCGTCGTCGACACCCCGCCCTCCCGCTCGGCGCTGGACTTCCTGGACGCGCCCAAGCGGCTGGGCTCGTTCCTGGACGGGCGGCTGATCCGGCTGCTGACGGCACCGGCGAAGCTGGGCGGCCGCGCCGGGATGAAGTTCCTGAACGTCGGGATGTCGATGATGACCGGCACCCTCGGCAAGCTGCTCGGCGGCCAGCTCCTCAAGGACGTCCAGACGTTCGTGTCCGCGATGGACACGACCTTCGGCGGGTTCCGCACGCGTGCGGACGCCACGTACAAGCTGCTCCAGGCGCCCGGCACGGCGTTCCTGGTGGTCGCGGCCCCGGAGCGGGACGCGCTGCGCGAGGCCGCGTACTTCGTGGAGCGGCTGGCCGCGGAGGACATGCCGCTCGCCGGGCTGGTGCTCAACCGGGTCCACGGCAGCGGCGCCGGCCGGCTGTCGGCCGAGCGGGCGCTCGCCGCCGCGGAAAATCTTGAAGAGCCCCGCATTGTGGATCAGGAGGGCGGGAAAGCAGTACTTCGTAACTCCCTCGAAACGTACGACAGTTCAGACTCTCCCGCATCCGAAACACCAGCTCCGGCTGCTGCTGAGGCTTCTGACGGTGGCTCCCCCGCCGAGGACGCCGAGAACACAGAGAACACCGAGCGGTCCGTCGACCAGCTCACGGCAGGCCTGCTGAGGCTGCACGCCGAACGTATGCAGCTGCTCTCCCGTGAGCAGCGCACGCGTGACCGCTTCACCGCGCTCCACCCCGAGGTGGCCGTGACGGAAGTGGGCGCGCTGCCCGGCGATGTGCACGACCTCGCGGGACTGCGCGACATCGGCGACCGGCTCGCGGCGAACGAGCGCGAGCTTCCCGACCCCGCCGGCGACTCCGAGCTGCCGGACGCGGGCACCCGACCAGAGGCGAGTGCCTGAGCAAGTGCCTGCGGGCAACCAAGTGATGGCGAAGGGCCCGTACAGGGCCCTCGGACCTTCGAAGCTCCCGGAGGGAACCCCTCAGCTCACCGCCGCGTAGTTCTCGTAGACCTCGTCGTCGTCGAGGGGCACGATGCCCGTGCCGCGCTCGTACTCCGTACGCGCCGTCTCCAGCAGCCGGCGCCAGGAGGTCACGGTGGGCCGCCTGCGCAGCAGTGCGCGGCGCTCCCGCTCCGTCATGCCTCCCCACACGCCGAACTCGACGCGGTTGTCCAGCGCGTCGGCCAGGCACTCCGTGCGCACCGGGCATCCGGTGCACACCGCCTTGGCCCTGTTCTGCGCCGCTCCTTGAACGAACAGTTCATCCGGATCGGTAGTGCGGCAGGCCGCCTGCGCACTCCAGTCGACTACCCAGCCCATACCGGCGCCGTCCTCTCCCGAATCGAGGCTCCCCCACGGCGGCAGCGGCATATTCACCGCCGCCAGTTGAGGACGTTACGGAAGGTGGGCACAGCGCAACACCCCCAGCGGGCCCAATCTTGAATGGTCCGAACGGACTATGGGTAAGCGGCAGATCACCCGGGGGAGTGAGCTGGCGACATACGTAACCTTCCCGGCAAACCAGGACAGTTCGCTTGCGTCACAACGGACGCCGTATGACACACAAGGCGGATTCGGACACGACCCCAACAAAAAAGTTGGGGAACACCCGGAACGATTCGGGGTCGCCGGACGTATTGATACGTGGCCTCACTGCTGTGACAGTTGAGAGCAGCTTAGGCCAAGGCCTATACGCCTGTCCGGCGAATGAGAACGTAGGCTGCCCTCATGCCAAAGAAGCGCTCGGGCGGTGGTCTGTCACCCACGCAGCAGGCCGCCAAGTTCCTCGGTGTCAGTGTTCTCGCGGGAGCCGTGCTGGCCGGTATCGCGCTGCCCGCGGTGGGCGCGCTGGGGCTGGCGGCGAAGGGATCGGTCGAGAGCTTCGACGAGCTCCCCGCCAACATGAAGACCCCGCCCCTGAGCCAGCGCACCACGATCCTCGACGCCGACGGCGGCCAGATCGCCACGGTCTACTCGCGCGACCGCACGGTGGTCCCCCTCAAGGACGTCTCGCCGTACATGCAGAAGGCGATCGTCGCCATCGAGGACTCGCGCTTCTACCAGCACGGCGCGGTCGACCTGAAGGGCGTCCTGCGCGCCCTCAACAAGAACGCGCGCAGCGGTGAGGTCGCCCAGGGCGCCTCGACCCTGACGCAGCAGTACGTGAAGAACGTCTTCGTCGAGGAGGCCGGCGACGACCCGACGAAGGTCGCGCAGGCCACCCAGCAGACCATCGGCCGCAAGATCCGCGAACTGAAGTACGCGATCCAGGTCGAGGAGGAGCTCGGGAAGAAGAAGATCCTCGAGAACTACCTGAACATCACGTTCTTCGGCCAGCAGGCCTACGGCATCGAGGCCGCGGCCCAGCGCTACTTCTCCAAGTCCGCCAAGGACCTGAACGTCCAGGAGGCGGCCCTCCTCGCCGGCATCGTCCAGTCGCCCAGCCGGTACGACCCGGTCAACGACGAGGCGGAGGCCACCAAGCGCCGCAACACCGTGCTCCGGCGTATGGCCGACGTCGGCGACATCTCCCGGGCGCAGGCCGCCGAGGCGATGAAGGCGCCGCTGGGCCTGAAGGTCAGCAAGCCCAAGAACGGCTGCATCACGGCGGTCAAGGGCGCGGGCTTCTTCTGCGACTACGTGCGCGAGGTCTTCCTGAACGACCCGGTCTTCGGCAAGACCAAGGAGGCGCGGGCGAAGGTCTGGAACCAGGGCGGCCTGACGATCCGCACCACCCTCGACCCGCAGGCCCAGGAGTCGGCGCAGCGGTCGATCAAGGACCACGTCTACACGAGCGACGACGTGGCGACCGCTGCCACCCTCGTCGAACCCGGCACCGGGAAGATCGTCGCGATGGGCCAGTCGCGTCCGTACGGCGTCGACACCAAGAAGGGCCAGACGACCCTCAACCTGTCCGTCAACGACGACATGGGTGGCGGTGTCGGCTACCAGCCCGGTTCGACGTTCAAGCCGATCGTGGCCGCAGCGGCTCTCGAGGACGGCATGCCGGCGAACAAGGTGTACCCCTCGCCGTACGAGATGCCGTACCCGAGCCCGGTCGCCGCCTGCAACGGCAGGACCTGGAAGAACGATCCGGCCTCGCCCGCCGAGGTCGCCAACGAGAACAGGTCCGAGGTCGGTCCGTACGACATGAAGGAGGCGACCGCCAAGTCGGTCAACACCTACTACGTACAGATGATCAGCGACATCGGCATCTGCCCGGTGACGAAGATGGCGAAGAAGATGGGCGTCGAGCGGGCCGACGGCGACAAGATGCCCCAGGTGCCCTCCATCGCCCTCGGCACCCAGGAGATGTCCCCGCTGACCATGGCGAACGCGTACGCCACGTTCGCCTCGCGCGGCATGTACTGCACGCCGGTCGCCATCGAGTCGATCAGCCAGCGCGTCGGCGACAGCACGAAGTCGCTCGCGGTCCCGAAGTCGACCTGCTCGCGCGCGATGTCGGAGAAGACCGCCGACACCATCAACACGCTGCTGCGGGGCGTCGTCGAGGACGGTACGGGCAAGAAGGCCGGCCTCGGCAGCCGCCCCAGCGCCGGCAAGACCGGTACGACGGACGAGCGCTACGCGGCCTGGTTCGTGGGCTACACGCCGAACCTGGCCGGTGCCGTGTGGGTCGGCGACCCCGCACACAAGCGGAAGATGGTCGGCATCACCATCGGCGGCGTCCCGCACGACAAGGTCTTCGGCGGCGAGGTCCCCGGACCGATCTGGGGCGACATGATGACCGGCGCGCTGGAGGGCAAGCCCGTCGAGAACTTCAACACCGTCCACATCCCCGACGGCATCGACCGGGACCGCGGCGACGGAAACGGCGACGACGAGGGCCGCGACGGCGGGGATGACGGCGGCAACGACAACGGCGGCTTCATCGGCGGCCTGGTCGGCGGCAACAACGGCGGCGGCGGGGACGACCAGCCCTTCCCGACGCCTTCGTTCTCCATCCCGGAGGGGTTCTTCCGGGGGCAGGGCAACGGGGGCAACGGGAACGGGGGGCGTGGCTGACGCGGCATCCTTAACGCGGACGGCCCCTTCCCTGCGTACGAAGAGTCTCGTACGCAGGGAAGGGGCCGCGTGTTTCTGTCAGCGCATGGGCGTCCAGCCTCAGCCGCAGTGCTGCCAGCCGATCGAGTCGTACGCGACGGTCCGGCCGTTGTACACGATCGACCCTTCCCACCTCACGCACTTCCCGGCGGCCGCGACCGTCACCGGGCCCGCGTACTGCGAGAAGTTCCCGGAGTCGGTGTCGCTCCGCTCCGGAGACGTACTGGCCATGAGCTTGATGCTCATCGACGTGGTCACGCCGTAGAGCGGCCCTCCGGACTTGGTGAAGATCGCGCAGTTGTTCGCACCGTCCCAGTAGAGCCGGACCTGGCCGACGTACTGCCCGGTGTAAGGGCTGTAGTCCCCCGTGACGTTGTAGGTGTCGATGAGGCTTCCCGAGCAGCTGCCCGCCGCCTCGGCCGTCCCCGCGAAGCCCAGCGTCGCGGCGACCACGGCCGCCGCGGTCACGGACGCCTTGAGAACACGTCTCGACCCAGTCATCCCACCCTCGATTCGAACGAACGTTCAGAGTCGGCTGACGGTAGCACCCGCCCCGGGCGCGGTGTCTCAGAAATCACACAATCGCGCCCGCGTGAGCGGGTGGCTGGGCGTGAGCAGGTGGCTAGGCGTGACCGGACGGTTGGGCGTGACCGGACGGTTGGGCGTGACCGGGTGGTTGGGCGTGACCGGGTGGCTGGGCGTGACGGACGGTCAGCCCGCGAGGACCTTCTTCACGGCCGCGGCGACGCGGCCGCCCTCGGCCTGGCCCGCGACCTTCGGGTTCACGATCTTCATGACCGCACCCATGGCCCGCGGCCCCTCCGCCCCGGCCGCCTTCGCCTCCTCGACGGCCTGGACGACGATCCGGTTCAGCTCGTCGTCGCTGAGTTGCTTCGGCAGGTAAGCGGCGAGCACCTCGCCCTCCGCCTTCTCCCGCTCCGCGCTCTCGGCGCGACCACCCTGCGCGAAGGCCTCGGCCGCCTCACGGCGCTTCTTCGCCTCCCGGGTGATCACCTTCTGCACCTCGTCGTCCGAGAGCTCGCGCTTCTCCTTGCCCGCGACCTCCTCCTTGGTGATCGCGGCGAGGGTCAGCCGGAGCGTCGAGGAGCGGAGCTCGTCGCGCTCCTTGATCGCGGCGTTGAGGTCGTCCTGCAGCTTCGACTTGAGCGTGGTCATGGGGTTGATTGTCGCAGGTGCGGGCGGACAGGCGCCCCTTGATTTGCGGGGCGCCGGTTCAAGGGGTGGTCGAAGGGCCGGTGACGTCAGGGGATTTCAGGCCGGCGCCGTCGGCGATTCCGGGCCGGTGACGTCACGGAATCTCGGACACCGCTGGGCGGAGGCAACCGGCGCGGTCTGACACGATGGTCGTATGCACGCGCGATACGGAGTCCCCCTGGGAATCGCGGCGGCTGGTGCCGCCGGTCTGTTGTACGCGGCGGGCTTCGAGGCCCGCTCCTTCCGCCTCCGCCGGGTCACGGTCCCGGTCCTGCCCTCAGGGATGCGCCCCCTGCGCGTGTTGCAGGTCTCCGACATCCACATGGTCAGCGGTCAGCGCAAGAAGCAGCGCTGGCTGCGCTCCCTGGCGGGCCTGCGCCCCGACTTCGTGATCAACACGGGTGACAACCTCTCCGACGCGGAGGCCATCCCGGAGGTCCTGGACGCGCTCGGCCCCCTGATGGAGTTCCCGGGCGCGTACGTCTTCGGATCCAACGACTACTACGGCCCGAGGTTCCGCAACCCCGCCCGCTACCTGCGCGAAAAGGCGCAGGGCCGCCACGGCCTGAACGGCAACCCGCCGGCCGTCGGCGTGGCGCACATCCCGTGGGAGGACATGCGGGACGCCTTCGACGCGGCGGGCTGGCTGAACCTCACGAACACGCGCGGCACGCTCAAGATCGAGGGCGTCTCGCTGGAGCTGACGGGCCTGGACGACCCGCACATCAAGCGGGACCGCTACGAGCAGGTGGCCGGCGGCCCGTCGGACTCGGCCGACTTCTCCATGGGCGTGGTCCACGCGCCGTACCTGCGCACGCTGGACGCCTTCGCGGCCGACGACTACCCCTTGATCCTGGCCGGCCACACCCACGGCGGCCAGCTGTGCATCCCCTTCTACGGCGCCCTGGTCACCAACTGCGACCTGGACACGGACCGCGTGAAGGGCCTGTCCACGCACACGGCGGAGGGCCGTACGTCGTACCTGCACGTCTCGGCGGGCTGCGGCACGAACCGCTACACACCGGTACGGTTCGCGTGCCCGCCGGAGGCGACGTTGCTGACGTTGGTGGGGCGGGAGTAGCAGGGAGGCTCTGCGGGTCCGTTAACCCACACAGCCCGCCCCACATCGCCCCCTATGTCCGTTTCTGCCAGCGTGGGGGCATGACCGCCCCGATACCCCGGGACATACCGGACCTCCCTGCGATTCCGGGCAAGCCCGCACTGAAGCCCTCCCCCGTCCCCGCCACGGCCGTCGTCACCCCGGTCCGCCGCCCGGCGGCCGCGGCCTTCCGCCTGCTGGTCGCCCTCACGGCGACCGCGGGCGTGACGCTCGAAATACTCCTGGGCGACCCGTCCCGGACCCTCGGCTACTTCGCGATCCAGAGCAATATCCTCCTCACGCTGGTCATGGCCCTCTCGGCCCGCCGCGCGTGGACGGCCAGCCGCCCGCTGCCAGGCTCCGTACTGGGCGCGACCCTGCTCTACGTCGTCATCGCGGCCCTGGTGCACCACCTGCTCCTGGTGAACGAGGCGAGCCCCTTCTCCCTCACGGGCGAGGCGGCCGCCCCGACGGGCTGGCAGGCCCTCGCCCACCACACGCTCCACACGGTGACCCCGGTCGCGGCCGTACTCGACTGGCTCCTGCTCACGGGCGCCGGCCGCCTGCACCTGCGCCAGGCCAGCACGTGGCTGCTCTACCCCCTGGCCTACCTGGCCTTCTCCCTCATCCGAGGCGAGCTGCTCCTCCCGGGCACCTCCGACCGCTACCTCTACCCCTTCCTGGACGTCGACCAGGACGGCTACAAGAAGGTCCTCGGCAACGCCCTCCTCCTGGGCCTCTCCTTCTACGCCCTGGCGATCCTCCTCGTGGCCCTCGACCACGCCCGCCCGAACCCGCTCCGCTACCCCTGGAAAACCGGATTTCGTCTCTAGCCACCAGTGGGCTAAAGTAAACGTCGTCGCCGCGACAGCAGCGACATCGGGGTGTAGCGCAGCTTGGCAGCGCGCTTCGTTCGGGACGAAGAGGTCGTGGGTTCAAATCCCGCCACCCCGACAGAGAAACAGCAGATCAGCCACCTAGGAACGTTCCTAGGTGGCTGATCTGTTTGGTCTGCGTGTCTATCTGCGTGACTAAGGCTTCAGATCCCGCTTGAAGATGCCGTCCATGACCACGGCTCCAGTCTGGATCACGGGGCGGATCTGCTTCCGGTACACCTCCTCGGTCACGGCTGTGCCAGAGCGGCCGACGAGACGGGAGATCTCCTCCAGCGGGACGCCACGGTCGGACAGCAGCGACACGAAGCTGTGCCGGAGCTCCCGGGGCGTCCACTCGTCGGCGTTGATCCCTTCGGCGTCCTTGAGCGCCTGGCGGAAGGCGCGCCGGACGTTGGTCGCGTCGAGCGGCTTTCCGGCAGCCGGGCAGAAGACCAGCCCGTGTTCCTCCCAGCTGTCGCCAGCGGCGAGCCGCTCCCAACCCTGGTCCTCGAACTGCTGCCAAAGAGCCTCGACGCAACGCGCCGGCAGAGCGAGCGTTCGCCGGGACTTCCTGGTCTTGGTGTCGCCGCCACGCCCGGCGCTTCGCTCGGCCCTGATGAACTACCGCCAGCTGAGACAAATGTGGCCATCCACCGAGTAGCCACCGCCGCAGAGCTGGGAGACATGCAGGTCGCGGTGGATCTCGGCCCGCAGATTGACACCAGCGCACTGCCCACCGAGTGCCGCACACGTCACAACCTCGAAGTAGCCCGAGCCCTCAGCGCCCACAACCGTATGGACGACGCATTGGCGAAGATCCTCAAAGCGGAGAGCTGGGCCCCTGAGCAGGTACGGAACCACTACCTCGCGCGTGAACTCGTTCTCACCTGGGTCCGGACCCAGAAGGGCCGGCCGAGCCGCGACCTGGCGGACCTGGCCACCCGGCTGCATGTCATCTGAGCTGGATACTCTCGGCTGCATGGCACTGAACGCACAGGAAGCGAAGATGGCGCATCCGCGCATGGCAGCGGGTGCGCTCTTCTTTGATGCCGCAGGGCGGGTCCTCATGGTGGAACCCACGTACAAGGACTACTGGGAGATCCCCGGCGGGTACGTCGAGACCGGCGAGTCCCCACTGCACGCGGCCGTCCGCGAGGTCCAGGAGGAGCTGGGCATCACCCCATCCATTGGGCGCCTGCTCGCGGTCGACTGGGCCCCGAACGAGGTCGAGGGCGACAAGGTGCTGTACCTGTTCGACGGCGGCCAGCTCGGCCAGGACGAGCTGGCCCGGATCAGCTTGCAGCCCGAGGAGCTGAAGAGCTTCGCCTTCTTCACTCCCGAGCAGATCTCGGAGCACACCATCCCGCGGTTGGCCCGACGCGTCATCGCAGCAACAGAGGCCCGAGACGCAGCTGCGCCGGTCTATCTGGAGCACGGGCAGACACCCGGCACCGAGGCGGCGTGAGCACGCCCCGCAGCATGAGTCGAGCGGAAGGCATCCACCTCATCCAGCGGCTTATGAACGCCGAATACGCCGATGAGGCCGAAGCCGACGAGATCATCGCGGCACTCGTGCATGGACTTGGCTGCCCGCACATCAGCGACTACGTCTTTTGGGACCATGATCCTCAACTGACGGCAGAGAAGGTCGTTGACCGAGCCCTGTCCTACGAGCCGTTCGCCCTGTAACCGCACAGTCGACCGCATCGCGGTAAGAATTTCTCTACGTCATCAAGGCCCGCGCACGGCGCGGGCGGCGCCGCCTCTGCGGCGCGCTGCGAGCTGCGGGCATGGCGTGGGAGACACCCTCTGTGGCTGCGGCGGTCGGCTCCACGGCTTTAGACAGCCACTTTGGGGCGAGCCTCTAAGATCATGGCCCCAACGTCGTGCTTTAGCGGGCAGGTCCACAGACTGCCCGACTCGCCGGAAGCTTACGGGGCCATGATCACTCGCCCCAAAGCAGCTCCAGTAAAGCCGCTCCGCCGACCTTCGGTTCAACGTTGCGGAACCGAGGGTGGCAACAAGCAAGATCCGGCAGACTTCGAACAATGGATGCAGGACTCGCAGCTGTACTTGGCGCCACTGTGGGCGCTGCCGGTACTGGAGGAGCTGGCGTAATTGCCGCATTCCTCGCACGGTCGCAAGCTCGCTCGCAGATGCGCGCCGAGCATGTGAGGCTCACTAGGGAGCCGCGGAAGGCCGCATACGTTGCCTTCATCGAGGCGTGCCAGAAGGAGCACGATCGATTGACCGAAGCCGGTTCGTACCTAACTTTGTATCGCACTTCACCGATCGTTGAGGCGCGCGCCGAGCGCCGCCGAAAGGCAACCGACTTGTACGACGCCTCGACCGAGGCCCGGCCTGCGCTCAAGCACCTCGAAGCCCAGGTCTACATAGAGGGCCCGCGGTCAGTGATTTCAGCAGCAGTGGACCTCAGTGGCAGCTTGACGGATTTTCGGCATGAGGTGCTCGACTTGATGGACCCCGATTCGAACGGGACCGTGGAGGCCATGGAGGCGGCTCGAACGGGGTCGTACGAGAAGTACCTGGACTTCCTCTATCAGGCTTCCGAAGCCGTGGGTGCCGATGGCCTCCAAAAGGTACCCGAGTAGGTCCCGACTGAGGGTCTAACTGCGTGACAACGCCGACAGACAGCAGCGGACAACTGGGCACACCTGCGGACCATCGCAGCAGGTGAGAGACACACCGCCCCAAGGTCAGACGTTCACCCAAGTTGCTTCGGGACGAAGAGGTCGTGGGTTCAAATCCCGCCACCCCGACAGAGAAGTACCAGGTCAGGGGCCTGATCCAGTGAGTGGATCAGGCCCCTGACGGGTTTCTGGAGATCGTGGGTGAGGTGCCGCCCGACGGCGGCTGGAGAAGCGGTATCGGTATATGGAGCCGCTCGTCGCGTCGTCGCTCAGCGTTATTAAGTGGGATCAGGAGAGGCGAGGAACGCCCTCGGCGTCTTGCGGCTCGCCGAGAACACCCGCTTTCGACTGGAGCCCGCCAGCTTCGGCACCCGCCAACAGGCCATCTGGGCATGCGTCGTACGCGAGACATTCCTCGGCCGCCAGTTGCGGCACGTGTGGAGCCGTTCCAAAGTCACGTCCTTCCCGCGGACCCGAACCCGTCGATGAAGACGACCTACGAAACCCGTACGTGCCTGTGTGACAGCTGCGCACATCCGCCTGCCCTGCCGCTAGGACAGGACCCCGGCCAGCGTCCCCGCCACCGTGAGCGTGAGGAAGGCCGCGCCCCAGGCCATCGCCCGGTGTGTGCAGCGGTACTTGAGCCGGGCGGTGCGGGACAGGAGCTCCAGCTGCCTCTCGTCCGGGGAAGAGGAGGCCCGGGCAGTGCGTCGGGGGGATACGGCAAGGCCCAGGAGGACCAGGGACGGGGCGCAGGCGGCGCAGCCGGACCAGATCAGGAGTTGTGGGATCACGGCGTACTGGCCCGGCACGATGAGGCCGCCGGCGATCGCGCCGAGCAGGGCGGTCAGGGACGCGCCCAGTGTCGCCAGCGTCAGTTGGGCCTTGCTGTCGGCCTTCGCGAGTTGCTCGCGGGCCTCGGTCAGGAGGTCCCGGGTGGGTTCCGCCGCTCGGTCGGGGCGCGTCCCGGTCCCGGTTGCGCGAGTCGATGTGGTCATGCCTCCCCCTCGCTGATCAGCGAGATTCCCGAGTACCCGGAAGTGGCTCTTCTAGTACGCGGCGTGGTGACAGCCGGTACGCGGGGCTCAGGTGTTCCACGTCTCGTCGTACGGGTCGGCCGGTGCCGGTACGGGTCTGGCGCTGGTGACTTGGAGGTACGGGATCGGGCCGTCGTTGACGGGGTCCTTGGTCCGGCGGGGTGTGTACCGGCCGGTGATCTCCAGCCAGGTGTCCGGGCTCAGGACCGGCGGGATGTCGCCGGTCAGGGCGATCTTGACCGGCTGGGCGTCCGCCGCGCAGCAGTTGAGGCCCATGCGGACCAGGTAGGGGGTGCCCGACCGGTCCAGGGTGACGAAGCCGGTGATCTTGAGGTCGCGGTCGCGGAGGGAGCGGCCGTTGTCGTAGACCGCTCGGCCCGCGTAGTCGGCCACGCCGAGGCGGAGGGGTTCGCCGGCGGGGAGGTCCGGGAAGCCGAAGGGCTTCGTCAGGGCCGTGCCCGTGTGGGCCGCGCTGTAGGAGCCGAGGGCCGGCGGGGAGACCAGGATCAGGGCGAGGACAGGGAGGGTGAGGAGCCAGGCGATACGGGGCTCGTGGTGGTGGTGCTGTTGCCCGCGTGCGCGGCGGCGTTCGTACCAGAGCGTCGCCATCGCCGTCGCGATCAGCACCACGCCCGCCAGCAGCACCAGCGGGCGCAGGCCCGCCTTGACGTATCGCAGGTAGAGGTCGGTCAGTCCGGCGTGCAGGAGTGTCGCGCCGAGCAGGAAGAGGAGGGCCGTCTGGGCCAGGCGGTTCACAGCAGGACCGTTCCGGTCAGGGCCGACACGACGACGGCCAGGGCGAACGTCGCGGGGGCGAAGCGCAGGGCGAAGGCCCGGCCGAAGGTGCCCGCCTGCATCGCGAAGAGCTTCAGGTCGATCATCGGCCCCACGACCAGGAACGTCAGACGGGCCGTCAGCGAGAACTGGGTCAGGGACGCCGCCACGAACGCGTCCGCCTCCGAGCAGATGGACAGCAGGACGGCGAGCACCGCGAGGGCCAGCACCGAGAACACCGGATTCCCGGCCGCCGCGCGCAGCCACTCCTCCGGCACCACCGCCTTCAGTGTCGCCGCGGCCATCGCACCGACCACCAGGAAACCGCCCGCGTGCGTCACGTCGTGGCGCACCGAACCCCAGAAGGCCGCTCCCTTGCCCTGGCCTTCGTACGTGGGTCTGTCCGGCGGACGCAGCCAGTCCGCGCGGCCCACGCGGTGCCAGAGCCAGCCCATCGCGCAGGCCACCAGCAGGCTCGCGACGAATCGGGCCAGGACCATCTCCGGGTTGCCGGGGAAGGCCACGGCCGTCGCCGTCAGCACGATCGGGTTGATGGCGGGCGCCGAGAGGAGGAACGCCAGCGCCGCCGCCGGTGTGACCCCGCGGCGGACCAGCGCCCCGGCCACCGGCACCGACGCGCACTCGCATCCCGGCAGCACCGCGCCCGCCACGCCCGCGACCGGGACGGCCAGGGCCGGGCGCTTCGGCATGGCCCGGGCGAAGAAGGACGGCGGCACGAACACCGCGATCGCCGCCGACAGCAGCACGCCGAGTACCAGGAACGGCAGCGCCTGGACCATGACCGCGACGAACACCGTCATCCAGCTCTGCATCACCGGTGCGGACAGGGCCCCGCGGATCGGGCCCTGGAGCATCACCGCCGTAAGCAGGAGGAGAGTGAGCAGGAGGGGGGAGTTGAGGTGGCGGGCCTCGTCCGGGCTGGGGTGGTGGGCCTCGTCGGGGCTGGGGTGGCGGGCCTCGTCCGGGCCCGGGCCCTTGTCGGCGACCGGTTCGGTGGTCTCGTGTCCGACCTTCTCGTCGGTCTCCTGCGGGGCGGGATTCGTGGTGGCCACGGGCCCGGTACCTCCGGTCGTGCGCACGGGCATTGCCTCCCCTTCTGTACGGCCGGGCCACGCCGGGCGTTCAGCCACCGCTGTTCCCTTCTGGAACCGGCCGTCCCGGTGAGGCAGTCTTCTCCCTTGTGGGGAGCGTTCCGAACCAAGGTCTGCCAGGTGATCCGGCCACGCACATGATCGTGTGCGGGGACGACGGGCTCGCGCACCGGCTGGCCGCCGAACTGCGCGGGGTGTACGGCGAACAGGTCACGCTCGTGGTGCCGCCCTCCGGGCGCCGGGTGCGGCAGCCGGTGGTCGGACGGGCCCGGGCCGCCTCGGCGGCCCTGCTCGACCGGGTCAGTGCGGCCGTCAACCGGACGGGCACGGGTGGCGCCGAACCGGCCGCGAACGAGCAGATCGTGGAGGCCCCCGAGGTCACCGAGGCCGTACTCACCGACGTCGGCGCCGACCGGGCGGCCGCCCTGGCGCTCGTGTACGACGACGACGAGACCAACATCCGCGCCGCGCTCACCGCCCGCCGGCTCAACCCCCGCATCAGGCTCGTACTGCGGCTGTACAACAGGCGGTTGGGCCAGCACATCGAGGAACTGCTCGACCAGACGGCGGCGGTGGCCTCCGGCACGGGGCCCGGCACGGCAGGAGGACTGGACGCGTCGACGACCGTGCTGTCCGACGCCGACACGGCCGCTCCCGCGCTGGCCGCCACCGCCCTCGTCGGCACCAGCAAGGTCGTCCAGACCGAAGGGCTCGTCCTGCGTGCCGTGGAGCGGCAGCCGCCGCGGCCGGGCGAGGTGGCCGACCCCGGCCTGTGCACGCTGGCGCTGCTGTCCGCGACCAGCAACGACCCGGCCGGGGCGGACGGTTCCGAGGGCAGTGGGGAACAGGGGCCGCAACTGCTGCCGGACGAGACGGCGGTGGCGTCGGCGACCGGGCGCGGGACCGTCGTCCTGGAGCAGGTGTCGTACTCCGGGCCGTCCCTGCCGACCGGGCGGGGCGGTGTGCCGCCGTTCGCCTCGCTGTTCTCACGCCGGCTGCGGTGGTCGCTGGCCGGGCTGGTGGGGTGTGTGCTCGCGCTCGCCGTCGCGCTGATGTTCGTGACCGGGGAGCATCCGCTGTACGCCACGTACGTCACGCTCCTGGACCTGTTCGGCATCAACGATCCCGCGTACCACAAGTCGACCGGACGGCAGGTCCTGCAACTGCTGTCCGGGCTGGTCGGGTTGCTGCTGCTGCCGGTGCTGCTGGCCGCGGTGCTGGAGGCACTGGGCACGTTCCGCAGCGCGTCGGCGCTGCGGAAGCCGCCGCGGGGGCTCGGCGGACATGTGGTGCTGCTCGGGCTCGGCAAGATCGGCACGCGGGTGCTGACGCGGCTGCGGGAGCTGCACATCCCCGTGGTGTGCGTCGAGTCCGATCCGGAGGCCAGGGGGATGGCCACGGCGCGGCGGCTGCGGGTGCCGGTGGTGCTCGGGGACGTCACGCAGGAGGGGGTGCTGGAGGCCGCGAAGATCCATCGGGCGCATGCGTTGCTCGCGTTGACGAGTGCGGATACGACGAATCTGGAGGCCGCGCTGTACGCGCGGTCCGTGCGGCCCGATCTGCGGGTCGTGCTGCGGCTGTACGACGACGACTTCGCCACCGCGGTGTACCGGACGTTGCGGGCCGCGCATCCCTTGGCCCTCACGCGGAGCCGGAGTGTGTCCCATCTGGCCGCGCCCGCGTTCGCCGGGGCGATGATGGGGCGGCAGATCCTGGGGGCGATTCCGGTCGAGCGGCGGGTGTTGCTGTTCGCGGAGGTGGATGTGGCCGGGCATCCGCAGTTGGAGGGGCGGACGGTGGGGCAGGCGTTCCGGGCGGGGGCCTGGCGGGTGCTGGCGCTCAACACGGCACCTCCTGGGGGGCGGCGGGGCGAGGGTGAGGGTCCGGAGGAGGAAGGGGCGCCGGCTTCGGGGCTGGTGTGGGATCTGCCTCCTACGTATGTGCTGGGGGCGGATGATCGGGTGGTGCTGGCGGCTACGCGGCGGGGGTTGGCGGAGTTGCTGGGGCGGAGGCGGCGGGAGCGGGCGGGGGCGTAACGCCGAGCGATGGGGTTCACTGCTCGGCGTCACGAGGTCCGCGGCGTCGGGGTCGATGCGCCGGGGTGCGTACCACGGCGGTGTACGAGGTGCTCGGCGTCGGAGCTAAGGCCGGGGCGTTGCGCAACCCGGCGCAGCGGGGTGCCGCCCGCGCCCACCCGTGCCGCCCCAGGCGGCACGACTGCCCGCGGGCCAGCGGGTCAGCGGGCTAGTGCTTCAGGTGCCTCTCCGCGAACTCCAGTTCCAGCCTCACCTGCTTGATCCGTTCGTCCACCACCAGTGAGCCGTGCCCGGCGTCGTAGCGGTACACCTCGTGGACCGCGCCCCTGGCCTCCAGGCGCTTGACGTAGTTCTCGATCTGGCGGATCGGGCAGCGCGGGTCGTTGACGCCGGCCGAGATGTAGACCGGGGCCTTGACCCGGTCGACGTAGGTGAGGGGGGAGGAGGCCTCGAAGCGGTCGGGGACCTCTTCGGGGGTGCCGCCGAGGAGTGTGCGGTCCATCGCCTTCAGCGCTTCCATCTCGTCGTGGTACGCCGTGACGTAGTCGGCGACGGGTACCGCCGCGATGCCCAGGGCCCACGCGTCGGGCTGGACGCCGAGGCCGAGGAGGGTGAGGTAGCCGCCCCAGGAACCGCCGGTCAGGATGAGGCGGTCGGGGTCCGCGAGGCCTGAGGTGACGGCCCATTCGCGGACCGCGGCGATGTCCTCCAGTTCGATGAGGCCCACGCGGTGCTTCAGGGCGTCCGTCCAGGCACGGCCGTAGCCCGTGGAGCCGCGGTAGTTGACACGGATCACCGCATAGCCGTGGTCGACCCACGCCGCCGGGCCCGCCGCGAAGGAGTCGCTGTCGTGCCAGGTCGGGCCGCCGTGGATGTCGAAGACCGTGGGGAGCGGGCCGGTGCTGCCCTTGGGCTTCTGGACGAGTGCGTGGATGCGGCCGCCGGGGCCCTCCACCCACACGTCCTCCACCGGCACCGAGCCGGGCGACTTCATGCCGGGCGGGTCGAGCACGACACCGCCGGACGTGGAGCGGAGGGCCGACGGCTCGGCGGCCGAGGACCACAGGTACTCCACGCTGCCGTCGGGCCGGGCCGTGGCGCCGGACACCGTGCCGGGCGGGGTCGGGATCTCGGTCAGGGCGCGGCTCGCCAGGTCGTAGCGGAACAGCTCGCTGCGGGCCTCGAAGCTGTGCGCGATGAGCAGGCCGGTGCCGTCCGGGTACCACTCGGCGCTGACGTCGCCCGGCAGCTCCAGCGCCAGGTCGGTCTCCTCGCCGGAGGCGACGTCCCAGACCAGGGGCTCCCAGCGGCCCCGGCGCTGGTGGCCGATGAGGAGGCGGGTGTCGCCGTCGACGGGAGCGAAGCCGAGGACCTCCAGGCCGAGCTCGCGCGTACCGCCCTCGGTGTCGTCGAGGTCGGCGACCGGAGTGCCGTCGGTACGCAGGACGCGCAGGGCGGAGTGCATGGCGTCGCCGTGCTCGGTGTGCTCGATGGCGATGAGCGAGCCGTCGTGGGAGAGATCGCCGACGCCTGCGGACTCGCGATGGCGGTAGATCTCCACCGGGTCCTCGCCGGTGCGGACGAGGTGGATCGTCGTGCCGTCCTCGTCGGTCGAGCGGCCGATGACCGCCGTACGCCCGTCACGGCCGAGGGCGAGGCCCGCCGGGTAGGAGGCGTCCAGGCCCACGGCGGCGAGCTCGTCCGCGCCGCCCGTGAAGGGCTGGCGGCGCCAGACGCCGAACTCGTCGCCGTCCTTGTCGTCGAACCACCAGATCCAGGCGCCGTCCGGTGACAGCACACCGTCCGTCGTGCCGTTCGGCCGGTCCGTCACCTGGCGCTGCTCGCCCGTCTCGCGGTCCCAGGCGTACAGCTCGTACGTCCCCGTCGCGTTCGACACGAACAGGGAGCGGTCCGGCGCGTCCTCCGCCCAGTCGGGCAGGGACACCCGGGGCGCCCGGAAGCGCTTCTCCCAGTCCGGCATCCGCTCCTGCCGTGCCGCCCGTACCTCTTGCTCCTGCTGGTCCCGCTGATCCCGCGCGTCGGATCCGTTGCTCTCAGTCATGGCCCCATACTGCCCGCCCGCACCGACAATTCGCTGGCGAGGTCCTCAGCCTGTGGATAACCTCCACCGGTCCCCCTTCCGAGCAGGTCAGGAGACACCTCCCATGTACTCCCCCACCCCGGCCGACTGGCAAGAGGCCAACCGCGCCCACTGGGACGAGCGTGTCCCGCTGCACGCCGCGGGCGATTTCTACGACCTCGAATCCTTCCGCGCCGGCCAGGACCCCTTGCGCGACTTCGAACTCGCCGAGGTCGGCGACGTCTCCGGCCGCTCGCTGCTGCACCTCCAGTGCCATATCGGCCTCGACACCCTGTCCTGGGCCCGGCACGGCGCCGACCGCGTCGTCGGCCTCGACTTCTCCGAACCGGCGGTCGGCATCGCCCGCGACCTCGCGCGCGATCTCGGCCTCGGCCAGGACCGGGCCGCCTTCGTCGCGGCGGACGTGTACGACGCGGCCACCGCGGTTCCGGACGCGTCGTACGACATCGTCTACACCGGCGTCGGCGCACTGTGCTGGCTGCCCGACATCGGGCGCTGGGCCGAGACGGCGGCCTCGCTGGTGGCGCCCGGCGGGTTCCTCTACCTGTCCGAGTTCCACCCGCTCACCGACGTCCTCGACGACGAGACCGGCTCCCGGATCACGTACGACTACTTCGCCCGTGACGCCTGGATCGAGGAGAGTCCGGGGTCGTACGCGGCGGAGGACACCGAGTTCGTCCACAACCGGCGCGTGGAGTGGCAGCACCCGGTCGGCGAGGTCGTCTCGGCGCTGGCGGCGGCCGGGCTGCGCATCGAGTTCCTGCACGAGCACGACGTCTCGCTGTTCCGGCGGTTCGGGTGCTTCGAGCGGCGGGACGGCTACTTCCGCTATCCGGCGGACCGGCCTCGGGTCCCGCTGATGTACTCGGTCCGGGCCCGCAAGGACTGACGGCCGACCCCGCGGGCCGGGTCCGCCCGGCTGCCCCGTACCGTAAGGGTGTGTACCGGTTTCTGCTGACGCCCCGATGGTGGGGGATCAACGTCTTCGTGCTGTTGTCCATCCCCTTCTGCATCTTCATGGGGTCCTGGCAGCTGGGCCGGTTCGAGGACCGCGTGCAGGACCACCGCACGGCGACCGAGCAGGTCGCCGAGGCGCGGCACGAGGCACCCCGCCCGCTCGGCGAGATGCTGCCGGTGACCAAGGCGACGTCCGGCAAGCAGGTCACCGCGACCGGCCGCTACGGCAAGCAGCTGCTGGTGCCCGGCCGGGAGCTCGACGGCAAGCAGGGCTTCTACGTCCTGACGCTGCTGCGCACCGACTCGGGCGAGGCGCTGCCGGTGGTGCGTGGCTGGCTGCCCGGGGCCGCCGACGCGGCGAAGGCGCCCGCCGTGCCCACGGGTGAGATCACGGTCACCGGGGCGCTCCAGGCGTCCGAGACGCCGGGTGACAACGGCGTCAGCGCGCAGGGCGGTCTGCCGTCCGGGCAGACCGGGGCGATCAGCGCGGCGTCTTTGGTGAACCTGGTGCCGTACGACGTGTACGACGCGTGGGTCACGCTGGCGAAGGGTGACTCGGGGATGAAGGCGGTGCCGGCGAGTGCGCCGCCGGACACGGGGCTGGATCTGAAGGCGTTCCAGAACCTCGGTTACACCGCCGAGTGGTTCGCCTTCGTGGGGTTCGTGATCTTCATGTGGTTCCGGTTGCTGCGGCGTGAGGTGGAGTTCGCGCGGGATGCGGAGCTGGGGTTGGTGGCGGAGGAGGAGCCCGTCGCCGCGGACGTCGGCGCCAAGTGAGGCGGCGTCGCCGCTGAGGGCGGGTGGGTCCGCCGCCCGCAGCTCAGCAGGCGGGCGGGCGGCGGCGGTTACGACGCCGCCAGTACGCCCGTCCAGTAGACCGTGCCGGCGCACGCGTTGGACACCGTCACCGAGGTCGCGCCCGAGCCGGTCGCCGGGGTGTACGTCACCGCCACGCTGCCGTCTACCGTGCCGTCCTCCGTGGCCAGCTGCGGGGCCGTGCCCGTGTCGCCGCCGGTGGAGGTGCCGCCCGTGGTGCCGCTGTCCGGCGTCGGCGTGGGGTCGGGAGTGGGGTCGGGGTCCGGGTCACCGCCGGGGGTGGGGCAGGTCTCCGTGGGGACCCATGCGAACTTCACATCGTAGGCGGCGCCCGGCGCGAGCACCAGCTGGGCGGCCTCCAGGGACGGGTCGGGCAGCCCGGCCGCCGCGTCCCCGGCCGTGTGCCGGGCCGCACCGATCTTGGTGGCGTCGGCCGAACCCTGCGCAAGCGCGCTCACGTCGCCGGGGCCGGTGACCGTACAGCTCGCCGCGGAGACGTTGGTGACACGGAAGGAGCCGTAGACCGCGCCGGTGGAGTCGGGGGCGACGCTGCTGCCGGAGGCGGGGCCGAGCTGGGCGGCGGTGCACGCCGGGATGCCGGCGGCGGTGGTGGCGGACGGGCCGGCCCCCTGGGACGCGCCGGTCGAGGCGCCGCCGGTGGCCTTGCCTTCCTTTTCCTTCTCCTTCTTGTCGCCCTTGCCCTTGCCCTCGGTCTTGCCGGGGGAGCTGCCCACGGTGCTCTCGCCGCCGTCCGGGCCCTTGCCCTGGCTCGAGCCGCCCTGCGTCTCGGAGGCATGGCCGATGGCCGATGGGTTGGCGTCGGAGCCGGTGGAGTTGGAGACGTGCACCAGGGCTGGGACGGCCGTGCCGATGAACAGCGCGGCGGCGGCCATGCCGACGACGGCCTGCCGCTTGCGGGCCCGGCGCTGGGGCACCGCCTTCCGCAGATAGTCCAGGGTGCCGTCGCGCGGCTCCACCTCCTGCACCACCTGGTGCAGCATCGTGCGCAGGTCCAGCTCGTCCGAGTCGAACCCCTCGGGGCTCTGGTCGTCCAGGCCGTGGTTCACAGTTCCGTTCCCAGCGTGCGATTGCTTCGGATCTTGCCCGTGCAGCCTTGTCGGCTCGTGCCACTCGAAGGGTTCGTGCCGGTCGCGCCCGTCGCGGGGCACGCCGTTGCCGTCGCTCATGCCGGCGCCTCCATGGCCAGCCGGAGCGCCGCGATGCCGCGCGAGCCGTAGGCCTTGACCGAGCCCAGGGATATGCCGAGGGTCTCGGCGACCTGGGCCTCCGTCATGTCCGCGAAGTAGCGCAGCACCAGCACCTCGCGCTGGCGGCGCTGGAGGCCCTTCATCGCCTTGATGAGGGAGTCGCGCTCCAACTGGTCGTAGGCGCCTTCCTCGGCGCTCGCCATGTCGGGCATGGGCTTCGACAGCAGCTTGAGGCCCAGGATGCGGCGGCGCAGCGCGGAGCGCGACAGGTTGACGACCGTCTGCCGCAGGTACGCCAGGGTCTTCTCGGGGTCCCGGACGCGCTTGCGGGCCGAGTGGACACGGATGAAGGCCTCCTGGACGACGTCCTCGCAGGAGGCCGTGTCGTCGAGGAGGAGGGCGGCGAGACCGAGCAGCGAGCGGTAGTGCGCCCGGTAGGTCTCGGTGAGGTGGTCGACGGTGGTCCCGGCCGCGACACCGTCCTCGGCGCCGTCACGCTGGTTCGGGATGCGGGCCGGCCGCGCTGCGGGCACGGGCGCGATCACCGGCATGCCACCGGCGGTACCGGGCATGCGGGGTCGTAGAGCCGCCGGACGGGGCGGTCGGAGGACCGTGCCGCGTGCCGCGCTGAAGTCGAGTACCTCTGCCACGTCTGTTGGACACGCTCCCCCCCGTGAGGGTTGTACGTGCCGGGCATCACTTTCACGCCGACCTTGACCGTCGACGGTCTACCCGCGTCAGGCAGCGCAACCGGTGGTGCATCAAATGCCCTCATGCGTCCCGCTCTTCCCCTATGTCCATATGTGAACGGGCGTCCCCACGCCCGGCCCAGGCGTCCCCACGCCTGAATGCACGTCCCGCGGCCCGGAAGGGCGACCGCAAAGACGCTCCCCGCCCTCCGCGTGGTTGCGGAGGGCGGGGAGGTAAATCCTCGGATGCCGATGGGGTCCGGGACAAGTGGTCCGGACCATCGATCAGCTCACATGTCGTACACAGATCCTACAAACCGCCTATGACAGGCGGCGGGGAATCCGGCGTGGCGAAACTTCCCGAAACACGGCGGCCACCACACCGGCCCGTCGCGAAAGCCGACGACCACCCGTCCGGCACGTCAGGAAAGTTCGGCGGCCACCAGTTCGGCGATCTGTGCGGTGTTGAGCGCGGAGCCCTTGCGCAGGTTGTCCCCGCAGACGAACAGTTCGAGCGCCGTCGGGTCGTCCAGCGCCCGCCGCACCCGGCCGACCCACGTCGGGTCGGTGCCGACCACGTCGGCGGGGGTCGGGAACTCCCCCGCGGCCGGGTTGTCGAACAGCACGACCCCGGGCGCCGTCGCGAGGATCTCGCGGGCCTTGTCGACGGTGACCTCGCCCTCGAAGCGGGCGTGCACGGTCAGCGAGTGCGTGGTGATCACCGGCACGCGCACGCAGGTGACGGCCACGGGCAGGGCGGGCAGCCCGAGGATCTTGCGGGACTCGTCCCGGACCTTCAGCTCCTCCGACGACCAGCCGTCCTCGCGCGGCGATCCGGCCCACGGCACCACGTTCAGCGCGACCGGCTCCGGGAACGGCCCGGTGCCGTCCCCCACGGCCCGCCGCACGTCACCGGGGCTGGTCCCCAGCTCCGTGCCGGCGACCAGGGACAACTGCTGCCGCAGCGTCGCCACGCCCGCGCGGCCGGCGCCGCTGACCGCCTGGTACGAGGAGACCACCAGTTCGCGCAGCCCGAACTCGGCGTGCAGCGCGCCCAGGGCCACGATCATGGAGAGCGTCGTGCAGCTGGGGTTGGCGATGATCCCGCGCGGGCGCATCCGCACGGCGTGCGGGTTGACCTCGGGCACCACGAGGGGCACCTCCGGGTCCATCCGGAACGTGCCGGAGTCGTCGACCACCACCGCGCCCTTGGCGGCGGCCAGGGGCGCCCACCGCTCGGCGACCTCGTCGGGGACGTCGAACATGGCGACGTCGACCCCGTCGAAGGCCTCCTCGGTGAGCGCCACGACCTCGGTCTCCTCGCCGCGCACGGCCAGCTTGCGGCCGGCCGAGCGCGGAGAGGCGATCAGTCGGATCTCGCCCCAGATGTCCGCCCGCTGGGACAGAATCTGGAGCATGACCGTGCCGACGGCCCCGGTCGCTCCCACGACGGCGAGCGTCGGCCGTCCGGACCGGCCGGGCCCGTCGGCCCGTCGGAGGTCGGCCATCAGCGGCCGGTGCCTCCGTAGACGACGGCCTCGTCGCTGTCGGAGTCGAGCCCGAACGCGGTGTGCACGGCACGGACGGCCTCGGGGACGTCGTCGGCGCGCGTGACGACCGAGATACGGATCTCGGAGGTCGAGATCAGCTCGATGTTCACACCGGCGTCGGACAGCGCCTTGAAGAAGTCGGCCGTGACACCCGGGTTGGTCTTCATCCCGGCGCCGACGAGGGAGATCTTGCCGATCTGGTCGTCGTAGCGCAGGGAGTCGAAGCCGATGGTGGCCTTGTTCTTCTCCAGGGCGTCGATGGCCTTGCGGCCCTCGGCCTTGGGGAGCGTGAAGGAGATGTCCGTCAGACCCGTGGAGGCGGCGGACACGTTCTGCACGATCATGTCGATGTTGATCTCGGCGTCCGAGATCGTCCGGAAGATCGCGGCCGCCTCGCCCGGCTTGTCCGGCACGCCGACGACCGTGACCTTGGCCTCGGAGGTGTCGTGCGCGACACCGGAGATGATGGCCTGCTCCACCTGCTTGTCCCCTTGCGTAATCGGCTCACTGCTGACCCACGTGCCCTGAAGTCCGCTGAAGCTGGACCGGACGTGGATCGGGATGTCGTACCGGCGGGCGTACTCCACGCAGCGGTGGAGCAGCACCTTCGACCCGGATGCCGCCAGCTCGAGCATGTCCTCGAGGGAGATCCAGTCGATCTTCCGGGCCTTCTTCACCACGCGCGGGTCGGCGGTGAACACGCCGTCGACGTCGGTGTAGATCTCGCACACGTCGGCGTCGAGGGCGGCGGCGAGGGCCACCGCGGTGGTGTCGGAGCCGCCGCGGCCGAGGGTGGTGATGTCCTTGGTGTCCTGGCTGACGCCCTGGAAACCCGCCACGATCGCGATGTTGCCCTCGTCCACCGAGGTCTTGATCCGGCCCGGCGTGACGTCGATGATCCGGGCTTTGTTGTGGACCGAGTCGGTGATGACACCTGCCTGGCTGCCGGTGAACGACTGGGCCTCGTGGCCCAGCTTTTTGATCGCCATGGCCAGCAGGGCCATGGAGATCCGCTCTCCGGCGGTCAGCAGCATGTCGAGCTCGCGCCCGGCAGGCATCGGGGAAACCTGCTCGGCGAGATCGATCAGCTCGTCCGTCGTGTCGCCCATCGCGGAAACGACGGCAACCACCTGGTTGCCGTTCTGCTTCGCTTCCACGATCCGCTTGGCGACGCGCTTGATGCCCTCGGCATCGGCTACGGAGGAGCCTCCGTACTTCTGCACGACAAGGCCCACGTGCGCTCCTCGCTCAATCCGTCTCTATCCGCTCATACGCATTCGTACTGCGGTCGGCTCAGTCTAACGAGCGTCCGAAAATCCCTTCCGCGATATCGCATGGTGAGACTTCCCGGGGTACTCGTTCAGATCTGCTCATGCCCATCCGGGCACAGGCCACGCGAGAAAGTGCCCGGCGTCACAATTGCACGCGCCCGCTCCCGGTGGCTCAACTTTCAAGCACTAGGGTTCGCCTGTGCGCGTACTCCTGGTGGAAGACGATGAACCGGTCGCCGAGTCCCTCAGACGCGGCCTGAAGCGCTACGGCTTCGAGGTGGAGTGGGTCACCACGGGCCGGGCGGCGCTGGACCACACCGGCCCCTACGACGTCGTCCTGCTGGACCTCGGCCTGCCCGACACCGACGGCCTGGACGTCTGCAAGGCGCTGCGCGCACGCGGCGACGTCCCGATCATCGTGATCAGCGCCCGCAGCGACGAGACGGACCGGGTGGTGGGCCTGGAGATCGGCGCGGACGACTACGTCTCCAAGCCGTTCGGCGTCCGCGAGGTCATCGCCCGCATCCGGGCGGTCATGCGCCGCGCGCAGCCCCGCACTCCCGCCGCCGGGGCGCCCGGGAACGGCCCCGACCGCTACGGCCCCCGTCTGACCGTCGACCGCAAGGCGGCCCGGGTGCGGCTCGACGGCGAGGAGGTGGCCCTTGCTCCCAAGGAGTACGACCTGCTGGCCTTCCTCACTGAGGAGCCCGGGGCGCTGATGTCGCGCGAGCAGATCATGGAAGCGGTCTGGGACGCGAACTGGTTCGGGCCCACGAAGACGCTGGACGTGCACGTGGCGGCGCTGCGGCGGAAGCTCGCGGGCGCGATCACGATCGAGGCGGTGCGCGGGGTCGGCTTCCGGCTGGAGATCGTCGAGGACGGCGGCGGCGACAGGAACGGCGGCGGCGACGCGAGCACGGACAGCGCCGCCTCATGATCCGCCAGCTCGTCCGCAGCTACATCTTCCTCGTCGCGATCGCCATCGCCCTGTTCACGGTGCCGGTGGCCTTCTCCCTCACCTCCCAGCTGCGGGGCGACACCGAGGGATCCGTGGTGCGCGAGGCCAAGACCATGGCGCTGCTGCTGGCCAACGGCGACTCCACCTCGTGCGAGGCACTCCAGAAGATGGCCACCGCGTACGCCGCCGAGACGCCCGGCGACGTTCAGGTGACCGGAGCTCCGGGCTGCGCGCCGGACCTGCTCCGCCCGGAGCGGGACGCGGCCCTGACCGCGGCCCTGGACCGGAACGATCCCACGACCGACTGGGGCTCCTCCTTCATCTGGGGTCCCGAGCTGGTGATCACGGTCCCGGCCAGGGCGGCCGGCGAGGAACGGGCCGCCGGTGCCGTGCGCATCGTCTACTCGACGGACGAGATGACCGACCGCCTGTGGACGATCTGGGGTTTCCGGGCGGTCCTCGCGGTGCTGGTCCTCGTGGTGGCCGCCCTGCTCGGCGTGGGGGTGGCGCGGCGCCTCACCCGCCCGCTGCGCCAGCTCAACGACATGGCGAGCAAGTTCAGCGACGGCGACCTGACCGCCCGCTCCCCCGTGACGGGCCCGCCGGAGACCCAGACGCTGGCGCGCACCCTCAACCAGGGCGCGGAACGCCTGGACACGCTGGTCGCGGCCCAGCGCATCTTCGTGGCGGACGCCTCGCACCAGCTGCGCACGCCGCTCACGGCCCTGCGGCTGTCCCTGGACAACATCGCGGACGGTGTGGACGACGAGTTCGTACGGGAGGACGTGGAGCAGGCCACCGCCGAGGTCGTCCGGATGAACCGCCTGGTCAACGGCCTGCTGGTGCTGGCCCGGGCCGAGGCGAAGGTGACGGCCGCCGAGCCGCTCCCGCTGCTGGACATCGTGCGGGAGCGGCTCGCCGTGTGGAGGCCGGCCGCCGGCGAGCGCGGAGTCACCGTCGCGCTCAGGGGGAGTACCGACGGCCGGCCGTCTGTGCTGTCCAGCCCCGGTCATCTGGACCAGATGCTGGACAACGTGCTCTCCAACGCCCTGGAGGTCTCACCGGACGGCGGGACGATCACCGTGCGGGTGGATCCCCGGGGCGATGCGGTGGGGGTGTCGGTCCTGGACGAGGGACCCGGCATGTCGGACGCCGAGAAGTCCCGCGCCTTCGACCGCTTCTGGCGCGGCCAGGGACTGACCGGGAAGGGCGGCTCCGGTCTCGGTCTCGCCGTCGTCAAGCAACTCGCGACGGACGACGGCGGGACCGTGGCCCTGACGGACGCGCCCGGGGGCGGTCTGTGCGTGACCATCACCCTCCGGGCGGTCAGCTCTCGGGCATCTTCGAGGAGTGGTGGTTGACGATCAGCCACTTGCCGTCGGCCTGCTTCTCGTAGACGTACGTGTAGCGGGCCTTGACGGTGTTCTTCGCGCCCGTCTCGTGGTCGGTGAGCGCGAACTCGTACACACCGGTGTCGATGGCGGTGTCCCGGTCGAGAACGTTGACGACCGACTCGACCTTCGTGCCGGCCGGCTTGTTCTGGAGGAAGTGCTCGAAGTAGTCGACGATCTCGGCTCTGTCCGTACGGACGTTGTTCGAGACGGTCGGCAGCAGGACGGCGTCCTTCGCGTACAGGTCGGCGACCTTCCGCGGGTCACCGGTCTGCAGCGCCGCGTTCCACTGGTCGAAGAGTCCGAGCACCTGGGCCTTGGTGGCCGTCTTGGCGGACTTCTTCCCGGAGGCGCCGCGCGAGTCGGCTCCGGCGACTCCGGCACCGACGGCGAAGGTGCCGGCGGCGAGGACGGCGACGGCGGTGGTGACGGCGACGCGCTTGCGTATGGACGGGGCTGCGAGGCGACGGGTCATCTTCATCTCCGGTGAGTTCGAGGGGAGTTGCTGAAGTGACTCCAGACTCGCGTTTCACCGGTTAGGGGCCGTGCAGGTGTCGTACAGGGGACGTCCAGGATGCGGCCAACTCGCTCAACGTGAGGTGTCCGTCACGTCGAGCAAGGGTGCGAACTCCTGGCGGAGCCGCCGTACATGGGGCACGTCGCCGAGCACGCTTTCCCAGTCGGCGAGCAGGGGGATGAGCACCTGGCGGGCGTGTGCGGGGTCGCCCGCCGCCTGCCAGAGGAACCGGACGAACCAGGTGCGGGTGGTCAGGGCGTACCTGTCCGTCGCCCCACGGCTGCGGATGTTGCTCTCCACGAGCTCGGCGTACATGGCCGTGGCCCCCGCGATGTCGCCCACCAGCCGCCTTGTCCATGCCAGGTGGAGCCGGAGATGGAGGCAGACGGCGCTGTCCCGGCCCGTGGCGGCCACTGCCCTGGGGAGCAGCCTCTCCAGCGCCTCGCAGGCCTGCGCCGCGTGCCGGTCGGGATCCTTCGAGGCCGCGTCCGCCAGCGCCGAGGCCCGGGCCGACCAGGCGCGCAGAGCCGCGTAGGCGTCACGACCCAGCACGCGCTCGGCCTTCTTGGCGTTCCTCTCCGCGAGCGCCAGTCCGTCCCTCAGACGTCCCGCCCCCGACAGCGCCCGGGCCAGTTCCGTCCTCGCCTCGAAGGTCCGTTCGTCGCGGCGCCCGAACACCCGCCTGTGGTCGGTCACGTTCCGCTCGAGCAACCCGACCTCGCGTTCCTTGTCACCGGCGACCCCGTACGACTGGGCCAGATCCCTGCGCACACGGAGTGTGACCTCGCCATGAGGGCCGTACACGCGCTGCGCCGCCGCCAGGGCTCTCTTGTGGAGCGCGATGGCGCGGGTGACGTCGAGATGGGTATAGCTGAGCCCGCTCGACTCGAACAGCCAGACCTCGTTCTCTTCGTCGTCCTCCGGTGCCACGTGCGAGGCCAGCGCGTCGACATGGGTGAGCCACCGGAGCTCAGCGGCCATGTCGCGCGTCTTCGAACCGAGCAGCAGCTTGGCAGCGCCGTGGGCGGATTCCGCTTCCTCCGCCCGTGTCACCGCCTGCACCAGCCGGTGCACGGAGATCGTGCCGTCGTCGTGCAGCGAGATCATGCTGTACGCAGCCAGCCGCCGGACGGCGTCCGTGACCTCGACCGGGCTGCCCAACGGCTCCAGATACGTCCGCGGAATCCCTTCCGGCGCCCACCATGCGATGGCCCGCAGGATCGCTCCCGCGAGCGGCGTGTCCGAGAGCCGGTCGAGTGTCATACGCCAGATCCGGGCGACCGTGCGCTCCCCTTCGGCCCCCTCCGCCGACTGCGCGAAGACCTCCCCGGGGTACTCCCCCAGCAGCTCCCGGTACCGCCCGGGTGCGATTCCGGCCTCGGCGCAGTAGGCCGCCGCCTGTTCCACGGCCAGGGGCAGGCAGCCCAGTTCCCGGCACAGTTCGGTGACGTCAGCGTCCTCGCCGTGACCGCTGATGCGGCCGAACAGCTCGACGGCCTCGTCCAGTTGGAGGACGTCCAGCGACAGCGGCTCCGCGATGCCGTGCCACCCGGTCGCCCGCCGCGTGGTGATGAGGAAACGGCCGCCTGCCGCTCTGGCCAGGAGGGGCCTGACGTCGTTCGGGGACGTGACGTTGTCGAGCACGACCAGCCAGCCCTCGTGCGCCGCGAGCCACTGCACGGCCCGCTCCCGCAGCGCGTCCCGGGACTGTACGTCCCGCAGGGCGGGCCGGAGGGCGACGGCGAGGTCGGCGAGCCCGGCGTCGAGGTCGGCGGGGGTCTCGGCGTTGATCCACCACACCGGGTTGAAGACGTCCGTACGCCCTGCCGCCCAGCGCGCGGCGAGCGTCGACTTGCCGATGCCGCCCAGCCCGTGAACGGCTTGGACGACCACGCCGCCGGTCGATCGCAACGCCTGGTCGAGCAGGGCGAGTTCCCGGGCTCGCCCGACGAACAGGGCTGCCGCGTCGGGCAGGTTGGCCAGCCCCGGCGGCGCGGCGTCGGGCAGGGCGAAGGCCTCCGGCGGCAGGGTGAACGACTTCTCCGCGTACATCGCGACCGAGCCGTCCCCGGAGAGCGCCTGGCGGATGCCGTGCCCGGCGGCGATGGAGCGGTCGCCGGAGGCCTCCGCCGACGTGCTCATGTGTCTCCCGTAGAGGCGGAGCCGATGTCACCGCCCGCGGCGATGGAACGCTCGCCGGAGGCGGTGACGTTCCGGGGCTGCGGCGGCGTGGAAGAGGGCGGGGGCTGGGCCGAAGGGTTCGCCGGCGGGGCGGGGGCGGGGGTTCCCGGGCCGTCGCCGGTCGACACCGTACCGATGTTCCCGCCGGCGGCTACGGACCTCGTACCGCTCGCGTTCACCGTCGTACCAGAAGTACCGGTGGCACCAGAAGCACCAGAAGCACCACCGGAAGTACCGGACGTACCCGCCGAGCTCTGGAACCCGGCGTACACCGCGAGCGCCAGGCCGATCAGCGCGGCGACGCCGCCGGCCACGCTCGCCCAGGGATCCGCCGCCTCGACGTCCAGGACGGCGCCGACGACGAGCCCCAGGGCCCCGGCGGCGCAGAGCCCGATGCCCGTCCACATCAATGCCTTCGACTGACCGGTCATACGGCCATCATCGCGCCCGGGGACGGGCTGTGGTGTGAAAAGCCGTCGGGGCGGGGGCGGTTACTTGGCCGGGCGCAGGCCCAGCGGGCCCGCGATCTCCTCCGCCATCACCCTGCCCGCCTCGATCTCCAGGGTGTCGTCGCCCATGTCCTGGTCCGTGTCGAGGCCGTCGAGTTCGGCCAGGGGCTGGTTCAGGCGGACGTGGGCGAGGACCGACTGCAGGGCCCGGAGGGTCGCGGAGGCGGTGGAGCCCCAGTTGGAGAAGTAGGAGAACTGCCACCACCAAAGCGCCTCCGTGGTGCGGCCCGCCCGGTAGTGGACCATGCCGTGGCGCAGGTCGGTGATGACATCGGTGAGGTCGTCGGAGATCCGGGCCGGGACCGGAGCCTTGCGGGGCTCGTAGGGGTCGAAGACCTCGGAGTAGACGTCGATGGGGTCGAGGAGGCGGGCCAGGTTCTCGCGGAGTTCGTCGACGTCCGGCTCGGGACCCGGGTCGGGCTCGTAGCGCTCGTCGGGCACGATGTCCTCGTGCGCGCCGAGACGGCCGCCGGCCAGGAGGAGCTGGGAGACCTCCAGGAGCAGGAAGGGGACGGCCGATTCCGGCTCGTCGGCCTTCGCGATCTCCGTGACGGCGACCAGGAAGCTCTCGACCTGGTCCGCGATCTGGACGGCGAAGTCGTCCGGGTTCTGGTCGGTCGCGTGCAGCGTGGCGTCAGACATCTAGGAGTCGTCTCCCCTCGAAGGCGCGACCGAGGGTCACCTCGTCCGCGTATTCCAGGTCGCCACCCACCGGGAGGCCGCTGGCCAGGCGGGTGACCTTCAGGCCCATGGGCTTGATCATGCGGGCGAGGTACGTGGCGGTCGCCTCGCCTTCGAGATTGGGGTCCGTGGCGAGGATGAGCTCCGTGACCGTGCCGTCGGCCAGGCGGGCCAGGAGTTCCCTGATCCGCAGGTCGTCCGGCCCGACCCCGTCGATCGGGCTGATCGCGCCGCCCAGGACGTGGTACCGGCCCCGGAACTCGCGCGTGCGCTCGATCGCCACGACGTCCTTCGGTTCCTCGACGACGCAGATGACGGCGGGATCGCGGCGGGCGTCGCGGCAGATGTTGCACAGCTCCTCCTGCGCGACGTTGCCGCAGGTCGCGCAGAAGCGGACCTTCGCCTTGACCTCCATGAGGGCCTGGGCGAGGCGCCGTACGTCCGTGGGCTCCGCCTGCAGGATGTGGAAGGCGATCCGCTGGGCGCTCTTCGGACCGACGCCGGGCAGCCGCCCCAGCTCGTCGATCAGGTCCTGGACCACGCCTTCGTACAACGGACTGCCTTTCCTGGGTCATCGAGGTCGTTCGCGCCGTACGGCCTTCCCGTACGTACCGTAGTTGTCAGCCGCCCGTCCGAGGAAGGCGGCGGGCGTCTCAGAACGGCAGACCGGGGATACCGCCGCCGCCCAGACCCTGCGCGAGCGGGCCCAGCTTCTGCTGCTGGAGCGCCTGCGCGTTCTCGTTGGCCGCCTGCACCGCTGCCACGACCAGGTCGGCGAGGGTCTCGGCGTCTTCCGGATCCACCGCCTTCGGGTCGATCTTCAGGTTGCGCAGCTCGCCGGCGCCGGTGACGGTCGCGGTCACGAGGCCGCCGCCCGCCTGGCCGTCGACCTCCGTCTGCGCCAGTTCCTCCTGCGCCTGTGCCAGGTCCTGTTGCATCTTCTGGGCCTGCTGGAGCAGCTGCTGCATATTGGGCTGGCCACCACCGGGGATCACGATCAGCTCCTTGCTCGGTACGGGTTTTCCCGTTCGGCACGAGCCTACGTGGTCGGGCCTGCCGTCGCCCCAGCACTCTTTCGAGTGAGTTCACCTCGCGCCCTATAACTGATCAAGGAATACTTCCGGGCGGAAAAGCGGCGAAAGCTACATCTCGCCACCCGTTGGGGGGTAGGAAGGGTCCGGCGCGTGTGCGTCGTGTGTGTCGCTTGTCACGCAGCGTGGTCAGTTGGGAGTGCCGGGTGGGTCAGCCGGAGATGCAGCCCGAGGGGCCGCCACAGGACGGACGGGGCGAGAGGGCGGCCCGGCTGGGGCCGGGCGATCTGACCGGGCGGGCCTTTCCGCTCGGGGACTGGGGGGAGCCGGCGGTCCGGCTGGACGAGTTGTACCGGTGGGTGGAGCGCGGGGCGCTGCAGACGGCGGCCTGGTATCTCGAGGACCGGGTGTGGAAGCGGCGGGGCGCGCGGGTGCTGCGCGGTGGGGCCGCGGCCGGGGCGGTCACCGGGGTCGCGCTGCCCCTGCTGGATCTGACCGGGGCCGCGGGCGGGATCGCGCCCTGGGGGTGCCTGGCGCTGCTGCTGGGGGTGGCGTGTGTCGCCGTCGACCGGTACTTCGGGGTGACGTCGGGGTGGATGCGGGACGTGGCCACCGCGCAGGCCGTGCAGCGGCGGTTGCAGGCGCTTCAGTTCGACTGGGCGGCGGAGTGCGTGCGGGAGGTCCTGGGGCCGGCGGAGGGCACGGCGAGTGAGGCGGCGGAGCGGTGTCTCGGGGTGCTGCGGAGATTCTCCGAGGACGTGAGTGAGCTGGTGCGCGGGGAGACGGCGGAGTGGGTGGGGGAATTCCGGAGCGGGGGTGCGCCCGTGGGGTCGCAGGCGGTGGCGTTCCCCGGGGGTGGGCGCGGCGCCGAGGCGGGGGGTTTCAACGGGCGGTTCTCCGTGCCCCCGTCGGGGGGCGCGCGGCCGAACATGCCCCGGCAGCGGCCGCCGGAGCCCAGATGACCGGTGGACCGAGGTTCAGTCCTGCGCGCACAGGGTCAGGCCCTCGGGTGTCCAGCACGGCAGGTGGCCGTGCGTGCGGATGACGTCCTGGCCGTTGCCGCGGGCGAGGTAGGTGAGGAAGCTCGACGCCAGGGAGTCGGCCGGGGGGCGGCCGTAGGTGTAGGCGTACTCGATCTCGCGGTAGGGGTAGTCGCTCGTGCCGTCTTCGATGGCGTCGGCGGAGGCGGGGTCGCCGTCCAGGCGCAGGGAGTGCAGGCCCTTGGCGCGCGCGGCCAGGTTGAGTTCGCTGTAGCCGATGGCGCCCGGCAGGTCGGCGACCGTGGTCAGCACCTGGTCCGTCGAGTCGAGTTCGCAGCGGATGACGGCCGCCGTCGGGTCGTCCTTGTGGACGCAGTCGACGGAGGAGTTGGCGATCTCGCCGCGTCCCAGCACCCGGCGCTGGAACACCTGTCTCGTGCCGGAGTTGGCGTCCCGGCTGACCAGGTGGACGGGCAGGTCGGGGCCGCCGAGCTGCCGCCAGTTGCGGATCTCGCCCCGGTAGAGGCGCCGTACGTCGTTCGTGGACAGGTTCGTCAGGCGTACGTCGTCGTTGACCACGAGCGCGAAGACCGACACCGCCACCCTGTTCTCGCGCAGTTCGGGCAGGCCGGCCGGCTTGGGACCGTCCGACAGGGCGACCACCGGCGGTGAGCCCTGCCCGTCCCGCCCCGCCTGCGCGCCGGCCGCCGCGAGCTCCCGTATCCCGGCCGTCGAGCCGTGCGTGTCCACGTCGATGACCGGGTCGCCGCCGCAGTCCCGCTCGTACCTCCCGGCCACCTCGCGCAGCACGGGCGCGAACGCGGTCGAGCCGGTGAGGGTGAGCCTGCCGCCCGCGCAGCCGATCGGGGGCGGAGTGTCGTCCTGGGCGACGACGATCGCCGCCAGGGTGACCACGCACAGCGTGAGCATGATGGTGATCAGCCGGGCGGCCCGGCTGAACAGCGGTGGCGTGTCGTCCGGGGCGGCGGCGCGGTTGGGGCGCACCTCGCCCTCCCGCAGGCCCCCGGTCAGCCGCACCTCCCGGCCCACGTCGCCGCCGGACAGCAGCACGAGAAGTTTGAAGTAGTCGCCGCGGTTGAGCGGGACGCGCGGGATGCGCAGCGTGTTGTCCTCGTAGCCGAAGCCCCGGGCCGCGGTGAAGTGGTCCATGAGGTGCTCGGTGTCGGAGGGCTGGGTGACCGAGACCCCGCGGATGGTGCGGTCGGTGAACACCGCGGTGAGGCCGTGGACTTCGGGGCCCGTGTAGTCGTCGCGGTCGATGGCCAGTGAGCCGTCGTTCTCGATGCGCAGCAGGACCAGGGTCGCGTCCGTCATGTCGGGCGCCTCGTCGAACAGCCCGAGTCTGCGGTTGGCGCGGCCCGAGCGCACGTCGTCGCCGATGGGGTTGTCCATCTGCACGCGGTAGCCGATCCTCTTGCGGCGCGGCACCCGGCGTTCGTACCAGACCATGACGCCCGAGGCGATGATGCCGAGGACGGCCGTCGCCACGGCCACGAGGTTCTCCGCGCTCAGCCACTCCACCGTCGGTGCCCCCGCCGCCGCCCGGACGATTCGATCGTCTGGTCACCGTACGGCCGTGCGAGCGCCTCTCCGGTTTTCGTCGGCCGGAATTCGCCCAACGTTCAACCGCCTCGCGTCCACGAGGAGTTGGTCACTGCCTCGTGTACGTCAGCCGCTCCCCGCTGCTGGTGTTCACGCGCTGCAGCGTGCCGTCCGGCAGGAGGGTCACCTCGGTGGCCGCGCCCGGGCTGCAGGCGGTGCGCGGCTGCCCGACCTTGACGGTGGACGGGCCGATCTTCAGCGCGCCGTCGGCGCCGGGTTCCGCGGTCAACCGGCCCTCGAACACGCAGTGGTAGGTGCCGCCGCCCTTGGTCGGGCCGTCGGCCACGAGGGACAGGACCGTGTCGCCCGGGTCGCCCTGCTGGATGGTGAGCGAACGGCTGTGCTCGCCGTCGGCGTTGTCGATGGTCGTGCTCCAGGTGCCGAGGTACCCGGTCGGGATCGTGCCGTCCGCCGGGGAGGGGGAGATGTCCGGCTGCGAGGTCGTCGGCGACGGGCCCGGGGTGGTCGGGGCCGCGTCCGTGCTGTGCGTGGGGCCGGGGCCGCCTTCGGCCCGGTCGCCGCCCTGCATCAGGGCGTACACCGACCCGCCCGCGGCGAGCGCGACGACCAGGGCGATCACCACGAGCAGCGCGGTGGAACGGCCGTCTCTTCCCCGCTGCGGCTGTGGCGGGCCGTACGGCGGGGTCGTGCCGTACGGCGGCGGTCCGTAGGGCGGGGTGGAGCCGAGGCCGCCGTAGGCGGGGTGGTACGGCGGAGCGGCCCCCGGGGTGCCGGGGGCGCCGGGCTGGGGGTGCTGCTGGGGGTAGCCGTACGCCGGGTACGGAGGCGGCTGCATCTGCGGCTGCGGTTGCGGTTGCGGTTGCGGTTGCGGCTGGGACGGGGTGCCCGTGCCCGGGAGTTGCCGGGGCGCCGGGGGCGCGTTCTGACCGGCGACCATGGTGGGCAGATGGTTCACCGGCGGACCCTCGCCAGGCAGGCCCGGCGGGGGCGGGCCGGGGGCCGCGGCGGGTGCCGTCGCGGGGGCCGGGGGCAGCGCGGGGCGCGGCGACGACTCGTCGGCGGCGGGGGCGTGTTCGGGGGTGGGGCCGGGGCCGGGGTTCTCGTCAGGGCCGGAACCCCGCTGCTCGGCAGGCGACCCGGGAGAATCCGCTCCCTCGGCGGAGCCGGCCCCCTCCGGGTCCTCCGCGTCCAGCAGCCGCACCGCGTGCCGGCCGAGCTGGGCGACCAGGGCACTCGGGAGCCAGGGGTCGAGGGCGCGGCCGTCGGAGACCGTGTCGTCCACACCCGTGCGTTCCAGGACGCGGTCGAGGGACGGGCGTGCGGCGGGGTCCTTGCGCAGGCAGTCGCGGACCAGGTCGGCGATGCCCTCGGGGACGCCCTCCAGGTCCGGTTCCTCCTGGGCGATGCGGAACATCAGGGCGTGCACGCCGCTGTTGGCGGTGCCGAAGGGCAGGGCGCCGGTGGCGGCGTAGGCGAGGACCGAGCCGAGGCAGAAGACGTCGCACGCCGGGGTGATGCGGTCGCCGCGCACCTGCTCGGGCGCCATGAAACCGGGCGATCCGACGAGCGCGCCGGTGCGGGTGAGCCCGCCGTCCGTCACGGTCTGCAGGGCCCGGGCGATACCGAAGTCGATGACGCGCGGGCCGTCGATGGTGACCAGGACGTTGGACGGTTTGAGGTCGCGGTGGACGATGCCGGCCGCGTGGATGTCCTTGAGCGCGTGCGCGAGGCCGGCCGCGAGGATGCGGACCGTCCGCTCGGGCAGGGCACCGTGGTCGTGCCCGACGACCTGCTGGAGGCTCGGCCCGGCGACGTACCCGGTGGCCACCCAGGGCACCGCCGCCTCGGTGTCCGCGTCCAGCACCGGCGCCGTCCAGTACCCGCCGACCCGCCGCGCGGCCTGCACCTCCTGCCGGAAGCGCTCCCGGAACTCCTCCTGCGCGGCCAGTTCCTCGCGCACGAGTTTCACAGCGACCGTACGGCCCCGCTCCGAGCGGGCCAGATACACGTGCCCCATGCCGCCCGCACCGAGCCGCGCCAGCAGCCGGTAGGCACCAATGCGCTGCGGATCCCCAGGCCCCAGCTTCTCCATCGCTCAGCCGCCTTCCCCCCACACGCGAGCAATAGATCGAGAATAGTGCGGGGCCCGGGCGTGGCAGGCCCGAACGACGTCTACGGTTCCGTAACAGGCCGTCCCACCTCGTCGAGCACCTTCGACAGCCGTTCCAGTACCTGCACCGCCTCCGCCAGGTCCGCCTCCCCGAACGCCTCCGTCAGCCGGTCGGCGAAGGCCGCGTGCCCGGGGTCGATACGGGCGATCGCCGCACGCCCCTCGCCGGTCGGTGCGAGGAGCTTGGCGCGGCGGTGCGCGGGGTTCGGCCGGTACTCGGCGAGCCCGCGCTCCACCAGCAGGTCGGCGATGCGCTGCACGCTCTGCCGTGTGATGCCCATGGCGCGGGCGATGCCGGAGACGGGCAGCGGCTCCCCCAGGACCGCGCCGAGCACCTGCCACCAGGCGGCGGTGAGTCCCGCGGGACGGGCCAGTTCCTCCGCCACGGCGAGGAACTGGCCGTTCAGCCGGAACACCCCGAGGGCGCTGCGGCTGAGCAGGTCCTGACGCTCCCGGCTCATGCCGCCCCGGCCTTCTCCAGCACGGCGTACGCCGCCGCGTCGGAGTCGTGGAACAGCCGGTACCAGGCGTCGAGCACCTCGCCCTCGTACACCCCGAGCAGCCGGAAGACCTCCCGGGCGAAGGCGACGGGCTCGGTCGGGCCGGCGGTGACCAGGTTTCCGTCGGTGACGGCGTCGGTCTCGACGTAGCGCCCGCCGCCCGCGTAGCCGGTCGCGGCCAGGTAGAAGGAGACCGCGCTGGTGTGGTCGCGGTCGTCGAGCACGCCCTCCCGGGCGAGTCCGGCGGTGGCGCCGCAGATCGCGGCGACGGGCACGCCCGCGTCGAGGAACGCCCGGGCCTTGCGGGCGAAGGGCGCGAGGTCGCCGGAGGTGTCCCAGAGGTCGGCGCCCGGGAGGATCAGCAGGGAGCTGTCCTCGGGCCGTACGTCGTCCAGGGCCGTGTCGGGCTGGATGCGCAGTCCGCCGATGCTGGTGACCTGGTCCGTGGACGGGCCTACCGTCCGGATCCGGTACCCGGCGCGGGCGAGATGGGCCGTGGCGTGGCCCGTCTCCCAGTCGGCGAGGGTGTCGTAGACGGCGAGATGGACGGGCTTGCGTTCTGCGGTGGCGTTCATGGTTCCTCCTCGGGACCCTGTGCCGTATGACAACATGCTGACATCTCGACAGCACCCTGTCAATGGATTCCGCCTCGCCTGGACAACCTGTCGCGGAATGCCGCCGACGGCAGACAGGCCGCCGATTTCACCGCCCTCTCCCCCGCGCCTACGCTCGCCCGCATGACCCCTCAGCCGAACCCCGAAGCCGGTGCCGCCGTCAAGGCCGCCGACCGTGACCATGTGTTCCACTCCTGGTCCGCTCAGGAGCTCATCGACCCGCTCGCCGTCGCCGGGGCGGAGGGGTCGTACTTCTGGGACTACGACGGCCGGCGCTACCTCGACTTCTCCAGCGGGCTCGTCTACACGAACATCGGCTACCAGCACCCCAGGGTCGTGGCCGCGATCCAGGAGCAGGCGGCGAGGATGACGACCTTCGCGCCCGCCTTCGCGATCGAGGCCCGGTCGGAGGCGGCCCGGCTGATCGCCGAGCGGACCCCGGGCGACCTGGACAAGATCTTCTTCACCAACGGCGGTGCCGACGCCGTCGAGCACGCGATACGGATGGCCCGGCTGCACACGGGCCGCCCGAAGGTGCTCTCGGCGTACCGCTCGTACCACGGCGGTACGCAGCAGGCCGTGAACATCACCGGTGACCCGCGCCGCTGGGCCTCCGACAGCGGCACCGCCGGGGTCGTGCACTTCTGGGCGCCCTACCTCTACCGCTCCCGCTTCTACGCTGAGACCGAGGAGCAGGAGTGCGCGCGGGCGCTGGAGCACCTGGAGACGACGATCGCCTTCGAGGGGCCCTCGACCGTCGCGGCGATCATCCTGGAGACGATCCCGGGGACGGCCGGGATCATGGTCCCGCCGCCCGGCTATCTCGCCGGGGTGCGGGAGCTGTGCGACAAGTACGGGATCGTCTTCGTCCTGGACGAGGTCATGGCCGGGTTCGGGCGGACCGGTGAGTGGTTCGCGGCCGACCTGTTCGACGTGACGCCCGACCTGCTGACCTTCGCCAAGGGCGTGAACAGCGGGTACGTGCCGCTGGGCGGGGTCGCGATCTCCGGCGCGATCGCGGAGACCTTCGGGAAGCGGCCGTACCCCGGCGGTCTGACGTACTCCGGGCATCCGCTGGCGTGCGCCGCCGCCGTCGCGACGATCAACGTCATGGCGGAGGAGGGCGTCGTCGAGAACGCGGCCCGGCTGGGCGCGTCCGTCGTCGGTCCGCAGCTGCGCGAGCTGGCCGCGCGGCACCCGAGCGTGGGCGAGGTGCGCGGCGTCGGGATGTTCTGGGCGCTGGAGCTGGTGCGGAACAGGGAGACGCGCGAGCCGCTGGTGCCGTACAACGCGGCCGGGGAGGCGAACGCGCCGATGGCCGCCTTCGCCGCCGCCGCGAAGCGCAGCGGACTGTGGCCGTTCGTGAACATGAACCGGACGCATGTGGTGCCGCCCTGCACCGTCACCGAGGCGGAGCTCAAGGAGGGTTTCGCGGCCCTGGACGCGGCGCTGTCAGTGGCGGACGAATACACGCGGTAAACAGCTGTCATCCCGCCGGCAGCCGACCATAACCCGTCAGTAGCCGACCACCTCGAACCTCGTTCGAACGCGTAGGGTGGCGTGGCCGTAGACATATACGTGCACGCCACCCGAACGCGACGAGGGAGACGCCCTGACCATGCCCCGCAGCTCCGGCAACGGCGCCGTCACGCGCAGCACCCTGCGGCAGCAGATCGCGGACGCGCTTCGTGACGAGGTACTGGCGGGGCGGCTCCAGCCGGGGCAGGAGTTCACGGTCAAGGAGATCGCCGACCAGTACGGGGTGTCCGCCACGCCGGTCCGGGAGGCGCTGGTCGACCTCTCCGCGCAGGGGCTCCTCGACGCCGACCAGCACCGCGGCTTCCGCGTCCGCGAGTACTCGGCCGAGGACTTCCGCGGCATGATCGAGGCCCGCGACCTGGTCATCGAGGGGATGTTCCACGCCCTCACCACCGGGCAGCACGCCTCCGGGCAGCCCGGCGACCCGCGGGTCGCCGCCGTGCTCGCCGGGGTCCGGCGCCGCGGCGAGGAGGCGCAGCGGGCCGCCGCGGCCGGCGACCTCACCGTCCTCATCGGCTACGACCTGCGCTTCTGGCGCGAGCTCGCCGCCCTCTTCGGCAACCCCTACCTCGCCGACTTCCTGCACCGGCTGCGCGTGCAGACCTGGGTGTGCGCGGTGCAGCACCTGCGCCGGCTCAGGGACCTGCGGGGCGAGCTGTGGGCCGGCCACACCGAGCTGGTCGACGCCCTGGGCGCCCGCGACACCGACACCGCCCGGGCGATCATCGACGGCTACAACGCCCACTCCATCGCCCTGATCGAGCGCCTCGCCTCAGGATGACCTGCGTCGCATCTGTCGGTATGGGTATGGGACATGCACGGCAGGAGCCGCTTTACGTGCCGCACCGATACCCTTCTGACCACCGCGCCACCGACCCACCGAGCTGAGCGAGGAGCCTTCTTTGGCCTGTGACCTGTGGCTGGTACCGCTCGTCGACGTGTTGTGCCACACGCCGGACAACCCGTTCGCCGAGGAACTCGCGCAATACAACAAGGTGCTCGCCGAGGCCGGGCTGCCGCCGGTGCCGGTGTACCAGTACATGCCGGGGCTGTCGGGCGACGTCGCCCCGGTGGCCGGCTTCGACTACGACGCGCTGCACTTCCTGCGCCGCGCCTACCTGCTCCAGGTGTGCGGCCTGCCGGTGACGCCCGTGGACGAACTCGGCGGCGACTACGAGCAGTTGCTGGAGATGTTCGAGTCGACGGCCCAACAGTCGCACCTCGTCTGGCACTACGACCACGCGGGCGCGTACGTCCCCGTCGACTTCCCCAGCCCGCTCGCCGACGACGAACTCCTCGCGGGCGGCGGTCCGCTGGGCTCCTCCCACGCCCTGCTGCGGGAGCTTGAGCTGGTCGCCCCGGCCATCGGCATCGACCCGGCCAACCCGCCGGCCGCTCCCCAACCGCCGCTCGTGCCCACGGAGCTGGAGGAACCCGCCGTTCCGGCCCCGTACGATCCCAGCCCCTTCGCCCGGGAACGCCACGTCTGGCTCGGTCTGCACGCGGCCGTGACGCGGAGTCTGGCCCAGGGGTCGATGATCGTGTTCAGCTGAGGGTCAGCGCAGCTGGGACAGCCCCTTCTGGAGGTCGTCGCCGTTCATGACCGGGCAGACCTCGATCTCGGCGTTGAGGTCGGTGAAGAACGGTTCCAGCGCGGGAGGCATCTGGGAGCTGTCCTGCATGTCGAAGACCAGGAAGCAGGTCCTGCGACCGCCCAGGGGGGCGAAGTAGGCCGCCTCCGGCCTGAGCTTCTCCATGGCTTCCTGGATGACCTGCGGCATCTTGCCGGCCCGGATCACCTCGTTGCCCTTTTCCGTGTCCAGGGTCGCCTTGAGCATCACCCGCATGGCACTCACCTTCTTCTGGTCGAAGCACGCGGGGTATGTATTTCAGCCTATGCCCGATCACCGGCGCCCGCGCGGGGCGCCGGTGATCGGGCACTGACGGCCCTTCGGCCTACAGGAACGAGTTGATCTCGATCGTCTCGTCCCGGCCCGGGCCCACGCCGATCGCGGAGATCGGGGCGCCGGACATCTCCTCCAGCGCCTTGACGTAGCTCTGGGCGTTCTTCGGCAGGTCGCCGAAGGACTTCGCCTTGGAGATGTCCTCGCTCCAGCCCGGGAGCATCTCGTAGACGGGCTTGGCGTGGTGGAAGTCGGTCTGGGAGTAGGGCAGCTCCTCGACCCGCTTGCCGTCGATCTCGTACGCCACACAGACCGGGATCTGCTCCCAGCCGGTGAGGACGTCGAGCTTGGTGAGGAAGAAGTCGGTCAGGCCGTTCACCCGGGTCGCGTAGCGGGCGATCACCGCGTCGAACCAGCCGCAGCGCCGATCACGGCCGGTGGTGACACCGCGCTCGCCGCCGATCCGGCGCAGCGCCTCGCCGTCCTCGTCGAACAGCTCCGTCGGGAACGGGCCCGCGCCGACGCGGGTCGTGTAGGCCTTCAGGATGCCGATGACGCGGCTGATCTTCGTCGGGCCCACGCCCGCGCCCGTGCAGGCGCCGCCCGCGGTCGGGTTGGAGGAGGTGACGAAGGGGTACGTGCCGTGGTCGATGTCCAGGAGCGTGCCCTGGCCGCCCTCGAACAGGACGACCTTGTCCTCCTCCAGCGCCTGGTTGAGGACCAGGACGGTGTCGGCGACGTACGGCGCGAGCTTGTCGGCGTAGCCCAGCAGCTCCTCGACGACCTGGTCGACGGCGATCGCGCGCCGGTTGTAGAGCTTGGTGAGGATCTGGTTCTTGACGTCGAGGGCCGCCTCGACCTTCTGCGTGAGGATCGACTCGTCGTACAGGTCCTGCACGCGGATACCGACGCGGTTGATCTTGTCGGCGTAGGTCGGGCCGATGCCGCGCCCGGTCGTGCCGATCTTCCGCTTGCCGAGGAAGCGCTCCGTCACCTTGTCGACCGTGACGTTGTACGGCGTGATGATGTGCGCGTTTCCGCTGAGGAGGAGCTTGGAGGTGTCGACACCACGCTCGTTCAGACCGCTCAGCTCGGAGAGCAGGACCGACGGGTCGACGACGACACCGTTACCGATGACCGGCGTGCAGCCGGGAGACAGGATTCCGGAAGGGAGCAGGTGGAGGGCGTACTTCTGGTCACCCACGACCACCGTGTGGCCGGCGTTGTTGCCGCCCTGGTAGCGCACTACATAGTCCACCGAGCCACCGAGAAGGTCGGTGGCCTTTCCCTTGCCTTCGTCACCCCACTGAGCACCGAGCAGCACAAGTGCGGGCACGCGCGTACACCCCTTCCGGGCGGGGCATGTCCATGGTCGAGGGCGAACGCGGAGCGTCTGCAGCCGCGTGCACCGCGACCGCCGTTGGCCGCCAACCGTCGGACCGGATGCCCCGGAATAGACGAAGCCCCTGGCGCAATAGCGCAAGGGGCTCTTGCACAAAGATGCTACCCGAGGAAGCGAGGCATGGCCGAGGTGGCGACTTCCGCGACGTCCGAGCAGCTGTTGGTGGTGGTCGACCCGGTCGCCCGTCGGTCGGACGGCGAGTCCGTACGGATCGCGAAAGACGTGCTCGGAGCGGGTGCGGCCGTGAAGCTGTGCCTGCCGGAGGGGCCGGAGGAGTTCGCCCGGGCGCTGGCCCGGCGGGGCTCGCGGCGCCCGGTCGTGGTCGGTGACGACCGGGCCCTGATCCGCGCGGTGTCGCTGCTGCACCGGCATCGGGAGCTGGCCGGATGTGCGCTGTCGGTGGTGCCGGTCGGGGGTGTGCTGTCCCTCGCCCGGTCGCTGGGGGTGCCGACGGGGACGGTGGCGGCGGCGCGGGCGGTGCTCGACGGGGTCGAGCGGCGGATGGACCTGCTGGTCGACGACAGCGACGGGGTGGTGCTCGGCGCGCTGCGGATACCGCCGGTGACGGCAGGCGCCCAGGCATCGGATGCCGAGGACGCGCCGGGCCGCCCCTGGCTGCGGACCTGCCAGTCCCTGGTCCGCACCCTGGTCCCGGCCGCCCGCCCGTCCCGGCTCGCCTCCGCGCCCGAGCCCGGTCCCTCCCGGCTGCGGGTCGAGGTGGACGGCGAGACCCTCGTCGATCTGCACCAGCCGGTCGAGGCGGTGTCGGTGTTGCCCTCGGCCTGCGGTGTGGCGGCGGTGGAGGTCCGCCCGGTGTCGGTGGGCGCCGAGGCATCGCCCCTGCTCGCTCAGGGCCGGACGGTGACGGTGTCGGGAGCCCACTTCCGCTACCGGGCGGACATGGTGGTGTCGGGGCCGGTACGGACCCGGACATGGGTGGTCCGGGAGGGCGCCTGGGGGTTGACGGTGCCGGCTGCGCCGTGAGCCCCACCGGGCGTCATTCCGGCCCGAACGTCTTCTCCCGGTGCACGCGCCAGCGCTCCATCAGCGCCGCGAGTTCGCTCTCCATGAACTCGAAGAAGGCCAGCGTCTCGGACATGCGGCGGCCGGCCGGGGTGTCGGCGCCGAGGCTGGTGACGCCTTCGCGCAGGGCCTCCTCCCAGCGTTTGAGGACGGCGTCGCGGTTGGTCAGGGCCTCGTACCACTGGTCGCCGCGCACCCGGTAGCGCTCGCGGCGCGAGCCGGGCTCCCGTTCGCGCGAGACCATGTGCGTCTGGGCCAGGTAGCGCACCGCGCCGGACACCGCCGCGGGACTGATCCGGAGCTGTTCGCCCAGCTCGGCCGAGGTCATGGAGGCCTCGTCCGAGGAGAGGAGCGCGGCGAAGACCCGGGCGGGCATCCGCGGCATCCCGGCCTCGACGAGCTGCGCCGCGAAGGACTCGACGAACCTCGACACCGTCTCCGCGTCCCGCGCGCCCCTGGCTGATTCCGTCATGGGACGCATCCTATCCGCGATTCACTGGCTTCCTTAACTTCACAATTTTCTGAAGGAAGCGTACGTTCTGAAGCATGACGAAGGCCATCACCGTCTCCGGACTGCACAAGTCCTTCGGACGGACGCACGCTCTCGACGGACTCGACCTGGAGGTCACTTCCGGCGAGGTCCACGGCTTCCTCGGGCCCAACGGCTCGGGCAAGTCCACCACCATCCGGGTCCTGCTCGGCCTGCTGCGCGCCGACTCGGGCGCCGCACAGGTGCTGGGCCACGACCCCTGGACGGACGCGGTGGAGGCGCACCGCCGTATCGCCTACGTCCCCGGGGACGTGACGCTGTGGCGCAACCTCTCCGGCGGTGAGGTCATCGACCTGTACGGCAGGCTGCGCGGAGGGCTGGACCCCCGGCGCCGGGCGGAGCTGATCGAGCGGTTCGAGCTCGACCCGACCAAGAAGGGCCGCACCTACTCCAAGGGCAACCGGCAGAAGGTCGCCCTGGTCGCCGCGTTCGCCTCGGACGTCGACCTGCTGATCCTGGACGAGCCGACCTCGGGCCTGGACCCGCTGATGGAGGAGGTCTTCCAGCGCTGTGTGGCCGAGGAGCGCGACCGGGGCCGCACGATCCTGCTCTCCTCCCACATCCTGAGCGAGGTCGAGGAGCTGTGCGACCGGGTGAGCATCATCCGCAAGGGCCGCACGGTCGAGAGCGGTTCGCTCGCCGACCTGCGCCACCTGACCCGCACCAGTGTCGTCGCCGAACTCGCGGGCCCTCCCGACGGGCTGGCGAACCTGCCCGGCGTCCACGACCTCGACGTGCAGGGGCGCCGGGTCCGGCTCCAGGTCGACACCGACGAACTGGACGCCGTTCTGCGCTCCCTGAGTGAGTCGGGCGTGCGGTCGCTGACGTCGACGCCGCCGACGCTGGAGGAACTGTTCCTGCGGCACTATCAGGACGAGGCGGCCGCCCGATGACGGCCTTCGCGGTGCGGCCCGGCAGCTCACGCCAGCTGGCCGGGACGGGCACGCTGCTGCGTTTCGCCCTGCGCCGCGACCGGCTGATGATGCCGGTGTGGATCGCGGTGAACGCCCTGATGGCCCTCTCCATGCCGAACACCCTGGAGAGCCTCTACGGCACCCCGGCCGAACGCGCCGACCTGATCCGGCAGATGGGGACCAACTCCTCGCTGCGCGCGATGGTCGGGCCGGTCTTCGACGACTCGCTGGGCGCGCTGACGGCGTGGCGGGTCGGCGTCTACGCGGGCGCCCTGGCCGCCGTGCTGAGCCTGCTGGTCGTCGTCCGGCACACCCGGGACGAGGAGGAGAGCGGCCGTCAGGAGCTGGTGGCGTCCGGGACGGTGGGCCGCCGGGCCTCCCTGACGGCGGCGCTGCTGGCGGCGGCGGTCGCGAACGGGGTGCTCGCCCTGCTGCTCACCGCCGGCCTGGCCGGCCAGGGTACGACCGGTGCACTGGCCCTGGGCCTCGGCATCGCCGGAGTGGGGATGGTCTTCGCCACGATGGCGGCGATCGTCGCCCAGCTCACGGAGAGCGCGCGGCTGGCCCGGGGTCTGACGGCGGCGGTGCTGGGCGCCGCGTTCGTGCTGCGCGCGGCGGGCGACTCGGCGACGGACGACGGTTCGTCGGTGCTGACCTGGCTGTCGCCGCTGGGCTGGCTGGAGAACCTGCGGCCGTACGCGGACGAACGCTGGTGGGTGCTGGCGCTGCTCGCCGGGGCGGTCCTGCTCCAGGGCGCGGTGGCCTACGGGCTGGCCGGCCGCCGGGACATCGGCATGAGCTTCCTGCCCACCCGGCCGGGCCCGGCGTCCGGCCGCCTGGGCAGCGCGGGCGCGCTGGCCTGGCGGTTGCAGCGGGGCAGCGTGCTGGGCTGGAGCATCGGCTTCCTCCTGGCCGGGGTCGTCTACGGCGGCATGACCGAGGGCGCCGCCGACCTGGTCGGCGACAACGAGAACGCCCGGCGGATCTTCGAGCGGATGGGCGGCCGGTCCGGCCTGACGGACACGTTCCTGGCCTCGATGACCGGCATGCTCGGCCTGGTCGCGGCGCTCTACATCGTGGCGTCGGTGCTCCGCCCGCACGGCGAGGAGACCTCCGGCCGGGCGGAACCGGTGCTGGCGAACGCGGTCGGGCGCCTGCGGTGGGCCGCGGGCCACCTGGTGATCGCCTTCGGCGGTTCTGCGCTCATCATGCTCCTGGCCGGCCTCGGCCTGGCGGCCGGTTACGGCAAGGAGACCGGCCCGATCCTGGGGGCGTGCCTGGTGCAGCTGCCGGCGATCTGGGTGATCGGCGGCCTCACGGTCCTGCTGATCGGCGTACTGCCCCGGGCAGCGGCGGCGGCCTGGGGCGTCGCCGGGGCGGTGCTGCTGATCGGCTGGGTCGGCCCCGCGCTGGACGTCCCGCAGGCGGTGCTGGACGTGTCTCCCTTCGGCCATCTGCCCAAGTTGCCGGGCGGGGAGATGGAGTGGGGGCCGGTGCTGGTCCTGCTGGGGCTGGCCGTGGTGCTGGTGGCCGCCGGCCTGGCGGGGTTGCGGCGCCGGGACATGACGACCTGAGCGGTGCCGGAACTGCGAAGCGGCCCGCGTACGTCCATGCGGGGCATGGGACAACGTACGCAGGCCGCGGCCGGTTGCCTGACCGCGGCGGTCGGCGCGGGCGCGGGACTCGCGGTGTGGGCCGTCGACGTCCGGGAGCGCCTCTGGCGGTTCGAGGCGGCCCCGGACTGGAGCGTGCTCTACGCCGAACTGCCGCTGGCTCTCCTCGGCGGAGTCGCCGCCGCCCTAGTGGCCTGGGCGTTGCTCCGGCGTCTCAGGCCGCGACGCTGAGGCCCTCGAGACCCCGGATCACGAAGTTCGGCTTCCGCCGCGGCTCCTCGGCGAGGCGGAGTGCCGGGGCCTTCTCCAGCAACGCCGCCATCGACGCCGCCAGTTCGATACGGGCCAGGGGTGCGCCGATGCAGTAGTGGATGCCTGCGCTGAAGGAGATGTGGGGGTTGTCCGGGCGGGTCAGGTCCAGGGCGGACGGGTTCTCGAACACCGTCGGGTCGTGGTTGGCGGAGCCGAAGAGCAGGGCGACCTCCGCGCCGCGGGGGATCGTCGTGCCGTCGAGTTCGATTTCGTCCAGGACCCAGCGCTCGAAGAGCTGGAGCGGGGTGTCGTAGCGCATCAGTTCCTCGACGGCGGAGCGGATCAGCGTGTGGTCCGCGCGCAGCAGCTCCAGCTGGGCCGGGTTGCGGAACAGGGCGTACCAGCCGTTGACCGTGGCGTTCACCGTGGCCTCGTGGCCGGCGTTGAGGAGGAGGACCGCCGTCGAGATCATCTCCTGCTCGGTGAGGCGGTCGCCCTCGTCGTGGGCCGCGATCAGGCCCGAGATCAGGTCCTCGCCGGGCTCCTTGCGGCGGGCCGCGATCAGTTCGCGCAGGTAGTCGGAGAACTCCACGGACGCCCGGACCGCCTTCGCCGCCGTCTCCTCGGACGGGTTCAGCTCGTACATCCCGCAGATGTCCGCCGACCAGGGGCGCAGCGGGGCCCGGTCGGACTCCGGGATGCCGAGCATCTCGGCGATCACCGCCACCGGGAGGGGCTCGGCGACGTCCTTCAGCAGGTCGCCGCCGCCCGCTGCGACCAGGGCCGAGGCGAGCTCCTCCGCCAGGCCCCGCACGTACGGCTTCAGCCGCTCCACCGTGCGGGGTGTGAACGCCTTCGACACCAGGCGCCGGATCCGGGTGTGGTCCGGCGGCTCCAGGTCGAGCATCCCGTGGTCGTTGAGCGTGTGGAACGGCTCCTGCTCCGGCGGGGGCGGGGTGCGGCCGAACTCCTCGTGGGTGAACCGGTGCTGGTACGTCCGGCCCAGGCGCCGGTCGCGCAGCAGCGCCGAGACGTCCGCGTGCTGCGGGACGAGCCACTGGTTCGTGGGCTCGTAGTAGTGCACCCGGCCCCTCGCACGCAGCTCGGCGTAGGCGGGGTACGGGTCGGCGAGGAACGCCGGGTCCCACGGGTCGAACGCGAGGTCGAAAGCAGCTGCCATGGACGGACGCTAGCTCCACAGCCCCATCCCTGACCAGGGGGGTTCCGCCGAGACCGGCGGACCGGGCCTCGATCAAGATCGTTAAGCTGGGCGTGCCGCCTGAGCGGCACAAGCCTTCGTGAGGAAAGAACAACTTCATGACACAGCAGCGAGCCAAGCTCCGCACCCGCGTCCCCGCCCGTCTGGCCGCCTCGGCCGTGCTGGCCCTGTCGCTGACCGCCGGCGCGGTCGCGACCACCGCCCCGGCCGCCACCGCCGCCGAGATGCCGTGCAAGCCGCGCGTCTACTACTACGTCTACAAGAGCAGCGGCGTGAACTTCCGCACGGGCCCCGGCACCGGCTACAAGTCCAAGGGCATCCTCCACAAGAACGACTGGGGCAAGAAGGTCGGCACCAAGGGCTCCTGGATCAAGCTGAAGCTGGGCCAGAAGTCCAAGAGCGGCCTGGCCAAGGGCACCACCGGCTGGGTTTCCAAGTCGTACGTGAGCGACTGCGTGCCGATGCAGCTGGACTGATCCGGACTGATCCGGACCGTCGCCTCGCGGGCCCGCGGGGCGGCGTCCCCCGGCTAGCCGGGCGTCACCAGCCGCGCCTCGTACGCGAACACCGCCGCCTGCGTCCGGTCCCTGAGCCCCAGCTTCACCAGGATCCGGCTGACGTGTGTCTTGATCGTCGACTCGGCGACCACCAGCCGCTCGGCGATCTCCGCGTTCGACAGGCCCTGCGCGATCAGGACCAGCACCTCCGTCTCCCGGTCGGTGAGGTCGCCGTACGCCGCCTGCGCGGAGGGCATGAGGCGGGGGGTCTCGGACAGCTTGGAGAACTCGGTGATCAGACGCCGGGTCACCGAGGGTGCCAGGAGGGCCTCACCGGCGGCCACGACCCGCACCCCGTCGGCGAGCTGGCGGGCCGAGGCGTCCTTGAGGAGGAACCCGGAGGCTCCCGCGCGCAGCGCCTGGTAGACGTACTCGTCGAGGTCGAAGGTGGTGAGCACCAGCACCTTCGCCGCGCCGTCGGCGGCGACGATCTCGCGGGTCGCCTCGATGCCGTTCAGCTCGGGCATGCGGATGTCCATCAGCACGACGTCCGGGGCCAGCTCGCGGACCTTCGCGACGGCCTCCCGGCCGTTCACCGCCTCGCCGACGACCTCGATGTCCGGCATCGCGTTCAGCAGGACCGAGAAGCCCTCGCGCACCATCATCTGGTCGTCCGCGATCAGCACGCGAATGGTCATGCGTCGTCCTCGTCCGGCAGGGCGACCGGCAGGAACACCGCCACCTCGTAACCTCCGTCGTCCGTGCCGCCCGCCGTCATCTCGCCGTTCAGCATCGTCACCCGCTCCCGCATGCCCGTGATGCCGTGCCCGGCGCCCGGCGAGGGCTTGATCAGGCTCGGGTTCGGCGGCGGGCCGTTGACTATGCGCAGGCCCAGGCCGCCGAGCACGTACCCGATCTCCACGCGGGCACTCGCACCCGGCGCGTGCCGCAGGGTGTTGCTCAGGGCCTCCTGCACGATCCGGTACGCCGACAGCTCCACGCCCTGCGGCAGCTCGCGCACCGCACCGGTCACCACCTTCTCCACGCTCAGCCCGGCGTCCCGCACATTGGCCAGCAGCCCCTCCAGATCGGCGAGCGTGGGCTGCGGTGCGTCCGGGGCCTCGTAGTCCTCGGCGCGGACGACGCCCAGGACACGGCGCAGCTCCGTCAGGGCCGCCACCGCGTTCTCCCGGATGGTGGCGAAGGCCTTCTCCAGCTCCGGCGGCGGGTTCTCCACCCGGTAGGGCGCGGCCTCCGCCTGGATGGCCACCACCGACATGTGGTGGGCGACCACGTCGTGCAGTTCGCGGGCGATCGTCGTGCGCTCCTCCAGCAGCGTGCGGCGGGAGCGCTCGTGCGCGGTGACCGTCTGCTGCGCGGTGACCTCCTGCTCCGCGTGGCGGCGGATGTGCCAGACGGTGACGGCGAGGAGGACGAACGCGGAGACGGCCAGCATGGGGCCGGTGTTGGTGCTGTAGCGGCCCGCCGAGCCGAAGATCGTCTCCGCGAGGATGCCGTAGAGCGCGGTCAGCGCCCACATCCAGGCCGCTGTGCGCGGCCGGGTGCGGATGGCCACGATCGTCAGCACCGTCAGGTGGCAGGCGAAGCTGCCCGGCAGCCAGGGCCAGTCCCCCCACGGGTCGCCGAAGGGGAGCGCGAGCGGGGTGGCCACCATGGACAGCCAGAACGCTCCGACCGGCCGGACCATGGTCAGCAGGATCGGGACCGCGGCGAGCAGGCCGAGCAGCAACGCGAAGCCGTCGTCGACCGTGGCGATGGCCAGGGCGAACAGGGCGGCCGCGCAGACCACGGCGTGCGGCGTCCAGGCCGCGTAGTCCCGCAGGCGCCCGGGCAGCCGCCGGGTCAGGGGGCCGTCGACGCGCATGCGCGGCAGCAGGCGGTAGGCGAACGCGTCGTGCATCAGGTCCTGCCGCAGCCCGCGCAGGGCGTCCGCGGCCAGCCGGAACTCCGGGCTGCGCGGCTTGGCCCCGTCGCCCGGCGGCGTGGTCTGCAGGTGAGTCGTCTCGGTCACGTACAGAACGGTAAGCGCGCCCCCGGGTCGCGGTCGTCCTCAGTGAGAGGGGTTCCGGGGCGTCCCTCTCAGGTACTACGGGGGCCGGCCGGGTCCCCGTCCGGTACATCGAGGCCCCCGCCTCAGTACCCCGCCGGCCGGACCAGCCCCGATTCGTACGCGAACACCGCCGCCTGCGTCCGGTCCCTCAGGCCCAGCTTCACCAGGATCCGGCCCACATGGGTCTTCACCGTCTGCTCGGCGACGAACAGGTGCCTGGAGATCTCCGCGTTCGACAGGCCCTGCGCGATCAGGGCGAGCACCTCCGTCTCCCGCTCGGTCAGGTCACCGATCCGCTCCTTGAGCGGGGCGCGGGGACGGTCGTCCAGCCGGGAGAACTCGGCGATCAGCTTGCGGGTGATGACCGGGGCGAGCAGCGCGTCACCGGCCGCGATCACCCGGACCGCCTCGGCGAGCTGCTCCGACGACGCGTCCTTCAGCAGGAACCCGGAGGCTCCGGCGCGCAGCGCGTCGTACACGTACTCGTCGAGGTCGAAGGTGGTGAGCACCAGCACCTTGATGTCCGGGTTCGCGGTCGTGATGCGCTCGGTGGCCTCGATGCCGCCGATCCCGGGCATGCGGATGTCCATGAGGACGACGTCCGGGGCGGTCTCGGCCGCCTTCGCGACGCCGCCCTCGCCGTCCTTCGCCTCACCGACGACCTCTATGTCGGGCTGGGTGCCGAGCAGCACGGTGAAGCCCTGCCGGACCATCGCCTGGTCGTCGACGATGAGAACCCGGATGGGTCGGCCGGCGCTGCTCGTCATGGGGTCCCTCCCCGGGGATCGGTGGTCTTGTCGGTGGAACGGGTGGTGCCCGGGGCGTCGGCGGGCGGCGTGTCCGGGAGGAACGCGGTGACCTTGAAGCCGTCCCAGTGCCACGGGTGTGCCGTCATGGTGCCGCCGAGCATCGCGACCCGCTCCCGCATGCCGAGCAGTCCGTGCCCGGCTCCCGTCGAGGGCGGTGCGGGCCCGGTCGGCCGGCCGTTGACGACCTCCACCTCCAGGCCGTCCGGCTGGTACGTGAGACGGACCGTGGCTCTCGCGCCGGGCGCGTGCCGCAGGACGTTGCTCAGCGCCTCCTGCACGATCCGGTACGCGGACAGCTCCACGCCGGGCGGCAGCGGCCGCCGCTCGCCGTTGATCTCGGTGATGACCTCGCGGCCGGCGGCCCGGGTGTTCTCCACCAGCGCGTCGAGCCGGTCGAGATCCGGCTGCGGGGCGTGGCCGGCGCCGTCGCCGCCGAGGCCGGCGGGCGTCTCCCCCGGCCCGGCCTGCTCCGAGCGCAGCACGCCCAGCACCCGGCGCAGCTCGGTCAGCGCCTCCAGCGCGTTCTGCCGGATGCCGGCGAGGTTCTCCTTGAGTTCGTCGGGCGGGTTCTCGACCAGGTGGGGGGCGACCTGCGCCTGGATGGAGATGACCGACATGTGGTGGGCCACCACGTCGTGCAGCTCCCGAGCAATGCGGCTGCGCTCCTCCAGCAGGGTGCGCCGGGTGCGCTCCTCGGCGGTGAGCGTGGTCTGCTCGACCAGTTGCGCGCGGGCCTCGCGGCGGCCGCGCAGGGCGGTGCCGACGACCACGACGACGGCGAACAGGGTGACCGCGAGCACCCCGGTGGGCACATAGCCGGCCGCGCCCAGCAGTCCCTGGACGACGTAGGTGAGGAGCACGGTCAGCGCGAGCACCTCGGTGGACACCCTGGTACGCACTCGCAGGGCGAGCAGCAGCAGCACCGCCATGTGTCCGATGATCCCCGCCGACGTCCAGGGCCAGGTGAAGTCGCGGGCGCCACCTGCCAGCAGTTGGCGGCGCACCTCGAGGGCGCCCAGCACCATGGCCCCCATCGAGAGCCACCACGCCGGGATCGGCCGCCACAGCGCGAGCACTACGGCACCGCCCGACGCCAGCCCGAGCAGGAAGGCGATCTGCGGGCCCACCCCTCCGTTGTCGCCGAGCTGCGCCACCCCGCCGAACGTGACCCCGAACGCGACCAGACACAGCACGCCGTGCGGAAACCAGCGCAGCCACATGGACGGCGGCAACGGGTCCGCCCGGGCGGTCCACAGGTCCTCCCGCAGCACCCGCAGCCAGCCCCCGACGCGCGCCCGCAGCGCGCGGCCCACCCCCGTGTCCGTCACGCGCCCCAGCCTAGACATGGCGGGCCTCCACCGCTGGCCCCCGGTCGGACGGACGGTGCGCCCGCACCACCCGCGACCTGCGACCCCGGCCGCCCGCGCCCTGCTCGAAGAACCGGAACGCGGCCCAGCACGCGGCGAGGGCCACTGCGAACACGGGCAGCCAGAGCAGCCGGGCCCCGACCCAGCCGAGGCTGTCGGGCGGCGTGTGCAGGCCGGGGAGCCGGCCCGCCAGGAGGCCGGTGGCCGTCGTGGCCATCAGGGCCGTCTGGTGCCACAGGAAGACGGTCATCGCGGAGAGGTTGACGAGGGCCACCGCCGCCCACGCCACGGGCCGACGCATCCCCTGCCGCAGCCGCTCCCGCAGCAGCAGGGCGAGACCGCACTGGGCCAGCCCGAACGTGACGACGGCCAGCGTCGGCGGGTCCAGGTTGGACATGCCCTCGCCCGGGACACCGACCATCGACGCCGGATAGCCCGCCCACGCGACGAGCCCCGCCGTCGCCACCGCACCGCCGACGAGCAGGATCCAGCCCGCGCGGCGGCGCTCCAGCTCGCCCCGGGTCCAGGCCGCGCCCAGCGTGAAGGGCACCAGCCAGCCCGCGGCGACGTTCACCCAGCCCAGCCAGGACGGGCCGCCGAGGCCGAAGCGCAACAGGTCCACATGCAGTACGACGGCCAGCGGCCACAGCGGGTTGAGCCGGGTGAGCAGCGGGGTCGCCGCCGTCAGGGCCGCGAACACCACGAGGAACCACAGCGGGGACAGGGCCAGTTTCACCAGCGTCCGGACCGTCCCGAACTCGGCGCCCGACAGCAGCAGGGCCAGTGCGGCGACCGTCCACAGGCCGAGGACGGCCGCGACCGGTCGGAACAGCCGGGTCAGCCGGGCTGTCAGCCAGCGGTGGTACGGGACGCCACGGGCCCGGGCCGAGGCCAGACTGCGGGTGGCGACATGGCCGCCGACCAGGAAGAACACGGCGAGCGTCTGGAACAGCCAGGAGACGGGCGTCAGCCAGGGCATGTGCTGCAGAGGGCTCGCGGTGCGCAGGGTTCCGCTGTCGGCGACCAGGGCCGTGACCAGCCAGTGCCCGAGGACAACGCCGAGGACCGCGACGGCGCGCAGGGCGTCCACGGCCCGGTCACGGTCGGCCGGGGTGGCCGCGGCGACGCGCTCGGCGCCACGGCGCACCACGTGCCGGACACCTCGCTCCGCACCTCGGGCACCTCGTACTCCGACGTCAGTCATGGGTCACCGCCTTGGTCTCGCCCAGGACGATCCGGATCAGGTTGGTCAGGGAGGTCGAGCCGGGTCTGAAGTAGTCGCTGTGGCCGCCGTCGCCGGCCGCGAAGACCCGGGCGCCGAAGGCCGGGGAGACGGGGTCGGTGCCAAAACCGACGGTGGTGCCGAACAGGTCGGCGCTGACATGCGGGACGTTCTCCACCCAGTCGTCGGCGCCGCGGGCCGCCCAGACGCGGGCGCGGGTGTGCAGGGCGGTCACGGAGTCCGCGCCGGTGCCGGGGCTGCCGACGAGCGCGATGTCGTCGACGGCGAGCCCGGCGGCGGCCCGGCCGCAGACGACCGAGCCGTACGAGTGGCACAGCAGCGAGACGCGCGGTCCGCCGCCCGCTGTGGCGCGCAGGCCGGCGACGAGCGCGCGCAACCGCGGTGCCGCCTGCTCCGCCCTGCCCGTCGTGGTGACCGTCGCGCTCACCGTGCCCGGCGTCTCGTAGCCCAGCCAGGCCACGACCGCCGTGCGCGTGCCCGCGGGGGCCTCCCGTGCGAGCTGCCCGTACAGGGCGGCGGCGGCCGCGTGGAACCGGCCGTAGGTGTCGAGGCTCGTGTCGGAGCCGGGGACCAGGACGGCGATGCGGTCGGCGCGGGCGAGGTCGCCCAGGACCTCCGTCACCCGGCCGGAGCCACGGCCGTCGAAACGGAGGAGCTGCCGGGCCGGGGCGGCCAGCTGACGATCCGCCGCGGCCCGGTCCCGGTCGTGGTGGGCGGCGGCCATGCGGGCCGCTTCGGCGGCGTTGGCACGGTTGGCCGCGTACGCCTCGTCGAGCGTCGACGCGCTGAGAGGTGCGAGCAAGGCGGGTGCGGGCGCGGGGATGTCCGGGCGCCCGGCCGCGGAGAGGGGGAACACCACCGCGCCGGTGATGAGGGCGGCGAGCGCGGCGCGACGCCATCGGTGGGCGCGGCGCCGAGCGCCTTCACCAAAGCGGTACTCCGCCGCGGACCCCATGGTCGTCCCCCTCCAGCGCACCCGGCCATCGGGTCTGCACGGAAGGGAAGTTACGGAGCGGGACTCGTCGTCCGCGTCCCGCCGCGGAGCTCACCTGCGGACTGGCTCTCAGGTACTACGGGTACGACCTAAGGGTCTGACCGAAGAGGCCGCCACCAGGCCGGTTGAGCCATCACCAGGCCGGTTGAGCCATCACCAGGCCGGTTGAGCCATCACCAGGCCAGTTGGGCGATCTCCTCCACGACCACCGCGCACGCGTCCGCCGCCGGGTCGATGAGCGGGAAGTGCCCCACGTCCTCCAGCAGCGTCACTCCCACGATCTCCCCGGCCTTCGCCGCCGCGTCCGCGTACGACTCGGCGACCACCTGCGGCACGACGAGGTCCGTGCGGCCCTGGACGAGAGTGGTGGCGATGCCGGTGGGCAGCAGCAGCGCCGGGTCCGCGTACGGCTGCCGCTCCGCGAAGTGCTCGTCGGCGCCCAGGAGTTGCCGTACGGCCCCGCCGCACACGTCCAGCTTGTCGGCGACCGCGAGGTCCGCGATCGGGGCGAGGGCGACCACGCCGCGCAGGGCCGTCGGGCTGTCGCTGCGCCAGGGCGAGCCGGCCGGCAGGACGTGCCGGGACGCGGCCCACAGCGCGAGGTGCCCGCCCGCCGAGTGACCGGTGAGGACCGTACGGCGCGGGTCGGCCTGCGGCAGCAGCTCCCGGACGAGCCCCGGAAGGGCGTCCAGCGCCGCCGCGACGTCGTCGAAGGTGTCGGGCCAGCGCCCCGCGACGGAGTCGTCGTCACCACCACGCCGGTACTCGGCGCTGGCCACGGCGAACCCGCGGCGGGCGAGGAAGTCCGCGAACGGGCTGATGTGACGCCGGTCGTAGGGCGCCCGCCAGGCACCGCCGTGCAGCACGAGGACGACCGGGGCGGGCCCGCCCGGGCCGCCCTGCGCGCGCGGGGCGTAGAAGTCGATCACCTGGTCGGGGTGGTCGCCGTAGGCGGCGGTCACGTCGGGCTCGACGGGCGCGTGCGAGAACACCGACTTCTCTTCCGCGGCGGCCCGTGCTGCTGCGACGTCGTCCGTCATGCTCCAACCCCTCAGCGATCAAACGTAGATGGCGGACCAGGCGGGGATCCGGCCGTTGGCCGGGACGGTATCAGGCGCGTGACATGCGCGGACACGGGGATGTCACGCTGGGTGAAGACCGCAACGGCCCCCGCGGCGGCGGGGGCCGTTCGTCAGGGGGGACTCACCCCAGCGTCCGGGACAGCACCCGCGCCGCCCGCTCCACGTCGGCGAAGCCCACGTACAGCGGTGTGAAGCCGAAGCGCAGCACGTCCGGCGCCCGGAAGTCGCCGACCACCCCCCGCTCGATGAGCCGTTTCATCACGTCACCGGCGTCGTCACAGCGCAGGGCGATCTGGCTGCCCCGCTCCGTGTGCGGCACCGGCGTCAGGCACTCGACCCGGCCCTCGGGCACGTACTCCGCCACGCATTCCAGGAAGAAGTCCGTCAGCGCGAGCGACTTGGCCCGCACCGCCTCGACCGTCACCCCGTCCCACACCTCCAGGGCCGCCTCCAGGGCGAGCATGGAGAGGATGTCCGGGGTGCCGACCCGGCCGCGCAGGGCGCCGGGGGCCGGCTCGTACCCGCTGCGCATCCCGAACGGCTCGGCGTGGGAGTTCCAGCCGGGCAGCGGGGAGTCGAAGCGGTCCTGAAGCTCCCGGCGCACGTACAGGTACGCCGGTGAACCCGGCCCGCCGTTCAGGTACTTGTAGGTGCAGCCGACCGCGAGGTCCACGCCGTGCTCGTCCAGCCCCACGGGCAGCGCGCCCGCGCTGTGGCACAGGTCCCAGACGGCGTAGGCGCCCGCCCCGTGCACGGCGGCCGTCAGCGCCGGCAGGTCGTGCAGCCGGCCGGTGCGGTAGTCGACGTGGTTGAGGAGCACGGCGGCGGTACGGGCGCCCAGCGCGCCCGGCACGTCCGCCGGTGCCACCGGCCGCAGCGTGCGGCCGGTCATCCGGGCGGCGGACTCGGCGATGTACCCGTCGGTCGGGAAGGTCGTGGCGTCGACGAGGATCTCGTCGCGGCCCTCCCCGGCCATCCGTACCGCCCCCACAAGTGCCTTGAAGACGTTGACACTTGTCGAGTCGCCCACCACGATCTGCCCCGGCGCCGCGCCGACCAGCGGGGCGATCCGGTCACCGATCCGCTCGGGCGCCGTCCACCAGCCGCTCTCCTCCCAGGACCGGATGCGCAGTTCGCCCCACTGGCGGCGTACGACGTCCTCGACCCGCCCGGGGACGACGGCCGGCAGCGCGCCGAGCGAGTTGCCGTCGAGGTACACGACATCGTCGAGAACGAACCCGTCCCGCTTGCCGCGCAGCTCGTCGGCGGCGTCCAGCTTCTCCGCGCGCATCGCGAGTTCAGACATAGGACCGCGCCGTCCACAGCTCCGGGAACACGTGCTTCTGCGCCCGCTTCTCCAGCCAGGCCACTCCGGCGGAGCCGCCCGTGCCGGTCTTGGCGCCCATCGCTCGGCGGGTGGCGACGAGGTGGTCGTTGCGCCAGCGCCACACCAGCTCGGCGACATCCGTCAGCGCCTCGCCGAGCCGGGCGAGGTCGCCGCTCTCGTCACCCGAGTAGACGGCCGTCCAGGCGGCCTCCACCTCCGGCGACGGCTCGTAGCGCAGCGACACGTCACGCCCCAGCACGGCCTGGGGGATGTCGTACCCGCGCCGCGCGAGCAGCCGCACCACCTCGTCGTACAGGCTCGGCTCGTGCAGCGCCTTCTCCAGCTCGGCGTGCACACGCGGCGCGCCCCGGTGCGGGACGAGCATGGACGCGGACTTGTCGCCGAGCAGGAACTCCATCCGCCGGTACATCGCCGACTGGAACCCGGAGCCCTCGCCGAGGGCGGACCGGTACGAGTTGAACTGGGCCGGCGTGAGCTGGCCGAGCGGCTTCCAGGAGGCGTTGAGCGCCTCCAGCTCGCGCACGGACCTCTTCAGCGCGGCGGTCGCGGTGGGGACGTCGTCGCGGCGCAGCGCGTGTGCCGCCGTCTCCCACTCGTGGACGATGACCGTGAACCACAGCTCCATCACCTGGGTCGTGACCAGGAAGACCATCTCTCCGGGGTCGTCGGAGAGGGTGTGCTGGAGGTGGGTGAGCACGTCCGCCTTGACGTAGTCCTCGTACGGCGTCGTGCCGTGGAAATCGAGATGCGGGGTCTCGGGCTCGTGAGCCTCGTGGGACATCGCTGTCTCCTGCTTTGTAACTCCGGGTAGCGGTCCGCCCCTGCCGATGCCGGCACGGGGGCCCCGGTCCCCAGGGGCATACTCCGCAATCGTCCCCCGAAACCGCAAGGCCCGCCCGCTCGGCGGACGGGCCTCACGCACACGGACCGCCGTCAGCCCAGGACCTGCGCCGCCTCCGGCGAGGAGTCCTTGAGGAACTGGGAGCAGCGCTCGTACTCCTCCTGCTCGCCGATCGCCTGTGCGGCACGGGCGAGGGCGTGCAGGGCACGCAGGAAGCCGCGGTTCGGCTCGTGCTCCCACGGGACGGGGCCGTGGCCCTTCCAGCCGTTGCGGCGCAGCGCGTCCAGGCCGCGGTGGTAGCCCGTACGGGCGTATGCGTACGACTCGACGGTCGCGCCCCGCTCGAACGCCTCGTCGGCGAGCTGCGCCCAGGCGAGCGAGGAGGTGGGGTGCGCGGCGGCGACGTCGACCGGCGCGGTACCCGACGCGAGCATTTCCCGTGGCCCGGGGTCGTCGGGGAGGTGGGTCGGGGGCGGGCCCCCGAGGAGGTTCTCGTGAATGGACATGGGTCAAGTCTGCGCCATGAGGACAGCTGCGGCGCCGTCCCGGGGTGGGCAACCCGGCGCTTCCGGGTGCCCGGCGTTGTCGCTGGGGCCACGCGGGTCCGCAACCCGGCGGAGCGGCGACTGCCCGCGGCCGGGCCGGTCCTACGACAACCGCTTGCGCACCGGCTCGCCCTCCAGCGGCGGTGCCGTCACACCCCCGTGCCTCAGACACTCCGGCCGCTTGCACCCCGGCGGCGGCCTGCGTACCACCGCCGCCGCGACGACCGCCCCCACCACCAGCGCCCCCGCACACCACGCCATCGCCTTCCCGAAGGCGACATCGAACGCCCCCGGCTCCCGGTAGGCCTCCTCCCCCATCCCCGCCAGCAACGGCAACGCCGCCACCGCCACCAGCCCCGCCGCCCGGGCCGCCGCGTTGTTGATCCCGCTGGCCAGCCCCGCCCGGGACACGTCCACCGACCCCAGCACGGTCGCCGTCAGCGGCGCCACCAGCGTGACCATGCCCAGCCCGAGCACCAGCAGCGCCGGCAGCACATCGGCCACGTACGACGCCCCCGGCCCGACCCGCAGCATCAGCAGCATCCCGGCGGCGCACAGCAGCGGTCCCACCGTCAGCGGGATCCGGGGTCCGATCCGGTCGGCCAGTTCCCCGGACCGCGCGGACAGCAGCAGCATCAGCACGGTCGTGGGCAGCAGCGCCGTACCGGCGGCGAGGGCCGAGTACCCCACCACCACCTGGAGCTGGAGCGCGGCGAGGAAGAAGAACCCGCCGAGGGCCGCGTACACGCACAGCGTGACCAGGTTGACGGCCGTGAACTGCCGGGACGCGAAGATGTCGGTCGGCATCATCGGATCGGGCCGGCGCCGCTCGACGACCACGAACGCGACGGCCGCGGCCAGCCCGGCCACCGCCGAGACCGCCACCACCGCACCGCCCCCACCGGCCTCGATCAGCGCGTACGTCACCAGCGCGAGCGCCAGCGCCCCCAGCACGGCCCCGAGCACGTCGAACCGCCCGTGCGCCCGCTGGTCCCCCGACTCGGGCACGTGCCGCAAGGCGACCGGCACACACAGCAGCGCCAGCGGAACGTTCAGCAGGAACACCCACCGCCAGCCCGGCCCGTCCACCAGCCAGCCGCCGACGAAGGGCCCGACCGCCGCCCCGATCCCGCCGAAGCCGGACCACAGGCCCACCGCGCGGCCCCGGTCGTCGGGGTGGAAGGACGCCTGGATCAGCGCCAGCGACCCCGGGGTGAGCAGGGCGCCGCCCACCCCTTGCAGGGCACGCGCGGCGATCAGCACCCCGGCGTTCGGCGCGATCCCGCACAGCAGGGACGCCACCGCGAACCACACCACGCCGATGACGAACACCTTCCGGCGCCCGAAACGGTCGCCCAGCGCCCCGCCCAGCAGGATCAGCCCGGCCAGCGTGACCATGTACGCGTTGACGGTCCACTGGAGGGCCGCCAGGTCCGCGTCCAGGTCACGGCCGATGCGGGGCAGCGCGATATTGACAACGGTGGAGTCCAGCAGAGCCATGCTGGAGCCCAGGACGGTGGTGAGCAGGATCCACCGGCCCTGGGGCGAGGCGATCCGCACGTCGGCCATGCAGGGAGCATACGGAAGAGCCCGGCACCACAGGAGGTGCCGGGCTCCACGCGAGCGAACCGGGACTTACTTGATCTTCGTGCCGGTCGAGCGGAGGTGGCCGCAGGCCTCGACGACGCGCTGCGACATGGAGGCCTCGGCCAGCTTGCCCCAGGTGCGCGGGTCGTAGGTCTTCTTGGAACCGACCTCGCCGTCGACCTTCAGGACACCGTCGTAGTTGCGGAACATGTGGTCCGCGACCGGACGCGTGAAGGCGTACTGCGTGTCCGTGTCGATGTTCATCTTGACCACGCCGTTCTCCAGCGCGGTGCGGATCTCCTCCTCCGAGGAGCCGGAGCCGCCGTGGAAGACGAAGTCGAACGGAGAGGCCTTGCCGAACTTCGCGGCGACGCCCTCGTTCAGCTCCTTCAGCAGGTCGGGGCGCAGGACGACGTTGCCCGGCTTGTACACGCCGTGCACGTTGCCGAAGGACGCGGCGAGCAGGTAGCGGCCCTTCTCGCCCAGGCCCAGGGCCTCGGCGGTGCGGATCGCGTCGTCGACCGTGGTGTAGAGGGAGTCGTTGATCTCGTGGGAGACGCCGTCCTCCTCGCCGCCGGTCGGGGTGATCTCCACCTCGAGGATGATCTTCGCGGCGCGGGCCTGCTCCAGCAGCTCCTGCGCGATGGAGAGGTTGTCGGCGAGGGTCTCGGCGGAGCCGTCCCACATGTGCGACTGGAACAGGGGGGCCAGACCGGCGTCGACGCGCTTCTTGGAGAGCGCCAGCAGCGGACGTACGTACCCGTCGAGCTTGTCCTTCGGGCAGTGGTCCGTGTGCAGCGCGATGTTCACCGGGTACTTCTCGGCGACGATGTGCGCGAACTCGGCCAGGGCGACCGCGCCGGTCACCATGTCCTTGCTGTACTGGCCGCCCAGGAACTCGGCCCCACCCGTGGAGATCTGGACGATGCCGTCGCTCTCCGCCTCGGCGAAACCGCGCAGTGCCGCGTGCAGGGTCTGGGTGGAGGTCACGTTGATGGCCGGGTAGGCGAACTTTCCTGCCTTCGCCCGGTCCAGCATCTCGTTGTAGACCTCGGGAGTTGCGATGGGCATGCGTCCGCTCCTTGTATCTGCGGGTTGGCGTACTGCGTTGTCGGCCCTGACCTAGACCTTGGGGTGCGACGTCATCGTCGGCCCCATCTTTCCAGACTTGGCCGGAAGGTCCAGGCCACCGTCCACGCCCTGGTCAGTCGAGGCCCAGCTCGTCCTTCGAGAAGGCGAAGAGGTACGGCACCCCGGCGCCCTCCTGGATCTTCTCCGCGGCGCCGGTCGCCCGGTCGACGATGGTCGCGACGGCGACGACCTCGGCCCCGGCCTCGCGCACGGCCTCGACGGCGGTGAGCGGGGAGCCGCCGGTGGTGGAGGTGTCCTCGACGACCAGCACTCGGCGGCCGGCGATGTCCGGGCCCTCTACGCGCCGCTGCAGACCGTGCGCCTTGGCGGCCTTCCGTACGACGAAGGCGTCCAGGCGCTGCCCGCGCGCGGAGGCGGCGTGCAGCATGGCGGCGGCGACCGGGTCGGCGCCCATGGTGAGCCCGCCCACCGCGTCGAAGTCGAAGTCGGCGGTCAGGTCCAGCAGCACCTGCCCGACCAGCGGGGCGGCCTCGCCATCGAGCGTGATGCGCCGGAGATCGACGTAGTAGTCGGCCTCGATGCCAGACGACAGGGTCACCTTGCCGTGCACCACGGCCTTGTCCTTGATCTGCTGCAGCAGCGCGCCGCGTGTGTCCGTCATGCCGCCCAGCTTAGAGGCGGCGCCAGCTCCAGGTCGTGGTGGCCTCCAGCGGCTCCAGGGGCGTGACCAGGCGCGGTGCGGTGTTGAGCCCGTTGGGCGGGCCGGTCTGCGGCTCCACGCACACGGCGGCCTCCTGCTCGTCGTAGACGACGACCCACTCCTCCCGGCTGGTCACCTTCAGCTCCAGCTGCCCGGGCCAGGTGAGGGTCACGTCGACGCCGCCGGGCATCCCGAAGCAGTCGTCCCAGGGGCCGGGCTTCGGCTCGACGCGGTTGCCGGTGGGCAGGTGGTCGTCGCCGCGCTCCTCCTGCCACGCCGGGTCGAAGTCGAGCGTCACGTCCTCGCCGCCGAGGTTCCGGTTGAACCACGGGTGCCAGCCGATCTGCGCGGGGAACGACGACTCGTACGTCTCCACGGACATGGTCAGCGTCAGCGCGTCCTCGGTGAGGGCGACGACCTGGGTGACGCGGCCCGGGTGGGGCCAGGGGTCGACGAGTTCGTAGGTGATGACGGCCTCGGCCGTGCTCGTGCGGGCGGTGCGCCAGGCGCCGTCGCGGGCGGTGCCATGGATGGCGTGGGGCGGGGCGTTGAGGGGCATCTGCCGCACGGCGGCGCCGTCCAGGAACCGCCCGTCCCGGATCCGTCCGCACCAGGGCACCATCGGGAAGCAGCCGAACCGCTCCCCCTGCCGGAGCATCTCCACGCCGCCGATCCGCAGCCCTCCGACCCGGCCGCCGTTGCCCGGCTGCACGGTCACCTCCGCGTCGCCCGCGGTCAGCGTGATGTCTTCGTCACTCACGGGACGACCCTACTGGGGTGATCAAGAGGGCCTCACGTGGTGCGGGCGTTTTCAGCGGCGGCGGCGCAGGGCCCGGACCGCCACGACGGCCGAGGCCAGCGCGAGCGCTGCGGCGGGGGCCGCCCAGCGCAGCGGGGCCGAGGGCATCACGGTCTGCGGCGCGGGCACCGGCGCGTACCGCCCGCGCGGCGGCGCGTGATCGACCTCCTCGGCACTCCGCCCGATCATCGTCCGCCGCGCGTGCGCCGCCTCGGCGATGTCCTCGTCGTCCCCGTCCGTGGGCCCGGGAGAAGACGGCGGAACGTCGGCGCCGAAGGTGGTGGGGGGCTCCGGGGCAGGGGCGGGGGGTTCGTCGGCGGGAGCGGAGGCGCGAGCGTCGTCGCCGCCGGCGGGGGCAGGGGGCGCGTCGGTGCCGTCCGGGGCCGGGGGCGCGTCGGTGCCGTCCGGGGCCGGGAGCGCGTCGGTGCCGCCCGGGGCCGGGGGCGCGTCGCCGCTCCCGGGTGCGGGAGCGTCGTCGGCGGCTGCCGGAGCAGGGGGCTCGTCGGCGGCTGCGGGAGCAGGGGGCTCGTCGGCATCGCCCGGGGCCCGGGGCTCATCGCCGCCCCCGGATGCGCGAGCGTCGTCCGCGATGTCGCCGGAGGCCGGCGTCTTGTCGTCGGGTCCGGGGGCGGAAGCCTCCCCGGCGCCCCCGGTCGCCGAAGCCTTCTCGGCAGCCCCGGCGGTCCGGCCCTCGCCGGCCGCACCGCCGGCCGCGGGCCCCGACGCCCCGGCCTCCTCGTCGGACTCGGGCGTGGCACCCCGCTCGGCCGCTGCCGGGGGCGGTGGGGGCGTGTCGTCCGCGTCCGGGGTCGTCTCGTAGTCGGTCGTGGCGCGGGGTTCGAAGTCCTGGGTGGCGAGGGGCATGGTCGGGTCCGGGGCTGCCGCGGCCAGGTGTTCCGCGAAACGGTTCAGCAGGCGGGTGACGGCGCCCTCGACCGCATCGGACGGGAGGTCCTTGATCCGTCCGTCCACGGCGGCCGTACCGGCGAACACGACCGTCGTGCCGTCCTGCGCGTCCCGCAGGGCGATCCGCAGGGCGAGTTTCACCGAGCCGGTGCCGCGGGCCTCCGTGGCGTCGCCCTCGACGGCGTACGCCCCGTCGTCCCCCAGGGACACCCGTACGGCACCCCGGTACGTGACCGAGTGGCTGCCGACCCGGATCTTCAGCCGCCCGGCGACTGGCTCGGCGCCGGCGTCCTGCTGGAGCCCCGGAACAGCCCGGGCGACCCGCGCGGGGTCGTCCAGCACCTCCCTGAGCCGCTCGGCCGGAACCGGAACGAACACCTCGTGCTCCATGTGGACGGACTCTACCCAGCACGCGCCGAAACGCACCCCCGCCTTCGGGATTAGCCCCCGATCCGCCCCCACCAGGCGTATCCTCACCCGCCCTCACCAGGCCGCCCGGGCCCGCTCAGTAGCGCGGATGCACCAGCGTCGACGCGGGCAGCCCCGCGATCCGCGTGGCCCGTGCCGCCCGCTCCCCCGCCGCGAGGGTCGCGTCGTCGACGGCGTACGGGCGCGGGCCGTCCGGGTCGAGGCGCGGCCGCGGCTCGGTACGGGCGGCCAGGACGAAACCCCAGTCCCGGGGCGCCCGGGAGCGGTCGGTGGGAGTGCGGTCGGGGCCGACGGCGAAACCGGCGTGGCGGCCGCCCGTGCCGTACGGGGCGGTGCGCAAGCCGGCCGCGCGGAGGGTCGCGTCCACCGTCCAGAACACCCGCGGGCTGGACGCGACGGGCCCGGCGTGCACCACGAGCCGGCCGCCGGGGGCGAGCACCCGCCGCGCGAGGCCGTAGAACTCCTGCGAGTACAGCTTCGTACTCGCCGTGATGCCCGGGTCCGGCAGGTCCGAGAGGACCACGTCGTACGCCCCCGGGGGCGCTCCGCGCAGCCAGCCGAAGGCGTCCTGCGTGGTCACGCGCACGCGCGGGTCGCCGAACGCGTGCCTGTTCAGCGCGGACAGGGCCGGGTCGGTGCGGGCCAGCCGCACCACCTCCTCGTCGAGTTCGACGACGTCGACCCGTGCCACCCCGGGATGCCGCAGCACCTCGCGTGCCGCCAGTCCGTCACCGCCGCCGAGGATCAGCACGCGCGCGTGCGGTCCGGTCATGGCCGGGTGGACGAGGGCCTCGTGGTAGCGCAGTTCGTCGCGCCCGCTGACCCGCAGCCGGCCGTCGAGGAACAGGTCGAGGGGCCGGCCGTCCGTACCGCCGGCGAGGACCACCTCCTGCACGCCGGTCTGGAGCGCCACGCGTACGTCGCCGCCGTACACCGCCTGCCGCGCGGCCCGTTCGAAGTCGTCGACGAGGACGGCGGCCGAGGCGAGGACCGCCAGCACCAGCACGTTGGCGGCCAGCAGCAGCCAGCGGGCGCGCCGGGTCAGGTCCCGGCGGAACAGGCCGAGCACCAGCGCGCCCCCGATGACCGCGTTGACGGCGCCGGTGAGCAGCGCGCCGGTCAGCTGGCCGAAGAACGGCAGCAGCAGGAAGGGGAAGGCGAGTCCGCCGACGAGCGCACCGACGTAGTCCGCGGCGAACAGGTCGGCCACCGCGCCGCCCGCGTCCTGGCGGCGGATGCGCTGGATCAGCTCCATCAGCAGCGGGACCTCGGCGCCGATGAGCAGCCCGGTCGCGAGGGAGAAGGCGACCAGGAGGCAGCGCGGCCCGCTGGCCCACATCCCGCCCCAGTCGCCGGTCCAGGCGAAGACCGCGTGGAGGGCCATCGCGCTGCACCCGCCGACGAGGGCGAGGGTCGCCTCGACCGCGCCGAAGCCGGCCGCGGCGAGCCCGCGCAGCCGTTTCGCGGCGAGGGAGCCGATGCCCATCGCGAAGACCATGACGGACAGCACGACGGACGCCTGGGTGACGGAGTCGCCCATCAAGTACGAGGCGAGGGCGACGAGTTCCAGCTCGTACACCAGTCCGCAGGCCGCACAGACGAACACGCCCGCGAGGACCAGGAACCGTCCGATGCCCGGCCGGACGGGCAGCCGCGCCGGGCCGCCGGGGCCGCCCGGGGCGCTCCAGGGCGGCGGGGAACCGGGCGGGGCGGGCGCGTGCGGCTCGATCACGCTGCGACGTTACGTCACGCCTCGACTGCGGTTCGTCACCCACACGTGTGGTGCTGGTTTACAGAGGGCCGATCACGGTACGAGACCGGGTTTGCCGCGTGCGTGCCATCTGGGCGGAGATTCAGTTGGCGGTGGCCGCCGCCGGCATCCGTACGCCCACCTTCGTACGGGTCGCGACCAACTGGCCGTCCTGCGGGTAGGCGTGCCAGGTCCGCCAGTGCACCTGGCCCTCGTGGTGCTGGGCCAGCAGTGCCGTGAAGGCGTGCGGGCTGCCGGGGAAGACGCCGGCCAGACCGTGCGGGTGGTCGGAGACGAGGGCCAGCAACTCCTGGGCGCGGCCGGCGAAGGAGCCGGGCGATAGGGCCTCGACCCGGGCCGCGAACTCGTACTCCCAGTCGCCCACCCGCTTGGCCACGCCGAGCGGGAGCGGAGTGCTGCTGCCCGGGATGCACGCCACCGTCTCCGAGCAGATGCCCCGCTCCTCCTCCAGCAGGACCTGGTGGGACGCGCCGAGAAGTCGCAACTGCAGTTTGGTGCCCGCCAGTTCGAGGTCGAGCGTGGCCAGTGCGGGGAGCGGCTCGCGCCCCAGGGCCCAGGCGAGATCGGCCGCGCGCGTGTCGGTGTAGGAGGTGTTCAGGGTCGTGAGCATGGATCGGCTCCGCAAGCACACAAGGAGAGGGAGATGGGTCCGCTGCGCCCCGGCCGTACGGGGGATTCGGCCCGGGCAAACCGGTCGGCCGGTTTCAGGAAGGTGTCCGCAGGACGTCGAGGCTGCGTTGGTGATTGAGAGGGAATCATGAACTGTCGCGCCGCAACAGCGTTTTTACCCAAGTTCGTAGGGTTTCCATCCCTCAGAGGGCTCCACAGCTCAACTGTTCAACTACGGCGTGCGCCGGTGCCGTGGAGGCGTGCGCCGGTGCGCCGCGACTCACGCCTGGAGCCGGGACGGACGGGCGCCCGGGCCACGGACGGACCCCTGAAGTGCCCGCTTGACGGGCGCAGTTGCCGCAGTCACGCCTCGACGCGGCGCTCCATGACCACAGTTGTCCTACAGGCATGCGAAATTGCCAGAACACACTCCGAGTCACCCGACAGGGGTCCGACACATCCACCGGACGGGAACCTCGGCCTCCGTCCGCGGGGGCCCTGTGCGCGGGATGGTGGCGGCGAGACCCCCGACGGACGCACGTCGGCTGACGCTGGGCCGACCCACCTCCGCCCCGCACGGAGCCCCCGGCCATCCGGCGCGCGCAAGCCCCGGCCCCGTCGGCACGGAAACCTTTGACATTCGGGCTCGCACAGGGCCCCGTCCCTCCCCGCCGGCACGGAGACTCAGGGCCTCGCCCGCACACGCCCCCAGGCCTCCCGCCGACACGGAGACCCCGGACCTCCAGCCCGCACACGACCCCGAGCCTCCGGGCCGCACAGGCCCGTGGGCCTCACGCCCGCACCCGCCCCCGGCCCTCCTGCCGACACGGAGACCCCAGACCTCAAGCCCCCACACGACCCCGGAGCTTCCGCACCGCACAGGCCCCTGGGCCTCCGACCCGCACCCGCCCCGGCCCTCGGGCCCGCCCCAGGTACTGACCCTCGCCGGCGCGGAGACCCCGGACCTCAAGCTGACACACGACCCCGGGCTTCCGGACCGCACGGGCCCTGGGCCTCCGACCCGGGGCCCAGACCTCAGGCCCGCCCCCGGCCCCCCTGCCGACACGGAGACCCCAAACCTCAAGCCCCCACACGACCCCAGGCTTCCGGACCGCACGGACCCCCGAGCCTCAGACCCGCACCCGCCCCCGGCCCTCTGGCCGCACACACCCCGGCCCCCGGTCCCCGGCCCCCGGCCCCCGGCCCCCTGCCGGCACAAAAACGCAACGCGGGGCCCGCCCCAGGTGCGGGCCCCGCGTTCGGTGGTTGCGGCTTCCCCGTCGGGAGCGCGACTGACGTGTGTCAGCTGCCTCCGCCGCCGCAGCCTCCTCCTCCACCGCCCCCGCCGCAGGACGAGCCGCCGCCGCAGGAGTGGCCCCCGTGGTGTCCGCCGGACGAGCCGGAGTCTCCTCCCCCGGCCCACCAGCTGCCGCCGCTGTCGTGGCGCGACGACCCGGTGGACGCCCACCCCCCGCGACGGGCGGTCCGTCCGGATCCGCCACTGCGGGCCTTCGATACCAGCGCCCCGACCAACAGGACTCCGATCACCGCCAGGATGATGCCGACGACCATGGCGTCACCCTCCTTCCGTTTCCCCCGAAGCGGCCCCCCGTGGGCGCCTCGCTCTTGCGTGAACAGGGGATGCCCGCCCCCCGCACGCCCCAAAGCAGAGTTGAGGAACTTCAGAGCCTTCTCACGGGGTAACGGCCCCTGACCTGCACTGAGGGGCAGGTCAGGGGCCACCCGCGGGTCACTGGACCGTCTTGGGCCGTGATGTCCCCAGGAGACGCGCTGAAACACCGTGTCGATGGCACGGCGGGCCCGTTGGCGGCTCTCGGGCCTGAGGTGGGCGTACACCCGCAGCGTCAGCCCTGGATCAGTGCGCCCCATGTACTCGCTGACAGCCTTGATGTTCTCGCCCGCATCCAACAGTGCGGAGGCGTAGAAGTGCCCCACGGCGTGCATGCCGTGCTCGCGCGCTGACTCGTACTTGCCGTCGTCGTCTGGCCTTGGAGGCTGAAGGCCTTAGCCGGAGCACGTCGAGGGGACACGCATCGTCGACCCTGCCCCGGGGCCTGCCGGCCGTGGCGGCGGATACCGGGTCCTCTCCGACGCCGGATACGAGATCGACCACATGCGAGAGGTCCTGTTCGCCCGCGTCCCGGCAACGGATGAAGTGCAGCTCCTACAGCTCCCCGCCGACGAGCCCGTGGTCGAGCTGCACCGGACCACGTACACCGCAGATGGCACGGTGGTTGAGTTCGCGGTGGGCATTCACGCGGCTTCTCGCTTCGCGTGGGAGTACGACTTCAAGGTTCCCGACTCGGCACAGGACAAGAAGGGGCAGGAATGATCTCGGCACAGGCATGGGCGGATGCTCGACTCCTGTGGGACTACCACTTCATGCACCATGACCCACGTCCGTGTTCAGCGGCGGTGGCGCTGGGTAGTCACGACCTCGGTGTGGCTGACGTGACAGCGGAGCTGTACCACCAGGGCATGGCACCTGTCATCGTCTTCACGGGGGCCACGAGCCCCACGACCCGGGCGCGCATGCCGCGCGGGGAAGCTGTGCACTACCGCGAGCGAGCGTTGCAGCTAGGTGTGCCCGAATCCGCGGTACTCCTGGAACCGCGCGCCACGAACACCGGCGAGAACATCGAGTTCACGAAAGCGGTGCTGGCAGAGGCCGACGTCAAGGTCTCGTCCGTCCTGCTCGTGAGCAAGCCGTACGAAGAGCGGCGCTCGTACGGCATGATGCGGAAACTCTGGCCCGAGGTCGAGGTGGTGTGCGCATCCACATCGATGGGCTTGGACGAGTATGCCGACTCCATCGGCGACGCTCGCATGGTGATCGCCATGATCGTGGGCGCCCTGCAACGAGTGCTCAGCTTCCCGAGGTTGGGTCTTACCATCGAGCAGGATGTACCCGACAACGTCGTAGCAGCCTTTGAGCGGCTGTGCGCCGAAGGCTTCACTAGCCGACTCATGCCAGCTGACGTTGCTTCAGCCGCCTGACGTCAGAGAAGGGGTACGTCGTGGCTGGGGCGGTCGGCTCCGCGGCTTTACGGAGCCACTTTGGCGCGAGCCTCGAAAATCATGGCCCCAACGTCGTGCTTAACCGGGCAGGTCCACTGCCTGCCCGACGCGCCGAAGCTTACGCGGCCATGATCACTCGCGCCAAAGCCGCTCCACCGCCCTGTGCACTGACCCTCCAGGGCGTTCCTCTTGGATCTCACGACGCCGTTTGACGCACATTAGGCTGCCGAATCGCTTCTCCATTATCTTTTGGGTGACGTGTGCGGCGGGAGCCTTACATATAGGGAAACTCGACGCGGCAAAGTTGCTGCATGGACACTGAAGTTAGGGAGCTATTGACCACACTGACGGCCCCCATCGTGACCGCTGCGATCGGCGCAGCAGGGCTCACGATCCAAGACCGTCGAAAAAGTAGGGACCTCACGCACCGCCATAGGGAGCAGGTAGAGAAAGCCCAGTTGGAAGTTCAGTTCATCACCAATTGGATCCAGGCGAGAAAACTGCTGGAACCGGCGGCTGGCGTTTCTCCCGAGGTAGAGGGGTGGTTGGACCGTTGCTACCAGTCGGCTGAGAAGGTCAGCTCCGCAGTACCCCCGCCGCAGCCAAGTACCCCGATTTTGCGTCGACTGCTCCTGCTGCGGCCTCTCGCTGGACTCGGGGCGAAAACTGTCCGCGTAGCATATTGGGCCTCGTTCATCCTTCTGAACATCGTCGTAATTGCGACTATCTCGACGTTCTTTGCATGGCTGGCACCCGGAGGCGTAGATGAAGGATATGGCGTCCTGGGATTTCTATTCTTTCTCGCGATCTCCGCCATCATCTCTGTCTCTCTTCGACAACTTTGCGTCGTTCTTGACAGGAGCGCGCGGCTCGACCCTAAACGGGCTGAACGGCAGGCACCCCCTCCGCAATCTGCAAATCGCCGCTAGGAGGCAGTGCCAGTAGGTTTCCCGGCCTCGGTAATTCCGCGTTTGGTTCGACGCTAGGGTGTCTCGTTTGGGTCACCGGTTACTGTAGACCTTTCGGATACCGACTGAGCTGGGGCCCTAGGTCCGCCCGTGGACTGCTTGTGTGCGTCATGGATCGGCACGGCAGTGGGGCAGGTACGCCACACGCCACGGACGGCCCAGCCCCCGTCGGGCTGGGCCGTCTGTGGGCCGTCCGAGGGTGGCCAATGACGACAGATGACGACAGTCGACGACAGCCCTCCCTCTGCTCAGAGAGGGCGCCGTGGATGCCGGCGCAGGTGCTCACCCCCGAAGGTGAGTTGAGGAACTCCAGAGCTTCGGCGGAGGATGACCCGCATGACCTCCAGTGCGCGCCCCCTCCTCAACCGCCGGCTCGCCGAGTTCGGGACGACGATCTTCGCCGAGATGTCCGCCCTGGCCCTGAGCACCGGCGCCATCAACCTCGGGCAGGGCTTCCCCGACACCGACGGCCCCGAGGAGGTCAGGGAGGCCGCCGTACGGGCGCTGCGGGACGGCCTCGGCAACCAGTACCCGCCGGGCCCCGGCGTCCCCGAGCTGCGCACCGCGATCGCCGCCCACCAGCAGCGGCGCTACGGCCTGTCCTGCGACCCGGACACGGAGGTCCTGGTCACCGCCGGGGCCACCGAGGCCATCGCCGCCTCGCTGCTGGCCCTGGTGGAGCCGGGCGACGAGGTGATCGCGCTGGAGCCGTACTACGACTCGTACGCGGCGTGCATCGCGATGGCGGGCGGGCGCCGGGTGCCGGTCACGCTCCGACCGCACGGCGGCGGCTTCCGCCTGGACCTCGACGAGCTGCGGGACGCCGTCACCGACCGCACCCGGCTGCTGCTGATCAACACCCCGCACAACCCGACCGGCACGGTCCTCACCCGCGCGGAGCTGGCCGTGATCGCCGAGCTCGCGGTGGAGCGGGACCTGCTGGTGGTGACGGACGAGGTGTACGAGCACCTGGTCTTCGACGACGCCGAGCACGTGCCGCTCGCGACGTTCCCGGGGATGCGCGAGCGTACGGTCACCATCGGGTCGGCCGGCAAGACGTTCTCATTCACCGGCTGGAAGGTCGGCTGGGTGACCGGCACCCAGGAACTCGTGACCGCCGTCCGGACGGCCAAGCAGTACCTGACCTATGTCAGCGCGGGCCCGTTCCAGTACGCGGTCGCCGAGGCGCTGCGCCTGCCGGACTCGTACTTCGACGGCTTCCGCGCCGACCTCCGCCGCAAGCGCGACCTGCTCGGCGACGGCCTGCGCACGGCCGGGTTCGAGGTCTACCAACCCCAGGGCACCTACTTCATCACCACCGACATCACCCCTTTCGGTGAGAAGGACGCCCACCGCTTCTGCCGCGCACTGCCCGAACGCTGCGGCGTCGTCGCCATCCCCAACTCCGTCTTCTACGACGACCCGGCCGCCGGCCGCAGCCAGGTCCGCTTCGCCTTCTGCAAGAGGGACGACGTCCTCCACGAGGCCGCCGCTCGGCTGCGGCGCCTGGCTTCGTGACATCACCCGAGCGGGAGTCGCCGGCGGCCGTGACGTGGCGCCCCGCCCGAACTCGCGCCCGCATGATCGGGTAACAGGTTCTTCAAAGGTTCTTCATCACCTCCGGCCTACGGTCGGGCTGCCCGCCGCGCCCGCGGTCGGGCCCGACAGGAGGCGGGAGAACCGATGAGGACGAACCGGGTGCTGATGGCCGTGGTGACGGCGTCGGTCATGGCGATCACCCTGGCCGGCTGCGGCGGCGAGGGCGACGCTCCGAAGGTCCCCACGGCCGGCGGCGACAACGCGTCCGCGGCGTCCGGCAAGACGGCCGCCCCGGGCGGTGGCGACGACGTGACCGCGTACGTGAACGCCCAGCGCGAGTGGGTGAAGTGCCTGCGGGAGAACGGGGTCGACGCCCCCGACCCGGACGCCAAGGGGCAGGTCGACTTCGGCGACAACGCGGCGCTGAAGAAGGACACGAAGTTCCTGAACGCCTCCGAGAAGTGCGCCTCGCTCGTGGCGGCCGTCCCCGAAAGCCTCGAGAACGCCAACCAGCCCAAGCTCACCCCCCAGCAGATCAAGGTCAAGCGCGACTACGCCGACTGCATGCAGAAGAACGGCGCCCCCGACTTCCCGGACCCCGGCCCCGACGGGACGGCGCAGGGCTCCGAGTGGGACCAGACGTCGGCGGGGGCCAAGCGTGCCGCCCGTGTCTGCGCTCCGATCATCGGTGACCCGGTGGACCGGCCCGAGGGCAAGGGCTGACGATGACGGAGACGGTCATGCAGACCGATCATGAGCGCGGGGCGGCTCCCGCGCCGCCGCCGCGCGGTCGGCGCGGCCGGCGTACGGTCCTGGTGGCCTCGGCTCTGGTCGTCGTGACGGCAGTCGCCGTGGTCGGTGCGCTGGGCCTCGGCGGAGGCGGGGCGGAGGACGGCTCCTCCGCCCCGCCCCGCTCAGGCTCCACCGTCCCGGTCACCCGGTCCACGCTGACCGAACGCACCACGGTGGACGGCCAGTTGGGCTACGGCACCGAGATACCGCTGCCGGTCAAGTCGACGGGCACCGTCACCTGGCTGCCCGTGGAGGGCAGGACGGTGGAGCGCGGCGGCACTCTGCTGCGCGTCGACGACCGGCCGGTGGTGCTGCTGTACGGGACGCTGCCGATGTACCGGGATCTGGGCCTGACCGCGGGCGCCGGACAGGGCACCCGGCAAGACGCCGGGAACGAGGGGGCCGCCCAGGGGGACGCCCAGGGCACGGGTGACCAGGGCGCCCCGGAAGACACCTCCAAGGCCCCGGCTCCCTCCGGATCGCCGACGCCGCCGGGTGGCGCGGGGACAGGAGCGACAGGGAGCACTCTGCGCGGGATGGACGTCCTGCAGTTCGAGAGCAATCTCGCCTCTCTCGGCTACACCGGCTTCACGGTCGACGAGGAGTTCACCGACGCCACCGCCCGCGCGGTCAAGCGCTGGCAGAAATCCCTCGGGCTTCCCCAGACCGGCACGGTCGGCGTCGGGGACGTCGTCTACTCCGCCGGCAAGGTGCGGATCGGCCACGCGGGTGTCCGGCTCGGCTCGGCGGTCACCGAGGAAGTCCTCACGTACACCGGTACGTCCCGGAAGGTCGTCGTCAACGCCTCGGCGGCGGAGGACTCCTGGGCCGTGCGCGGCGCCGCCGTCACGATCGGGCTGCCCGACGGGAAGTCGGTGAAGGGCGAGGTGGCCTCGGTGGGGAAGAAGGCGACCGCCCCCGAGGAGGGAGGCGGGGAGGGCGGCTCCGGGGCGGCGACGGTTCCGGTGACCATCACCATCAAGGACCAGAAAGCTGTGGGAAGGCTGGAGAGCGCGCCGGTCACCGTCGAGTACGTGGGACGGGAACGGGCGGACGTCCTCACCGTCCCGGTCGCCGCGCTGGTCGCCCTTGCCGAGGGCGGCCACGGCCTGGAGACCGCGGACGGCCGGTTCGTCGCGGTGAAGACCGGGCTCTTCGCGGACGGCCGGGTGGAAGTGAGCGGCAGCGCGGTTCGCGAGGGCATGAAGGTGAGGATCCCCGAGTGAGCGGAGCGTCGGCGGTCGTGGAGTTCGACGCGGTCTCCAAGACGTATCCCGGTGGTGTGGCGGCGGTACGGGACGTGACCTTACGCATCGGGCGCGGCGAACTCGTCGCGGTCGTCGGCCCGTCGGGCTCGGGCAAGTCCAGCATGCTGAACCTCATGGGCAGCCTCGACCGGCCCTCCGCCGGGCGGGTGCTGGTCGACGGCCATGACGTGGCGAAGCTGACGGACCGTGAGGTGTCGGCGCTGCGGGCCACCCGGATCGGCTTCGTCTTCCAGCAGTTCCATCTGGCGGTAGGGGTTCCGGTCCTGGACTCCGTGGCCGACGGGCTGCTGTACGCCGGGGTACCGCTGCGCCGCCGCCGGGCCAGGGCGGCGGTGGCGCTGGAACGGGTCGGCCTCAGCCACCGCGTCCACCACCTCCCGCACCAGCTGTCCGGCGGCGAGCGCCAGCGGGTGGCGGTGGCCCGGGCGGTGATCGGCGAACCGGCGGTCCTGCTGGCGGACGAGCCGACCGGCAACCTGGACTCCGCTTCCGGGGAGGCCGTACTCGGTCTGCTGCGCGAGCTGCACGCCGCCGGGACCACGGTCGTGATCATCACCCACGACCGGGAGATCGCGGCCGGGCTGCCCCGCCGTATCGAGATGCGCGACGGCCGCGTGGTGGCGGACACCACGGCCGCGGACGCAGCGAGCGAGGCGCTCCGATGACCGACGGTACGACGAACGGCCTCCCCATGGACGACGCCCCACCCACCCTGCCGTCCGGCCGCCGCAGGAACACCGGACGTGGCCGCGGACGGGCGAGCGGTGCCGCCGGCGGCGCGGACGGCGGGCTGCGGGCCGCCCGCCTCGGTCCCCAGGACATCGTGCGGCTCGGCGGGACCGGGCTGCGGACTCGTCCCCTGCGGGTCTTCCTCTCCGCGCTCGGGATCGCGATCGGCGTCGCCGCCATGATCGCGGTGGTCGGCATCTCCGGCTCCGGCCGGTCGGAGGTGGACCGCCGGCTCGACGCGCTCGGCACCAACCTGCTGCGGGTCGCCCCCGGCGACGCGCTCGACGGCACCGAGGCCAAGCTGCCCCACGAGGCCGTCGCGATGATCGGCCGCGTCCCGCCCGTGCAGCAGGTCGCCGCCACCGGCGCGACCGCCGCACACATCTACCGCAATGAGCACATCGCCATCGGCCGCACCGGCTCCCTCGAGGTCCTCGCGGCCGACCGGGACCTGCTGCCGGCGGTCGGCGGCCACGTTCGCCGAGGCCGCTGGCTGGATTCCGCGACCGAGAAGTACCCGGCGGTCGTGCTCGGCTCCACGGCCGCGGGGCGGCTCGACGTGTACACGCCGGGGACCCGGGTCTGGCTCGGCGGCCGCTGGTTCTCCCTCGTCGGCGTCCTCGATCCCGTACCGCTCGCGCCGGAGCTCGACAGCGCGGCGTTGGTCGGCTGGCCGGCGGCCCGGACGTATCTGCGCTTCGACGGCCATCCGTCCACGGTCTACGTCCGTGCCGAGGACAGCCAGGTCGCGGAGGTACGGGCCGTGCTGCCGGCCACGGCGTACCCGGAGAAGCCGGGCCAGGTCCGCATCTCCCGGCCCTCCGACGCGCTCGCCGCTCGCGAGGCCACCGAGTCGGCGCTGACCGGGCTGCTGCTCGGCCTCGGTGGTGTGGCCCTGCTCGTCGGTGGCGTGGGGGTCGGCAACACGATGGTCATCTCGGTCCTGGAGCGGCGCCCGGAGATCGGTCTGCGCCGGGCGCTGGGGGCGACCCGTGGCCAGATCAGGACCCAGTTCGTCACGGAGTCGCTGCTGCTGTCGCTCATCGGCGGCCTCGGGGGGACGGTGCTGGGGACCGCGATCACGGCGGCCTACGCCCTCAGCCGCGACTGGCCGACGGTCGTCCCGGTGTGGGCGAGTGCGGCGGGGATCGGCTGCACCCTCGTCATCGGCATGATCGCCGGACTGTATCCGGCGGTACGGGCGAGCCGGCTGTCACCCACGGAGGCCCTGTCCGGCTCCTGAGCGGCCCGCCCGTCGTACGGTCAGGGGCGGCCTCGGTGAGACCGCCCCTGACGCACTATGAGTCGCTCAGCCCTCCCGCGGGAGTGCCGGCGGGCGTACTAGAAGCCGCAGTAAGTGAGGCTGCCGCCGTCGCTCAGCAGGTCGTCGCGGACCCAGCCGGTCGTACCGGTGGTGTCGTTCCGGAGGTACGTCCAGGTCTCACTGGTGTTCCCGATGCGCGTGTAGCAGTGGTAGTCGAGGTTGTGGGTGTTGTAGGCGATGCCGAGGATGGCGCAGCCGGTGCTGGAGCCGCTTCTCTGGTTGGCGCCGTTGGCCGTCCTGTCCCAGGAGCTGCTGTCCATGTCGGAGGCGGTCCTGCCGCAGGACGCGGCTGCGGAAGCCGGGGTGGAGAGGGCGAGCGGGACGGCCATGGCCACCGCCGCAAGGGCAGGTACGACAGCCGCGAGTCGACGCTTCATTTCTGTACCCCCACGAATCCTTTTTCTGTTGGGACTGCTTCCCCGGGCACCGATTGGCACCTGAGCAAAACAGCCACCACTGCATCAATCGGTGTGCAAGTGGCGTCAGTACAATCGCAGTCACAAAAATCCTGAAGAAATCATTCCGCCCACAACTGTCCAGATTTTGTCGACGGGGGACCGAAAATGCCACGAGCGAAAATGCGCCGCTCCAACGTCTTTTTGGCCCAGGACGCCCCCTTGACGAGCATCCGACGCCCGCACCTCACCACTCCCGGTGGTGGCACGCGATGAGCTTCCGGCTCCGGGTACTCGGCCTGCTGATGCTGGTCGCGATGGCCGCAACCGCCGCCACCGCCTGGCTGACCCTGCGTCAGGCGAACCGCCAGGTCCAGGAGAGTGTCACCGCGGGACGGCAGGAGGTCTCCCGGATCACCGGCGAACTCCGCGCGTACGGGGTCGCGCACGGCACCTGGGAGGGCCTCTCACCGACGGTGAGCCGCCTGGCCGAGGACACCGGCCAGCGCATCCGGGTCGCCACCGAGAACGACGTCCTGCTCGCCGATTCCGACGCGCTCCAGGGCCGTGCCCCCCGCCCGGTGAGCAGCCAGCCGCCGGTGCTGGTCGACCCGCGTCCCCTCCTGCGGATCCCCGCGGGTCAGATACCGCGGACCTCGATGAAGCGGACGGCGACGGCGATCGCGCAGTACCGCGCCGAAGCGGCGTACGCGGCCTGTCTGACCCGGGCGGGGGCCAAGGTGACGGCCCGGCCGGACGACACCGGCGTGCCGCGGATCCGCACAGAGCACCGGCCGGAACAGTGCGAGGAGCCGACAGGCGAACCTGACCCGCGGACCTCGCAGGACCTCCAGGCGATCAGGACATGCGAGTCCGAGCGGCAGTTCACCACTTGCCTGCAGCGGGTGTTCAACGAGCGCGTGGGCTCCGCCGCCCCGCCACGCCTGGAGGTCCGCCTCGGCGTCCGGGACGAGTCCCCGCCCACCCTGGCCGCAGCGCCCACGGTGGCCGTCGCCGGGGGCGTCGCCCTCGCCGCCGTGATCGGCGCCCTGCTCCTGAGCCGGGCCGTGCTGCGCCCGGTCCGTGCCATGACCCTGGCCGCCGGAGGGCTGGGCGAGGGCGACCTGGGGCGGCGGGTCCCCGTCTCCGGCCGGGACGAGATCGCCCAACTCGGCCGTGCCTTCAACCGGATGGCGGACTCCATACAGGCCGGCGAGGAACGCCAGCGCCGCCTCACCGGTGACATCGCCCACGAGCTGCGCACCCCGCTGGCCAATCTGCGCGGCTACCTGGAGGCCCTGCGGGACGGGATCGTCGAACCGACCCCCGAGCTGCTCGATTCCCTCCACGAGGAGGCACTGCTGCAGCAGCGGATCGTGGACGACCTGCAGGACCTCGCGCTGGCCGAGGCCGGTGCACTCACCTACCACCGCGCGCGCGTCGACCTGCGCGAGCTCCTCGAAGCCGCCGGCACGGCCCACCGCGCCCAGGCCGACGCGGCGGGTGTCGCGCTGAGGCTGGAGGCGCCGCAGCCTGTGTACGTCATCGCCGACGCCGACCGTCTGCGTCAGGTCGTCGGCAATCTGGTCGGCAACGCCCTGAGGGCCACGGCACCGGGCGGCACGGTGACACTCGCCCTGGTCCGGAGCGGCGATCTTGCGATCATTCAGGTGCGGGACACCGGCAAGGGCATACCCGCCGAGGACCTGCCGCATCTCTTCAACCGCTTCTGGCGGGCGGACGCGGCACGGGGCCGCGCCACCGGAGGGAGTGGCCTGGGGCTGTCCATCGCCCGCCAGATCGTGACCGATCACCAGGGGACGATCGACGTGGAGAGCGCCGTCGGAGTCGGCACCACCTTCACCGTCGCGCTCTCCACGGCCCGGCCGCGGGCCGACGCCGGCTGATCAACCCGGTCAGGTTCCCGGGAGCGCTTGGGTGGGGGCCGAGCTGTCCAGCAGGCGGTACCCCCGGCCGTACACGGTCTCCAGATGGCGTGGCCGGGCCGGGTCGTCCCCCAGCTTCCGGCGCAGGTTGCGCACATGGGCGTCCACCGTGCGCTCGAGTACCTCGCTGTCGAAGCCGAAGGCACTCTCGATGATCTGGGCCCGGGTGAACACCCGACCCGGCTTGCGGGCCAGAGCCTCCAGGATGGAGAACTCCTTGGAGGTCAGCGCGACCGGACGGCCCGCCACCCGGACCTCGAAGCGGCCGGTGTCCAGTTCGACCGCGCCGACCCGCAGCACCTCGCTCCCGGCCGCGCCGCCTTTCCTGGAGCGCCGCAGCAGCGCCCGTACCCGCGCGGTGAGTTCGCGGGGACTGTAGGGCTTGGTGAGGTAGTCGTCGGCCCCCAGATCGAGGCCGAGGAGCATGTCCTCCTCGGTGCTGCGGGCGGTCAGCAGCAGAATCGGTACCTCTGAGCCTTCGGCACGCAGAATGCGGCATACGTCGAGGCCGTCGACGAGCGGCAGCATCACGTCGAGAACGATGAGATCCAGCCCCGTCGAACGCGCCCGTTCCAGCGCCGCCCTGCCGTCGGCCACGACCTGCACCGCGTTGCCTTCCCGTTCCAGATAAATCCGGATGAGACGAGATTGTTTTTCGTCATCTTCGGCGACCAGGATGCGCGCGCTCAACGATTCTCCTCAGCGAGGCCCAGCACGATTCCATCACCGTTGATACCAACGCACCCCCGGAATTCCCACCTCCGGGAACTCCCGGTTCCGTGGACTGCCTCGTGAGCCGGCCGGGACGAGCGCGCCGGTCGGCGATCTCGTGGCAGATGCGCTCCTGTCCGAAAAAGGCATACGGCGCGTACAGCACGTACCTTCTCGTACGCGCCGACGCGCCGCTGGGGCGGAGGCCTGCCGGTCCTACTCCTCGTCCTCGGGCTTCTCCGCCTCGTTGATCTCCTCCTCGAGACCGAGCTGCTCGATGAGCCACTTGTCGAACTCGATCGCGGCCCGCACCCAGCTGACCGTCGAGGAGACGAAGTGCTCCAGGCTCACGCCCATGCCGATCAGCATCTGGGCCTCGCCGATCAGGCGGACCGTGCCGTCGTCGTGGGTGTGGCTGTAGACCTTGGGCCACAGGGTGCGGCGGTTCCAGTCGTCGATGGACTCCAGGATCTGCGGCTTGGCCTCGATCTCGTGGGGCCGGTCGTAGAACGTCCGCACGGAGAAGACCTGCTGGTCTCCCTCACCCCGGAACATGAAGTAGGTGCGGAACTGCTCCCACGGCGCCGCGAGGTCTCCCTCGTCGTCGACGACGTACTTGAGCTCCATCTGGTCGAGGAGCTGCTTCACGAGGTCCTGATCCGGGACGACGGGGCCCGCCGGTCCTTGCGGCTGCGGCTCGGGCTGGCCCCCGAAGTTCGGAATCGAGGACGGGTCGATGGTCACCGTGAATTTCCCTTCGTACGGATCCCGCCATCCTCCCCCATGCGGGGAGGGGGGTGGCAAGCCCCGACTACCCCGCTAAGCCCATGGCTGACACGATCCGGTCAACCGCAACCTCCAGGTGCCGCACGCCGTCCTCCTGAATGACGGACGGAGGGGGCCACGGTGGCGGAAGCGGGCAGGGGTCACACGCGGTGGCGGCTGATCCTGCCCGTCCTGGCCGTGCCGGTGCTCGTCCTCGGGTTCCTGATCGTCGGCCTCTTCGCCTGGGCCCTATCGGACGAGGAGACCCCGCGCGCCGGGGCCGTGAAGAAGGTGCCCTGCGCCGAGGCGCTGGCCTTCGGCGGTGCCTCGGCCCCGGCGCACGCCCACGTCGGGAACTGCACCGTGCAGCAGGGCATCGACACCGCGTACGCGGCGGTGCTGCGGATGCCGCGCGAGGACGTGCGCGACTGGCTGCGCGAGACGTACCCGAACGCGCCCGAGGCCCGCTCGGACGCCTCCTGCGGGGCGCTCTGCCTCGACGTGAGCCACGAGGACGGCCTGCCCGCCGCGGCCGGGGCGCACGTGGTGCAGGTGCGGGTGGAGTACGAGAACGCCGAGACGGCGCGGGTGCGCTTCTCGGCGTTCACGATGTGATCGACGGCCCTACAGCGTCTTGGCCGCCGCCGGACCCACCAGCAGTTCGTCGCCGAAGCGGTCCACCCGGACCGTGTCGCCGTCCTTGATCTCGCCGGAGAGGATCTCCTTGGCGAGCCGGTCGCCGATGGCGGACTGGACGAGGCGGCGCAGCGGGCGGGCGCCGTACGCCGGGTCCATGCCCTCCTCGGCGAGCCAGGCCAGGGCCTCGGGCGTGATGTCCAGGGTGAGGCGCCGCTCGGCGAGCCGCTTGGCCAGGCGCTCGATCTGGAGCTTCGCGATGCGCTCCAGCTCGGGCTTGGTCAGGGCGGCGAAGACGACCAGGTCGTCCAGGCGGTTGAGGAACTCCGGCTTGAAGGAGGTCCGCACCACCTCGAGGACCTGCTCCTTCTTCTCCTCCTCGCTGGTGATCGGATCGACCAGGAACTGGCTGCCCAGGTTCGACGTCAGGACGAGGATCGTGTTGCGGAAGTCGACCGTGCGGCCCTGGCCGTCCGTGAGACGGCCGTCGTCGAGCACCTGGAGCAGGATGTCGAAGACCTCGGGGTGGGCCTTCTCGACCTCGTCCAGCAGGACGACGGAGTACGGACGGCGGCGCACCGCCTCCGTGAGCTGGCCGCCCTCCTCGTAGCCGACGTATCCGGGCGGGGCGCCGACCAGCCGGGCCACGCTGTGCTTCTCGCTGTACTCCGACATGTCGATGCGGACCATCGCCCGCTCGTCGTCGAAGAGGAAGTCGGCGAGGGCCTTGGCCAGCTCGGTCTTGCCGACACCGGTCGGGCCGAGGAAGAGGAAGGAGCCGGTGGGGCGGTCGGGGTCGGAGATCCCGGCGCGGGACCGCCGCACGGCGTCGGACACCGCCCGCACGGCCTCGGTCTGGCCGATGAGCCGCTTGCCGAGCTCGTCCTCCATGCGCAGCAGCTTCTGCGTCTCGCCCTCCAGCAGACGCCCGGCGGGGATGCCGGTCCAGGAGGCGACGACGTCGGCGATGTCGTCCGCGCCGACCTCCTCCTTGACCATGGTGTCCCTGGCAACCTCCTCCTCGGCCTCGGAGGCGGCCTCCAGTTCCTTCTCCAGGGCGGGGATCTCGCCGTAGAGCAGCTTGGAGGCGGTGTCGAAGTCGCCGTCGCGCTGGGCTCGCTCGGCCTGGCCGCGCAGTTCGTCGAGGCGTTCCTTCAGCTCGCCGACGCGGTTGAGGGACTGCTTCTCCTTCTCCCAGCGGGCGGTCAGTCCGCGCAGCTCCTCCTCCTTGTCGGCGAGGTCGCGGCGCAGCTTCTCCAGGCGCTCGCGGGAGGCCGCGTCGGTCTCCTTGCCGATCGCGAGCTCCTCCATCTTCAGCCGGTCGACGGCGCGCTGGAGCTCGTCGATCTCGACGGGGGACGAGTCGATCTCCATCCGCAGCCGCGAGGCCGCCTCGTCGACGAGGTCGATGGCCTTGTCGGGCAGGAAGCGGGAGGTGATGTACCGGTCGGAGAGGGCGGCGGCCGCGACCAGCGCGCTGTCGGCGATCTGCACCTTGTGGTGGGCCTCGTACCGTCCCTTGAGGCCGCGCAGGATCGCGATGGAGTCCTCGACGCTCGGCTCGGCGACCAGCACCTGCTGGAAGCGCCGCTCCAGGGCGGCGTCCTTCTCGATCCGCTCCCGGTACTCGTCCAGTGTGGTGGCACCGACCATGCGCAGCTCACCGCGGGCGAGCATGGGCTTGAGCATGTTGCCCGCGTCCATGGCGGAGTCGCCGCCGGCACCGGCCCCCACGACGGTGTGCAGCTCGTCGATGAAGGTGATGATCTGCCCGTCGGAGTCCTTGATCTCGGCGAGGACGGTCTTCAGCCGCTCCTCGAACTCGCCGCGGTACTTGGCCCCGGCGACCATGGCGCCCAGATCGAGCGCGACGAGCCGCTTGTCCTTGAGGGACTCGGGCACGTCCCCCTTGACGATCCGCTGGGCGAGCCCCTCGACGACGGCGGTCTTGCCGACGCCGGGCTCGCCGATGAGCACGGGGTTGTTCTTGGTGCGCCGGGACAGCACCTGCACCACGCGCCGGATCTCCTGGTCCCGCCCGATGACGGGGTCGAGCTTTCCTTCCCGCGCGGCGGCGGTGAAGTCGGTCCCGAACTTCTCCAGGGCCTTGTACTGCCCCTCGGGGTCGGCCGTGGTCACGCGCCGCTGTCCCCGCGCCTTCTGGAAGGCGTCCTGGAGCTTCCTGGCGTCGGCGCCCTGCTGGGACAGCACCTCGCCGGCCGCGCCGCCCTTCGCGGCGATGCCGATGAGGAGGTGCTCCGTGGAGAGGTACTCGTCCCCGAGGTCCTTGGCGCGGGCCTGCGCGTCGGCGACGACGGCGAGCATCTCGCGGTTGGGCTGGGGCGGCGCCACGGTGGAACCGGTCACGCTGGGCAGCCCGGCGAGTACGCGCTCGGCTCCGGCGCGTACGGCCGCCTGGTCGACGTCGACCGCGGCGAGCAGATCGGTGATGTTCTCGTTGTCCTGCCCCTGGAGCAGCGCGAGGAGCAGGTGGGCTGGGGTGAGGTCGGGGTGGCCCTCGGTCACGGCCCTGTTGCTGGCCGCGTTGATGGCGTCCCGGCTCCGGTTGGTCAGCTCGGCGTCCACGTTCGCGTTCTCCTCCTTGCACTGACCCGAACGACTTGCACAAAGTTGAGTCTAGTCCACTCAAGGCAGGTTCGGGGAGCAGACAGGGGTTAAGTTCCGGGGCATGGCGACCAAGTACTCCGTCGATCCGGGTGCCCCGGACCCGCCGTATCTCGCCTTCTGGCGGGAGCGGCATGTGTGCACCCTGACGACTCCCCGCCCGGACGGCACTCCGCACGTGGTACCCGTCGGGGTCACATACGATCCCGAGGCCCGGCTCGCTCGGGTGATCACGAACAAGGCGAGCGCCAAGGTGCGGCACGTGCTGGCCGCCGGGAAGCAGGGAGCGGCGGTCGCCGTCTGCCAGATGGAGGGCCGGCGCTGGGCGACCCTGGAGGGCCGGGCCTTCGTCCGCACGGAACCGGAGCGGGTGGCGGAGGCGGAGCGCCGTTACGCGGAACGCTACGGACGGACGCCCTCACCCAATCCCGCACGCGTGGTGATCGAGATACGGCTGACGCGAGCGATGGGGCGAGGGTGAGGGTGACCGTGAGGGAACGGTCGACCGGGAAGTTGATCGAAGTGAAAATCCACACCGATGATCGATTGGATCCGGCCACCGCGCGACTCGGGTGATACCCGGAAATGTCCCCAGAAACTGCAGCGGCGTCACCGTGTTCAGGTCACGGTGACGCCGCTGCGGGGGGAAGCACCTGAGCGATCTGTTACGACGGGGGAATCGCGTCAGGCACTGCGGGGGGTGGCAGAGATGGTCCTCGGGACGGGAGAGTCGGCTTCCACCTGCTCGTGGTCCCTTTGGTCCAGGTTCACAAAGATCATTCCGTACCGTACGGCACACCGCACGGGCTGCGGCGCCCCCCGAGGCCGCCGCAGACACCGGTAAGCCCGTACGTCCTCGTCCTCGTCCCGCGTGACGACCACCGGCTCGCCGAACACGGTCACCATCAACGAGTCGCCGCTGTGGGGGATGGCGGTGACCAGGTCGATGAAGTGCCAGCCGGAGCGATAGGCGGTTGCCATTTCGCGGCGGAAGGAGCGGTCGTCGGGTGGAGTTGTCACGGTCAGCTCCCGGCTTCCGCTGCCCCGGAGCTCGGCCAACTGCTGTTCTCCGTGCCACTGGTGTTCACGGCAACGGACGGCCAGCTGCTGTTCGCCCGAATATCACCCTTCGCATCGGAGGAGCCACTCAGCGCGCCGAGGGCTACAACGGCGGAGAAGGCGGCGACAAGCACCGAGCGAAGCATTCTGTTACGCATAGTCGGCTTCGTCCTCACTTGAAGGTCCCCTTTTCCCCCGTCAGGTACGACGATGGCTCATTCGGGCACGTCATGGCCACAGAATCAATGCATCATGTTCCTGCATGTTCAGGACCCTGGGGGGTGGAGATTTGGCATCGAATCGGACTAAGGCGACACATCCCCATGCGATGACCGAGTGGTGCGATGAGAGCGGCCGTCTGTATGCCGCCGCATTGCGCGCCGGACGCATCGCCCGTGCGGATGTGGAGCCCGCCCCCTGCCTGGTGGAGTTCGCCTTGCTCCACCCGGATCCGGACGACCCGGAATGGCTGCGGCCGGTGCCCCCGGCGGTCGCTCTGTCCCGGCAGCTCAATCCGCTGGAACAGGAGATCGCCGAGCGCCGGCGCCTGGCGACCGGCCTTGCCGAGACCTTTGAGCCGTTCATGGCCCTCGGCACCCAGCTCGCCGCGACCAGTGACGCCATCACCGTGCTGGAAGGCGGCGAGCGGATCAACGCGGCGCTCAACATGGCGACGGCCCAGTGCCAGCAGGAAATGCTCACGGTCCAGCCGAGCGACCGGATGTCCGAACGCAGCCTGTTGCGCGGGCTGGAGCGGGACAGGCCGCTGATCGAACGTGGAGTGCGAATCCGGACCCTGTACCAGCACACCGCCCGCTACAACCCGGAGCAGCTGGCGTACGCCGCCCAGCTCTCCAACGGCAAGGCGGAGTACCGCACCATCGACGAACTCGTCGAGCGCCTGATCATCTGCGACGAGTCCGTCGCTTTCATTCCCGCCCGTGACGATCAGCAGGTCGCCCTGGAGCTGCGCCACCCCGGCCTGGTCCGCTACCTCATGAAGCTCTTCGAGTATCTGTGGGACCGCTCCGTGCCGCTGAGCACGGGCACCCCGTACGAGACCGCACGCGACGGCATCACGGAGATCCAGTACTCGATCGCCAAGCTCCTGGTCGAGGGCCACGTCGACGAGGCCATCGCACGCCGCCTCGGCATGAACGTCCGTACCTGCCGGGCCCACATAGCCAAGCTCGCGTCTGCCCTGGGCAGTGGCAGCCGGGCCCAGTTGGGCTATCTCATCGCGCAGTCCGGCATCCTGAACCAGGAGCAATGAGGCCGGTCACCACGCAGGGGGGAGTCACCGGGGTGACCTCGTGGCACCGAGGGTCGGGGAGACAGCCGGCCGTGGCGGACCGTCCAGGCCCGCCTGTGCGATCCGCACCCCCAACTGCGTACGGCTCGCCGCCCCCAGCGTCTCCGACAGCCGGGCGATGTGTGCCCGGCACGTCCGCACGCTTATGCCCAGGCGTTCCGCGATGACGGCGTCCTGGTGCCCTTCCGCCAGCAGCGCCGCGATCGACTGCTCCCGGTGGGAGATGCCCTCGATGCCGGTGTCGGGCAGCGGCGCGGTCAGCGGGATGGCGAGGCGCCAGAGCCGCTCGAACACCGTGACGAGGTACTCGACGATCGCCGGGTGCCGTAGCTCCAGGGCCATCGTGCGGTCGGTGTTGGCGGGGATGAAGGCCACCGTCCGGTCGAAGAGGATCAGCCGGTCGATCACCTCGTCCAGCGTGCGGGCCTCCACCGCGTCGCCCATCAGCTCCAGGTAGTTCAGCAGCCCCTGCCCGTGCCGGGCGACATGCGTGTACAGGTCCCGCATCCGCACGCCCCGGCCGCGCAGCGCCAGCGCCCGGTGCAGCCCCTCGGAGAGTTCCGCCTCGCGCCGGATGCCGCCCGGCTGCACCGTGAGCACCTCGGTCGTGCACGCCTGGGTCGCCTCGTCCATCGCGGCCTGGATCCGGGCGAGTCCGTCCAGCACCCGGATCGCCGAGCCCTCGGCCGCGGGCGGGGCCGGCTGCACCTGGCGCCCCAGCCCGGCGTACCACTCGAACGCCGCCACGGCCGAACCCACCCGCCGCTGGCTCGCGCTGACCTCGTCGTACATCCCGCGCAGCAGCCGGGTCATGACCTCCTGCGGCGGGGTCGGCACCAGCCAGTCCATGTCGTCGGGGTCGGGGTGCAGCAGGGCGAGTTCCAGCAGACAGGGCACCGGATCAGCGTCCCGGCGCGGCACGCGGCCCCGCCGTACGGCCCGGGAATACACGCGATCCCCGGCCTCGCACAGTCGGTCGGCACCGTGTGGATGCTCCTCCGCCCCGTGCCCGGCCATCGCCGATCCCACCCCCGGTTTCGCCGTCTTCCGCAGCGCAACTATGCGCGGACGGGACCTGCTCCGCAACACGGCTCCCCGCACCGCCCTCGCCGGAAAACACCGGTACGCACCGGTATTTCCGCGGCTCAGCTCGTCACGTTGCAACAAATGGCCGGTGGGCGACCTGAAAGGCGGCAGACAGCAGAGGGCAGACGGCAGGCGGATCGGCTACTTGAGGCCGATCGCCTCGCAAGCCGACTCGTACTTCGCCGTGCAGATGTCCGACAGCTTGTAGATGTCGTCGGCGACGACCGTGTCCTTGATGTTGGACTTCGTCAGGGCGACCACCGGCACGAGGTGGGCGGGAATGCCCTTGTGGGTGGGGCTGTCGACCTTGTCGCGGGCGAGGGCGGCGAACTGGATGTCCCGGCCCTGAACCTTGGCCACGGCCATCTCCGCGGCGTTCTCGGCCTCCTGCGGGTACGACTTGTACACGCTCATGTACTGGTCGCCGGTGATGATCCGCTGCACCGCCGGGAGCTCCGCGTCCTGTCCGGTGATCGGCGGCAGGTCGGTCACGCCCGCGGCCTCCAGCGCCTTGACGATGCCGCCCGCCATGCCGTCGTTGGCGGAGTACACCGCGGCGATGTCGTCCTTGCCGATCTTCTGGATCGCCTCGGCCATGTTGGCCTCGGCGTTCTCCGGCTTCCAGTCCTTGGTGTCGAAGGACTGCGCGATCGTCACCTTGCCGTTCAGCTCGGACATCGCACCGGCCTTGAACTGCTTGGCGTTCGGGTCCGTCGGCGAGCCGTTCATCATCACGATCTTGTCGGAGAGGCTCGCCTTCTCGCCGATCGCCTCCAGCAGGGTGCGCCCCTGGACCTCGCCGACCAGTTCGTTGTCGAAGGAGATGTACGCGTCGATCGGGCCCTCGGCCAGCCGGTCGTAGGCGATGACCGGGATGCCGGCGTCCTTGGCCTTCTTCACTCCGCCGGCGATGGCGTGCGCGTCGACGGCGTCCAGCAGGATCACGTCGACCCGGTCGTCGATCATCTGCTGCAGCTGGGCCGCCTGCGTGTCGGCGCTCGCTTCGGCGTTGGCGTACTCGACGCGTCCCCGGTCGTTGGTGAGGGACTCGACCTTCCTCTTGATGATGGGGTAGTCGAAGTTCTCGTACCGGGTGTTCGCCTTCTCCGGGAGCAGCAGGCCCACCGTGATGTCGTTGCCCTTGGTCGGGCTCGCCTCGTCGCTGCTCCCTGTCGCGTTGAGCACGCCGCAGCCGGCGAGCGTGACGGACATCGTGGCCGCGGCCACGGATATGGAGATACGACGGCGCATGCGGGAGCTCACTTCGCGTGTGATTCGGACGTGGGCACACTTTGTGGCCCATGTGACTGAAAAGCCAACGTTGCTGCGCCCCCCAGCGTCAAGCGGAACCACTTAACGAGATGACAACACCACGCTCCGCAGCACTTGTGAAGACTGTGCGGAATCACCTCCAAGTGACGTGCACCATCCGGTCATCCACAGGAGGCCCGGCGGAAACGCCCCAAGACATACGAAAAGGGCCGGGAGTGTTCTCCCGGCCCTTTCCGCAGGCGTACGCGCGTCAGTCCGACTGCTGCTGCCGTTTCGGCCGCCACACGACCAGCGCGCTGGTCTGCTGGACCTCCTGGTACGGCACCAGGTCTCGGCGGTACGACGCGTGCACCGCCGCCTCGCGCTGCCGCATGGCCGCCGCCGCGCCGTCGAGCGCGTCCTCCAGCTCGGCCACCCGGGCCTGGAGCGCGGCGACCTGGTTCTCCAGTTCGATGATGCGCTTGATGCCCGCCAGGTTGATGCCCTCGTCCTGCGACAACTGCTGGACGGTGCGCAGCAGTTCGATGTCGCGGGCCGAGTAGCGGCGGCCCCGGCCGGCGGTGCGGTCCGGAGACACCAGGCCCAGACGGTCGTACTGGCGCAGGGTCTGCGGGTGCAGGCCGGACAGCTGGGCCGCCACCGAGATGACGTAGACCGGGGTCTCCTCGGTCAGTTCATACGGGTTGCGTCGACGACCGTCCATCTGACTCATGCTCCCTTCGCGGCCTGGAACAGCTCCGCCCGCGGATCCTCACCCGCGGTCGCCTCGCGATACGCCTCGAGCGCGTCACGAGCCTTCCCCGTCAGGTCCTTCGGAACACTCACCTCGACGGTGACCAGGAGGTCGCCGCGGGTGCCGTCCTTGCGGACCGCGCCCTTGCCCCGGGCGCGCATGGTGCGGCCGTTGGGCGTGCCGGGCGGCAGCTTCAGCGTGACGGGCGGGCCGCCCAGCGTCGGCACCCGGACCTCGCCGCCGAGGGCCGCCTCGGCGAAGGTCACCGGGACGGTGACGGTGAGGTTGTCGTCCTTGCGGCCGAACACCGGGTGGGAGTCGACGTGCACGACCACGTACAGGTCGCCCGCCGGGCCGCCGCGCTCGCCCGGCGCTCCCTTGCCGCGCAGCCGGATCCGCTGGCCGTCGCTGACGCCCGCGGGGATGCGCACCTGCATGGTCCGCGAGGACTTGGCCCGGCCGCTGCCCTTGCAGACCTCGCAGGCGTTCTCTGCGATCAGGCCGCGGCCCTTGCAGTCCGGGCAGGGGTCGGTGAGGGAGAAGCCACCGCCGCTGCCCCGGGCGACCTGCCCGGTGCCGACGCAGGTCGGGCACACCCGCGGTGTGCCGTTCTTGTCACCGGTGCCCGAGCAGGCCTTGCAGGGCGACTGCGAGGACATCCGCAGCGGGACGGTCGCGCCCTCGATCGCCTCGGTGAAGCTCAGCGTGACCTCGGACTCGATGTCCTGGCCGCGCCGCGGATGCGTGCGCGTCCCCGCGCCCGCGCCGCCACGGTTGAACAGGCCCCCGAAGACGTCACCGAGTCCACCGCCGAAACCGCCGGCTCCCTGGCCGCCGCCCGGGGCGCCTCCGAAGAGGTCGCCCAGGTCGAAGTTGAAGGAGCCGCCGCCCGCGCCGGGCCCCGGGCGGAAGCCGCCGTTGCCGAAGAGGGCGCGTGCCTCGTCGTACTCCTTGCGCTTCTTGGGATCGCCGAGGATGTCGTTGGCCTCGGAGATCTCCTTGAAGCGCTCCTCCGCCTTGACGTTGCCCTTGTTGGCGTCCGGGTGGTACTCGCGGGCGAGCTTCCGGTACGCCTTCTTGATCTCGGCCTCGGTGGCGTCCTTGGGGACGCCGAGGACCTTGTAGTAGTCCTTCTCGATGAAGTCCTTGGTGCTCATCCTCGACGCCCCTCCTTCCCTTCGTCCGCTATGACGTCAGCCCTCTTCCGGGCCACCGCTCTCCTTGTCGTCGGCTTCGGCGGTCTCGTCCGCCTTGACCGTCTGCGCTCCCGGCTGGGGCTCGGCCACCGCCACCCGCGCGGGGCGGATGGTGCGCTCGCCGATCCGGTACCCGGGCTGCAGGATCGCGACGCACGTCGTCTCGGTGACGTCCGGTGCGTAGCTGTGCATCAGGGCTTCGTGGATCGTCGGGTCGAAGGGCTCGCCCTCCTTGCCGAACTGCTGGAGGCCCATCTTGGCCGCCGTGCTCTCCAGCGACTCGGCGACGGACTTGAAGCCGCCGACCAGCTCGCCGTGTTCACGCGCGCGGCCGATGTCGTCGAGCACGGGCAGGAGCTCGGTCAGGAGGTTCGCGATGGCGATCTCCTTGACCGCGATCCGGTCGCGCTCGACCCGGCGGCGGTAGTTCTGGAACTCGGCCTGGAGGCGCTGGAGGTCCGCCGTGCGCTCGCTGAGCGCCGTGCGGGCCTGGTCCAGCTGGGCCACCAGAGCCACGTCCTGGCCCGTGTCCCCGGCCGGGGCCGCCCCCTCCTCCGTGGAGGGGGAGTCGGCGGCCTTCGGCTCGGCGTCTTCGGAGGTGGCGCCGGAAGGGACGTCGGGCTGCTGCTCGTCGAAGCCCGGGGTCTCCTCCGTCACGCGGCACCGTCCTTCCGCTCGTCGTCCACGATCTCGGCGTCCACGACGTCGTCGTCGGCCTTGGCGTCACCGGCACCGGCGCCCGCGTCGGCTCCGGCGGAGGCGCCGCCGGCGGCCTGCGCGGCGTTCGCGTCGGCGTACATGGCCTGGCCGAGCTTCTGCGAGACGGCCGCGACCTTCTCCGTGGCGGTGCGGATCTCGGCCGTGTCCTCGCCCTTGAGCTTCTCCTTCAGCTCGGCGACGGCTTCCTCGACCTCGGTCTTGATCTCGCCGGGGACCTTGTCCTCGTTGTCCTTGAGGAACTTCTCGGTCTGGTAGACGAGCTGCTCGCCCTGGTTGCGGGACTCGGCGGCCTCGCGGCGCTTGTGGTCCTCCTCCGCGTACTGCTCGGCCTCCTGGCGCATGCGGTCGACCTCGTCCTTCGGCAGCGAGGAGCCGCCGGTGACGGTCATCTTCTGCTCCTTGCCCGTGCCCAGGTCCTTCGCGGTCACGTGCATGATGCCGTTGGCGTCGATGTCGAAGGAGACCTCGATCTGCGGGACGCCGCGGGGCGCCGGGGGCAGACCGGTCAGCTCGAACATCCCGAGCTTCTTGTTGTACGCCGCGATCTCGCGCTCGCCCTGGTAGACCTGGATCTGCACGGACGGCTGGTTGTCCTCGGCCGTCGTGAAGATCTCGGACCGCTTGGTCGGGATCGTGGTGTTGCGCTCGATGAGCTTGGTCATGATGCCGCCCTTGGTCTCGATACCGAGGGACAGCGGGGTGACGTCGAGGAGCAGGACGTCCTTGACCTCGCCCTTGAGGACACCGGCCTGCAGGGCGGCGCCGATGGCGACGACCTCGTCCGGGTTGACGCCCTTGTTGGCGTCCTTGCCGCCGGTCAGCTCCTTGACGAGCTCGGCGACGGCGGGCATACGGGTCGAGCCGCCGACCAGGACGACGTGGTCGATCTCGCTGATGGAGATGCCGGCGTCCTTGATGACGTTGTGGAACGGCGTCTTGCAGCGCTCCAGGAGGTCCGCGGTCAGCTGCTGGAACTGGGCGCGGGTGAGCTTCTCGTCGAGGTGCAGGGGGCCCTCGGCGGAGGCGGTGATGTAGGGCAGGTTGATCGAGGTCTCGGTGGACGAGGACAGCTCGATCTTCGCCTTCTCGGCGGCCTCGCGCAGACGCTGCAGGGCCATCTTGTCCTTGCCCAGGTCCACGCCGTGGCCGGACTGGAACTGCTGGACCAGGTAGTCGACGATGCGCTGGTCCCAGTCGTCACCACCGAGGTGGTTGTCGCCGTTGGTGGCCTTCACCTCGACGACACCGTCGCCGATCTCCAGCAGCGAGACGTCGAACGTACCGCCACCGAGGTCGAAGACCAGGATGGTCTGGTCGTCCTTGTCGAGGCCGTACGCCAGCGCGGCCGCGGTGGGCTCGTTGACGATGCGCAGCACGTTCAGACCGGCGATCTCGCCGGCCTCCTTCGTGGCCTGGCGCTCGGAGTCGTTGAAGTACGCCGGGACGGTGATGACCGCGTCGGTCACCTTCTCGCCCAGGTAGGACTCGGCGTCCCGCTTCAGCTTCTGGAGCACGAAGGCGCTGATCTGCTGCGGGTTGAAGGGCTTCCCGTCCAGCTCGATCTTCCAGTCGGTGCCCATGTGCCGCTTGACCGAGCGAATGGTCCGGTCCACGTTGGTGACCGCCTGACGCTTGGCCACCTCTCCGACGAGCACCTCACCGTTCTTGGCGAAGGCGACGACGGACGGCGTGGTCCTGGCGCCCTCGGCGTTGGTGATGACGGTGGGCTCGCCGCCCTCCAGAACGCTGACGACGGAGTTAGTCGTGCCCAGGTCGATGCCGACCGCACGTGCCATGGTTGATTCCTCCAGCTGACTTGAGTGGAACGGACTCAAGTGTGCACGACGGCTCCCAACCGGTCAACAGAGCTGAGTCGACCTGGCTCAACTCTTATCCGTTCCTTACACGCAACGGCGCTCTGACCTGCGGCGACACAGCGCGTCGATCGGCGTACACGGGGACACACAAAAGGGCGAACACCACCAGGAGGGCCCCTCCCGCCACCCACCACAGGGCGTCACCCCCGACCCGGCCGAGGTGCGCGAGTACCCCGACGAGCGCCGCGGAGAACGCGCCGGCCCCCAGCAGCAGAGCCGCCCCCGGCGCGGTCAGCCCGATCCGCCGCAGCCGGTGCGCGAGATGGTCCGGCCCGCTGCGGACGACGGGCCGCCCGCCCAACCGCCGCGAGAGCAGGACGAGCACGGCATCGGCACCCACCACCGCGGTCAGCGCGAACAGCACCCCGGCGCTCTCCCCGACGCCGAACCCCGCGCGGACATGCACGGCACTCATGGCGATCACGAACCCCGCGGACATGGACCCGCAACTCCCCAGCGCCACGCGCGCGGGGTGCCAGTTGTGCAGCAGGAACCCGGTCAGCGCGGCGGCCAGCACGCTCATCAGCACCGCGATCCCGTCCATCACGTCGACGGCGGCGCAGGCCGCCACCGCGAACGCCGCGAGGACCCCGGCCGTCCCAGCGAGCCCGTCGGCATGGTCGAGCCCCCGGAACCCGAAGGTCACCCCGACGACCCACAGGGCCCCCAGCACCCCGGTCCCCACGCCCGCCTCCGCGTACGGCACGACACACGCGGCCGCCACAGCCGTACCGGCGACCAGCACCCGCCGCCGCAGCCGCCACACGTCGTCGATCAGCCCGAGCAGGGCGACGACGCCACCGGCGACGAGCAGCCCGCCGATCCCGCTCCCGGCCGACGCCCCGTCCCTGAGGGCGACGACCGACCCGGTGACGGCCACCACGGCCACGCCCCCGGACAGCGGCACCTCCCGCTGCCGTCGCCGGTCGAGGACGCGCAGGCGCAGGGCGGGGACCCGGAGGAGGGCCGCGAGCAGGGCGGTGAGGAGAAGGGCGGTGGCGGCGGCGACGATCCCGTAGAGCACGGATATAAGTTAGGCGTCACTATGACAATTCGGTATGAATAACACGACGGGATCACGACCGGATCGAGGGCATTTCCTGAGGCAACCCTGAGCGATTCAGATCACTGCCCACCCGGCTACAGTGCGGCGGAAGATAGGGGTAGTCTCAGACGGACTGCATAAGTTACCGCTTAGTAATCTCGGGGAACCCTTCCAAGAACGACCCGTTCCCCCGACAAACCCTCGCAGGCCCGAGGAGCCCCCATGCAACTCGCCGCGATCATCGTGTCGCTGGTCTTGACCGTGGTCGGCGTCGCGCTGCTCGCACGCGCGATCGGCCAGTTCGTCCGGTACTTCAAGCTGGGCCAGCCCGTGCCCGCCGGTACCCGGACCGACAACCCCTACCAGCGCAGCGTGACGCTGGTGAAGGAGTTCCTCGGCCACACGCGCATGAACCGGTGGGGCATCGTCGGTGTCGCCCACTGGTTCGTGGCGATCGGCTTCCTCACGCTGCCGCCGACGATCATCACCGCGTACGGCCAGCTGTTCCAGGCCGACTGGACGCTGCCGGTGCTCGGCGGCTTCCTCCCGTACGAGCTCTACATCGAGTTCATCGCCGCGATGACCACCCTCGGCATCGCGACCCTCATGGTCATCCGCCTGCTGAACCTGCCGTCGCGCCCGGGCCGCAAGTCCCGCTTCGCCGGCTCGAAGATGGGCCAGGCGTACTTCGTCGAGTACGTCATCCTCACGATCGGCCTGGCGATCTACGTCCTGCGGGGCCTGGAGGGCGCACTGCACCACGTGGAGGGATACGAGGCCGCGTACTTCGCCTCGTATCCGCTGGTCCTGGCCTTCAAGGGCCTGAGCGTGGCGGCGCTGCAGAACCTCGTCTACTTCTTCGCGATGATCAAGCTGGGCACGACCATGATCTGGATGATCACGGTCAGCCTGAACACCAACATGGGTGTCGCCTGGCACCGCTTCCTGGCGTTCCCGAACATCTGGTTCAAGCGCGAGGCGTCGGGCGGGACGGCCCTGGGTGCGCTCCAGCCCATGACGTCGGGCGGCGAGCCGATCGACTTCACCGACCCGGGTGAGGACGACGTCTTCGGCGTCTCCCAGGTCGAGCAGTTCTCCTGGAAGGGTCTGCTGGACTTCTCCACGTGCACCGAGTGCGGCCGCTGCCAGTCGCAGTGCCCGGCCTGGAACACGGGCAAGCCGCTCTCCCCGAAGCTGCTGATCATGTCGCTGCGCGACCACGCGCACGCCAAGGCGCCCTACCTGCTGGCCGGCGGCGGCAAGACGATGGAGGGCGAGGAGAAGGCGTCCGAGGAGCAGCTGGCCGGTGTGCCCGCCGCCGCCCTGGCGGAGGCCGAGCGCCCGCTGATCGGCACGGCCGAGGACAACGGCGTCATCGACCCGGACGTCCTGTGGTCCTGCACCACCTGCGGTGCCTGTGTCGAGCAGTGCCCGGTGGACATCGAGCACGTCGACCACATCGTCGACATGCGCCGCTACCAGGTGATGATCGAGTCCGCGTTCCCGTCCGAGGCGGGCACGATGCTCAAGAACCTGGAGAAGAAGGGCAACCCCTGGGGCCTGGCGAAGAAGCAGCGCCTGGAGTGGCTCAAGGAGGTCGACTTCGAGGTCCCGGTCGTCGGCAAGGACATCGAGGACCTGTCCGAGGTCGAGTACCTCTACTGGGTCGGCTGCGCCGGTGCCCTGGAGGACCGCGCGAAGAAGACCACGAAGGCCTTCGCGGAACTCCTCCACATCGCGGGCGTCAAGTTCGCCATCATGGGCGGCGACGAGAAGTGCACGGGCGACTCCGCCCGCCGCCTGGGTAACGAGCCCCTGTTCCAGGAGCTCGGCATGGAGAACGTCATGGCTCTGAACATGGCGTTCGGCGAGGAGATGGACGACGACGGCAAGGTGACGCCCGAGTCGCAGAAGCCGAAGTCCTCCAAGAAGATCGTCGCCACCTGCCCGCACTGCCTCAACACGCTCGGCAACGAGTACCCGCAGCTCGGCGGCGACTACGAGGTCATCCACCACACGCAGCTGCTCCAGCACCTGGTGGACGAGGGCAAGCTCATCCCGGTGACCCCGGTCGAGGGCATCATCACCTACCACGACCCGTGCTACCTGGGCCGCCACAACAAGATCTACACGCCCCCGCGCGAGATCATCGCCAGCGTCCCCGGCATCCGCAACGAGGAGATGCACCGCCACAAGGAGCGGGGCTTCTGCTGCGGCGCGGGTGGTGCGCGGATGTGGATGGAAGAGCGCATCGGCAAGCGCATCAACAACGAGCGGGTGGACGAGGCCCTGTCGGTCAACCCCGACATCGTCTCGACGGCCTGCCCGTTCTGCCTGGTCATGCTCACGGACTCCGTCAACGGCAAGAAGAACGACGGCAAGGCGAAGGAGTCCATCACGGTCGTGGACGTCGCCCAGCTCCTCCTGGACTCGGTGAAGACGCCGGTCCCCGCGGAGGGCGAGGACGACGACGGCGGCGAGCCGCCGGCGGGGACCGCGGACTCCGCGAATGCTCCGGAGCCGGAGCCGGTCAAGTAGACGGTGCTCCGGGTTGTTCCTGACGCCCCCTGTCCGAGTCATCGGGCGGGGGGCGTCGGCGTTCCACGGCTGCCGCTGCCGCAGGTCCGGGTCTTGCTACGGCCATGGTGAAGGCGGGACGTCACTGCCGGTGTGGCCGGGCGGGACCTCGAGCGTCGGGGCGCCCTGCGGTCGCAGGTGCGGCGCGGGCCATGAGGCGGGTGCGGGCACCGGCGGTGAGAGGTGCTGGGGCCGGTGACGTCGGGCGAGCCACAGTACGAGTCCGGCGTAGATCAGTGTCGTCGCCACGTCAGCGAGCGCGAGTTGCCAGGGTGAGTCGGCGGCGGTCTCGTCGGACGACAGCCCGTCGACGACCGCGGCGGCGACGCCGAAGGCCAGCAGGTTGTTCAGGACGTGCAGGGCGACGGCCGCCTCCAGGCCCCCGGTACGGAGGGTCAGCCACCCGGCGACCAGTCCGAAGACCAGCAGGCCGATGAAGCCCCACGTGGTGCCCCAGCCGTGGGCGGCGGCGAACAGCGGGGCCTGCGGGAGCACCGCGAACCAAGGAGAACGGACGAAAGCGCCGACCGTCTGCGTCAGCCAGCCCCGGAAGACGTACTCCTCGGCCGCGGCCTGCACCGGGACGAGGACAACCAGCACGGCCAGGGAGGTGAGGAACGACCGCCAGCCCACCCATGCGCCGAACTCCCCCGAGTCGGTCCCGCTGCCGGGCAGGAGGGCGGCGGTCACCGCCAGCACGGCCACGGGGAGCACCGCGGCGAGGAGACACCGGGCCAGCCAGCGCCACCGCAACCGTCCCTCGACCGACGACAGGGTGCCCGGCGGTCGCCGCCCCGGCCACCACACGGCCAGCAGAATCAGGGGCAGGGCGATCGCGATGGACGTCAGGTCCAGGGCCGTGTTGGCGAGCGACCCGAAGTCATGCCCTCCGTCGGGCAGTTCACGGAGCCCGGCCGCTGCCCCGACTCCGTAGGAGAGGGCGAACAGCACGACGCTGAGTACAAGGTAGGCACCAAGGAACAGCAGAGTGCCGAGCAGGGGCCGCCACCAGCGGTGACGGCCGGTGGAGTGGTCCATGCGGTGGTAGGCGAGGCCCGTGGGGTGCGGTAACGGTGCTGTCATGATCCCTACTATGCAGTGACCGGTCAGGGCCTCCACCTGCTGTCGCTTACGTCAGCGGCGCACCTTCACGACCTCCGACGTCGCCCCGCGGAACGACTCCGTCGCCTCGAACACCGCGCGGAAGTAGCCCCGCCGCGCATCGGCGATGTCGGCCGAGAAGGCGTGACCGCCGCTACCCGACCAGGTCGCCTCCGTCGTGAGCAGGTCCGTCCACTTCGCGCCGTCACGCGAGTACTGGATGTGCACCGGGATGGTGGCCGGCGTCCAGCCGTCGGGGAAGTCCATCAGACCCTCGACGTGCACGCCGCGGTCCTGTGTGCGGGTCGCCGAGAACGAGGTGAAGACCGAGGCGCGCAAGACGGTGATCTCGGCGCTGTTCGAGGAGGCTGAGGCGATGAACGGGTCGTCGCTGTGCGACGCCACACGGAAGGTGCCGGTCTCCCACGGTGTGTGGGTGAAGCTGACCTTGCCGTCCGCACCGGTGGTGAAGTAGCCGACGCTGGCCCAGTGGGTGCCGGAGGAGGCCTCGTAGAGCACGCCGCCGCTCTGGCCCTCGAACGGGACCCAGCCCTGCGGGGTCTCGCGCTCCAGCGTCGCCGTGACGGTGACGTCCTGGCCGTAGTCGATCGTCCGGGCCTGGGCCGGGGCCTGGATGGTCCAGCGCGTGGCCACCTGCCGGATGCCGATCCGCGTCGACTCGGACTCGCCGTACAGGACGAACGGGTGAGCCGTGTCGTGCCGGTAGACGGCCTGGACCGGTACCGCGTCGTTCACGGTGACCGTGCCGGAGAAGCGTCCCTCGGCGTCGGTGCGGACGGTGTTCTCCGTCCAGTTGTCCACGTCGAGATCCACCCGGTGGTCCGCCAGGGGCTTCAGCTCGCGGGTCCCCGGCCAGCGTCCCTTCAGCGTGCCGTCGACGCGCACCTCGCGGTGGTCGGTGTCGATCTCCGTACGGTCGGGGCGCACGTCCTCGAACACCGCCGCGACGTAATAGGCGAGCGTGCCCGCGGAGTTGTCGACGGTGTGGTCACCGTCGGCGTCCGTGGTTTCGACGCGGACGGTGTAACTGCCCAGGGCCGGAAGGTCCAGCGGCTGCTTCGTGCGCCACACGCCGTTGTCCGGTGTGCCCGAGGCGAGGCCGAACGCGTCGTTCTCCACGACGGCGACTTCCTGCTGGGTGGCGGCGGAGACGATGTGCGCCTTGATCGCCGTGATGGCGCTGTCGGAGCTGATACCGACTTCCAGCGTGCCGAGGTCGTCCGAGACGCTGTCCGCCCACCGGACGTCAGGAGCCTGACCTTCCGCGGCGTTCGCCGCCGGAGTGCCGGTCAACAGGAGTGCGACGGTCCCGATGGCGGCCCAGGCCGCCCGAGTTCTGAACAAGGTCCCCCCCACAGGGATTGAGTCGAAAGCCTTTTCTATCGCACTGCGGTGACAGTGGGCCCGTGAGTTTCGCGGGGGTGGTACAGGGGGCGCACGTGGTGGCGTGCGGGACTTCGCGAGTGCATCCGACCGTGCCTCGCTTCCAGGAAGTGCACCGCACTGGAAATGTGAAGATCAATTTTCGGTACCTTGTCGCGTCGACACTTCGCACGCCCCGCGCTTGACCTCCGCAAATATGCGATCGCGGCGCGCCGGAGCAGGTCGCGGACAGCCTCGCCAACAGCACTTGACCCCGCGTCACTCCTCAACGCACCGCACCCTCGGCAGCGTTCGCGGATATCGAAACAGTAAACAGGGTTCCGTTCAGCGAATTTTTGTTGAACCATGAAGGTCCACAAATGAGGGGGGTTTGTGAAGATCACTGGTTGCGCTTTGCGCACGCTCGGGCAGGGGGCCCTGGCAGACCGGTGACGCGGTGGTGGTGCCGTTCCCACACCGCTTCTCACGCAGTACCACGCCACGGCCGCCTGCTTCAGGAACGGGCGGCCGTACTTCAGGGTTGAGGAAACCACCATGCACGTATGTGTGCTGGGGCAGGGCTATGTCGGCCTGCCCCTGGCCGTGAGGGCCGCCGAGGTCGGGCACACCGTCACCGGCTACGAGCCCGACCGGGCGCGTTGCGCGGCACTGGCCGCCGGGTCGTCGTACGTCGAGGACATCGGTGACGACCGGCTTCAGGCAGTGCTCGGTTCGGATGCGTATTACGCGAGCTCCGACCCGCAGGACCTCAAGGGGTTCGACGTCGCGGTCATCACCGTCCCCACGCCGCTCACCGACCGCGCCCCGGACCTGAGTTGCGTACGGGACGCCGGTCGCGTGCTCGCCGAGTGGATCGAGCCGGGCGCCACCGTCGTCCTGGAGTCGACCACCCACCCCGGTACCACCCGTGACGTGCTCGTCCCGCTGCTGGAGGAGGGCTCCGGGCTCGTCGCCGGGCGGGACTTCCACGTCGGGTTCAGTCCCGAGCGCATCGACCCGGGCAACGCCGACTGGCGGCTGGAGAACACGCCGAAGATCGTCGCCGGGCTGACCGAGGGCTGTCTGGGGCGGGTGAAGGAGTTCTACGACACCGTCACCGACGTCACCGTGCCCGCCTCGGGGCTCGAAGAGGCCGAGCTGGCCAAGGTGTTCGAGAACACCTACCGGCACGTCAACATCGCCCTGGTCAACGAGCTGTCGCGGATGGCTCACACGCTGGGCGTGGACGTGTGGCACACGCTGGAGCTGGCCGCGACCAAGCCGTTCGGGTTCACCAGGTTCCTGCCCGGGCCCGGGGTCGGCGGGCACTGTCTGCCCATCGACCCGGTCTACCTCAGCCATCACGTCAAGGCACGGCACGGGCAGACCTTCCGGCTCATCGAGCTGGCCCAGGACATCAACGAGAGCCAGCCGGACTACGTGGTGCGCCGGCTGCAGGACGCCCTCAGCCGACGCTTCCGGCGGAGCGTGCACGGGGCGCGTGTCCTCGCACTCGGGGCCGCCTACAAGCCGGGCACCTCGGACGCCCGTCAGTCGCCGGCCGTCGAAGTCACCGACCGGCTGCGGGCCATGGGGGCGGACGTCACCGTCGTGGACCCCTATCTGCCGGTGGCGGACGGCGGTTGCCGCGAGATCCCCTTCGGCGCGGGAACGGACACCGTCGGTGACTTCGACGCCGTCGTCCTGCTCACCCCGCACGGCGAGTTCGACCTCGCCCGGCTCGCCGCCGAGGCCGCCTACGTGCTCGACACCCGTGGCGTCATGGCCGCCGCACCCCACATCGAACGGCTCTAGAGAGCCCTGGAAACTCCGGAACCCCCGGAAGCGAAACTCCGGAATCCCCGGAAGAACTCCGGAATTCCTGGAAGAAAGAGGAACAACATGTACGGACAGAACGGTGTGGGCGCCGCGATCGGGACCGCCACCGGCGGAGCCGCCCTGGCCGCCACCGGCGGAACGGCGCTCGGGTGGATCGTGCTGGGAGCCATGCTCCTCGTGATCGGCGGCGTCGCGGTGTTCCGCACGGCGACCCGCGGCAAGCGAGTGACCGCTTGAGCGCCTTGCCGGGCCGCGCCTCACGGATGAGGTTCACGGTGGTGACGACCGTGGTGGTGGCGGCTCTGGCCGCTGCCACCGTGGTGGTGCACCTCCAGTCCAAGAGCCCGATCCTGACGTTCTACTGGTGGCTGGGCATGTCGGTGATCGTGCTCTGCCTGGTCTCGTTCCTGAAGGGCCGGTCCTTCACCCACCTCCCGGTCGCTCCGGGCCGGACCGTGGCGATCATCCCGGCCTTCGAGGAGCCCTCGGAGAACCTGCACCGCACGGTGCGGTCGCTGCTGGCGCAGACACACCCGGTCGACGAGATCCATGTCATCGACGACGGCTCCCGGCAGCACCCCGTGGAACCCTTCGACCACCCCCGGGTCTTCTGGCACCGGCAGGAGAACAAGGGCAAGCGCGGGGCGCAGGTCACCGTGCTGCGGCACCTCCAGGAGCAGCACAAGCACTTCGACTACGTCCTCACCATCGACTCCGACGGCGAGCCCTTCCCCGACGCGCTCGAACACCAGCTGCGGGCCATGAGCAACCCGCGGATCCAGGCCACCACCGGCATGATCTACATCCGCAACTTCGAGGAGACCTGGGTCTCGCGGGCCGCCGACATCGACATCGGCACCTCCTGCGTGATGATGCGCTCCTCGCGCTCCATGCTCGGAGCCCTGGAGACGACCTCGGGCGCGCTCGCGCTCTACCGGGCCGAGCTGCTCTACGACCACCTGGACGCCTACGAGGTGGAGTGCGGCACGGGCGACGACCGCTGGCTGGCACTGAGGGCACTCATGCGCGGCGAGGTCGTGGCCGTCAACGAGGCCGGCGTCATCACCGACATGCCGACGACGCTGAGGAAGACCTACCGGCAGCGGCTGCGCTGGGCCCGGTCGTGGTGGTGGATGCTGCCGTTCGTGTACGCGCGGCTGTCGCTGAAGCAGCTCATATCGCCGACCTTCGGGCTGCTCCAGCTCGTCGTCACGCCGGTGATGCTGGCCTGGATCGTCGTCATGACGCTCCTGACCCTGGGCGGGCGGTACCACAACCCGGGCATCGCCCTGGTGTACCTGGCCGTGTACCTGGTGGTCCGGTTCGGCCAGTCCGGGCTCTACGTGCTCATGCGGCCGGACATGACGGCTCGCCAGCGGTGGCGCTCCTGGCTCGTCGGCACCCCGACCGCCGTCTTCATGAACATCGTGCTGCTCTGCCCCACCCGCTACTGGGCCCTGTTCAAGCTCCGCGACAACGCCTGGCAGTCGCGCGGTCTGACGGCGAAGACGGCGCTGCCGAAGGGTGGCCGTCACCGTGCCGGTGCCGAGGACCTGCTGAACGCCTGACCGCCTCGTCGGGAATCCGGGGAGCGGCGTGCTCCGGCCGGCCGGCGAGCTGATCCGTGCGTCAGGCAGCGAGCAGTTTCGGCTCGCACCAGATGGTCTTCCCGACAGCGGCATGGCGGGTCCCCCACTTCTGGCTGAGCTGGGCGACGAGAAGCAGGCCACGGCCTCCCTCGTCGAATTCCCGGGCGCGGCGCAGGTGCGGGGCGGTGCTGCTGGCGTCGGAGACCTCGCAGATCAGTGCGGTGTCGCGGATCAGCCGTAGCTCGACCGGGGACTGGCCGTGCCGGATGGCATTGGTGACCAGTTCGCTGACCAGCAGTTCGGTGACGAAGGCCGCCTCCCACAGACCCCAGGTGTCGAGCTGTTCGACGGCGAGTTTCCGGGCACGTACCACCATGGCCGGGTCGGCGGGGATGTCCCAGACGGCGACCCGGTCCGCGGTGAGGGCGTGGGTGCGGGCCAGCAGCAAGGTGATGTCGTCGGCCATGTGGGGGGTCACCAGCGTCCGCATGACGGTGTCGCAGGCGGCTTCCAGTGACGGCGCCGGCAGCGCGAGGGCGTGACGCAACCCGGCCAGGCCGTCGTCGAGGTCGCGCTCACGCGACTGGACCAGGCCGTTGGAGTAGAGGGCCAGCACGCTGCCCGTCGGCGGGGAGAACTCCAGGCTCTCGAAGGGCAGGCCGCCCAGTCCGAGCGGCGGGCCCACGAACCCGTGCACCTGCTCGACCTTGCCGTCGGGGGTGAGGACGACGGGCAGCGGGTGACCGGCCGAGGCCACCGTGCAGCTCCGCGCGACCGGGTCGTACACCGCGTAGAGGCAGGTCGCTCCCAGTTCGCCGGCCGCCGCCGCGTCGCCTTCGGCTCTGCCCTCCTGCTGGTCGTCGGTGAGGTGCATGACCAGGTCGTCGAGGTGCGTGATGAGCTCGTCGGGCGGCAGGTCGACGTCGGCCAGGGTACGTACGGCGGTGCGTAGGCGGCCCATGGTGGCGCAGGCGTTGATGCCGTGCCCGACGACATCCCCCACGACGAGCGCGACCCGGCAGCCGGAGAGCGGAATCACGTCGTACCAGTCGCCGCCCACCCCGGCGGTCTGGGGGCCGGCGGGCAGGTAGCGGGAGGCCACGTCCACGGCCGTCTGCTCGGGCAGCCGCTGCGGCAGCAGACTGCGCTGGAGGGTCACCGCGGCATTCCGTTCACGGGTGTAACGGCGCGCGTTGTCGATGGCCACGGCGGTTTTGGCGGCCAGCTCCTCGGCGTCGGACAGATCGGCCCGGGTGAAGGGTTCGGCATGCCGGGCGCGCCAGAAGGTCACCGTGCCCAGCAGTACGCCCCGCCCTCGCAGCGGCACCGCGATCAGTGAGCGCATGCCGTGGTCGAGCACTGCCGCGGCGTCATCGGGGATCAGCGGCCGCCATGCCGTGGAGGCCTGCAGGTCGGGCACCAGGTGTGCACGCGCGTGGGAGGCGCCGTCGGCCGGCGGAACGACGAAGCTGTATCCCTCCAGTTCCCCCACGGGGTGGAGCGGATGGTGCTCGTCGATACCCGCTACGGCCACCCGCCGGACTTTCGTCCGGTCCTGCTTCAGTGCCTCCTCCGGCTCCTCGCCCGTCAGGACGGACAGCGCGAGGTCCACCGTGACGAAATCCGCGAACCGGGGCACCGCCACCTCGGTCAGCTTCCGCGCGGTCCGCTCGGCGTCGAGGGTGGTGCCGATGGCCATACCGGCGTCATGCAGCAGTTTCAGGCGGCCCTGAGCCCTCAGCGTCCGCCGCCGTTGCCTGCGGCCGCGAGCGGCCAGCTCCGACACGACGACACTGGTGACCAGCATCAGGAGCACCGTCCACCGGTCGTCGCTGCTCGCCACCGACAGCGATCCCCACGGGGAGATCAGGAAGTAGTCGAGCCAGACGGTGGCGGAAACCGCCGCGATCAGGCCGGCGACGCGGTATCCCTGCGCGGCCACGGCCACCACGACGGCCATCAGGACGAGGGCCGATTCGAAGTCGGGGAAGTCGGCCCGGAACGGCACCAGCGCAAGGCAGACGAGCAGCGGGGCCACCAGGGCACTTACCAGAGCGACCGAGCTGCCTCTGAGCTCTCGCATGGACCTAGCGTACCCACCCCATTCGGGACATACACGGCAGAAAAGGGCGATGGGCCCGGGCCGACAGCGGTGCGGACACCGTTATCACCCACCTCAAGAATTAACCGAACTCACGTACAACCCTTACGTCCCCACACAGGTCTCCTGATCGCCGACCACCGTGAACGCCCCGGCAACTCCCGGCGAACACGGCTCGTCCGGCCCTCCATCGACTGTGGATGTCCGCCAGGCATCCCCCGCATGCAGCAGGAGACCCCGCATGCAGCAGCACGACCGCCCGTCCGGGCGCCCGCCCGCAAGCGCTCGCCCCTTCCGGCGCCCCGGCCTGCGTCTCGCGCTCGCGACCGCCGCCGCGGCCGCGCTGACGGGCACGCTGCTCACGGCCACGGCCGGTACGGCGACGGCCGCTGACTCGACGCACGCCCCGAAGGCCGACCTCAACGGCGACGGCACCGGCGACGTGGCGTTCTCCGCCTCCGGCACCGATTCCCGCACCGTCTCCCCCAGCGCCTCGGGCGTCTCGACGACGGGCTACCCGAACTTCGGCGCGAACTTCGCCGACTGAGCCACCTCGCACCCCCGGGGCCCGGCCTCCCAGGTCCGGCCCCTTCCCACCCGGAGCCCCCTCTTGCGCAAGCGCACCCTCATCCTGGCCGCCACGCTCACCACCGGCCTGCTCACCGTCACCCCGGCAGCCGCCGCGCCCTCGGGCCTCGCCGGGGACTTCAACGGCGACGGGTACCGGGACGTCGCGGCCGCCGCCCCCTGCACCGACGTCGGCTCGGCGTCCTGCGCCGGCGCGGTCGTCGTGCTGTACGGGTCGGCGTCCGGTGTCTCGGCCGCCCGTAAGGCCGTCATCACCCAGAACTCCACCGGCGTGCCCGGCACCGCCGAGTCGGGCGACGTGTTCGGCGCCGCCCTGGCCACCGGCGACCTGGACCGGGACGGCTACTCCGACCTCGTCGTCGGCGCCGCCGGCGAGAGCATCGGCGACCGGGACGGCATCGGCTCCGGCACGATCCTGTGGGGCGGCAAGTCGGGCCTGACCAGCGGCAAGGGCCTGCCGCAGCCGTCGACGCTCGCCGAGTACGGCAACTTCTCCCGGGGCATCGCCACCGGCGACTTCGACGGTGACGGCGACACGGACGTCACGCTCACCGGCCAGAGCCACACCCGCATCTACAACGGCCCCTTCACCCGCACCGGCGGCCCGCTGAACCACCTCCGCGTCGGCGAGGTCGGCACCACGTTCGAGGTGTTCGCGGGCGACCTCACCGGCGACGGCGCGGCCGAGCGCGTGTACCCGTTCAACGTGGACGGCGACACCGGCGGCCAGATCGACTACTTCCGCTGGACCGGCACGACGTACAAGATGGCCGATCTGCCGGACGCCGACGGCTACCCGGGTTCGATCGGCGACATCAACCGCGACGGCTACGGCGACCTCGTCCTCGGCGACCACACGGACCCGTACGACCTCAAGCCCGGCGGCCACAAGGGCGGCCAGATCACCGTCTGGTACGGCGGCCCGAACGGCCCCGACCCGGCGCAGCAGCCGACGGTCGTCCACCAGGACACCGCGGGCGTGCCCGGCGCGGGCGAGGCAGACGACGGCTTCGGCTCGGCGGTGACCACCGGCGACATCAACGGCGACGGGTTCGCCGACGTCGTGGTCTCCGCCTCGGGTGAGGACGTCGGCTCGGCGAAGGACGCCGGCTCGGTGACCGTGCTGTTCGGCTCCGCCTCCGGCCTGCGGACGAGCAGCGGCGTGAAGTCGTACACCCAGGACACCGCAGGTGTGCCCGGCTCCGCCGAGTCCTGGGACCGTTTCGGTTCCGCGGTCGGCCTGACCGACGTGACCGGGGACGGCAAGGCGGACCTGGTGATCGGCGTCGACGGGGAGAACTCCACGGGCGGCCTGTGGACCCTGCGCGGCTCCGCCTCCGGCCTGACCACGAGCGGGGCGCAGGGCATCACCACCACCGCCGTCTCCCTCAAGTCGGGCGCCGGCCTCGGTTCGGTCGTCGCCCAGTGACGCCCCGTCGCCCAGTGACGTCCGATCAGACCTCCAGTGAGGCACGTACCGTCATGCGCACCCGTATCACCACCGCCGTCCTCGCGGCGGCCCTGACCCCGCTCGCCCTCACCCTGTCCGCTCCCGCCGCGCACGCCGCGACGCCCGCCGCCCCCTACGACTTCAACGGCGACGGCCGCACCGACCTCGCGATCGGCGCGCCGGGCGCCACCGTCGCCGGGCAGGCTAAGGCGGGTGCCGTGTCGGTGGTCTACGGCAGCACCAGCGGGCCGAAGAGCTCCATGCGCACCCTGCTGACCCAGAACACGGCCGGCATGCCCGGTGCCGCCGAGGCCGACGACGCCTTCGGCTCCGCGCTCGCCTCCGCCGACCTGAACACCGACGGCTACGCCGACCTGCTGATCGGCACGCCCGGCGAGGACGGCAGCGACAGCAACGACGGCACGGTCACCATCGTCTGGGGCGGGAAATCCGGTCTGTCGGGCGCCCGTTCGCTGTTCAGTTTCTTCAGCACCGACTACGACCGGTACGGCCAGGCGCTGGCCGCGGGCGACTTCGACGGCGACGGGGACCTGGACGTCGCGGTCGGCTCCACCGGCCCGGTCACCCTCTCCCTCGTGTCCGGTCCGATCACCAGGACGAGCGCGTCCAACGGCGGTTCGGGCTCGCGCAACGACTGGTGGTCCTCCTCGGCCGGCGTCACGCACCTCTCCTCCGGCGACGTCACCGGTGACGGCCGGCCCCGGGTGGTCCTGCACGGCCGTGCCGTGAGCACCGGGGCCGCGACCACCGCCCTCGCCGACCTGAAGATCGGCAACTACGTCGACTGGCTGGAGCGACTGCCCGCCGGGTTCGTCTCCGCCGTCGGGGACATCGACGGCGACGGCCACGACGACATCGTCGTGGGCAACGACCGGGAGCCGTCCGCCGACCCGGAGGGCGCCCTCGGCGGCCGGGTCACCGTCGTCCACGGCGGACCCGACGGCGGCCTCGACACGAACCGCGCCCCGCTCGTCCTCACCCAGGACACCGCCGGGGTGCCCGGCGCCGCCGAGCAGGGCGACCGCTTCGGCAGCGACGTCTCCCTCGGCGACATCAACGGCGACGGCTACGCCGACCTGGCGATCGGCGCCGCGGGCGAGAACTCCGCCGCCGGTGCCGTCACCGTGCTGTACGGCTCGGCGTCCGGCCTCACCACCAAGGGCGCCACCTCGTACACCCAGAACACCGCGGGCGTCCCCGGCGGCTCGGAGAAGGGCGACCGCTTCGGCGAGCGCGTCACGCTCACCGACCACACCGGCGACCGCCGCGCCGACCTGTCCGTCTCCGCGCCGGGCGAGAACGCCGGCGACGGAGCGGTCTGGTCCCTGCGCGCCACCGCCACCGGCCCGACGGCCACCGGCTCCGTCAGCCTCGGCCCGGGCACGACCGGCATCTCCACGGCCGGCACGCCGGGCTACGGCACCGCACTCAACCCCTGATCGAACGACACCCGGGAATCCACAGATGCGCAAGCGCACCCTCCTGCTGGCCACGGCCCTCACCACCGGCCTGCTCACGGCCCTGCCCGCGACGGCGGCCACCGCCGCACCCGCCACCGGCCCCAAGGCCGACTTCAACGGCGACGGCTACGGCGACGTCGCCTTCGCCGCCCCGTACGCCAAGGTCGACGGCAAGGGCATGGCCGGCTACGTCGCCGTGGTCTACGGCGGCGCCACCGGCCTCGACCCGGCCAAGCGGACCGTGGTCAGCCAGAACACCGCCGGTGTGCCCGGTGCCGCCGAGGCCGAGGACACCTTCGGCGACGCGCTCGCCGTGGCGGACCTCAACGGCGACGGCTACACCGACCTCGCGGTCGGCTCATCCGGCGAGGACGTCGGCACCGACACCGACGGCGGCTCCGTCACCGTGCTGTGGGGCTCGGCGAGCGGCCTGAAGAACGGCACCTCGGTCAAGGACCCGGCGGTCTCCGGGCACGACAACTGGGGCCGGCTGCTGACCTCGGGCGACTTCGACGGCGACGGCAAGAAGGACCTGGCCGTCGGCACCGGCTCCTCCCACGCCTATGTGATCCGCGGCGGCTTCACCACGACCGGCACCACCGGCGCCGCGAAGCGCGTCAACACCCCCGAGACGGCGTACAGCGTCGACGCCATGAAGGCGGGCGACACCAACGCCGACGGCAGGTCGGACCTGGTCCTCACCTACCGCGTCCGCCTCGACTCGTCCGAGTCGGGCAGCTGGTCCAAGGGCGTCGCCTACCTCGGCTCCCCCACCGGCCCCGACACCTCGGTCCCCCGCCCCCTGAACGGCGGCACCTCCCTCGCCCTCGGCGACATCGACGGCGACGGCTGCGACGAGATCGCCCTCGGCAACGTCTTCACGAAGGACGACGACCACAGCGGCTCCCTCGGCGGCCAGGTCGTCGTCATCCGCGGCTCCGAGGGCGGCCCGGTCAACGGCGACGCGCCCATGGCCGAGCTGACCCAGGCCTCCACCGGCGTCCCCGGCGCCGACGAGGCGAACGACGGCTTCGGCGGCTCGGTCTCCATCGGCGACACCAACGGCGACGGCTACGGCGACCTCGCCATCGGCGTCGTCTTCGAGGACGTCGGCACCCTGGAGGACTCCGGTAGCACGGTCCTGATGAACGGCTCGGCCTCGGGTGTCTCGCGCACCGGCGGCCGCACCCTCACCCAGGCCACCGCCGGTGTCCCCGGCACCGCCGAGGCCATGGACTACTTCGGCTCGGACGTCCTGCTGGCCGACGTCACCAAGGACGGCCGCGCCGAGTTCACGATCACCGCCGGCTTCGAGGACGAGGGCATCGGCGGGATCACGGCGCTGCGCGGCTCGGCCACCGGCCCCGTCACCGACGGCGCCCGCTCCTTCGGCCCCGGAAGCCTCGGCCAGACCCGCTCCTACGGCGCCTTCGGCACCGGCCTCATCGGCTGACGGACCAGGGAGACACCATGCGCAGATCCACCACGACCGCCCTGGTCGCCGCCCTGCTGGCGACCGGCGTCACGCCCGTGTTCCTGACCGGCCCCGCCTCCGCGGCGGTGGCGAAGCACTACGACGACTTCAACGGCGACGGCCGCCGCGACCTCGCCTACGGCGGCTACAACGACGTCGACCGCGAGGGCGGCACCGTGACCGTCGTGTACGGCACCGCCACCGGCCTCGACACCGCCCACCCGAAGTACCTCCACCAGGACAGCGCCGGCGTCCCCGGGGCCGGGGAGGAGGACGACCAGTTCGGCGCGTCCCTCGCGAGCGCCGACCTCAACAAGGACGGCTACGCGGACCTCGTCGTCGGCAACCCCACCGAGCACGTGGGCAGCGCCGACTACCGCGGCACCGTCACCATCCTGTGGGGCTCGAAGTCCGGCCTGTCCGGCGGCACCAACCTCACGCCCGCCGGCGGCGCGGCCGGCCACTTCGGCCGCGACCTGGCGACCGGCGACTTCACCGGCGACGGCTCCCCCGACCTGGCCGTGATCGGCGGCGAGAAGGCGTGGCTGTACCGCGGCCCCTTCACCAAGTCGGGCACGACCGGCAAGGTCAGCAAGATCGACAAGGGGACCGGCGGCTGGTACTCCTCCGCCCTCGGGGCCGGCAAGGTCGACGGGGACGGCAAGACCGACCTGGTCGTGATCGGCACGGAGATCACCGGCAGCGACATCCGCGAGCGCGCCTGGTTCCTCAAGGGCACGTCCTCCGGCCTCGCCTCGGGCGCGTCCAGGACCCTCAGCGACCGGCAGGAGGGCCTCTACCCGAGCCCGGTCATCGGCGACTTCGACAAGAACGGCTACGGCGACATCGCCCTCGGCGTGCCCGACAAGGACAACGGCAAGGGCGCGGTCACGATCTGGCGCGGCACGTCGACGGGCCCGGGCACTTCGACCACGTTCACCCAGGCCACCTCGGGCGTCTCCGGCACCCCGGAGGCCGGCGACGACTTCGGCTACGCGATCTCGGCCGCCGACACCAACGGCGACGGCTACGCGGACCTCGCGGTCGGCGTGCCGCACGAGGACATCGAGGGCCTGGAGGACCAGGGCGGCGTCCACGTCTTCCGCGGCGGCTCCGGCGGCCTCAGCGGCGCCCGCTCCTCGTGGATCGCCCAGACGGTGCTGGGCCCGGCCGACTCCCACGCCGCCTTCGGCTACACCCTCCGCCTGCGCGACCTGACCGCCGACGGCAAGGCGGACCTGGCCGTGGGCGCGGCGGGCGGCGCACTGCTGATGCCGGGCACGGGCACGGCACCGACGAAGACCGGCGCGATCGCCCTGCCGGACCTGGGCGGGGCGCTTCCCGACTGACCGGCCCGGGCCGGCCTGGGGCGGCCCGGGGCGGCCCGGGGCGGCCCGGGGGCACACCGGGAAGCCCGTACGGCCGAACCCCTACAACCCACGGACACCCAACGGCCCTTACCCCTAAGGGATGTCACAGCTCGGCCGCAAAGCCGGGCCCGGAAGCCCGGGCCCGGCACGCCACCGCCCGGGACCAGGTACGTTCGAAGACGTGGCTGGATTCAGGATCGGACGCGGCCGGAACAACGGCGCTCCTCAGACGCGACCGCAAAACCCCCCGCACGGGCAGCAGACGCCGCAGGGACCGTCGTCGTACGGCTACCCGCCGGCGCCGCAGCCGTACCCGCAGCAGCCGCCGTACGGCAGCAGCGGCGGCCCCACCTGGCCGCAGCCCAACGCCGGGCGGCCTGGTGGCGGCTACGGCGACCAGGGCGAGCCGGAGTACTTCGGCGACGGCGCGTACCCGCCCGGCCCCCAGGGCCCGCACGACCCCTACGCGGCGAACAACCCGGGCCACACCCAGGCCTTCTCGGTCGGCGAGGACCCCTACAGCCAGGGCGACACCTACCGCGCCGGCTCGGCCGCCCCGCCGCCCGGCCCGGTCGGCCCGCGCCTGCACTGGAAGGCCCTGCTGAGGGGCGTCGTCCTCGCCCCCAACCAGACGTTCCTCCAGATGCGGGACTACACGATGTGGGGCCCGGCCCTCATCGTCACGTTCCTCTACGGCCTGCTCGCCGTCTTCGGCTTCGACGGCGCCCGCAAGGATGCGATAAACGCCACACTGTCGAACGCCGTCCCCATCGTCCTGACGACGGCGGTCGCGATGGTGCTCAGCGCGTTCATCCTGGGCGTGGTCACCCACACCCTGGCCCGGCAGCTCGGCGGCGACGGTGCCTGGCAGCCCACGGTCGGCCTGTCCATGCTGATCATGTCCATCACGGACGCACCCCGCCTGGTCTTCGCGATGTTCGCCGGCGGCGACGCGACGTTCGTGCAGTTGCTGGGCTGGGCCACCTGGATCGCGGGCGGCGCGCTGCTGACCCTCATGGTCGCCCGCTCCCACGACCTGCCCTGGCCGAAGGCGCTGGGCGCGTCGGCGATCCAGCTGATCGCGCTGCTGTCGATCGTGAAGCTGGGCACAGTCTGAGGTCTGCCGCACTAAGGTCTGCCGCGCGGCATGAAAAAGGGGCTCCCCGGAAAGGGAGCCCCTTTTCTTGTCCTCCTGCTCGCAGCTCAGGCGTCGAGCACCTGGTCGGCCCGCCGCACCACGGGCGGCTCCACGGACCACGGGAAGTTGATCCACTCGTCGGTCCGCTTCCACACGTACTCGCACTTCACCAGCGACTGGGACTTCTCGTAGACGACGGCGCTGCGCACCTCGGCGACGGTGTCCAGGCAGAAGTCGCGGACCAGCTTGAGCGTCTTGCCGGTGTCGGCGACGTCGTCGGTGATCAGCACCTTCTTCTCGGAGAAGTCGATCACGTTGGGGACGGGAGCGAGCATGACGGGCATCTCGAGCGTCGTCCCCACGCCCGTATAGAACTCCACGTTCACGAGATGGATGTTCTTGCAGTCGAGGGCGTAGGCGAGCCCGCCGGCCACGAAGACACCGCCGCGCGCGATGCTGAGGACTATGTCGGGCTCGTACCCGTCGTCGGCGATGGTCTGCGCGAGCTCGCGCACGGCGACGCCGAACTGCTCGTAGGAGAGGTTCTCGCGGACGTCACTCATACCTGGGTCCGGTGGAAGTTGAGGAAGGACCGGGAGGCGGTCGGCCCCCGCTGCCCCTGGTAGCGCGACCCGTACCGCTCGCTCCCGTAGGGGAAGTCGGCGGGCGAGCTGAGCCGGAACATGCACAGCTGCCCGATCTTCATCCCCGGCCACAGCTTGATGGGCAGGGTGGCGAGGTTGGACAGCTCAAGGGTCACGTGCCCGCTGAACCCGGGATCGATGAAGCCGGCCGTCGAATGCGTGACCAGCCCGAGCCGCCCCAGCGAGCTCTTCCCCTCCAGCCGGGAGGCGAGATCGTCGGGCAGCGAGATGACCTCGTACGTACTGGCGAGGACGAACTCCCCGGGATGCAGGATGAACGGTTCGTCCCCCTCCGGCTCGACGAGCCGGGTCAGATCGGCCTGCTCGATCGAGGGGTCGATGTGGGGGTACCGGTGGTTCTCGAACACCCGGAAGTAGCGGTCCAGCCGCACGTCGATGCTCGACGGCTGCACCATGGCGTCGTCAAAGGGGTCGATCCGCACGCGCCCGGCGTCGATCTCGGCCCGGATGTCCTTGTCTGAGAGAAGCACGCCCCGAGGATACGCAAGGCGCGCGGAGCGACCACAACCGGACGACTCCGCGCGCCTGCCTGCGTGCTTCTGGCGGGCCGTGCAGCTACCGCTTCTCGTAGCTCACGGGCACCACGCTCCGCAGCCGCGCGCATCGCGGGCACCGAAGCAGCCGGCCGGGGCCGAGCCGGTCGGCCTGCTGCATCGGGAACGAAGCGGTGGTGAACACGTGCCCATCCGCACAACGGACGACGGTGCGCTCCATCAAGTCCAAGAGTCCCTTCCCCAAGAGCCGCGTCGGGCTGCTGCTTGCCTGACGACAAAAGCCACGGTACGGGATCAAAGGGAGGGCCCTCCAGGCGGCACTCCGGTCCCGCCCGGACCCTCGCCCACGCCCCCACCGTACGCCCCAACTCCGGTCACCCGCAGCCGTGTCACGCCCCTGAAACGCCCTCAGGCTCCGCGGCATCAACACCGGGAGCCTGACATGAGGTAAAGTGGCGACCGTTCGGACACCGACTCCGGTCGGCGTCTTACGCGGGTGTAGTTTAATGGTAGAACATCAGCTTCCCAAGCTGAGAGCGCGAGTTCGATTCTCGTCACCCGCTCCACGAAGAAGGCCCAGGTCAGCGACCTGGGCCGTTTTGCTGTCCGGGGTGATCACTGGCCGCGTGCCAGATGTGCGCCAGATCCGCACCACCAGGGACGCATGTCTGTGTCCACAGGTTGTGGACACAGACACGACGCCGACCCGCGTCAGGCGTCAGGCGTCAGGCGTCACCGCGTCAGCACTCGTGGGTCAGACCTCGGACTCCCATGGGGCCTCCTCACGGGAGAGGACAGACCCGCGCCGAGCGAGGCGGTACTCCTTATAGAGCCGATCACCGGTCGCGCACGCACCGACCGCCTTGCCGTCGTCATCCACGGCCCGGCAGTCCCGGCACCCGGGGCAGTGCATGAGCAAGCGCAGGTACGCCGCCTGTTCGGGGCCGCTTCGGCACTGGTACTCGTCGTCCTCGTAGTGGTCGCACAGCGCGCGTGCGAATCGGGCGAGGCCTCGGGCCTGAGCCATCAGCGCAGGCAGGCTGCGGCCGGGCTCCGCGCTCAATCGCAGGCGAGCCTCCCCGACGCAGTTCAGCGCACAGATTCGAGGCACGCTGTCCTCGGGCAGCGCGAGCGCAGCCGGCTCGATCTCACGAACGATCAGCCCGACATGGCCCCGCAGACGGAGCGTGAGCTTCTCCACCTCCCCGGAAGGAAGCTTCTCGACGTCCTGTGAGAGCAGGCGTTCCGCACACGCCCGCATGACCGCCACGTCCAGCGACGCAGCGGGAGTCGCAGGCCCGGTCATCCCGCGTCCTCGCTCTCGAGGCAGCGCCCCGCCATCACGAGAGCCCGCACGTCAACGGCAGCACACAGCCGTTCCGGCCGGGTCACGCGCACGGCCCAGTACGACACCCGCGTCCGCTCGTCGAACTCGACGCGATCACTTCGCGGCACGCCGAGGTATGTGCCGTCACCCAGGCACTCGGCTGCCGGTTCTCGCCATGTGCGTGCGGTGCCGGGCGGGACGAGGGCGTAGTAGCGACGGAATCCCGGGTCATGGATAACCGGGCCACCACCGAGACAGCGGCGCAATCGACAGCTCACCGTGTACGGATCAGCGACGGCGATCGCCCTGTGCACAATCGACTCGGCCAGACGGACCGCCTCGAAGACCCTCCCCAACGGAATCACGGCGAGCCTCGCGGCGCTGTTCCACTCTCCGACCGCCGCGTCGGGGGACGGATGGGCGGATGCCAGCCACCGCTCGGCGGTCCCCCGTCCCGGCCCGCCCGTCGGGGACAGGCGACAGGCCCCGGGAAATCCAATCTCTGTCATGTCGACGTTCCTCAGCAACATTGGCCACGCCCCGGACCGGTCGCTCGGTCGCCGGGGTCCTTGCAGGAAGACCGTTGCGCCAGAGGTCAGTTGATCCCATCCCAAGCGACATAGGCCCGCCCTATATTGGGGTTATGGGGGATTTCCGCACCGACCTCTGGTCTCATCCCACGCTCGTCTCAGCGGTCACCCGCGAGGACTGGGGCCAGGTCTTCCGCACATACCGGAAGCTCACCGGTCTGAGCCAGACGAGGCTGGGCGAGCTCGTCGGACTGGTCCAGCCCGACGTCTCCGACATCGAACGCGGCCGACGTCGAGTGACCTCGCTCGAAGTACGCCAGCGCATCGCCACGGGGCTCGGTATCCCACGCTTGCTGCATACGCCTGCGGAACAACCAAAGGCGGGCCCCGTCCCAGCGCTCCTCCTGGCCGGCCCGGGCCCCGACGAAGACCTCCTGGCCCGTGTGACGAGCGTCGTCGACACAGCACACCGTGTCGACGCCCCCACCCTGGACTGGCTGGACCGCCTGCTCGCCGAACACCGTCGCGCCGAGGACGAGATCGGCTCCCGCCCCCTCGTCGAGGTGATGCGTCGACAGCTCCAGACAGTCGTCGACCTCTACGCGGGCGCCCGCGGCTCCCTCGCCGACCGCGTGGTCCGCCTCGCCGCCGAACACGCCCAGTTCCTGGCCTGGATGGCCCAGGACCAAGCCCAGTCGGCCACCGCCCTGGCCTGGTACGACCGCAGCCACGAATGGGCATTGGAAGCCGGCGACCCCAACATGGCCGCCACCACTCTCAGCATGAAGGCCCACATGGCCTGGTCCGGCGGACGCGGCACCCGATGCGTACGACTCGCCGAAGCCGCCCGCTGGTCCGCACCCGGCACCTCCCTCGGCGTCCAGGGCATGGCCGCCCAGATGGCCGCCCGCGGCCACGCCCTCAACGGCGACGCCGACGACGCCGAACGCCTCCTCGACGAAGCACAGACCCTCATCAACCAGGCCGCCGAACACCCGGAAGACGAACCACCGTGGATGTACTTCTACGGCGAAACCTGGTTCACCCTGCAACGCGGCATGTCCGCACTCCACCTACGCCGCTGGCGGGCAGCCATCGACCACCTCACGACCGGACTGGACGCCCTGCCGGAGGAGTTCCGACGCGACAGGACCTGGTACAAGGCGTGCCTCGCACACGCCTTCGCCTGCGCCGGGGAAGCACCCCAGGCCCTCACCGTCGCCCTGGCAACCGTCCCCGACGCGGCATCCGTCGGCCGCCCCCACTCCTGGAACGAACTGCACACCACAGCGGCCGTCCTCCTGCGCCATGGAGCCAAGGAAGGACACCAACTGGTCTCAGCACTCCGAGCACACGACTGAACAGGCCCGGTAAACCGACTGAGTTACAACCTTCTTCACAGGTTCAAGTCGGCTCGCTCCGCTCCCCGCGCGCGGCCCGGCCCCCGGCCGGGCCTGCGCTCCTGCCTCCGTCCCGCTCCAGCCCGGCCGGCGCCCGTGCCGCGCTCATAGCGATCAACCACCTGATGTCAGAGAAGGGGTACGCCGTGGCTGGGGCGGTCGGCTCCACGGCTTTACGGAGCCACTTTGGCGCGAGCCTCGAAGATCATGGCCCCAACGTCGTGCTTTACCGGGCAGGTCCACAGACTGCCCGACTCGCCGGAAGCTTACGGGGCCATGATCACTCACGCCAAAGCAGCACCACCCCAAAGCCGCTCCGCCGTCCTAACATTTGAGCTTGAAGCCGGTACGCACTAACCAGACGTTAGCAATGTTCGTGGTTAGCCATATGCGCCTCTACCTGATCGAGCATTCGGCGAAGGGTCTCTACCATTGGGTCTTGATCCTCATTGGCCGCCGCTTCATCCAGTAGCTGCCGCGCCTGTACAAGATCGCCATCACGCATGGACAAGTAAGCGAGCATGTGCGACACGCTTTCGCCAGCCTCTCGCGCTTGGACTAGATACTTGCGCGCTTCACCGAGGGCGTTGCGGAACAGATAATACTGCCCTAGGTGATACAGAGCGTGACCATCCCCCATGTCAACAGCCTTGAGATAGAGCTTGCGAGCTGCTTTGTACTTTCCTTTTCTCTCTTGAAGGTACCCAAGGGCGACCGCCGCACTAGAGGAGCCGCCGTCCATTGCTCGCCTGTACCACAACATGGCCCTGTTTGGGAATCCTAGCGCTTCCTGAATCAACCCCATTTCCGTGCAATAGCCCGCCTTACCTGAAGATATTGCACGGTTAATCCAAGATAGAGCCTCGCGCGGGTCCCCTTGCCGTCTGCAGCGGGCGGCAAGATTCGCCATCGCCTGAGTATCGCCGTCTGCCGCAGCAGCACGGAGAAGGTTTTCGGCCTCGTCACTACGGCCGATCTCATCCAACATCAACGCTAGGTCATTCTTTGCGTACTCGAAACCCGTCTCAATCGACCGTCGATAGAGCGCCTCAGCTTCTTCGTAACGCCTCATTTCGGCTAGCAGGTTGGCGAGATTGAATACCACGTATTCATCATCGCCTTGCTCAAGCCTGCTTCTATAGATTGCCTCCGCTTCGTCGAGATTACCGAGCTTTCGTTGAATGCCCGCCAGGTTGTTTGCCGCCCGTTTATTGCCTTCCTTTACTGCACGACCGTAAGAACATAGGGCCCCTTCCAAGTCATTCCGCTTTTCCTGCGCAATACCCAACGGGAACCAAGCATCATCATTACCGTCATCGACGGCCTGCCTGAGCCAGTATTCCGCCGTATCGTATTCGCTGCGGGAAATGTGAAGCTGCCCCATAAGAAGCTTGGCGACAGATGGCGACTTCTCCATGAATGAAGTAAAAAGATCTCGGGCCTCGTCAAATTGCTTCAAGTTTAGGAGGTAGCCACCCAAGTTTCGCATAGCACGGCTATCGCCTTCACGGGAAGCCTCACCGAACCAATAGGCCGCCTCATCTTCACGCCCCGACCGCATAAGAACAGTGCCAAGGTTGTTCTTCGATACACGGCTGCCTTGCGCAATTGCCTGACGGTACCAGTATTCCGCCTCTTCTAGTCGATCTTCCTGCGCAGCGAGGTAGCCCAGATGGAAGGACCCATCGTGTACGCCAGCCTTTGCAAGACGTTCGTAAGCCTTAACTGCAAATTCAGGCTTACGAGCCTTTTCAGCACGGTGCCCGACCGTGTGGGCAATCTCTAGCGAGAAATCCTCAATAGCGGTGGCCCATACGTCGTCAGGTGGCCCATCACTTCTCTTGTCACGTGCCACGGCCGCCGGCAGGTACTCAAACGCCCTGAACATGTCATCTGCAACAGGGATGAGTAGGCTGCTAGTTGCATGCAAAGGCTCAAGCGCCCAGTGAAAAGCATCTAGGATCGGCTCCGGCCTCAGGCGGATACCGCCACGTTGACCTAGGTAATTATCATGAAGGCGCTCCAGAAGTTCTCTGGAAACCGGTTCCTGCACGCCAACCCTTTGGAGGTCGACGGCAGCCGAAACCAGTGCAGCACCCCGAGGGTGAAGACCAGGGGCCCAAGCATTCTGCCACTCTAAGTACAGTTGCGGGCCAGCCGCCAGATATTCAGCGATGCCATACTCGGCAGCATGTCGAGAAGCATCTCGCACACGCGGATCTGCGGACCGCCCAGCCCGCTTCACCTCCTGGTCGCCCCATCTCCTATCAATGTAAATAATGTGCGCTCGGGCAGTTACAGCCCTAGCGGACCGCACCAGAACTCTGCTTTGCTGACTATGGCCTCGTTCATATCGCGGCGACAGCATATCCATCTGCTCCGCCCGCATAGTACCTATCAAAACGGCGCCCGTCCGCAGAGCCTCATCCAGTGAGCCGGTAGAGAGGCCAGGGTGGCTGAGGAACCTGTCGAGATCGTCAAGCCAGATAACTTTGTTGTCCGATGCTGCGAATGCCACGCATTCGTCGAACTCCGCGCCGTCCTCCGGTCGCAGTATATAGTAATCCGGGAACTTTTCTTTTACTGCCTCGAAGGCAGTTCTAGACTTCCCTGAAGTAGGGTCGCCAACTAGCAATACGAATGAACCTGGACGCAACAATGCATGCAGGTCCTCATCGATGTCACGCCGGACATAATCCGGGTATTGATTCTCATCCCAGCTCGCCGCAGGATGGATCCCGAAGTTGACGGGATTTTCGCATTGTTGCAGCCTCGGGACGGTATCAAGAGTTAGGAGATGCGCCGTGTTTGCCAGCGCCTGAGGACTTTTCGACCCTTGGCCACCATAGTAAATCTGAATACCGTGACGCTGCTGAAATGCTGTACCGTGATCATGGATATCAGCACTTTGGGTAGCTGTCGACGCTCCCGCGATGTCGTCCTCAGCTCCGGGGTCACCCCACAACTCAGACGGTCTCATCGCGCCTGGTAGGTCTGCGATCCAGAAACCTGCTGAAATGCCACAGCATTATCCTGGACGGTCGCGTTCTGGGAGATGTTATTCGCGTTCACCTCAGAGTTATGCGCCTCTATATCGGCGAGTAGCTCTTTTAGGGGCGTGACCGCTTCCGGATCCCTTGCCAGCGTGGTGCACAGCAGAGCAAAAATCTCATTTTGCCGTTGCTGCACGTCCCCGTTCTGTTGACTATCGATCGCCCTCTGCCGTAGTTCGTCCAAAGTCTCCGCTGCCAGGTCGGCGTTTCCTGACCTCCCGGCCATAATGCGAGCAAGACGTGACTTAAAGGTCTGCCAACCGTCGGAAACCATCGCCGTCAGAAGCGCATGTGCTGCCGGTACTGCGAACTGAGCCAGCTCCAACTCGTTCACGGGCCCCCCTTTGCTCACATCCATTTGGTACGGAGGGTACCCGGTTGGGTGGCTTCTGTGACAGCAGTCCAGCAAAGATGTGCGTCAGCAGCGCTTGCTGTCGGCACGGTCAGCACAAGCGCACAACCGTGATCCATGGAGCCGGAGCTCATCTCTCAACTCGACCTGCCGCTGAACCTCGACCAGAACCGCCACAACGTCTTCCACAGCCGTCTCATGAAGCTGCGCGCCCAAGCCCGCGGGCGTGTACTTGAGTTGCCCGTCCCGAATGGTGAAGGGGCCCGTGCCAGACCCGTGCCAGATCCTGCGGGGAACCACGGGGAACACCGGGGAACCAGTCGACCGCCCGCCACGCGCCGACACGGCTCCGCCACAGGTCAGCCCCGGACCAGGCCCCAGATGCCCTTAGCTTCCCAAGCTGAGAGCGCGAGTTCGATTCTCGTCACCCGCTCCATGTGAAACCCCCAGGTCAGAGACCCGGGGGTTCTTTGTTGTCTAGACCGGTGAGGTCGGCCCCTGCCGCTTGCGGCGCGGCGCGGCTCCCCTCGCGGGCGCCGTGAGGCAAGGATGACGGGTCATGACGATCGTGTTCCGGGTTCCGGCCGGCGGTGCGGAGCGGGTGGGGTTTGCCTATTCGCCGACGATGGAAGCCGTGCTGAGTCTCCATGTGCTGGTGGAGCCCAAGCACCACCCCGTCCAGCACGGCTGGGTGCGTGCGATGCGCAAGCTGTCCCCGGCGCTGAAACGGGAGATCGAGGCGTTCTCCTACGCGGTGCGCTCGTACTTCCCCGAGTTCCTCTTTCCGCAGCCGATCGGTGGACTGACGGACTTCGAAGACGAACTGGCCGGCTTGCGCGGGGCGGATCCGGAGCTGGTCCGCCTGGAGTTCGCCGTCCCCCTGCTCATGCCCTGGCCGGGCGGTGGCGAGGGCAGGGATCCGCGCGTGCTGGACGAACCGGAGGTACGCGGCCTGTTGCGGGAGCGAGTCGCACGGGAGAGCGACGAAGCGATGGCCGCGATGCTCCTCGACGATCCCCGCGCGTTGCTCGAACGGTTCCTGAGCATGCTGGAGCGCTACTGGCGGGAGGCGTTCGAGGAGGAATGGGCACGGCTCGAACCCGAACTCGCCGCCGGCGTCAGCGAGGCCGGACACCAGATCGAGCAGCGCGGCCTGTACGGGATGCTCCGCGGCCTGTGGCCGGAGGTGCGCAGCGATCCGCAGGCCGAGCGTTTCTGGCTGGAGCGGCCGCACGACCACGAGGTCGCCATCGGCCCGGACGACACACTCGTCCTCGCCCCCAGCGCCTATGTGTGGCCGCACGTACGCGTCAACTGCGACGGTCCGTGGCCCCTTGGGCTCGTCTTCCCCGTCTCCTCGATCGTCCGGGAAGCCCGCCCGCGGATTCCGCCGGCCAGGCTCGTCGGCACACTCCGCGCGCTCGCCGACGACACCCGGCTGCGCGCCCTGCGGCTGCTCGCCGAACGCCCGCGCAGCACGCAGGAGTTGGCCCCGCTCGTCGGCGTCAGCGAGGCCGCCCTGTCCAAGCACCTGCGGGTGCTGGCGGACGCGGGCCTGCTGGAGCGCCGCCGCGAGGGCTATTACGTCCTGTACCGGCTTGTGCCCGGACAGGTGGCGGGCCTGACTCCCAGCCTAGAGAGCTTCCTGCACGGGGACGGCGAAGCGACTGATTAGCCATCTGCCTAATAAGTGGATCAGGCCCCGGACGGAACCCGACAGTGGCCGCATGTCACTACTGAAGGACCGCAACTTCCTGCTTCTCTTCGCCGGTCAGGGCATCTCACGCTTCGGCGACGGCCTGTACACCGCCGCGACCGCCTGGCTGGCCTGGTCACTTACGAAGGACCCCACGGCCGTCGCCATGGTCAGCGTCTCCGCGTTCGCGCCCGCGTTCGTGGCCACCTTCGTCGTCGCCTCGTACGCCGACCGCCGCGACCGCCGGAAGCTGATGATCGCCACCGACCTGGCCCGGGTCGCCGTGGTGGCCGTGGCTTCGGTCCTGCTCTCACTCAACCTGCTGAACCTGCCCCTGCTCGTGGCGACCACGGCGTTGCTGGCGCTGATCGGCGCCCCGTTCGCCCCGGCCCGCAACGCCATCGTTCCCCAGATCGTGCCGGACGACCGCCTCCAGCAGGCCAACGGACTGCTGCAAGTCGCCTTCCGGGCCGCCTTCTTCGTCGGCCCGCTCATGCTGGCGCCGCTGCTGGCCTTCGGCTCGCTGCAGTCGGTGCTGGTGGTGAACGGGCTGACCTTCCTGGGCTCGGCGGTCGCCGTGGCAGCCATCCGCGTGACCCGCCCCGCCGCGACCAGCGGGCAGACCGGGCTGTGGTCCGATCTCGGCGCCGGGCTGAGGGCAGTGCGGGCCGCTCCCGATGTACTCGTCGTCATCGTCACCTTCGTGCTCGCCCTCGCCCTGACCAACGGTTTCCTGACCGTCGGGCTGGTCACGGTCGTGGGACAGGGCGGCCAGTACGGCCTGCTGCTCGGCGTCGCAGGGGTCGCCGAGGTGGTGGGCGCCCTGCTCCTGGCCGGCGTGCGCATCCGCAGACTCGCACTGGCCGCTGTGCTGGCGTGGGCCCTGCTCGGGATCTTCCGGGCTCCGCTGGGAGCGGTCACCTCCCATGCTGTGGCGGCCGTTCTCCTGACCGCCACGGGGCTGGCCTCGGCCCTCACGGACATTCCCTTGATCGCACTGGTGCAGCAGCGCATACCGAGCCATCATCTGGCGAAGGCGCTCGGCCTGTGGGAGGCCGGGGTGGCAGGCGCTCTGGCGATCTCCCCCTTCGTGGCCTCGACCGCGATCAAACTCGCCGGAGTCGAGAACGCCTTCCTGCTCTCGGGAGCCGCCGTTGTCGTCCTGGCCATGACCGCCACGCTCGCCCTCGCATGCGTCGGCGCGCGGCAGCCCGGTCAGGAGCCCTTCGTCACGGCCCAAGGCACGGCAAGCGTCGCGCCGCAGGAAGAGACAGCGGTGATCACGGTCAAACCAGAGTGACTGCGCGGATCATCGCTGTGCGCAGGTCAGCTCAGGACGCTGCCACCACAGCCTGACAACGAGCATGTCGGGGCCATCATCAAGGTGGGGCCCATCAGGCGTTCAGAAGTGGACAACGGAGAACGCCAAACCCTGTCCATGACTTCGGCGCGAACGAGCCCGCCAGGCAGCGCCCCCACGGTGAACGCCGCCCTACCCGACGCGGCCGCGCGTCCAGGACGTTTGCCCAGGTCAACGTCCGAACTAGCCCCGAATGAACGCAGCTTCCCAAGCTGAGCGCGAGTTCGATTCTCGTCACCCGCTCCATACGAAACCCCAGGTCAGCGGCCTGAGGTTTGTCGTGTCCGGGCACGCCGATCCGCGTCGGGCGGGTTGTGCTCAGGCGGGCCGGGTGGAGGCCCGTAGTTCGATCTCGTATCCGCCCTGTGGGGTGGGTTCGGCGGTGAGGGTGCCGTTGAGCAGTTCGGCGCGCTCTCTCAGGCCGATCAGGCCGTGCCGGGCGCTGGGCAGGGCGACGGTCGGGCGGGTGGGGGCGGTGTTGGTGACGGTGACGCCGAAGTGCTGCGCGTCATGCCACAGGCGCACCTCTGCGCGGGAGCCCGGGGCGTGCTTGCGGACGTTCGTGAGGGCTTCCTGGACCGTGCGGTAGACGGTGCGTTGGGCGGTTGTGCTGATGCCGGGCGGGAGCTCCCCGGTCAGGGTGGTCTCGATGCCGCTGTTGGCGATCAGCTGCTGGAGGTCGGCGAGGGTGGGCTGGGGGGTGAGTTCGGTTTCCTTGCCACCGGAGGCGCGCAGCAGGGTGACCATGTGGCGGAGTTCGTCGAGGGTGTTCACACTCAGGGTGCGGATGGTGCGGGCGGCGTCGCGGGCATCGGGGTCCTTGGCGGCGACCTGCAGGGCTCCGGCCTGTACGGCGATGAGGCTGACCTGGTGGGAGACGACGTCGTGCATCTCGCGGGCCAGTTGGGCGCGTTCGCGGGCGAGGACGGACTGGGCGTACAGGGCGCGTTCGTGTTCGCGGGCCACTTGGACCTCGACGAGTTGGCGGGCCACGTCGCGTCTGGCCTGCACGAGCTGGCCGCACAGGATCGGAGCGAAGGCCATGGCCAGCGTGTAGACGAACTCGATGAGCGTCCAGGTCCGGTCGCCGGAAAACGGGTCGCCGGAAAACGCGTCGGACAGGGGCCAGGCGAGGGTGGTCGCCGCCGCGTTCAGCAGGGCGCTGCCGGCCAGCAGCGAGCGGTTACGGGTGCGCGCGGCCAGTGTGTACAGCGCGGCGATCGGCGCGACTCCCACGTCCATGAACAGCAGCATGGGCAGTGTCAGCAGGAAGACGGCGAGCGGAAAGCGCCTGCGCAGGAGCAGTCCGGCGCTGCCGAGGGCGGCGCAGGCCCACATGAGGGGTGTCGCCTCGTCGTCGAGGTTGATCCAGGCGTCGAGCGCGGCGAGCACGACGAGGCCCGCGTCGACGACCCAAGACGGCACCCGCCGCCACAGTGCCCGACCCGCACTCATCCCGCGTTGCCCCGGGCCGTGTCGGCGCCGTCGGCGCAGACGCGCCCGTAAGGTGCGTCCGCACGCTGTCACCGGGACAGCTGGTAGATCTCCAGTGGGAAGCACACTTTCCGTCTCATTCAGCCCCGTTCACGGCCGTTCAGACGAGACCCGGAGCCGCTCCTGCACGGATGGCCAGCCGCCCATGAACCCAGGTGAACGCCCCTGCACACACCCCACCACCACAGTTGGAAAGCGTGTTGGTGGGGCTCCGTAGCGACTAGTCCTCTTTCAGCCGTGTTTCAGCTGCTTGTCGCCGGGCCCCGACGCTCTGGCCCCACGCCTCGCCAATCGATCTACGGCGCTTCCACGACCTACGCCGGGTCGATCTCCAGCCCGGCGCGGCGTGAAGCACGCGGCCCTGAAGAGGGCAAGGGCAGGGCCGACTGTGTTCGTCTGCGCTGATGGCGGCAGGGCCATTGCGCATCTCGGCGCCCGCAATCGAAGCACCGGCCGCGTGCCTGGTGAGTTCAGAAGATCGGCGTCTGCGCTTCGATATCGGTGAGTCCTTCCTCCATGGTCAGCGACGGCAGCACGCGGACGCGGTTCCAGTGAGGGAGGCGAGACTCCATCAGCAAGCGGTCGACGTTCTCGACCTTGTCGGACTGTACGACCATGACAATCGTGTGTTCACGGTTGACGAAGGGGCCGGCCACGATCTCGACGCCTGCCTTCTGGGCGAGGTTCGGGATATCAGGGGCGGTCTGCAGCATCAGGTCGCGCGTTGTCGCGTTAGAGGTCGGACAGACTTCCGGGGTGTGGGTCGCGATCAGGACGAAATGCATCTCGAGGTTCCCTTCCACTCGAGGGCCCTTGATCTCAGCCTAAGCCGCCCCGAGGTGCTCCGCGACCGACGATCCCGGCTCTGGCCGACGGAGGGAGCGTTCAGCCCAGAGGTTCCGTATCCCAAATCGGTGGCCCGACGAGACGGTAGGAATCGCTCAGGCGTGCTTCCTCGACGACACCGTCGCCGCACGCCTCGGTTACGGGCAACCCGTGGAGCGATCGCGACTGGGCTGACGTCATCGAGGCAGCGCCCGACCTCGCGCGCTGAAGTCCTCCGCCGCGCCACAAGCGCACCAGACAGGGCGGGGACCAGCGGGGGATCACGGTGAAAGCGGGCTCGAACGGCGAGACCACCATGTCTTCGTTCGTCCAGGTCAGCGCCCGGACCGCCCTCAAATGATCGCAGCTTCCCGAGCTGAGAGCGCGAGTTCGATTCTCGTCACCCGCTCCATGATGAGGGCCCAGGTCGGAGACCTGGGCCCTGCTGTCGTGTGCAGGGATCAGCCGCCATGTGAAGAGACCGAGCCGGAGCGCTTCCGCATCGTCCGGCGAACCAGGACGTAGCCACATCCGATCAGCCTCCAGCTGTTCGGACGTGGCTCGGCCGATGGACTGTCGGCGGGGCCGCACTCCACGGTTTCGAGATCTCGCCGCAGGGCTCCCAGCCGTACCGCCGCATGCCCTGCGCGTCCTCCAGGTGACCGGCCGCTTCCAGCAGTTCGGCGAACTGACGCCAGGCGTACGGGTCACCGGTCTGCGAGACGCGGCGGAGCCAGGCGAGTGCCTCGCCCGTGCGACCCGCGATGCGGAGCAGCTCGGCCACGGCGGACCGTTGGTCCGGGTCGCCCTCCTCGCCTCGGTGATCCGCGCACGACTTCAGCCAGTCGAAGGTCTCGTCCGGCCCCACGGCTGCCGTCATCAGGCGAGCGATCTGCGGGATGACCTCCGGATCACCTCCTTCCGCCGCACGCCGGTACCAGGCGAGGGCCTCCGACGGTTTCCCCAGTTGCTCGTGCAGGGCGGCGACCTGCGCCACGGCGTCCCGCCGACCGGCGTCGGCCTCCTTCCGGTACAGCACGAGTGCTTCCGCCAGGTGGCCCTGCTGCCTGAGCGCCTCTGGTGTGTCCGCGTCCTTCTCCCGACGGTCGCCCTTGGCGAGCTCCTCCACCCACTCCAGCAGTACGGTCAACTCGCGCCGCACCGCGTCGTCCTGCCCCTCCTCGTCGGCAAGGCTGCGCAATCGGCTTCGAAGGAGGGCGTCCATGGCCAGGTGCCGGATCAACGCGTGCTCTGCCCAAGGGATACCGCCACTGTCCGTTCTGCCTTCTTCCGCTGCACGGGACAGCAGCCACGCCAGGACGGTGAGGCCGCTGTCACCGCGCTGCCGCATCAGGGCGGCCGTCTCCACGACTGCGTACCCACCGCTTGCCTCGGCCTCTTGCTGGAGGTGGATGAGCGCTTCCTCCGTCCGCCCCTCCTGCTGCAGCAGGTGAGCCAGTTCTCCATGTCCACCGTGCACACCGGCATCGGCCGCATGCCTGAAGCAGAACTCTGCCTCCTCGAACCCTCCAGCCCTGCGCAGGAGTATGCCGGCGTACAGCCAGCCATACCTTGCTCCCGCTTCGGCGGCTTTCCTGTGCCAGGCCACCGCGACGTCCGGCCGGATCGCCTCCATGAGCCCGGCCACCCGGCCCATGGCCGCGACGTTCCCGGCTTCCGCGAGAGGCAGGCACCACAGCAGTGCCTCGTCTGGTTTTTCCTCTTCCTCCAAGAACTGAGCCGCTGCCATGGCAGCGCCCGGCACCCCCGCTTCCACCCCCGCCGCGAGCAGCTGCAGGGCGATCCTCAGGTGCCCCCTGTCCCTGGCGGCCTCGGCCAGCGCGATGAGGGAATCCCGCGCTGCGTGGTCCACCAGTGCGTCCCACAGCCCCGCCGGCGGTGCCTTGGTGCGCCTTTCCTTCCTGCCGTGCTGGTCCAGGTAGTCCGCGAGTCCGATGTCGTCGGTGAGGACACGAGGCCCGCCCGGTTCACGGAAGGTGACGGGCGTGAGAGGGCCCCGAGTTCCACGCGTCGGCTCGCTGAGTTCCGCGAGTGCGTGCTCGATGTCGCCGTCCGCCACCAAGTCGTACTGGTCGGCGGAGAGGTAATGGCGGATCGACGCTTCAAGGAGGATTCGCGGGAGGTGCGTGTCGTGCCCGAGACGGCGGGCATCCATGGCCGACTCGATCAGGGCCCTCTGAAGAGCCGTGGCGGTCTCGTAGCGGTCAATGAGTGCGCGACCGCCCGCGAGGTACTGCGTGATCCGCCCCGGCTCACCCTGTTCGAGCGCTTCCTGGAGCCGGAGGTCCGCAGCGGCGAGGCGCCGCAGCTCGGGCACGTCCGTGTCCTCGAAGGCGTCCGGTACCCGGTAGTGCTTCCCGGTGAGGAGGGCACGGGCCTGTGCGTGCGGGTCTCTGCGGTCGCCGTCTTTGCGCGGCTTCACCAGAGCCGTCCACAGGGCGGGCCAGGTCGTGCCCAGGACGAGCAGCGGTCCCCGCCGCGAGTCGTTGAGTATTTCTCGCAGGTGGGCGGCTGCCTGCTCGCCCTGGTCTCCGCTCAGGAAGCGGTGGATCTCGTCGAGCCACAGGACGGTGCGGGGAGTGATTCCGGGCAATGCGGCGATCAGTGCTTCGGCGGGGCTCGGTACCAGAGGAAGCACGAGCCGCCAGTCCGGGGGGAGCAGATTGAGCGCCTCCCAGCACGCCCTCGTCTTGCCGGTCGATGATTCACCGACGAGGACGGCGAGTGAGCCGGCCGGCTGCCCGGCGGACCGTGCGACGAGGCCGTTCACCACGTCGGCCAGCCACCGGTCGTGCTGCCGAACGACGTAGAGGGGAAGCAACGGCAACCCCGACGCGCCACCGCCGTCGATGGCCTCGTGCACTTCCAGCGTGAACGGATCGGTGAACTCACGGACCGACCGCCCGGGGCCAGCAGGCACCGTGCGCGGGACCCGCACCGGCTGCGCCTGCTCCAGCAGGTTGCGCCAATGACGCTCGTTGACACTTTCACCCGCCCAGGAACTCCACAGCCGCACCAACGCCAGAACGTCGTCGCTGCTCCTGTCGCTCGGGACCTTCGGCTCCTTGTCCCTCGTCGGCACCCAGTCGCTGATCCGCTGGTCGCCGACTCTCCTCCCGTATGGGGGCTTGGCGAGTGCCTGGATCACCTCTCGCCGTGAGTACCGGCAGCCGGCTCGGCGGCGGGCCTCCCGCGCCTGTTGCTCCAGTGCGCGCAGCTGCTCGTAGAGCAGTCGCGCCTCCCGAGACCGTGTTGTCACCCGCGCTCCCCCTCCTGGCCGCTGCGCCCGGGACCGCCCGCAGCGGGTGCAGCGGGCACCTCGTCGGCCAGCAGCGTAGAACGAGAAACGCCCGGTCCTCCCGCCCGGCCGGGTCTCATCCACGTCACCGCACGAAACTCGGACCGCCAGCTCGCAGCAGCGACGAGATGACCGGAGGAGATCCCGATGAGCAAGCTCACGGAACGAAAGCGGCAGCGAACCGCTCGTCGTCTGGGGCGAGCCGCCCTGTTCGCCGCCGTACGCGGCGTCGCCACGGCTGCGGGCTCTGCTCTTGTCGGGTGCGGCCTCGTGTGGTGGCAGAGCCGTTGAACGCATCGCAGGCCGGCTCCGCCGCCCGCGGAACGGACCCGGAAAACGAGGGCCACCGGGACTGGCAGGAATGAGTCATCGCCCGCTCGCGGGTCCCAAGTCGTCACTGTGTGTGACATAGGAGGAACATAGAGGCGGCCCGAATACTGGGCGGGCTGGCATTCACCGCTTTGATGGGATGACATGAACCCGAAAAGACGCAACGTCACGTTACTGGCCGCGACGTTCCTCGTCGCCTCCGCAGTGACTGGCATCGCACCGTCCGCCCAGGCCGCACCTCAGGCCGCCGCCCAGGCCTGCGCGTACAAGGCGACCCACCTGCCGGTGCCGGCGGGCATCAAGGCCGGGTCCGTGACGGCGACGGCCGGACCCGGGGTGTACGCGGGGGAGGTCGAGTTCCCCGAGGAGGACTCGCTGAAGCATGCCGTCCTCTGGTCGGGCGGTAAGGTCACCGACCTGGGGCCCGCAGCCGGCGCCGATTTCGACCTCATGGTCAGCGACGTGAACACCAAGGGCACCGTCGTGGGGCAGGGCGCCCGGGTCACCGGTTCGACGGAGGGCTTCCCGAGCTGGTCCTGGTTCCCGGTCGTCTCGCGCGACGGCAAGCTGGAGAAGCTTCCGGTGCTCCCCAACACCCACGACGTGCACACCAGCGCGATCGCGGAGAACGGGGACATCTACGGCCACGGCTACGGCGCCGACCCGAACTACACCGAGGTCTACAAGTGGCCGGCCGACCAGCCGGGCACCGTGGTCAAGCTGCCCGGCCTCCCCCGCGGCAGCCAGGTCGAGGGCGTCGACAGCGACGGCACGGTGGCGATCACCGTCGTCGACAACCCCAAGGGCACCTGGCTGCCCTACCTGTGGAAGGACGGCGTCGCCAAGCGGCTGCCGATCCCGGCCGGAGCGGCGCACGCCCAGGTCACGGGGATCTCGAACGGCTACGTGATCGGCAAGGCCCTGACCTCCGACTTCGACCCGTCCGCCGTCCTGTGGAACAAGGACGGCAAGGCGACGGCCCTGCCGAAGGGTCAGAGCACCTCCGCCATCAACAGCCAGGGCCTGATCCTCGGCACCGACCAGAGGCTGGCCGCCGGCCTGTGGCAGCTGACCACCAGCGTGGGGGCCGCCCCGAGCGACGGCTCGCTCCACGCGCTCGCCGACGACGGGACGCTGGCGGGCGCGAAGGCCCGCGCAGGCAGCACCTTCCCGCGGTTCCCTGCCGTGTGGCGCTGCAGCTGATCCGCACCACCACCAGAAGGGCGTCCCGCCGGTCGGCGGGGCGCCCTTCGCCGTTCCATGGACGCAGCCCTTGCATGTGCTCACTCCACGAAGCAGTTGACACCTCTCTCTAGCACCTGCAAGTATTTGTTTGCAGATGGAGGAGGAGCATGGAGCTTTCCGAAGTGACGGGTGACCGGCTGGTGCAGATCCTGGCCACGCTCGCCAACCCGCACCGGATGCGCATCCTGGCCGCCCTGGCGGGTGGCGAGGACTACGTGAGCCGGCTGGCGCGCGAAATGGGGATCAGCCGTGCGCTGCTCCAGGTCCACCTGCGCAAGCTGGAAGCGGCAGGGCTGGTCTCCTCGAGACTCGTGCTGTCCGAGGACGGCAAGGCCATGAAGTACTACGACATCGAGCCGTTCTCGCTGCACCTCACGCCCGAGGCCCTCGCAGCGGCCGCGCTCTCACTCACCGCTGACCAAACTCAAGGAGACCGTAAATGAGCTCTGTGCAGCTGGCCGCTTACGACGACGGCATGATCTGGTCCTTCGGGTCCATGGGATTCATCCTCGTGTGCGCGGTTCTCGTGATCTGGCCGACGATCGCGGTGTGGCGTGCCAAGACCGTGATGTCCAGGGAGAGCGACTACAAGAGCATCGCGGAGAAGGCGGTGATGGCCCAGCAGGACATGGAGCGGGAACTGGTGGAGGTGCGCCTCCAGCTCAACGACATGAGCGACCGGGTCAAGAGCGTCGAGCGGGTCCTCAAGGACGTCGAGTGACCCGACGCCACCCGGTTATACGTCTCTAGGGGCTCATCCGCAGAGCCCCTCCCCCGCACCCCCGGCTGGAAGGACAACTCCGTGTTCAGGAACGCCGTAATGACCCAGACGCCGACGGCCTCCCTGGCGGTGGCCCCCGAACCGGCGGCCGGGCCGGCACCGCGCCAGGGCGGAGTCCGACCGCCGGGCGCCGGTGGTGACCTGGTGCTGGCGAACAGCGGCATCGTGGTCCGGCTGGTGCCCAACCCGGCGTTCGACGGCCGCCCCGCACTCGCCCTGCTGTCCGATGACGAACCGGTGGCGCTGACCCCGGCCCTGGCCGGTTCCGGCCGAGTGCTGGCCGGGGCGCTGCACGGCCGGCGCGGTGAGCGGCCGTGGTCACTGGCCTGGGGCCGGTTGCCCGCCGGGGAGTTCAGCGTCTGCGCGGAGTTCGTCGGCGAGACGCAGGGGGGCGCCCCGCGCACGATTCTGGCCACGCGGCTGGGCCCCGACTTCTGGCTCGCCGAGACGGTGGGGGACTATCGCGGGGTCACCGTCACGACCGCACAGAACCGGCTGCACAGCGCCCTGTGGCCGGTGCCCGCAACGCCTCACACGCTCTGAGACTGTCCAGAGATCACTTTGGCATCGTCCTGTCATTGCAGGAGGTTGACAGCCTGACGAGCTGACAGTTCCGCGTCAGGACGGCAGGATTCAGACCGACCGGGGGAATCCTGATGGTTCGCGAGCGAGCCTGATCATTTCTGAACGAACACTGAACGAACCTGACTTGTATCGGGATCGTCCCCCCGACATGACCTGTTTGTACCTCGCCTCCGGCGAGGTGGTGGGGGGAGTCCTGGATGTCCAAAGGCGTGACGACACCATCGTTCGCCGTCATCTCCGGCGCGCAGGTGCGGGACGCACTGCACGGCCAGGAGAAGAGGATCGTCGAACTGGTCGAGGAGACCTACCGGCTGCACGGAGCCGGACAGACCGTCAATCCTCCGTCCTACTTCCTGCGCTTTCAGGACCGCCCGACGGCCCGGATCATCGCTCTGCCCGCCTCCCTCGGCGGCCGGCAGCGGCTGGACGGCCTGAAGTGGATCTCCAGCTTTCCCGAGAACGTCGCGGGCGGGCTTCCCCGGGCCTCCGCGGTGCTCGTCCTCAACGACCACGACACCGGCTACCCCTTCGCCTGTCTGGAAAGCTCCATCGTCAGCGCCACCCGCACCGCCGCCTCCGCGGCCCTGGCGGCCGACGTCCTCACCCGTGACCGCCGGCGCCCCACGCGGGTCGGCTTCATCGGCACCGGACTGATCGCGCGGTACATCCACACCTACCTCACGGGCACCGACTGGTCCTTCGAGGAGACCGGGCTGTACGACCTGTCCGCGGAGTCCGCCGCGGGGTTCCGCTCCTACCTCGAGAACACCGGCGACGACAGCCGGGTCACCGTGCACGACAGCGCCGAGGACCTGATCCGTTCCTGCGACCTGGTGGTGTGCGCCACCGTCGCGGCGGCACCGCACATCACGGACCCGTCGTGGTTCGCCCACAACCCGCTGGTGCTGAACGTGTCGCTGCGCGACCTGTCGCCGGAGATCATCCTCTCCGCCACGAACGTCGTCGACGACGTCGAGCACTGTCTGAAGGCGGACACCTCACCGCACCTGGCCGAACAGCGCGTCGGGCACCGGGAGTTCCTGCACGCCACCCTCCCCGAGGTGCTGGCCGGCAAGGCCGGCCTGCCCACCGGCCGGCCCCTGGTGTTCTCCCCGTTCGGCCTCGGTGTCCTCGACCTCGCGGTCGGCGGCTTCGTCTACGAGGAGATGCAGCGACGTGGCGAACTGGCCGTCGTCGACAACTTCTTCCACGAACTGGACCGATACGGACACGGCTGATCCGGCCCACCCGATCGACTCTTCCCACCGGTGACGCACGGCCACAAGCCGTGACCCCGGTCGCGCCGCAGGTGCCCCCACCACCTGCCGCGCCGGCCCGAGAGCGTGCGGAACGACAGCCTTCCCCCACAAGCACGGTTCCCGCTCACTCGCCAGTACGCACCACAGCCACAGCATGCGGGCGTCCTCAGTGGGGACGCACCCCTCTTGCGCATGCACTGAGAGGGAGAACATGAGATTCCTGGTTCTGGGCTCGGTCGAAGCGTGGACGACGCCCCACCACAAGATCGCCCTCAGCGGGTCCAAGCTGAGAACCGCCTTCGCCGCGCTGGTCCTCGCGCGAGGCAGAGTAGTACCGGACTCCCGGCTCTCCGCCCTTCTGTGGGGCGAGGAACCCCCCACGACGTCGGCCGCCCAGATCCAGACCTACATGTCGCGGCTGCGCCAACTGCTCGGCGACCACGCCGAGGTGGTCCGCCAGCGCCCCGGTTACCTCCTGCGACTGCCGGAAGGTACCGGGCAGGAGGGCACGTGGGACACCGACGTGGCCGAGTTCGAGCACTTCGCCGCGCTCGGCCGTGACGCGCTGGCCGCGGGCGAGGCGGACCGCGCCGCGGACCTGCTGCGCCGGGCGCTGGCCGTCTGGCGCGGGCCGGTGCTCGGCGGCGTGACCGAGTTCCTGGCCGAGGCCGAGCGCGGCCGGCTGGAGGAGATGCGGCTGACCGTCCTGGAGCGACGCATCGACGCCGACTTCGCCCTCGGGCGCCACGCCGAACTCGTCTCCGAACTGATCGGCCTGGCCGCCGCCCACCCGCTCCGCGAGCAGCTGTGCGGCCAGCTCATGACCGCGCTGTACCGGTGCGGCAGGCAGGCCGACGCACTCACCGTGTACCAGGACTGCCGCAGGACCCTGGCCGACGAACTGGGCATCGACCCCACCCCGTCGCTCCAGGGGCTGTACCAGTCCATCCTGGTCGCCGCACCCGTACTGGCCACCCCGGGCGAGGTGGCCCCCCGGGCCGAGGAGCACAGACAGGCGCCCGCCGAACTGCCGCCCGCACTGTGGGACTTCACCGGCCGTGAGCAGGAGGCCATCCGGCTGCGCACCCAGCTGGCCACCCGGCCCCGCGCCGGGACACCGGCCGTCGGCGTGGTCACCGGCATGCCCGGCGTGGGCAAGACCTCGCTCGTGCTGCATGTCGCGCACCAGCTCGTCGACGACTACGCCGACGGCCAGCTCTGGGTGGACCTGCGCGGCAGCTCGTCGTCCCCGCTGGACCCCGCCGACGCGCTCGCCGGCCTGCTGAGGGCGCTGGGCGTCGACAGCCGGGACATCCCGCCCGGCCTGGCCGAGCGCACCCGGCTCTACCGCAGCACGCTGGCCGACCGGCGCTGTCTGATCATGCTGGACGACGCCGCGGGCGCCTGGCAGGTCCGGCCCCTGGTGCCCGCCGCGCCCGGCTGCGGCGTGCTGGTCACCGGCCGGTCCCGGCTGAGCGCCCTGGAAGGCGTACGTCCCCTCGTCCTCGGTACCTTCACCCGGGCCGAGGCGACCGCTCTGTTGTGCAGCACGGTCGGCGAGGAGCGGTTCGCCGCCGATCCGGAGTCGGCCGAGGAACTCGCGGAGGCGTGCGGGGGGCTTCCGTTGGCGGTGCGGATAGCCGGATCACGACTGGCCGCCAGGCCGCACTGGACGCCGCGCAGCCTGGCCGACCGGCTGACCGATCCGCGGCGCAGCCTGGACGAGCTGTGCCTCGCCGATCTGCGGGTGCGCGACACCCTGGAGGCCGGTTACAGCCGGCTGTCCGAGCCCGCCCGGCGCGCGCTGCGCATGCTGGCACGGCACGACGTCCCCGCCTTCAGCGCCCGCACGGCGTCACTGCTGCTCGAACTGCCGCTGGACGCGGCACAGGACGTGCTGGACCTCCTCGTCGACGACCACCTGCTGGAGCCCGTCGAGGGCGAGAACCGCGGCTACCGCATGCACCGGCTGGTCCGGGCCTTCGGTCTGGAGCGGGCGACATGGGGCGAGCCGGGCCGGGAACAACACACGGCGCTCGACCGGGCCGGCCGGCCACATCGGCGACTGGTCAGCGAGCGCGGCGAAGTGGCCTGAACCCGCTGTCCCTTCTCCCGCCGGGGAGAAGGGACAGCGGGTGCGCACGGACCCCTCAGGAGGCGACGGAGACCGAGCCGCCGCCGGACCTGGCGATCACCTTGTGCGACGAGGCGGGGTCCGTCTTGACGGTCACCTTCTCCTCCCCGCCCTCGGCGTCCGCGTCGACGGCGTACGACCCGGCGGGCAGCCGTACGCTGAGGTCACCGCCGTCGGTGCTCACATCGGCGCTGTCCGGCGCGGACGTGAACACGGCGTCGGCGTCACCGCCGCCGCTGGCGATCCTGACGGTGGTGGAGGCAAGTTGCTCCGCCCTCGCACTGCCGCCCTCGGTGGCGACGGTGAGCTTTCCGGCCAGGCCCTTGACCTCGGCGTCACCGCCCTCGGAGTTGAGGCTGACGGTCAGCTTCCGCGGCACCTCGATCCGGTACGAGACCTCACAGGGCGAGGAGTCCCCCGAACAGCCGCGGGTTTCGAGGGAGAGCGTGGAGCCGCTCACCGCGTGCCGGGTCTCCGGCTTGGAGCCCGAGTAGAGGAACTTCTCGGTGACCTGTACGGTCGTGCGGTCGCTCGCAACCAGTTCGATGAGGCCGCCGTTGCTCTTCACGCTCAGCGCCGAGACGGCTTCCTTCACCGTGTACGAGCTGCTCTCGGACGTCTCGTCGCCCGACGTGCAGCCGGCTGCGAACGCCATGAGCGTCAGTGCTGCTGCGGCGGAAGCCTTGGTCTTCACGGAGTGTTTCCTTTGCCTTGAGTGACACGGCGCACAGAGGCCCCAAGGCCCCAGTCGACAAGTCTGCTCAACCCGTGGAAGTGCTGTCAGGCGACTGTGTTGGCAGGAGCCTGCGGTGGCAGGTTGTTGCCGCCGCGGGCACACCGGTCACCCCCCTCCGGCCGGTTCCGGTGTGCCATGGTGATGCGTGCCCCGGCCGACCGCCCGGGGCCGCCGCGTTCGCCGTCCGAACGCGAGAGAACCCACACCCCCGGCCTCGGCCGCCGAGGTGTGCGCGGACCGACGGGGGGCCTGGGACATGGACGTTCGTGGTGGTCAGGCACCCGTGCGGCCCGGCGGGAAGCCGTTGCCATGGATGCGCGATAGGTGCGCCATAGAGGAGCCCTCCAGGCTGATCGCCGTCAGCCGGCGGCCCGCGGCATCTGCCCACGGACCCCGGAACAAAACGATCAAGCAGCGGAGGGCAGCCACTATGGGCCGTCCCGTGCTCAACGGAATTCTGGCGGCCATTGGGGAAACACCCTTGGTGGAGCTGGGAAAGATCTTCCCTGGGCTTGGTTCCAGGGTCTTCGCCAAGATGGAGAGGTTCAACCCGGGAGGAAGCGTCAAGGACCGGTCCGCCCTCGGGATGCTGCTGCGCAGAATCCAGGACGGCGAACTCGTCCCGGGGCGCTCGGTCGTCGTCGAGTCGAGCTCCGGCAACCTGGCCGTCGGGATCGCGCAGATCTGCCGCTACTACGGAATCGACTTCATCTGTGTCGTCGATGCCAAGACCACACAGCAGAACCTGGCGCTGCTGCGCGCCTACGGCGCCAGGCCCGAGGTGGTCCTGACACCGGACCCCGAGTCGGGCGAGTACCTGGCCGCGCGGCTGGCGCGGGTGCGCGAACTGGTGGCCACCGTGCCGGGCGCCTACTGGCCCAACCAGTACTCCAACCCGCACAACCCGCAGGCACATCGCAACACGATGAGGGAGATCGTCGAATCGCTGGACGGGAAGGTGGACTACCTGTTCGCCGCCGTCAGCACCTTCGGCACCCTGCGCGGATGCTCCGAGTACCTGCGCGAACAGGGGATGGACACCACCGTCGTGGCGGTCGACGCGGTGGGCAGCAGGATCTTCGGAAAGCAGGGAGCACCCCGGCTCATTCCCGGGCACGGAGCCTCTGTTCCGCCGGCACTCCTGGATCCTGACGCCGCCGACCACGTGGTGCATGTGTCCGACATCGACTGTGTCGTGGCCTGCCGTCGGCTGGTGCTCTCCGAGGCGGTCCTCGCCGGAGGCTCCTCCGGCGCGACCGTGGCGGCGCTGGAAAAGTTCGCCGACCGCATCACTCCCGACTCCAACTGCGTTCTGATCTTCCCGGACGGGGGCGACAGATACCTGGACACCATCTACTCGGACCGGTGGGTCAGTTCGTCCTTCGGGGAGATCTCCCATCTGTGGAAGCAGCAGAAGGACAGCGACGGCTGACCCCTGCCACCCGCCCCGTCCCGGTCAGCCGGCTCCCGCACAGCGCCCCGGCGGGCCCTCAGGCGTGTCGCGCACGCCCGCGCGGTACTTGAATGAATCGAACGAGAAGGGAGAGCCGCTCGTGCCCTCCAACGGTCCGCCGGCTGCCCCCACGCCCCCATCCCAGCCGGGAAGAGGTCAGCCGGAACCCCTGGTCGAGAGAGTGGCCGCGTGGTCGGCACGCCGCCGCAAGACCGCACTGTTCGGCTGGCTGCTCTTCGTCGTGCTCACCTTCGTGGTGGGCGCGGCCGTGGGCGGCAAGGGCCCGCAGAACCACGACCCGGGAGAGTCGGGCCGGGCCCAGGTCATGGTCGAGGAGGCGGGCGACGACACCCGGCCGCCCAGCGAGAACGTCCTCATCCAGGCTCGCGACGGCTCCCCGGGCTTCCGCGGCGACACCGCGCTGCAGCAGGCCGTCCAGGACGTCGGTACGGCGCTGCGCGGCATGACCGGCAAGGTGTCGGACGTGGTGGTCCCGACACCCGCCGAACCCGGCGGCCTGGTCTCCTCCGACGGCCGCTCCGTGCTCGTCACGTTCTCGCTCGCCGGACCCGGTCACGGCTGGGACAACGCGGCGGGCGTCGTCGAAGAGACCCAGCGGCGCATCGCGCAGGTCGCCGAGGACCACAAGGGACTGAAGATCGTCCAGGCCGGTGACGCCAGCGTCGACTTCGCCGTCGAGCAGGCCACCAGCGAGGACTTCGGCACCGCCGAACTGACCTCCATCCCCCTTACGCTGGTCATCCTCCTCGTGGTGTTCGGCGCGCTGATCGCGGCGGGCATCCCGCTGCTGCTCGCCGTCACGGCCGTCCTCGCCTCCATGGGGCTGCTGACCCTCGCGGCCAACTGGCTCCCGGTGAACGACACGGCCTCCTCCGTGGTGCTCCTCGTCGGCATGGCCGTAGGCGTCGACTACACCCTGTTCTATCTGCGCAGGGAGCGGGAGGAACGGCTGGCCGGACGCGACACGGAACAGGCCCTGCGGGTCACCGCGGCCACCTCCGGGCGGGCCGTCGTGATCTCCGGGCTCACCGTCGCCGTCTCCATGGCGGGCCTCTTCCTCACCGGCATCGACACCTTCACCGGCATGGCCGTCGGCACCATCGCCGTGGTGCTGCTCGCCGTCGTGGGCTCGCTGACCGCGCTGCCCGCCGTGCTGTCCATGCTCGGTCCGAAGGTGGACGGCCTGCGCCTGCCCTGGATCGGCCGACGCCGCGCCGAGGCCCGCGAATCCCGGGTCTGGACGGCCGTCGTGACCCAGGTCGTGCGCCGGCCGCTGGTGTGGGGCGGTGCGGCGGTCGCCGCGCTCGTACTGGCCGCGCTGCCGGCCGCCGGGATGCGGCTGGCCGACCCCGGGCTCCAGGAGCGGTTCCCGGACAGCGTGCCGGAGATCTCCCACCTGGTCGCCATCCAGGAGGCGTTCCCCGGCAAGCCGGCCCCTGCCCAGGTCGTGGTCACCGGCGACGCCGTGGGCACCGGCGCCTTCGACAAGGCGGTCACCGCCCTGCGCGAGCAGGTCGCCAAGAGCGACGGAGCGCTCGCCGAACCGGTCCGGACCGCGGAGATCGGCGACGGCGGGACCGTCGTCGTCACCGTCCCGCTGGCGGGTACCGGGAACGACGCCAAGTCACTGAAGGCGCTGGAGCTGCTGCGCGAGGAGGCACTGCCGCGCAGCCTCGGCGAGGTGGACGGACTGCGCTACGCGGTCACCGGCCAGACGGCCGGCCCGGCCGACATGGCGGCCGCCCTGGACAGCCGTACGCCGGTCGTCTTCGCCTTCGTGCTGGTCTTCGCGTTCCTGCTGCTCGTCTCCGCGTTCCGGTCACTGGCGATCCCGCTGGTGTCCATCGCGCTGAACGTGCTGTCCATCGGAGCCGCGTACGGAGTCGTCACGCTGGTCTTCCAGGACGGCCACCTCAGCGGCCTGCTGGGCTTCGAGTCGTACGGCGGGATCATCAGCTGGCTCCCGCTCTTCATGTTCGTGATCCTCTTCGGTCTGTCGATGGACTACCACGTCTTCATCCTCAGCCGGATCAGGGAACTGCGCATGGACGGCGCCGACACGAGTACCGCGGTGACGCGGGGCATCGGCGGCAGCGCCGGCGTCGTCACCAGCGCCGCCGTGGTCATGATCGCCGTGTTCTCGATCTTCGCCACGCTGTCCATGCTCGACTACAAGATGCTCGGCATCGGCATGGCGGTGGCCATCCTGGTGGACGCCACGCTGGTGCGCGGAGTGCTGCTGCCGGCGGCGCTGGCCCTGCTCGGGGACCGCAGCTGGACGCTGCCACGGGCGCTCGCCTGGATTCCCGCCGTGGCCGCCGAGAAGACCCCGCAGCCGCCCGCCGACCACGAGGAGGCGGCGCCGGACAGCGGTACGGAGGACCGGACGAAGGACGTCGAACGGGTCTGAGCCCCGGCCCCCGGAAATCACACGGCCCGGCCGCCCCCACCACGGGGCAGCCGGGCCGTGCTCTGTCGCCACCATGGCCAGATAGCTCCGGTAGAGCCGGAGTATGGGAGCGCTCGACAGGATGAACAGCACGATGCCCGCAGCCTGACGGACGTGATCCCGGGCCGCGGAGCCCGCTGCGGCCGACTGGCCGTCAGCACCACTCATCATCCGACGAGGAGACCTGTCATGGCCGACGAGCGTGCCGACGACCGCATCTACCACGTAGTCCTCAACGACGAGGAGCAGTACTCGATCTGGCCGGCGGACCGTGACATCCCGGCCGGCTGGCGGGCGGCGGGTACCACGGGAAGCCGCGAGGAGTGCCTCGCCCGCATCGGCGAGGTCTGGACGGACATGCGCCCGCTGAGCCTGCGCCGGCGCATGGAGCAGGCGAGCGCCTGACCCTCACCCTCACCGCCGTCGGCCTGCCGCCGGCGAGTCGGGCGCCACCGCGCCGCACCCCATCCACCGCTGACCACCCAGGAGTACCCATGAAGTCCGAGTCGGCACGGAACGGCTCGCTCGACGAGGCCATCACCGTCCATGAACTCGTCGCGAACCAGGCGGCTCGGACGCCGGACGCGATCGCCGTCACCGACGGGTCCCAGAGCCTCACCTACGCGGAACTGGCTGAGCGGTCGAGCCGGCTGGCTCACCTCCTGCGCGACCACGGAGTTGTCGCGGACTCCAGGGTCGGCATCTGCCTGGGCCGCGGTCTGGACCTGGTGACCGCGGTACTGGGAGTGTGGAAGGCGGGTGCGGCGTACGCGCCGCTGGACCCGGCGCAGCCGAGCGCCCGGCTGGAATGGCTGCTGCAGGATCTGGGAGCCGGTCTCGTCCTGACCGACGGGGCGATGGCGCCCACCGTCGAGCGCGCGGGCGTACGCGCACTGGACCTCTCATCCGCCGACGCCTGCCGGGACCTCGACCGGCGCCCGGCCGACGGCCCGGCCGTCGAGGTGGACCCGGCCCAGGCGGCGTACGCCATTTACACCTCCGGATCCACCGGTCTGCCCAAGGGTGTGGTCATCACTCACGAAGGCATCGCCAACCGGGTCCGCTGGGCGGTCGGCACGCATGCGCTCGGGGCCCGGGACCGGGTTCTGCAGAAGACGGCCGTCACCTTCGACGCCTCCTGCTGGGAGATCTTCGCCCCGCTCGTCAGCGGCGGCACGCTGGTACTCGCCCCGGCCGGAGCCGAACGCGACCCCGCCGCCCTGCTGCGGGCGGTGGCCGAGCACGACGTGACCGTCCTCCAGATCGTCCCCTCGGTCCTCCAGGCCCTCGCCGAGGAGTCCGGCTGGGAGCAGTGCACCGCGCTGCGGCTGCTGTTCTCGGCCGGTGAGCCCCTGCACGCCGAACTGGCCCAGCGCGTCCTGGCCCGGCGGCCCGGCCTGACCATCTGGAACACCTACGGCCCCACCGAGTGCGCCATCGACGTCACCGCGCACCGCTTCGACCCGGCCGTCAAGACCGGACCGGTGCCCATCGGCCGGCCCATCCCCGGCATGCGCGTGCTGGTCCTCGACGCGGCCGGCGCCCCCGCCGCCGTCGGCGCACCCGGCGAACTGCACGTCGGCGGCGTCGGCGTGGCCCGTGGCTATCTCGGCCGGCCGGACCTCACCGCGGACCGCTTCGTGCCCGACCCGTACGGGAAGACCGGCGGCGCCCGCCTCTACCGCACCGGCGACAAGGTCCGCTGGAACCGGAACGGCTACCTGGAGTACCTCGGCCGGTTCGACGACCAGACCAAGGTGAACGGCGTCCGTCTCGAACCCGCCGAGATCGAGGCCGCGCTGGTCGCCCACCCCGGCCTCAAGGGCGCCGTCGTCGTCCCCGTCAAGACCGACGACGGAGCCACCCGGCTCGCCGCCCATGTGCTGACGCACACCCCCGAAGTCCTCGGTGAGCTGCGGGACTTCCTGCGCGACCGGCTGCCCGAGAGCCACATCCCCGCCGCCTTCATGGACGCGGGCGAGTTCCCCCTCACCGCACACGGCAAGGTCGACCGCACAGCGCTCGCCGCCCGGGGCCTGAACGTCGCCGCGGCCCGCACGGCGCCCCGCACCGACGCCGAGAAGCTCGTCGCGGAGATGTGGGAGCAGCTGCTGAAGCGCGAGGACATCGGGGTCCACGACGACTTCTTCCAGCTCGGCGGCTCCTCACTTCAGCTCACCCGGCTCGCCAACCAGTTGCGCGCCGCGGCCAAGCGGGACATCCCGCTGCGCGGCCTGCTGACGGCCACCACCGTCGAGGCCCAGGCCCTGTTGATCGCCCCCGAGCCCGCCGGGACGGCAGCCCCCACCGCGCAGCCGAAGGACCCCGACGGCATCCCGCCCGTCCCCCGCGGCACGACCCTGCCGGTCTCCTCGGGACAGCGCCGGCTGTGGGCCCTGGACCGGATGAACCCGGGCAGCGCCGAGTGGGTGGCCGGTGTCTTCCTGCCGGTCGTGCCGGAAGCGGACACCGCGGCGGTACGCACCGCACTGGACGCCCTGGTCGCCCGCCATGAGTCGCTGCGCACCCGGTACGTCACCGTGGACGGCGAGCCCCGTCAGCACATCGACAGCCCCGCCCCCGTTGCGCTGCGCGAGACGGACGCCACCCGGGAGGAGCTCGCCGACCTGCTCGGCACCGCGCTCGGGCACGGCTTCGACCTGGAACGCGGACCACTGGTGCGGGCCACGCTGGTGCGCACCCTCGACGACGGGCAGCGGGTCCTGGTGCTGGCCGTGCACCACATCTGCAGCGACGGCTGGTCGACGCAGGTCCTCCAGCGGGACTTCCACGAACTGATCACCGCCGCCGTCGCCGGCCGCGACCCGCTCCTGCCGCCCCTCGGTGTGCAGTACGCCGACTACGCCGACTGGCAGCGCGCCCGGCTGACCGACGAGGTGATCGAGCGGGAACTCGCCCACTGGCGCGCCGCTCTGGACGGCTCCACCCCGGTGGCTCTCCCCACCGACCGGCCTCGGCCCGCCGCCCGCGACGGCCGTGGCTCGGTGGCGGCCTTCACCGTCGCGGCCCCCGTCGTGACGGCGCTCACCGACCTCGGACGCAGCCGGGGCGCCACGCCGTTCATGACGCTGCTGACCGCCTACGCCACGCTGGTGGCCCGCCACACCGCGCAATGGGACCTGCCGGTCGGCACGCCCGTCGCCGGGCGCGACCGGCCCGAACTCGAGGACGTCGTCGGCTTCTTCCTCAACAACGTGGTGCTGCGCTGCGGGCTGGACGCGGACCTCACCTTCGTCGAGGCCCTGGACCGCGTCCGTGACGCCTGCCGGGACGCCTTCGCCCACCAGGATCTGCCGTTCGACCTCCTGGTGGAGGCCCTGGCCCCCGAGCGGGACCTGTCAAGGACGCCGCTGTACCAGGTCGCCTTCGACCTGCATGACCAGGAGTTCACCGGCCGCGCCACGACCCTGGAGGACACCGGCACCGTCGTGGACTCCTGGCGCCTGGCCCACACCGACCTCACCCTGCTGATGCGCCGGACCGCCGACGGCGGCATGGAGGGCGCCTTCGAGTACGCCACCGCGCTTTTCGAGCCCGCCACGATGGAGCGCCTGGCCGACCGGTTCCAGCACCTGCTGCGGGCGGCCGCGGATGCCCCGGACACTCGGCTCGCCGACCTGCCCGTCGTGCCCGAGCGCGAGGCCGAACTGCTGACGCTGTGGTCGGTGGGTGCGGGGCCGGTGGTGGAGCGGCCGGTGGTGGAGGTGTTCGAGGAGCAGGCTGCGCGGGTGCCGGACGCGGTGGCGGTGGCCTGTGGTGAGGTGTCGCTGTCGTATGCGGAGCTGGATGGCCGGGCGAATCGCCTGGCGCATCATCTGCGGGCTTCGGGTGTGGGTGCCCAGTCGCTGGTCGGTGTGCTGCTGGAGCGGGACATCGACCTGATGGTGGCGCTGCTGGCGGTGTGGAAGGCCGGAGCCGGCTACGTGCCGCTGGACCCGGCACTGCCCGGAGCGCGGGTGTCGGGCATGCTGACCGACGCCGGGGCCCGGGTGCTGATCACGCGGGGCGGGCCGGTGACCGGCTTCGAGGACACGCTCGTCGACGTGGACACGGACGCCGAAGCGATCTCGGCGTACCCGTCCTCGCGGCCCGAGGGCCGGATCGATGCCGACGGTGCGGCCTATGTGGTGTTCACCTCCGGCTCGACAGGCCGCCCCAAGGGCGTGCTGGTCTCCCACCGCAACCTGGCCAACCACGTCGGCTGGGCCGTGCGTGAGCTGGCCTCGTGCGGTCAGGGCGGCGGGGCGGTGTTCTCCTCCGTGGCCTTCGACCTGGTCGTGCCCAACCTGTGGGCACCACTGTGCGCGGGCCAGCGCGTCGCCCTGATGCCCTCCACCTCGGACCTGGACGAACTGGGCGGATGGCTGCTCCAGCACGGACCCTTCAGCTTCCTCAAGCTCACCCCCGGACACCTGGAAGTGCTCTCCCACCAGGTCACACCCGAACAGGCCGCCCAGCTCGCGGGCGTGGTCGTGGTGGCCGGTGAAGCGCTGGCCGGTTCGCTGGGCGCACGCTGGGCGGGCTGGCTCGGAGAGGGCCGCCTGATCAACGAATACGGGCCGACCGAAGCCTCCGTCGGCACCACCATCCACCCCGTCCCGGCCGACGCCGAAGGCGTCGTCCCCATCGGCCACCCCCTGCCCGGCATGCGCGTGCACGTCCTGGACGAAGCGATGCAGCCCGTACCCGTCGGCGCCCTGGGAGAGCTGTATGTCGGCGGTATCGGTGTGGCCCGCGGCTACGTGGGCCGCCCGGAACTGACCGCGCAACGCTTCGTCCCCGACCCCTTCGGCGGGGCAGGCGCACGCCTCTACCGCACCGGCGACGTGGTGCGGTGGAACGCCACCGGCGCGGTGGAATTCCTCGGACGCGCCGACGACCAGGTCAAAATCCGCGGCTACCGGGTCGAACCCGCCGAAGTGGCCGCGGTGCTGGCCGGAAGCCCGCTGGTGAGCGAAGCCGTCGTGACCGCCCGCACCGACGACGGCGAAACCCGCCTGGTCGGCTACGTGGTACCGGCCGACGGCCCCGGCACCGCGCCCGCTGACGAACTCAGCACCTACCTGGCCGAACTGCTGCCGGAATACATGGTGCCCACGGTCTTCGTCGAACTCGACACGATGCCGTTGAACGCCAACGGCAAGGTCGACCGCAAGGCACTGCCCACCCCCACCCACCACACCGGACAAGCCGGGCGGGTCGCTCCGCGCAACGGCGTGGAGGAGCGGATCGCCGAGCTGTGGGAGGACGTCCTCGGCACATCCGGGTTCGGCGTTCACGACAGCTTCTTCAAGGTCGGCGGCAACTCCATCCTCGCCATCCGCCTGATCGCCGCACTGCGCGGCGAGTACGAGATCGACCTCCCGGTCCGTGCCCTCTTCGAAGGGCCGACCATCGCCGCGCTCGCCGACTCGGTCGAGACCTGCATCAGAACCGAAATCGACATGATGTCCGACCGAGACGTGGCGGACTCGATGCTGCCGAAGGAGCAGAACCGATGAGCAACGGGGGCCACGAATCCAAGGCCGTTCCTTCCGGCTCGGGAACCGACCGTGAGGAACTGCTGCGCCGACGACTGGCCGGCCGTCGGACGGGCGGCCGCCGCTCGGTGATCCCGAAGGCCGACCGCAGCGCACCGCTGCCGCTGGCCGCCGGGCAGCAGCAGATGTGGTTCCTCAGCCGCCTCGACCCGGACAGCACCGAGTACCTTATTCCCCTCGTGGTGCGCCTGCGCGGCACGCTGGACGTCTCCGCGCTGGAGCGTGCCCTGGGCGAGATCAGCGCACGGCACGAGATCCTGCGTACCCGTTACGCGATGACGCCGGACGGACAGCCGGTCCAGATCGTCGACGAGCCCGCCGAGTCGGCCGCTGTCCTGACGGTGGAGCAGGTACCCGGCGACTCTCCCGCCGAGCGTGAGCGTCGGCTGACCGCGCTGGTCGCGGCGCACACGGCAGCCCCGTTCGACCTGGAGACCGACTGGCCTTTGCGGGCCCGCACGTTCCGCCTCACCGAGGAGGACCACGTCCTGTGCCTGGTCTTCCACCACATCGCCTGTGACGCCTGGTCCACCCGCATTCTGCTGACCGAGATCAGCGCCCTGTACGGCGCCTTCACCGCCGGGCGTCCGTCCCCGCTGGAGCCGCTGCCGGTGCAGTACGCGGACTACGCGGCCTGGCAGCGCGAGCAGCTCTCCGGCGATGGCCTCCAGCGGCAGCTCGCGCACTGGCGCACGGCACTGGACGGCGCGGCCCCGACCGAACTGCCCACGGACCGGCCCCGTCCGGCAACGCGGAGCTACGCGGGCGCCGAGGTGCTCTTCGACTTCCCCGCCGAGCTGCCTCAGGCGGTGCGCGAACTCGCCGCCGCGCAGGAGACGACTCCGTTCACGGTCATGATGGCCGCCTTCCAGGCGGTCATCGCCCGCAGCACCGGGCAGAGCGACATTTCCGTCGGCACGGTCGTCTCCGGCCGCGCGCGGCCGGAGCTCCAGTCGCTGATCGGCTACGGCATCAACAGCCTGGTCCTGCGCGGGCACTGGGACGAGGACACCGACCCCGCCTTCACCGACCTGCTCGACCGCACGCGCCACACGGTCCTGGACGCCTTCGACCACCAGGACGTGCCGTTCGCCCAGCTCGTGGACGAACTCCAGCCGGAGCGTGACCTGTCGCGTACGCCGCTGTACCAGATCGCGTTCACGATGCACGAGTCGCGGCTGGACGCCGTCGACCTGCCGGGTCTGCGCGTCGAGCCGTACTCCGGCGGCGCACCGGTGGCCAAGTGCGACCTGACCCTGCAGGTCGAGGAGTCGACCGATGGCTCGTTCCACGGGCGTGTCGAGTACGCGAGCGCCCTGTTCGACCGGGAGACCGCACAGCGCACCGCCCGCCACTTCCTGCAACTCCTCCAGAGCGCCGTCGCCGCTCCGTCCACTCCCCTGTCTCGGCTGAGCATGCTCGACCCGGCCGAACATGCCATCGTCAGCGGAAGCCTCGACGGAAATCGTCCGTCGGCTGCGGTGGAGCGGTGTGTGCATGAGATCTTCGCGGAGCGTGCGGTGTTGTCGCCGGATGCGGTCGCGGTGATCGCCGGCGACGTGGAACTGACCTACGCGGAGCTGGATGCGCGTGCCAACCAGCTGGCACACCACCTGCGGGACCTGGGCGTGGGCCCGGAATCCCTGGTGGGCGTGTGCCTGGAGCGCGGCCCCGACCTGATGCCGACCCTGCTGGGCGTGCTGAAAGCGGGTGCCGGATACCTGCCGCTGGACCCGGCGAACCCGGCGGACCGGTTCGGGTTCGTCCTCGCCGACGCCGGTGCACAGGTCGTGGTCACCTCCGGCGAACTGGTCACAGTCCTGGAGGACGTGTACGACGGTGAACTCGTCGTCCTGGACCGGGACGCGAAGACGATCGCCTCCCGCCCGCAGACCGCACCCGAGACCTCGGTGGCCCCGGACAACATCGTCTACGTCATCTACACCTCCGGCTCCACCGGCCGCCCCAAGGGCGTCACGCTGGCGCACACCCAGGTCGTGCGACTGCTGCAGACCGCGCAGGAGCACTACGGCTTCGACGAGCACGACGTGTGGACGATGTTCCACTCCTACGCCTTCGACGTGTCGGTGTTCGAGATGTGGGGGGCCCTCTTCCACGGCGGGACCCTCGTCGTCGTGCCCCGGGAAGTGACCCGCTCACCGGAGGACTTCCTGGACCTCCTAGTGCAGCGCAAGGTCACGGTCCTGTCCCAGACCCCGACCGCCTTCCGTTCACTGGTGGCGGCCGCAGGCCAGGACGACCCCCGCATCGGCCAGTTGTCCCTGCGCGCGGTCATCTTCGCGGGCGAGAAACTCGAGGTCGGTGAGCTGCGTCCATGGACGGACCGCCTCGGCCTTGAGACCCCGCACCTGGTGAACATGTACGGCATCACCGAAACCACCGTCCACACCACCTACTACCGCATCAGCGACGAGGACTTCGACCCGGCTGCCGCCAACCGCGTCGGCTACCCCCTCAGCGACCTGCGGGTCTACCTGCTCGACCGCTTCGGCGAGCTGGTGCCCGTCGGTGTCCCCGGAGAGATCCACGTCGGCGGCCCCGGCGTGGCCCGCGGCTACCTCAACCGGCCCGAACTCACCGCCGAACGGTTCGTTCCCGACCCCTTCGGCCCCGCCGGCTCACGCCTCTACCGCAGCGGCGACCTCGCCCGCCGGCGCGCCGACGGCAGCCTGGAATTCCTCGGGCGTGCCGACGACCAGGTCAAGGTCCGCGGCTACCGCATCGAACCCGGCGAAATCAGCGCCCGCCTGTCGGAACACCCCGCGATCCGCGAGGCCGTGGTGATCGTCCGGGATGAGCGCCTCGTGGCCTATCTCGTCGTCGACGGCGAGCTGCCCTCCACCGCCGAGCTGCGCGCCTTCGTGGCGGGTGCGCTGCCGGAGTACATGGTGCCGGCGGCCTTCGTCGAACTGGAGCGGATCCCGCTCACCGTGAACGGCAAACTCGACCGCCGCGCCCTGCCCGAGCCGGGCGGGAGTGCGTTCGCGGAGTCGGCTTTCGTGGCCCCCCGTACGCCGACCGAGCAGCGGGTGGCCGAGGTCTGGCAAGAAGTACTCGGCGTCCAACGCGTCGGTGTCGAAGACGGCTTCTTCGAACTCGGCGGGGACTCGATCCGCGCCGTCGCCCTGGTCGGCGCCCTGCGAGCAGCCGGGTTCGACGTGGCCGTACGAGATGTCTTCGAACACCGCACGGTCGCCGGCCTGACCGAACTGATCACCGGACGTCCCGCGGTCACGGACGCCGACCGGCAGGTCCAGCCGTTCGCACTGATCAGCGAGACGGACCGGGCCAAACTCCCCGACGGCGTCGTCGACGCCTACCCGCTGTCCCAGGTCCAGCTCGGCATGGTCGTCGAAATGCTCGTCGACGACAGCCGGAACAACTACCACAACGTCAGCACGTTCCGCGTGCTGGACGACAAGCCCTTCTCCCTCGACGCTCTTCAGGCCGCCGGCCGGCTGGTCGTCGAGCGGCACGAGGCGCTGCGCACCTCCATCGAGCTCAACGCCTACTCGGTACCCCTGCAGCTGGTCCACGCCACCGCCGAACTCCCGCTCGGCCAGCAGGACCTGCGTGGCCTGGACGCCGACACGGTGCAGCGGGAACTCCGCGACTTCACGGTGCGCGAGCGCGCCACGCTGTTCGATCTCGGTACCCCGTCCCTCATGCGCTTCTTCGCGCATGTCACCGACGGCGACTGCTGGTGGATCTCGGTCACCGAGTGCCACCCCGTCCTGGAGGGCTGGAGCCATCACTCCCTCCTGATGGAGCTCCTGGCCCTCTACCGGCAGCTGCGGGACGGCTTGGAGCCGGAGCCGTACGAGGCCCCCGCCGTGCGCTTCGCCGACTTCGTGGCCGGCGAGCTGGAGTCCCTGGCCTCCACCGAGGACCGCGCCTACTGGCGGGGCGTCGTCGACCGGCACGCCCCCTTCTCTCTCCCCACGGGGTGGGGCGAGCAGCAGGACGGGCCGCGCGAGCTGTACCAGGCCTGGACGCAGTGGGAGGACCTGGAGCGCGACCTGCGCAAGCTGGCGACGGACTCGAAGGTCTCGCTGAAGAGCGTGATGCTGGCGGCGCACCTGAAGGTGATGAGCCAGCTCACCGGTGAGGAGGCCTTCCACACGGGCGTCGTCTGCGACGCACGGCCCGAGGTTCTCGGCGCCGACCGGGTGCTCGGCATGTACCTCAACACGCTGCCGTTCGCGGTGGACCGCAGCGCACGCACCTGGCGCGAGCTGGTCCAGCAGGTCTTCGCCCGCGAGGTCGAGCTCTGGCCGCACCGACGGTTCCCCATGCCGGAGATTCAGCGCGACGCGGCCGGCGGCCGCCGGCTGCTGGACGTCATGTTCAACTATCAGGACTTCCGGCAGATGGACGCCACCGTCGTGGACGACCGGGCGGGACTGGACGACAGCCCGACCGAGTTCCCGCTGACGGTCTCCTCCCGTGCCGGACACGTCATCATCACCGCCGACCCGCGCATGCTCAGCCGCGTCAACGGCGAGCGGCTGGTCGGCATGTACCGCGCTGTCCTGGAGTCCATGGCCGCCGACCCGGACGGTGACGCCCAGGCCGTGTACCTGCCCGCCGGCGAGCGGGACCTGCTGCTCGCCGCCGCGGGTCCGGTGATGCCGTCGGCTCCGGTGGAACGGTGTGTGCACCAGATCTTCGAGGAGCGTGCCGCGGCCTCTCCGGACGCGGTGGCGGTGGTCTTCGATGAGGCGTCGCTGACGTACGCCGAGGTCGACGCGCGTGCGAACCGACTGGCCCACCACCTGCGGTCCTCGGGCGTGACCGAGGGTTCGCTGGTGGGCGTCTGCCTGGAGCGAGGCCTGGATCTGGTGCCGTCGCTGCTGGGCGTGCTGAAGGCGGGCGCGGGCTACCTGCCCCTGGACCCGGCCTCCCCCGCCGACCGGCTGGGCTACGTGCTGGCCGACGCGGAAGCCCGCGTCCTGGTCACCTCCAGCGGGCTCATGCCAGTGCTGGGCGAGGTCTTCGACGGTGAACTCGTGGTGCTGGACCGGGACGCGGAGATGATCGCGTCCCGCCCGGCGACCGCTCCGGGGGTGCCGGTGGATCCCGACAGCGTCGTATACGTGATCTACACCTCCGGCTCCACGGGACGCCCGAAGGGCGTCGTGCTCGGACACGCCAACGTGGTCCGGTTGTTCGAGACGGCACAGGCACAGTTCGGCTTCGGCCCGTCCGACGTGTGGACCTTGTTCCACTCCTACGCGTTCGACTTCTCCGTCTGGGAGATCTTCGGGGCACTGCTGCACGGCGGCCGGCTGGTGGTGGTGCCCGAAATGACGGCACGTGAACCGAGCCGCTTCCACGAGCTCCTCGCGCGTGAAGGCGTGACGGTGCTGAACCAGACACCGTCGGCCTTCACCCAGCTCATCGAAGAGGACCGCACCCGCGGCGAAGGCGGCCGACTCGCCCTGCGCACAGTCGTCTTCGGCGGCGAGGCTCTCGACTACCGTCCCCTCCAGAACTGGGTGGCGCGTCATGGTCTGGAGTCGCCCCGCCTGGTGAACATGTACGGCATCACCGAGACGACGGTGCATGTCACGTACTACCCGGTCGGCGAGGACGACGTCGCCACCGGCGGCTCGGCGAGCCCGATCGGCCGTCCGCTGAACGACCTGAGCCTCCACCTGCTCGACGCACGCGGCGAGCTGGTGCCGGTCGGTGTCCCCGGAGAGATCTACGTGGGCGGCCCCGGCGTGGCCCGCGGCTACCTCAACCGGCCCGAGCTCACCGCCGAGCGGTTCGTTCCCGACCCCTTCGGCCCCGCCGGCTCACGCCTCTACCGCAGCGGCGACCTCGCCCGCCGGCGCGCCGACGGCAGCCTGGAATTCCTCGGACGCGCCGACGACCAGGTCAAGGTCCGCGGCTACCGCATCGAACCCGGCGAAATCAGCACCCGCCTGTCGGAACACCCGGCCGTGCGCGAAGCAGTCGTGATCGTCCGCGACGAACGCCTCGTGGCCTATCTCGTCGTCGACGGCGAGCTTCCCTCCACGGCCGACCTGCGCGCTTTCGTCGCGGGCGCGCTGCCGGAGTACATGGTGCCGGCGGCCTTCGTCGAACTCGAGCGGATCCCGCTCACCGTGAACGGCAAACTCGACCGCCGCGCCCTGCCCGAGCCCGACGCCTCCGTCGAAACCGGTCACACCTTCGTCGCTCCTCGCACCCCCACCGAGGAGCGGGTGGCCGAGGTCTGGCAAGAGGTACTCGGCATCGAACGCGTCGGTGTCGAAGACGGGTTCTTCGAACTCGGCGGTGACTCGATCCGCGCCGTCGCCCTGGTCGGCGCCCTGCGAGCAGCCGGGTTCGACGTAGCCGTACGAGACGTCTTCGAACACCGCACGGTCGCCGGCCTCGGTGAACTGATCACCGGTCTGCCCGCTCCGCAACCGGAGCAGTTGTCCGTCGAGCCCTTCTCCCTCATCGGCGAGGAGGACCGGACGCAGCTCCCGCAGGACGTCGTGGACGCCTACCCGCTGTCCCAGGTCCAGCTCGGCATGATCGCCGAGCAGTTCGCCGACGACCGCCGGAACAACTACCACAACGTCAGCCTCTTCAGAGTCCGCGACGGTCGCCCCTTCGACGCCGAGGCATTGCGTGAGGCTGTCGGCATCCTCGTGCAGCGGCACGAGGTGCTGCGTACCTCCGTGCACGTCGACGGGTTCGCGGTACCGCTGCAGATCGTCCACCGGGCCGCGCAGGCCCCGGTGTCCGTGCACGACCTGCGCACGGTGGAGGACGCCGACGCGCGCGAGCACGCGCTGCGGAGCTTCGTCGCCACGGAGCGCCGGCAGGTGTTCGACCTGACGGCGGCCCCGCTGCTGCGCGTCTCCGCGCACCTGGAGAGCGACGAGGCCTGGTGGCTCGGCCTCACGGAGTCCCATGTCCTCCTCGAGGGCTGGAGCGTGAACTCCCTCTACAGCGAACTGCTGGAGGTCTACGGCTCGCTGCGCGACGGCGCCCGCCCGGAACCCCACCAGGCGCCCCCTGTACGGTTCGCCGACGCCATCGCCGCGGAACTGCGGGCGCTGGAGTCGAAGGAGGACCGCGCGTACTGGCGTGACATGGTCACCGAGCACACCAAGTTCGTCCTCCCGGCGGGCTGGCACGGCGACCTGTCCGCCCCGGCCGAACCCGTGGGTACGGCATTCCGCCTGAACGACCTCGAACCGGGTCTGCGCGCGCTGGCTTCGGCGGCCCAGGCCTCGATGAAGAGTGTGCTGCTGGCGGCGCACCTGAAGGTGATGAGCCAGCTCACCGACGAGGACGCCTTCCACACCGGTGTCGTCCACCACACCCGTCCCGAAGCCCCGGGCGCCGATCGAGTGCTCGGTATGCACCTCAACACCCTGCCGTTCCCGGCCGACCGGTCCGCCCGCACCTGGCGCGAGCTGGTCCAGCAGGTCTTCGCACGGGAGATGGCCAACTGGTCCCACCGCCATTTCCCGATGCCGGCGATCCAGCGGGAGGCCGGCAGCGGCAGCCGACTCGTCGACGTCTTCTTCAACTACCTCGACTTCCACCAGGTCGACGGTGAACTGGTCGACGGATCAGCGGAGATGGGCGAGAACCCGAACGAGTTCTCCCTGGCCGTGACGGCGATCAGCGGCGTGCTCGGCGTGCGCGGCGACTCCCACGTCATCAGCCACGCCAACGTCGAGCGCCTGGTCGCGATGTACCGGGCCGTCCTGGAGTCGATGGCCGCGGATTCCGAGGGCGACGCGCGTGCCGTGTATCTGCCCGCCGGTGAGCGGGAGACGGTGCTCGGCGCGGTTCCGTCGGTTCCGTCGGCTGCGGTGGAGCGGTGTGTGCATGAGATCTTCGCGGAGCGTGCGGTGTTGTCGCCGGATGCGGTCGCGGTGATCGCCGGCGACGTGGAACTGACCTACGCGGAGCTCGACGCGCGGGCCAACCAGCTGGCACACCACCTGCGGGACCTGGGCGTGGGCCCGGAGTCGCTGGTGGGCGTGTGCCTGGAGCGCGGCCCCGACCTGATGCCGACCCTGCTGGGCGTGCTGAAAGCGGGTGCCGGATATCTGCCGCTGGACCCGGCGAACCCGGCGGACCGGTTCGGGTTCGTCCTCGCCGACGCCGGTGCACAGGTCGTGGTCACCTCCGGCGAACTGGTCACAGTCCTGGAGGACGTCTTCGACGGTGAACTCGTCGTCCTGGACCGGGACGCGAAGACGATCGCCTCCCGCCCGCAGACCGCACCCGAGACCTCGGTGGCCCCGGACAACATCGTCTACGTCATCTACACCTCCGGCTCCACCGGCCGCCCCAAGGGCGTCACGCTGGCGCACACCCAGGTCGTGCGACTGCTGCAGACCGCGCAGGAGCACTACGGCTTCGACGAGCACGACGTGTGGACGATGTTCCACTCCTACGCCTTCGACGTGTCGGTGTTCGAGATGTGGGGGGCCCTCTTCCACGGCGGGACCCTCGTCGTCGTGCCCCGGGAAGTGACCCGCTCACCGGAGGACTTCCTGGACCTCCTAGTGCAGCGCAAGGTCACGGTCCTGTCCCAGACCCCGACCGCCTTCCGCTCGCTGGTGGCGGCCGCAGGCCAGGACGACCCCCGCATCGGGCAGTTGTCCCTGCGCGCGGTCATCTTCGCGGGCGAGAAACTCGAGGTCGGTGAGCTGCGTCCATGGACGGACCGGCTGGGCCTTGAGACCCCGCACCTGGTGAACATGTACGGCATCACCGAAACCACCGTCCACACCACCTACTACCGCATCAGCGACGAGGACTTCGACCCGGCTGCCGCCAACCGCGTCGGCTACCCCCTCAGCGACCTGCGGGTCTACCTGCTCGACCGCTTCGGCGAGCTGGTGCCCGTCGGTGTCCCCGGAGAGATCTACGTGGGCGGCCCCGGCGTGGCCCGCGGCTACCTCAACCGGCCCGAACTCACCGCCGAACGGTTCGTTCCCGACCCCTTCGGCCCCGCCGGCTCACGCCTCTACCGCAGCGGCGACCTCGCCCGCCGGCGCGCCGACGGCAGCCTGGAATTCCTCGGACGCGCCGACGACCAGGTCAAGGTCCGCGGCTACCGCATCGAACCCGGCGAAATCAGCACCCGCCTGTCGGAACACCCGGCCGTGCGCGAAGCAGTCGTGATCGTCCGCGACGAACGCCTCGTGGCCTATCTCGTCGTCGACGGCGAGCTTCCCTCCACGGCCGACCTGCGCGCTTTCGTCGCGGGCGCGCTGCCGGAGTACATGGTGCCGGCGGCCTTCGTCGAACTGGAGCGGATCCCGCTCACCGTGAACGGCAAACTCGACCGCCGCGCCCTGCCCGAGCCTGACGCCTCCGTAGAAACCGGTCACACCTTCGTCGCTCCTCGCACTCCCACGGAGGAGCGGGTGGCCGAGGTCTGGCAAGAGGTACTCGGCGTCGAACGCGTCGGTGTCGAGGACGGGTTCTTCGAACTCGGCGGTGACTCGATCCGCGCCGTCGCCCTGGTCGGCGCCCTGCGAGCAGCCAGGTTCGACGTGGCCGTACGAGATGTCTTCGAACACCGCACGGTCGCCGGCCTGACCGAGCTGATCACGGGACGTCCCGCGGTCACGGACGCCGACCGGCAGGTCCAGCCGTTCGCACTGATCAGTGAAGAGGACCGGGCCAAGCTCCCCAACGGCGTCGTCGACGCCTACCCGCTGTCCCAGGTCCAGCTCGGCATGGTCGTCGAAATGCTCGTCGACGACAGCCGGAACAACTACCACAACGTCAGCGGCTTCCGGATCCGGGACGACCAGCCCTTCGACGCTGACGCGCTGTGGAAGGCCCTGCACCTGGTCGCCGGACGGCACGACATCCTGCGTACGGCGTTCGACATGCACACCTATGCCGTTCCGATGCAGGTCGTGTACGCCGAGGCCGATGTTCCGCTGGCCGTGCACGACATACGGCAGCTGGACGAGGACGCGCGCCGACAGGTGCTGCGGGACTTCGTGGTGACCGAGCGGGACACGGTGTTCGACCTGAGCGCAGCGCCCCTGCTGCGGGCCGCCGTACACGTGGAGGACGACGCCGGCTGGCGGCTGTCCTTCACCCAGACCCACGCCATCACCGAGGGATGGAGCCAGCACTCGCTGCTGACCGAGGTGGTCTCCTGCTACCGGCGGCTGCGGGACGGCCTGGAGCCGGAGCCGTACGAGGCCCCCGCCGTGCGCTTCGCCGACTTCGTGGCCGGCGAGCTGGAGTCCCTGGCCTCCACCGAGGACCGCGCCTACTGGCGGGGCATCTGCGAGGAGTACACGCCGCTGTCGCTTCCGGGCACCCTGTCCCCGGCCGGCGAACCGGACACGGACTACACGGTCGTCGTCCCGCTGCGGGACCTGGAGGCGCAGCTGCGCGCGTTCGCCACCCGGTCCAAGGTGTCGCTGAAGAGCGTGCTGCTCGCCGCACACCTGAAGGTGATGAGCCAGCTCACCGACGAGGACGCCTTCCACACCGGACTGGTCTGCGACGCACGCCCCGAGGCGCTGGGCGCCGACCGGGTGCCGGGCATGTACCTCAACACCCTCCCGTTCGCCGTGGACCGCAGCGCACGCACCTGGCGCGAGCTGGTCCAGCAGGTCTTCGCCCGCGAGGTCGAGCTCTGGCCGCACCGACGCCACCCGTTGCCCGAGATCCAGCGGCAGGCCGGGGGCGGGCGGCTCCTGGACGTGATGTTCAACTACCTGAACTTCATGGGCGCCGTCGACACCGAGGTCGTCGACGTCGACGCGGGTCTGGGCGCCGGCTCGATGGAGTTCTCGCTCGCCGTGACCACGGCGGCCGAGGGCCTGGTCCTGAAGACCGGCACCCAGCACTTCAGCCGGGCCGACGGCGAGCGGCTCGCCGCGATGTACCGGGCGGTGCTGGAGTCGATGGCCGCGGACGACGAGGCCGACGCGGTCGTGCCGAGGCTGCCCTCCGGGGAGCTGGAACGGATCCTCGGTACCTGGAACGACACAGGTGCCGAGCAGGTCGACGCCTGTCTGCACGAGCTCTTCGAGCAGCAGGTCGAGGCGACGCCCGACGCCGTGGCCGTGGTCTTCGAGGAGGCCGAGCTCACCTACGCCGAGCTCAACGCGCGGGCCAACCGGCTCGCCCACCACCTGCGCGGCACGGGTGTGCTTCCGGGCACCCTCGTCGGCGTCTGCGTGGAGCGGTCGGTCGAGCTGCTCGTCACCGTGCTCGCGGTGTTCAAGTCGGGCGGTGTGTACGTACCGTTGGACCCGGACTACCCCGCCGAGCGGATCTCCCACATGGTCCGCGACGCCAAGGTCGCCGTCCTGGTCACCCGGAACGAACTGCTTGAGCTGGTCGAGGGCAGCGGCGCCACCGAGGTGCTGCTGGACGACGAGGACCGCTGGAGCGGTCGCAGCGAACGGAACCCGGAGCCCGTCACCGGCCCGGACGACGCCGCCTACCTCATCTACACATCGGGCTCGACCGGCCGTCCCAAGGGCGTGCTCTGCGACCACCGCGGCCTGGTCAACCGGCTCGACTGGACGCAGCGCACCTACCTGCGGCTGACCGCCGCCGATGTGGTGCTGCAGAAGATCCCGATCGGCTTCGACCCGTCCCTCGCGGAGATCTTCGGCCCGCTCATGGCCGGCGCCCGGATCGCGGTGGCCCGGCCCGGCGGTCACCGTGACCCCGGCTATCTGCGGGCGGCGATCGCCCGGTACGGCGTCACGAACCTGCACTTCGTGCCGTCGATGCTGGCCGCCGTCATCGCCGTGGACGACCTGTCCGAGCTGCGGTCCCTGCGGATCGTGGTGTCCGGTGGCGAGGACCTCCCCGTCGCCCTGGCGAAGGAGTTCACCACCCGTCTGACGTGGGCGGAGCTGCACAACCAGTACGGTCCGTGCGAGGCCGCGGTCGACGTGACGGCCTGGCACTGCGCGCCCGACAGGCTGGACGGGCTGCACCGTGTGCCGCTCGGCTCACCGATGCAGAACGTCACGGTCCACGTCCTGGACGCCCGTATGCACCCGGTCCCGGTCGGCGCCCCCGGCGAGCTGTACATCGGCGGGGTCAACCTGGCCTTCGGTTATCTGAACCGGCCCGACCTGACCGCGCGTTCCTTCGTGCCGGACCCGTTCGGCCCGGCGGGCGCCCGGCTCTACCGGACCGGCGACCGGGCGCGGTGGCGGGCCGACGGCACCGTCGAGTTCCTGGGCCGCACCGACGACCAGGTCAAGATCCGCGGCGCCCGCGTCGAACCCGGCGAGACCGAGGCGGCGCTGAGCGCTCTGCCCGAGGTGTCGAGCGCCGTCGTCGTGGTCCGCGAGGACAGCGCGGGCCTGCCGCGGCTGGTCGCCTATGTCGTCCCGGCCCCGGGACGGTCGGCCGACCCGGCCGAGCTGCGTGCCCAGCTCTCGAACGAGCTGCCCGAGGCGCTGCTGCCGTCGGCCTACGTACGGCTGGACGCCATGCCGCTGGGCGCGAACGGCAAGGCCGACCGGCGTGCCCTTCCGGCTCCCGGCGCGGACGCTTTCGCGGCCGGCGAGTACGTGGCGCCGCGCTCCTGGCTGGAGGCCCGCGTGGCCGCCGTCTGGAGCGAGGTGCTGGATCTCGAACGGGTGGGTGTCGAGGACGGCTTCTTCGAGCTGGGCGGCGACTCCATCCGGGCCGTCGCCCTGGCGGGCGCACTGCGCGGTGCCGGCTTCGAGGTCGGCGTACAGGAGGTCTTCGAGCACCGCACGGTCGCGCAGCTGGCCGTGATGCTGGCGGGCCGTGCCCCGGCCGGCGGACCGGTCGCGGACGAGAACGCCGTACAGCCGTTCGCGCTGCTGCCGGAGACGGACCGGGCGCGGCTGCCCGAGGACGCGGTCGACGCCTACCCGCTGACGCAGGCGCAGCTGGGCATGGCAGCCGAACTGCTCTCCGGGGACGGCCGGAACAACTATCACAACGTCACGATGGTCCGGGTCCGGGACGACGGCCCGTTCTCCGCCGAGGCGCTGCGCTCCGCCGTGGCGCTGCTGGTGGACAGGCACGAGGTGCTGCGGACGTCGGTGCACCTGTCGGGCCACTCGGTGCCGCTGCAGATCGTCCACCGCACGGCCGAGGTGCCGGTCGGCTGGGCGGACCTGCGCGGGACGACGGACCGCAAGGCCGGCGAGCAGCGGCTCGTCGACCACGCGGCCCACGAACGCGCCACGCTGTTCGACCTGTCCCGGCCGCCGTTGCTGCGGGTCTTCGCCCACCTGGAGAGCGACGACGCGTGGTGGCTGACGCTCACCCAGTCACACGTCATCCTGGAGGGGTGGAGCCACCACTCCCTGCAGACGGAGCTGCTGGACTGCTACCGGCTGCTCCGGGACGGCGGCGAACCGGAGCCCTACCAGGCGCCCGCCGTGCGTTTCGCGGACTGCGTCGCCGGTGAACTGGAATCCCTGGCCTCGGCCGAGGACCGCGCGTACTGGGAGCGGGTGGCCCTCGACCACCGGCCGTTCGCGCTGCCGGACGACTGGGCCGACACCTCGGGCCGCCCGCAGGAGGTGTACAGCGTCCGCGTCCCGGTCGACGACCTCGCCGACCGGCTGAGGGCCCTGGCAGCCGAGGCACAGGTACCGGTGAAGAGCGTGCTGCTGGCGGCACACCTGAAGGTGATGAGCCAGCTCACCGAGGACGACACCTTCCACACGGGCGTGGTCTTCCACACCCGTCCGGAGGCCCCGGGCGCCGACCGGGTGCTCGGCATGCACCTCAACACCCTGCCGTTCCCGGCCGGCCGGTCCGCCCGGACCTGGCGGGAGACGGTGCGTGAGGTGCTCGCCACGGAGCTGGCGGGCTGGCGTCACCGGCGTTACCCGATGCCGGAGATACAGCGCCAGTGGGGCGGTGGCCGCCGCCTGGTCGACGCCTACTTCAACTACGTCGACTTCCACCAGGTGGACACGGACGTCGTCGACACCGGCACCGGCATCAGCGACGCCCCCAACGAGTTCGAGCTGTCCGTGCACAGTCACGGCACGCACCACCTGACCCTGGCCACCCACACGCACGCCGTCAGCCGTGCCAACGGCGACCGGCTGGCGGGGATGTACCGGGCGGTTCTGGAGTCGATGGCGGCGGACGCCGACGGTGACGCGCGCGCGGTGTACCTGCCCGCCGGTGAACGGGAGGCGCTGCTCGGTGCGGTGTCGTCCGTGCAGAGCGCCTCGGTGGAGCAGTGTGTCCACGAGATCTTCGCGGAGCGTGCCGCGGCGGCGCCCGACGCGGTCGCGGTGATCGCAGGCGGGGTGTCCCTGACGTACGCGGAGCTCGACGCGCGTGCCAACCGGCTGGCGCACCACCTGCGGGACCTGGGCGTGGGCCCGGAGTCCCTGGTGGGTGTGTGTCTGGAGCGCGGCCCCGACCTGATGCCGACCCTGCTGGGCGTGCTGAAGGCGGGTGCCGGATATCTGCCGCTGGACCCGGCGAACCCGGCGGAACGGCTCGGGTTCGTCCTCGCGGACGCGAGTGCGCGGGTCGTGGTGACCTCCGGGGGCCTCGGGCCGGTGCTGGAGGACGTGTACGACGGTGAACTCGTCGTGCTGGACCGGGACGCGGAGACGATCGCCTCCCGCCCGCAGACCGCACCCGAGACACCGGTGGCCCCGGACAACATCGTCTACGTCATCTACACCTCCGGCTCCACCGGCCGCCCCAAGGGCGTCACGCTGGCGCATGCGCAGGTGGTGCGGCTGCTCGACACGGTGCAGGAGCACTACGGCTTCGACGAGCACGACGTGTGGGCGTTGTTCCACTCGTACGCCTTCGACGTGTCGGTGTTCGAGATGTGGGGGGCGCTGCTGCACGGCGGGACCCTGGTCGTGGTCGAGCGGGAAGTGACGCGTTCGCCGGAGGAGTTCCTGGAGCTGCTCGTCGAGCACGAGGTCACGGTGCTGGCTCAGACCCCGACCGCGTTCCGCTCGCTGATCGCCACGGCGACCGCGCCGGGCGAGAAGCGGCTCAAGCAGCTGTCGCTGCGCGCGGTGGTCCTGGCCGGCGAGAAGCTGGAGATGGCCGACGTGCGCCCGTGGACCGAACGCCTCGGCCTCGGCCGTACCGCGCTGGTGAACATGTACGGGCCGACGGAGACGACGGTCTACTGCACCTACCACCGGCTCACCCCGCGCGATGTCGTGCCGGGTGCGGCCGCGCCGATCGGACGTCCGCTCAGCGACATGACGATGCACCTGCTGGACCGGTTCGGCGAGCTGGTACCGATGGGCACACCGGGCGAGATCCACGTGGGCGGCCCGGGCGTGGCCCGTGGCTACCTCGGCCGGCCGGAGCTGACGGCGGAACGCTTCGTGCCGGACCCGTTCGGCCCGCCCGGCGCCCGCCTCTACCGCACCGGTGACCTCGCCCGCCGCCGGCAGGACGGCAGCCTTGAGTTCATCGGACGGACCGACGACCAGGTCAAGCTGCACGGGTACCGGATCGAGCCGGGTGAGATCAGCGCCCGGCTGGCCGCGCACCCGGCGATCCGCGAAGCGGTGGTGATCGTCGGTGACGAGCGGCTGGTCGCCTACGTCGTCCCGGACGGCGAGCTGCCCGCCACCGCCGAGCTGCGGGCGTTCGTCGCCCTGGAACTGCCCGAGTACATGGTCCCGGCGGCCTTTGTGACCGTCGAGCGTATCCCGCTCACGGTCAACGGCAAGCTCGACCGTCGTGCCCTGCCCGCCCCCGATGCCTCCGCGATCAGCACCGGTCGCGGCCATGTCGCCCCGCGCACCCCGCTGGAGGAACGAGTCGCCGCGATCTGGCAGGCGACCCTGGGCGTGGAGCGGGTCGGTGTCGAGGACGGCTTCTACGAGCTGGGCGGCGACTCCATTCGCGCCGTGATGCTGGTGGGTGCCCTGCGGGAGGCCGGATACGACGTCACCGTCCGCGAGACCCTGGAGGCGCAGACGCTCGGAGCGCTGTGCGAGCGGCTCTCGGGCCGACCGGCCGACGGCGGCCCCCTCACCTCGGCGGCGGTCAAGCCGTTCGCGCTGGTCGGGGACGCCGACCGGGCACTGCTGCCCGAGGGCCTGACCGACGCCTACCCGATGATGCAGAACCAGATCGGCATGCTGGTGGAGATGCTGGGCGCCGGTGACCGGCTCAACTACCACCTCGTGACGTCCCTGCGGGTCCGGGACGGACGGCCGGTGGTGGAGGAGTCCATGCGGTCCGCGGTGGCGGAACTGCTGCGCAGGCACGACGTGTTGCGCACCTCACTGGAGCTGGACCGCTACTCGGTGCCCATGCAGCTGGTGCACGCCGATGTGCCCACACCCGTGCGGTTCTTCGACCTGAGCGACCGCAGCGAGGAGGAACAGGAACACGCGCTGCGGGAGTTCGTCGCCGAGGAGAACTCGACGGCGTTCGACCACACGGCCGCACCCCTCGTGCGCATCGCGATCCACCAGTGCGCCGACGGAAGCTGGCAGTTCACCATCGCGCAGTCCCATGTGATTCTCGAAGGCTGGAGCTTCAGCGGACTGCTGACCGAACTGCTGGACATCTACCGTGCCCACGCCGACGGCCGTGACCCGGAGCTGCTGCCCGCCCCGGCCATCCGGTTCGCCGACACCGTCGCCGCGGAACTCTCCGCACTGGCGTCGGACCGGCACCGCGACCACTGGCGTGACGTCGTCGTCGGCCGGGAGAAGTTCACCATGCCCGAGGGCTGGGGCGACACCGGCGATGTCGATCCGGAGAAGTACAAGCTGGAGGTGGCCTTCGACGACCTGACGGACGGGCTCCAGCGTCTCGCGGCGGCGGCGAAGGTGTCACTGAAGAGCGTGCTGCACACCGCGCACCTGAAGGTGATGAGCCAGCTCACCCGTGAGGCGGAGTTCTTCACCGGCCTGGTCGCGCACGTCCGGCCCGAGGCGGTGGGCGCCGAGCGGGTGTACGGGATGTACCTCAACATCCTCCCGTTCGCGGTCGCTCGCACGGCCGGAACGTGGCAGGAGATGGTGCAGGACGTGTTCCGGCAGGAACTCGGCATGTGGGAGCACCGCAACTTCCCGATGCCCGCCGTCCAGCAGGAGTTCGGCAACGGCAGCAGGCTCGTCGACGTGTACTTCAGCTACCAGGACTTCAGCGGTAGCGACACCAGCATGATCGACGCCTCCGCCAGTACCGGGAACAGCACCAACGAGTTCGGCTTCTCGGTGTCGACGTCCCCCGGCCGGATCAACCTGCGGGCCGATTCGCGCACCCTCAGCCGTGCGCACGCGGCCCGGCTGGCCGGCATGTACCGCGCCGTCCTGGAGGCGATGGCCGCCGACCCGAACGGCGACGCCCGGCTCGTCCTCCTGCCGGAGGAGGAGGCGAAGACGCTCGCCGACTGGTCGGTGGGTGCGGGGCCGGTGGTGGAGCGGCCGGTGGTGGAGGTGTTCGAGGAGCAGGCTGCGCGGGTGCCGGACGCGGTGGCGGTGGCCTGTGACGGGGTGTCGCTGTCGTACGCGGAGCTGGATGGCCGGGCGAATCGTCTGGCGCATCATCTGCGGGCTTCGGGTGTGGGTGCCCAGTCGCTGGTCGGTGTGCTGCTGGAGCGGGACATCGACCTGATGGTGGCGCTGCTGGCGGTGTGGAAGGCCGGAGCCGGCTACGTGCCGCTGGACCCGGCACTGCCCGGAGCGCGGGTGTCGGGCATGCTGACCGACGCCGGGGCCCGGGTGCTGATCACCCGGGGCGGGCCGGTGACCGGCTTCGAGGACACGCTCGTGGACGTGGACGCGGACGCGGAAGTGATCGCGGCGTACCCGTCCTCGCGGCCCGAGGGCCACGTCGATGCCGACGGTGCGGCCTATGTGGTGTTCACCTCCGGCTCGACGGGCCGCCCCAAGGGCGTGCTGGTCTCCCACCGCAACCTGGGCAACCACGTCGGCTGGGCGGTGCGTGAGCTGGCCTCGTGCGGTCAGGGCGGCGGCGCGGTGTTCTCCTCCGTGGCCTTCGACCTGGTCGTGCCCAACCTGTGGGCACCACTGTGCGCGGGCCAGCGCGTCGCCCTGATGCCCTCCACCTCGGACCTGGACGAGCTGGGCGGATGGCTGCTCAAGCACGGCCCCTTCAGCTTCCTCAAGCTCACCCCCGGACACCTGGAGGTCCTCTCCCACCAGGTCACACCCGAACAGGCCGCCCAGCTCGCCGGCGTGGTCGTCGTGGCCGGTGAAGCACTGGCCGGCACACTCGGCGCACGCTGGGCGGGCTGGCTCGGCGAAGGCCGCCTGATCAACGAGTACGGGCCGACCGAAGCCTCCGTCGGCACCACCATCCACCCCGTCCCGGCCGACGCCGAAGGCGTCGTCCCCATCGGCCACCCCCTGCCCGGCATGCGCGTGCACGTCCTGGACGAAGCGATGCAGCCCGTACCCGTCGGTGCACTGGGAGAGCTGTATGTCGGCGGTATCGGTGTGGCCCGCGGCTACGTGGGCCGCCCGGAACTGACCGCGCAACGCTTCGTCCCCGACCCCTTCGGCGGGGCAGGCGCACGCCTCTACCGCACCGGCGACGTGGTGCGGTGGAACGCCACCGGCGCGGTGGAATTCCTCGGACGCGCCGACGACCAGGTCAAGATCCGCGGCTACCGAGTGGAACCCGCCGAAGTGGCCGCGGTGCTGGCGGGAAGCCCGCTGGTGAGCGAAGCCGTCGTGACCGCCCGCACCGACGACGGCGAAACCCGCCTGGTCGGCTACGTGGTACCGGCCGACGGCCCCGGCACCGCACCCGGCGACGAACTCAGCACCTACCTGGCCGAACTGCTGCCGGAATACATGGTGCCGACCGTCTTCGTCGAACTCGACACGATGCCGTTGAACGCCAACGGCAAGGTCGACCGCAAGGCACTGCCCACCCCCACCCACCACACCGACCAGACACAGCACGTGGCACCCGGCACGCCCACCGAGCGCAAGCTCGCGGAGATCTGGCGCGAGGTCCTCGGCAAGGAGCGGATCGGCGCGACGGACAGCTTCTTCGAGCTGGGCGGACACTCGATCCTGGTCATCCAGGTCATCGCGGCCGCCCGCCGGGAAGGACTCCCGCTGTCGCTGTTCATGCACTACCAGGCTCAGGACCTGGCGGAGCTCGCCGCACTGGTCGACGCGGCCGCCGTGCCCGAGACGGAGGCGGCCGGTACCGCGCAGCAGGCGGAGCCTTCGGCGCCGCCGGCCGGAACGGCGTTGTCCGCCGCTCTGCCCGCCGCGCTGGACCGGCACAAGGTTCCCGGAGCCCTCGTCGCCGTGGTCGAGGGCGGTGAACTCGTCGCCGTCGAGGGCTTCGGCTCCCTGACCGCGGGCGGGGGCGAGCCGGTCACCCAGGAGACCGTCTTCCACGTCGGCTCGCTGAGCAAGCACATCACCGCGCTCGGCGTGCTCAAGCTCGTGGACGAGGGGCGGCTGGACCTGGACGCGGACGTCAACGAGTACCTCGTCGGCTGGCGGGTGCCGCAGGACGCCGACGCGGTGCCGGTGACCGCCCGGCACCTGCTGGGGCACCTGTCCGGGCTCACCCCGACCCCGGGCAAGGGCTTCCGGCGCGGCGCCGGCCCGGTGCCGTCGCTGCTGGACCTGCTGCACGGCAGGGCACCGGCGACGACGCCTCCGGTCGGGCGTGAGGGTGTTCCCGGCAGGGAGTTCCGCAAGGCGAACGTCCACTACTCGGTGCTCCAGCAGCTCATGACCGACGTCACCGGGCGCCCGTTCGACGAGCTGATGCGGGACCTCGTCCTCGAACCGCTGGGCATGCGGGCCACCAGCTTCGACCAGGCCTTCCCCGAGCGGTCCGGCCGCCCGGTGGCTCTGGGGCACGACGAGGAGGGACGCCCCGTCGACGGCGGTTGGCTGATCCGGCCGGACCAGGCGGCGGCCGGTCTGTGGACGACCGCCGCCGACCTGGCGAAGGTCGCGCTGGAGATCCGCCGCTCCGCGCTGGGCCGCCCGCTCAGCCTGCTGTCGAGGGAGACGGCGCAGCTCATGCTCGCGCCGAGCAGCGACAGCTTCTACGGCCTGGGCACGGTCGTGGACGCCACGAACGACGAGGTGCAGTTCGGCCACGCCGGCTCTCCGGTCGGCTACCAGGCGGTGTCCCTCTGCCATCTGCGCAGCGGTGACGGCTTCGTCGCCCTCACCAACGGCGCAGCCGGCAAGGACGTCGTGGCCGACATCGCCGAAGCGCTGGGCCATGGTGCCCGGCGGTCCTCGCTGGGCCTGCACGGCCGGGGCTGACCACCAGCGGGCCCGCCGGGCAGGGCCGACCCGCAGGCGTCGGCGGACCGATCCCCCCCGGTCCGCCGACGCCGTCCACCAGACGGAACGCGTCCTCCGAGACCTCCGTCGCCGTCCGACCACTCGTACGCCCCATGCCGAGGAGCTCCGCATGACCGCACGACACCTGATATCCCTCGACGACCTCGCCGACGCCGACCTGCGCCACGTCGTGGAGCGGGGAGCCGCCTTCTCGAGCGGCACGGCCGCTCCGGGCCGCGTGCTCGACGGCACGATCGCCGGCATCTACTTCCGGCGCACCTCGACCCGCACCCGTACCGCCTTCTCGGCGGGGGCGCTGCGGCTCGGGGCGCAAATCATCGCGTACAACGGCGGCGACCTGCAGACCAACACCGGGGAGACCAGCGAGGACACGGGGCAGGTCTTCTCCCGGATGCTCGACGTGCTGGTCGCCCGGACGGCCGACGACCCGGCGGAGATGCGGGGCTGGGCGGCCCAGCCCCGGATGTCCGTGATCAACGCCATGAGCGCCGACGAGCACCCCACCCAGGGCCTGACCGACCTGAGCACGCTCATGTGCCGCTTCGGCCGCGTCGAGGGGCTGCGGCTGCTGTACGTGGGGGAGGGCAACAACACCGCTGCCGCCCTGGCGCTGGGCCTGACCCGCTTCCCCGGCACCGAGCTCGAGCTGCGCACCCCGCCCGGCTACGGGCTGCCCGAGGACATCCTGGTCCGGGCGCGCGCTCACGCGGAGCGCTCCGGTGCCACCGTGACCGAGCGGCACACGATGGACGACCTGCCCAAGGACGTCCACGTCATCTACACGACCCGCTGGCAGACGACCGGAACCAGCAAGCCCGACCCCGACTGGCGCTCCCTGTTCGCGCCCTTCCAGGTAACCCGGGACCTGTGGACGCACAACGCCGACGCCCTTTTCATGCACGACCTGCCCGCCCACCGGGGTGAGGAGGTCACCGCCGAGGTGCTCGACGGCCCGGCGAGCATCGCCTTCGACCAGGCCGAGAACAAGATGCACAGCGCCATGGCAGTCCTCGAATGGTGCCGCCTCGGCACCGTCGGTACGCCCGGCACGTCCGAATGAGCGTGACGGAGGAGCACCGCGAAGGAGGGGGCGCACAGCCCGGCACTGCGCCTCCACCCCCGCTGCGGAAGAACAGGGACTTCCTGCTGCTGTGGACCGGCGCCGGGCTCTCGCTGTTCGGCACCCGGGCGAGCACCGTGGCCTACCCCCTGCTGATGGTCTGGTACGGCGGCTCCCCCACCGGCGCCGGACTCGTCGGGTTCGCCGCGCTGCTGCCCCAGCTGCTCCTGCAACTGCCCGCCGGTGCCCTGGTGGACCGCCTGGACCGGCGCCGGCTGATGATCCTGTGCGACCTCGCCGGGCTGACCGCCATGGGCAGTGTCGCGGCCGCGCTGATCGGCGGGCACCTGTGGCTGCCGCACCTGATGGCCGCCGCGTTCGTGGAGGGCTCGGCGGCCATCTTCTACCGGCTCGCCGAGCGGGCCGCGGTGCGCAACCTCGTCCACCCGGACCACCTGACCGTCGCGCTCACCCGCAACGAGGCACGCGGTCAGGGCGCCGGGCTGCTCGGGCAGCTCGGCGGCAGCTCCCTGTACGCGGTGGCCCGATGGCTGCCGTTCCTGCTCACCGCGGTGTCCCATCTGACCGCGCTGGTCACGCTGCTGCTGATCCGGAAGAAGTTCCAGTCGGAGCGCCCGCAGGCGCCCCGCGATCTGCGCCGGGAGGTGGGCGAGGGGCTCACCTGGGTGTGGCGGCAGCGGTTCATGCGGGCCGCCGTGGGGCTGATCGCGGGCAGCAACATCCTCTTCCAGGTGCTGTCCCTGGCTCTCGTGCTGATCGTCAAGGAGAACGGCGGCTCCCCGGCCACCATCGGCCTCATCGGGACCGTGTCGGGTGTGGGCGGCATCCTCGGAGCCCTGACCGGCTCGTGGTTCCTGAAGCGGCTGTCGCCCGGCGCCATCGTCACCGGCACGCTGGCGGTGTGGGCGCTGCTGATGACGCCCGTCGCCCTGGTCGACCAACCGGTGCTCATCGGCGCGCTGTTCGCAGGGATGTCCTTCGCCGGCGCCCTGCTGAACGTGGCGGCAGGCGTGTACCAGGTGCAGATCACCCCGGACGAGATGCAGGGCCGGGTGACCAGCGTCTTCGCTCTCATCGGCTCCGGCATGAACTCCGCCGGGGCGCTCGTCGGCGGCCTGCTGCTCGCGGCCTTCGGCACCACGCCCACCGTCACGGCGGTCGCGGCCGCGATGGCCGCCATGGCGCTGGTCGCCGTACTGAGCCCGGTCATCAGGACCGCGGGGCGTACAGCGGGGCGTACACCGGAGAAATGACCGAAGAAATATAGGCCTCCCCCGCACAGTGGGGAGGCGGACGGGCCGCTCGCGCACGAGCGCCCGTACCCACGCGACCGGGGCCGAACGCGGACACACGCACGCTTCCGGCACCCAACACCCCTTCAGGAAGGCATGCCACCACGATGTCCGCCCATCGCACAGCACCAGCGGGACAGCCGCTGCCGCTCCTGGTCGAGGCCGAGTCCGCGGACCGGGACGTCATCCGCCTGATCAAGTCGGACCGAGAACGGCTGCGGGCGTCACTGAGGACCCACGGTGCGCTGCTGCTGCGCGGCTTCGACATCGGCGGGATCGACGGGTTCGACCAGGTGGTCAGGGAGCTGTCCGGTGACCCGCTCACCTACTCCGAGCGGTCCTCCCCGCGCAGCACCATCAAGGGGAACGTCTACACCTCCACCGACTATCCGCCGGAGGAGGAGATCTTCGTCCACAACGAGAACTCCTACCAGGCGAGTTGGCCCCGGACGCTCTACTTCTACTGCGACCGGCCGCCCGAGACGCAGGGCGCCACCCCGCTGACCGACATCCGGAAGGTGTACGCCTCCATCGACCCGGCGGTCCGCGAGGAGTTCGCCCGGCGTGGCTGGATGGTCGTACGCAACTTCCACGACCACTTCGGCGTGGCCTGGCGGGAGCTGTTCAACACCGACGAGCGGGCCGAGGTGGAGGCGTACTGCCGCTCCAAGGACATCGAGTTCGAGTGGCTGGGCGGCGACGCGCTGCGCACCCGGGCGCGCCGCAAAGCGATCCACACCCACCCCGAGACGGGGGAGACGGTGTGGTTCAACCACATCGTGTTCTTCCACCACACCACGCTGCCGGCCGAGGTGCGTGAGGGGCTGCTCGGCCTGTTCGGCGAGGAGGACCTGCCGACCAACACCTACTACGGCGACGGCGGCCGCATTCCCGATGAGGTCACGGACCATCTGCGGGCCTGCTACCGGGCGCAGACGGTGCGCTTCGACTATCAGCAGGACGACGTGCTCGTCGTGGACAACATGCTGGCCGCGCACGGCCGGGAACCGTTCACCGGAGCCCGCCGGATCGCGGTCGCCATGGCGGAGCCGTACGCGCCGAACGCGCGGTCCGAGCGCGGCGGGGAGTGACCACGCCATGACCGTGCACCACTCCACGCCCGGGAGCGCGTGGCTGCGCCGCTATGTGCCGCGCGCCGACGCCCGGCTGCGGCTGGTCTGCTTTCCGCACGCCGGCGGCAGCGCGAGCGCCTTCCGGGACTGGCCGGAGCTGCTGCCGCCCGACATCGAGCTGATCGCCATCCAGTACCCCGGCCGGCAGGACCGGTACGGCGAGCCGCTGATCGGGGACTTCCCGGTCCTGGTGTCCGAGGCCGCGCGGGCCGTCCTGCACTGTTTCGACCGGCCCGTGGCGTTCTTCGGCCACAGCCTCGGCGCGACCGTGGCCTACGAGGTCGCCCGCGCCCTGCGGGCCTCCGGGGCACCGGCGCTGACCCGGCTGTTCGTCTCCGCGCGCAAGGCGCCCTCGGTTCCCCGCCCGGACACCGTCCGGTTCGGCACCGAGGAGCAGATCATGGCGTACATCCGGAACCTGGGCGGATCCGGCGCGGCTCTGCTGGAGCAGGGCGACGACCTGCTGGAGCTGATGCTGCCCATGCTGCGCAACGACTTCGGGCTCGTCGCCTCGTACCGCTACGTCCCCGGATCCCCGCTCGACTGCCCGGTGACCGCCGTCATCGGCGACCAGGACGGTTCCGTGAACGAGGACGAGGCCCGGCAGTGGTCCCGGCACACCGTGCGGCCGTTCGACCTGCACACCCTGCCCGGAGGTCACTTCTACACCGAGACGGCCACCGACCGGCTCGTGGCCCTGGTGGCCGACACACTGAGCGACGTGGCGAAGAGGAGCTGACCACCCCATGAGCACCCACCCGTTCGAGGACCCGGACGCCGCGTACCACGTCCTGGTCAACGAGGAGGGACAGCACTCGCTGTGGCCCGCCTTCGCCGAGGTCCCGGCCGGCTGGACCGTCGTCCTGCGCCAGGCGGGACGCGAGGCGTGCGTCGACTACGTCAACACCCACTGGACGGACATGCGGCCCGGGAGCCTCGGCCGGCACGTGGCGTGACGCCGCCGTAGCCGCGCCCTGCCCGTACCGCTTCCGGCCGACGTCCTAGCGCCGTCACGCCGTCACCCGATCTTCTTCGATACCCGGACCCTGGTGGTGGAAAGCCATGCCCATACCCGAAACAGCACAAACCGTGAGTCTCCCTCTGTCGGCAGCGCAAGCGGGTGTCTGGGCAGGGCATGAACTCGACCCGACCGGTGCGAAGTACAACATCTCCGAGTACATCACCTTCCACGGTGACGTCGACCACCGTCTGCTGGAGGCCGCCTGGCACCAGCTCCTCCGGGACGCGGAGACGCTCCGGGTGCGCGCCATCGTCAGGGAAGGCGAGGAGCTGCGCCAGCTGGTCGTCCCGGAGCTGAGCCCCGGGCTGCCGTTGATCGATCTCACCGGGGAGGACGACCCCGAGGCCGCCGCCCAGGAGTGGATGCACCGCGACCGGCACCGGCCCGTCGACCTCGCCGAGGGCGGTCTGACCACCTTTGCCCTGCTGAAGGTGGCGGAGGAGCGCTTCCACTTCTACGAGCGCATCCACCACATCCTCATCGACGCCTCCGGCGGCCCGTTGATCAGCGGCCGGATGGCGGAGGTGTACTCCGCTCTGGCACGCGGCGAGGAGTTCGGCCCGAGCGGGTTCGCCCCGCTGTCCCAGCTGCTGGAGGAGGACGCCGACTACCGTCGCTCGCCGGCCCGCGCGGCGGACCGTGAGTACTGGTCCGGGCTTCTCGCCGACGCCCCGGAACCGCCCCGGCTGGTGGACACCCAGGAACTCGCGCCCCCGGACGGGCAGGTCCTGTTCCTGCGGCGCAACGTCCGGCTGCCCGCCGACGACTTCGAGCAGCTGCGGGTCGTGGCCCGGCGGCTGCGCTCGATGTGGCCCGTCCTGACCATCACCGCCACGGCCGCCTATCTGGCGCGGACGACCGGCAGACAGGACGTCGTCCTCGGGCTTCCGGTCACCGCCCGGACCACACCGGCCGACCGCCGCACTCCCGTACTGCGTTCCAACGTGGTGCCCCTGCGGGTGCGGGTGGCCCCGGGCGACTCCCTCGCGCAGCTCGTCGCCCAGGTCACCCGGGCCACGCGCGCCGCACTGAAGCACCAGCGCTACCGCTACGAGGACATGCGGCGCGACCTCAAGCTCCTCGGTGACGGCCAGAGCCTGGTCGGCCCCGTCGTCAACATGATGGACTTCGACTACGACCTGGACTTCGCGGGGCTGCGCACCACCGCCCACAACCTGTCCAACGGCCCGGTGGACGAGCTGTCCATCGCGGCCTACCACCGCGCCGACGGGGAGGGGCTGACCCTCGCCTTCGACGCGAACCCGGCCTTCTACGACACCGACCGGCTCGCCGCCCACCAGGACCGTTTCCTGCGGTTCCTGAGGGGTCTGATCGCCGAGCCGGAGCGCCCGACGGCCGAGGTGGAGGTGCTGTCCCCCGAGGAGCGGCGACTGCTGCTGACGGAGTGGAACGCGACCGGCCGGGACGTGCCCGCCGGGGCGCTCGGCGAGCTGTTCGCCGCGCAGGCCACGGCGACCCCTGACCGGGTCGCCGTGGCGGCCGACGGGGTGGAGCTGACCTATGCCGCACTGGACGCGAGGGCGAACCGGCTGGCGCGACGGCTGATGACGCTGGGCGTGACGGTGGAGTCCCCGGTGGCGCTGCTGCTGGAGCGCTCCGTCGACGCCGTGGTGGCGACGCTGGCCGTGGTGCGGGCCGGCGGCACGTATGTGCCGCTGCACTCGGGCCTGCCGCCCGAGCGGCTGGCGTGGGTGCTGCGTGACGTCGGCGCCACGGTGCTGCTCACCGACCGCGAGGTGCCGGAACTGCCGACGCGCGTGGTGACGCTCGAGCGCACACCGTGGTCGGGCGAGCAGGCCGGGGACGACCAGGACAACCCCGGGGCTCCCGACATCAGCGTGCACCCCGACCGGCTGGCGTACGTGATGTACACGTCGGGTTCGACCGGGGTGCCCAAGGGCGTCGGGGTGCGCCACCGCGATGTCGTGGACTTCGCCTTCGACCGGCGCTGGGTCGGCGGGGACCACGACCGCGTCCTCATGCACGCCCCCCAGTCCTTCGACGCCTCCACGTACGAGCTCTGGGTGCCGCTGCTGAACGGCGGCCGGGTCGTGGTGGCACCGCCGGGCCAGGTCGACGGCGCGGTGGTGGAGCGGATGGTCGCCGAACACGGCGTGACCGCCGCCTTCCTGACGACGGCCCTGTTCAACCTGATCGCCGACGAGCACCCCAAGGCCTTCGCCGGGATGCGCACCGTCTGGACCGGCGGCGACGCCGGCTCCGCGGCAGCCATGCGCCGGGTCCTCGAAGCCTGCCCGGGAATCACCGTCGGCAACGGCTACGGCCCCACGGAGACCACGACGTTCGCCGTGACCTCCCTCGCGCGGACGGCCGACGACATCGGCACGGTTCCACCCATCGGTACGCCGCTGGACAACATGCGCTGCTACGTCCTGGACGCGGGTCTGCGGCCGGCGCCGGTCGGTGTGGTGGGCGAACTCTTCGTCGCGGGCTCCGGCCTGGCCCGCGGCTACCACAACCGCCCGGGCCTGACGGCCGAGCGCTTCGTGGCCTGCCCGTTCGGTGCTCCCGGGGAGCGCATGTACCGCACCGGCGATCTCGTCCGCTGGCGCGCCGACGGACAGCTGGAGTACGTGGGGCGGGCCGACTTCCAGGTGAAGGTGCGCGGCTTCCGCATCGAACTGGGCGAGGTGGAGGCGGCTCTGGCCACCCATCCGTCGGTCGCCCAGGTCGTCGTCGTCGCGCGGGAGGACCGCCCCGGGGACCGCCGCCTGGTCGCCTACGTCGTACCGGAGGGCGAGCCCGCCGATCCTGCCGACCTGCGCACCCATGTCGCCCGGGAACTGCCGGAGTACATGGTTCCTGCCGCGTTCGTGGTGTTGGAGCGGCTGCCGTTGACGGTGAACGGCAAGGTGGACCGGGGGGTTCTGCCCGCGCCGGAGTTCGTCTCGGGTGCGGGGCGTGCGCCCGGTTCGGGTGTGGAGGAGGTGTTGTGTTCCCTGTTCGCCGAGGTGCTGGGCCTGGACGAAGTGGGGGTGGAGGACTCCTTCTTCGATTGTGGTGGCGACAGCATCATGGCGATTCAGCTGGTGTCGCGTGCGCGTCGGGCGGGCTGGGTGCTCTCAGCGCGGGATGTGTTCCAGCACCCTTCGGTGGAGGGCCTGGCGCGGATCGCGGCGCCGGTGGGTGCCAGTGGTGCGGTGGCGGAGTCGGCGGGTGCCGGAGTGGGTGTGGTGCCGTCGACTCCGGTGATGGAGTGGTTGCGGGACTTGTCAGGGCCGGTGGAGGGGTTCCACCAGCACGTGGTGGTGTCGTTGCCGGGTTCGGTGAGTCGTGGCGCGCTGGTGGGCGCGTTGCAGGCCGTGGTGGACCGGCATGACATGTTGCGTTCGCGTCTGGTCCGTGAGGACGGTGGGTGGTCGCTGGAGGTCGCGGCGCCGGGTGAGGTGGACGCGGGCGGCCTGCTGGAGCAGGTCACCGTCCCCGACCTCGACGAAGCGACCGTGAAGCAGCACGTACGCCACGCCGGCGGCCTGCTCGCCCCGGACGCCGGGAGCATGCTGCGGGCCGTCTGGCTGGAGCCGGGCCGGCTGCTGCTGGTGGCGCATCACCTGGTGGTGGACGGTGTGTCGTGGCGGATCCTGCTGGAGGATCTGAAGGCGGCCTGGGAGGGCCGCGAGCTGGAGCCCGTGCCGCTGTCGTTCCGCAGCTGGGCGCGACGCCTGCACGAGCACGCCGCACAGGGCACCTACGCCGGCCGCCTGGACTTCTGGCGGGACATGGTCGGACGGCCGAACCCGCCGCTCGGCTCCAGGACTCTGACCCCCGCCGAGGACACTGCCGCCACCCAGCGCGAGATCACCCTGCCCCTCCCGGCGGAGCTGACGGAGGCGCTGCTGACGCGGGTCCCGGCGTTGTTCCACGGTGGTGTGAACGATGTGCTGCTGGCGGGTCTGACACCGGCGGTGCAGGAGTGGCAGCGGCGGCGTGGCCGGGAGTCGGACGCGGGGGTGCTGCTCGATCTGGAGGGGCATGGCCGCGTCGAGGAACCGGGGGTCGACCTGTCGCGCACGGTGGGGTGGTTCACGTCGATCCATCCGGTGCGTCTGGACGCGGGCGGGGAGTCCTGGGACGAGGTGTGTGCCGGTGGTGCGGCTGCCGGGCGGGTGCTGAAGCGGGTCAAGGAGCAGATGCGGGCCGTCCCCGACGACGGCATCGGCTACGGCGTCCTGCGCTACCTCGACCCCGCGGCGGGCGCGGAACTGGCCGCCGGGGCACGGGCCGAGCTGGCGTTCAACTACCTGGGCCGGTTCACCGGCGAAGCCGGCGCCTGGGAGATGAGCTCTCGTCCGGGCATGGTGGGCGCCGGCGCCGATGCGGGGCTGCCGTTGGCGCACGCGCTGGAGCTCAACGCGGTGACCTATGACCTGGCCGAGGGGCCGTGTCTGCACGCGAGCTGGGCTTGGGCCGACGGGGTGCTGTCCGAGGCGGAGGTGCGGGAGCTGGCGCAGCTGTGGTTCGAGGCCCTGGAGGGTCTGGCCCGGCACGCCGACGCACCCGGCTCGGGCGGTCTGACCCCTTCCGACCTGGACCTCGTCCAGCTCAGCCAGGACGAGATCGAAGCGATCGAGGGCTTCGAGAACGACGACGACTACGACCTCGACTGGGAGTTCTCAAAGTGACCAGGTCGCGCATCGAAGACATCCTTCCGCTGCAGCCGCTGCAGGAAGGCTTTCTGTTCCATTCGCTGGTGGCGGACGGTTCGGTGGATGTGTACACCTCGCAGCTCCGCTTCGACATCGCCGGTGAGGTGGATGCTGCGGCGTTGCGGCGTGCGGGTGAGCGGCTGCTGGCCCGGCATGCGAATCTGCGGGCGGGCTTCCGGCACGAGGGCGTGAGCCGACCGGTGCAGGTGGTGTACCGGCGAGTGCGCCTGCCATGGGCCGAGCTGGATCTCTCAGGCGTGACGGACGCGGAAGCGCGGGCCGCCGAGCTGGCGTCCGAGGACCGGCTGCGTCCCTTCGACCTGGGCCGTCCCCCGCTGTTGCGGCTGTCGCTGCTGAAACTGGGCGAGCGCCGCTACCGCATCCTGCTGACAGGCCACCACATCCTGTGGGACGGCTGGTCGGTGCCGGTGCTGGTGGAAGAGCTGTTCCGCCTGTACGCGGCCGGAGGTGACGACGCGGGACTGCCGCCGGTGACGCCGTACCGCGAGTATCTGGCGTGGCTCGCACGACAGGACCGCCCGGCCGCGGAACAGGCGTGGGCCACAGCACTGGAAGGACTGCCCGAACCGACCCTCGTCGCCCCCGACACCACCCACGACAAGACCGCACTCCAGGAGTACGTCTCCACCGACCTCCCCCGTGACCTGCTCGACCGGGTCACCGCACTGGCCCGCCGGCACGGGATGACGCTCAACACCGTCATCCAGGGTGTGTGGGGACTGCTGCTGGCGCGGCAGACGGGCCGGGAGGACGTGGTCTTCGGCGCCACGGTCTCGGGACGGCCGCCGGAGCTCGAGGGAGTCGAGCGGATGCTCGGCCTGTTCATCAACACCCTGCCGGTACGCGTGCGACTGCGCCCCGAGGAGCCGGTGATCGGCCTGCTCACCCGGCTGCAGGAGGAGCAGGCACAACTGATCCCGCACCACCACTACGGCCTGTCCGACATCCAGCGCCACACCGGCTTCGGCACCCTCTTCGACACCAGCATGGTCGTCGAGAACTACCCCCTGGACCCGTCCGTCTTCACCGCCGTCCTCGGCGACCTCGAACTCGTGGGCATCGGCTTCGACGACGCCACCCACTACCCCCTGTCCCTCGCCGCCATACCCCTCCACGGAGCCGGTCTCACCCTCAAGGTGAGCTACCGTCCGGACGTCTACGCCCACGACGAGGCCCAGCGGATCAGCGGCCGCCTTGTCCATCTGCTCGAGTCCCTCGTGGAAGACCCGGAGAAGCGGACGGATGCGGTAGACGTACTCCCCCCTGAGGAACGTGAGTTCCTCCTCGCCGCCGCGGGTCCGGTGGTGCCGTCGGCTCCGGTGGAACGGTGTGTGCACCAGATCTTCGAGGAGCGCGCCGCGGCCTCTCCGGACGCGGTGGCGGTGGTCTTCGGTGAGGCGTCGCTGACGTATGCCGAGGTCGACGCGCGTGCGAACCGACTGGCCCATCACCTGCGTTCGCTGGGTGTGGCCGAGGGTTCGCTGGTGGGCGTCTGCCTGGAGCGTGGCCTGGATCTGGTGCCGTCGCTGCTGGGCGTGCTGAAGGCGGGCGCGGGCTACCTGCCCCTGGACCCGGCCTCCCCCGCCGACCGGCTGGGCTACGTACTGGCGGACGCCGGCGCCCGCGTCGTGGTCACCTCCGGCGGACTGGTCACGGTCCTGGACGAGGCCTTCGACGGCGAACTCGTCGTCCTGGACCGGGACACAGAAGTGATCGCGTCCCGCCCGACGACCGCGCCGGCGGTGTCGGTGCAGCCCGACAGCGTCGTATACGTGATCTACACCTCCGGCTCGACGGGACGCCCGAAGGGCGTCGTGCTCGGACACGCCAATGTGGTGCGGCTGTTCGAGACGGCACAGGCGCAGTTCGGCTTCGGCCCGTCCGACGTGTGGACGTTGTTCCACTCCTACGCGTTCGACTTCTCCGTCTGGGAGATCTTCGGGGCACTGCTGCACGGTGGCCGGCTGGTAGTGGTGCCGGAGATGACGGCACGTGAACCGAGCCGCTTCCACGAGCTCCTCGTACGCGAGGGCGTGACCGTGCTGAACCAGACACCGTCGGCCTTCACCCAGCTCATCGAAGAGGACCGCACCCGCGGCGAAGGCGGCCGACTCGCCCTGCGCACAGTCGTCTTCGGTGGTGCGGCCCTCGACTGTGGGGCTCTTCAGGGCTGGGTGGCGCGTCATGGTCTGGAAATGCCGCAGCTGGTGAACATGTACGGCATCACCGAGACGACGGTGCACGTCACGTACTACCCGATCGGCCAGAAAGACATCGCCACCGGTGGATCGGCCAGCCCGATCGGCCGTCCGCTGAACGACCTGAGCCTCCACCTGCTCGACCAACGCGGCGAACTGGTGCCGGTCGGTGTCCCCGGTGAAATCTACGTCGGCGGCCCCGGCGTGGCCCGCGGCTACCTCAACCGACCCGAACTCACCGCCGAACGGTTCGTTCCCGACCCCTTCGGCCCCGCCGGCTCACGCCTCTACCGCAGCGGCGACCTCGCCCGCCGACGCCCCGACGGCAGCCTGGAATTCCTCGGACGCGCCGACGACCAGGTCAAGGTACGCGGCTACCGCATCGAACCCGGCGAAATCAGCGCCCGTCTCAGTGCCCACCCCGCGGTCCGCGACGCCGTGGTGATCGTCCGCGACGAACGACTGGTCGCCTACCTCGTCCCGGACGGCGAGCTGCCCTCGACGGCCGACCTGCGCGCGTTCGTGGGTAAGACCTTGCCTGAATACATGGTTCCTGCCGCGTTCGTGGTGTTGGAGCGGCTGCCGTTGACCGTGAACGGGAAGGTGGATCGGCGGGCGTTGCCGGCGCCGGAGTTCACCTCCGGTGCCGGCCGTGAGCCACGCCCGGGTGCGGAGCGGGTGTTGTGCTCCTTGTTCGCCGAGGTGCTGGGCTTGGACGAAGTGGGCGTTGAGGACTCCTTCTTCGATTGTGGTGGCGACAGCATCATGGCGATTCAGCTGGTGTCGCGTGCGCGCCGGGCGGGCTGGGTGCTCTCGGCGCGGGATGTGTTCCAGCACCCTTCGGTCGAACGGCTGGCCCAGGCCGCAGTACCGGTGGGCGCCGACAGTGCGGTGAGGGAGCCTGCCGGTGCCGGGCTCGGTACGGTGCCGCTGACTCCGGTCATGGGTTGGCTGCGCGGGCTGGGCGGGCCTGTGGAGGGGTTCCACCAGCACGTGGTGGTGTCCCTGCCGGATGCGGTGAACCGTGCCGGCCTGGTCAGGGCGTTGCAGGCAGTGGTCGATCGGCACGACATGCTGCGTTCGCGTCTGGTGCGTGAGGGCAGTGCGTGGTCGTTGGAGGTGGCAGCGCCGGGGGCTGTGGACGCGGACGGTCTGCTGGAGCACGCCACGGTCGGCGACCTCGACGAAGCGGCCGCGCTGACCGCCATCGACGATCGGGCCGAGGCCGAACGCCGACGGCTCGATCCCGACGCCGGTGTCGTCCTGCGCGCCGTGTGGTTCGAGCCGGGCCGGCTGTTGCTGGTGGCGCATCACCTGGTGGTGGACGGTGTGTCGTGGCGGATCCTGCTGGAGGATCTGAAGGCGGCCTGGGAGGGCCGTGAGCCGGAGCCCGTGCCGTCGTCGTTCCGGAGCTGGGCACGACGGTTGCACGAGCAGGCCGACCAGGGTACGTACGCCGCCCAGTTGGACCTCTGGCGTCGCATCGCCGGCGAGCCTGCGCAACCGCTGGGCTCGCGGGCCCTGGACGCGGCGAAGGACACAGTGGTCACCCGCCGGGTGCTGGACCTGTCTCTCCCGGTGGAGCTGACGGAGGCGCTGCTGACGCGGGTTCCGGCGTTGTTCCGTGGCGGGATGAACGATGTGCTGCTGGCGGGTCTGGCGCCGGCGGTACAGGAGTGGCAGCGGCGGCGTGGCCGGAAGTCGGACGCGGGTGTACTGCTGGACCTTGAGGGCCATGGCCGTGTGGAAGGCGCGGGGATCGATCTGTCGCGGACGGTGGGGTGGTTCACGTCCATCCATCCGGTGCGTCTCGACGCGGGCGAGGTGTCCTGGGACGAGGTGTGTGCCGGTGGTGCGGCTGCCGGGCAGGTCGTGAAGCGGGTCAAGGAGCAGATGCGGGCCGTCCCCGACGACGGCATCGGCTACGGCGTCCTGCGCCACCTCGACCCGGCCGCCGGGGCCGAACTCGCCACGTGCGGCCAGGCCGAGGTGGGCTTCAACTACCTCGGCCGGTTCACCAACGGCGGTGACGGCGCATGGGAGTTGAGTGCCCGCGCCGGCATGGTCGGTGGAGGTGCCGATGCGGGGCTGCCGTTGGCGCACGCGCTGGAGCTGAACGCGGTCACGTACGACCTGGCCGAGGGGCCGTGTCTGCACGCGAGCTGGGCATGGGCCGACGGGGTGCTGTCCGAGGCGGAGGTGCGGGAGCTGGCGCAGCTGTGGTTCGAGGCCCTGGAGGGTCTGGCCCGGCACGCCGACGCACCCGGCTCGGGCGGTCTGACCCCTTCCGACCTGGACCTCGTCCAGCTCGGCCAGGACGAGATCGAACTGCTGGAGGACAGCGCGGCTGGGGTCGAGGACATCCTTCCGCTGCAGTCCTTGCAGGAGGGGCTTCTGTTCCATTCGCTGGTGGCGGACGGTTCGGTGGATGTGTACACCTCGCAGGTGCGGTTCGATCTGGCCGGTGAGGTGGATGCTGCGGCGTTGCGGCGTGCGGGTGAGCGGCTGCTGGCACGGCATGCGAATCTGCGGGCGGGCTTCCGGCACGAGGGCGTGAGCCGACCGGTGCAGGTGGTGTACCGGCGAGTGCGCCTGCCATGGGCCGAGGTGGATCTCTCAGGCGTGGCGGACCCGGAAGCGCGAGCGGCGGAGCTGGCGTCCGAGGACCGGCTGCGTCCCTTCGACCTGGGCCGTCCTCCGCTGGTGCGGCTGTCGCTGCTGAAGCTGGGCGAGCGCCGCTACCGCATCCTGCTGACAGGCCACCACATTCTGTGGGACGGCTGGTCGGTGCCGGTGCTGGTGGAAGAGTTGTTCCGGCTGTACGCGGCCGGAGGTGACGACGCGGGACTGCCGCCGGTGACGCCGTACCGCGAATATCTGGCGTGGCTCGCACGGCAGGACCGCCCGGCCGCGGAACAGGCGTGGGCCACAGCACTGGAAGGACTGCCCGAACCGACCCTCGTCGCCCCCGACACCACCCACGACAAGAGCCCCGTGCAGGACATGGTCCGTACGGAGATGCCCAAGGAACTCGCCGAGGCCCTGGCCGCGACCGGGCGCCGGCACGGGGTGACGCTGAACACCGTCATCCAGGGTGTGTGGGGTCTGCTGCTGGCGCGGCAGACGGGCCGGGAGGACGTGGTCTTCGGCGCCACGGTCTCGGGACGGCCGCCGGAGATCGAGGGAGTCGAGCGGATGCTCGGCCTGTTCATCAACACCCTGCCGGTACGCGTGCGGCTGCGCCCCGAGGAGCCGGTGATCGGCCTGCTCACCCGGCTGCAGGAGGAGCAGGCACAACTGATCCCGCACCACCACTACGGCCTGTCCGACATCCAGCGCCACACCGGCTTCGGCACCCTCTTCGACACCACCACGGTGCTGACGAACTACCCCCTGGACCCGTCGGTTCTCGACACGGTCCTCAGCGACCTCGAAGTGCTCGACATCGACAACGAGGACGCCACTCACTACCCGCTCCGCATGGCCGTCGTGCCGGACGGCGACAGCCTCGGTCTGCGGCTGGGATACCTGCCGGACCTCTACACGCGCGACGAGGCCCAGCAGCTGCTCGACCGGGTTTTGTACCTGCTGGAGACCCTGGCCGAGAACCCGGAGCGCCCGGTGAGCGGCATCGACATCCTCACGGAGGAGGAGCGTCACCAACTCCTCGTGGAGTGGGGCGGATACTGACCTTTGCGGTGGCAGGCTCCTGCCACCGGCAGAAGCGGACATGAAATGTGCTGGCGACCCGTGGAATTGCGCTGAAAGAATCGAAACACGGGCCACACCATGAAGTTCGCGAGCCGAAGGCGCAAGAACCGGTGCGGTCGAAAAAGTAGAAAAGCCAACAAGAAAGGTGTGTCGTGAAGGGCTTGGGACGACTGAAGCTCGCACTGCTGGTGCCCATCGTCGCCGTTCTGACCGCGACGGCGGCTGTCGGCGCGTCCCCGGCGACCGGTGACCCCGTCGGGCAGGTGTCCGCGTCCGGCCAGGAGGATGCAGCGGTCCTCCTGGACAACACCTGGGGACCGTGATCCACAGCCGGACGTCAACCGCGTACCCAGCCCCGCGCCACAGCCAGCACGCCGGCCTGGAAGCGACTGCTCGCGTTCAGGCGATTCATCAGGCCGGCTGTCATACGACGCACGGTACGCACGGAAACCGCCAGCTTGCGGGCGATCATCTCGTCGGTGAGCCCCCGGGCGAGAAGCTCCAGTACGGCACGGTCCTGGGCGGTGAGCCCGTGTGAGTCACGGGTGCGATCCTCGCCGAGTGGGGAGGAGTGGTCCCAAGTCCGTTCGAAGAGGGCTTGCAGCGCACTGACCACGCCCACGTCCTCCAGAGCGAGTACGGCGGCATCCGCGACCTGCGGGTTCACAGGAACGATCGCCAGTGAGCGGTCGTAGATGAGCAGTCGTGTCGGCAGGTGCGGCACCGTCCGCACCTGCCCGCCCTGCTGGGTCAGCCACTGTGCGTACGCCGTGGTGGCTCCGTCGTTGCGGACGCTGTCGAGGTAGATGTAGCGCAGGCTCACCCCCCGCTTCAGAACGGCGGAGTCGAGCGGCTTGGCCGCATCCAGACTCTCCGCCGGCTGGCCACCCCCGGTGGCGAAGACGGCGACCTCGGAGGTGCAGGTCTCGGCCATGGTCCGGATGAAGGACTGGATCGCCTCCCTGCCCTCCAGCCGCCGGGCTCCCCTGTGCTGATCGGCCGTGGCGGCCTCAGCGTGCTCGGCGAGCAGTTGGAAGACCACCTGACGGCTGGCGGCGATCTCCTTCTGGCGCCGGATCAGCTCCTCTTCCTGCCGGTCCAGGAAAGAGATGAGGCTGCGCCTGATCCGGGTGATTCTGCGTTTCGCGTCCTCGCTTCCGGGACTCAGCGAGGACAGGTGGATCAATTTATTGAAGGCCGCGGTCACTCTTTCCGGAGACCAACCGAGAACTTCGGAAAGGTCGACCACGCTGAGATTCGGTTGCTCCAGCAGCACCTGGTAAACAGATTCTTCATCGCGATTTATTTCCAAGTTTTCCGGCATGGTGTTCCCCCGCGTTTCTCGTCACCACCGCGCGTCGGCTGGCTGTTTCGCCCCGGCATCGTAATGACAGAATCAACGTCACCTGTCGGCCTTCGGCTCAGTCGCCGTGCGCGCTGTGTCCTCCTGGGGCTCGGGTGGCAGTACCCAGCCACGAGTCGCCGCCAGCACGCCCGCCTGGAAGCGGCTGCGGGCACCGAGGCGGCTCATGAGCCCCGAGGTGAGGCGCCGGCCGGTGCGCACGGACACACCCAGTCTGCGCGCGATCACCTCGTCGGTGTCGCCGGCGCACAACAGTTCGAGCAGAGTGCGTTCCTGGTCGGTGAACTCGTCTGCTCCGCTGTCCGCCATCGAGCCCAGTGGCGTGGCCTGCTCCCACACGTGGTCGAAGAGGGTGAGCAGAGCCCTGACGGCGCCCGTGCCCTGGATCGCCACGGCTTCGGCGTTCGGTTGCGCGGGGTCGATGGGCACGATGGCCGAGTAGCGGTCGAAGATGATCATTTGGGGCGGCAGACGCCGTGCCGTCCGCACCTGCCCGCCCCGGGCGGTCAGCCGGTCGGCGTACTGGACGGTGGCCGTGTCGGTGAGCACGCTGTCGGGATAGACGCGGCGGAGGTCGACGCCGCGGTCCAGCATCGCCGAGTCGAGCCGCTCGGCGGCCCCGAGACGCTCCGCGGAGGGGGAGCTGCCGACCTCCAGCGCCGCGATCTCCACCTGGCAGGCCGCCGCGAACTCGTCGATTCTCTCCTGCACCGCCTCCGGATCCGGCAGTCGCACGACGTCCGGCCGGTCCTCCGGGGCGTTGTACGCGGCTATCACCTGGGTGACCGCGGTGCTGCTGGCGGCCACGCGCCTGCGGTGGTCGAGCAGAGTCGCCTCCTCGTCGAGGAGCAACGCCGCCAGGGCCAGTTCGGGCCGGACGAGTACGGGTCTGCCGGTGCTGTCCGGGGGCAGCTGGACCAGTGAGCGCCGGGCCAGGCGGTTGATGGCGGCCGAGACTCTGCCCGTGGGCCAGCCGAGGTGGGTTGCGAGTTCGGTCACGCTCATGTGGGAGTTCGTCAGCATGGCCCGGTATGCCGACTCCTCGTCCGGATGCAAGCCGAGACTGCTGGTCAACACCGGCGGCTCCAAAGTTCCCCTGCGTTCTGGGCCGGGTCGCCCACCGGAGGGAATTGGAAGGGGGTGCACTTCGTCCAGCACATTCCCTCACGTGTGGGCTGTATGTCGGGTGATGGTCGTAGATCTCCTACGGATTGTAAAACAGTTGGTTCGATCCTGTGGCGTTGAATTTCACAACTTCAGAATTCCGTAAATTTCCTGATCAATGTGCTTTCAGCGTCATCCTGCTGCGGGAACATGCCAGGTCAGGTCGGCGTCCACGGCGGCGGCGGCCCGACCGAGCGCGCTCGCGGGAACAGGGGTGTCTACACAGAGACCGGCCAGGGCGGTCCGGCCGGCGTCCGTCGCGACCTGCATCGCCGTGATGTCGACGCCCTCCGCGGCGAACTCCCCGCCGATCAGGCCGATCGCTCCGGGCCGGTGCGGGTAGCGCAGAAAGCAGAGGTCGCCGCAGAGCGGCAGATCCAGCTCGTGGCCGAGCGCCTCGACCAGCCGCTCCTGGAGGCGGATTTCGGCGAGCGTGCCGGTGACGGTGATGACGCGGCCGTCGGAGAGGACGCCGCGCAGGGTGAGGGCGGAACGGTGGCCGACGGCGTCCCGGCTTGTGGACAGCCGCGAGGTCAGACCGCGCTCCCTGGCGACCAGCGGGGCGTTCACATGACTCACCGCGCCCGCGGCGGTCCCGTCCAGCACCCCTTTGAGCGCGGCGAGTTCGAGCACCTCCGGGGCCGCCTCCGCGATCTCGCCCCGCAGCAGGACCTCGAGCTGCACGGGGACACCGCCCGCGGCCCGGGTGAAGACCCGGCCGAGCCGCTCGGTCAGCGGGAGCCACGGACGTACCGGCTCCGGGACCGGGCCGCCCCGTACGTTGACGGCGTCGGGCACGTGCTCCCCCGCGAGCGCGAGCCGCACCGAGCGGGCCGCGGCGACGCCGGCCTTCTCCTGGGCCTCGGCGGTGGAGGCGCCCAGGTGGGGGGTGACCACCACGTTGTCGAGCGCGAACAGGGGCGAGTCGGTGCACGGCTCGCCGGCGTACACATCGAGTGCGGCGCCCGCGACGCGGCCCTCCTTCAGCGCCGCGTACAACTCGTTCTCGTCCACGATGCCGCCGCGCGCCGCGTTGACGATGCGCACGGTCTGCTTCACCTTGCTCAGCGCGTCGAAGCCGATCAGGCCCGTCGTCTCGGGAGTCCGGGGCAGATGGACGGTGAGGAAGTCGCACCGGGCGAGGAGTTCGTCGAGGGGCAACAGCCGCACGCCTGTGGCGGCCGCGTGGGCGGCGGTCACATAGGGGTCGTAGGCCACCACGTCCATCCCGAAGGCGGCCATGCGCCGGGCGACGAGGCCGCCGATGCGGCCGAGGCCGACGACGCCGAGCACCTTGCCGCTCAGTTCCACGCCGGACCAGCGGCTGCGCTGCCAGGAACCGTTCTTCAGCGCGGCGTCGGCCTGCGGGATGTTGCGGGCGACCGCCAGCAGCAGGCCGACGGTCAGCTCGGCGGCGCTGGTGACGTTGGAGACCGGGGCGTTGGCCACCAGGACACCGGCCTCGGTGGCGGCCGGGATGTCGACGTTGTCCAGGCCCACCCCGGCCCGGGCCACGACCTTCAGCCGAGGGCCGGCGGCGATCGCCTCCCGGTCCACCCGGGTGGCGCTGCGCACCAGTACGGCATCGGCGTCGGCGAGGGCGGGCAGCAGGGCGGCGCGATCGGAACCGTCGACGTGGCGCACGTCCACATCGGGGCCGAGGGCGTCGACTGTGGCCGGGGACAGCTCCTCGGCGATCAGAACGACGGGGTGACGGGTCACGGGGACTCGCCTCTCTGCGAGGGCCGGACGGGCCCGCCCGGCGGGAGGTCGGAAAGGAAGGCGGTCACACTCGTGCACATCACGGTGCGGCCGGGGCAGGACAGGAGAACGGGGCCAGGGCCGGTGACGAACCGGCCCTGGCCCCGCTGCGGGCCGGAATCGGAGAGTGCTCAGTCCGACATGGCGACGAGAACCCGCCGCGGGCCGGTGAACGGGCGGCGGCCATGGCCGACGAGCAGGTTGTCGATGACCAGCAGATCGCCCTCGTGCCAGTCGACGTCGACCGCGTTCTCCAGACCCCGGTCACGCACCTGGAGCACATACGCGTCCGGGATCGGGCTGCCGTCGGCGAAGGTGACGTACTGCGGCAACTCGCTCGCCGGCATGATCTGGGCCAGGGCCTTGGCCGTCTCGTCGCCGAGCGAGGCCGGGTGCCACTGGTCGGACTGGTTGAACCAGACCTCTGTCCCGGTGTCCGGGTGGCGGACCGTGGAGTGACGCACCTGGCTGATCATCAGGCTATTGCCCGGTCCCCAGCTCCAGTCGGCACCGGCCTCCTTGAGGAAGGCGTCGACCTCGTCCCGGTCCTCCGTCTCGAAGGTGTCCTGCCAGCTCTTGCCGAGCCCCCTGCCGCCGTGCAGGTTCTGCGTGTAGCGCACCCCGTTCCGGAAGGCCTCGCGCACCTCGTCGTCCAGGGACTCCAGCCACAGCGCCGCGTCGACGACCGGGGTGGCGCCGCCGGTCGCGGGTGCGACCGCACAGTAGAAGGTGAGGCGGGTGGGCCACGCGTGGGCGTACGACATCTCGTTGTGCATCGAGATGGTGTACTCCTGCGGGTACTCCGTGGAGGTGTAGACGTTCGAGCCCACCTTGGTGCGGGGCGAGTTGCCGTGCACATAGGCGAGGCGGCGCGGCAGCAGGCGGTCGAGCACCGGGTCGAGGCCGTCGGCGGGCACCTTGAACCCGCGGAAGACCACGGCCTTCTCCCGGAGGAGCAGCGCGTCCAGGTCGATGGCGTCCAGGTGGGCGACGAGCGCCTCGGGCGTGGCGTCGGTGCCGATGTCGCCCGGACCGACCTCCGCGGGAGCCCAGCCGTTGCGGTCGCTCATGAAGCGTTTCCTTTCCTGTGGGGCGGTGCGGGTCAGCGAGCGGCCGGCGGGGCGAGCCGGGACAGGAAGGCGTTGTACCAGAACACCGAGTTGCCCTCGCTGTGGACGGCGTACAGCGAGCCGTCGGGGGCCGTGGTCAGCTGGTCGACCTGGGCGCCCTGGGTGAGGGAGCTGTCCGTCACCCACGCGCTGCCGCTCCAGCGGACCAGCTTCGGGGACCCGGCGAGACCGGCGTAGAGCTGCCCCCCGTGGTAGGCGAAGCTCGGCCAGGAGGCGGGAGTGTCATGGCGGGTCCAGGTCTTGCCGTTCCAGTGGCTCACCTTGTTCCCGGCGGCGACCCATGTGTCGTTCGGTCCGTTGCTGATCACCTCGCGCAGGATGTACATCGTGCCCGGCGTCTCGGGCACGGGCACCTCACTCCACGTGGTGCCGTCGTAATGCATGGCGAGCGGCTGGTAACCGCCGGTGCCACCGCCCTTGTTGCGGTAGCCGACGGCCCAGATGTCGTTGGGGGAGTTGACGTCGACGGCCTCGAACTCGCCGTCGATCCCGGTGAGCTTGGTCGTCTTCCAGCTGGTGCCGTTCCACCGGGTCACCATCGGGTGCCAGCCGTTGTCGTCGGCGCGGTAGTTGCCGACCGCCACCACGTCGTTGCGGCTGATCGCCTGGGCGTCGAGGACCTCGGCGTTCTTCGGCTCCGGGTTGAGGTTCGACGTCCACTTGGTGCCGTCGTAGTGGTTGAACCGGTAGCTGCCGGTCGTCGCGTACCTGCTTCCGAAGACCCACAGGTCGTTCACGCCGGTGCCGGCGAGGACGCCGACCTCGGCGTCCGAGGGCGGGGTCACCTGCTTCCAGGCGGTGCCCGTCTTCTGCCACAGCTTGGGCGAGGACGTGCACTCGTCGAAGCAGAACGGCACGCTCTTGGCGTAGGCGTTCTGGCTGTCGAACGGCAGGACGGAGATGTTCGCGTAGGTGGTGGGCACCGTCAGCGACTCCCAGGAGGTCGCGGCGCTCGCGGGCGACGCGACGAGCCCGACGCCGACGGTCGCGGCCGCGGCCGCGGCGAGGACCGCGGCGGTGTGCCGTCCGCGGGAGGTGCTCTTGGTCATGTGTGCTCCCATGTCGTGGTTGGTCGGGGTGCGTACGGCCGTGACGTGCCGCCTCACGGCAGGAAGCCCTCCACCAGCACACCGAGCCCTCTGGCCCGGGCGGAGGCGAGGACGTCGTCGGCGAGGGCCATGTCCAGCACGCCCAGCCCGAACGGCGCGTAGACGACCGTGCGGTCCGGCTCCGGCGCGAACCCGTCCTTCGAGCCCTCCTCCAGGAGGAGCCGGCCGATCGTCGGGTCGATGAAGTCCCGGTGCCCCGCGGCCTGCACGGCCAGGTCGAGTGAAGTCCGCTCGCGCACCGCGTGATCGACGTCGTCGACGATGTTGTGCGCGTCGATCAGTGACTCGGGCAGCAGGTCACGCAGCGAGATGTGCAGTACGACCGTGCCCGGCACGGCTGCCTTCAGGTCCAGATGCGGCTCGATGGCGGACGTGGCGATGGAGACCAGGCCGTGCGCCGCGAGCGCCTGCTCCGCGCTGTCGAGCGTGACGACCTCGGCATCCGGGAGCACCGCGGCGGCCCGGGCGGCGAACTCGGCGGCCCGCTGCGGGGAACTGTCGTACAGGGACAGCGTCTTCAGCCCGGGGACGACTGACCGCACATGGCGCAGGATCTCCAGGTTGATGACGCCACAGCCGATCAGCGCCAGGCCGTCCGGGCGGCGGTCGCGGGTGAGCAGCTCCGCGGCGAGCGCGGCGCTGGCGGCGGTGCGCGCGGCGGAGATCAGCGAGCCCTCGATCAGGGCCTCGGGCCGGCCGGTCTCCAGCGAGTTGAGGATGATCGACGCGCTGGCCCGCTCGATGCCCCGCTCGATGTTGGCCGGGAAGGAAGCGATCCATTTCATGCCCGCGACCGGCCGCTGCCCGCCCCGGTAGGCGGGCAGGCCGATGATGCGGTTGCGCGGCTGCCCGGGGAAACGGAGGAACACGGAGTGCGGTACCGCGGTGTCGCCCTGCGCGTGCACGCGGTAGGCGTCGCCCACGGTCCGGATGTTGTCGAGTTCACGGCCGTCGAGGATCTGCGCGACCTCGGAGTGCCGCAGGATGAGCATGACGGGATTCAGTCCTTCCACAGGTGCGCGCGGCGGCCCGGGCCCAACCGGGCGCCGGCACGTCGGAACGGATCGTGTCGAGGTCGAGTGCGCGATCACCGCCGCGCGGCCCGGGTGGTGGCGGCAGCCGGGCCGGGGTTCCACGAGCACCGGCACATGGATCACTGGGTACGACGGTCCCCCAGCGCATCGATCCTGCGGGGGGCTCCTATCAAGGACCTATACGGCCGGTATGCGGTCCTCCCCGCGCTCGGGCAGGTCCGGGTCGGGGCCGCCCGAGGCCGGGTGGGCGGCGGCCCGGACGGCGGGCACCGCGGCCGCCGCCAGGGCGGTCACCGCCATCAGCACGGCGACCGCGAGGACGGTGTGGCGGCTGCCCCAGCCGTCCAGCATGAAACCGCCCGCGAGCGCCCCGAGCGCGCTGGCGCCGTACGCGACCATGCCCGCCGCCCCAGCCGTACGGCCCAGGATCTCGTCCGGGGTGATCCTCAGCTGGTAGACGGCGGCCACCACGTTGAACAGCCCGCTGACATAGCTCATCGCCCCGCACGCCAACCCCATCAGCAGCGGCTGACGTACGACCGCCACCAGCGGCACGAGCACCGCCCACACTCCGAGCCCGCCGATCAGCACGGTCCGCAGGTACAGGCGCGGGATCCACCACTGGGCGCTCAGCGCGCCCAGCATTCCGCCGACCCCGCCGGCCGCCAGCACGACGCCGACCGCCACCGGGGACCGTCCCTCCTCCTCGACCAGCGCGAACGGAACGGCCAGCATGACCACTTGGAACAGCACGTTCGTGGCGGCCACCAGGGACACCGCGGCCCGCAGGAACCGCTGCCCGAGAAGCCACTTCACCCCCTCGCGCATCTCCCGGACCAGCGACCGGTCGGCGTCGCGCTTCCTGCGGTCCTGGAAGTCCCGTCGGATCAGCAGCAAGGTGAGCAGCGACAACAGCTGACCGAGGGCGGCGAAGGCGAACGGCAGCCAGCGGGTCAGGGCGAACAGCGCGGTCCCCAGCGGCCCGCCGATCAGCCCGGCGGCCCTGAAGCGCGTCTCGTTGCGGGAGAGGGCGGCCCCCAGCTGGTGCGGGGCGACCACATGGCGCACCGCACCCTGCTCGGCCAGCTGGTGGACCAGGCCCAGGCTCGTCTCCACCAGGGCCACCGCCATCAGATGCGGCAACCAGAACCATCCGGCGGCAGCCGTGACGGCCACGCTCAGCAGCGCCACCGCCCTGCCCACCTCGCAGGCCACCATCAGCCGCTTCCGGTCCCACCGGTCCACCAGCGCACCGGCCGGCAACTGCACCACCAGATTCGGCAGCAGCGCGGCGAACGCCACCAGACCGGCGGCCTGCCCTGACCCCGTGTGCCAGAGGGCCAGCAGCGCGTACCCCGCGGCGCCGGCCCGCGACCCGAGCACGGACAGCCCGCTGCCGCTCCACAACAGCCAGAAGTCCCGGTTACGGCTCAACCGCGGTGTCTCGTCGACCGCGTCCCCATCGGTCACGGTGCTCATCGCGCACCGCCGATCCGGCGCAGCACATCACCGAGAATCCGGCCGATGGCAGCCACCGGAGCGGCGTCCATCATGCCGGCGTGGCTGGACTCGATGCCGTACTCCTCGATCGGACCCGCCGAGTACGGCTCCCAGGCGGTGACATCCGGGCTGCCCGGGGGCCGCTCCAACAGCGCCGTGAAGTACACCAGTGGCACATCCAGCGGCTCGGGCACGTAGTCCCGCAGGATCAGGCTGGTGTTCACCGAGGTGTCCCACATGGCGCCGATCTGCTCCCGGGACAGCCCCTTCATCACGCCGAGTTCCTTGCGCAGGGTGCGTCCGAGCTCGGAGTCGTCCCGCTCGAGCCACTCGAAGTCCGCCGCGTCCACGTCGAAGTCGGCGACCACCTTGTGGAGCCGCTCGCGCTCCATCGCGGGCGTGGGCTTGTCCATCAGGTCACTGGGGCAGGAGTCGAGCAGCGCGACAAGCGTGACCGGCTCGCCGAGCCGGCGCAGCCGCACCGCGACCGCGTGCGCCACGTTGCCGCCCACCGACCAGCCCAGCAGCTGGTACGGCCCGTGCGGCTGAACCCGGCGGATCTGCTCGACGTAGTCGTCGGCCATCTCCTCGATCGTCCGCGCCCAGCGCTGCCCGTCGCCGGCGATGCCCCGGGCCTGGAGCCCGTACACCGGGAACTCCGCACCGAGGTACGGCACCAGCCGTCCGTAGCACCAGCTCAGACCGCCCACCGGGTGCATGCAGAACAATGGGGTGCCGGTGCCCTGCGCCCGGAGCGGCAGCAGGACGTCGAGCGAGTTGTCGGGCCCGCCGTCCTGCTCCAGGAGCGCGGCCAGCGAGGCCACGGTCGGCGCCTGGAACAGGCTGCGGAGATGCAGCTCCACCCCGAGCACCGCTTGCACCCGGCTCACCAGCCGGGCAGCCAGCAGTGAATGCCCGCCCAGGGTGAAGAAGTTGTCGTCCACCCCGACCCGGTCCAGCCCGAGAACATCGCAGAACAGCTCCACCAGCGTCTTCTCGACCGGTGTGGCAGCGTCCCGGACCTCGCCCCGGTCCTGCTCCGGCGCGGGCAGCGACGAGCGGTCCAGCTTTCCGTTCGGACTGAGCGGCAGCGCGTCCAACACCACGAACGCCCCCGGCACCAGCTGCGCGGGCAGCCGCTTCTCCAATGCCCGCCGCAGGGCGTCCGCTGTCGGCTCGGCCCCGGCCTCGGGCACGACATATCCGGTCAGCAGCTGCCGCCCCGGCACGTCCTCCCGCACCGCGACACCGGCCCGCGCGACTCCGTCCACGGCCGCCAGCACCGCCTGGATCTCCCCCAGTTCGACGCGGACGCCCCTCAGTTTGACCTGGTCGTCGACGCGCCCGTGGAACTCCAGCGTGCCGTCGGCCCGCCACCGCGCGATGTCGCCGGTCCGGTACATCCGGGCACCCGGACGCGACCCGTACGGATCCGCCACGAACCGCTCCGCGGTCAGCCCCGGACGGTTCACGTACCCGTCCGCCAGATCGTCACCGGCGAGATACAGCTCACCCGTGGATCCCACAGGCACCGGCCGCAGCCACCGGTCGAGCACATAGCAGCGGGCGCCCCTGATCGGCCGCCCGATCGGCAGCCTGGCACCGTCCCGGGCCTCCTCCTCCGTCACCGGATGGAAGGTCGCCGTCATCGTCGACTCGGTGGGCCCGTACTGGTTCACCAACTGCCAGTCCGCCCCGACCGCCGCGGCCCGCCGTACCTGCGCGGCCGTCAGCTCCTCGCCGCTGACCAGCCCCATCCGCAGCCACGGCGAGGGTACGTCGTCCTCGTCGGCCGCGTCCCGCGCCGCGTCCGCGAGCGCGTCCAGCATGGTCGGCACCAGCGCCGGCAGCACGGTCACCCGGTGCCGCCGCAGCAGCCCCAACAGCGCCGCCGGATTCTTCGCTTCCGCCGGCTCGGTCACGACGAGCCGCGCGCCGGCCGTCAAGGGCCCGAAGATGTCCCGCACGGACGGGTCGAAGGACACCGAGGCGAGGTTCAGCACCGTGTCGTCGGCCCCGAGTCCGGTCAGATCGTGCAGGTACGCGAGGTAATGCACCGCCGCGTCATGGCGGATGACCACGCCCTTGGGACGCCCGGTCGAGCCGGAGGTATAGATGACGTACGCGGGCATCCGGGCGGCCGCGCCCGCGTCCGCCGGGGCGAGCGGGTCGGTCGTGGCCCACTCGCCCGGCTCCCGCACCTGCTCAGGGTCGTCCAGGAGAGCGACCGACTCGACATCCTCCAGCATGAACGCGATCCGCTCCGCCGGATACGTGGGATCGACCGGCAGATAGGCGGCCCCCGACTTCAGGACACCGAGCAGCGCGACGATCAGTTCCATGGAACGCGGAAGCGATACGGCTACGACCCTGCCGGGCCCCGCACCGTCCGCGACGAGCCGGTGGGCGAGTCGGTTGGCCCGTGCGTTGAGCTCGGCGTAGGTGAGCTGTTCGGCGCCGTGGACCAGAGCGATCCGGTCGGGGGTGGCGGAGACCTGCACCTCGAAGAGGTGGTGCAGGGTGTCGGGGGTCGTCGCGGAGGGAGTGCCGTCCGGGGGGCAGTTCCACTCCTCCAGGAGTCGATGGTGTTCCTCGGGGGTGAGGAGTTCGTAGTGCGAGAGCGGTTCGTCGGGGCGTTCGACGACGGCTCGGAGGAAGCGTACGAGCCGCTGGCCGAGCAGGTCGACGGTCTCCTGGTCGAACAGGTCGGCCGCGTACTCGATCGCACCGTGCAGCCCGCCGTCCGGCGCATCGCGCACGGTGAAGGAGAGATCGAACTTGGCCTGCCCGCGCTGCACTTCGAGCTCGTTCACCGTGATGTCGTCCCCGAGGTCCAGGACGCCTTCGCTGTTGTTCTGGAAGTTCAGGGCGACCTGGAAGAGGGGGTGGCGGGCGAGGGAGCGTTCGGGGTTCAGGACCTCGACGAGGCGCTCGAAGGGGGTGTCCTGGTGGGTGTAGGCGTGGAGGTCCGTCTCCCGGGTGCGGTGGAGGAGGGTGCGGAAGGTGGGATTGCCGCTGGTGTCGGTGCGCAGGACCAGAGTGTTGACGAAGAACCCGACGAGGTCGTGGAGTGCCTCGTCGGTACGTCCGGCGATGGGCGCACCGATGGGGATGTCCTCGCCCGCGCCGAGCCGGGTGAGCAGTCCGGCGAGGGCGGCCTGCACCAGCATGAACAGGCTCGCGCCGGACTCCCGGGCGAGCGCCTGAAGCCTTCCGAGCAGTTCGGCGTCGATGTTCCAGTACGCGAATCCGCCCCGATGGCCGGCCACGGCGGGCCTCGGCCGGTCAGTGAGCAGGCTGAGCTCGGCGGGCAGCCCGTCGAGTTCGGTACGCCAGTGGGCGAGCTGGCGGGCGGCACGGCTGGCGGGGTCGTGTTCGTCCCCGAGCAACTCCCGCTGCCACAGCATGTAGTCGGCGTACTGAACGGGCAGCGGCTGCCAGTCCGGCGCCGAGCCGTGGACGCGGCTGCGGTAGGCGGTGGACAGGTCGCGGGCGAAGGGCGCGAAAGACCAGCCGTCGGCCGCGATGTGGTGCACGAGGAGAAGCAGCACGTGCTCGGTCCCCACAGCGAAGAGCACTGCGCGTACCGGGAGTTCGGCAGCCAGGTCGAAGGGCCGCGCGACGGCGGACGCCAGCAGGTTCGTCAACTGCTCCTCGGATGCCACCACCCGGTCGAGTTCGGGCTTGGCCTCGGCACAGGACAACACCTTCTGTACGGGTTCACCGTCGTGCTCCTCGAAGACGGTACGCAGACTTTCGTGCCGGTGCACGACATCGGTGAGGGCCTGCTGCAGTGCATCGGCATCGAGGTCGCCGTGCAGACGAACGGCGAGGGGCATGTGGTAGGCGGGGCTGCCGCCCTCCATCTTGTCGAGGAACCACAGACGCTGTTGGGCATGTGACAGCGGAGTGCGCTCGGGCCGAGGGACGCGGGCCATGAGGGGCGGACGACGGTCGCCGCTGTCCTCCATGTGCTGGGCCAGCAGGGCCACCGTGGGGGCTTCGAAGATCGTGCGCAGGGGCAGTTCGGCGCCCAGGGCGGTACGGATGCGACTGGCCAGGCGGGTGGCAAGCAGGGAGTGCCCGCCGAGGGCGAAGAAGTTGTCGTCTATGCCGATGGGGGTGTCGATCCCGAGGACCTGGCCGAAGAGCGTGCAGAGGAGTTCTTCGCGGGGGTTGCGTGGCGGGCGGGTGGTGGCGGGAGTGACGTCCGGGGCAGGCAGGGCCTTGCGGTCGAGTTTGCCGTTCGGGGTGAGCGGAAGCGCCTCCAGCTCGACATAGGCGGAGGGGACCATGTGGTCGGGCAGGCGGTCTCGCAAAGTGGCGAAGTCCGGCGTGCTGCCGGGTTCGGCGACGTAGTAGGCGATGAGGCGGTCGTCGCGGATCAGGACCGCGGCATGAGTGACACCGGGCAGCTCGGCGAGGTGGGTCTGGATCTCACCGAGCTCGACACGCTGACCACGGATCTTGACCTGGTCATCGGCACGACCCAGATACCGCAGCTGCCCGTCGGCAGTCCAGGAAGCGATATCGCCGGTGCGATACATCCGCGCACCCGAAACACCATACGGGTCAGGCAGGAAAGCCTCAGCCGTCAGATCGGGACGCTGAACATAACCGCGAGCCAGCTGCACACCGGCGAGGTAAAGATCACCGGGAGTACCCGTGGGAACAGGGCGGAGACGGTCATCTAGCACGTAGACGCGGGTGTTCCACACCGGCCGGCCGATAGTGACCATCGCATCGCCGGGACGGCACGGCGCGTGAGTGACATCGATGGAAGCCTCAGTAGGGCCATAGAGGTTGTGCAGCTCAGCGTGCGGCAAAGCCTGGAAGAAGGCGTCGCGGGTCGCGGCAGGCAGAGCCTCACCGGAACAGATCACCCGGCGCAGAGAACCGCACGCACCAGCCTCAGCCTCAGCGAGGAACACCTGCAGCATCGACGGCACGAAGTGAGCCGTAGTCACCCGCTGCCGGTCGATCAACCGGGCCAGATACAGCGGGTCCTTATGCCCCTCAGGCTCCGCGATCACCATCGTGGCACCCTGAAGAAGAGGCCAGAACAACTCCCACACCGAAACGTCGAACCCGATCGGCGTCTTGTGCAGGACCCGGTCGTGGCTCCCCAGCCGGTACTCGTGCTGCATCCACGCCAACCGGTTCACCACACCAGCATGGGGAACCACCACGCCCTTAGGACGGCCGGTGGAACCAGACGTATAGATCACATACGCCGCACAAGCCGGATCGACGAAGACGCCCGGATCGTCCTCCCGCCCACCCCGGAACTCGGCCAGAGTGCTCTCGTCGATGACATAAGCCGCACGGGCGTTGTCGAGCATGTACCGACGCCGCTCAGCGGGATAACCCAGATCAATAGGCAGATACGCAGCCCCCGCCTTCAGCACACCAAGCAGCGCAGCAACCATCCCGACCGACCGAGGCAACGCCACCGCCACCACCGACTCCGGCCCCACACCCCGCCCCAGCAACCCATGAGCAACCCGATTGGCGAACCCGTTCAACTCCCCATAGCTGACCTGCTCCTCACCAAAAACCAGCGCACAAGCATCCGGCGTCGCAGCAACCCGCTCCTCGAAGCGCTCATGCACAGTGCCAGGACCGTCGACCCCGACAGCCGTGTCGTTCCACTCCCCCAGCAACCGACGCCGCTCGGTCTCGTCCAGGACCTCCACCCGGTGGAGCAGGGTGCCGGGGGCTGATTCGAGGGCTGCGACCATGTGCTCGGCTGTCACGCTCACGAGTTCGCACATCGCCTGTGGATCGATCGAGGCCGCGGTCTGGGCGGTGATCGTGAACGCGCCGCCGGTGTCGTCCACCGAGACGGTGACCGGGTAGTTGGTGCGCTCATGGGCGTGCACCAGCTCGATGCCTTCCAGCACCGTACCCGTGCTGGAAGCCTCGTCGAAGTCCTGACTGTGCCGGTAGTTCAGCAGTGAGGTGAACAGAGGTGTGCGAGCCGGCACACCACTGAGCTGCTGGGCCAGGGAGAGCGGGGCGTGTTCGTGGACGACGAGGTCGGCCAACTGCTCCCGCACGCCGGAGACGGCTTCGGCCACGGTGGCCGAACCACCGCGCACCCGTACCGGCAAGGTGTTGATGAACAGGCCGGGTATGCGGTCTGCTCCGGCTCCGGCGTGCATACGGCCGAACAGGACGGTGCCGAAGACGACGTCGTCCCGTCCGGACGTCGCAGCCGTCACACGGCTCCATATGACGTGGAACAGCGTGGCCGGGCTGGTGCCGTGGCGCCGAGCCTGTTCCCGCAGGCGGCCGGAGAGTGCGGAGTCCAGCGGCAGCGACGCCTGGGCGACGCCGGAGCCGTCGCCATGGACTTCGAGGACGCCGTACGGAGCGGAGGGCTCGGTCACGTCGCCCAAGAGTGAGGCGAAGTAGGCCTCGTGTTCCTCCTGCGGCACGCCCAGATGCGCCTGGGCGACCACTTCGCGGAACGGCAGCGGTGGGGGAAGCTCGTTCTCCCTGCCGTCGAGTATCGCGCGCACTTCCTCCAGTACGACGGAGAGTGCGGTGTGGTCCTGGATCATGTGGTGGAACTGAAGAACGGCATGCAGCTGCTGTCCTTGGTCCGGTTCGGTGACGTGCAGGCGCACCAGAGGCGCCGTACGCAGGTCCATCACGGAGGGACAGGCCGCCAGCAACCGCTCCACCACGGTTCCGCCAGTCTCCGGCCGGAGGGTGATGACGGGGATCTCGGCGTGACGCAGCACGACCTGGACGGGCTCTGCGATTCCTTCCCAGAGGACGGCGGTGCGCAGGATGTCGTGCCGGTCGACCACTTTCTGCAACGCCGAACGGAAACGGTCGAACCGTTCCCGGGAGTCGAAGCGAAGCACCACCGGCAATACGTAGACGTCGTCGCCACCGCCGGCGGTCATGAGGTGGTGGAAAAGGATGCCTTCCTGCAGAGGAGCCAGCGGGTACACGTCCGCGACGTTGGACGCGCCGCCCGGAATCTGGGTGAGGACCGACTCCACCTCCTGCGCGCTCAGCTCGACCAAGGGCAGCATGTCGGGAGTGATCGCCACCGCGTTCGTCGGGATGAGGTTGGGGGGCACCGCCACCGTGGCGCGCCCGGCCGCCGCAGCCAGACTGGCCACGGTCGGGGCGGAGAACAGGGTCCGTACGTCGATCGACACGCCGCGTTCACGGAGACGCTCCACCAGGGTGACGCCCAGCAGGGAGTGCCCGCCGAGTGCGAAGAAGTTGTCGTCGATACCGATGGGGGTGTCGATGCCGAGGACCTGGCCGAAGAGCGTGCAGAGGAGTTCTTCGCGGGGATTGCGTGGGGCGCGATAAGTGCCGGAGCCCGGGGCTGGGTCGGGTGTGGGGAGGGCTTTGCGGTCGAGTTTGCCGTTCGGCGTGAGCGGAAGCGCCTCCAGCTCGACATAGGCGGAGGGGACCATGTGGTCGGGCAGGTGCGTACGGAGGAGGAGGAAGTCCGGCGTGCTGCCGGGTTCGGCGACGTAGTAGGCGATGAGGCGATCATCGCGGATCACGACCGCGGCATGAGTGACACCGGGCAGCTCGGCGAGGTGGGTCTGGATCTCACCGAGCTCAACACGCTGACCACGGATCTTGACCTGGTCATCGGCACGACCCAGATACCGCAGCTGCCCGTCGACGGTCCAAGTGGCGATATCGCCGGTGCGATACATCCGCGTACCGGAATCACCGTGCGGGTCGGGCAGGAAAGCCTCGGCCGTCAGGTCGGGACGCTGAACGTAGCCGCGAGCCAGCTGCACACCAGCGAGGTAAAGATCACCGGGAGTACCCGTGGGAACAGGCCGGAGACGGTCATCGAGCACGTAGACGCGGGTGTTCCACACAGGCCGGCCAATAGTGACCATCGCATCGCTGGGACGGCACGGCGTATACGTGACATCGATGGAAGCCTCGGTGGGGCCGTAGAGGTTGTGCAGCTCAGCGTGCGGCAAAGCCTGGAAGAAGGCGTCGCGGGTCGCGGGAGGCAGCGCCTCACCGGAACAGATCACCCGGCGCAGAGAACCGCACGCACCCCCCTCAGCCTCACCGAGGAACACCTGCAGCATCGACGGCACGAAGTGGGCCGTAGTCACCCGCTGCCGGTCGATCAACCGGGCCAGATACAGCGGGTCCTTATGCCCCTCAGGCTCCGCGATCACCATCGTGGCACCCTGAACAAGAGGCCAGAACAACTCCCACACCGAAACGTCGAACCCGATCGGCGTCTTGTGCAGAACGCGGTCGCGGTCCCCCAGCCGGTACTCGTGCTGCATCCACGCCAACCGGTTCACCACACCCGCATGAGGAACCACCACGCCCTTGGGACGACCGGTGGAACCAGACGTATAGATCACATACGCCGCACAAGCCGAGTCGACCGCGATACGAGGATCACGGTCCGGCTGCTGGTCGACCAGGTCCGCAAGCGTCATCTCGTCGATGACATAAGCCGCACGGGCGTTGTCGAGCATGTACCGACGCCGCTCAGCGGGATAACCCACATCAATCGGCAGATACGCAGCCCCCGCCTTCAGCACACCAAGCAGCGCAGCAACCATCCCGACCGACCGAGGCAACGCCACCGCCACCACCGACTCCGGCCCCACACCCCGCCCCAGCAGCCCATGAGCAACACGGTTGGCGAACGCGTTCAACTCCCCATAGCTGACCTGCTCCTCACCAAAGACCAGCGCACAAGCGTCCGGCGTCGCAGCAACCCGCTCCTCGAAGCGCTCGTGCAGAGTGCCGGGGCCGTCGACCTCGACAGCCGTGTCGTTCCACTCCCCCAGCATCCGACGCCGCTCATCGCGAGTGAGGAGTCCGTAGTCGGCCAGCGGACGGTCAGGGTCGGCGGCGACAGCCTCGCAGAGCCTGACGAATCGCTCGGCCATGCCCTGCACGGTTGCGTGATCGAACAGGTCGGTCGCGAAGTCGACGCTGCCACGTAGGGAGCCGTCGGCAGCGGTGACCACGTTGAACATGAGGTCGAACTTGGCCGCGTCCACCGCGACTGCCTCGGCGCTCACCTCGATGCCGGGCAGTTCGAAGGGGGAGGCCGCCAGGTCGTCCTCGAGGTTCAGCATGACCTGGAACAGAGGGTGCCGACCAGCCGAGCGCACCGGGTTGAGCTCTTCGACGATTCGCTCGAAGGGGATGTCCTGGTGGCTGTAGGCGTGAAGCCCCGTTTCCCGGGTGCGGTGGAGGAGGGTGCGGAAGGTGGGATTGCCGCTGGTGTCGGTGCGCAGGACGAGGGTGTTGACGAAGAACCCGATCTGGTGGTGAAGGGCTTCGTCGGTGCGTCCGGCGATGGGTGCGCCGAGCGGGATGTCGTGGCCTGCCCCGAGCCGGGTGAGGAGGCCGGCGAGCATGGCATGGACGAGCAGGAAGAGGCTGGCCCCGGTCTCCAGTGCGAGCGCCTCCAGCTCTTGGCGTACGGCGGCGGGGAGCTCCCACGCCACGCTGCCGCCCCGGTGACTGGGGTGGCGTGGACGCGGGCTGTCGTAGGGCAGCGCGAGCTCATCGGACAGACCGGCGAGTTCGGTTCGCCAGTAGGCGAGTTGGCGGGCGGCCCGGCTGGCGGGGTCGTGTTCGTCGCCTAGAAGCTCGTGCTGCCAGAGGGTGTAGTCGGCATATTGGACCGGAAGGGGCGCCCACTCCGGTGCCTCGCCCTGGGTCCGGGCCCGGTAGGCGGCGGACAGGTCTTGGGCCAGCGGCGTCAAGGACCAGCCGTCGGCCGCGATGTGGTGCACGACGAGGAGCAGCACGTGCTCAGCCGGACTGACGGTGAACAGCGTTGCCCGCAGGGGCATATCGGCCTTCAGGCTGAATGGCTGTGCCGCGGCGGATGTCAGCAGATCTCTGAGCTGCTCCTCGGAGGCCGGCACCCGTCCAAGCGTGGGTACTGCCTCGGTGCAGGGCAGCACTTTCTGTACGGGTTCGCCGTCGTGTTCTTCGAAGACGGTGCGGAGGCTTTCGTGCCGGTGGATGACGTCGGTGAGGGCTTGTTGGAGTGCCTGGGTGTCGAGGTCGCCGTTGAGGCGGACGGCGAGGGGCATGTGGTAGGTGGGGCTACCGCCCTCCATCTTGTCGAGGAACCACAGGCGGCGCTGGGCGTGGGAGAGGGGGATGCGGTCGGGCCGGGGGTTCTGGGCGGTGAGGGGCGACCGATGCTCGGTGTCACCGTCAATGTGTTGGGCCAGCAGGGCCACCGTGGGGGCTTGGAAGATCGTGCGCAGGGGCAGTTCGGCGCCCAGGGCGGTTCGGATGCGACTGGCCAGGCGGGTGGCAAGCAGGGAGTGCCCGCCGAGTGCGAAGAAGTTGTCGTCGATGCCGATGGCGGTGTCGATGCCAAGGACCTGGCCGAAGAGGGTGCACAGGAGTTCTTCGCGGGGGTCGCGTGGCGGGCGGGTGGTGGCGGGAGTGACGTCCGGAGCGGGGAGGGCTTTGCGGTCGAGTTTGCCGTTCGGCGTGAGCGGAAGCGCCTCCAGCTCGACATAGGCAGACGGAACCATGTGGTCGGGCAGGTGCGTACGGAGGAGGAGGAAGTCTGGTACCGCGTCGGGTTCGGCGACGTAGTAGGCGATGAGGCGGTCGTCACGGATCAGGACCGCGGCATGAGTGACACCGGGCAGCTCGGCGAGGTGGGTCTGGATCTCACCGAGTTCAACACGCTGACCACGGATCTTCACCTGGTCATCGACACGACCCAGATACCGCAGCTGCCCGTCAGCAGTCCAAGTGGCGATATCGCCGGTGCGATACATCCGCGCACCCGAAACACCATGTGGGTCGGGCAGGAAAGCCTCGGCCGTCAGCTCGGGACGCTGAACATAACCGCGAGCCAGCTGAACACCCGCGAGGTAAAGATCACCGGGAGTACCCGTGGGAACAGGCCGGAGACGGTCATCAAGCACGTAGACGCGGGTGTTCCACACCGGCCGGCCGATAGTGACCACCGCATCGCCCGCAAGACACTGCGTGTAAGTGACGTCGATGGAAGCCTCAGTGGGGCCGTAGAGGTTGTGCAGCTCAGCGTGCGGCAAAGCCTGGAAGAAGGCGTCGCGGGTCGCGGCAGGCAGAGCCTCACCGGAACAGATCACCCGGCGCAGAGAACCGCACACACCACCCTCAGCCTCACCCAGGAACACCTGCAGCATCGACGGCACAAAGTGAGCCGTAGTCACCCGCTGCCGGTCGATCAACCGGGCCAGATACAGCGGGTCCTTATGCCCCTCAGGCTCCGCGATCACCATCGTGGCACCCTGAAGAAGAGGCCAGAACAACTCCCACACCGACACGTCGAACCCGATCGGCGTCTTGTGCAGAACGCGGTCACGGTCCCCCAGCCGGTACTCGTGCTGCATCCACGCCAACCGGTTCACCACACCCGCATGAGGAACCACCACGCCCTTAGGACGGCCGGTAGAACCAGACGTGTAGATCACATACGCCGCACAAGCCGGATCGACGGAGACGACCGGATCGTCCTCCCGCCCATCCCGGAACTCGGCCAGAGTGCCCTCGTCGATGACATAAGCCGCACGGGCGTTGTCGAGCATGTACCGACGCCGCTCAGCGGGATAACCCAGATCAATCGGCAGATACGCAGCCCCCGCCTTCAGCACACCAAGCAGCGCAGCGACCATCCCGACCGACCGAGGCAACGCCACGGCCACCACCGACTCCGGTCCCACACCCCGCCCCAGCAACCCATGAGCAACCCGGTTGGCCCTGGCATTCAGCTCCCCATAGCTGACCTGCTCCTCACCAAAGACCAAGGCGCAAGCATCCGGCGTCGCAGCAACCCGCTCCTCAAAGCGCTCATGCACAGTGCCAGGGCCATCGACCTCAACAGCCGTGTCATTCCACTCCTCCAGCAACCGACGCCGCTCACCCGGCAGCAGGAGTGGCAGGTCGGAGATCTCTGAGTCCGGACTGTCGGCGAAGGCGGCGAGGAACTCGACGAAGCGGCTCTGATGGGAGGCGAGTTCGGCCTCGCTGTACCGGCTGGGGTTCGCGGTGAGCTGGAGCTGGAGGCCGCCTTCGCCAGGCACCGGGTAGACCGCGAATTCCATGTCCTCGATGGGGCCCGCGGTGAGTCGGTGTGCCGTGCCGGGGCTGTCGGCGAAGGAGACGTTCAGGTCGAAGCCCAGGACGTTCACGACGGGGCCGAACTGCCGCCCGGCGCGCGTGGAGCCGGCGCCTCCGGAAGGGGCGGCCTCCCGGAGATCGCGCATTATCTCCTCGTACCGATACTGCTGGTGACGCAGTGTCCCGCGGGTCGCGTCCAGCGCCCGGCGGATGAGGGAGCGGACGGTCGTGCCCCGGCTCGCCTCGACGCGTACCGGAAGGATGTTGGCCGTCATGCCCGGAGTCTGCTTCTCCACGGCGGTGGCGCGGTTGGCGACGGGCAGGCTGAACAGGATGTCGTCCTGTCCGGTCATCCGCTGCAGATAGGCGACGACGGCGGCGATGAGGCCGGTCGACCAGTTGGTACGGGCGAGGCGGGCCGTCGCGGTGAGGCGGTCCAGGGTCTCCTGCGGGATACGACCGGCACAGCGCAGCGGGTTGTACCCGGCTGCCGGTACCGCGTGTGCGCCGAGGCTCAGGGTGGATGCTTCAGGCAGGTCCACGAGCCGTTCGGCCCAGTGAGCGCGGTCGGCGGCGTACCGCTCGGAGGCCCGGTACGCGGCCTCGGCGGAGTGCAGCTCGGCGAGACCGGGCAGCGCACCTTCGGCAGGGTCCCGTCCTTCGCGCAGGGCCGTGTAGATCTCCGCGGTCCGGCGCAGCACGAGGACGCCGCTGTGTCCGTCGACCGTGAGGTGATGGGCGCGCTGGTAGAAGAAGTGGCGCTCCGGCGAGAGCGCTATCAGCGCGTAGGTGAAGAGCGGGTCCCGGGTGACGTCCGTGGCGCGGGCGAGGTCGGCGCGCATCCAGGCCTGGGCCGCCTCCTCGTCCGCGGCTTCGATCACGGGCAGCGTCCAGTCGTTGTCCAGATCCTCGATCTGCTGTGTCGGCCCGCTCTCGTCGTCGTCCGCGACGAACCGGACCCGGAGCGCCTCGGTCTCGGCCACGCCCATGCGGGCGGCCGTACGGAAGTCCCGGAGATCCAGTGGGCCGCGGATGTCGGTGTAGAGGCTGACGTAGTACTGCTGCCCGGCGGCGCCCAGCTGCAGGTCGAACCAGATTCCGGACTGTCCGGCGAGGAGCGGGAGACGACGTGCTGTGTCAGACGGAGTCGTTACGGGCGCGAGGTCGGGGCTGGACATCGGTCACTCCAAGCAGGAACGGGGTTCGGGAGAGGCGGACACATGTCGGTTCCGGGTGACTGGCGGCGAGCGCGCTGAGCCGGATGCGGGAGAGGGGTGGGAACGTGGGCGCGGCTGAGCTGAGCGGCCTCGCCTGTCCTGCGGGCGGAGTCGACGTGGAGCCGCCGAGGGGGCCGGAGCTCGCGACACGGCCTTCGTGGTACGCCCGGCGCCCAGGCACCGGGGCGGGTGCCGTGCGCGGCTGCTCGAGACGGCCCGGGACCCTCGTGCGTCGGGGAGCGTGCCGGTTCCGGCGTGGTCCTGTGGCTCTGCGGCGCGGGCCGTGTCAGTGAGGGGCCGCCCGCCCGGTGCGCCATGCGGTGGCGGCAACCGGCATCGCGGGGTGGCGGAGCATGGACCTCCAATGGCGGGCGGTCATGGACGACGGACACCCACCAAGATTCAGGACCGACCTATATCCCACCTCTAACGGGATCCCTGACTTTGCCAGCGTGGACCGGTGGTCCCGGAGGGGCGCGAGACGGGCGGGCCGGTTTCGGCCGTCGGTGTGTTCAACCGCTGGTCTTCGGGGTCAGCGACCAGGCTCGTAGGAGAGCTGCTTGACCTCTCTCAGGCTGAGGGTGGTCTCGACGGAGCGGACGCCGTCCAGGGCTCCGATCCGGTCGCTGAGGTAGGTGTACACGTCGCCCGTGCCGGGGTGCAGCGTGGCGGCGACGATGTTGGCCTGGCCCGTGGTGGCCGCTGCGAAACGCACTTCGGGGTGCGAGGCGAGGGCACGGCCGACGTCGGCGAGCGCGGCTGGGGCGACGGTGAGCCAGAGCAGGGCGACGACGGCGTTGCCGAGGGGTTCGTGGTCGAACTGCACGTCCAGGTAGAGGACTCCGGTGGAGCGCAGGCGGTCCAGGCGCCGTCTGACCGCGGACTCCGACAGGCCGGTGCTCGCCTGCAGTTCGGTGAGCGGGGCCCGTCCGTCGCGGTGGAGGACGGCCAGCAGTGCTTCGTCGGCCTCCTCCAGGAGGACGGGGGTGGTGGCCGGTTGGACGGGTGGCGGGCTGAGAGCTGTCTGTTCGTCGGCGCTGAGGGCGTTGATCTTGCTGAGCCAGCTGTACGGGCCGCCGTAGAACCGGTGCAGCAGGCAGTGGGCGCTGACCGAGGTGACACGAGGGGTGCGCTGGAGGCGGTCGAGGAGGAGTTCGTCCCGTGCCTGCCGGGTCAGCGGGTTCATCGCGCACATCACTTCGGTGCCGCCTGACATCACACGGACGTGGGAGGTGTCCGGGCGCCGGGCGAGTGCGCCCGCCAGTTGTTCGGCCGCGTCGGGGGTGCAGCACAGGCGGAGCAACCAGACGCTGCGTCCGAGTCGGCTTTCGTCGGTCACGCCGAGCACGCGCAACTGGACGGTGGTACGCAGCCGCCGGACGCGGCGGGCGACGGTCTGGTCGGATACCTGAAGGACTTCCGCGAGCCGGTTGAACGGCACCCGGCCGTCGAGCTGCAGCGCCTGCAGCAGCTTCAGATCAAGTGGATCCGGGGCCCAGGACCGCACCGAGGGTCTCCCTGCGTCGGGGTGTGAGTGCACCGTATCCGACTGTCGCATGCCCGGTGTGACCGGATTGGGTACGTCTGCGAGTGGTCGGGCGGGGCCTCGGGTCAGCTGTCCGGGTGAGCCAGTTCCAGATGAACGTCGTCCTGGCCCTGGCCGACCACGCGGACCGTGGTGGCCACGGGCGGGTACCCGGCGGCGATCACCGAGTAGCTTCCCGTGTCCAGGTCGGTGAAGGCGTAGGCGCCGTCGGGTCCCGTGGTCGTGGAGCCCACCACGTTCCCGGCCACGTCCACCAGCGTCACCCGAGCATCGGCGAGGGACTGGCGGCCGGCTCCTGCTCGCACGACGCCCCGGAGCCGAGCGCCGGATCGCAGCGGCACCTCGAGCGTGGTGGTCCCCGTGCCGGCTACCTGGACCGGGAGTGCGGCCGGCCGGAACCCGGCGGCGTTCACCGTGACCGTGATGTCGCCGGTCGGCAGCTCGCCGAAACCGAACCCACCGAAGGCGTCGGACGGGCCGCTGGCCAGCACGTCGCCGCGCCAGTCCGTCACCATGACCGTGGCGCCCTCCACAGGCACCCCGTCATCGGCCACCACGGTGCCGGCGAGCCTGCCGCCGCCCCCTGCCAGCACCACGTCATGAGACAGCGGTGTCTCGCCGAGCACCAGTGTGGTCGCCTGGGGCTGACGCCCGTCCGCCGCGGCGATCAGCACGTACGACCCCGCTGCCGGCGCGGTCAGCTCGTATCGGCCGGCGCTGCGGGCCACCGCCCGGCCGACCTGGCGCCCGGCCAGTGAGATGAGGGTGAGCGTGGCGCCCTCCAGGCCGTCGCCCACGGGGTCACAGACCCGGCCGGTGAGAGTCGCCCTCGGGTCGGCCGGGAGCGGAGCGTCGGCCGCGTCACCCGCGGAGCCGTGCCCGGCCGACCGCGGCAGCGGAACCCGCACCGGGCCGTGTGCGGCGCCCACGCCGGCCAACTCCCGTTCCGGCTCCCTTTCCGGTGACGGCTCCGCCTGCTGGGGCGCCTGGGCCGAGGCCCGCGGGGTGCGCAGCAGCACCGCACCGACGAGGGCGGCGAGCAGCGCGAGGGCGGCGGCCACGATCAGGCACAGTCGTAGGCCGTCGAGGAAGGCGTCGGACAGGGCACTCAGGGCGCGGCCGGTGTCCGCCCCCAGGTCCATGTGGGCCGCCGCCCCCGGCCCGCCGGCGGCCACGGCCGCCGTGACCCGCTGCGCCGTCGCGCCGTCCAGGCCGGCGTCGGCGAGATGGCCGGGCAGGGTGTCGGTGATCCTGGTGGTCAGCAGCACGCCCAGAACGGCCGGGCCGAGCGCGCCGCCGACCTGCCGGAAGGCGTTGTTGCCCGCCGCCGCCATCCCGGCCAGGTGATGCGGCACGGCGGCGACCGCGGTGGCGGTCATGGGTGTGACGACCAGGCCCAGGCCGAGACCGAGCAGGGCCAGCCGCCAGGCCAGCGCGCCGAACGGGGTGTGGGCGTCCAGCGCGGTCAGGGAGACCAGGGCCCCCGCGGTGATCAGCAGCCCGGTGGTGATCAGGATGCGTGCCGAGACCCTGCGCATCAACGGCCCGACCACGACCCCGACCAGCAGGCACACCGTCGTCACCGTCATCAGCCGGTACGCCGCGTCGAGGGTGTCGAGCCGCTGCACCATGCCGAAGTAGAGGCTCAGGACGAAGAAGAAGCCGATCAGTCCCAGGAAGCAGATCATGGCGATCAGCGTGGTGGCGCTGAACGCCGGGCTGCGGAAGAGCGACAGGTCCAGCATCGGGCTGGCGCTGCGCCGTTCGGCCAGGACGAACGCGAGGGCGCTGACGCCGGCCAGCACCAGGGCGACGACCACCCGGGGCTGGGTGAAGGAGTCCGCGCCGCCCTCGATCACGCCGTAGACGAGCGAGGTGATCGCCAGCGCGGCGGTGATCTGGCCGGGCCAGTCCAGCCGGCGTGAGCCGTGGGCCCGGGAGTCGGCCACCAGCGGCACCGCGGCCGCCAGGGTGACGACGGCCACGGGTATGGCGGGCAGGTAGATCCAGCGCCAGGCGGCGTGGTCGAGGATGACGCCCGCCATCAGGGGGCCGAGGGCCAGCGCCGTCATCAAGGCCGCGGCCCACAGCCCGACGAACTTGGCGCGCTCGTGCGGATCGGGCACCGCATGGCTGATCAGCGCCAGCGTGGTGGGCAGCAGCGCGGCCGCGCCCAGCCCGGCCAGCGCCTGACCGGCCCACAGCACCTGGACCGACTGCGCGCTCAGAGCGACGGTGGCCCCGATGGCGGCGAACAGCAACCCTGCCTGGAAGACCTTCTTGCGTCCGTGGACGTCTCCGAAGACACCGGCGGTCAGGATGAGGGCCGCCATGGGAAGGACGAACGCGTCGGAAATCCAGGAGAGTTGAGAGGTCGACGCGTGCAGGGCCCGTTGGATGGCCGGAAGACTCACCGAGACGCTGGTGACCGGCAGATAGGCGACGAACGCCCCGACGCAGGCCATGACGAGCGTTGCCTTCGGACTCTCTTCCGGTCCGGTCTTCGCGGTTGCGACGTTCATAGAACACTCCCTGCCGGCGTACTGGTCGACGCCGCCGGGATCACTTTCCGGCCAACATCGATCCAGAAGCCAGCCACACCCCGCAGAAAACCGGAAAACCGACATCGATCCAGCGCCCACGGAGGTTTTCCGACATGACCGGTCAGGGGCAGTCACCGCGGTGATCGGAGCACGAGTGCACCGAGGGCGGCATCGGCATCAGTTCACAGTCACGTAGATCTTGCGCACGGTTTCGACGGTCTTCCAGACACCGACGTAGCCGGGCTTCATGACAAAGCTGTCGCCTGCCCTGTAGACCACCGGCTCGCCACCTTCCGGCGTGAGTTCGACGACGCCGGAGAGGATGTGGCAGAACTCGAAGGTATCGCCCTTGATCGAGCGGGTCTCGCCGGGCGTCGCTTCCCAGATGCCCGTCTTGATCGTCTCCCCGCAGGCGTCCTGGGCCCAGGTCTTGAAGGCGGGGTTGCCCGAAATCAGGCGTTCCGGGAGCGGCCCGGACTCGCTCGGAGCGAAGGAGGGGTTGGTGTCGATGGTCTTCAGAAGCGACATGGTTCTTCCTTTCCTGGCCTGCGTCGTCGGTCTGCCGCGGTCTCCTGAGCATCTCGATGGCTCCGGACGGCGCCAATACGTGATCTGTCCAGCCGGGGTGCGGCACCCGGACGTAGTGTCAACCTCCGAAGCGGTCGCGCGACCGAGATCCCGCATGCGCCCGCGACGGCACACTCAAGCGGCGTGGCCATGCCTGTCGCGCTGCGATACGGCCAGGCAGGCCACGAAGACCAGGATGGCGAGCGTCCACGCCAGAGTGACCGGCTCCAGCCCCAGAGCGAGGCCGCCGCGGGAGCGGTTCACTGCCATCCAGTCGGCGAGTGAGGCGCCGAGGGGGCGGGTGATGACGTATGCGGACCAGAAGGCGGCCACGGCGTTCAGACCGCTGAAGCGGTGGGCCAGAGCCGGCACGCAGATCGCGGCCGCGAAGAGGACGACCGAACCCAGGTAACCGAGTCCGGCGGTGGCGGTGAGATCGCCCGCGGCGGTGCCGAGGGCGAACGTGGCGAGGACGGCCGCCCAGTAGAACGCCTCGCGCCGGCGGGTCTGGATGCTGTGGATGGACAGGGTGCGCTCGCTCGCGTACCAGAGGACGAAGACGGCGGCCAGGACGGCGAGGAACGCGGGGGTCGAGACCGTGTAGGGGACGCCCAGGCCGACGTGGAGGACGTCGGCCGCCATCGTGCCGAAGACGCTGACCATGACGACGGCGGTCCAGTAGGCCCAGGCGATGTGCCGACGGACGGTCAACTGGGCGGCCAGTGACACCACCAGGGCGATACCGCCGGTGGCGACAGCCGGTATCGGGCCCAGCACACGGGCCAGGAGGTCCGACGCCGTCTCGCCCATGCCGGTGGTCAGCACCTTGATGATCCAGAAGAAGGCCGTCACTTCGGGCACCTTGTTCGCCATCGGGCGCAGGGGAAGGCGGGGCCGGTCGTCCAGGTCGTCAAGGAGGTGCGGTGTCGTCATGGCCCGCACGATGACACGGTCGACACCCGCACTCCGGTCCGCTTTGCCATAGTTTTTGGGCTGCTGGTGGATAAGTTTCCCCGCGCCCGCCCCAGGCCACTGACCAGTCGTCAGCAGCCTGGGGCCTCGCTTGTCAGCCGTACTCGGGCTGCCACATGGCGTCCTGGATCTGCTGGATCACGTCGTCCAGGCGGGCCCGGGCGACGCCCTCCTCGGCGGCGCGGCGGGCGACGGCCGTGGCGACCACGGCCGAGGAGGTGCGCAGGTTCTGCACCTCCGGCAGCAGCGCGGCGCCGGGTTCCGACAGGTCGGCGAGGCCGGCGACGGCTTCCGCCGCGGCCTGGAGCATGCCGTCGGTGATCCGCTCGGCGCGGGCCACCACCGCGCCCAGCCCCAACCCCGGGTAGACGAGGGCGTTGTTGGCCTGGCCGATGACGTACGTGGTGCCGCCCAGCTCCACCGGAGGTACCGGGATGCCGGTGGCGACCAGGGCCTTGCCCTCGGTCCACCGCAGCACGTCCGCGGGCATGGCCTCGATCTTCTCCGTGGGGTTGGACAACGGCAGGACGACCGGCCGGTCCACGTGACGGACCATGGAACGCACCACGTCCCGGGTGAAGGCCCCGTGCTGGGTGGAGGTTCCCACCAGCACGGTCGGGTGCACGTGGTCCACCACGCCGTGCAGGTCGGCCGGGCCGTCCTCGGGCCACTCGTCGTCGGGCCGCGCGTACGGCCGCTGGTAGTCGCGGAGTCCCTCGGTGGACTGCCGCAGCAGGCCCTGGCGGTCCACGCACCAGATGCGGCGGGTGGCCTCCTCGCGGTCCAGTCCGTCGCGGACCATGGCATCGCGCAGCTGGTCGGCGATGCCCACGCCCGCGGTCCCGGCGCCGAAGACCACGATCCGCTGATCCCGCATGGGCGTGCCCGTGACCTGTACCGCGTTCATCACGCAGGCCAGGGTGATCGCGCCGGTGCCCTGCATGTCGTCGTTGAACGTGCAGATCTTCTCGCCGTACCGCTGGAGGATCCGGCGGCCGTTGCCGGCGCCGAAGTCCTCCCAGTGCAGCAGCGCCTGCGGGAACAGTTCCGACACCGCCTCCACGAAGGCGGCGACGAACGAGTCGTACTCCTCGCCGCGCACCCTGTTGTGCTGGTTGCCGACGTACAGCGGGTCGTTGAGCAGCGCCTGGTTTCCGGTGCCGACGTCGAGCATCACCGGGACGGCCCGCCCCGGGTGGATGCCCGCGGCGGCCGTGTAGACCGCCAGCTTGCCGACCGAGAGCTGCATGCCGCCGACGCCCCAGTCGCCGACGCCGAGGAGTTGCTCCGCATCGGTGGCCACCAGCAGGTCGACGTCGTCGGGGCCCAGGCCCAGCGCCTGGAACGCCGGGCGGATGTCCTGGGGGCGGTCGATGGACAGGTAGACGCCGCGCGGCCGCCGGTACTCGTGGCTGTAGCGCTTGACCGCCTCGCCCACAGTCGGGTCGTAGACGATCGGCAGCAGCTCGGTGAGGTGGTCACAGAGCAGCCGGAAATAGAGGACCTCATTGCGGTCGTGGAGCTGCTCCAGGTACACGTTCTTCGCCAAGTCGTCGGGCTGTGCCTGCAGTTGCTCCCAGGCGCGGCGCGCCTGGAGCTCCAGCGAAAGCACCGCGGGCGGCAGCATCCCGACCAGTCCGTGGCGTTCCCGCTCCTCCTGGGTGAAGGCGACGCCCTTGTTGCTCAGCGGGTCCGTGAGCAGCGCGCGGCCGCTCGGTCCGTCCTGTGCGCGATTCCGGGGCGGGGCCATCGGATCTCCTTACGTCGGGCGTGTGCCGTCAGGACTCGTCGTCCCGCGAGGACTCGTTTGTCCCCACGCACCCGGGTAACCCGCTCGGCAGCACAGGGCACTGCCGCCCCTCCCTTTTTTCGGCTCCTTTGACGTGGACCTCGATCGGAGCGCGTTCAGACCGGTTCGGGTTGTGGCTCCGGTCGGCGCGGGGCCACAACCGCGGGTTCCCACAGTCTGGCGGTCCGTACGTAGCCGTAGACCACCGAGGCCATCGCCAGGATGAGAAGTGGTCCGGACACCTCCTGATGCCTGGCCATCTCCAGCGGGAGACAGCGGTACGACACCAAGAGCGCCGCGAAGACCGCGGTGCCGTAGGCGACGAGCTGGATCCCCTGCCGGTCCCAGCCACGGTCGAGCGCACGCAGCGCCGCCTCGACAGTGAGCGCGAACACCACGCCGGCGACGAGGTCCACGCCGTAGTGGTAGCCGAATCCCAGCGTCGCGGCGAGCGTGGCAACCAGCCAGAACGTGCCGGCGAATCGCAGCATTCGCGGGCCCTTGCGGGTATGGATGAAGATCGCGAGGGCCCACGCCGTGTGCAGGCTGGGCATGCAGTTCCGTGGGGTGATCTGGTCGTACGGCATCAGCTGCGGCGCGGTGACCGGCAACGGCGTGTGCGGCCACAGATTGGCCGCCGCCCATTCCACGCCGCCGGTGCCGGAGGCGCCCGGGCCGTAGGCGAAGACCGGTCCGACCACCGGAAAGAGCATGTAGATGCCCGGCCCGAGGAGGCCGATCACCAGGAACGTGCGCACCAGATGATGGCTCGGGAAGCGGCGCTCGACCACTACGTGACGCAGCTGGTACAGCGCGACGACGATCGCGGCCACCGCGAGCTTCGCGTAGACCAGGTCGAGAACATGGATGCCGAACGGGCCGGTGGCCTGGAGAAGGCGGCCTGCCAGCCACGAAGGGTTGCCCAGCGCGTGATCGGCGGTCGCCACGTACTGGTCGAGCACCAGCGGGCGGGTCTTCGACGTGATCAGCAGCCAGGAGTCGCCGGTCTTGCGGCCGGCCACCAGCAGCAGGCCCAACCCGACGCCCTTCAACAGCAGGACACGTTCCGGGCCGGTGCGGCGCGTGACGGCGATGACCGCGTAACCCAACATCACCAACAACGCGCCGTTACCGAAGAAATGGCCGTCGGCCACCTTGACGTCGGCCGCCCAGCGCACCAGTAGGAGGACGGCGTCCAAGCCGATCGCGACGCCGGCCGCGACGATCCGTTGCGGCCAGGTGAGCACCACCGACATCAACGCCAAACCGCCGTACAACGGCCCCGGTTTCGGGGCGAATACCGCCCCCGCCAGTTGGTCGGCGATCGGCCCCGGCTGACCGTAGCGGTACGCGGCGATCTCCAGTGCGACAAAAAGCCCAAGGGCCGCCACCCCTGCCGTGCCCCACAGCATCACTTGCCACTGACGCCAAGCAGTGGACCCACTTCTGCTGTTTATTCGCGAAAACACATGCAACGCCCTGGATATAAATTTTTCGACCGATTTGCTTGATATAGGCTCATTGGGTGAACAGCGATAGGACAATCATCGCGAGTTCCAAGATGCTATGAGCTCGTCACACAAGTCGGCGATACGGGCACTGCACAAAGTTCCGTGCCTTAGGGCATGGCGTCGCGGACGAGGGCGGTGTCGACGAACTGCTCGAAGCGGACGATGAAGCCGCCGCGGACCACGAAGTGGTGGGCGACGCGCACGTCGATCGGCTTGCCGGTGGCCTTGTTGGTCGCGGTGTAGCGGGCGAGGACGACGACGTTCTCCCCGTCGACGACATAGGTGTCGTCGTGCGCGGTCCAGCCGTCCCACTCCTTGCCCAGCTGCTCCATGACGTGGGAGGTGACCCCGTCGGGGGTGCGGTAGGTGCCGGCGAGAGGGAAGCCCGCCATCTCCTTCCACTCCACGTCCGGGGCGAGGGTGGCGCGCAGGGCCTCCAGGTCGCCGGCCGCGGAGGCCAGGTACTGGCGGCGGACCACGTCGGCCGGGGCCGTGGAGGTCGCGAAGTCGGTGTGCTCGTGGGTCATGGCACTCAGCCCCACTTCATCTCGCCCTTGGCGACCTTCGCCCCGATCTGGGCGGCGATCACCATGCCGTTGCCGGGGTAGCGGGCCACGAGCGCCTCGGTCAGCGCGGCGCCGTCGGCCGCCTTGCCGAGCTCCTCCTCGAAGGCGACGAGATAGTCGCGGGTGGCGGTGATGGCGGAGGCGTCGGCCGCCGTGCCGGGCAAGCGGTGGCCCGGGACGACCAGCGCCGGCTGCAGGGCGGCCATCTCGTCGAGCAGCTCGATCCAGACGGAGCGGTCGGCGGGGGTGGGGGTGTCGGCGACCCAGACGTGCTCCTGCTGGAAGAGCAGGACGCCGCCGAGGAGGGCGCGGTGCTCGGCCTGCCACAGGTAGTGGCGGTCGGGCAGACCGGCCGGGCCGCCCTTGAGCTCGAAGCGGTGGCCTTCGAGGGTGAGGTCACCGGTCAGCGGGGTGAGGCCGACCAGGCGGGTGGGCAGGTTCGGGCCGAGGGCCGCCCACGCCTTGAGCTTTGCCTCGTAGGAGTGCTGGATGTGCTCGATGACGATCGGGGTGGCGACGAAGGCGGCGTCGGGGAAGGCGTCGGCGAGGACCTCGGCGCCGAAGTAGAAGTCCGGGTCGCCGTGGCTGACGAAGACGGTGGTCAGCTTCTTGCCCGAGTCGAGGATCTCGGCGGCGAGGCGGTGCCCGTCGGCGCGGGTGAAGCCGGCGTCGACCAGCAGCGCCTCCTGCTCACCGGTCACGAGTGCGGCGGTCTTGTTCTTGCTGCCGGCCGGGAAGTCGAGGTCGAGGATCTTGAAGGAGAGGGTGCTCATGCGGGGCCTCCTGGGGGATGGAGTTCAGTCGGTGCGGGCGGTGGTCAGGGCGGCCAGGCGCCGGTCGATGTCGTCGGCGGTGGCGCGGCCATGGGCCGGGGCGGTGACTCGGTCGCCGGCGACGGCGAGCGGCGTGGGGAGCCGGTGACACCCGGTCCGGCGGAGCGGTGGAAGTCGTCCGCCGCCGCGTCAGCCGCTCGTAGCCCTCGCCGGACTCGGCACCGGTCAGCGAAGGCGTGGACGAGCTTCATGGAAGGTCCCAGCCGAGGTGTGGCGCCCGCCGGACGCGAGCGGTTCGTCTGAGAAAACAGTAACTGACTCGTCAGATATTTCCTCAGGTGTGTGACGCCCGCCACGTGCGAGCCCTGATGCCGGCCCAAAGGGCCGTTCAGGGCAGGCGGGGCAGCTCGTCCCGTGCGGAGTGGCTCAGGATCCGCAGGTCCTCGGCGAACCGCTCCCGGTCCTCGGGCGGCAGCGGCGCCAGGAAGTAACGCCGGATGTTCGCCACGTGCACCCGGGAGGCCCGCACCGTGGTCTCCTCCCCCAGCCGGGTCAGCCGGACCAGCCGCCCGCGCCGGTCACCGGGATCCTCCGCGCGCTCCACCAGCCCGGCCGCCTCCATCCGGTCCACCAGACGCGTCGCCCCGCCTGTGGTCAGCACCTGCTCCTGGGCGATGGCCCGCATCGAGAGCCCGGGATCGCCCGCCCGCCCCAGGATGAGCAGCACCTCGAACATCAGATGACTGATGCCGCACTCCAGCTCCAGTGACCGCCCGAGGATGTACTCCAGCCGGTTCGCCGCCCCCTGCAACCGCCCGAACGCCAGCACCAGCGCGTTGTCCGCGGCCTCCTTCGGCGACGAGATCTCCGAGGGCTCTTCCACGTTCCCACCGCCCGACTGGGCCCCAGCACCATGCATCCACCGATGATGCCTCGTGCTGCCCCGGGCGCCGGCACTCAGCTGGGCGTGGACAGTGACTCACTGGTCGATGTAGCTGAAATCACCCACGGTCCACGCGCTGACGTCCTTGATCGCGACTCGGTACATGCCGCCTGTCTCGGGGATACCGAGGCTGCCCTGCAGGATCCGGGCGAGATGGAAGTGCAGGTGCGTGGGCGTCTCGCCGCGGCCGGGCCGATTCTCCCGTGAGCCGCGAGCGAAGACGTCGGCGAAGGGACCGAGCCGGTCCGAGTCCTTCAGGACGTCCGCCACCCGCTCCCGCCACACGGCCTCCGGAGCCAGTCGGCCGGTGATGACGGCGCCGCCGACGACCACGGTCAGTGACATCTGATTGCTTCGCTCGGACTCAACCGCGGCGGAGATGGCGACGAGCAGCTCATCAGGGTTCGACATGAGCGCACATCTTATCCAGTCGCCTGTCCCGGAACTCACCGCGGGCGGGTGAAGCGGCGGCGACGCAAGGCGGCGCGTCGGGGAACCGCCGTCCGCAGCCGATGTGTTGCCGTGTCACGGCCGTGCCACGGCGGTGTCCGGAAGGGAGGACGGGCGTAACCCGGGGGCTCCGGGGCTCCTCATAGTCAGCACGTGTACTCACCGCCTCGGAAGGAACCTCCCGTGAAGAACCGCCACCTGCGCAAGGCCGTCCTCGCCACCGCCGCGATCACCGCCGGGCTGCTGATGACGGCGTGCCAGAGCAGCACGGCCGACAGCTCGTCCGGCAAGAGCGGAACGGGCGCGGCGGCAGTCGCGGAGAAGGCCTCGGACTCCAAGGCCTCCAAGGGCTCCAAGGGCTCCGTGGACTCCAACGGCTCCGTGGACTCCGCGGGTTCCAAGGGATCCAAGAGCTCCGCGGGCTCCAAGGACTCCAAGGGCGCCAAGAACTCGAAGGGCGTCAGCGGCTCGTTCAAGAACGGCAAGGTCACCTATCTCGCCCCGGGCAAGTACATCGTGTCCGTGCCGGGCAAGGGCGACCAGCAGTTCCTGGTCGCCGACGACACGGAGGTCCACGGCGCCGGCACGATATGCGGCGACGCGGGGTCCGGGGTCGCCGCGCCGTGCACCCTGGATCAGCTGGAGGCCGCCACGAAGAAGGCCGCCGTGAGCGCCGACGTGGAGATGAGGAACGGCATCGCGACCCTGGTGACCGAGCGGCGTGCCGCCCAGCCGGGCAACGGGGGCAAGGGCGTCAACGGGACCTGGTTCGGCAACGTCTCCTACCTGGCGCCGGGCAAGTACACGGTCTCCGACATGAAGGGCACCGAGCAGCAGTTCCTCGTCGCCGAGGACACCAGGATCTGGGGCTACGGCGACATCTGCGGTGACACGAACACCGGCGAAGGCGGCCAGGGCGGCACCGAGTGCACCGAGGCGGAACTGGAGAAGGCCGCCAAGAAGGGCTTCAGCGCCGAGGTCGTGATCAGGAACGGCATCGCGACCACCGTCCGCGACGACCACTGAGCCGCGGGACGGACCGGGGACGACGGCGGGACGGACGGCGGGCGATGGCGGGATGATGGCAGCCATGCGCATCCGCATCGACGCCGTCGACCTGCCCGGCCGCACCCGCCCCGCCTCCGCCGACGGCAAAGTCCGCGCCGACGGCGACCTCCACGTCGCCGTACAACGCCGCGACCGTCCGGCCGAACTCCTCGCACCACAGCCCGGTGACGCACCGTCGGCGACCTGGACCCTGGAGTGCACCACGAGCACCTCGCCGGCCGGCACCGAGGTCAAGGGCCCCTACGTGCAGGACCGTCTGGGCCGGCGGTTCATCTACCTGTCGTGGGGCACGGTCGACGACACGGGCACCTTCACGATGTTCCGCCGCGCCAAACTCATGCTCGACGTCATCCCCGACGACGTACTCGCCGCCGCCGCACGCGACGGACTGCTGGTCGGACGCCTCGGCCTGACCGACGAGCAAGGCGGGCCCCGGTGCGGCCGCGTCGAGCCCCCGCACATCAACTGGACCGCCGCACGCGCCGAGTAGGGCGCCGCGGCAGAGCCTCCCGGCGCGGCGGGCGCCCTCGTGAAAGCTCGGCCCTCGACCGCGCCCATGGAAGGATGTCGCCCGTGACCGGATCGTCTTCCCCGTCCGTCGCCGAGGGCACGCCCCACCACCACGGCCTGGGTTCCCGTGCCGCCGCCATACTGGTGTTCGGGTCGTCGGCCTCGGTCCTGGTGGTCGAGATCGTCGCTCTGCGGCTGCTGGCTCCCTACCTCGGCCTCACCCTCGAGACCAGCACGATGGTGATCGGCATCGCCCTCACCGCGATCGCCTTCGGCTCCTGGCTGGGCGGGCGCATAGCCGACCAGGTCGATCCACGCCGGCTCCTGGGCCCCTCGCTCGGAGTGTCGGGAGCGGTCGTCGCGCTCACCCCTGCCGTGCTGCGCACCAGTGCGGAGTTGGCGCCGGCGGTGCTCCTGCTGATCGCGTCGCTGACCATCCTCGTGCCGGGCGCGCTGCTCTCGGCGGTGACGCCGCTCGTGACCAAGTTGCGTCTCACCAGCCTCGCCGAGACCGGAACGGTGGTCGGCCGGCTGTCCGGTGTCGGCACCGTCGGCGCCATCGTCGGCACCGTCCTCACCGGCTTCGTCCTCGTCTCGCGGCTGCCGGTGAGCGGCATACTGATCGGCCTCGGCATTCTGCTGGTGGCCGGCTCGGCGTTGGTCGAGTGGCGTGCGCGTGGGTGGAGCGGCACCCCTGCCCTGACACTCGTTGTCGTGGCCGGCGGCCTCGCCACCACGGTCGCGCCCGGTGGCTGCGACACGGAGACCAGGTACCACTGCGCACGGGTGGTCGCGGACCCCGACCGGGACAGCGGCCGCACACTCGTCCTGGACGGCCTGCGGCACTCCTATGTCGACCTCGACGACCCGACCTTCCTCGAGTTCGAGTACGTGCGCGCCATCGCGGCGGTGGTCGATGCCGCCTTCCCCGAAGGCGAGCCACTCGCCGCCCACCACGTGGGCGGCGGCGGGCTCACCTTTCCCCGTTACCTCGCGGCCACCCGGCCCGGCACGCGCAGCCTGGTGTCCGAGATCGACAGCGGGGTTGTGCGCATCGACCGCGACCAGCTCGGTCTGAGGCCGGACGCCGGTATCGACGTACGCGTCGAGGACGGCAGGCTCGGCCTGCGGCGGCTGGACGCCGGCAGTCGTGACCTCGTCGTCGGCGACGCCTTCGGGGGCGTCAGCGTGCCGTGGCACCTCACCACCGTCGAAGCGATGACCGACGTGCGGCGGGTGCTCAAGGAGGACGGCCTGTACGTCGCCAACCTCATCGATCACGGTGGTCTGGCGTTCGCCCGTGCCGAAGTGGCCACCCTCAGCGAGACCTTCGAGCATGTCGCCCTCGTCGGCGAACCCGCCGACATCGGCCTCGACCCGACCGCCACCTCCCTGGGCGGCAATCTGGTGGTGATCGCCTCCGACCGGCCGGTCGACCTGCGCGCGACCCAGCGAGCGCTGGACGCCCGGCGGACCAGCTGGAAGATCACCACCGGCGACGACCTCGCCTCCTGGACCGGCGACGCCCGACTGCTCACCGACGACCACGCACCCGTGGACCAGCTCCTCCAGCCGTACAGCCCCGGGAGCAGCGGGTGAGGGTCGCACCAGCGCCCCGACTCCAGGCCGGGCCGCCCCTCCGGCTCGTCACCCGTATGCCGATGTGACCTTCCTCGCGATCGTGGGGTTCCGGCGCGTTCACCGTCGTCCCGTCCGCTGAGGGCGGCGACCGCGCCGGACGGCTCATCGGAGGAGGTCATGGCCCCGCGGGCGGAGGCGGCGGCAGGAACAGTGCAGCCCCGTGGAGCCAATATCTGTTTTTGTGAGATGAGAAATTGGCGCGGCCCCCGGCGAGTATTCCTCGATCGCCGGCCGGGGCGGAATTAGTGCTCCGCACAAGGCCGGTCGCACCGTGCTACTGTCGATCTCAGTTGCAGGTGTGGTTGCCAGAAGGTTCATTTTCCTACGGGGTAATCAGCACGGCGACGCGGAATCCGCACAGGGCGAATTCCGAACATCGTCTCCGAAGGAGAATTAACATGGCTACTGGCACCGTGAAGTGGTTCAACGCGGAAAAGGGCTTCGGCTTCATCGAGCAGGACGGCGGCGGCGCCGACGTCTTCGCCCACTACTCGAACATCGCCGCCCAGGGCTTCCGTGAGCTGCTGGAAGGCCAGAAGGTGTCCTTCGACATCGCCCAGGGCCAGAAGGGCCCGACGGCCGAGAACATCGTTCCCGCCTGACATCGCGGCAGCAACGCATATTTCGCAGCTGGGGCCCGCACCTTGGGGTGCGGGCCCCAGCTCGCTGCTTTTCAGGGCGCGTGACAAGAACGCCGCGCCCAACATCTCAGGCTCGTTCTCGCGATTCTCTGCGCCGTTCGTTTTGCTGCGGAAATTCCTTGATACGTGCCTACCAGCTCACATCGAGGAAGGTTCCGCTTGAACCGCGCACGCACCACCCGCACGCCCCGCACCTACGACCGCTCCCGGGGCGCTGCCACCAAGGGCTCGGGGGCGCCGCGACGCTCCAAGGGCTACGACCGCCGGCCGGCCGCTCCCCAGGGGGAGTTCGCGCTGCCGGTGACGACCACGCCGGCGCTGCCCGCCGTCGAGGCGTTCGCCGACCTCGCCCTGCCGGCGCCGCTGCTGGCCGCGCTCGGCCACGAGGGCGTGACCGTACCGTTCCCCATCCAGGGGGCGACCCTGCCGAACTCGCTCGCCGGGCGTGACGTGCTCGGCCGCGGCCGTACCGGATCGGGCAAGACCCTCGCCTTCGGCCTCGCACTGCTGGCCCGTACCGCCGGCCGGCGCGCGGCCCCCAGGCAGCCGCTCGCCCTGGTCCTGGTCCCCACCCGCGAGCTCGCCCAGCAGGTGACCGACGCGCTCACCCCGTACGCCCGCTCCGTGCGGCTGAAGCTGGCCACCGTGGTCGGCGGCATGTCGATCGGCAGGCAGGCGGGTGCGCTGCGGGCCGGTGCGGAGGTCGTCGTCGCGACGCCGGGGCGGCTGAAGGACCTCATCGACCGCGGCGACTGCCGGCTGGACGACGTCGCCATCACCGTCCTCGACGAGGCCGACCAGATGGCCGACATGGGCTTCATGCCCCAGGTGACGGCCCTGCTCGACCAGGTGCGCCCCGAGGGGCAGCGGATGCTCTTCTCGGCCACCCTGGACCGCAATGTCGACCGGCTGGTCCGCACCTACCTGTCGGACCCGGTGGTGCACTCCGTCGACCCGTCGGCGGGTGCGGTCACCACGATGGAGCACCACGTGCTGCACGTGCACGAAGCGGACAAGCACCGCACGACGACCGAGATCGCGGCGCGGGACGGCCGGGTGATCATGTTCCTGGACACCAAGCGCGCCGTGGACCGGCTGACCGAGCACCTGCTGCACAACGGCGTCCGCGCCGCGGCTCTGCACGGCGGCAAGTCCCAGCCCCAGCGCACGCGGACCCTCGCCCAGTTCAAGACCGGCCATGTGACGGTGCTGGTGGCGACCAACGTCGCGGCCCGCGGCATCCACGTCGACAACCTCGACCTGGTCGTCAACGTGGATCCGCCCACCGACCACAAGGACTACCTGCACCGCGGCGGCCGTACCGCCCGCGCCGGCGAGTCCGGCAGCGTCGTCACCCTCGTGACACCCGGCCAGCGCCGCGGCATGACCCGGCTGATGGCCTCGGCCGCCATCACCCCCCAGGTCACGCCGGTGCGTTCGGGTGAAGCGGAGCTGAGCCGGATCACCGGCGCCCAGACCCCGTCCGGTGTCCCGGTCGTCATCACCGCGCCGGCCCCGGCACACCCCCGCCGTGGCACGTCCTCCGGAGCCCCCTCGTCCCGGGGCCGCCGCCCCTCCCGGGGACGCCCCACCGGACAGGCGGGGCGGCGCACGGCGCAGCGGCCCGCCTACGACCCGGCGGCCTAGTGGCGTCGACCGGCAGTCGGGCCAGTAGCTCACCCATCACCGAGGAGGCAGCTTTGACACCGGTTCAGACGCAGCGCCGGCAGGCGGATCCCTGCCCCGTGACCGTGCTCGACGGCATGGACGGATCCGGCCCCCGGGTCCGGGACGACATGACCGTCGAGGTCGCACTGTCCGTCATGGCCGGTGCCCGGGTCGACCACCTCCTCCTGTGCGACGCGGACGACCAGTGCACGGGCTCGGTCACCAGGGCCGAACTCGCCGTTCACCGCGGCAGCGCCGCGTACACGGACCGGACCCGGCTGCGGGACGTCCTCGGCGGACCGTTCGCCTCGCCCGTCCCCCGGATCCCCGCCCTCGGGGAGCACGGCCGGACCCCGGGCGTCCTCGCCCTCTCCAGCTGATCCGCCTCGCCCGGTCAGCCCGTTCTCCTTCTCCCTGAGGGGCATCATGCGCTGTGTCATCGCCCGGTACCCGTTCGACCTGACCAAGGACGGGGTGCTGGCCTCGATGAAGGGCATCACGCCCGAGCTCGTCACCGGTGAGTCCGTGACCATCGGCCGCCGCCGCTACCCCGTCAAGCAGGTGGGCCAGGTCATCACCCGGCAGGACCCCCGCGACTTCACCGCCGGCGAGGTCGTCCGGGCCATGACCCGCCTCGGCTTCACCTGCCACGCCCACCCCGAGGCCGCGCCCGTGCGCGCGGCCACCCCGCTCCAGACCGCGTCGGCACTGCTCGGCGCCACACCCCTGGACGCATGAGGACGGGCGGACGACCGCCCACCCCGATCCCGATGAGGGCCCTGCCGACGCGCGTCGGCAGGGCCCTCGTCGTCGTCTCGCGGTCCTTGCGGGCCACAAGCAATGTGCGCCTCCAGCGAACGAAAATCTACTCTTGTCAGAGTAGACATTGAGCTTCGGCGCGGTTAGCCTTTTTCTCGTTGACACGGATCACTGATCGAAGAAGGACGGAGGAGCAGACGCCATCAGGATCGCCCGGCCCGAGCAGCGCTCGGCCGGGTACCGCAAGACCCCGGATTGGAAGGTGGTCCCCGGTCACGCAGCCGCGATCCCCGCATCCCCCCTCCTGCAGGGCCGGTAGCGGAAACAGAAGGTCGGCGCAGCATTAGGGCCGACAGATGGTGTTCAATTTCCTTCGGGGCCCTGGTGCCGTACGGCACCAGGGCCCCTCGACGCGTGCGTTGCACTACGAGGTGACATGACAGCAGATACCCCGCTCAGCGATCGTCTGGACGACGACGACTACCCCGCGTACACCATGGGGCGGGCCGCCGAGATGCTCGGCACCACTCCGGCCTTCCTCCGAGCCATCGGTGAGGCTCGTCTGATCACTCCGCTGCGCTCGGAGGGCGGACACCGCCGGTACTCCCGCTACCAGCTGCGCGTCGCCGCGCGTGCCCGCGAACTCGTCGACCGGGGGACGCCGATCGAGGCCGCCTGCCGCATCGTCATCCTCGAGGACCAGCTCGAGGAGGCCCAGCGCATCAACGCCGAGTACCGCCGCCGCGCCGGGCACGACACGCCCGAAGGTTCCTCCGCCGAATCCGGCTGATCACCTCGGCGTGTACAGGCCGGCCGACAACCGCACGTCGCCGCTCAGCACCGGGTCGTACAGGAGAAAGCAGCACCGCGCGGAAACTTGGCGTCAGTCCGAGCGAGTACCGCATGCGCGAGGAAGTGCCTTCCCGCCCGGGTCACGCCTACTGGGTGTCAGACGGCCGTCGCGTGCGGCGCCGGGAGAACCGGCCGTGGGCCTTGCGCCGGGCCGCTGGATCCGGTCCCGCGACAGGCAGACCGGAGCGGCCGTAGTGGAAGGCGGCGATGCGGTCGCTGTGCTGGGAGTTCAGCTGGTGGATGAGGAACACGCCGAGGACGATCATCCCCAGGATCGCGGCCACGGTCACGAATGTCTCCACGGTTCTCACCTTCCCATCGGCTGCTGCGGCACCGCGGCGGTCACGGCCGGGATCCGCGGACGGGCGGCCGGCTCGCGGGCCTCGTGTCCTCCCTCGGAGTCCCAGACCGCCTCGACGGCCCGGTCGGCCTCGTACGCCGTCCGCGAGCGCGCCTCCTCCTCCATCAACCGGCTCGCGGTCGACGTGCCGAACGGGTCGCTCGCGGCGGCCATCAGCCGGGCGGCCGAGTCGGGAGGCGTCTGCGGCGGGACCACCAGGAGGTTCCAGCGGCCCACGCGGTACGACAACAGCAGCAGTTCGTGCGGATCCTGCTCGGGCAGGAACCAGCCCACCTTCACCACGTGCCCGGCGACGGGCACCTTGCGGGGTACGGCCGGCCAGTGCGTGGGATTCACCGTCACCCGGGTGATCCGCCCCCACAGCGGGTCCAGTACGGCGGCGAGGGAGGGGAGTTCCGCCCCGAGATCGCGGGAGCGGGGCCACCAGGCGCCGTCCAGCAGAGCCGGTGCGGGACCGACGGGAGCGAGCGACAGACGGGGGGAGGACGAGGAGAACCGGTCATCGGCTTCGGCTGTCAGGCGGTGGGAAACGGTCGCAGTCATCATGGCGCGAACCCTGCCCCGGGCCGACCACGGCCGGCCCGGCATATTCGATCGCCGAAAACGACACGAGCCTGGAAGCCGGTGCGCGGAATGTCCTCGGTACGTCAACCGTACTCCTCAGTCCGCCCGGTCGGTGCCCGTGTCGATGAGGATCTGTTCGGCCTGTGCCTCGCTGCCGGCGCGGACGGCCTCGGCCATGGCGGCGCGCGCGGCGTCGGGCGTGGCGTGCGGCGGCACCACGAGGAGGGAGAAGAGGTCCTGCCCGCCCCGGGTGATGAGGACGGTGGCGTCGCCGACCGCGGACGAGTCGATGTGGACGACACGGCCGTCGACGGTCATCCGCGTCGGCAGTTCGTCCCAGGCCCCGGCGTCCAGGCCGACACGGGTGATGGGCCCGAGGTACTCGGTCAGTGCGGCTATCAGGCCGGGGAGTTCGGCGGCGATGTCGCGGGAGCGCGGCCACCACGCCCCGTCGAGCACGCCCTGCCGGTCGTGTGTCGTCTCCAGCCGTACGACGGCCGTGCCGGGCCGTACGGCCTGGTGGACGGTGTCCGGCAGGAGCCTGGTCACGCGCGGGGAGTCGGAGTCGGCCATCGCTCTCGCCTGCCTGCCCTGCCGGGATCCGGAAACCGAGCGGCTTCCTCGTTTCACGGTACTCTCGGGCCGCCGGCGCCCGGAGATCCCGGAGTAGAGTGAGAGATCCGGCCCGTCTCATTCCGGGACATCGAACTCCGAGGTCGCCATGCAGTCCACGGAACCATCCTCGGACGGGCACGCCGAGGTCCGCATCGTCGCCGCATCGCCCGAAGTCGCTCGTCGGGTCGCGGAGATTCTCCGCCATTGCTTCGCCGCCACCGAACAGCGCAGCTACCCCGCGGGCCCCGACGGAGGAACCCGCCTCGACCTCACCGTGGACACCACCCGCGCGGCAGAACCCGCACGGTCGTGGCTCGAGACCAGCCGGGCCGTGGAGGACAGCCGCCGCCGGAGGTGAGACGTGCCCGCGGATGCGGTCGGCCGCTGCCCTCGGACGCGGTCACACCCGGCCGCTCGCGGCGGCCGCCATCAGCGGTGCCGCGGCCTCCTCGGTCGTGTCCGGCGGCACGACCAGCAGATCCCAGCGCCCCCGGCCGGGGGCGAGCAGGACGACGGTGTGCGGGGCGGACGCCGCGAGGGCTCTGTGCAGTCCCACGACCTGGTTGGAGACGAGCATCCTGCCGGGTGCCGCGGACCACGTCGCCCCGTTGACGGTGACGCTGGTGATGTGACCCCAGGCCCGCGGCAACCCGGCGAGCAGCGACGGGAGTTCCGCGAGCAGGTCGTACGAGCGGGGCCACCACGCCCCGTCGATGGGCCGGGGCATGGTGCTGCGGGGTGCGAGACGCAGCCGGAGAACCGGGTGGGAGGGAAGCGGGGGCTGTAGCGCGGTGCTCATGAGGGCTCCTGCCGACGGACACGAGGGGTCGGGTGGGCGGTGTCAGACGCGACGGGCCGCGACCCGTTCCGCGGTCGGCCAGCGCACGCCGTGCACCCAGCCGAGGCGTTCGAGGAGGCGGATGACGGCGGCGGAGGGGTCGACCTGGCCGCGGTCGACGCCGAGACGGGCGCTGGTGGGGTCGGCGTGGTGGAGGTTGTACCGGCTCTCGCCGAACGAGAGCAGGGCGAGGGGCCACAGGTTGGTGGCCCGGTCGTAGCCCTGGGGCGACGGGGCGGGGTCCGGCGGGGGGACCGCCGGGGACGTGGTCGGACTGTGCGGCGACGGCATGTGTGGCTCCTCGGCCTGTGTGCGGATGCGCGGCCGGGATCACGGGCTGCCCATGCGAGGACGGATGGCGCGTGATGTCCGGAACCCGTCAGAATTCCGGCATACGGAAAGTCCTCGTCCGCCCCACCGTACTCCGGCCCGGGCGGGAGTAGGGTGAATTGGGCGAACCAGACAGGGGGCGCGGCATGATCCGTTCAGCCGACATCCGCGAATGGCGCGACCATGACGTGGTCGACCCGAAGCAGCACAAGATCGGCATGCTCGAAGCGGTCTACGTGGACACCGCCACCGACGAACCGGCCATGGCCACCGTCCGGACCGGGCTGCCCAGCCGTCGGCGCCTGGTCTTCGTCCCCCTCGACGACGCCGTTCTCGGGCCGGACTACGTCAAGGTGCCCTACGCCAGGGGACAGGTGCGCAAAGCCCCCTCGATCGGGACGGACGACATCCTGCCGGCCGAGCGGGAGGAGGAGATCTTCCGGCACTACGGCATGACGTACCAGGCCGGGGCAGGGGGCGAACGCCGACTCGCCCGCGGGTGACCGGCAGGCACGTGGCACAGGAGAGGTGGTCCGCGGTGATGGCGCTCTTCCTTCTGGTCGTCCTCGTGGCCGTCGTCCTGGGGATCATCGGTGTGGCAGCGGACGGCCTGGACTATCTCCTGGCCATCGGCATCGCGCTCTTCGCGGTCGACGTGATCTTCTTCGCGGTATGGCTGTCCCGGCACGCGGGTCGACGGCCCGTGCGCTGACGAGGGGGCTCCCCCTGCCGGGTTCCCCGTTCCGGTCAGGATTCGAGAAGCGCGGGTCCCGTGCCGCGCCTAGCGTCGGTGTCATGACTTCCATCGAATCCGTCACCCTCGAGGTGGACGACCCCGCAGCCGCCCGCCGCTTCTACAGCAGCGCGTTCGGGCTGGACAGACAGGTGCGCGTGCGGGCCGCGGACGCTCCGACGACCGGCTTCCGCGGGTTCACACTGTCGCTCGTGGTGTCCCAGCCGGCCGATGTCAACGCCCTCGTCGACGCCGCCGTGGAGGCCGGCGCCACGACGCTCAAGCCCGCCGCCAGGTCGCTGTGGGGTTACGGCGGTGTGGTGCAGGCGCCGGACGGGACGATCTGGCAGATCGCGTCGTCGTCGAAGAAGGACACCGGCCCGGCCACCCGGCGGATCGACGAGATCGTGCTCCTGCTGGGGGTCGCGGACATGGCCGGGAGCAAGCGGTTCTACGTCGAGCACGGCGTCCCCGTGGCGAAGAGCTTCGGCAGCAAGTACGTCGAGTTCGACACCGGGTCGGGCGCCGTCAAGCTGGCGCTGTACAAGCGCCGGGGCCTGGCCAAGCTCGTCGGCGTCTCTCCCGACGGGACCGGATCGCACCGGCTCACGGTCAACGGCGACGCCGGGCCCTTCACCGACCCGGACGGGTTCGCGTGGGCGACCGCTTCGGAGACCGCGTCGCTGTGACCGCGACCGCGACCGTGGGCGATCTTACGGAGTCGTGACGTGCGGGCGCGGTCCCGTCGTGCGGCGGGGTCGCGGGCCTAGCGTGGCCGTATGCGCGTACTGGTCACCGGCGGTGCCGGGTTCATCGGGTCCCACGTGGTCGCCGCCCTCCGGGAGCGCGGGCACGAGGCGGTCGTGTTCGACGTGCGGGAGGACACCGCCGACGACGTGCGGGACGCGGCCGCCGTCGGCCGTGCCCTGGCCGGTGTGGACGCCGTGTGCCACCAGGCCGCGAGGGTCGGGCTCGGCAACGGGGTCGCCGACGCGGCGGAGTACGCCTCGCACAACGACCTCGGGACCGCCGTACTGCTCGCCGCCATGGCGGAGGCAGGGGTACGGCGTCTCGTGCTGGCCGGGTCGATGGTGGTCTACGGGGAGGGGCGGTACGAGTGCCCCCGGCACGGGGTCGTACGGCCCGGGCCACGTGCCGTCACCGACCTCGACGCCGGCCGGTTCGAGCCGCCGTGCCCGGCGTGCGGGGCGGACCTCGCCCCCGGGCTGGTCGGCGAGGACGCCCCGGCCGATCCGAGGAACGTCTACGCGACGACCAAACTGGCCCAGGAGCACCTGGCCGCCGCCTGGGCCCGCTGCACCGGCGGGTCGGCGGTGTCGCTGCGCTACCACAACGTGTATGGGCCCGGCATGCCCCGCGACACCCCGTACGCCGGTGTCGCCTCCTTCTTCCGCTCGGCGCTCGCCCGGGGCGAGGCACCGCGCGTGTTCGAGGACGGGCGGCAGCGGCGGGACTTCGTGCACGTCCGGGACGTGGCGGCCGCCAATGCGGCGGCCCTGGCGGCGGAGGCCGCCCCGGGCGTGCTCACGGCGTACAACACCGGCAGCGGCGACCCGCACACCGTCGGGGAGATGGCACGGGCGCTGGCCGCCGCGTACGGCGGGCCCGAACCCGTCGTCACCGGCGAGTACCGGCTCGGGGACGTACGGCACATCACCGCCGACTCCGCGCGGCTGCGGGACGCGCTGGGCTGGAAGCCGGAGGTCGGATTCGAGGAGGGCATGGCGGAGTTCGCGCGGGCCGGGATGCGGGACGCGCAGGAGCCGTCGGCCCTGTGAGGCCCGGCTCGCGAAGGACCGGTGGTGCTGCCCGTGTCAAGAAGCGGCCGCGGGCAGCACCACCTCGAAACGGCAGCCGCCGGGGATGTTCCGTACGGTGGCCCGGCCCTGGTGCGCCTCCACGATCCCCCGGACGATGGCGAGGCCGAGGCCCGCGCCGGCCGGGGGTGTCCGGGCGTGCGTGCCGCGCCAGCCGGTGTCGAAGACGCGCGGCAGGTCCTCGTCGGGGATGCCGCCGCAGCCGTCCGTCACGGACAGCACCACACCCTCGGTGGAGCGTTCCGCGGTGACGGCGACCGTGCCGTCGGCCGGGGTCCGGCGGATGGCGTTGACCAGCAGATTGCCCAGCACCCGGCTCATCTCCTTGCCGTCCACCTCCACCGGCACCGGCTCGATACGGCCGCCCACCAGCCGCACCCCGTGCTCCCGGGCCAGCGGGTCGGCTCCCGCCAGCGCGTCGCCCACCAGGTCGTACAGGGAGATCCGGCTGGGGGCCAGGGCGAGCGCGCCGGCGTGGATGCGGGAGAGTTCGAAGAGGTCGCCGACCATGTCGTTGAGGCGTTCGACCTCGGTGCGGATCTGCTTCAGATAGCGCCCGGGGTCGGCGGCGACGCCGTCCTCCAGGGCCTCCGACATGGCGCGCAGACCGGCCAGCGGGGTGCGCAGGTCGTGCGAGATCCAGGCGACGAGCTCGCGCCGGGAGGCCTCCAGCGCGCGTTCCCGCTCCCGGGACTCGGCGAGCCGGGCGCTGGTGGCGGCCAGTTCACGGCTCAGGTGGTCCAGTTCGGCCGGCGTCGGGCCGTCGGGCGCGGCGAAGGCGCCGCCGTCGCCGAAGGAGCGTGCGGCGACGGCGAGTTCGCGGCTGCGGGCGACGACCCAGCGGCCCAGCAGCAGCGCGGTGGCCAGGGAGACGACGGCCGCCATGGCGACGACGGTCGTGACGACGGACAGGTCGTGCGGGGAGAGGAACATCGCCCAGGCGACGGCGAGCGTGCCCGCGAGCATCGCGACGACCCCGACCGCCGCGACCACGGCGAGCGAGGCGGTCAGCGACCGGCGCCGGATCAGGCGCAGCGCCCCGGCCCCGGCCAGGCCGGTGGCCGCGGCACCGGCGAACGCATAGACGGCGATGAGGAGGGTGTCGTTCACGATCCGGCCTCCTCTCCGGTGGTTCCCGTGGCGTCGAAGCGGTAGCCCACGCCCCACACGGTCTGGATCAGGCGGGGCCGGGCCGGGTCGTCCTCGACCTTCCCGCGCAGGCGGCGGACGTGGACCGTGACGGTCGACAGGTCACCGAAGTCCCACCCCCACACCTCGCGCATCAGGTCCTCGCGGCCGAAGGCCCGGCCGGGGTGGCGCAGGAAGAAGGAGAGCAGGTCGAACTCGCGCAGGGTGAGGGCAAGTTCGGTGCCGTTCTTGGTGGCCCGGCGGGCTGCCGGGTCGACGGTCAGACCGGCCGCCCCCAGCCGGTGCCCGGGTGCGGCGGGCCGGCTGCGGCGCAGCACCGACTCCACGCGCAGCACCAGTTCGCGGGGGCTGAAGGGCTTGGTGACGTAGTCGTCGGCGCCCACCTCCAGGCCCAGGACGCGGTCGTCCTCGTCGCCGCGGGCGGTGAGCATGATGACCGGGACCGGCCCGTGTCCGCGCATCCGCCGGCACACCTCCAGGCCGTCCATCCCGGGCAGCATCAGGTCGAGGACGACCAGGTCAGGCCAGTGCGCGGCGGCGCGGGTGAGGGCGGTCGGGCCGTCGTCGGCGCGGTCCACGACGTAACCGGCGCGGTCCAGATACCCGGCGACGACCTCCGCGACGGTCGGATCGTCGTCGACGACCAGGACCCGCGGGGACCCGTCGCGGGTCTCCTCGTGCTGCTGGGGCTGCTGCATGGCTCCAGCGTCGCACCGGGCCGCCGGGGATGCCCCGTCCGGACGCCCCTCGGCCGTCGACGTCCGCGTTTCGTAAGGAGCGGGAGTCCGGTATGCCCGTTTCGCGTTCGTAGGGTGAGACCGTGACGACGACTCCTTCGGACGTCGACGTGGTGCTGCCCTGCCTGAACGAGGCCGAGGCCCTGCCCTGGGTGCTCGAACGGATCCCGCCGGGCTGGCGCGCACTCGTCGTCGACAACGGTTCCACCGACGGCTCGGCCCGGGTCGCCCGCGCGTTCGGCGCGACGGTGGTGCCCGAGCCGCGCCGGGGCTTCGGCGCGGCCTGCCACGCCGGGCTGCTGGCCGCCACCGCCGACGTGGTGTGCTTCTGCGACTGCGACGCCTCCCTCGACCCCTCGCTCCTCGTCCCCTTCGTGACCGAGGTGCGGGACGGCGCGGCCGACCTGGTCCTCGGGCGGCGGCGTCCGCAGGGGCGGGGCGCGTGGCCCGCGCATGCCCGGGCCGGGAACCTCGCGCTCGCGCGGATGCTGCGCCGTCGCACCGGGCTGCGGCTGCACGACCTCGGTCCCCTGCGCGCCGCCCGCCGCGAACCGCTGCTCGCCCTCGGTCTCACCGACCGGCGCAGCGGTTATCCGCTCCAGATGGTGGTGCGCGCGGCCGACGCCGGCTGGCGGATCGCCGAGCACGACGTGCCGTATCTGCCGCGCACCGGGGCCTCGAAGGTGACGGGCACGTGGCGCGGCACCTGGCAGGCCGTACGGGACATGAGCCGGGTACTGGGCGAGGCGCCCGGCGGGACTCCGGCCGTGGGAAGGGGCCGGACATGAGCCCGGTACAGGGCGAGGCGCCCGGCGCGACTCCGGCCGTGGGAAGGGGCGTTCGGTGACCACACTGCTCGTCATCGCCAAGGAGCCGCGCCCCGGCCGGGTCAAGACCCGGCTCACCCCGCCGTTCACGCCCCGTCAGGCCGCGTCCCTCGCCGAGGCGTCCCTCGCCGACACCCTGGGCGCGGTCGCGGCGGCCCCGGCCGGCCGCAGAATCCTCGTCCTCGACGGGGAAACCGGCCCTTGGCTGCCGCCCGGCTTCGACGTCGTGCCGCAGTGCGCGGGCGGGCTCGACGAGCGGCTGGCGGACGCCTTCGCGCGCTGCGCCGGCCCGGCCCTGCTCATCGGCATGGACACGCCGCAGGTGACGCCGGAGCTGCTCGCCGTGGACTTCACCGGCTGCGACGCCTGGTTCGGCCCGGCCGAGGACGGCGGCTTCTGGGCCCTCGGCCTGGCCCGCCCGGACCCCGCCCTCGTGCGGGGCGTGCCCATGTCGACCGCCGCGACCGGAGCCGTCCAACGGGACCGGCTCGTCGCGGCCGGCCTGCGGGTCCGCGACCTGCCCCGCCTGCGCGACGTCGACACGGCGGCCGACGCCCACGCCGTCGCCGCGCTGGCCCCGGACGGGCGGTTCGCGGCGCGGCTGGCCGGGTGTGCGGCGCCGGACTCCCGTGCGGACGGGCGGTTCGCGGCGCGGCCTGCCGGGTCTGTGGAGCGGGACTCCCGTACGGACGGGTCGTTCGCGGCGCGGCCGGCCGGGTCTGCGGCGCCGGACTCGCGCCCGGACGGGGGCACAGGGCGGCCTTCTCGGTATGCGGCGCCGGACTCCCGCCCGGACGGGCCCCGATGAGCGCCCCGCCAGCCACCGCCGTCGCCTGGGCGGCCGCCGACCCCTACGCCGCTGCCCTGCGTGCCGGCCAGGGGCCGCTGTTCCTGCGGCGGGCCGACGGCTGGCTGCTGCCACTTGAGGTGGAGCGCTGGTGTGCGCGGGCCGACGCGGTGGACCGGGGCGTGCTGGACCGGTGCGAGGGAACCGTGCTGGATGTGGGATGCGGGCCCGGGCGGCTGGTGGCGGAACTCGCCGCGCGGGGCAGGGCCGTACTCGGCATCGACGTCAGCGCAGCCGCCGTCGACCACACCGTACGGACGGGCGGCCAGGCGCTGCGGCGCTCGGTTTTCGAGCCGCTGCCCGGCGAGGGCCGCTGGGACACCGTCCTGCTCATGGACGGCAACATCGGCATCGGCGGCGACCCGCGCGCCCTGCTGGACCGCGTTGCCGGGCTCCTGCGCCCCGGCGGCCTGCTGATCGCCGAGACGGCACCGGTGGACATCGACGAACGCGCCCACGTGCGGGTCGTCGGCCACACGGACGCCCGCGGCACCGGCGACCCCTTCCCCTGGGCGCGGCTCGGCACGCCCGCCCTGCTCCGGTACGCCCGGGGCTGGGCGCGGGCCGGTCAGTGGACGGCCGACGGCCGCCGCTTCGCCGCCCTGCGCACCCGCACCAGCCGCACCGCCAGCAGCAGCGCCGAGCCGCCGAAGAGGGCGGCGGTGATCAGCAGCCAGCGAGCGGGGAACACATCCGCGGGCAGGCCGGTTCCGGACCGGTAACGCCGCTCCACCATGCCGCTGATCAGCGGGAACCACACCAGGAGCAGCAGCCCGGAGAGGGCCGCCGGTACGCGCACGTAGACCACCCACTCCCGGCGCCGGACCGCGCCGAGCCCTCGTACGACCGCCCGGTCCACGGCCGCGTACAACGGCAGCAGCACGAGGTCGTGCAGCAGCGCCGCGCCGACGAACCACAGCGCGACGCCGAGCCAGTCACCGGCGAGCAGCCGTACGCCCGCGTAGGCGGCGAGCGCGAACGAGCAGGCGAGCAGGAGGAGCTGGAAGGGGTTTCCGACGGGGAGCCGTGGGGAGCGCGTCAGTCGCGGGCGGCACGTCAGTCGCGGTCGGCGCATCACAGGTCTCCGAACGTCATCCGGGCCACCCACTTGGTGTTCAGCACACCGGGTGCCGCGGGCACGATGATCCGCGCCGGGTGGCCGTGGTCGGGGGACAGCTCCTCGCCGTTGACGTACAGGGCGAGCAGGGAACGCGGGTCGGCGACCTGGTTGGCGCGCAGGGCGGCGCTGCGGAAGGCACCCCGCCGCTGGAGGGACTCGACGAACACGTCCGGCCGGTCGTCGGCGTCGTAGCCGACGAGAGCCGCGAGATCGCGCAGCCGCACCCCGCGCCACCACTGGTCCGACGTCGACCAGCCCTCCACACAGGCGATGGGCAACGCCGAGCTGTGCAAGGGCAGTTCGGCGAGCTGGGCGCGGCTGAGGCGAATGGTCCCCGTGCGCCCGGTGATGACGAGCCGCCAGGCGTCCTCGCCGGTCTCGGCCGCGCTGATCCCGGCGTAGGCGGCGGTCTTGTTGATCTGGAAGCCGTTCGGGCCGCTGCCGGGTTCGCCGCCGCCGTGCGGTGCGAGGAGGGCGGTGCGCCGCAGCGCACCGTCGAAGTTCTGCCCGACCGTCGTCACGAACAGCAACAGCGAGCCGCCCCCGACGAACCACAGGGCACCGCGCCGGGAGACGGTCGGCTCGGCGGGGCGCGGCGACACGAGGTCGTTCCGCTCCTCCCGCAGATGCCGCAGATTGCGCAGCGCCGTGGGCATCTTCAGCAGCACGTGGGCGACGAAAGCGGCGAAGAACACCCACGCGCCGTAGAAGTGCAGCGGGTAGAAGGAGCCGGGGAAGACGTAGTCGAGCTGGACGTTGAGCACACCCGTCACGAACTCGAACAGCGCGCCGCCCACCAGGAGCAGCAGCGAGATCCGCTCCAGGGCGTGCGTGAGGGAGCGGGCCGGCGGCAGCGCGAACAGCCTCGGGATCACGGACCACAGCTTGGCGAGCAGGACGGGGATCAGGGTGATGCCGAGGGTGACGTGGACGCCCTGGTTGAGCCGGTACAGCCAGTGCGGATGCGTCGGCCAGGCGAAGAGGTAGAAGCCGAGGATGCCCTTGTCCGGGGTCTTGTCGTTCACCGGCGACAGGTCCGGGTTGTAGGCGGCGTACGAGACGAGGCCGGTCACGAACAGCACGGTGATGCCGACGAGCAGGACGAGGCCCAGCACGGAGGTGAACCAGGGGCCGCGCAGGGGGCTGCGCCAGAAGCCGGGCGAGGAGGGGAGCCGGGGGGCGTCGGGGTCGCGCATGTCCCGACGGTAGGCCGGGACCACCCCATGAAAGGGTGCGCAACCCATGACGAAACGCTGACGTCCGGCCCGGACGGCGGCCCGCGCCCGCCCTGTCGGCCTAGCGTTCCGCTGTGACCCGCTCCCTCCGCCCTGACCTGCGCCGTGACCTGTACGCCGTCGGGGCCGCTGCCCTGCTGGTGACGGCCGCCGTCCTGGTCGGCCGCCACATCCAGGACACCAGCCGTACGCTCTTCGTCGACTGGCCCCCGCTGCTGGCGTCCTGGGGCCCCCACCTGGGCCCCGGCACCCCGGCGGCCGTACTCCTGGCGATCGCCACCGTGGCGTACGGCCCCACCCTCGCGGCCCGGCTCCCCTGGCGGACTCTGCTCCCTCTGACCTGGGCCACGACCACGGCGTGGATCTGCTCCCTGGCCCTGATCGACGGCTGGGACCGGGGCATCGCGCGCCGCCTCACCACCCGCTACGAGTACCTCCAGGTCATCGACCGCTTCGACGACATCCCGGCAGCGCTACGCGATTTCACCCAGCACATCCTGCTCGACTCCCCCGACAACTGGCCCGCCCACATCGCCGGCCACCCGCCCGCCGCCACACTCACCTTCGTCCTGCTCGACCGGATCGGGCTGCGGGGCGGCGGCTGGGCGGGCATGTGGTGCGTCACCGTCGGGGCGACGGCCTGCGTCGCCGTGCTGGTCACGATCCGCGTCCTGGCCGACGAGACCCTCGCGCGCAGGGCGGCCCCCTTCCTCGTCCTGGCCCCGGCGGCCGTGTGGATGGGCACCTCGGCCGACGCGTACTTCGCGGCGGTGGCGGCGTGGGCGGTGGCGCTGCTGGCCCTGGCGGTCACGAGACGCTCGCTGTGGTGGGCGGGGGCATCCGGCCTCCTCTTCGGCCTGACCTGCTACCTCTCCTACGGCCTCACACTCGTCGCCCTGATCGCTGCGGCGGTACTGGTGCTCGGCCGGCACGGGGTCCGGGAGCACCCTGCCCTGCTGGTGCCCCTGCTGGCGGGCTTTGTCGTGGTCCCGGCGGCGTTCACGCTCGCCGGGTTCGACTGGTGGGAGGCGTACCGCCTGCTGGTGACGCGCTACCACCAGGGCGCGGGCGGCATCCGTCCCTACGGCTACTGGGTGTGGGCGAACCTGGCCTGCACGGTGCTGATCACGGGCCTGGCGACGGTGGCGGGCCTACGCCGGACGGGCACGGCGCTGCTCCACCGCCGCGCCGGCACCACCCCCGACCGGGCTGTCGAGCTCCGCCTCGCACTCCTCGTCTCCGCCGCGCTGCTGGCCCTGCTGATCGCCGACCTGTCCGGCATGAGCAAGGCGGAAACGGAACGCATCTGGCTGCCGTTCGCGGTGTGGCTCCTCCCGTCCTGCGCGCTCCTGCCCCATCCGCGCGCGTGGCTCACGGGGCAGGTGGTGCTGGCGTTGCTGCTCAATCATTTGCTGCTGACGGGGTGGTGACGCTGTCCTGTGCGGTCATGAACCGGCCCCTTGGGCGCGGACAGCCCGGTCAACAGCTGTCCTGCGAGAGGTCGCCCTTCCAAGGTGGCGGCCAGGGGACCGGCTCCGCTATGCGCGTCCCCCGCACGCCGAGGCCGGCACGAGCCAGTTCCAAGAAGCGCTGCCGTGCCTGTCGGAAGTCCTCGTAGGCCTGATCCCAGCCGGCCTCTCCCCTTGTCGGGAGTTCACGGGCGAGCGGTGCGGCTCCGCTCGCAGCGATGCCCTTGGCTACCGCGATGCGCCGGTAGCACCTGCACGTCGGCTACCGCGCACAGCCGGCCCGGCCGCAGCATGGGAACAGCCCAGTACGACGCTTGCGTCTGCTCGTCGCACCGCCGAGACACCGGGCCAGCCGGCAGATGCCAGCCACCGCTCAACAGCCCCCCACTCCGGCGTACTCGCCGGGGATGGGCAAGAAGCCTCCACAGACCGTAACGCCCCGAGCGCTACAGCAAGGGGAATCATTACGCCCACGGATCCGTACACAACCGCGGCCGCAGCTGCGGCGTCAGCGAGCGCCGGAGGCCCGTTGAGGCGAGAGGTCGCGTCGGTCACTTCCGCGATTCGCTCCGCCGATAGCTGAGGGTGTGGATGTTGAAGCGCTACGTACGTTCGCGTCCGTCGCCGAGGCCGGGCCGCTTCCAGGCAGCGGCGGACGAGCTCGGCATCAGCCAGCTAGCTGTTGCGGGTCAGGACGTTGGTGACGGCGCATAGTGGTGGGCAAGGTTGGTGGCGAGGTTGCTGAGGTGAGCCCTGGCTTCGGTGGGGCCGTGCACAGTGATGGCGCTTCCGAACGGCAGTAGTGCTCGCACGTCCTCCAGATGCAGGAATCGGATCGTCACCTTGTGGCCGGTGTCGGATTCTTCATAGTCGTCCTGAACGAGTCGTTGGCCAAAGATCCGTCGCGCCCGCTCGATCTGGGTCTGGTCGATGGTGGCGCTGACCTCTATCGCATGCTTGTGGTCCCACTGATCAACGAGTGCTGCAGCGACGGTGGCCAGGGTCTGGTTCTCGCGGATCCGTCGTGGCTGGTCGAGTGCTGTCCAGGCCGTGATCCGTTCGAGTCGGTACATCCGTGGCGCTCGGGCACAGTCGGCGACGAGGTACCAGGTGCCGGCCTTGGCGAGCAGCCCGTAGGGGTCCACGACCAGGATGCGTGAGCATGACTCGTGGGGACTGTCGTACTCGATCCGTAGCCGGCGACCGCGCCGCACTGGGCCGATCAGTGAAGCCGGAGTCGTGTCGGAATCTCGTGCCTGGAGCCAGGGACGGCTGTCCACGTGCACTACGTCGGTGAGGGGCAGGAGCTCATGACTTCGACGTGGCTGTGTAGCGCCGATTTTGGAGAGCGCGCGCCGGCTTTCGACGGATGCGTTGAGCTCCGCACGTTGCTTCTCATCCAGCCCGGTGAGCGACAGATGATCACGCTCGTCCGGTGTGAGTCGCGTGAGGTCGAGCCCGGACCCGGGCAGCATGGTCACACCTCCGAGGCGGCCCCGTTGCGCGGTCACCGGCAGACCTGCGTCGCGGAGCCAGTTCAGGTCCCGGGTGATGGTTCGAAGGGACACCCCGAGCGCCGAGGCAAGTTCCTGTGTGGTCACGGCATCCCTCGATGCGAGGAGCAGCATCAGGGAGAAGAAGCGGTCTGGGGTCACACACCAATTTTTTCAGGAATTGCGACAGGGGGCGGCGCATATCCCGGTGAGGCTGGTGGATGCGTACCTACGACCTGTGAGAAGGAACAATCATGACCACATCCGTCGTGTCCATCGTCTATGTGAACGACGCTCCCGCCGCAGCGCGCTTCTACGGCGACCTCCTCGGCATGAGCCCCTCGTTCGAGACTCCGGGATACATCACCTTCGACCTCGGGCCAGGCGCTGACCTCGCTCTGTGGTCCGGCCAGTTCGAGGATCTGTCGGCGGACGTCCCGCGTACCAGTGAGGTGTGTCTGGCCAGCAACGATGGGCCCGACGAGATCAATGCGATCTTCAAGCAGTGGCAGTCCAAGGGTGTCACGATCCTGCAGGAGCCACATGATGCGGGGTTCGGGCTGACCTTCCTCGCAGCCGATCCTGACGGCAACCGTATCCGTGTCGCACCGCGGGGTTGAAAGGCCACAATGCGGCAGGCGCGACACCTGTCGTGCGCGCCTGCCGTTGTCTGGCCGCGATCGCAGTGTGGAACATCCACTACGGCGGTGGCAAAGCCCCCTGCGCCCTTGTCGATGCGGTCGAGCCGCTGGCCGTACATGTTGCGGACCACGTCCGCGCCGGCACGCGCCGCGGCTGTCGCGACTGCAGCATCGCCGCAACTCGCGTATGAGTCGGTCACGCCGTGCAGACTGTCGAGGCGAGGCTACCGTCCCGGCGAACCTGCGGTGCAAAGGTGATGTGCGGAGCCAGCGCCCCGAGGAAGTCCGCCGCGTCGAAGATCTGGCCCGCTGAGGCCACCCCCGTCGCGTGGATGCGGCCCGTGAGGATGCGGTCGATCGCCTCCACCGCCAGCGGTGCGGTGACGGCGTAGATGTCCTGGCCCGTTGCCACGGCGCGGCGTTCGGTGTCGCCGGAGCGTACGACGGCCTCGACGATGAAGGTCTGGTCGGAGCGGCCGGTCTCGTCGGTCGCCGTCGGCGCGGGGGTTTCCGGGGAGGAGAGGTCGGCGGCCGCTTCCGTCGTCATGTGGGTGCGTACCTCGGGGATCGAGAGGTGGCTGGGGATGGTGACCACGTCGGCCATCGTGAACTCGCCGATGACCTGCCTGGTGCCCATGGGGGCGGGGAAGGGCCACTTCAGGAGGGTCGGCTCGGTGTCGTGGTACTCCAGCCGGCCGTTCGTGAAGCGGACGCGCCGGCCGGAGCGGCGCTCGCGGGAGACCGTGCCCGCGGTGCGTGTCCCGGGCGTGGGGTGCCAACCGCTCAGTCCGTAGGCGACGGTCGCTTCGTCGGCCGTCGTCCAGTCGCCCATCGCGGCCGTGGTCAGGAGGTCGCCCAGGCCGCCGTAGAAGGCCATCGCGGGTACGATCACCGCTTCCGCCGCCCGGGCGCGGTCCGCGAAGTGCGTGAAGGTGTCGACGTTGGCCTCGATCTCGGCCGCCACATCCACGTACGGGATTCCGGCGCGCAGGGCCGCCTCGATCACGGGCGCGGCGGTGAGGGCGAAGGGCCCGGCGCAGTTGATCACGGCGGCCGCCCCGGTCAGGGCGCGGTCCAGCGAGGCGGGGTCGTCGATCGAAGCCGGGCGGACTTCGAGGCCTGGGGCGGATGCCGCCAGCGCGCGCAGCTTGCCCGCGTCGCGGCCTGCGAGGATCGGGACGAATCCGCGTTCGCGCAGTTCAGCCACCACGAAGCGTCCCGTGTGGCCGTACGCGCCGTACACCGTCACCGGCACCGTCATCGGCTGTGTCGTTCCCGTGTCCGTGCCCGTTCCAGTTGCCGTTCCCATGTGGGTTCTCCCCCGTCGAGTGTTCACGTCATTCGGTCCGCTGGAGCTGTTACGGACATCCTGGGCAGCGTGGGCCGTCCACCGTGAGTGTCCGGAACGACGTACCCCGTACAGTTCCGGACGGGGAGCCGTAGCGCTCCAGCATCCAGGTGACGGCCTGGAGTGCGGGTGGCCTCGGCCGCCAGGTCCTGGTCGAAGCCGACGAGGACCGTGAGTTCGGCGGCGATCTCCTCTCAGGGCTCAGACGTAACTGACGGCAAGGGGAAAGGTGTCAGCGCCGGGCCTTGAGCTAAGTGCAGGCGCGGGGCTTGAAGCAGGCGCGGAACGCCTGCGCAAGAGTCCTGGAGGACTCACGCGTCACCGCTACGTCAACGCGGCGAAGTTCAACAACCGCTATGTTTCCGAGCCTCACGAGACGGACCTCGGCGGCGAGGAAGCGCACCAACTGCTTGCCACCGCCCATGCGAACACCGTCTGCCCGCCGTCGGGCTACTCGACATCGTGGGACGACTGTTACGCCAGCGCTGACCAGCTGCCGCTGCATCACAAGGCCGATCTGCTCTAGGAGCCGAACGGCGAGCCCCGACGGCTGCCCAACCACCTGACCCCCGAGCAGCGAAAGCAGGCACGCCGGGCATGCTCGTCGGCGGTGTGAATTCGCCGAGAAGCGCACCGCTGCGGCATTGCCTGATACTCCGGGGCGATCCACACGTTCGGCCGCCCCTCGCACTCGACCAGCCCCGAGTCAATGGTGTCAGTCTCGAGCGCTGATGCGGCCACATGTGGTGCGACCAACGAGGCAACGTCTCGCCTGCGTTGCGCAATCCGCACTGGTAACTCGGCAACTGATCACCCGTAGGCGTTAATCCGCCTGAACCCACAGCACACCCCGCCCCACCCCAGCACACTGCCCCTCACGCAACCACCACGGAGGAAAACATGGCCACCAACCCCTACTTCAATCAGCCCTTCACACCCGCCCGACCCCGTATGTTCAACACCACCCCCGCCAAGGTCGTATGGACGCTGGTGCCGGTCGTCACCCTCGGACTGTGCGCCGCCGTCCCCTTCGTCGTCGCTGCGGTGAAGGGTGTGGTAAAGCCCTGGCTAGCCGTGACATACGCGGTCGGAGAGATCGCCATCCTCGTCGTCGCGATGGCTGTCAGCCCGGAGCCGGATGATGCCGGCTCACCGTTCGCTGGGCTGCTCCTCATGATCCTGATCATCACGTCAGCGACGCACACGGCGCTCTTGGACAACGACAAGATCTCGGTCGGGAAGTAGTCAGCTCAGCTGATCAACCGGGGAAGGGTCGGCGTGATTACGCAGCCCGGCGCGACCGGCTCGCGCGCACCGGGGTCACAACACGGCCACATGCCTCACACGCGCCCTTCACGGGACGCATGATGCCCTCTCGACACACAGCACCTCTGGGGGGACCATGCGCTACACCACCACAGCACTCGCCGCCTGCCTGCTCCTCGCTGGCACAGTGAGCTGCTCCTCGGACGGCGACGACTCGAAAGCGACCGTCTCGAAGGCCTCCGAGACGCAGTCGGTCAGCCCGCCACCGAGCCCCACGCCGTCGCCGACCCAGGAGACGTACAAGCTCGGTGACACTGTCGACGTCTCCACGGCAGACGGCAAGTTCACTGCTGCCGCGCTCGCCTACAAAGCCGGCGGTATCCCCGATGTGGCCGGCCTCCTGAAGGCGGACCAGAAGTGGGCCGTGCTTGAGGTGAAGGTCTGCAACAAGGGCCCGGAGAGTATCGAGGTGTCCCCGTTCGTGTGGTCGCTCGCATACACGGATGGCGCGCGTGTGGAGCCGATGCACATGACGGGGAGCGAGTTGCCGCAGCCGTTGTACCCGCTTGAGGCGAAGGTGAAGACGGACGACTGTGTGCGGGGGAATGTCCTGTTCCAGGTGCCGAAGCAGGGCGCGCCGGAGCGGGCGTTGTACTCGCCGGACGCGTTGGACGAGCCCGTGGAGTGGACCGTACCTAAGGTGTAAGCAGTAGCCCCCAGACAGTCCGTCACAGGCCCGCTGGGGGCTTCTCCGTGTTGCGCGCAATCCGTAGCGGACGCCCTCGGCCAGCAATCTGCCGCAATCCATGAGCGCCACCGCGCAACCACCGAGCATCCTGGATCTCCACCACCACAGGACTCGGAGGGCGAGATGACGCTCAGGCTCCTCGGCACGACCAGCGAAGACGGCGACTGCCCCACGCTGTACGAGATCCCCGAGACGGACGAGATCCTCGTCCAGGGCGACCGAGAGACCGACCCTGCCCACCTCGTTCAGCTGCGGGACGCCAAGCCGTCCGAGACGTTCGTTCGCGTCCCTCGCAGCCTGCTCACCCGCTACGCGCCCAGCGCTCCTGCGCCCGAGCTCCAGCCGTTCGCAGCTATCTCCCACCTGTTCCGGGAGTTCCGGCACACCGCCTGGCGGCTGGAGACCCGCCGCGGCTACGCCACCGACCGGCTCAGCCCGAAGTGGCAGCGGTTCCTCGCCGGGGAGGACATCAGCCACGACCCAGACAACGCCTGGAGGGCGAACGTGCGGGAGCAGACCGCGCAGGGTAAGCGGTTCGGGCGCGTCCGCCTGGTCGACGAGCCGCTCACGCAAGGACAGCAGTACCTGCTGGCCACCGCCCCGGCCAACGTCGCCGCCGGCGAGGACATCCGCAACCTCACCCGCGCCGACGCCGAGCGGCTAGGGCTCCCGGACTACGATTTCTGGCTATTCGATTCCAAGATCCTCGCCCGGTTCGCGTTCGACGAGGACGACACCACCCTCGGCGTCTACGTCACCGAAGACCCCGCCGAGGTGCTCGCCGCCTGCCAGACCCGCGAGGCCGCCTGGCATCACGCCGTGCCTGCCGCGGAGTTCGCAAAGCAGGTAGCTTCAACCGTGTGACCACCGACTTCCAGACCGCGCGGGAAGCCCTCGGCGCACGGCTGCGCGAGCTGCGCGTCGAGGCCGGTCTGGAGGGCAAGGACATCGCCGCCGCACTCGGCTGGCAGACCTCGAAAGTCTCCCGGCTGCAGAACGGCAAGCAGACCCCTACCCCCAGCGACCTGAGCGCGTGGGCGCGCGCGATCAGCCAGCCGGACGCCGAGGCCGAGTTGCACGGCCTGCTCGCCGCGCTGGACATGAAGCAGCGTCACCGCTCCTGGCGCCGCCAGTTGGCCGGCGGGCACCGAGGCCGGCAGGAGATCGCCGTCCGGCAGACCGAGACGACGACGCTGATCCGGGGCCTTGAAGTCTCCCGCATCCCGGGCCTGTTCCAGACCCCCGAGTACGCGCGGGTCATCTTCGAGAGCAACGCCGAATTCCGCGGGATCCCGCCCACCACCGAGGCGGCCGTCGAGACGCGCATGCGCCGCCAGGAAGCGCTGTACGACCCCGAGAAGACGTTCCGCTTCCTCGTCTGCGAAGCAGCTCTGTACCACCGCTCATGCCCCATCGAGGTGATGGCCGAGCAACTCGACCGGCTGTACAACCTCGTCGGGCAGCGCCGTATCGAGCTCGGCATCCTGCCCTTTGGCACCCAGCTGCGGCGCACGGCCCCGCACGCCTTCTGGATCTACGACCAGCGTCTCGTCATCGTCGAGACCATCAGCGAGGAACTGTGGCTGACCGGTGACGACGACGTCCAGCTGTACGAGCGGGCGTGGGACTGGCTCGCCGAGTCCGCAGCGTACGGTACGCCAGCGCGGCGCCTGATCGGCCGCGCGAGGGCGTCTCTCGACCTCACCTGAGCAACCAGCCGCAAGCCTCCCCACCCTGTGCGCAATCCCGCGCAATCGTGCCGCGGGCCTGCAATCGTCCTGCCTAACGTTCGGGTCATGGCCCACCCGATGAGCACTGCCCAGCGGTTCGAGGCCGGAGACGTGTGGCTCGCCGACTGCCACTCGCACCCGGAGCTCGTGTGGAAGGCATGGCACGCTGGCACCCTCGCCGAGATCGAGAGCGGCGCACTTTGGTTGATTGCCGAGTCCACCGTCACGCAAGGCATGCCCGCCGCGGCCCGGATCAGGGAGGAGCAGCGCGGGCCGGTGCTCATGGACCCCTACGCGAACGTGGCGTGGTGGCTGGTGCCGCTCGATGCTGCGGAGGAGCTCGCCGACGTGCGGCAGCTCCACGTCCGGCACGCGGGCTGGACGCTGCGCTGCCCGCCGACCGGCCGCGAGGTGGAGAGCATGCAGTGGCTCTGGGATCCCGATGGAACGGGCCACCTCACTGACCTTGCCGTACTCGCCGCCGCCTTCGGCCCTGGCGGGTACCGACGCCCAGCGGAGGCACCGGCGTGACCATCACCGAGACTGAGACAGAGGCGCCCACTGCTGCCGACGAGCTGTCGACCCTCGGCGAGCAGCTGCTGCGCACCGCGAAGAACTCCCGCGACCGGGCAGCCGTCCAAGCACTGATCGAGGAACAGACGATCCTGTCGGTGCCAGGCGTGCGTCACGCCCTGATCATCGACACCGCCAAGGGCCAAGTAGCGCGCCTCGAAGGCCTATCGGGGCGCCAGTACATCCTCGGCCTCGACGAGGGGCAGCTCGACTTCCTCGGCCTGATCTTGTCGATGGTCGGCATCGGCATAACCACCCTCGCCTCCATGCAAGACATGGACGACCGCCGACTCCCGATCATCCTGCGGGCGATACTCCGGCTCACAGGCAACGACACGATCGCCGTCGGCACTCGCCTGTAGACCGGACCCCATAGGGAGCTGTTGTCGTGCAGCGCCCCCTACTCTGCACGGTCGTTGGACACCAGCAGCGACCAGCGAAACGGAGACCCAGTGGCAGGCATTGAGTTCGAAGCGAAGGCCCTCGACGTCGAGCCCGCGAAGATCGCGCAGCTCATCACCGAGGCCGGTGGCACATGCACGACTGGGACTCGCATCATGCGGCGCTACGTGTACGACACCATCCCGGCCGTCCCCGGCCGATGGGTGCGGCTACGCGACACCGGAACCGACATCACCTTGTGCGTCAAGCAGATCGCCACGGACGCTGTAGACGGGACCCACGAGACCGAGGTGACCGTCGACAGCTTCGAGGAAGCCGCCGCACTGCTGAAGCTCACCGGACTTACGCCGCGCGGCTACCAGGAGAACCTACGCACCTCGTACACCCTCGGCGCCGTCCGCCTCGAGGTTGACGAGTGGCCACGCATCCCGCCGTACCTGGAGATCGAGGCCGACGACGAAGCACAGGTATGGGCGGCCGCTGCCGGGCTGGGCATCGACCAGGACCAGCTCACGTCAATCAACACCACGAAGATCTACGCCCTATACGGCATCGACCTGGACTCCATCGCCGACCTGCGCTTCGAGTAGGCCGGCGCCTGCAACACCGGCCGGGGCACCGGACCCCGGCCGCCCGGAGAGGGGGCACCATGCACGACCTGAGCGACGTGCCGGTGGAAGTGAAACCCGACCGCACCCTACGCGTAAAGATCATCGACGCGTGCGGCCTCGCCTGCTCGTTCTGCCACAACGAGGGAACACCCGTCGCCGCCCCGGGCCGCACCGGGCGCGTCTCCATCTACCTCCGCACCAACGGCGCCGACTTCCTGCCCGACCGGATCGCGGCCGACGCCGACTTCGCCATGGCCCTCGCCGCCGTGCGCGGCAGCCTCCCGACGAACGAAGTGCACTTCACCGGTGGCGAGCCGACCCTCCACCCCGACCTGCCCGGCCTGATCACCATCGCCCGGCGCCTCGGGCTCACGGTGGGACTCACCTCGAACGGCGAGAACGGTGCCGCGGTCCTGCCCGCCGCCGCAGCAGCCGGCCTCGACCGCATCAACCTGTCCGTGTTCGGCACCACTCCGGCCGAGCTCGCCGCCGTCCAGGCACCGCGGCTTGCCTCGCCGAAGCTCGCCGAGCGCAAGCTGGCGGCCCTCGAGGCGACGATTGAGTCCGCGACCGAGCACGGCATCAAGGTCTCCGCCAACATCGTGATCCCCGACCGCAGCCACGTCGACCGCGTGCTCCGCATCATCGAGCGACACGGCCGCTCCGTCGTGGTCCGGATGCTCGTTTCACTGGAGGACGGGGGCGCCTCACTGGCCGCCATGCAGGCTGTCGTCGACCACCTGCGCGCCGTGCCAGTCCGCCGGATCATCACAGCAGGAGCGTCAGATCAGCGGGTGCGGTACCGCTTGCCGGACGGGCGCACGCTGTACGCGAAGAGCATCCGGCCTGTGCGCCTTCCCGAGACGTGCGCCGGCTGCCGGTTCAACAACCCGGACGACTGCCAGGAGGGGTACTACGGGGTGCGGTTGTACCGCGCCGCGGACGGCCCGTACATGGTCGGCGTGTGCATCCAACGCATGGACCTGTGCCTGTCGCTCGGAGAGTTCGTGATGAGCCAGCGCTGCCGTGAGGTAGCGACCTTCCGCGACGACGAAGCGGCACGGCTGACCCGGCTGCACGCCACGCCGGCAGCAACCGGCGGACCACACCCCAGTTGACGCGGGTTCCCCCCTTCCGCGATACGGAGTACGGGCGGTTTGTGGTTGCGGCAGATGCTCGCGCAACCACACTCCCAGGGGGAACCATGCGTATCCGAACCGCTGCCGCGGTGGGCCTGCTCGCCGCCGCACTCACCGCCTGCCGGCCCGGTGACAACGACGCTGCGCCGTGCCTACCGTGACCGTCACGGAGGCCGCCAACGTGAGCGCCGCGCGTGTTGCCGGCCTTGCCGAGGCGTACCCGAGCCTCGGCCCCGAGACGCCGATGCTCGACCAGGTCGACGCCTGCGCAAGCCTCGACGACTCCGCCAGGAGCAGCGTCCTGGGCACGCTGAGGGCGTCATCGAGCCGGCTGCCTCCGGAACGGATCACCAGCTCAACCTTCTGCACCCCGCCTCCGGCCGGGCTCGGCGTGTACTGGGAGCCGCCGTTGCGGGGGGTGTTGAGCATGGAGGCCCAGGCGCCTTGCTGCATCATGCGGCCCGTGTCCGGCCCGGAGTACACGCGCGACCCCAACGGCAGGCGGACCAGCTCGGGCTGGTGCTCGCCGACGAGCGTCCACGCCCCGCGGGCACCGCCCGACGCGGCGCCGACAATGCCGCCCGAAGCCTTCATCCCGAAACCCTCCTCGATGAGCTTCTCCATCGCCGCGGCGAGCTTGCCCATCGCCGACGTGAGCTTCGTCTGCTGCCGTGCGAGCTTGTCGACGAGCTTCTCCCGCATCGCGATCGCCGTCTTGAACCGCGTCCGACGTGGTCTTCCCCGCCGCTGTGGCCGCGCTGTTGATCTGCTGCTGAAGGCTGTTCATCGACTTGATCTCCGAGGGCGACGCGCTCAATAGCGCACCCGCCGTCTACAGCCCACCGCCCTCGATATGGCCTCCGCGATCTGCTGGAGCAGCTTCGGGTCGAGGCCCTTCTTCTGGAGGTCGGCGGGTGCTTTCGAGAAACTGGTGGCCTTGTCGCGGGAGGCGGTGAGGCCGCCCATGAAGGAGGCGACGGTGACGGGGCCGTCCATGAGTACTGTCGCGCTCGCCGTCACCGACGGGATGCTGCACTTCGAACTGTCCCTGGCCTCCGAAGTGTTCGGGTCGGCTCCGGCGGGTGTGGACGTGCCCTGGTACGACCTCCAGGTCTGCGGGATGGACGCCGTGCGGGTCGGGCGGTTCCTGCTGGAGCCCGACCAGGGGCTCGAACGGCTCCGGGATGCGGACACCGTGATCGTGCCCGGCTGGACGGACACCGACGTGGAGCCGCCCGCCGAGCTCGTCGGTGCCGTGCGTGCCGCCCACGAGGCGGGGGCGCGGGTGGCCTCCCTGTGCACGGGCGCGTTCGTGCTGGCCGCCGCCGGCCTGCTGGACGGCAGGCGCGCGACCACGCACTGGGCGCACACTGAGGCGCTGTCCGCCCGCTATCCGCGGGTGGAGGTCGATCCGGACGTGCTCTACGTGGACAACGGCAGCGTGCTGACTTCGGCCGGCAAGGCCGCCGCGATGGACCTGTGTCTGCACCTGGTCCGTCTCGACCACGGCTCGTCCGTCGCCAACGCGGTGGCCCGCCGCCTGGTCGTGCCGCCGCACCGGGCCGGTGGCCAGGCCCAGTTCGTCGCCGCCCCGGTGCCCGCCCGGGACGACCATCCGCTCGCCGCGCTGCTGCCCTGGGCGATCGAGCGCCTCGACCGGCCGCTCACCGTGGAGGACCTGGCACGGCAGGCCGGGATGAGCTCGCGCCATCTGGGCCGCCACTTCAGGGCGGTGACCGGCACCACTCCGCTGCAATGGCTGCTGACCCAGCGGATCCGCCGGGCCCAGGAGTTGCTGGAGACCACCGACGACGTCGTCGACGCCATCGCCGCGGCCACCGGCATGGGCACCGCCACGACGCTGCGCCGGCACTTCAACCGCACGGTCGGCGTGCCTCCGGACACCTACCGCCGGACCTTCCGCTCGGCGCCCGGATCCACGCGGCCGGCAGTGGAGTAACTCCGGCCACACAGTGAACGCACAGCCGCTGTTCCTCCTCTTTCACAGCGAACCCCCCAACCGAGAGGAACATGCTGTGCGTTCACGTACGCGGATACGTACACGTAGACCTTCGCGCCTGTACCCGGCCGGGTCCGTCGTCCTGGCTCTCGCCGCCGCGGGATCCGTACTGGCGGGGCCGGCCGGTTCCGCCTTCGCCGCCGAGACGGCCGGCCGCGCCGATCTGCGGGCGGATGTGAACCGCGACGGACGGGTCGATGTCACGGGTGGCACCGACAAGGCCGGTGAGGACGCCTGGTCCGTCGGGCGCGGAGCCGTCTACCTGCCCAACATCGACGACGACAGCAAGCGGTGCCCGGTGACCGGGCCGGGCGGCAAGCCGCTGTCCGACGCCAAGCTGGCCGCGTGCAACGACGGCACGGACAAGAAGGTCAACGGCAGCGCGGACGCCGCCGACCTCGCCCGGGTCCGTTCCGTCCCCATGCCGGGTCTGAGCGCGAACGCCCAGGGCCGTCTGAAGGTCACCACGGGAGGCGAGCACACTCGCCTCTTCCTCAAGCGGTCCGGCAAGTGGACAGCGGTGACGTCCAAGACCCGGCTGACCGCCGCCGAGCTGCGCGCCGGGGTCGAGTTCGGTGTCGAGGGCACCGACGTCGTCCGGGACAGCGCCAAGTGGGACGGCCGTGCCGTGGTCCGGCTGACGGTGACGTCCGGGAACGAGTCCACCTCCGACGCCGTGACCCTGCGCGTCGCACCGCTGCTGACCCACCATCACCTGCAGAACACCCAGCAGGTGATGGTGACCGAGGTCCAGGGCCAGGGCACGTACAGCCGTCTCCAGCAGAAGTTCGTCGCCGAACTCGCGAAGGAGGTCAAGAAGGCCGGGGTCACCACACCGCTGGTCAAGTTCAAGAAGTACGCCGACCCCTGGGCCCAGGACTTCGTCGAACCGGCCTACGTCAGCATGACCGGGCAGGGCGGTCAGCGGCACGTGATGCGTGTGATGCTGCGCTCCGCCCAGCCGGACCGGGACGCGGGCCGGGAGCTGTTCGAGAAGGTGCGCGGCCGGGACATCGGTGTGGTGCAGGTGACCGACCGGGCCGAGCCCGACGACTGGTCGCTCAACTCCATGGGGAACCTGGAGACCATCCCGCCCTACGCGCACGGCGGGCGCTCCTACCCGGCCGGGCGGATCATCATGGGCGAGCGCAAGGACAGCGGGGCGCGGCCGTCCAAGGTGATGCGGACGATGCTCAAGTCGCAGGGGTTGCAGGACCCGCTGCTGCTGGACACCTCCTGGCTGGGCGTGGGGCACGTCGACGAGTTCGTGCAGTTCCTGCCCGCCGACACTCCGCGCGGCTGGCGGATGGGCGTCGCCGATCCGCAGGCGGGGCTGCGGCTGCTGCGCGACGCCAAGCGCGACGGCCACGGCAAGACGAAGATGTTCTCCGTCCCGGGCCGCAGTGACAGTCCGGCGCCCAAGGAGACCATCGACCAGGCGCTCGCCTCCAAGCATCTGGTGGCCGACAACGAGATGGCCGCACGGCGCATCGCGGCCAACCTGGAGATCCTGAAGCGGGAGACGGGTGTCACCGACGCGGAGATCGTGCGGGTGCCCGCGCTGTACACCCGCGAGTCGGAGGTCATGACCGCCGAAGGCGACGAGATTCCCGTGCCGCGTCTGACGCGCATGGGCGCCGGTTCCGACCTCGTGGACAGCCTCGGGGACCGCGGCCAGCAGAAGTGGCTCGCCGAGAACCCGGCCACCCCGCGTGCGGCGGCTGCGGCGACGGTGATGACCAGCGCGTACGTTCCCGGAGCGGTCAACGGTGTGCTCCTCGGGCGCGACCGCTACCTCGCCCCGCGCCAGTGGGGTCCCGTCATCGGCGGCAAGGACATCTTCACGGAGGCCGTCAACGCCGCTTACCGGCGGGTCGGCCTGAAGGTGTCGTACATCGACGACTGGTACACGTACCACCTCGGCATGGGCGAGGTGCACTGCGGCACCAACACCCTGCGCGACGCGTCGGCCGCGTGGTGGCAGCGCCCGGCGCGCTGATCCGTCATGAGGACCGGGCGGCGGATCCGGACGGTCAGGTGCCGTACGGTCCGTCGCCCCGCCCGGGTGCCAGGCGGCGGTAGGCCGCGCGGGCGTGGGCGACGCGGGCCAGGGACGTGCCGACGAGCGTGGCGGTGAAGAGGCAGGCCAGCCATGTCGTGTCGCGGGGGCCGGCCCAGGTGAGGGTGCCCGCGGGCGGGATGGCGAAGCCGTTGAGGAACAGCCAGCACAGGACGGCCGTGCCGGGGGCCGCCGTGAAGCGTGCGCACAGGCCGAGTACCGCGGCCAGCAGGGACAGCGCGAGCAGGGCCGGTCCCGGACGGCCGATCCCCACCACGGCGTTGAGGACGGCCACCAGCACCAGTGCGCCGCCGAACGCCCCGGCCCACACCAGCGGTGTCGCCACGGGCCTCGGAACGGGCCTGGCTCCGGTGCCCAGCGGCCTCCACTCGATCATGCCGGCGCTTCCTTCCCCGAGGGTGCTCGTCAGGGTCCCACTCACACCTGTTCAGGGGAAACGCTCGAACCGGACAGTCGTACGACGCCGCCGGCGGCGGGGCGTCACACGAACGCGCTCTGCCCCGTGATCGCCTTGCCGACGATCAGGGTGTTCATCTCGCGCGTGCCCTCGAAGGAGTAGATCGCCTCGGCGTCGGCGAAGAAGCGCGCGATGTCGTGGTCCAGGAGGATTCCGTTGCCGCCGAAGATCTCCCGGCTCCAGGCCACGACCTCCCGCATCCGCGCGGTGACGAACGCCTTGGCCAGGGAGGAGTGTTCGTCGCGGAAGACGCCTTCGTCCTGCAGCCGGGCGAGCTGCACCAGCATGCCCCACGAGGCGGTGATGTTGCCCAGGCTCTTGACCAGCAGGTCCTGCACGAGCTGGAAACCGCCGATGGGACGGCCGAACTGCCGCCGCTCACGGGCGTAGTCGAGGGCCAGTTCGTAGGCGCCGACCATGACGCCCAGCGCCTGCCAGGCCACCCCGCTGCGCGTGGCCCGCAGGATCTCGGCGACGTCGCGGAAGGAGTTGATGTTCTGCAGGCGGTTCGCCTCCGGCACCCGGACGTCGGTGAGCGTGATCTCGGCGTTCTCCACGATCCGGAAGGCGATCTTGCCCTCGATCCTCGCCGGTTCGAAGCCGGGCGTGCCCTTCTCGACGACGAAGCCCTTGACGTGGTTGTCGTCGACGTCCCGCGCCCACACCACGACGTAGTCGGCGAAGGTCGCGTTGCCGATCCACTTCTTGGCGCCGTTCAGGACCCAGGTGTCGCCCTCGCGCTCGGCCGTGGTGCGCATGCCGCCCGCGACGTCGGAGCCGCCGAGGGGCTCGGTCATGGCGAACGCGCCGATCTTGTCCATCGCGGCCATCGCCGGGAGCCAGCGGTCGCGCTGCTCCTGGTCGCCGCCGGAGTGGACGGAGTACATCGCGAGGCCGTTGTGGACGCCGAAGAACGTGGCCACCGAGGCGTCGGTGCGGCTCAGTTCCATCGCCAGCATGCCGCTGAGCAGGTTGCTGACGGCGGGCCGGTGCTCGCCGTAGCCCTCGTAGGGCAGGCCGGCGAGGCCGCTGTCGCGGAAGATGCCGACGAGTTCCCGGGGGAACTCGCCCTTGGCCCAGTGGGCGTTGACCAGCGGCTTGATCTCGTCGCGCATGAGGGCGCGGGCCTTGAGGAGGATCTCCCGCTCCTCGTCCGGCAGCAGCGTCTCGTAGGCGTAGAAGTCCGCGGTGAGCTGGTCTTCGAGCGGTTCCATGATGGCGGTCATCTCAGTTCTCCTCCTTGTCGGCGCTGTCCAGGGCGGACAGGACGGCGAGTTGCCTGCGGTCGCGGGTCTCGGTGAGCTGCGCGTACGTGGCGGAGCCGTAGGCCTGTTCCACGGCTGCGATGAGCCGTTCCTGCTGGTCGTGGTCGTGTGACGGGGTGCCGAGGTCCGTCCACATCCGCTTCATCGAGGGGCCGATGTGCTCGGCCAGGTGCCGGTAGCCGCCCGGTCCGCCGCCCAGGTGCGAGCCGAGGAACGGCCCGACCGTGGCCCAGCGCAGGCCCAGCGAGTTGGTCATCACCGTGTCGAGTTCCTCCGGCGTCACCACGCCCTGCTCGACGAGGTACACCGCCTCACGGCTGAGGGCGTTCTGCAGCCGGTTCCCGACGAAGCCGGGGATCTCCTTGCGCTCGACGACCGGGGTGCGGCCGACCGAGGTGTAGAAGTCCGCCGCGGCCTTCACCGCGTCCTCGCCGGTGCGTTCGCCGGGTACGACCTCGACGAGCGGGACGAGGTGCGGCGGGTTGAACGGGTGGCCGATCAGGACGCGGGCGGCGGCGTCGTCCGCCAGTTCCTTGGTGAACTCGGTCGACGGGATGGCCGACGAGGAGCTGAGCAGCAGCGCGTGGCCGGGTGCCTCCCTGGCCAGGGTGGCGAACAGGTCCTGCTTGAACTCGACGCGCTCGGGGCCGTTCTCCTGTACGACGTCCGCGTCGCGGACCGCCTCGGTGACGTCGGCGGCGATGCGCACCCGGTCGGCGAGGCCGGTCACGTCCAGGCCGCGGGCGGCCAGGTGCGGGGCGGACCGCGCCAGGGCCTCGTCCACGGCCTCGGCGAGGTCCGGTCGCGGATCGCTCACCCGGACCGTGAGGCCGTGCGCGGCGAACAGGGCCGTCCAGGACAGTCCGATGGTCCCGGCGCCGATCACCGCGGCCGTACGGAAGGTGCGGCTCATGACGCGGCTCCCTTCAGGTAGTCGTGGACCGGCTCGGCGCCGGACAGCGTCAGGTCGGTGAGGATGTGGCTCGCGGAGACGACCTCCAGCACCGGCAGGTCGGCCAGCGGGGCGAGCACGTGCGCGAAGAGCTGGAGCCGGGCGGGCCCGGTCCAGGCCTCCTTGACGGTGACGTCGGTGATGCGCGTGCGGACGAGTTCCTGCACGCGCGGCAGCCCGTCGTAGCCGGGGACGGTCTTGAGCATGAAGGCCGGCACGGTGATCTGCGCCTCGGCCTCGCGCCGGTCCAGCTCGTGGTGCTTGTAGCCCATGGTCGCGGTGGCGACCCGCTGGCTGCCGTGGTCGAGGGTGCCGACGAGCGCGCCGGAGTCGACGGTGAGCGACGGGGAGCCGAGCACCTTCGGGTAGGCGGAGACCTCACGGCCGGAGGCGGTCGCCGGGAAGTTGTCGAGGTACATCGCGTGCAGGTACTCGCCCTGCTCGCCCTCGAAGCTGACGGGTATCGCCTGGCCCGCCTCCGTGTAGGGGCCGTAGCCGCTGACGTCGCCCATCTTCATGACCTCGAACCGGACCAGCGGTTCACCGATCCGCAACGGCTCGGGGACGACGGCCCGCAGCGCGCCGGGGTCGGTGCGGTAGACGACGTTGAGGTACTCCCGGTCGGTGAACCGCGGGACCGTCGGCGCGTACGCCGGGCTGGTGAGCGGGGTGGTGAGGTGCTGTCGTACGTCCTCGGCGTGCATGGCGGCTCACCGTCCCGTCCACCGCGCGGGGCGGCGCTCGGCGAAGGCGGTCATGCCCTCGCGTACGTCCGCCGAGGCCATCAGGGTCTTCATCTCCCCGCGCTGGAAGGCGAAGGCGTCGGCGTCGGGCGCACCGTCGGCGGCGCGGACGACGCGCTTGACGGCCGCGAGCGCGAGCGGGGCGTTCTGCGCGAGCCGTTCGGCCAGCTGGAGCGCCTCGGCGACGGCCTGGCCGGAGGCCGTGACCCGGTTGGCGAGGCCCAGTTCGCCGGCGCGGCGGCCGTCGACGGGATCGCCGGTCAGCAGGAGTTCCATGGCCAGGTGGTGCGGGATGCGCTTGGGCAGCCGGATCACTCCGCCGCCCGCGGCGATCAGCCCGCGCTTGACCTCGGGCAGCCCGAACCGGGCGTCCTCGGCCGCGACGATCAGGTCGCAGGCCAGGGCCAGTTCGAAGCCGCCGCCCATGGCGTAGCCCTCGACGGCGGCGATCAGGGGCTTGGCCGGTTCGGCCTCGGTCAGGCCGCCGAAGCCGCGGCCTTCCACCTCGGGCGACTCGCCGCGCAGCGCGGCCTTGAGGTCCATGCCGGCGCTGAACGTGCCGCCCTCGCCGGTCAGGACACCGGCCCGCAGCTCGGGGTCGGCCTCCAGTTCGTCCAGTGCGGCGGCCAGGCCGGTGGCGACCGCGGCGTTCACGGCGTTGCGGGCCTCGGGGCGGTCGAGGGTGATCAGCAGGGCGGAGCCGATCCGTTCGGTGCGTACGGGAGTTGTGGGGGTGCTCATGGCTGTCCTCCTGGGACGGTCGGACGGTCAGCGGGCGGCGGTGTCGAGCTCGGCGAGGATGTCCTCGGTGTCCTGGCCGGCGACCGGCGCCAGGCGGCGGATCGAGCCGGGCGTGGCGGAGAAGCGCAGCGGGATGCCGATGGTGCGGACGGTGCCCTCGGTCGGGTGCTCGACGGTGTCGAGGAGGTGGCCGCCCTGGACGTAGGGGTCCTCGTGGGCGCGGTCCAGTTCCAGCACCGGGGCCATCGGGATGCTGTGCTTGGCGCACACCTCCGCCCACTCCTCGGTGGTCAGGGCCGGGGCGCAGGCGTCGACCAGGGCGGCGAGGTCCTCGTGGTCGGCGCTGTCGACGGCGTCCCCGTTGACGCGCGGGTCCTCGGCGAGGTCCGGGCGTCCGGCGGCGGTGAAGAAGTCCCGGTAGTTCTGCGGGTTGTACGGGATGACGCAGGCCAGGCCGTCCTTGGTGCGCACCGCCTTGTGGCCCTTCAGCATCGACAGGGGGAAGCCGGTGGAACCGGTCTCGGGCACGTGGGTGTGTCCCGCGAGGTGCTCGACCAGGTTGAACGCGATCAGGGTGTCGGTCATCGGGATCTCGACGAGCTGGCCCTGTCCGGTCCTGTTCCGGTGCAGCAGGGCGGCGAGCACGCTGTAGGCGATGGTCAGGGAGGAGACCTTGTCGCCGATGATGGTCGGCAGGTAGACGGGTTCGCCCAGCGCCCGGTCGGCGATGTCGACCAGGCCGGACGCGGCCTGCACGGTCTCGTCGTAGGCGGCGTTGCCCGCCCGGTCCGAGTCGCTGCGGAAGCCCTGGGCGTGCGCGTAGACGAGCCCGGGGTTGCGGGCGGCGATGTCGTCGTAGGACAGGCCGAGGCGGTGCAGGGCGCCCGGCCGCATGTTGGTGATCAGCACGTCCGCGGTGTCGATCAGCTTCAGCGCCCGCTCGCGGTCGGTGTCGTCCTTGAGGTTGAGGGCCACGCTGCGCTTGTTGCGGTTGACGTTGAGGTTGAGCGGGGTCATGCCCGGCGTGGTGCGGTAGTGGCCCACGCGTACGGTGTCGGCGGGCGACTCGATCTTGATCACGTCGGCGCCCAGGTCGCCGAGGATCTGTGCCGCGTAGGGGCCCATCACCACGGTCGACAGGTCGATCACGCGGATGCCTTCCAGGGGGCCGGTGGCGGTGTCCGTGATGTCCGTCATCGCTTTTCCTTCAACTCCTCGCTTCGCCATGTATGTGTATCTGGAAACTAAGTTAGCAAGGAGGGGATGGAGAACGGAAACAAATGGAGTGACCAATAAACGAAAGGCGGTATGACCGCAGTGGTCATACCGCCTTTGGTGAGTATTTCCCGAACGCTTGGGGGTGGGTCAGGCGTGGAGCGGCTCGGCGAACACCTCGCGGGCCGCGGCGACGACTTCCTCCAGGTCACCGCCGTGAGCCCGGTCCTTGCGCCAGACCAGTCCGGTCTCCAGCCGGGGATGGAAATCCGAGAAGGGAAGGACGGTCACATTGTCGAGACGGTAATTCTGTACGGGGCTCCGCGGATCCAGCATGGAAATCGAGAAGGCCAGGCCGCTGGACACTATCTCGGAGACTCCGTCGAATGTCGCGCTGCCGATTTCGATCCGTTTCTTGATGCCGAGCTCGGCCAGCTGCTGGTCGAGACCGCGAAAATACGCGTTGGTCACGGCCGTGGGCGAGCCCGCGTAGGCGAGTCCGGACAGCTCCGCCAGGGCGATCGACTCCCGCCCCGCGAACCGGTCCCTGGGCACGACCGCGCCGAGCCGCTCCGACATCACCGGCAGCTGTTCCAGGGCCGGGTCGCCGCCGACCGGGAGCCGGGCGAGGGTCAGCGCCAGTCTGCCGTCGCACACCGCGTCGACCAGCCGCTCGGTGCCGCCCGGCCAGCGTTTGATCTCGAACCGGTCGCCGACCCGCTCGGCGAGGGCGTCCATCCGAAGCCGCAGGTCCGGATGGATGCCGCTGGGGACACCGAGCAGCAGGGTGGTCCGCCGCGGCCGGGTCGTCTCGTCCAGCCGCCACTGGATGGAGTCGACCTGCTCCAGGACCCCGCGGGCGATCGGCAGCAGCGCGCTGCCGGCCGGGGTGAGCCGCACGTGGTGGGTGTCGCGGTCGAACAGCCGGTGTCCGAGTTCGTTCTCGAGATCCTTGATCCGCCGGCTCAGGGGGGAGGCCGCCATGTGCAGTTTGCGGGCCGCGGTGGAGAAGTTCAGTTCTTGGGCGACGGCGACGAAATAGCGCAGGTGCAGGAGCTCCACGCGGTTCACCCTAACCGCTGCGGCCTTTCGTCCCCGGGGGGCCGCGGAACCGGAGAGCTCCTTCTCCGTCGGCTCCTTCTCCGTCAGCTCCTTCTCCATCAGCGTGAAGGACTTGGGCGCCCCGCCCGGCTGCGGTTTGCCCTCCTTGTGGCCGACGACGCGGTAACCGGCGTCCCGGTAGTAGGCGTTGAGCTGTGCGTTGCCCGCCAGGCAGTCCAGGCGGACCCGGGTCCGTCCGGCCTCGGCCACCCGGTGTTCCGCGGCCTCCAGCAGCAGTCGCCCCGTCCCGGGCGGGGCGATGCTCCGGTTCACCATGAGCCGATGTACGTACCCGGCCACAGGCGGCTGCGGCCCCCAGGCGGCCTCGTCCTCCCACCACAGCTCCCAGGCTCCGCCGACGCGCCCACCGGCCTCGGCGAGCCAGACCTCGCCACGTGCCATGACCTGCCGGAAGTGCTCCTCGTCCAGCTCCCCCGGCCGCCACTGCCCGGTGACACCGCGGGCGAGCATCCAGCGGGCCGCGTCGTCGCGAAGGCGGACGAGGGTGGCCAGGTCGGCCTCGGTGGCCGGGCGGACGCGTAGATCATTCACCCGGGGATCGTCGCACAACCGTCCGATGACGATCCGTGAGGACCGCTGCGCGTACCGCACTTGACCGATCCGACCCCGGCAGGTGCCCGCCTGATGGAAACTCTTGGTGCGGGTCGGAGGGGGAACCGGGGGAACGAGTGGAAGACGACAGGCGTATCGCCCTGCTCATCGGGGTGGGCGAGAACCCGGGGGCGGAGCGTCTGCTGCCCTCGCTGGCTGCGACGGTCGAGGCCGATCTGCGTGTCCTGGGCGCCTCTCTGGAGGGCAGCGGCTACGAGGTGGAGGCGCTGGCGAATCCCACCCGGAACGAGATCACCGAGCGCGTCTCCGAGGTGTCCGCGAGCGCCCCGCCCGGCAGCACCCTGCTGCTCTACTTCACCGGGCACGGCGTCCGGATCGGCACCACCGACTACCTCGTGCCCGCCGACGCCCGTGCCCCCGCCGGCGACGACGCGGCCGGGTGGGAGCGGCCCCACGTACGGGAATCGCTCCTGGAGGCCGACATCAGCCGGTATCTGGCCAACTGCCGCGCCGGGACGGTGCTGTGGCTGATCGACGCCTGCCGCGAGACGGACGCCGGGCCGGACGGCGTCTTCGGCAGCAACGTCGTCAAGGGGCCACCGCACAGCGGCTTCGTCATGATGACGAGCTGCGGCCCCGGCGAGCTCAGCGGCGGTGCGGAGACGGGCAGTTTCTTCACGGCGGCACTCGCCCGGGCCTTCGACCCGCTGACCGAGGCCACGACAGTGGAGCAGGTGTACAAGAAGGCCGAGCACGACACGCGGGCACTCGCGGTCGAGGCGCAGGCCGGGCCGCAGCAGGTCCTGATCCACTACGGCACCGACCTGGCTGAGCGCACCAAGTCCCTGGTGGTCGCCGAGGGCAGACGGCTGCTGGAGGCGTGGCAGGACGCCGTGCGCACACCGGCCCTGTGGGAACGCGTGCCGGAGTGCGACGCGGGCACCGTGGCGCACTTCCAGGACTGTCTGTCCGCGCTGGCCACGCAGGCCGCCCGGCACGTCCACCACGCCCAGCGGCGGCTGCCCGATCCGTGGGCCGACGACGAGTATCCGGTCCGGCTGCTGAGTGACCGTCTCCCGCTGCTGCTGCCCAAGGGCGCCGAACTGTCCGCCCTGGAGGTCACCGCGCTGATCGCCGGCGTCCTGTTGCACGAGACGGCCTGGGCCGAACGGCTGGACCAGGCCGCAGGGTTCCGGCCGCGGCTGGTGTGGCGTGACGACAAGGCCGGCGACCAGCGGCGGCACTACGAGCAGATCACCGAGCACTATCCCCAGATCACCGAGAAGCTCACGGACTCGTACCGCTGGATCGGGGACCCCACGGACGACCGGCACGCCGTCACGCTGTGGCTGGTGCACCGCTGGATCGAGGAGCGGTTCGCGACCGACGAGGAGGCCGTGCCCGCCCTGTTCGCCGACCGCTTCACGGCCCGGCTCCTCGACGTGGCACCGCCGGCGGCGGGCGAGCGGCTCGGCGGCCGGGCGGAGGCGCTGTCCCAGGCGCTGCGCACGGTCGCCGCGGGCCTCGCCCTCGGGGCCCCGCCGGAGGACCAGCGGCTGCCGCCGGACCGGCACGTCGTCCGCAGGACACCGTGGCGTCTGCGCGTGCGGCCCCTCGCGGCGCTGCTGCGGCTCGCGGGGCTGCTCGCCTTCGACACCCGGTGTCTGCCCGAGGTCCTGGCCGAGCATCTCGCCGTCTCCGACCCGGTGCTGCCGCGCGAGGTGATCACGGTGTTCCGGGACGCCTTCTGGGTCCCCGACCGGGATGGAAACACCGCCTCGTACCTGCATCTGGACGCGGTCTGCCCGCACCCGGCGCTGCACGCCGCACTCGCCGCGGTCGTCGAGGACGCCGACGACCTCGGTCACCTGCTGCGCGAGTCGGCCCGCCGCCTTCCGCAGGACGAGGCCGAACTGCTCCGGGCACTCCCCGCGCGGCTGTCCGACCACGGCCTCCGGCCGGACCGCCGGCACGGCGCGGACGCCTACGACGTGCCGCTCGCCCGTTTCTCGCTGGCGCAGACGGAGATCCGCCGCCTGCTGATGGGCGAGAAGCTGTACGACGGCGAGCCGGAACTCGCGCTGCGGGAGCTGTACCAGAACGCGATGGACGCCTGCCGCTACCGGGAGATGCGCGTCCGGTACCTGCGCGGTCTCGGCCGGGAGCCGGCGGCGTGGGCGGGCCGGATCCGGATCGAGACGGGCGAGGACAGCCGCGGTCCCTACGTCGAGTGCGTCGACAACGGCGTCGGCATGACCGTCGGCCAGCTCAAGAACACCTTCACCCGGGCCGGCCGCCGCTTCGACCAGTCCCACGCCTTCCGCCGGGAGCAGGCCGCGTGGCTGCGGCACGACAGCGCGCTGCGGCTCTACCCCAACAGCCGCTTCGGGATCGGCGTCTTCAGCTACTTCATGCTCGCCGAAGAGATGACCATCGTGACCCGGCCGGTCGGCACGGACGGCCGTCCGGCCGAGAAGGCGCTGCGCGTCGAGATCCCCGTCAGCGGCAGCCTCTTCCGGGTCCGGGAGGAGGACGAACGCGACGGCACGGCACTGCCCGAGGGCGGCACGCGCGTCCGGCTGCACCTGCGCCGTGCCGGGGCGCTGCCCGGGGGCTCCGCCGTGTCGGTGCTGCGCTCGCTGGTCCTGATCAGCGAGTTCCTGCTGGAGGTGCGCGACCAGGACGGCACCGAGGAGACCTGGCTGCCCGGGGACCTCAAGTCCGGTGAGGAACCCGGCGCGTTCTCCACCCGGTTCGCCGTCGAGGCGGTGCCGGGAACACTGTGGTGGGTCTCCGACAAGGGAGCGATCGTCTGCGACGGCATCGCCACGGACAAGCGGCCCTTCGGGTACGTGCTCAATCTGTCGGGCGCGCACGCGGGCGAACTCAGCGTCAACCGCAAGAAGCTGGAGAAGTACGACGTCCTCTGGGCGCAGGAGCAGTTCCGGCAGGGAGCCCGGAGGTTCCTCGGCGAGGAGACGCCAGGCCTGGAGTGGCTGTGGAGCATGGAGTCGCGCGAGCCCTCGATCGCCCGCGTCCTGTGGGAGGTTCTGCGGGGCCACGGGGTACGTGCGTCGCTCGGCCACGGCCGGCGGATCGACCTTGACGAACTCGGCTGGTTCAGGCTGGACAGCGGCGTGAACGGCGGGCGCGGCGGCAGGGAGGGGGAGCCGGCCTTCAGGCTGGTCCGGCCCTGGCGGTCGGCCGCCTTCGGTTCCGAGCACCGCGACCGGCCCACAGCGCCGCCGCTCTCCCTGTCGGGCCACCCGGTACCGCAGCCGGGCTGGGCTGACATCGCGGAGAAGGTCGAGGGCGACTGGCGGTTCGCGGTCCGGGTGGCCGACGCGCAGAACACGACCGTGGCGGAGGTGCTCCGCGCGACGCGGGGCCTGCGCATCGCACATCCGCAGCTGGCCGGGCCGGCCGTCCTCGGTGACGGCGACCTGGACTGGGAACCGGGCATCACCGACTGGTACGTCACGACCGGACTCCTCGGCAGGACGCGTGATCCGCTGGACGGCTTCGCCGCTCCCTGGGGGCGCCGTGTGGCCAAGCGGCGGGCGGGCGACGACATTCACTACCGGCACCCGCCCGAGGACCTCTCCGGCATCGCCCGCGCCTCCGCCATGTTCCAGAGGCCGCTCGGCGAGCTGGCCGAGGCGTGCGCCCGGTACGCACCGTTCGTGGGCAGGCCGCTGGGTGCCGTCCCGGACCACCACCGCGACCACGTGTGCACGGAAGACGAGCTGAAGGTCCTCTACCTCCAGGAGGACACGAACCAGTGGCGGCCCGCCGTCCACCCCTGGGACGTGCCGGTGGTGGCCGACGCCACGGGCCTCGACCCGGGCGAGGTGCAACGGCGCATGGCCGGCTTCGGCTGGCTGGGCCGCCCCGTGCCCGACCCGGTCCTGACCGCACGCTGGGGCGCCGTACCGGCCGAACTGCTCGGCGTCCTGCGCACCTACCTCGTCCCCCGCGCCGACGGCCGCCCCGTGCTGCCCTGGGCCGCGACCATCGAAATGGCCGCGGAGCACGAGCTCTCCGTGTGGGAGGCCGAACGCCTCCTGGCCCGTGAGACGGAGGAGCTCGGGGTGGACCACCGACGGCGCTACACCAGGCGGTCGCCCGGACGGGACGTGGTCCCCTCACCCGAGACCGCCGTACTCGTCCGGCGGCTCCACCAGTCGGACATCCGCCTGGAGGACGGCGTCTCGCTCCGGGACTTCGCGTCGGTCCGCTCCCACAGCACGCCGTGGGAGGAAATGTCCTGGTGTGCGGACGAGTTGCGAGAGGCAGGGGTGGACATCCCGGACGCCGGAACCCTGCTGCGCGCCTGGGACGAGCTGCCCACGCCCAGCAGATACGCGTTCTCCGGGGAGGATCCCAACTGGGACGGTGCCGACTATCCCGTGCCGGCCACCTCGGCCGTGCTGTTCACCGCCAGCCAGCGGCTCCGGCAGCGGCTGTCGGTCCTGTGGGACACCGCGCGCCGGGAGGCCCGCAACCTGGGGCTGGACGCGGCCCTGGTGGCACCGCGCCCGCCCAAGGCGCTGCGGACGTTCGTCCCGACGCACGACGAGATGGCGGCGCTGGTCGAGACGGGCCCGCCCGAGGATGTCGACTACGAGTGGTTCGAGAAGCCACAGTGGATCCCGCTCACGGCGCAGCGTCTCGTGGGCTACGCCCGCGCACGCAGTCTCGGTGCGCGGGCGGCCTACCGGGCGCTGGTTCCCCTGCGTGCCATCGGCGCGCTCGTGCCGGAGCTGTCCGCGGAGACGGAGGCCGCCCTGCCGGACGACGTGCCCACCGCCCACGACGCCGTGGCGGTCGACCCGGCGTACCGCGTCTCCGCGCCCGGGGACCCGCTGCACCCGCTCGACCTGGTCGGCATCGCCGGCCGTCTCGGCGAGCCGGTACGGCACACCTGGGAACAGCGCATCACTCCGTACCTCGCCCTGGAGGCGTCACCCCCGTCGGTCACCGACGTACCGGACGTCGTGCCCGGCTGGCAGGACCTGGCGATCCTCTCCGAGGGCCTCGACGGGCGACTTCCCGCACTGACCGGCCCGGTCGGGCAGGACCGGATCGAGCGCTGTGCCCGTGCGGTGGGTGAGACGCCCGAGTGGGTACGCCGGCGACTGGAGATCTACGCGGGGCTGTTCGGTCTCCGGCTCTGATGCGCCGGCGTCAGGAGTCCTCGATGGTGATGAAGGGGTCCCACTGGAAGTACCCCTTCAACTGGCGGTGGCGGTCCAGGATCTGGAAGTAGAAGTGGTAGGTGACCTTGCCGGGCTGTTTCACGGTCGTGCGCCAGTAGTGGTCCTGGTAACGCTGGGTCTCGAACTCCGGCCTGCCCTCGGTGCCCTCCTTCGGCAGGGGGTAGATGCCGCTGACCACCTCGATCGTCGGCGGCTTGATGAGCTGGTACTGACTGTCGCTGCTCACGTACCGGTAGAGCAGGGCCTTGTACTCGCTGCCGAGCGACAGGGTCGTCTCGCGCCACTTGACGAAGTCCCCCGGTTCGGCGCGCAGGTTCAGCTCGGCGCCCGACGTACCGATGATGTGGTCGTGGCGGGTGGTCATGTAGATCAGGCGCGGGTCGACCTGCGTGGGCGCGTCGGGGTTGCGGGACGCGTTGGGGTTCTGTTCGACGATGGTGGCCGCGTCGAACGAGATCAGTACGTTGAGTTCAGCCATGCTGCTGCTCCTTCTTCGTGGGCACCTTGTAGGCCATCGCCCGCGGGTAGTCGTGGCGGTGCAGGCGGACGCGGACCAGGAGCGGTCCGGCGTTGACCGGGTCGGACGGGTCGGTGAGGCGGTCCAGGAGGTCGTCGAGTTCCGCGGTGTGCGCGACGGTGAGGCCGTGCGCCGGGGTGTGCTTGCCGGCGAAGACGTCCGCGAGGCGGTCGTAGTGCCAGGGGTGGAGGACGTTGTAGAAGTCCGCTTCGGTGGCGTCCTCGTCGGCGTAGTACCGCGGATGCACCAGCATCTGCTCGACGCCGTAGAAGTGGCCGTTGTCCATGACGAACACCACCGACCGCAGCCCGTGCCGGGTGTGCGTGGAGAGTTCCTGGCAGGTCTCCTGGAAAGCGCCGTCGCCGACGAACACCATCGGGCGGGCGTCGCCGCGCTCGGGGGCGAGAGCGGCGCCGGTGGCCGCGCCGACCGACCAGCCGATGGACAGCCAGCTGACCTGCGACAGGAACCCGCCCGCCGGCAGGGACAGGTTCATCGAGCCGATGAGGGAGAACGCGGCGTCGGAGACGACCGTCCAGTCCTCCCGCGTCTCGTGGTTGAGGAAGTGGTTGACGCGGTCGAAGACGGCGTCGTAGGTGAGGCGCCGGCCGGCCCCGTGCGGGGCGGCCGAACCGGCGGCGCGGAGCGAGGCGCGGTGGTGTTCCAGAGCCGCCGGGCGGTTCGCGCGCGAACCGTGGTGGGCGTAGGCCTCCGCGTAGTAGTCGGCGGCCAGGCCCCCCGTGCCGTACGCCTTCACCAGCGCGTCCTGGAGGGCGGGCAGCAGCCAGGTGAGCTGGACGTCGGGGAAGTAGGAGGCACCGACGCTGATGCCGCCGTGCGCGGCCATCACCCAGTCGCCGCCGACGCACTGCTCCCCGCCGAGGTTCTTCGACGTGGACCAGGCGCCGAGCCCGATGCGGCAGGTGGCCCAGTCCTTGAAGACGGCGTGCACGTCCGGATGGCTGGCGCCGCCGTTGTAGACGCCGTGGAACTGCGGCAGGTCCTCGTCGACGACGGCCTTGGCGCCGACGGTGGTGCAGAACGGCACGCCCGTGGCCTCCACCAGGTCGGTGAGCTGCCCGCCGAGGCCGAACCGGTCGATCTCCTCGCCGGCCCAGACGATCGGGCGTGGCCTGCCGTCCGGGCCCGGGTGCTCCTCGACCAGGGCGAGGACCGCCTGCACGGCGTGGTCCAGCATGGGCTGGTTGCGCGCGCTGAACGGCCGCTCCCGGGCGCCGATCGGCGCCTGAGGCCCGGGGCAGGGCTCGTCCCAGAGGTCCTCCATGACCTCCAGGTAGACCGGCCGGCGCTCGGAGAGGCACGCGGTGAGCGCGGCGTCGATCTGGCCGGGGGCGAGGCCCGGGTTGGAGATGACCTGGGCGTCCACGGTGACCTGCCGGTAGACGTCCAGGTTGCTCTCCGGGCGGGGGCTCATGTGCGAGGTGAGCAGGCCGACGGCCCGGTAGTTCTGCCACTGCTCGTAGGGCGGGGAGGCGTTGACGGCGACCAGCGGGACCTGTTCGACGTAGGCGCCGCCGCAGGCGTTGAGGAGGTTGAACGCGCCCACGCTGTAGGTGACGGCGGCGGCGCCGATGCCGTGGATGCGGGCGTAGGCGTCGGCGGCCTGGCCGGCGCCGCCCTCGGTGGGGGTGCCGACCCACTCGATGTCGCCTTCGGCCCGCAGGGTGGTCAGGAAGGGGCCGAGGTGGTTGCCGGGGACGCCGAAGAGGTGGGTGATGCCCAGTTCGGCCAGGCGCAGGGCGAGGTAGCGGGCGACCGTGCACCCGGCGTCGAGCGCGGTCACGAGTGGCCCCCTTCCCGGTCCGCGCCCGGGGTGGTGACCGGCGGGGCCTGGTGGACGGCGAGGGCGGCACGCACGGCGCTCTCCAGGGCGCCCTCGATCCAGGCGTGCTTGAGGGAGGTGTGCTCTCCGGCGAAGTGCACGGGGCCTTCGGGCCGGGAGACGTCGAGGTGGAAGCTGGTCATCTGGTGCGCGGTGTAGATGGCGGCCTCGCCGAAGGCGTACGGGTCGCGGGCCCAGCTCTGGGTGGCGCCGCGTCCGGTGAAGAACACCTCGATGCGGCGGCCGTGCAGGGCCTGGAGGTTGCGCAGGGCGTAGACGTAGCGCTCCGAACCGCGCATGGAATCCCAGCGGGCGGCGTCGTCGGACCAGCAGTACGAGGCGAGCACGACGCCGCCGGTGCTGCCCTCGACCCGGTGCGACGGGTAGTACATGAACCGGTTGGGGTTGTCGGTGACGGAGCCCCCTCCGAAGCAGTGGGTGGCGGGGCGGAGCGCGGGGCCGCGCAGCGGCAGGGTGCTGTTGAGCTGCCGCATCTCCTCGGTGACGCTGCTGTCCTTGACGGCGGCCGCCAGCAGGTCGGTGCCCGACCCGGCGAACGTGAGGACGGGTTCGGCGTCCACCTGGCCGCCCAGCCGGTAGTACTCGTACAGGCCGGGCGCGATGCGGTCGAGTTCGTCGCGCCAGTCGTCCTCGGTGAACTCCCACCAGCGGTGGCTGAACTCCAGCAGCACCTTGGTGGCCTGGTCGTAGTGGGTCTCGATGATCGCGCGGCGCTTCTTGTACGACATCGAGGGCACGATCTCCACGAAGCGCAGGGCGGAGAACGGGATGGTGACGATCGCCAGGTCGGCCGTCCACAGGCGCGGCGGGGCCTGTGGATCGTTCTCGGCGACGGTCTGCACGGCCACACCCCACCCGTCGGGTCCGACGGCGCCGGTGCCCTCGGGGTCGGTGTCGCGGCTGGGGTCGTGGTACTCCAGGCGGATCATGCGGTGGCCGAGCCGGACCTCGTCGCGCAGCCCCTGGTGCAGCGCGTGCGGCAGGCGCCAGCTGCCGCCGGGTATCTCCCAGTAGCGGACACCCGGGTTGATGTCGCTGCGGCTGAGGAAGCTGTGGAAGAACGACAGGTGCAGCCGCGAGGACATGTTCTCCAGCGTTCCGACGGCCTCGATCGCCTCGTCGCTGAGCCCCGCGTGGTCGCGCAGGAAGCCGCCCATCGAGTAGCCGTCGAAGTCGCGGATCACCCGGGCCCAGCCCTCGACCCACTCCTCGAAGGGCTTGTTGACGCGCCGCCCGTCGACGACGTCGGAGTAGTAGTCGCGCACGCTTTCCAGGGCGTCGTCGACCATCTTCACGACGGGGGCGCGGACCTCGTCGTCGGTGAGGTGGAAGCCCTCGTTGATCCGCTCGGGACCGGCGGCGTAGTCGGCGCGCCGCACCTGGGTGCGGTTGGCGCGGATCCAGGAGTTGCCGCGCTTTTCGGGTTCGCGGAAGCCGGGGCTGTCGTCGCCGTAGGTCCAGGTGCGGCCGGTGAAGGAGGTGTACGTCACCGGGGGCACGGGGACGTCGGGGCCGCTGCCGGTGCCGGGGGCCACGTCCACGTTGTAGAACTGGCGGCGGCCGAGCCCGAGTTTGTCGACCAGGGCGAGGACGAGCGGGTGGAAGTCGGGCAGCCGCATGGCACCGGCCTCGGCGTACTGGGCAGGGTCGTCGAAGGGCTGCTGGTGTTTGGTGGCGCGGAAGGTCTTGATGCGTCCGCCGACCCGGCCGGCGTTGGCCTCCAGGATGGTGACGTCGTGTCCGGCGTCCTTGAGCAGCCGACCGGCGACGAGGCCGGTGATGCCGGCGCCGATGACGAGGATCTTCTTGCGCGGGTGCGGGGTGGGGCCGAGGCGGCCCGTGTCGATCAGGGTGTGCAGATAGCCGAGTTTGAGGTCGGTGCCGTCGGGCCCGACGAGGAGGAGTTCACGGGCGAGCCTGAGGCAGGTCTGCCAGCGGGCACGGGTGGCCGAGTCGTCCCGAGGTAAGTCGGTCATAGCCAGCGATCGTAGATATGCCGGAACGATTCCGTGGTTTCTCTCGCACATAAAGTCCGGAAATCAGCGATCGCATTGCCTGACGCGATTTCGCCTTGCTCGAATTCCTTTGCGAAATACGGGAGATTCACCAGGGGCAGAAGGTAAAGGGGCGCGAAAAGGCCTCTTCCCCAATTCACTTGCGGAATATGGAAATCCTGCGGACGTGGGCCCCCGGGACGGTCACGCGGGTTCGGGAACCCGGCGGTGGCCCGCGAGGACGACGAGTGCGCCGACGACGGCCAGGCCCGTCAGGACGGTGCCGAAGACGGTCGCCCCGGCGGGCAGTCCCACCGCGTCCATGAGGTACCCCGTGGACACCGGCAGGAGACCCGCGGGGAGGTAACCGCCCACGTTCAGCGCGGCGTTGGCCTCGGCGAGGCGCTGCGGCGGGACGGTGGAGTTGAGCAGCGAGAGACCGCCGAGCTGGCCCATGCCCTGGCCGGCCCCGGCGAGCAGGGCGGAGGCGACGAGCAGGACGACGGACGAGGCGTGCACAGCGGTGATCAGCGCGGTCATGCCGAGGGCGGTGCTGGTCGCGCCGGCGGTCAGGACGGTGCGCCGGGGCAGCTCCCGCACGGCGAACTGGACGCCGGTGGCGGCGAGGAACATGACGAACGCCATGGCTCCGGAGACGATCCGGCTGGTGGTGCCGAGCAGTTCGGTCAGCAGCGTGGGGCCGAGCGACAGCACGAAGGAGGTGGCGGTGATGCCGGGGGCGAACACCGCGATGCCCAGGGCGAGAGGGACGCCATGGCCGCGCGGCACGCCGGGCACGCGCACCCAGGCGCCCCCACCGGGCACGGCGGGACGGCGTACGGGCATGCGCAGCACGGCGAGGACGGCCGTGGCCAGCAGCACCGCCTCGACGACGAAGACGGTCACCGTGGGCGCCGGCAGCGTCTCGGACAGCAGGCCGGCGAGCAGCGGACCGAGGCCGGCCCCGAAGACCATCGCGCAGGAGGCGAGCAGCGCGGCCAGCCGCCTGCGCTCCGGGCCCGCCACGTCCGTCACGGCGGCCATGCCCGCGGATACGACGGCGCCGACGGCGATCCCGGAGAACAGCCGGGCGACGAGCAGCGCGGTGACGGTCGTGGCCGTCGCGAAGATCGCGCAGGCGGCGAGGGCGAGGGCGAGCGCGGGCAGCAGCACGGGCTTGCGTCCCAGCCGGTCCGAGACCACGCCCGAGACGAGCAGCGAGCCGAGCAGGCCGACGATGTAGAACGCGAAGACGACGGTCAGGGTGCCCTTGGAGAAGCCGATGTCGCGCTGCCACAGCACGTACAGCGGGGTCGCCGCGTTGGACAGCACGAAGACGGCCGTGACCGGCCACGCCGCCAGCCACACCCACCAGGTGGGGGCAGGGGTCGCGGTCTGACGTTCCGACATGAGTGGGGGTCCCTCCGGTCAGCTCAGTACGAGTTTTTTCGAACCTAGCATGCAGTACGATGAAACTCGTACAAGCGATTCGGATGACAGGGAGCTGCCCATGTCCGCCACGGCTCACGACGTGCCGGTCATCAAGGTGCTGCCGGAGCCGGAGAACCTGCCGGAACCGCTGCCCGAGCCCGCGGTCGAGGAGCTGCGCCTGGAGACGGTGCTGGGCGCCCTGAGCGACCCCCTGCGCCTGACGATCGTGCGCAAGCTCCTCCTGGAGTCGGAGGCGTTCGACCACTCCTGCGGCTGGTTCGGCCTCGACCGCCCCAAGTCCTCCCTCACCCACCACTTCAAGGCGCTGCGCGAGGCCGGTGTCACCCGCCAGCGCCAGTACGGCCTGGAGCGCCGCAGCCACGTCCGCGTGGCCGACCTCGACGCCCGCTTCCCCGGACTGCTGGAGCTGGTGGCGGCGTGGACCCCGGACGCGCCTTGAGCTGACGCGAGAACCGCGTTGTTCGGGCAGCGGACCGGGTGGCCGAACAATCCGTGCCCGGCTGAACTGGGCTCGCCGGAAAGGGCCGCAGCACGGAGGAGGGGTCGTCGGATGGGCAGGAGCAGGGGCGTCGCGGTCGTGGTCGCCGGGATGGTGCTGGCCGTCGGTGGATGCGGCGGCGGGACGGACGAGCAGGCCGCCAAGTCGTCGGCCGGGCCGAAGCCGAACCGGTCGCCGTCATCGTCGCCGTCGGCCGAACTCGTGGAGTGGGTCGGCGACATGTGCGAGTCGACGGTGGCGCTCGAGAACCTGCGGAAGGAGAGCGCCGCGGATCTGAAGGAGATCCGCGACGCGGACGACGAAACCGGGATGCTCGCCCACGCACGCGCTCTCGGTTACCTCTCCGCGACACCGGCGGACGTGGAGACCGTGGCCGGCGACCTGGAGGCCCTCGGTCCGTCGGGCGTTCCCGCGGCCGACCGGCTGCGCGACGCCCTGCGGAAGAAGGTCAGAAGTGTCGCGAACGAGCTCGAAGCCCAGTCACCGGCGGTGGGCCTCGAGTACGCCGAGAGCACTGTCGCGGACGTCGACAAACGGGTCCAGTCCCTCACCCCGCCCGAGCCGGACCTGCCCGCGCTGACCAAGAAGGTTCCCCGGCTCGCGGCGGCGTACCGGCAGGCCGAGCGTTGCGCGCCGGGCTGGAAGCCCGACGCGTCGTCGGGGAAGGGGGACTCGGCCGCCGGCCCGCTGCCGAAGGCGGCGGACGGCAGGAACTACGCGGCCTGCTCGGACGGCGCGTGCGAGATCCTGGTGACCTCCACGGCGGACATCACGGCGAAGGGCACGAAGGTGCACGTCATCGTGGCGGACGACTCCGTCACCTTCCAGTCGGGGGGCACCGTGATGCAACTCGGCGGCGCGGGCGGCGAGGCCGGCTTCGGCAACGCCCTCAAGGCGACCGTCGTGGCCCACGACGAGGAAGGCGCCGTACTGAAGTTCGGCAGGCCCTAACTCTCGCGGCAGGCCTCCCGGTAGCCGAGCTGGGGCAGGTACTCCTGCCAGTCGGCCCGGGTCAGGACCCCGCCGGTGTGTGCGCAGACGTACTCCGCCGCGCGGTCCTCGTCCAGCGTCCACACCCGGGCCGTCAGGTCGTAGCCGGCGGAGGCGAGGGCGTCGCCGCGCGGGCTGAAGGCGACGGTGGTGACGGTGTCGAGATGGCCGGTGAGTTCCTGGCCGGCCGGCTCGGCGCGGGCCGGGTCGGACACGTCCCACAGGCGGACCGTGTGGTCGCCGCTGCCGGTCGCCAGCGTCCTGCCGTCCGGGGCGAACGACAGGGCCCTGACCGCCGCGCGGTGTCCGGTCAGCTCCTCGCCCAAGGGGCGGGCGCGGTCGTGCCGTTCGACGTCCCGTACGTCCCACAGCCGCACCGTGCGGTCGTCGCTGCCCGTCGCCAGCGTCCTGCCGTCCGGGGCGAAGGCCACCGCTTCGACCGACTCGTCGTGTCCGGTGAGGGCGGCGCCCGCGGGCCGGGCCCGTGTCCTGTCGCCGTCCACGTGCCACAGGCGGGCCGTGGCGTCCTCGGCGCCGGAGGCCAGGAGGCGGCCGTCCCGGGCGAAGGCCACGGAGGTGACGGCGTCCGTGTGGCCGCGCAGCGGTGCGCCGAGCGGCCGTGCCCGGCCCGGTCGCCGTACGTCCCACAGCCGTACCGTGTCGTCCGCGCCGCCGGTGGCCAGGGTGCGGCCGTCGGGCGCGAACGCGACGGCGTCGACTCCCCCGTCGTGGGCGCGCAGGGGCGCTCCGAGCGGGGTGGGGCGGTCGGGCGTGGAGACGTCCCACAGGCGTACGGCGCCGTCCGCGGAGCCGGTGACCGCCGTACGGCTGTCCGGTGCGAAGGCGACGGCCAGCACCTGGTCCTCGTGGGTGAGTGTCCGCGGCAGCCGGCGCGGGCGGTCCGGGCGGCGTACGTCCCACAGGCGGACCAGCCCGTCGTCGGTGCTGGCCGCGGCGAGCAGGCGGCCGTCGGGGCTGTAGGCGACGGCGGTCACCGGGTTGGTGAAGTCCGTGAGGACCGTGGGCGGCCGGTGCCAGAGCAGGACGCCGCCGTCGGCGCCGGTGCTGGCGAGGGTACGGCCGTCGGGGCTGAAGGCCACCTCCCACACGGGCTCCGTGTGCCCGGTCAGCGGCTCCCCGAGCTGCTGGGGATAGGCGGGGTTCGCCACGTTCCACAGCAGGGGCGCGTCGTCCTCGCCCGCGCTCGCCAGCGTCTCTCCGTCGGGGCTGAACGCGACCGACAGGACGGGCGCGGTGTGCCCGGTGAGCGGTTCGCCCAGGGGCCTGATCCGGTCCGCGTCGGACGCGTCCCACAGCCGTACCGTCTCGTCGAAGCCGGCGGTGGCCAGCGTGCGGCCGTCGGGTGAGAAGGCCAGGGTCCAGACCGGCTCGGTGTGGGCGCGCAGGGGTTCGCCCAGCGGTGTGATGCCGTCGTTCCCGCCGTACCGCCACATCCGGACGGTGCCGTCGTAGCCCGCCGTCGCCAGGGTGTTCCCGTCCGGGGCGAAGGCGACCGCGCGGACGCTGCGGTCCTCCGAGTCGTCGGCCGCGGCGGGCTTGCCGAGGGGCGCGGGGCGGGCCGGGTCGGTCAGGTCCCACAGGCGTACGGTGCCGTCGTCGCCGGCCGTGGCCAGCGTGCGGCCGTCGGGGGCGAAGGCGACGGAGACGATGTTCTCCCCGTCGTGGCTCACCGGCGGGCGGCCGAGGGCGCGCGGGTGCTCCCGGTCGCGCACGTCCCACAGGCGGATGACGCCGCCCTCGCCGGTGGCCGCCAGCAGGTCGCGGCCCGCCGGGGCGAAGGCGACCGCGCCGACCCGGTCCGTCCCGAGGCGCAGGGGTTCGCCCACGGCCCTGCCTTCGGCGTCCCACAGCCGGACCGTGCCGTCGTGGCCGCCGGCGGCCAGGGTGCGGCCGTCGGGCGCGTACGCGACGGAGCTGCCGACCCCGTCGGGGCCGGGCAGCCGCGTGGCCAGGACCCGGCCCGCGTCCGAGGCCAGCCGGGTCCGCAGGTCCGGCGTGGAGCGCATGCGGTACGCGGCCACGTCGAGCCGGGCGGCCGGCCCGGCGTTGGTGTCGCGGAGCCGGTCGGCCTCGGCGGTGAGCTGCCCGAACACGGCGTCGTCCCGTTCGGCTTGCGCGCTCGCGCGGGCCTGGAGGGCGACGACCGCGGTGCCGGTGGCGAGCAGGGCGAGCGCGGCCAGTACGGCCACGACCGTGCGGCGCAGCAGCGCGGCGCGGTGCCGGCGGCGGAGCGAGGCGGTGAGGAACCGCCGTTCCAGCGGGGTCAGTTCGTCACTGCCGGGGGCGGCGGCGTCCGCCGGGAAGGCGTCGCGGGCGGCGGACAGCCGGGAGCCGGCGTAGAGCGCGGCGTTCTCCTGCCCGAGGTCCCGCCAGGTGCGGGCCGCCTCGGACAGCGCGCGGTGGACGCGCAGCCGGTCGCGTTCGGCGTCGATCCAGGCGCGCAGCCGGGGCCAGGCGGTGATGAGCGCCTCGTGGGCGAGGTCGGCGGTGCCGTCGTCGAAGGTGATCAGGCGGGCCCGGGCCAGCCGTTCCAAGACCAACCGGGTGTCAGCGGGATCGCCGAAGTCCAACTCCGCGTGGTCGGTGGGGCGGCGCGTGTCGGCGGTGCCGTCGCCGGGCGCGACGAGACGCAGCAGGATACGGCGCGCCAACTCGGCTTGCTCCGCCGTCAGTTCCCCGTACACCTGCTCGGCCGTCCGGACGACTGCGCCGTGCAGTCCGCCGGCCGCCTCGTACGCCGTCTCGGTCAGGGCCCGGCCGCTGCGGTGGCGCCAGGTCTCCAGCAGGGCGTGCGACATCAGCGGCAGTCCGCCGGGGGCGCCCTCGACCTCGTCCAGGAGCCGGTCGGTCAGGGAGCGTTCGACGATCAGTCCGGCCGCGGCGGCCGGGCGGACGATGGCCTCCCGCAGTTCCGCCCGGCTCATGGGCCCGGCGAGCAGCGTGGCGTCCTGCAACGCGGCGGTGAGACCGGGGTGTTCGGCGCACCGGCCGAGGAAGTCGGCCCGCACGGCGATGACGACGCGCAGCCTGCTGTCGGCGGCGGTGGCGGCGACGAGCCGGTCGATGAAGGCGTCCCGGTCGGCCGGTTCGGCGCCGAGGGTGTACAGCTCCTCGAACTGGTCGACGATCAGCCAGGTGTCGGCGTCGGTGTCGGGTACGGGCACCAGCCGCTCGGCGTGCGTGCGCAGCGGGTCCGCGCCGGGGGTGAGGATCCGTACGGCCGCGGGCGGCGGGTCATCGCCGTCGGCCGCCCGCAACCGGGGGATCAGGCCCGCCCGCAGCAGCGACGACTTGCCGCTGCCGGAGGGGCCGAAGACGGCGGTGAAACGGTGTTTGCGGTTCAGCTCGGTGAGCCGCTCCACGAGCTGGTCGCGGCCGAAGAACAGTTCGGCGTCGCCTGGTTCGAACCGGGTCAGGCCCCGGTAGGGCGGCCGGGCGGTGTCCTCGGCGGCGGTCTCGGCGGCCAGTTCGTCCGAAGCCTCGCGCCAGCGCCGCTCCCACTCGGCGAGGTCCCCGCCGCACGCCCTCACGTAGGCGAGCGTCACCGCGCGGGTGGGCAGCTGCTTGCCCGCCGCCGCCTGCGACAGCGTCGTCACGCCGTACCGCGCCCGGCGGGCCATCTCCCGGTACGTGGGCCGGCCCGCGGCCTCGCGCAGCGCACGCAACCCGGCGGCGAACCGCTGCACCGGCCCGCCCTCCGGATCCAGCTCGCCCTCGGCGCGGCCCGGCCCAGATGGTCCCGGCACGTTCCCGCCCCCCTCACCTCGTACGCCCTCTCCAGACCTTCGGCCGTATCGGCGGCGGTGACACGGCGTTCACGAGATCCTCACGCTTCCTCGAGCAGGCGTACGTGCTTCGGGCCGTGGCCCTGATTCCCGTCGCCGACGGCCTCCCGTCTCGGCAGTCCGTGCACGGGTCCCGAACGTCACATCGGCGGCAGAGCGGTCTTCGCGTGTGTGTTCCCAGACGCCACGGCGGCCGTCCCGGGACTCCTTCGGTGAGTGCTCCTGAACTCGTCCTGCCGGGTGGCGGGTGAAGGCATGGTGGTGGATGACGAGGGGGTGGGGATGGCGCGCAGGCGGGGTGCGTGGGCGGGGTCCGCGGTGACGGGTGCTGCGGCGCTGGTGACGGCGGGCCTCGGGCTGGTGACCAATTACGCGAGTGTCTCGGTGCCCGGATGGGCCGCCGATCCGTGGGTGGTGTGGCCTGTCTTCGCGGTTCTGCTGGGGGCCGCTGTGGGACTGCTGTTGTGGGGCCGGCACCTGGACACCGGAGGGCCTGCGGCGCGGCTGGTGCTGGTGGACCGGCTGGCCGGAAGCCGCCACGCGTCGCTGCGACGCCCGCATGTGGGGCGGGTACGCGGCCGGGGGCCCGAGCTGGCCGTTCTGACCCGGATGCTGCGCCGACCGCAGGATGAGCTGGCGGTGGTCTGCGGGGCCGGCGGGCTGGGCAAGACCACGGTCGCCGCGCAGCTGGCCGCCCTGGCGGAAGAAGACGGCTGGCAGGTGTTCTGGGTGCGATGGCGCGACTCGGTGGATCTGGCGCAGCAGATGACGCGGGTGGCGGTGGCCTGCGGACTGCCGGAAACGGAGCTGGAGTCCGCCCGGGCCGGGCTGCAGAGTCTGCCGGATGTGGTGTGGCGGCAGCTCGCCTCCGCACGGCGGTGGCTGCTGGTGCTGGACAACATCGACGAGCCCCAGACGGTGGACCCGGAAGGTGAGCCGGTGGCGCACTACCGGGGCTGGATCCGCCCCCACGGACGCGGCCTGCTGCTGATCACCAGCCGGGACACCAGCGAACAGACCTGGGGGCAGTGTGCGCGGCTGCTGCCGTTGCAGCCGCTGGCCGTGCCCGATGCGGGGCGGGTGCTGCTGGATGTGGCGGCTCGGGCCGGCACCCAGGCACAGGCGCAGGAGCTGGCGGTGCGCCTGGGCAGGCTTCCGCTGGCCCTGCACGCGGCCGGCTCCTACCTGGCCACCCCCACCAGCCGCTATCAGACGTTCGAACGCTACCGCCAGGCACTGGACGCCGAGCTGGGCACGCTGCTGGGCGCCGAACACCCGGATGCCTCCGACCCGGACATCGCCCGTACGGTCGTCCGCCACACCTGGGAGCTGTCCTTGGACCAGCTCGCGGCTGAAGGGCACATGCCGGCCCGCCCGCTGCTGCGGCTGCTGGCCCTGCTGGCGCCGGCCCCCGTCCCGCTGTCCCTGATCACCCCCGGCCTCCTCGACGCTGCAGGACAGTCGGCCACCGTCGCGGGCGTCGAGGCCGCCCTGGCGGGGCTGTTCCGCTACGGCCTGCTCGGGCTGCCCGAGGATCCCACCCCCCGGTCGCGGCCGACGGTGGATGACGCCCCGCCCGCCCAGGTGGTGCTCCATCCACTGGTGAGGGAGATCAGCGCCCTCGCCCTGACAGGCGAGACCTCCGACCTCACCGCTTGGCACCGGGCCCTGGTCATGCGGCTGACCGAGGCCGCTGACGACACCGCCGACGCCGGACGCTCCGGCTGGCCCACCGCCCGCCTTCTCGCCCCTCACCTCCCGCTCTTGTTCGACCACACCACGACCCGACAAGACCTCGACGACGCCGCCGACACCGTCAACCGCCTTGCCGACGTGCTGTACGACGCGGGCGCCTACGCGTCGGCACATGCGCTGAGCAGGCACCTCCTCCATGCACAGACACGAGTCCTGGGCCCCGACCACCCCGACAGCCTGGCCAGCCGCCACCGCCTGGCCAGAGCCCTGGACGGCATGGGCCAGTACGCGCAGGCGGGCGACCTGCACCGGCGGACCCTCGACGACCGCACCCGCGTCCTGGGCCCCGACCACCCCGACACCCTCACCAGCCGCAACAACCTCGCCAACGCGCTCTACGGCATGGGCCGGTACACGCAAGCGGCCGACCACCACCAGCAGACCCTCGACAACCGCACCCGCGTCCTGGGCCCCGACCACCCCGACACCCTCACCAGCCGCAACAACCTCGCCAACGCGCTCTACGGCATGGGCCGGTACACGCAAGC
>NZ_JBIRGJ010000003.1:419521-916047 GCF_044327915.1 Streptomyces afghaniensis
CGACCACCACCAGCAGACCCTCGACAACCGCACCCGCGTCCTGGGCCCCGACCACCCCGACACCCTCACCAGCCGCAACAACCTCGCCAACGCGCTGAACGAGATGGGCCACTGCGAGCAGGCCGTCGACCTGCACCGGCGGACCCTCGACGACCGCGCCCGCGTCCTGGGCCCCGACCACCCCCACACCTTGGCCAGCCGCAACAACCTCGCCTTCGCACTGGACAGGACGGGGCAGTACGCGCAGGCGGCCGACCTGCACCGGCAGACGCTCGACGACCGCGCCCGGGTCCTGGGACCCGACCACCCCCACACCCTCGGCAGCCGCCACAACCTGGCAGACGCCCTCGAAGGCATGGGCCGGTACGCGGAGGCGGCCGACCTGTACCGGCAGGCCCTCACCGCCTACCTGCGCGTTCTCGGCCCCGACCACCCGAACACCTTGGGCAGCCGCCACAGCCTGGCCATCGCCCTGGAGGGGATGGGCCAGTACGAGCAGGCAGCCGACCACCACCGGCAGAACCTCGTCGTCCGCACCGGCCTCATCGGCCCGGACCACCCTGACACCGTGCTCAGCCGTGACAGCTTGCAGGCGGCGCTGGCCGCCTCACGCTCAGCACACCGGCTGCGAGACCGCCGGCTGCGGCACAGGACCATCACCGACTGAACAGTCACGCACCGGACAGCTCCTCCAAGCGTGCGGGCCGGGTATCGGCGGAGCGGATGCCGTACTGGTCGTGGGGGTCTGAGCCCGATCCAGACGGCTCCGGGGTTGTTCGGTGCTGGTGAGGGGCCAGCCGAACAACGCCGCACGGCGGTCGAATGGCTCCAGGACGCGGCCCGGCCGGGCCAGGGCGCGGTGGCCCGAACCCCGCGAGGGGAGGGTTCGGGCCGCCCCGCGTCCGCACACACCCGCGACAGGCTGGAGGAGAGCCATGGACGGACGACATCGCACCCGGCACCTCGCCGTGGGGCTGGGCGCGGCGGCACTCACGATGACGCTCACAGCGACGGCGGCACCCCACTCGGCGACGACGACGGCGGCGGAGCGGTACGGCTGGGGCGACCCGCTCCCCGCGTGGTCGGACGAGTTCGGCTACGGCTCCGAGGCCGATCCCGCCGTACCGGACCGCGCCAAGTGGCGCCTGGCCGGCGGCGGCCCCGGCAAGTGCTGGCCGGGCCACAGCGACAACGGCCGCCGCTGCGACGCCAACACCCGCGTGATCGGCGGGATCCTGCGCATGACCGGCGAGGCGGACGGCGACACCGGCTGGCTCGCCTCGCAGTACGGCCAGAAGTACGGCAGATGGGAGGCCCGCGTACGCTCCCGGGCCACCGCCCCTGACAACGGCCGGCAGTACCACCCGCTGCTCATCCTCTGGCCGGACTCGAACCAGCACCCCGAGGACGGCGAGTACGACTTCCTGGAGAACGGCGCCCCCGGCGAGCCGTGCGCCGAGGCGTTCCTGCACTACCCGCACCCGGAGGACGTGCCCGTACAGCAGGAGCACGCCCGGAAATGCGGTGTGGACCTGTCGCAGTGGCACAACGTGGCCGTCGAGTGGACCCCGGACCACCTGCGCGGCTTCATCGACGGAGAGGAGTGGTTCCGCTTCTCTGGCGGCGCGAATGAGGACCGCGACTGCATTCAGTGCGCCCCGTCGATGCACCAGACCATCCAGTTGGACAACTTCCACGGGGACGGCCTGCAGAGCGCCGTCTACGAAGTGGACTGGGCGCGGGTCTACGACCTGCCGGACGAGGAGGGCGCGAGGTGACAGCGATGCCGGACTCCACGACGACACGTATGCCGAAATCCCTGATCTTCGTCCTCGTCCTGGCCGGCGGACACGCGCTCGGCAACGTCTTCGGCGGCTGGGCGGTCCTCGAGGAGAACCAGAGCAAGCTGGACCACGGCCAGGACCTCCTGATGCCGATGGCCATGGCCTGGTTCGTGGCGCTGTTCTGCTGGGGCCTGGCGGCACTCCAGGCCGCCTGCGTCGTCCTGGCGCGGGGCCGCCGCCTCTGGGTCCGTGTGGTGCTCATCGTGTGCCTGTCCTTCGCGGCCTTGGGGATGGTCCTCGCCTCCCTCGGCTCGCTGGTCGCCGGGACACCCAGCCTCCCGGCGTTCCTGATCGCGTTCGCGGACCTGGCGGCCCTGTGGATGGTGAGCGGCGAGACGGGCCGCCGGTACTTCTCCGTACGCGCTCCGGCTCCGGGGGTGACCACCCCATGACCTACCCCACGTACGACCCGCCCCGGCCCCCTGCCCCCGCCGCCCCTCCGGCGGTCGCCTCCGCCGACCCCCTGGCGGTCGCCCTCGGCAACGCCACGCTGCTCGGCATCGGCTATCTGCTGCTGCGGCAGTGGCGCCTGGCCGCGATCGCCGCGCTCGGCACGGCCGTGCTCCTCGGCCTCATCGCCTCCAGCGCCGAGACCCGGTACGAGATCCTGCTGCTCCTGTGGTGGGCGGCGGGCATCGCCCACGGCTGGTTCCTGGCCCGTCGCCGCCCGCAGCGGGCCGTGCGGCGCGGGCAGCGCGCGGGCACGCTCGGCCTCGCGCTCGCCGTGGTGCTGACCGCCGCACTGCTGCGGATCGACGCGTACGGCATCGAGAACCGTGTGACCGAGGCCCGCGAGGCCGGCGACTGCGAGGCGGCCGTCGCCGCGCAGGGCGAGGTGTGGTGGGGCCACCGCCTGGCGGGCGCGCCGGTGGTGGAACCCGGCGACGCGGTGGTGCGGGCGTGCCACCGGCTGGACGGGGCGGCGGCCACCCTGGCCCGCGCCGCGCGCAGGGGCAGCACCGAGGACCTGGGGCGTGGCTTCGGCACACTCGCCGGTGTCCTGAACGAGCCCGGCAACGAGCGGACCGTGGGGACGGTCCTGGACGCCTTCCTCGACGGCCTGCCCACCGACGACTCCTGCGACACCGCCGCCCTCACCGCCTGGCTCCGCGACCGCGGCACCGGCCACGACGTCCTGGACCGCTCCGCCGCCGCGGCGGCACGCACGGAACCCGCCGCCCTGGTGGGGTGCGGCGACCACCTGATGACCGAGGACGCCTGGCAGCAGGCGCGGACCCACTACCAGCGGCTCCTCGACGCCTACCCGGACGACGCCCGCACGGCCGAGGCCCGCGACGGCGTCCGCAAGGCCACCCTCGCCATCGAACTGGACCATGTGCGCGGCCTGGTGGACAACACGTACGGCGCCGACTCCGGCTACTGCTCCAAGCCCGCGAAGTACAGCGGGGCCCCGCCCTACCGCAAGGGCCCCCACCGCGCCCTGTTCCTCGGCGACTCCGAGTACACCGACAAGCTCCCGGGCTCCTGGCGCACCGACGACCCGGCCAAGGCCGCGCTCGTGGTCTGCGCTGGCGCGGCGGAGAACGGGGCCGCCGTGCAGACCTGCCCCTACGAGAACGACAAGTCCGCGTACCTGCCCCACCAAGTGACCTTCTACAAAGTCAAGATCCCCCTGAAGGTCTACGAACTGCGCACCGGCAAGCGCCTCGACCCCCGCTCGGTCCAGATCGACGGCGGAAGCTGCCCGAGCGTCCTGCGCTACGAGTACTACATGCACGACTTCGGACCGGGCGACCAGTTCGTCTCGACGTCCAAGTCCGGCGTACGGGACGCGTTCCGGCCGGTCGTCCGACGGTGACACCCGTCCTCCCGGCCCGGGCCGGCCCGTCACGCCCGCCGCATCCGCCGCAGCGCGGCCCGGGCCGGGAGAACGGTGGCCGCCGTGGCGAGCAGCAGACAGCCGGCCACCACGCCCGCGACCCAGGGCCAGGCAATCGACAGCTCGACCGGCAGCCCCAGTTCCCGGCGCAGCCCTTGAGCCATGCCGAACAGGGCGGGACCGGCCACCGCCAGGCCCAGGGCGGCGCCCAGGGTGACGACGCAGCACGTCTCGGCCGCGAGCGTCAGCAGCACCTGGCGCGGTGTCGCACCGGACAGGCGCAGGACGCGGAGGTCCCGCCCCCGGCCGGCGGTCGCCGTCAGCGCGGTGGAGGCGACGGCGATCATGGTGTAGCCCGCCGTGACGGTGACGAGGATCAGGGTGAACAGCCACACCAGCCGGTCCTCCTCGGCGTCGTCCGAGGCCGCGTACGCCGCCACCGGGACCTGTTCGGCGCCGAGTCCCGAGAGGGACGGCGTCGGCGTGACGGTGGTGCGGTAGACGACGTCCGCGAGGGCCGACGGGTCGTGGGCGCGTACCAGCTCACGGGGCAGGAACACCTGGTACGGCATGGAGTCGTCCAGCACGGCGCTCACGGGCAGACGCCGGGTGCGGCCGTCCTCGAAGGTGAGGGTGGCGGTGCGGCCCTCGCGCCAGCCGTGCGCGGCGGCCACGGCGGCCGTGACGACGACGGTGTCGCCGCGCGGTACGCGCGCCCGGTACGTCTGCTCGAACCCGGGCGTCACCCCGGCCGCCGACAGGGCCGCCCGGCCCGCACCGCCGTAGACCGTCGTCGCCAGCAGCGCCGTGCCCCCTGCCCGGTCCACCGCGGCGTCCGACAGGCCCGGTGTGCCCCGGGGCACGACGGCCGCATCGGCCCGCACGGCCGCGGTCTGCCGGGTGGTGTCGGCGCTCTGGGTGGTCTGCACGGCGCTCGTGATCAGTACGGCGAAGGCGACCGTCGCCAGCACCGGGGCGATCGTGGCGGAGGTGCGGCGCACCGAGGTGAGCATGTTCTCGCGCACGAGCACGGCCGTGGCACCGGGGCGCCGGGCGAGCGGCCGGGTCAGCGCCCCGATCACGGGCCGGGTCAACGCCGGCAGCAGGAGGGTGAGTCCGGCGGTCAGGCCCATGGCCGCGGCCAGGACCAGCAGCACCATGGCGTCCGCCCCCGCGAAGGCCGTACCGGCCGAGCAGGCCGCGCCCAGGCCCGTCGCCGCCAGCCCCGTCACCCACCGGCGGCGGGTCATCGGCCGGCTGTCCACCGCGGCCTCCCGCATCGCCTCCAGCGGCCTCACCCGGGAGGCCCGACGTGCCGCGGCCCCCGCTCCTGCGAGTGCGACGGCCACGCCCAGGGCCCATGCGGCGGCCGGTACCCACCACCGGATGCCCACCTCGAAGCCGGCTGGCTGGAAGCCCGCGTCGATCAGCACCCCGGTCATCGCGGGCGCCATGACGACTCCCGCGACCGCCCCGGCCCCGGCGCCGACGGCGCCCACCGCCAAGGCCTCCCCGCGGACCAGCCGCCGGACCTGCCGCGGAGTCGCGCCGATCGTGCGCAGCAGGCCGAACTCACGGCGCCGCTGGGCGACGGCGAACGCGAACGTCGAGGACACGTTGAAGACGGTGACGAAGGCGGAGAGCAGTGCCATGGCGGTGAGCACCTGCCCGCCGATCCAGCGGGTCATCTCGTCCTGCTTCGGCGCGAGCGCGTCACGCGAGGCGCCGGTCAGGACGGTGCCGTCGTCGCCGACGACGCTTCGGGCTGCGGCCGCGACACGGGCGGGGTCGGTGCCGGGTTCGACGACCAGCCCGATGGTCCTCACCCCGCCCGCCAGTTCGGCGGCCCGCCGGTCGGTCACGTAGTAGCCGGGGCCGTCGATCGTGCCGGACACCGAGAAGCGCTGCGGTCCGCGCGCCGTCAGCACCGTGAGGGCCTCGCCGGGCCGGTGCCCGAGTGAGTCGGCCACGACGATCTCGCCGTCCGTCGCCGGCGGTCTGCCCCCGCTCAGGCCGTACGCGGCGAGCGCCGCTGCCGACCAGGGGTGGCCCTGCCGGTCCCCCGCGCGCTGATCGCTGCCGGGCGCCTGCGCGTAGAAGGACCGGTCGGCCACCGCGGCGGCCACTCCCGGCAGCCGGTCGAGCTCCCGCCGCAGTTCCCCGGCGCGCTCCGGCGCCCACGGCGGGTTCTCCGTGAACACCCCGGCGGCCGGCGCCCCCGCCGGGCTCCGCACCAGCACCGGCGCCCCCGCGAGCCGCTGCGGCACTCCCGTGCCGTCCGACAGCAGCACCAGCGCGCTCATGGTGACGACCGCGACGCCCACCGCCACGGCCGCGAAGGACCCCAGGAAGGAGGTCCACCGCTCCCTCGCTGTCGCCAGGCTGATCACGGCCGCACCTCCAGGGCGGCCGTCCGCGCCGCGATCGCCTCGGCGCCCTCGGCGCCCGGCAGTTCGTCCACGAGCCGGCCGTCGGCCAGCAGCAGCACCCGGTCCGCGTACGCCGCGGCGGCCGGGTCGTGCGTCACCATCACGACCGTCTGTCCGCGGCTGTCCACCAGGTCCCGCAGCAGCCGCAGCACGAGCCGCGAGGCCGTGCTGTCCAGAGCGCCGGTCGGCTCGTCGGCGAAGAGGACCGCGGGCCGGGCGATCATCGCCCGGGCGATCGCGACGCGCTGCTGCTGGCCGCCGGACAGTTCGCTCGGCCGGTGTCCGTGCCGGTCCGCGAGCCCGACCGCGGCGAGTGCCGCGTGCACCTCGTCCGCCGAGGGGCGTGACCCGGCCAGTCTCAGGGGCAGTTCTACGTTCTGCGCGGCGGTCAGAGCCGAGACCAGGTTGAACGCCTGGAAGACGAATCCGACCCGGTCCCGGCGCAGCACCGTCAAAGCGTTCTCGTCCAGCCCACCCAGGTCCGTACCGTCGATCAGCACCTCGCCGGCGCTCGGCCGGTCGATGCCCGCCGCGCAGTGCAGCAGGGTGGACTTGCCGGAGCCCGAGGGGCCCATGACGGCCGTCATCGTCCCGGCCGCGAAGTCCAGGGTGACGTCGTCGAGTGCGGTGACGGCGCGGTCGCCGGTGCCGTGGTGCTTGGTGAGGGACCTGAGCCGGACGGGCAGCAGGGCCGAAGTGCTGTTCCCTGTGGGTGAGTTCGTCGTGGTCATGCCTTCAAGGCAACGACGGGAGCACCGCCCGGCACATTGCCGCCAGGGCGAGAGCCGATACTCCACCTGGCACTACTGCCATCGCCATCCGGCGCGGCTACGGTCGACCGCGTGACCACCCCGCGAACGATCCTGGAGGCCCTCACGCGCAGCCCGCTGGGGTTCCTGCGCACCGTCTGGCCGTGGCGTGCCCTGGGGTATCTCCTGTCCGGCGGGGTGTTCGCGACGGGCGTCTACCTGGGTGTCGGCGGCCTGTTCAGCGCGCCCATCGGCACGATCGCCAGGGTGTTCTGCGCGGGTGCCGTGGTGGTCTTCGCCGCTGCCCTGGCGGGGCCCCTGGAGCGGCGTCGCCTCTCCCTCGTCGACGCCGGCGAACGGCAGGAGTCGCCGGGCGGTGCACGGGCCGTCGGCTACGGCGTCGTATCGGTCCTGGCGGTCGGCTGGCTGGACCTCGCCGTGGCCCTGGTCTCGCTCGGCATCCCGGGCTTCCTGCTCCTGACGCCCTTCCAGCCCACGGCCGTGCCCTGGCAGACCGTGGCGGGCCCGGTCGCGGGTGCGCTGCTGCTGCCCGTGGCCGCGTATCCCATCGGGGCGTGGGCCGCCGTCCGTGCTGCGGTGGGCCGTGCCGTGCTGTTCCCGAAGGACCGCGAACTGCGCGAGGTCGTACGGTCCCGAGCCCGCCTCGTCGACGCCTTCGAGACGGAACGCCGCCGCATCGAACGCGACCTGCACGACGGTGCCCAGCAGCGGCTCGTCGCCCTCACCATGAAGCTGGGCCTGGCCACCCTCGACCTGCCGCCCGGCAGCGCGGCGGCGCGGCAGGTCGGCGAGGCCCACGCCCTCGCCAAGGAGGCGCTCACCGAGCTGCGCGAACTGATCCGGGGCATCCACCCGCAGGTCCTGACGGAACGCGGACTGCCCGCCGCCGCACGGGACATCGCGGGGCGCTGCCCGATCCCCGCCGACCTCGACCTGGACCTCCCGGGCCGGCTGCCGGCCGCCGTCGAGCAGACGGCGTACTACGTGACGGCCGAGGCCCTCACGAACATCGCCCGGCACAGCGGTGCCGGCCACTGCCGCGTCACCGCCCGCTGCCACGACGGGGTGCTGCGCCTCGACATCGAGGACAACGGCTCCGGCGGCGCCGACCCGGCTCGCGGCACGGGCCTCGTCGGCCTCGCCGACCGGATCGCCGCCGCCGACGGCAGAATGCTCCTGTCCAGCCCGCCCGGCGGACCCACACTGCTGAGAGCGGAGATCCCGTGCGGCGGCGCACCTTCCTGAGAGCGGAGACCTGATGCGGCAGTCCCTCCGCATAGTGCTCGCGGAGGACGCGGTCCTCCTGCGCGAAGGTCTCGTCCATCTGCTGGAGCGCTTCGGCCACCGGGTGCTCGCCGCCGTGGGCGACGGCCCGGCCCTGCTCGCCGCCGCCCGGAAGCACCGCCCCGACCTGGTGATCACCGACGTGCGTATGCCACCGGGCCAGACGGACGAAGGCCTGCGCACGGCCCGCCGGCTCCAGGCCGAGCAACCCGGGCTGGCGGTCCTCGTGCTCAGCCAGTACGTCGAGCAGACCTTCGCCGACGAGCTCCTGGACGACCGCAGCAGCAGCGTCGGAACGGGCTACCTGCTCAAGGAACGCATCGGCGACGTCGAGGAGTTCGCCGACGCCGTCGCCCGCGTCGCCGCCGGTGCGACGGTCGTCGACCCGGACGTCGTGCGCCAGCTCCTCGCCCGCCGCCGCGATCCCGTGGACCGGCTCACGCCCCGCGAACGCGAGGTCCTCGCCCTCATGGCGGAGGGCCGCTCCAACGCGGCGATCGCCCGCCGGCTGGTCGTCACCGACGCGGCCGTCGCCAAGCACATCGCGAGCATCCTCCAGAAACTGGACCTGCCCCCGTCGGCCCCCGACGACCACCGCCGCGTACTGGCCGTACTGGCCTACCTGCGCGCCTGACTCGGCACCGGCCCGCCGGTCGGGGGCCTCGGCCCCGCCCGCCGCACCCGCACCGCACGCAGCCCCAGGAACACCAGCAGCCCGAACGGCGAGAGCAGGATCGTCAGAACCAGCAGCGGTCCCATCAGCAGGGCGGAGATCTCCAGCCGCCGGGCCTCCCGGTACATCCACTGCCCGATCAGCAGGTCCCAGGCGATGACCTGCGCCCAGACGGCGGCGGCACCGTCCGGCAGGGCCGTCAGCTCGCGGAAGCCGGCGAGGTCCGGACTGCTGACCGCGGTCCACAGCTCGGGGAACACCGGTACCGCGAGCGCGAGATACACGAGGAGCACGGGCAGCACGGTCAACGGTGACCCGGCGATACGTGCGGTCGTCCCCCACGCCGGCGCGAAGATCATGAGCAGCCAGACGGGCGCGGCCAGGAGGAAGGAGAGCTCGAAGAGGAATCCGGTCATGACACGAGGTCCTTCGAGACGGGAGCACTCGTCGCGTCCGTCGCCCCGTGCGCACGGGACGTCCGGCCCGTCCACAGAGCCCCGTACACCCCGAGAGCCACGGCGGCCAGGATCAGCCCGGCCGCCCCCAGTGTCGCCCCGTCCGGACGGATCAGCGGCTGGCCGCGCAACGCCTGCCAGAGGACCAGCGCGAACACGGCGGCGTAGGCGACCGAGGCGACCAGTACGAGACGCAGCCGGACCCGCTCGTCGGCGAGACGGGCGAAGCGCGGCGCGAGGACGGTCAGCACCATGACGAGCAGCGGCAGGAGTTGCAGCGCGTGCATGCCGAAGAAGTGCGGGATGCGCAGATCACCGCCGGTCGTGGACCAGCCGGTCAGCGGCATCGAGGGACCCCCGTCCGGCACGCCCACGCTGTGCGCGCCGACCACCTTGGAGACACCCCGCCGCTGCCCCGGCGCGGGCTGGGTCATCAGGAAGCCGACGGCGGCCCCGGCCAGCGCCAGCAGAATCCCGCAGCGCATCGCCCAGGCGGACGCCCGGTCGGCGATCCGGGCGCGCAGCAGCAGCACGGCGACGACGAGCGTGCCGGCCCACAGGACGACGACCGTGACGGCCATCGCGTTGAAGAGCGCCTCGTCGAACGGTGTCTCGTGGTTGAAGTGGCTGCGCTTGCCGCGGACGGCCTGCCCGGTGATGATCACCATCTCGACGAGGCTGGCCAGCGCGACGACGGTCCCGGCCCACCAGCCCACGCGCCGCCGGTCGGGGAGCAGCGACAGCATCCAGGCGAGCGACAGGCAGTACGCCACGAACGACACCGCGAACTTGAACGGCTTGGCCCAGATCGGCGCCCCCGCGAGGACGCGGTCGTCGACGAGGAGCCCCACCGCGGACCCGACCGCCGTGAGGGCCATCGCGGCCGCGAACACGACCAGCGGCCGATGCCAGGACGTACGTAAGAAGACCATGCCCCACCCCTGAGCTGGACGAATACGAATGGATAGCGGCACTATCCGCTATCAGATAGCCCCACTATCTATCATGGGAGCCGAGTCGGCAAGTGCCGGCACGACGGGCAGGGCGAAGGGCGAGGAGTGAACCGACATTGCGCATCGGAGAGTTGAGCCGGAAGACCGGGGTGCCGGTGCCGACGATCAAGTACTACGTCCGCGAAGGGCTGCTCCCCGCAGGCGAGTTGACCAGCCGCAACCAGGCGAGCTACGACGAGACACACGAACGCCGGCTCCGGCTGATCCGCGCCCTGCTCGACGTCGGCGGCATGAAGGTGGCGGAGATCGCGGACGTCCTGGCGGCCGTCGACGACCCGGAACGTCCCCTGCACAAGGTGCTCGGCGCGGCAGCGGACCGCATGGGCGGCACGGCCGACGGCCACGACGACGCCGAAGCGGCGGCCGCCCGCACCACCGTGACCGGCCTCATCTCCCGACGCGGCTGGCACACCCACGAGTCGAACCCGGCCGCCACCGACCTCGCCAGAGCCCTGGCCGCCCTGACCCGGCTGGGCCACGGAAACTTCTCCGAACTCCTCGACACGTACGCCGAAGCCGCCGAGCAGGTCGCCCGGGCCGACCTCGCGTACGTGGACCGGCGAGTAGCCGTCGAGGACATGGTGGAGGGCGTGGTCATCGGCACCGTCCTGGGCGAGGCGGTGTTCAGCGCACTGCGCCGCCTGGCCCATGTCGACGCGTCGGCCAAGCTGTTCGGGACGGAGGGGGCGCAGGCACCGCGTAGCCCCGACCGGCACTGAACCCTTCGGGTATGTCAGAAGGGCCCTGGTGATGCGCCGGGGCTGCCGGTCCCGTTCCCGGCCGGGGTGAAGCACGGCTCGCCCCGGTTCACCGCTCCGCGGGCCCGGGCCATCCCCGGGCCCGCACCCTTCAGCTCCCCGCCGCCACTCGCCGCACCACCGCCAGCGCCTCGCGCACCGCACCGGGGATGTCCGTCACCGGGAAGCGCGCCTGGCGCACCACGCGTTCGCGGTCCACCACCAGTACCACCCGCTTCAGCCGCAGGGCTTGCCCGGCGCGGAACACCGGTAGCCGCAGAGCGGCGGCGAGGCGCAGGTCGACGTCCGAGAGCAGGGTGAAGGGGATGCCCTCCTCCACCGCGAACACCCGCTGCTCGTCAGGGCGTTGAGTGCTGACGCCGCGCACCTCCGCGCCCGCCGCGCGGAAGTCGTCGTACGCGTCCCGGAACAGCCGGTTCTCCAGCGTGCAGCCGAGGGCGCCCGGGATGTCGGCCCAGCCGTCCGGCAACGGGCCGGGGCGGCCGGTCGCCGGGTAGCAGAACAGGACGGTGGCCGCGGCGCCGGCCACCGGGTCCAGCGGTTCACCGTCCGGATGCCCCGGTAGTCCGAGGGGCGGCAGCCGCCGGCCCACCAGGCCCGCCACCCGCCGCGCCTCGGCGCTGTCCTCGTCGGCCGTGCCGCTCAGCGAGCCGTCGCCGAGGACCCAGCGGTCCGCCCAGTCCTGCATCGAGAGCAGCACGGGCAGCAGCCCCCGCCCGCTTTCCGTCAGCCGGTACTCGTACCGCACCGGGCCGCTCTGATACGCGACCTTCTCCAGGACCCGCACCTCCACCAAGTGCGCGAGGCGCTCGGTCAGGACCTTGCGGGAGATCCCCAGCTCCTCCTGGAGTGAGTCGAACCGGTGGTGCCCGCGCGCGGTCTCCCGTACCAGGAGCAGGCTCCACCAGTCGCCGACCACCGCCGCCGCCTGCGCGATCGCACAGGCGGCGTCCCGCTCGGGCACCGACCTGACCATGGGTCCCCTGCCTTCCGGATGCCGCGTCAGTCCTGGAAACCATCTTGCGCCATGCAGTCAGTTCCCGATAGGAACTCACTCGCGATACACGTAAGTTCCCATAAGAGACTCACTGGAGGGTGCGCGTCGCATGAGCGAGACACCGACGGTCCCGGAGCACGATCGCCGCCACACCCACGACACGACCTCGCCCCGGTCCGTCTTCTGGCGCTACTGGGCCGCCGCCACCGTGAGCAACGCGGGCACCGCCGTCACCGCCCTCGCCTTACCCCTGGTCGCCCTCACGGTCCTCGACGCCACCGCACTCCAGGCCGCCCTGCTCGCGGCCGCCGGACAGATCTCCTGGCTGCTGCTCAGCCTCCCGGCCGGCGTGATCGCCCAGCGCGTCCCGCTCCGCCGCCTCCAGGTCACCCTCGATCTCGTACGGTTCGGCGCCGTCGGATCTCTCCCGCTCGCCTGGTGGCTCGACCGGCTCAGCTACCCGCACCTGTTGCTCGCCGCGCTGGTCACCGGCGCCGCGACCGTACTCTTCGACATCGGCAACTCGACCTTTCTGCCCGCCATCGTCCCGCCCCGGCAACTCGCCGCCCGCAACAGCGTGATGTCCGGCACGCACGCCGTCACCGAGACCGGAGGGCCCTCCGGGGGCGGCCTCCTCGTGCACGCCGCGGGCCCGGTCGGCGCTCTCCTCGTGGACGCGGCCAGCTACCTGCTCTCCGCCGTGCTGCTGCGCACCCTCCCCGAGCGCCGTCCCGCCGCCCGCACCGGCGACGGCGCCCTCCGGCTGATCCGCGAGGGCTGGACGTACGTGACACGGCACCCGGTGATGCTGCCCTGCATGCTCTGGGCCACCGCCACCAACTTCGTCTGCGCCGCCCTGGTCGCCCTCACCCCCCTCTACCTGGTTCGTGAGGCCGGACTGACGCCCGTACAACTCGGCCTGGTGCTCGCCATGGACGGAGTCGGCGCGCTCGCCGGATCCGCCGTGGCGGTCCGGCTGACCCGGCGGTTCGGCACCGCCCGGGGGCTCGTCGGGACCGCGCTGGCCGGCGGCGCCGCGGCCCTGCTGATCCCGCTGACCACGTCCGCGGCCGACGCGTACTGGTTCGCCCTGGGCAACGCCGGCTTCGCCTTCGGCGTCGTCATCGGGTCGATCGCCACTCGCACCCACCGCCAGACCGAGTCCCCGCCGGATCTCCTCTCCCGTGTCATGGCCACCGTCCGCTTCGTCTCCTGGGGCGCCCAGCCGCTCGGCGCCCTCACCGCCGGCCTGCTCGCCACGTACGCGGGGACGCACGCGGCCCTGTGGACGGTCTGCGCGGCCGCGCTCCTGCCGCCGCTGTACCTGCTCGCGGTCCCGGTGGGCCGCCGCAGGGACTTGGCCTGACACAGACACCCCGGACCGGGGCGGCGGCATCGGCAGCCGCCACGCTCATGGGGAAGCCGTCGGCGGAGCCGCCCGTACGAGGCCCGACTGGTAGGCGATGACGACCAGTTGGGCACGGTCGCGGGCGTTCAGCTTGGTCATGGCCCGGTGGATGTGGGTGCGTACGGTCAGCGGGCTGAGCGTGAGGTCCTCGGCGATCTCGGTGTTGGACCTGCCCTCCGCGGCCAGGGCCATCACCTCGCGTTCGCGGACCGTGAGGTCGGCGAGGCGCTCCGGTGGCGCCAGGTGGGTGTCGGGGGCCGGGGCCATGAGGAAGCGGGTGATGAGGGAGCGGGTGGCGCCGGGTGAGAGGAGCGCCTCGCCCGAGGCGACCGTGCGCAGGCCGGCCAGCAGGGTGTCGGCGGTGACGTCCTTGCCGAGGAAGCCGCTGGCACCGGCCCGCAGCGCCTGGGCGACGTAGTCCTCGGTCTCGAAGGTGGTGAGGATGAGGACGCGGGTGGCGGACAGGTCCGGGTCGGCGCAGAGCGTGGCGGTGGCGGTGAGGCCGTCGGTGCCGGGCATGCGGATGTCCATGAGGACGATGTCGGGGTGGTGGGCTCGGGTCAGCTCCACCGCCTCGGCGCCGTCGGAGGCCTCGGCGACGACCTCCATGTCCGCGCAGGAGTCGATGAGGATCCGGAACGTGGCCCGCAGCAGGGCCTGGTCGTCGGCGAGCAGCACCCTGATGCTCATGGTGTCGTTCCTTCCGCGAGGTGGGTGGCGGGTTGCAGCGGCAGCGCGGTGGTGACCTCGAAGCCGCCCTGGGGGCGGGGGCCCGCGCACAGCTCGCCCCCGATGGACTGGGCCCGTTCGCGCATGCCCATGACGCCGAAGCCGCGGCCCGGGGCGGCCTCCGGCTTGCTGGGGCCCTCGTTGGTGACCGTGAGCAGCAGCCGGGAGCCGGTGTACTCCAGGCGCACGTGGGCGGACTCGGCGGCGGCGTGCTTGCTGACGTTGGTCAGGGCCTCCTGCACGATCCGGTACGCGGTCAGGTCGACGCCGGGCGACAGCGGCTGCCGCTCGCCCTCCGTGGTGACGGTGACCGCCAGGCCCGCCGACTCGCACGCCGACACCAGCTCGGGCAGCCGGGCGAGACCGGGGGACGGCTCCAGCGGCGGCGCGCCCGGGGTGTCGCCGTCCTGGCGCAGCAGGCCCAGCGCGGCCTTCAGCTCCCGCAGCGCGGCGGACGTCGTCCCGGACAGGTCGGTGAGGATCTGCTTGGTCTGCTCGGGGTTGGAGAGGGCCAGGTGGGCGGCCGTGCCGGCCTGGGCGTTGGCCAGGGCCATGTGGTGGGCCACCACGTCGTGGAGCTCCCGGGCGATGCGCATCCGCTCCTCGGTGACGCGCAGCCGGGCCTCCTCCTCCCGGGTCCGCTCGGCGTGCTCGGCCCGGGCCTGCACGGCCTGGAGGTAGGCGCGCCGCAGCCGGGTCATGTTGCCTGCGGCGAGGGGCAGCATCAGCCAGAAGAACGGGCCGATCGTCCGCAGCAGCAGCGAGAGGTGGTCCATGGAGTCGGCGAACACGGCCGCGCCGATCACGGCCACCAGGGTGGTGATGCCGTAGACGCGGGTGGTCTTCCGCTCGGTGAGGGTGGCGAGCCAGTACAGCGCCGCCATGATCGGTGCCAGCAGCAGCGGTGTGAGCAGGTAGCCCATCGAGACCGCCGCGACGGTGCAGGCCGCGGTAACGATGACGGCGGTGCGGGGATACGCCCGGTGCTTGAGCAGGACGAGGCAGGCCACGCCCATGAGGGCGACGGCGGTCTTGTCCTGGTCGGGCGGATCGGCGTTGGGCAGGGTGAGCGAGGCGCCGAAGGTCGCGCAGGCCATCAGCGCCAGCACCATCGCCAGATCGACCAGGGAGGGATGCCGGTCGGCGAACTCCTCCAAGCGGTCCGCGTAGCGCCGCTCCAGGCTGCTGCTGATCATGGTGCTCTCCGGGGGGGTGGGCTTGTGACCATCGTGGTCGACTGCGGGTGCGAACGCCCGAGGGGCCGCCCGTGTCCTTCGCCACGGGCGGCCCTGGAGGTGGGGCTCCTCAGGTGCGGGCCGGCTCCAGGTCGGGTGCGGCCTCGGGGGCCGGTTCCGGCTCCGGCCGGCGGCTGAGCGCCTCGCCCTCCACGTCGACGCGGGGCAGCAGCCGGTCCAGCCACTTCGGCAGCCACCACGCCTTGTCGCCGAGCAGGGCGAGGACGGCCGGCACGATGGCCATCCGGACGACGAAGGCGTCGAACAGGACGGCGGAGGCGAGCCCGAAGCCGATCATCTTGATCATGGAGTCGCTCTCGCCGATGAACCCGGCGAACACCGCGATCATGATCAGGGCCGCCGCCACGACCACCCGGGCACTGTGCCGGAAGCCCGACGTGACCGCCTGCGCGGGCGACTCGCCGTGGACGTACGCCTCACGCATCCGCGAGACCAGGAACACCTCGTAGTCCATCGCGAGGCCGAAGACGATGCCCACCAGGAAGATCGGCATCAGGCTCATGATCGGGCCGGTCTGCTCCACGCCGAAGAGCTGCGCGCCGTGGCCCTCCTGGAACACCACGACGACCGCGCCGAGGGAGGCCAGCACCGACAGCAGGAAGCCGAGGGCCGCCTTGAGCGGGACGAGCAGGGACCGGAAGACCACCAGCAGCAGCACGATCGCCAGGCCGACCACCACGGTCAGGTACGGGACCAGCGCGGCCTGCACCTTCTCCGCGATGTCGATGTTCATCGCGGTGGTGCCGGTGACCTCGTAGCTCGCGCCGGTGGCGGACTCGATGCCGGGCCGCTCGCCCCGGATCGTCGTCACCAGGTTCTTGGTCTTCTCGTCGGTCGGCGCGGTGGACGGCACGACGGAGAAGACGGCGGTGTCACCGGCGTCGTTGAAGCGGGCCGGGGAGACGGACACGACGCCCTTGGTGGCGCCGATCTCCTGGGCGATCTCGTCCGCGGCCCTCTTGGGGTCGGCGGTGCCCTTGCCGTCCACGACGACGGTCAGCGGCCCGTTGAAGCCCGGCCCGAAGCCCTCGGCGAGCGCGTCGTAGGCCCGGCGCTCGGTCGTGGACACCGGCTTGGCCTCGTCCCCGGGCATGCCCAGCTGGAGGCCGGCCGCGGGCAGGGCGAGGGCGCCGAGGCCGACGACGCCGAGAAGCAGCACGGGTATGGGGCGGCGCAGCACGAACCGGGCCCAGCGGCTGCCGCCGTTGGTTTCGGCGCTCTCCTCGATCCGGCCGCTCTTGCGGGCCCGCCGGGTGAGCACGGCGTTCGGCCAGAAGCCGAGGAAGGCCGGGACGAGCGTCAGCGCGATCAGTACGGCGACGACGACCGCGCCGGCGGCGGCCAGGCCCATCTTGGTGAGCATCGGGATGCCGACCACGGCGAGCCCGGCCAGCGCGATGACGACGGTGAGCCCGGCGAACACGACCGCGGACCCGGCCGTGCCGGCGGCGAGTCCGGCGGCCTCCTGCGGGGCACGGCCCTTGGCGCGTTCCTCCCGGTAGCGGGAGACGACGAACAAGGCGTAGTCGATGCCGACGGCGAGGCCCAGCATCATCGCCAGGGTGCCGGTGGTGGTGGACAGGCCGAGGGCCTGGGACAGGGTGAGGATCGTGGCCATGCTGACGCCGACGCCGATGAGGGCGGTCAGCAGGGGCAGTCCGGCGGCGGCCAGGGAGCCGAAGGTGACGAGCAGCACGACGGCGGCGATCGCGACGCCGATCACCTCGGCCGTGCCGCCCGGCCCGGCGTTGTCGGCCAGCGCGGTGCCGCCCGCCTCGACGGTCAGCCCGGAGTCCCGGGCCTGGTCGATGGCGCGTTCCAGTTGGGTACGGCTGGCGTCGGTGAGGTCGTCGGCCCCGACCTTGTAGGTGACGGTCGCGAAGGCGGTCGAGCCGTCCTTGCTGATCGTCTTCGCCCGGAACGGGTCGACGGCGCTCGCGACCTGCGTGCCGTCGCCGAGGCCGGTCACGGCCTTCTCCACGGCCCGCTTGTTCTCGGCGGCGGTCACCTTCTCGCCGCCGGGCGCGATGAACACGACCCGGGCGGTCGCCCCGTCGGCCGTGGCCCCGGGGAAGCGTTGTTCCATCAGGTCGAACGCCTTCTGGGACTCGATGCCGGGCATCGAGAACCCCTCGTCGGCGGCGCCCGGGGCCCTGAGGGCGCCGAGCCCGACGGCGGCCAGCACGGCCGCCCAGACCAGGGCGACGTACCAACGTCGCCGGAAGGCCAGTCGGCCCACTCGATACAGAAAAGTCGCCACGGCAGCAGGTCTCCACATCCGGGTGTCGATCGTCTGCCAAGGCTCTCCGGCGGCGGGCCGTCCCGTCGTCGTGCGGCTGCCGACAATCCGGGCTACTCGGAACGCAGTACGAGCGGGCCGCCCGTCCACCTCGGGTACGAGATTTCCGGGCCATCCGGCGCGGCCTGTGCTACGGTCGTTGTTGTTGCAGTTTTGGTTCCCAGAGACTTCGAGTGCTCTATCGACCTTCGTCGACGAGCACTCTTTTTAGTTTCCGAGGATTTTCGGATCTCTCCGAGGGTGATCATTTCAGCGACTCCGAGTCCGTAAAGTGCGGGTCTCGGGTTTGTCCCCCTAAGGGAGATTCAGCATGGCATCTGGCACTGTGAAGTGGTTCAACGCGGAAAAGGGCTTCGGCTTCATCGAGCAGGAGGGTGGCGGTCCTGACGTGTTCGCCCACTACTCGAACATCGCCACCTCCGGCTTCCGCGAGCTTCAGGAAGGCCAGAAGGTTACCTTCGACGTCACGCAGGGCCAGAAGGGCCCGCAGGCCGAGAACATCGTGCCCGCCTGACGCTGACGCGTCCGTCGTGACCGGGGCCCGCACCGTGAGGTGCGGGCCCCAGCCTCGTTTTCATCCAACACCCGGCTCAGTGTTGCGAATCCTGGTGCGGCCCTTGCCGGCCGCCGGGAATTCCCCGATACGTGTGCCGCATCGAGGAAGGATCCCCTTGGATCGCACCGCTCGCAAGAACAACGGCTCGCCCCACTCCCGTAAGGCGGCGGGCCGAGGCGCCTCCCCCCGTACGGCCGGCGCGGGCCGCGGCGGCCCCCGGCGCCGTACCGCGCCCGGCGGGGAGTTCGCGCCCCCGGCCACCCTCACCCCGGCGCTGCCCGCCGTCCACGACTTCGCCGGACTCGGCCTGCCCGACCGGCTGCTGGCCGCGCTGCGCGCCGAGGGCATGACGGTGCCGTTCCCGATCCAGGCGGCGACGCTGCCGAACTCGCTGGCAGGCCGGGACGTGCTGGGGCGCGGGCGCACGGGGTCGGGCAAGACGCTCGCCTTCGGTCTCGCCGTGCTGGCCCGCATCGACGGGCAGCGGGCCGAGCCCAAGCAGCCGGTGGCGCTCGTCCTCGTCCCCACCAGGGAACTGGCCCAGCAGGTCACCGACGCCCTCACCCCCTACGCCCAGGCGCTGCGCCTGCGGCTCACGACGGTGGTCGGCGGTATGTCGATCGGCCGCCAGGCGAGCGCGCTGCGCGGCGGCGCCGAGGTCGTCGTCGCGACGCCCGGCCGGCTCAAGGACCTCATAGACCGCGGCGACTGCCGGCTGGACCGGGTCACCGTCACGGTGCTGGACGAGGCCGACCAGATGACCGACATGGGCTTCATGCCGCAGGTGACCGCCCTGCTCGACCAGGTGCGCCCCGGGGGCCAGCGGCTGCTGTTCTCGGCCACGCTGGACCGCAACGTCGACCGTCTGGTCCGCACCTACCTCCACGATCCCGTGGTCCACTCGGTCGACCCGTCCGCCGGCGCGGTCACCACGATGGAGCACCACCTGCTGCACGTGGAGGACGACGACAAGCACGCCACCACGACGGAGATCGCCGCCCGCGACGGCCGCGTGATCATGTTCCTGGACACCAAGCACGCCGCCGACCGGCTGGCCAAGAAGCTGCTGGCCGTCGGGGTGCGCGCCTCGGCCCTGCACGGCGGGAAGTCCCAGTCCCAGCGCACCCGGACCCTGGCCCGGTTCAAGGACGGCGAGGTCACGGTCCTGGTGGCCACCAACGTCGCCGCCCGCGGCATCCACGTCGACAACCTCGACCTGGTCGTCAACGTGGACCCGCCCGCCGACCACAAGGACTATCTGCACCGCGGCGGCCGGACCGCCCGGGCCGGCGAGTCGGGCACCGTCGTCACGCTGGTCCTGCCCCACCAGCGCCGCGAGACGGCCCGCCTGATGGCCGACGCCGGCATCACCCCGCGCGTCACCCGGGTCCGCTCGGGCGCGGCCGAACTGGGCCGCATCACCGGCGCCCAGGCGCCGTCGGGCGTCCCCGTGGTCCTCACCCCGCCGCCCTCCGAGAGCGGCCCCGCGCGCCCGGGTTCCACCCCACGCGCCCGGCGCGGCAGGCCCTCCCGGGGCCGCCGCCGCTGAACCGGTCCCCGGGCTGCACCCGGGGGCGCAGGACGTGCGGCCCGCGTCATGGGGGCCACGCCGGGGAGGCCGTGGGCGAAAAGGGCGGAGGCCTGCCGCGGCGCGGCCCCGCGCGTACGGGTTCCGCCCGGCGCGGCAGGCCCTCCCGGGGCCGTCGCCGCTGAACCGGTCCCCGGATCGCTCCCGCGGCCGTGCGGTCCGTGTCATGGGCCGGTCCGCGCGGGAGTCAGCCGTACCACCGTCCCGTCCCCGTTCGACGACAGGAGCAGGGAGCCGTCCGGGGCGGCGGTGAGTCCCGCGAAACGGGGGGCCACGCCGGGGAGGCCGTGGGCGAAGAGGGCGGGGGCCTGGCGCGGTGCGGCTCCCGCGGGCGTGCCGACCGCCAGGTCCTCCGCCTCGACGCGGGTGTCACCCGTCGTCAGGGAGACCGACCAGAGCCGGCGGTGAGCGGTGTCCACGGTGAAGAGCTCGTCGCCGTGCACCGCCAGGCCCTGTGGGGCGCCGAGGTCATCCGCGACCGGCACCGGCTCGCCGCCGTCGTCGTCGATGCGGAGTACGGCACCGCGCCGGTCGTCGCTGACGTAGCAGCGCCCCTCCGCGTCGAGCGTGACGTCCACGGGGTGGTCGAGGCCTTCGGCCAGGACCGTGACCGTGTCCGTTCCGTCGATGGCGAGGACGCGGCCGGCGCCCGTCTCCGCGACGACCAGGGTGCCGTCGGGCCGGGCCGTGATACCGAGGGGCTGGTCCAGGCCGGTCGCCCTGGTGCGGGTGGTGCCGGTGGCGGGGTCGTAGGTCTGGACCGTGCCGAACTGCGAGGTGGTGTGCAGGACGTCGCCGTCGGCCGTGATGCCGTGGACGAAGGGCTGGAGGATCTCCGTGGTGACGTCGCCCGACGCGCCGGGGTCGGGCTCCTCCGGGCGGGCCACCCGGTAGTGGTCGGCCGCGTACACCGTGCCGCCGAGGTCGATCGTCACGCCGTACGGACCGTCCAGGCCGCGCGGGACGACGGGCCGGGTGCGGCCGTCGGGGTGGAGCTCCGTGATGCCGCCGCTCGCGAAGCTGGAGACGAACATGCGGTTCTCCCCGTCGAACGCGGCGTTGTCCAGGCCCGTGACACCGCTGGTGACCAGCGAGCGGGAGCCCGTGCCGTGCAGGTCGACGCGGGTGACGATGCCCTCGGGGCCGCGCGAGAGCACATGCAGGACGCCGCCCCGGTCGAAGCGGACCGCGACCGGGTCGTGCACGCCCTCGGCGACGACCTCGGGCACACCGCCGTCGGTGGGGATGCGCCAGACCTGGTTGCTGACCATGTGCGGGTAGTAGAGGCAGCCGTCCAGGCCGAGCTGCATGGCGTTGCCGAGGGCCAGTCCGTCGGTCAGGACGACCGGGTCGCCGCCCTCGGGGAACAGCTCCAGCAGCCGGCCGTTCATCCGCATCTCGTTGACGAACAGCCGGTCGCCCACGCACGTGATGCCGTTGGGCACCTTCACCTCGTCGGAGACGAGGCCGTACTCGCCGTCGGGACCGCGGCGCCACACCCGGCCCGGGACGAGGTCGGCGATGTACATCGAACCGTCCGCCCCGAAGGCCAGGTCGTCGGGCGACTGCACCGGGCCGTCCGGCGGGACCACGACCTCGACGTCCCCGGTGGCCGGGTCGACGGCGCTGATCTGCCCGGCGAGGAACTGCGCGACGTACAGCCGCCCGTCGGGGCCGAACGCGACGCCGTTGGAACCCCGCAGGGGATTGGGTGAGTTGAGGCGACGGGCCTGCCGGCGGGTGCTGCGCACGCCACTCGCTCCGTAGCTGCTCGAACGCCCCGTCACGAGCCCAGCACCTCGTCCATGCCGCCCTCCGCACGCCAGCGCCGCAGCAGCTCGTAGAACGCGATCGGGCCGTCGCCGTACGACTCGCTGCGGGGTCTCGGCATGCCCTCGGCGTTGTAGTAGCCGGGGGTGCACTCGGACTGGAACCTGTACAGGTCCACCGACTTGGCGCGGATCACGACCCCCCAGGCGGTCTCCGCCCCGGCCGTCGGCTCCACGCACCGGACCCCGCGCCGGCGCGCCTCGGCGATCACCTCGGCGACGTGCGTGGCCTGCTCGTCCAGGACGTGCACGTAGTTCACGGAGCTGGCGGACTGCACCGAGCCGAGCATGAACAGGTTGGGGAAACCACGGCTGTAGAAGCCGTGCAGGGTCCTCGGGCCGGTCTTCCGCCAGGCCTCCAGCAGGGCGACGCCGTCCCTGCCGTACGCGGGGAGCTGCCCGGACAGCAGACCGGAGACGCCGACCTCGAATCCCGTGCCGAAGACGACGCAGTCGACCTCGTACTCCACCCCGCCGGCCACGACGGCGCGCTCGGTGAAGCGCTCCACGCCCCCGTGGTCGGCCGTGTCCACGAGGGTGACGTCGGGCCGGTTGAAGGTCTCCAGGTAACTGTCGCTGAACGTGGGCCGCTTGCACATGTAGCGGTACCAGGGCTTGAGCTTCCCGGCGGTCTCCGGGTCCTCGACGATCGCGTCGACCCGGGCCCGCAGTTCGTTCATCTTCTGGAAGTCGGCGATCTCCTCCAGGCGTTCGCGCTCCTCGGGTGTGAGACCGGTGAAGCCGTCGGTGGGGATGAGCTTCTGCTGGAGGCGGGCGGTGCTGGTCCAGCCGTCGGCCACCAGGTCCTCGTCGGCCCCGGCACCCGTGACGACCGCGAGGAAGTTGTCCCGGCGCCGCCGCGCCCAGCCGGGCTCCAGGGAGCCGGCCCACTCGGGGTCGGTGGGGCGCTGGCCGCGCACGTCCACGGAGGACGGGGTGCGCTGGAAGACGTACAGGTGCCGGGCGTCCCGGCCCAGATGCGGGACGACCTGGATGGCGGTGGCGCCGGTGCCGATGAGGGCGACGCGCTTGTCGGCGAGCTTCGTCAGTCCGCCGTTCGCGTCGCCGCCGGTGTAGGCGTAGTCCCAGCGGCTGGTGTGGAACATGTGGCCCTTGAAGGTCTCGATGCCTTCGATCCCGGGCAGTTTGGGCTGGCTGAGCAGGCCGGTGGCCACGACGACGTGGCGTGCGGTCATGCGGTCGCCGCGGTCGGTGGTGACGACCCAGACGGACTCGCCCTCGTCCCAGCGCAGTTCGCTCACCTGCGTCCGGAAGCAGGCGTCGCGGTAGAGGCCGAAGTGCCGGGCGATCGCCTGCGCGTGCTGCCGGATCTCCTCGCCCGGCGCGTACTTCCACTTCGGGACGTAGCCGAGCTCCTCCAGCAGCGGCAGGTAGACGTACGACTCGATGTCGCAGTGGATGCCCGGGTACCGGTTCCAGTACCAGGTGCCGCCGAAGTCGGCGCCCTTCTCGATGATCCGGACGTTCTCCAGGCCGGCCTGGCGCAGCCGGGCACCGGTCAGCAGGCCGCCGAAGCCGCCGCCGACGACCACCACGTCGACGTGGTCGTGCAGCGGTTCCCGGGTGAACCCGGGCTCGGCGTACGGGTCCTCGTCGAAGTGGCCGAACTCGCCGGTGGGGCGCCGGTACTGGCGGTTGCCGTCCGGGCGGATCCGCCGGTCGCGCTCGGCCCGGTACCGCTCGCGCAGGGCGTCCGGGTCGAAGTCCAGGGCCGGGACGGGGGTGTGGGGGGTGGCCATGCGTGTCCTCTTCCTCTCGCGGTACGGGTCGCGGTACGGGGAGGCCGGGTGGGGTCAGACCGCGGCCCAGGCGTTGTCCACCGGCAGGACGGCGCCGTTGACACCGCTCGCCGCGTCGGAGGCGAGATAGACGATCGCGGCGGCCTGCTCCTCCGGCTCGCAGATGCGGCCCATGTTGACGAAGTGCCGGCCCACGATGGCCGGCCCGTGGGCCTCCCGGTCGATGTGGACGCCGGCGGTGATGCCGGTGGCCGTGCCGCCCGGGGCTATGGCGTTGGTGCGGATGCCCTGGTCGCGGTACATCACCGCGAGGGAGCGGGTGAGCCCGAGGACGCCGTGCTTGGAGGCGGTGTACGCCGTGCCGGCCGCACTGCCGCGCAGCGCCGCCTCGGACGCGGTGTTGACGATGGCGCCGCCGCCCGCCGCGATCATGTGCGGCAGCGCGGCCCGGGTCAGCAGGAACGGCGCGGTGAGGTTGATCCGCAGGACCCGCTCCCACTCGGCGTCGGTGACGTCCGCCGCGGCCGACATGCTGTCCATGACGCCGGCGTTGTTGACCAGCACGTCGATGCCGCCGAAGGTGCCGACCGCGGCGGCCACGACCGCGTCGACGACGGCGCCGTCACTCAGGTCGCCCGTGACGGCGACGGCCGTTCCCCCGGCGGACTCGATGGCCCCGACGACACTCTTGGCCCCCTCTGCGTTCAGGTCGGCGACCACGACCCGCGCTCCCTCCCGCGCGAGCCGCAGGGCGGCGGCGCGGCCGATGCCGGAGGCGGCTCCGGTGACGATGACGCTCTTGCCCGACAGACCCGTGGCACCCATGGCGCTCCTCTGCTCGTCGCGTTGACCCGGCGTGCGGGCACAGTACTGGTTTTTGTCTCAGTGCGACATAAAGACGCGTCGTGCCAACAAGCCATTTCACGCCAGGAAGGCATGGCGCGACGTAAAATAGAGTGGGCGCGGCAAGTCGAGGAGGGCGCATGGCCGGACGATCGGGTGGGGCCACGGGGCGGCCCCCGCTGACGGAGCGGCGGCGCGCCGAGACCCGGATGGAGATCGCCGAGGAAGCGGTCCGGCTCTTCGCCGCCAAGGGCGTGGCGGCGGTCACGGCGGAGGACATCGCCTCCGCGGCAGGCGTGTCGACCCGCACGCTGTGGCGGTACTTCCGCTCCAAGGAGGAGTGCGTACGCCCCCTGCTCACCACGGGTCTGGAGTTGCTGACGGAGCATCTGCGGGACTGCCGGGCCGATCACGAGTCGCTCACCGAGGCGATCCTGAGCATCCGGTTCGACGACGAGACCTCACCGCGCGTGCGGGCCCTGCGCGATCTGCTGCGGCTCGGCCGTGACGAGCCCGGGCTGCGGGCGGTGTGGCTGGAGGCGCATCACGACGCGGAAGCCGCCTTCGCCGCGGTGATCGCCGAGCGTACGGGCCGGCCGGCCGGCGATCTCGCGGTCCGGGTGGAGGCGGGCGTGCTGAACACCGCGATGCGCATCGCGGTGGAGGACTGGGCCCTGCGGCCCGACCGGCCCTCGGGGCCGTCCTTCGCGGAGACCGTCACGCGCGCGCTGCGGATGATCGACGTCGTCGAGCGGCGCTGAGGATCCGGGCCGGGCTCCTCAGCCGTCGGCCAGAGGCGCGCCCAGCCAGCGGCGCAGCGCGGTGACGAAGGAGGTGGTTCCCGGGCCCGCCTCCGGAGTCCAGGCCACGTAGCCGTCGGGGCGCACCAGCAGCGGAGTGGGCACGTCCGGCGAGACCCGCTCGGCGGCGAGCGGGTCGACGCGGTCACGCCAGCCCGCGGCCAGGGACACGAACTCGGCCTGGCCGGCGGTGTGGATCAGCACCGCCCGGCCCTCCTGCTGGAGCGTGGCCAGGCGCACGGTGCCGCCGCCGTCCCGCCGGGGGCGTTCCAGGAGGAGGTCGGGGCAGGCGCGGCCGAGGAGACCGGCCGCCGGCTCCGACCCGGTGTCCATCGGGTGGACCACGTCCTTCATGGCGTACACGTCGTGGAGCCGCTGTTTGACCGCCGGATCGGTCATCAGCTCCTTGAAGAACAGCTCGTACGTGGCCGTGTTCTCCGGGCCGGGGTGCAGGATCCGGGTGGCCGCCTCGGAGTTGCGCAGCACCCGGGCGGCGACCGGCCGGCGTTCGCTCTCGTAGCTGTCGAGCAGCCCCTCCGGGGCGTCGCCGCGGACGGCGGCGGCGAGCTTCCAGCCGAGGTTGACGGCGTCCTGGAGACCGAGGTTGAGGCCCTGCCCGCCGAACGGCGGATGGACGTGGGCGGCGTCGCCCGCGAGCAGGACACGGCCCCGGCGGTAGCGTTCCGCGAGCCGGCAGGTGCCGGTGAACCGGGCGAGGGAGACCGGGTCGCGCAGGGTGACCTCGACCCCGCTGGTGCGGCGCAGACTGGCCTCGACCTCGCCCAGGGTCACCTCGCTGTGCCGGTCGACGGGTTCGGTGTCGAACTCGACGCTGACGATCCGGCTGGGCCCGTGCGCATAGGCCGCGATGCCCCGGGGCGTCCGGCGCCAGGTCCGCTCCAGGGCGCCCTCCGGCTCGACGGTCACCACTGCCTGATACCCCGTCACCTCAGGTCCGCCTCCGGGGAATCCGATGCCGAGCGCCTTGCGGACGGCACTGCGCCCGCCGTCGCAGCCGACGGCGTAGGAGGCGCGGAGAGAGTGTTCGGCGCCGTGCTCGTCGCTGGCGGTGACGACGACGGGGCCGGCCGTCCCGTCGCTCAGGGCGGTCACGGTCAGACCCCGCCGCACCCGACCCCCGAGCTCCACCAGACGGTCGTACAGCACCTCTTCGAGGATCCCGGCGCGCACCGGGAGCATCTCGGGCGCCCGCCCGTCCCCGTCCCGCTCGGTGCGGTACGCCGGTTCGGCCTCGGCCGTCGCCTTCATCAGCTGGTCCAGGACACCGCGCCGGTCCAGGGCCTGGATGCTGCGCGCGGTGATGCCCGGGGCGCGCAGCCTCCGGTCGAAGTCCGCCGCCCGCTCCAGGACCAGGACGCCGACGCCCGCCACCGCCAGTTCGCAGGCCAGCATCAGGCCCACCGGACCGGCTCCTACGACGATGACGTCCGCGTCAGGGGCGGTCGTTGCCGGTGTGCGGGCTTCGGGCATGGTGAGGGGTCTCCTTGCGTCTCGTGCGGTTCCGGCGTCCGGCCCGGGCCCGGTGTCCCCGGCACCGGCACCGACAGGGACTGGAGCAGCAGGTCGGCCAGGGTCGCGTGGTAGCAGGAACGGAAGAGCGTGGCGTCGTCCGGCCGGGATCCGGCCAGCAGGCGTGCGGCCGTCTCGTCCAGCGGCGTGCCGCCGTCGCAGTGGACGGCCAGCGACTCGCGCCGGGCCGCCCAGGCCTCCTCGGCGGCCGGGTCCCCGGCACCGACGCCGCGCAGCGCGATGAGCGTCTCGACGAGCAGGTCCCACCGCCCGGCGCGCAGGGCGTGCCCGTGCAGCCGGTGCAGCAGCGCGGCGAGCCGGTCCCGCTCGGATGCGGACAGGGCGGGCGGCGTGCCGCCCAGGTCGGTGGCGTAGAACACCGCGTGGGTGACGCGGTAGGCGTCCCGGGTCAGGTCCTGGTCCGTCCAGTCCCGGCCCAGGACCGCCCTGCGGCACAGTCCGGCCCAGTCCGGGCCCGTGCGCAGCAGTCCGGCGGCCTCCAGGGCGTGCAGGACACCCGGTGAGCCGGGGCGCACTCCGGCGCGGGCCCGCTCGCGCAGGACCTGCTCGCAGTCGTCGACGACGTGCCCGGCGGCCCGGAGCCACAGGTAGGGCTGCATCAAGTAGAGGGCGTCGCCCGGTTCGGCGGCCGCCGCCCGGGCCGCGAGCCCGCCGGCGCACGCCTCGGCGAGGAAGTCCCGCCAGCCGCCGAGCTCCGGGGCCCTCGGGCCGAGCCGCCCGGCCAGCCAGTGGTGGGCGAGGGCGAGTTCGCTCAGCGGCTTGAGGCGGTCGCGCCGGGCGGCGGGGTCCGGCGGCGGCAGGAACGCCGGCAACCGGTCGCCGACCCAGGCCAGTGCGCGGGCCAGCGGCTCGGGCAACGTCCCCGCGCCGCTCGCCGGAGCGGAGCTCACCTCCGCTCCCCGGGGGCCTCGCCGGAACCGGCCCGGCGCACCATGCCGCTCGCCACGAGCCGGTCGAGCAGCTGCCGCCGGAGCCGCTGTGCCGTCTCCTCGTCACCGTCGGGGAGCAGCGGGGCGTACGGGTTGGGTGAGCCGGGGTCCAGCGCGGTCCGCAGGACGTGGCTGGCGCGGCGCGACAGCCGGTGCACGGTGAACCGGCGGGTGTCCAGCAGGACGCCGCAGAACGGGAGTTCCCGGAACACGATGTGGTCGGCGAGTTCGACCTCTGCCTCGGCACGGGTCGCGTCACGCATCGTCCAGTCCTTCCAGCCAGCGCTCGATCACGCAGAGTCGGGCGATCTCCTCCCCGTTGCGGTGCACCCGGGCGGGCGTCAGACCGTCGACGAAGGTCCGGCTCAGCACGCCCAGCCGGCACAGCAGCGAGTCGGGGGTGAGCAGGGCACGGCAGGCCTCGAAGTTCTGGTTGACGAACATCGCGGAGATCGAGTCGATCCGGGCCTGCTGCATACGGTGGCCGATCCCGGCGGGCACGGCCCGGTCGGCGTAGGCGAGCCGCAGCGCGAACTTGTCGACGGTGAGGCCGTGTCCGAAGCCGATGCGGTGCCGGGCGGGCAGGGCGAGGGCGTACTCGACGACGTCCCGGTCGGCGAAGGGCGTGCTGATCAGCCGGTGCTTGGGCAGCGCGTAGTTGATCCAGGCCGCCTGGAGGTTGGCCGTGCTGAGGGACTGGCCGAGCATGAACAGCGAGGTGATGCCCTGCGGCAGGCCGCGGCGGGACCAGCCGCCGCGGCGCAGCGCCGAGTGGAGGCTGTCCCGGGCCCGGTCGGCGGCCTCGCGCAGGGCGAGGGTGACACGGGCACCGGCGTCCTCCGTGAAGCCGACGGGGTGCACGATGGCGTCGCGGTCCGGCAGCGCGGTGGTGGGGTCGCCGCTGAGCAGCCGGTAGAGGTAGCGGGCCGTGCCCAGTGCCCGGCCGCCCGGCCGTCCCGTGCTTCCGGCGCCCGGCCCGTCCCCGGCCGGGGCGCCGCCCGCGAACGACGTCCGTGCCGCGGCGGCGAGCGTCTGCCAGACGGGCTCACCGGCCACCCGGGGGTCGAGGATCGCCGGGCCGGCCACCGAGAACAGTCCGCGTTGCAGGTCGTGGGCGAGGATCTGGTCCGCGAGCAGCCCGGAGAGCACGAACCGGGCGCCGGCCGCCTCCGCGAGGTCGACTGCCGCCGCGATGCCCCGCAGCGGCACATGGGTCTGCGGCAGCGCGCCGGTGGCGGGGATGTCGATGTAGTCGCCGCCGGCCCGGGTGTGCTTGGACATGTCGTACGGCATCCAGGACAGCCCGCAGGCCCGGGCCACGGACTCCGCGGCCTCCCGGTCGGAGTCGAAGCCGGGGAAGCCCTCCAGGGTGAAGTGCAGCCCCATGCCCCGGCCCGGTCCGGTGCCGATCTCGTGGGCGACGGCGGCCGAGTCGATGCCTCCGCTGAGCATCAGGACGGCGTCCGGCTCGTGCGCGAGCATCCGGCCGCAGGCGCGGGCCAGGCGTTCGCGCAGGCCGTCGGCGGCCTCGTCGATGGTGCGGGGCGGGTTCTCGTGCGGGCGGAACTCGTCGAACGTCTCGGTCCGGGGCCGCCGCCCCTTCTCCAGCACCAGCGCGCTGCCCGGCGGGAGTCTGCGCACCCCGGCGAACCAGGAGCGGTCGTCGGGCATGCCGCGCTCGGCGATGAGCATCGGCAGCACGTCGGTGTCGACGTCGGAGAGCCGGGGCGGCCGGTCGCCCAGCAGCCGGGCCGGGTCGGCGGCCCACAGCAGGCTGTCGCCGTCCTGGGTCCAGAACAACGGGGTGAGGGCGTTCACCGCCCGGTACAGCGTCAGCCGCCCTCCGTCGGGGGCGACATGGGCGAGGACGAAGTCGCCGCGCAGCCGGCGGACCGCCTCGGCCCCGCGCAGGTCGAGCAGGCGTTGCAGCGCGGTGAGCGCGGCACCCGGCTCGCGGCCGGTGTCGAGGAGCAGGAACTCGGGCAGCGCGGACAGGTCGAGCCAGCCGGTGAACTGGAGCCGGCCGGCCCGCTCGGCCCGGGCCGCGTCCAGTGCGGCGCCGTTCTCGTAGACCGGGCCCTGGAGCAGACAGGGACGGCCGCCGGCGGCCCGGGGGGAGGCCGTGCCGGTGGCGTCGTGGGCCGTGGTCGCGTCCAGGAGCGCGCCGCCGGGGGCGTGGGCCCGGCCCGCCATGCCGAAAGCGGTGAGCAGCATCTCAGCCCTCCTGCGGGTAGCGGAGCAACTCGACGTATCCGAGGGGCCGTTCCCCGCCGCGCCCGACCAGCGGCAGGTCGCCGAGGGCGGGCCAGGCGTGCAGTTCCTCGCTGCCGTCCGAGTGCTCGATGACGGGGTAGCCGATGACGACCTCGGCGTCGAAGCCGAGCCCGCGCAGGGCGGCGCAGACACCGAGCGACTCGTGCAGACACAGATGGGCGCCGGCGACGGTACGGGCGAGGCCCTGGATCTGCCAGGCTGCCGCGCGGGCACAGAAGGCGGTCGCCTCGTCCCGCAGGGCGCGCCGCGGCCTGCGCGGGTCGACCGGGGGCAGCAGCGGGAGGGCGGCGGCCAGGCCGCCGGCGCGGAAGGCGCGGCCGATGCGCAGGTAGTCCGCGACCGCCCGGGGCAGCTCACGGCCGCGCACCGGGACCTCGGCGGGCACCGTCACGCCGGCCAGCGCGGAGCGGACCAGGCGGCGCCGCAGCTCACGCGGGGTCTCACGGGGAGACCGGGCGGCCGGTCCGCGCCCGGCCGACCGGAAAGCTGGTGGGGCGGAAAACACGATCTCCTCTTTCCTGCTCGGCGGGCCGCGGTTTTCCATTGCGGGCATTTTCCTGTGCGGGGAAATCCCCTGTGTGACGGATTCCCCTGAGAAGCGCCGGGCGTGGCCTCCCCGAAGGAAAGGCCACGCCCGGGTGTGTCACCGGGAGGGAATCACTTCCGCTCCTCGGAGGACAAGGAGACTCACGGGGTCCAGTCGCCGTCGAACGTGTCGTCGGTGGGACCGCTCCAGCCCATGGTGACCTCGTCCAGCTCGCCGACGAACTCGAAGTCGTCGACCGTGATCTCGATCTTCTCCATCGTGCACCTCCTTGATATGTGGGTGAACACATCCGGTCCGAACCCCCTGGGGAGCTCGTCCCATGGCCACAACTCTGACCCACGACGAGCCGCCGCGACATTCCGACGAATCACCGCGTTGTTTTCCCCTGCTGCATTTCCCGTAGGGGAAATCACCTACACCTGAATACCCGCCGAGGCCGTTACCGTGAGCCATACGGAGAGGCCAGGAGGCGGATATGCGTATCACGGACGAGCACCTGGATAAATTCCAGCGCGACGGTTATGTCCTGGTGGACGGATTCCTCGGCGGCGAGGAACTGGAAAAGGCGCGCGCGGCGACCCTGCGGTATTTCCCGGAGAGCGGCGAACGGCTGCGGACGCCGGAGCGGTACGCGTCCCTGCGGAGGTCGGCGGGATTCCCGTACGAGCCGGTGGAGCTCAACCACCTGTCGCTGCACCCGGAGCTGATCTCGTTCGCGGAGCGGGTGACCGGCACCCGGGACGTCCGGCTGGGCGACTCGATCCTCCAGGCCAAGTACGGCAGCCGGATCGCGCCGGCCAACGCCCAGCGGCTGCACAACGAGGCCTGGGGGCGCAACACCCTCGTCCCGCCCCGCGGTGACGGGGTGTTCCAGCGGGTCGTCGCGCTGGTCTACCTCTCGGACGTCACCGAGGACCTCGGGCCCACGTGCGTGGTGCCGAAGAAGCACACGGCCGGTCTGCCCCTGCTGTCCTCCGGGTACTCCGCGTACAGCCAGGAGGAGTACCCGTGGCTGTACGAGCTGCAGGAGCCGGTGACGGCCCGGGCCGGCTCGGTGCTGCTGCTGGCCGGGACGACCGTGCACCGCTGCTCCGCGCTGCGCGACGAGACCGGCCACCGCTTCGCCCTCCATCTCACCTTCCACGCCGCCGACTCGGTCTGGCTGGACAAGCAGACCTGGGTGGGCTCGCCCGCCTCGGCCAACGGCCCGGCCGCGACCCGGTTCGTCGTCGAGGCCTCCCCGCGCCAGCGGGAACTGCTCGGCTTCCCGCCGGCCGGCTCGCCCTACTGGAACCGGGAGACCGTGGCCGGGCTGACCGAGCTGTACCCGGGCATGGACGTCACGCCGTACTCCGCCGCATGACGCCCCCGGTGATCGAGGCCCGCCGGGTCGGCCGTACGTTCGGCCACGTGCGGGCCCTGCACGACGTCAGCCTCACCGTCGGCGCCGGCTCCGTGCTGGGGCTGCTCGGCCACAACGGGGCCGGCAAGACCACCCTGGTCAACATCCTCACCACCGTGCTGCCGCCCACCTCGGGCTCCGCCACGGTGGCCGGGCACGACGTCGTCGCGCAGGCGCGTGAGGTGCGCCGCCGGATCGGGCTGACCGGGCAGTTCGCCGCCGTCGACGACCGGCTGACCGGGTACGCGAACCTGCTGCTGGTGGCCCGGCTGCTGGGGGCGAGCCCACGGCAGGCGCGGCGGCGCAGCGAGGAACTCCTCGCCCTGTTCGGCCTGGAGCACGCGGCCCGGCGCCCGGCCCGGACGTACTCGGGCGGCATGCGACGCCGTCTGGACCTGGCGATCGGTCTGGTCGGGCGGCCCGACGTGCTGTTCCTGGACGAGCCGACCACCGGCCTGGACCCGGAGAGCCGCATCGGGCTGTGGGAGATCGTCGAGGGCCTGGCGGCGGACGGAGTGGCGGTGCTGCTGACGACGCAGTACCTGGAGGAGGCCGACCGGCTCGCGGACACCATCGTGGTCCTCGACTCCGGCACGGTCACCGCGACCGGTACGGCCCGTGAACTCAAGGCGCGGGTCGGCACGCTCACCGTGCAGCTGTCCTTCGCCGGGCCCGGGGAACGGGCGACCGCGCTGGAAGCGCTGCGCCGCTCGGGCCTGCGACCGGGCCCGAGCACGGACGACACCGGTGTCGGCGTGCCCGTGGAGTCGTCCGCCGAGGTCCCGGCGGTGGTCCGGGCCCTGGACCGGGCCGGGGTCGTCGTGACCGCGCTGGAGCTGAGTTCACCGACGCTCGACGACGTCTATCTCGCCCTCACCCGGAGCGGTCACCGCGCCCCGGCCACGGCGGGGAAGGAGCAACGATGACGGCCCCGGCGCACGGTACGGCCGCACCGGTCACCGCCCGGGACGTGCCGGCGCGGGACGGTGACGGGGAGAACTGGCGGGGCAGCGGCCCGGTCACCCAGGTCCTCGTCCTGACCCGGCGCGCGCTGTGGTCCCAGTTCGCGGACCGGCGGGTGCTGGTGATCAAACTCGTCCAGCCGCTGCTCCTGCTGGTGGTGCTCGGGCAGCTCTTCGGCAGCATGGTCGACCCCGGGCTGCTGCCCAGCGGAGTGCCGTACATGGAGTTCCTGCTGCCGGCGCTGCTGGTGACCAGCGGGATCGGCTCGGCCGCGGCGTCCGGCGCGATCCTCAGCCGGGACATGGAGAACGGCATGACGGCACGCCTGCGTTCGCTGCCGATCGCGCTGTCCTCGGTGCTGTTCGCCCGCTGCTGCGCCGATGTGGCGCGCTGCTGCGTCCAGATGGTGATCATGGTGGTCTGCGCCTGGGCGCTGTTCGGCTACAGCCCGCCCGGCGGGGTCGCGGGCACGGCCGCCGCCCTGGCGCTGGCCGCCTTCGTCATCTGGGCGCTGACGTGGGTCTTCCTCGCCTTGAGTTGCTGGCTGCGCAGCCTGGACGCCATGCAGAGCATCGCCGGTGTGGCCACCTTTCCGCTGATGTTCGGGTCAAGCGCATTCGCCCCGGTGGACGGCATGCCGTTCTGGCTTCAACTCATCGCCCGGGCCAATCCGCTCAGTTACGCCGTCGACGCCGCGCGGGGGCTGTGCCTGGGGACGCCGGGCGCGGCCGGGCTGCTGGGCGCGCTGGCCGCGAGCGCCGGCGTCGCGGCGGTCGGGATCCTGCTGGCCGTGCGCGGGTTCCGCCGGCCGCTGGTGGGCTGAGGGCCGGCCGGCCGCCCGGGCCAGCGCCGGGACCAGTTCGCGGCGGGAGCGGACCCCGAGCTTGCGGTACACGTGGCTGAGGTGCCACTCGACGGTCTTGACGGAGACGTACAGGCCCCGCGCGATCTCGCGGTTGGACAGCCCGGCGGCGGCCTGTTCCGCCACCCGCCGCTCGCTGGGTGTCAGCCGGTCGCCCCCACCCCGCACGGCCCGCGCGCCGAGGACGCGCAGCTCCGTGTCGGCCCAGTCCGCCAGGACACTCGCGCCGCGCTCCCGGGCGATCTCCCGCCCCCGGCACAGGGACCGCCGGGCCGCGGCACGCTGTCCGGCCCGGCGCTGGGCCGACCCCAACTGCACCAGGGCGACGGCCAGTTCCAGGGGCTGCTCCGCCGACTGCAGCAGTTCGACGGCCCTCTGGAGCTCCTCCAGGCCCCGGCCGCCGCCGCGCAGCGCCCCGCTCACGCGGTGGACCAGCGCCAGCGGCACGGCCGCGCCGAACTCCTGCGCCGTCTCCGTCTCCCGCTGGAGCACGTGCCGGGCCTCCTCCTCGCGGCCCGCCACGATCAGCGCCAGGGCCACGTACTGCCACGCCCCGGTCACCCGCAGGCCGAGCCGCCCGTCGGACGTCAGCCGGCGGGCGTGCCGCCACGCCTCCAGCGCCTCGTCCAGCCGCCCCAGTTCGGCACAGAGCCGCGCCCGGGCCTCCAGGGTCGGGGCGAAGAGCAGATGGCCGGGTGGCTTCCCCGGCGGCAGGCCGTCGCACAGGACGCGCTCCGCGGCCTCCGTCTCGCCCCGGTCCAGCAGCACATGGCCCAGCACGGACGCCGCCACCGCCACGCCCAGCCCCGGCGGCCAGCCCCGGGACCGTAACGCCAGCACCGCACGGGCCTGGCGCTCCGCGTCGTCCAGCCGGCCCAGGCCGTACGACAGCATGGCGTGCAGTGCCACGGAGTCCGGCTGGTGTTCGGCGGCGCGGATGTCGGTGCTGTGCGGCAGGGTCTCCAGGAGCAGCCCGCGCGCCTCGGAGAGCCGGCCGGTGGCGGCCAGCACACAGACGACGAGGTGGACGGAGGGCAGCCCGGTCAGCCCGTCGACGGGGAACCGGGTGATCCGCAGCATGCTGCCGACCTGCCGCACGAGGGTGCTCGCGGTCGCCCCGTTGTCCCGGTCGACCACCAGGCGCAGCGCCCGCAGCAGGGTCGCGTCCGGCCCGGAGGCGTTGCGGGCGGGATAGCGGGAGTGGACGAGGGCACGGGCACCGGCCCGGGTCTCCACCTGGCCCAGGGACAGCAGCGCCGTGACAGCGTCGAGCCGGGTGCGCAGCCGCTCGTCCCCGGCGGGCAGGGACGCCGCCAGCTCGCCGAGCAGGGACAGCGCGGCCGGATGCCGGTGCTCCCTCGCCAGGGCGTGCGCGTAGTGCAGACCGGTGGCGACCCGGGTCGCGGGGGTGGGTGCCTTCTCCAGGGCCTGGCGCAGGTGCACGAGCGCCTCGGGGCTGCCGGCGGACAGGGCCGCCGCTCCGAGTTCGGCGAGCAGGTCGTACTCCCGGGTGTGCGGGGCCTGTTCGCGCAGGGCGCGCCGCAGCAGCAGCACCGACCGGTCCGCACGGCCGTCCGTCAGGGCCTGCCGCGCGGCGCCGCGCAGCACGGACTCGGCCCACGGGTCGCCGGCGGGCGGGGTGTGCAGCAGGTGCTCACCGACCAGCGGCAGCGGCGCGTTGCGGGCCGCGAGGGCCCGGGCGGCGGCACCGTGGGCGCGCTCCCGCACCGCCTGTGGGGTCAGGGCCAGCACGGCGGTCCGCAGCAGCGGCTGGGCGAGCCGCAGATGTTCCCCGTCCCGCAGCAGCCCCGTGGCGACGGCCTCCGCGGCGGCCTCGTGGGCCGCGTCCGGCGGCAGGTCCGCGGCCCGGGCGGCCTCGTCGACGGTGGCCCCGGTGTCGCCGAACACCGCCACGGCCTCCGTCAGCAGCGCCGCGTCCGTGCTCAGTCCGGCCAGCCGCAGCCGGGTGCGCCGTACGACGCCGCGGGGCAGGGCCGCCCGGAGCCGGCCCAGGTGGGCGGGGTCCGGCTCGATGCCGTCGTCGACGGCCTCCGCGCACAACTCGCGCAGCAGCAGCGGATTGCCGCCGGTCAGTTCGTGGCACACGGCGGCGAACCGCTCCCGCGGCGGCTCCCGCCAGTGCCCCCGCACCACCGTCTCGGTCCCCGCCGGGGTGAGCGGCGCCAGCCACAGCGAGGCGGTGGGCCCGAGCCCCGCGAGCAGGTCCGCCGCCCGTGCGGCCGGGCCGTCGGTGTGCGGTGCGGTCATGGCGACGGCCAGCAGCACGGAGCGGTCGTCCAGCCGGTTGGCCAGATACGTCAGAAACCGCAGGGACGGCTCGTCCGCCCACTGCATGTCGTCGACGACCAGGGCGAGCGGCGACCGGGCGGCGAGCCGCAGCGTGAGCCGGTGCAGCTCGCGGACCAGGGCGTCCGCCTCGGCCTCCGCCGGTCTCCCGGCCGGTTCCAGCAGGCCCCGCACCCGCTCGACGGTTCGGTCCCCGGGCGGGTCCTCCTCCAGCAGCGCCTCGAAGAGCTGGAGGCAGATCCCGTAGGGGACCGCGCTCTCCTCGGTGCTGCCGCGCGCGGTCAGGACGAGCAGCCCGGCGCCGCGCGCGCTCTCCCGTATCCCGCCGAGCACGGCGGACCGGCCCGATCCGGGGTCCCCCTCGACGAGCAGGGCCCGTCCGCGCCCTGCCGCCACGTCCGACAGAGCGTCGCGGACCCGCTCCGCTTCTCGTTCTCTCTCCACAAGGTCGGTCCAACCACTTTGCACACGCTCCCCCGTTCCGACAGAACAATCCTTGATCATCCGGTGTGCGAGCGCACAGCACACCGCGTCATTCGCTCATCCGTCTCCACCCGCTCCTCTCCGCGCCATCACGCCTGACAGGTACGTACGAGCGACAAAGAGACCACTGGGATCGCCACAAATCGGTCCCCTGTCGCCGGGGTTCCCCGGGGCTGTCTCCGGCGCGCAACGGCCGAACACACGTCAGGATCTTGTGCGGCCGCAAGTTCGCAGTCCGGGCCTTGCCTGTCACCCCCACATCGGAGAGGCAGAACACGTTGAGCACGCCAGCAACGCAGCACGGTGGAGCCGTTCGGCACAACGACGCCATGCGGCTCAGCAGACGTCAGGCCGAGATCGTCGCCCTCATCGCCGAGGGTTATTCCGGAAAGGAGATCGCCCGCATCCTCCGGATGTCGCCCAAGACCGTGGAATCCCACATGCAGCGGCTCTTCGACCGTTACGGCGTGCGCTCCCGCGCCGCCATCGTGGCGAAGTGGCTGACGAACTGCGCGTAAGGACGACCGGCTTCGGCGGGGCGGGCCCTGTGCCCGGCCCGTCGGCCCCGCCGGCTCAGCCCACCCCGAGCAGGGACGTCAGGTGCCCGTGGGCCCGGTCCCACCCCCATTCCCCGCGCACCCACGCACGGCCCTTGCGGCCCATGTCCCGGGCCAGTTCCGCATCGTCCAGCAGCAGTGTGAGCCGGTCGGCGAGCGCCCCCACGTCACGTCCGTCGACCACGAACCCGGTCTCCCCGTCCCGTACGGTGTCCGGCGCGCCGCCCGAGTCGCCGACGACGACCGGCAGTCCGGCGGCGGCCGCCTCCAGGAACACGATCCCGAGGCCCTCCACCTCCATGCCCGCCCTGCGGGTCCGGCACGGCATCGCGAACACCTGCGCGGCGGCGTAGAAGCCGGGCATCTCCTCGTGCGGGTGCCCGCCCGCGAAGATCACCGCACCGGCCAGACCCTGCTCGGCCGCGAGCCGGCGCAGGGCCCGGGCGTGCGGCCCGTCCCCGACCAGCAGCAGCACCGCGCCGGGCACACCGCGGCGCACCAGGCGCAGGGCCCGTATCAGCGCGTCCTGTCCCTTGCGCGGTACGAGCCGCGCCGCACACAGCACGACCGGCCGGTCGCCCAGGCCGTACCGCTCCCGCACCCGGGCCGCCGCCTCCTCGGAGCCCTGGAAGACGTCGGCGTCGACGCCGGGCGCCAGCCGCCGCATCCGCGCCGCCGCCTCCGGTCCGACGGCGGCGGCGATCCGCGCCCGGGTGTACGAGCCGAGATACGTGACGCTGTCCACCCCGGCGCCGATGCGGCGCAGCAGCGTGCGGGCCCCGGGCGTGCGCGCCCACCACACCTCGTGCCCGTGCGTCGTGGCGACCAGCCGCCGCACCTCCGTACGGCGCCGCAGCTCGCCCGCCATCAGCCCGAGCGGGGCCGCGGCCCCGAACCAGACGCTGTCGCAGTCGAACCGGCGGGCCAGCTCCACCGCCCGGGCGGTGACCCGCCGGGTCGGCAGCAGCATGTGGGCGCGGTCCCGCACCACCGGGAACGGCAGCCGGGCGTCGTAGGCCCGGTCGCCCGGCGTACTGGAGGTGTAGACGGCGACCCGGTCGGACGGGAAGCGGACCGTCATGGCGTGGACGAAGGTCTCGATACCGCCCTGCCGGGGCGGGAAGTCGTTGGTGACGACGAGCGTGCGCGGCATGGTCGGTCAGTCCTCCAGCGGCTTCACGGTGAACAGGTAGTTGCGGTGCGCCTCGGTGACCCGGTCCACGGGACGCCACCGGCCGTCCCGCCACAGGAACATCGAGTAGCCCGCGGACCGCAGCTCCTCGACGAGCCGCTCGGCGCGCGCCCCGTACTTGGCCAGGTGCCGTTCCTCGATCTCCAGCAGCAGCGTGGGCCGGTCCCGCAGCAGCGTCCCGGCCGCACCGGCGAGCACGAGCGGCTCCGCCCCCTCGACGTCCGCCTTGACGAAGTCGACGCGCGGCAGCCCGGCCGACGCCACGACCTCGTCCACGGTGCCCACCCGCACCACGGGCCGCCGCTCCCCGGCGAACTCGCTGTTGGGGCCGGGCCCTCGCGCCCCTTCGGTGAGGAACGCCCTTCCGTGCACGGGCAGTCCACGGCGGTAGGGCAGGCTCATCACCGCCGCGTCCCTGGGCCTCTCGCCCAGCGCCATCCGGTGCGCGTGCGCCCGCCCGCCGCACAGCAGCCGCACACCGGCGCCGAGGACGCGGTACGGCCCGGGCAACGGCTCGAAGCCGTGCACGCAGCCCTTGGGCCCGGCCACGTAGGACAGCGCGTACGTGTACACCCCGTACTCGGCCCCGACATCGAGGCAGACGTCCCCCTCCTCGACCACGTGCCGCAGCCCGTCGATCTCGTCCTCCACGAACGAGAAGCGGCGGCTGAGCGCACACAGCAGGGAGTACGTCCAGCGCAGCGGACGCCCGGCGTCCCGGGACGGGGCCAGTCGCGTGGGCATGGCACCTCCTGGCCGGGCCGCGCGGCGGCCGGCCGGCACGAGCCGGAACCAGCCGAGCAGCACCAGCGGGTAGACGACGTATCCGAAGCGGGTGGCGGGGATCAGGCACATGGCGATCCCGAGGCCCAGCGCGAGCCGGTCGGCGGCGGCGACGGTGGTGCGCGGCGGGCGCGTCACGAGGGACCCGCCAACCGCGACCGCGCCCAGCACCAGCGCCGCCACGGCGAGGGCGAAGCCCCCCGGCACGTACGTCGCCAGCAGGTACCCGGGCAGCGGGCTGGTCGCCGGCGACCCGGTGTCTCCCTCGCCGAGCGGGAAGAGCAGCACGTGCTCGGCGAACGCCCGCGGGTCGGCGAGCGCGACCGGCAGCACGGCGAGCACGGCGAGGGTGACGGCCGTGACACCGGCCCGTACGGCGGCCCGCCGCCCGGCGGTCACCGCGAGCAGGGCGAGCCCGACGGGCAGCACCGGCCAGGCCGTCCACTTCAGCGACGCGGCGGCACCGAGCGCGAGCCCGGCGGCGACGGGGCCGCCGCGGCCGGCCAGGGCGAGCGCGAGGCACATCAGGGCGATGACCGGCAGGTCGACACCGCCGACGGCGAGCGGGAGGGCGACGGCGGGGGCGGCCGCGAGCCAGAGGAGTGCCCGGGCCGGGGAGCGGTCCGGGCCGGTGCCGCGCGGGGACGGCCCGGCGCCCCCGCACACCACGGCGGCCAGACCCATGGCGCCGAGTGACACCAGCGCGAACCACAGCCGGGCGTCCGCGAGCGGGACGTCGCCGAGGACGGCCCGGGGCAGCCCGAAGAGCGCCATGCCGGGCAGGTACGGGTTGTAGTCCCGCAGTCCGGCCGGGTCCGGGACGTACGGCGTGCCGGAGTCCAGCAGCAGCCCGCCGGACCGCTCGACGACCGTGACCTCCAACTGCCGTGCGCTGTCCGCGATCAGGAACACCAGCGGCACCAGCACGGACCCGACGGCGGCCACCGCCGCGCTCGCCGGGCCCCAGGGCCGCGCGGAGAGACGGGCGACGAGCGCGGCGAGTCCGTATCCGGCGGCGGCGCAGGCGCCCCACACCTGGTGCGGGGCGATGGTCGTACGCAGACACAGCAACAGCGCGAAGACGGCGCAGGCCGCCCAGCACAGGGTCTCCCAACGGCGACCGGTGCCGCGCCGGGACGGGGGGAGGGGGACGGTGGCGGGGGACGGGCCGGGGCCGTTACCCGGGCCGGGGCCGGGACCCGAACCAGGGCCGGGGCCCGGGCCGTTACCCGGGCCGGGACCCGAACCGGGGCCGGGACCGGGATCTGAAACCGAACCGGGGCCGGGGCCGGAACCCGAACCGGGACCGGGACCGGAACCCGAACCGGGTCCCCGGTCGCGGCCGGGGAGGTCCACCGCCGGGCGGCCCGGTGACGCCACACCCACCGGACGGACCGGAGCCGCCGCGCGTATCGGACGGGCCGGAGACACAACGCCCGCCGGACGGGCAGAGGACACCACGCCCACCGGACGGCCGGAGGACACCGCACCCGCCGCACGACCCGAAGACACCACACCCGCCGCACGACCCGAAGACACCACGCCCGCCGCACGGCCCGAAGGCGCCGCACCCGCCGCACGGCCCGAAGGCGCCGCGCGCCCCGGCGCGGCGGTCCGCGCGGCCGAGGCCGAGGTCGAGGCCGGCACCAGCGAGCCGAACAGTGGCAGCAACCCTCGCGAACGCCCCTGCATCCCGCTCCCCCTGTCCACCGCCGACCGGCCTTCCTTCCGTCCGGCAAGTCTTCGCAAGGGGCGGACGAGAAGCGTCACACCGGGCACCGATCCTGGGAGTCAACCCGTGGTACTCGTCCGGCCTCCGGATCAACCCGTACGGTGACGCGGGCCGGACCCCTCCGGCCGACAATGTGGGGATGCGTCAGTCGTCCCTGCGCCCCACCGCCTGGCCGCGCTCCCCCCGCTACCCGTACGTCAGTGGCGCCCTGCTGGTCGTCCTGGCCGCGGCCGAGGTCCTGCACTCCCGCATCACCTCGATGACGGTCCTGGCCACCCTGCCCCTCGTGGTGCTCCCCCTGCTCTGGCGGCGGCGCGAGCCCCGCATCGGGCTCCTGGTGGTACCGGCGGCACTGCTGAACTTCCTCTTCCGCCCGGAGCTGCTGATGACGGTGGCGGTGGCCGGGGTCATGGGCCTCTACACGCTCGCCCGCCACCGCGTCCTGCACCCCGCGCTGCTCAGCGCGGCCGCGATCACCGGCTCGCTGCTGGTCAACGTGGGCCATGTGGTGATGGGCGTGTACGACCTCGGCGGCCGGGCGCCCGCCGTCGGCGCCGACGGCTCGCTGTCGTACTTCACGGAGTCGTTCGTCCTCGCCGTGGGCGTGGTGGCGACGGTCGGTGTCGCGGACGCCACCCGCAGCCGGGAGGAGTCCCGGCAGGCGCGCGAGGCGGCCCAGCGGGAACTGATCGCCATGGAGCGCAGGCATGCCGCGGCCCAGGAACGAGCAGCCATAGCACGGGAGTTGCACGACATAGTGGCGCACTCGGTGTCCGTGATCGCCGTCCAGGCGGAGAGCGCCACGTACACCACACCCGACCTGTCCCCGCCCGCGCGCGACGGCTTCCAGCAGATCGCCTCGTCGGCCCGCTCCGCACTGACCGAGCTGCGCCGGCTGCTGAGCGTGCTGCGCGCGGACGAGGCAGGAGCCGAGGAGGCGGCACCCGTCGTACCGCAGCCGACACTCGACTCCCTGGGGGCGCTGCTGGAAGCCCACCGGTCGGGCGGCGGAGAGGTCACCCTGCACACGGCGGGCACCCGACCCGCGGTACTCCCGCCCTCCCTCGAACTCACGGTCTACCGCATCGTCCAGGAGGCCTTGACCAACGCCCGCCGCCACGCACGGGGCGCCGCCGTCGACATCCGCCTCACGTACGAAGAGGACGAAGTCCGCCTGCGTATCACCGACGACGGTCCAGGCCCCCGCACACCCCGACTCGACACGGGCGGGCACGGGTTGAGCGGCATGCGGGAGCGTGCGAACCTACTCGGCGGACGTCTGACCTGCGGGCCCGCCGGTCCCGGGGGCGGTTTCCTGATCGAGGCCGAACTCCCGGTGCGGGCCGGCGCGAAGAGCTTCGCGGAGGGTGTGTACGAGTGACGGCGGGGGACCCGATACGGGCGATCGTGGCCGACGACCAGGCGGTGGTGCGCACGGGGTTCGTGAACCTGCTCTCCACCCAGGACGACATCGACGTCGTGGGCGAGGCGGAGGACGGCGAACAGGCCGTCGCCCTCGCCCTGGACCACCGGCCGGACGTGGCCCTGCTGGACATCAGGATGCCCAAGCTGGACGGCATCCAGGCCGCGCGCACGATCCTGAGGGAGACCGACGGCGCCACCAAGGCCCTGATGCTCACCACGTTCGACCTCGACCAGTACGTCTTCGACGCGCTGGCGGCCGGTGCCAGCGGCTTCCTCCTGAAGGACGCGACCTTCCCCGAACTCCTCCACGCCGTACGGGTGGTGGCCGCCGGTGACGCCATGCTGGCCCCCGGCATCACCCGCCGCCTCATCGCCGAGTTCGCCCCCCGCCGCCCCGTCACGGCCCCCAAGTCCCTCCTCGACCGCCTCACCGCCCGCGAGGTGGAGGTCCTCCTCCTCATCGCCCAGGGCCTCTCCAACGCGGACATCGGCGAACGCCTGACCATCACCGACCACACGGTCAAGACCCACATCAACCGCCTGTTCACCAAGCTGGGACTCCGCGACCGGGCCCAGGCGGTGATCGTGGCGTACGAGGCGGGGCTGGTGACGCCGGGGGAGAGCCGCTGAGGTCGCGCGCTACAAGTGCGGCGGGCCCTGCTCGATCCGGCGCAGCACCGGTTCGAGCCGGTCGATCGCCTCGCTGGTCTGGATCTGCCGCTCGTCCCACCAGGTGGCTCCCGCCTCGGCCAACGGCCCGATCACATCGCGGGTCCTGGCCGCGTCACCGCCCGGCGTGGCACCGCCGAGGACGATCTCGAAGGGAGCGTCGGGCAGGCTGTCCCCGCGCTGCTTACGGACATAGGCGACGAGGTCACGGACCTGATCGACGGGCGGCACGTGACCGTGCCGGGCATCGGTGAACAGGGGGACCACACCGTCCCAGCGGGCGGCCCGGCGCATGGGAGGGCGGTTCGGCCAGAATCCGGCGACCCAGACCGGCGGCCGAGGACGTTGCACCGTGGCCGGCAGCAACGTCACGTCCCGTACCCGGTAGTGCCGTCCGTCGTGGTGCACCGGCTCGCCCGACCAGTAACGCACGAGCAGCTCCAGGCCGTCGTCCAGCCGCTCGGCCAGCACCTTGGGGTCCGTGGTGTCGCCGAAACTCGCGTACTCGTCCTCGATGGGCCCGCCCAGCCCCGCGCCGAACGTGACCCGACCGCCGCTCACGGCATCCAGGGTCGCCACCTGACGGGCAAGCTGCTGCGGACGCCGCCGGGCGACCGGCGTGACCAGCGTGCCCAGCCTGATCCGGGACGTCGCCAGCGCGGCGGCGGTCAACAGCATCCAGGGATCCCCGAAAGGCCTGCTCTCGTGCTTGCGGTGCAGCACGTGGTCCCAGACGAACAGCCCGTCCCAGCCTGCCTCTTCCGCCGCCACGGCCACCTTCGCCACGGTTCTGGGGTCGGCGAAGTCACCGAAGTTCGGGATGTTGATCGAGAAGCGCATCCGCGCATCGTCCTGTACGGCACCGGCGTGGGCAACGGATCATTCAGCCAGACGCGCGACGCTATGTGTACTCGGCGGAGATGGGGCCGAGGACGGTCCAGCCCCCGTTCCCGGCCGGCCACCGCTCCAGCCAGATGTCGTGTCCAAAACTGAGCGTGTAGCTGTCCCCGGGCGGGCCGCCCACCTCGAACCAGCCCGAAAGGCCGCGCACGATCTGCCCGTCGAGGCTCGTCTGAAGCGCCGAGGCCACCTGCTCCGGGTCGGACGGCACGGTTCCGCGGCCGTCGACCCACACGGTCCGGTACACCCGGATCAGCGTCTGCGCCGCCTCGTACTCCTCCAAGGCGCCGGGCCCGTCGGGCAGCCGCTGGAAATGCGGGCAGTGCTCCGTGTCGCCGGTGAAGCAGTCCTCGGCTCGTACGGCGCCTGGCCCGGCCGTGCTGACGCGGTACAGAGTGATGCCGTCCGGGACCCGGCCCGGATCCTCGCGCTCCGCCCTCACGCAGGTGTTGAGCACCCCGGGGGCGTACAGCACGGGGCCGCGGAAGCCGACGCGGGCCAGGGCCCGCAGGTCGTCGGTGAGAGAGGAGCGCGAGCCGGCGAGATACACCGCGTCGCCGCGCCCGCCGGAAAGGGCCGAGCGCAGTTCCGGGGCGGACATCCGGCCCGGCCTGTCGATGTGCACCGCCGTCGGGGGCAGGCGCGGGCCGTCCCACTCCGGGCCGGGCTCGCCCTTCCCCAGTTGCTCCGCCTCAGCGGCGTCGGATCCGTAGGCGCCGAAGACGACGAGCTGCTGCGTGCGGTGCTTCTTGCCCACGTAGGCCCGTACCTGCCAGCCCACTTCGGTGATGTCCGGAGCGACGGTCCACTGGAAGTTGCGGCTGAGCCCGGGCGGGTTCTCCCAACGGCAGGTCCCGACCACCGGCACCTGCGCGCCGAGTGCGTCCGTGCCGTCCAGGCCGGGGTCGTCCGCGATGGCCGCCACGAGCCGCGGATGGTCCCGCCGCAGCGTGTCGAGCGTCAGGCCGTCCCCCGGGGCCACGCCGACGAACTCCAGCGGCAGCTCGCCCTCCGCCTTGTTCCTGCGCAGCAGCTCACGCAGCTCGGCGAGCGCGACACGGGCCGCACCGGCACGGTCCTGGCCGACGCCGCGCGTGACGACGGCGATCGTGAAGGGCCCCGTCCCCTTCGCCCCGCCCGTGCCCTGTGTGTCCGTGCCCTGTGTGCCCAACGGCCCCTGGGTGACTCCGAGAACGACGAGCACCGAGGCCACCGCGCCTGCGAGCAGATACGCCAGCACCCGACTTCGGCTCATACCGCACGACAGTACGGGCGGAACGTCCGCCTCGGCAGGGTCTGTCAGGAATCGGTCTCTGCCGGCAGACCGGCTTCGGTACGGTCGGTACGGGAATACGGCCACCCGCCTTCTCACCGGAACCACAGGGCCGCCCCGCCGCGGCCGGGCTCACGCCCGAGTGCCCGGCGCCCCCGTGCTCTCCCGCCGCACCAGCCGCGTGGGCACCAGCGTCGTCCCGTGCTCCTCGCCGTCCTGCCGCATCTTGCTCAGGACGCCCTCCACGCACAGCCGTCCCACCTCGGCGAAGTCCTGGTGGATGGTCGTCAGGGGCGGGAGGAAGGACGCGGACTCGGGGATGTCGTCGAAGCCGATGACGCTGATGTCGCCGGGGACGCGCAGGCCGCGTTCGTGCAGGGCCCGGAGCAGGCCCAGGGCCATCTGGTCGTTGGCCGCGAACACCGCCGTGCAGTCCGGCTCGTCGGCCAGCCGCAGCCCGGCCCGGTAGCCGGACTCGGCCGACCAGTCGCCCCGGACCAGGGGCGGCGGGACGCGGCCGGCCGCCGTCAGCGTGTCACGCCAGGCGTTGGCACGGCGCTGGGCGGCGAAGGAGCCCTCGGGACCGGCCAGGTGCCACACCGTCTCGTGGCCGAGGTCCAGGAGGTGCCGTACGGCGTCCCGCGCGCCGCCCGCCTGGTCGGTGTCGACCACCGTGTAGCGGTCGCCGGCGTCCGAGTCGGCCACCACGACCTGCACGCCGGGCGGGAGCGAGACCGTCACCGCGTCCAGCAGGTGGATCTCCATGATGACGATGACGGCGTCCACGGCGAGTTCTCCGAGGCGGGAGAAGGCGCCGTTCACCTCGTCCTGGGTGGGGACGGCGACGGGCAGCAGCGTGACGGCGTAGCCGTGCTGGGCCGCGGAGGTGGCGATGGCCTCCAGGGTGCGGATGTTGCCCATGGTGGAGAGGGAGAAGGTGATCACGCCGAGGGTACGGAACTCGCCGCGCTTGAGCGCCCGGGCGGCACTGTTGGGGCGGTAGCCCAGCTCCCGCATCGCGGCCAGGACCTGGCGGCGGGTGTCCTCGGTGACGCCCGGGAAGCCGTTGGAGACGCGGGAGACCGTCTGGGAGGAGACGCCGGCGAGCTGCGCGACGTCGGCCATGGAGGCGCCCTGGCGCGGACGGGCCGGACGCCTTCTCGTACGGCTCGTGCCCTGCGGTTCTCCCGCACCGTCCACTGTGCCCACCTGCCCCTCGCTCCCCTCGTCGCGCAGCCGGCGCGAATTTCGGTCCGGAACGACTCCTTGACCCCTGAGATTCGGACAGTGTAGACATCCCGCCAGTGGATGTTTACGTAAACATTGCCTAGTCGAAATCGTACGAGAAGCCGCCGAATCCGTACCAGTCGCACCACGTAGGCCCCGATCTCTGCGTCCGCCGGGACGTGCGGCACGCAGAAGAGCTGGAGTACTCGAGATGGCACACCGCACCCGTAAGAGAAGGCTCCTCGGGGCCATCGGCGTCACCTTGGCGACCGGGGCCGTCCTGGCCACCGCCGCCCTGCCCGCCGCGCACGCCGAGACGGCGGCTGCCGAGGCCGCCGCGGCCGGGGTCACCGTCCGGCCCGACCCCTCGTACTCGGGGGAGAAGTTCGAGGGCTGGGGCACGAGCCTGGTCTGGTTCGCCAACGCCACCGGCGACTACCCGCCCGCGATCCGCGAGAAGCTCTACAAGCTCCTCTTCGGCGACGAGGGCCTCGCCCTGAACATCGCCCGCTACAACATCGGCGGCGGCAACGCCCCGGACGTCAAGGACTACCTGCGCGCGGGCGGCGCGGTCGAGGGCTGGTGGAAGGCCCCGGCGGGCACCACCCGCGAGGACGTCGACTGGTGGGACGCGGACGACCCCGCCGACTGGAACAAGAACGCCGACAAGACGCAGCGCTGGTGGGTCGACCGCATCAAGAAGGACATCACCCACTGGGAGACCTTCAGCAACTCCCCGCCCTGGTTCATGACCGAGAGCGGCTACGTCTCCGGCAACTTCGACGCGGGCAAGGACCAGCTGAAGCCGGAGTCCGTCGAGGACTTCGCCAAGTACCTGGTGGGCGCCACCGAGCGGCTGGAGAAGGCGCACGGCATCAAGGTCGACACGCTCGACCCGTTCAACGAGCCGAACACCAACTACTGGGGCACCAAGCTCGGCCCGGACGGCGAGCCGACCGGCGGTCGCCAGGAGGGCGCCCACATGGGCCCCGAGCTCCAGCAGAAGGTGCTGCGCGCGCTCGCCCCGGTCCTGGAGAAGTCGAGGAGCGGCGCGGAGATATCCGCGATGGACGAGACCAACCCGGGCACCTTCGCCACCAACTGGAACTCCTACCCCCAGGAGGTCCGTGACCTGGTCGCCCAGATGAACGTCCACACCTACGGCACCGGCCAGCGCACCACCGTCCGCGACCTCGCCAAGGCCGCCGACAAGCCGCTGTGGATGAGCGAGGTCGAGGGCGACTGGGGCGACGGCCAGAGCTTCACGGACATGCGGCCCGGCCTCGGCCTCGCCCAGCGCATCGTGGACGACCTGCGGGAACTGGAGCCCAAGGCGTGGGTGTTCTGGCAGCCCGTCGAGGACTACGACAACATGAAGCCGGGCGGTGAGTCCGCCAAGGGCGGCAACTGGGGCGAGATCCAGCTCCCGTTCAGCTGCACCTCGAAGGACACCCTGGAGTCCTGCCCGATCTACACCAACACCAAGTTCGACACGGCCCGCAACTTCACGCACTTCATCAAGCCCGGCGACCGGCTGATCAAGACCGACGACACGTCCAGCACCGCGGCGGTCTCCCGCAAGGGCGACGCGGCGACGGTCGTCCACGTCAACAGCGCGACCGAGTCCCGTGAGGTCACCCTCGACCTGTCGAAGTTCGGCCGGGTCTCCTCGCACGCCACCGTCACCCCGGTCGTGACCAGCGCCGACGGCAAGCTGGAGAAGCAGAAGGCGGTCCGGGTCTCCGGCAAGCAGGCCACGGTCACCGTGCCCGCCCAGTCGGTGACGTCCTTCCTCGTGAAGGGTGTCTCCGGTGTCGCCAAGGACGCGGCCGAGCTGAAGAAGGGCCACACCTACCGGCTGACCGGCGTCCAGAGCGGCAAGGACCTCACCATCGCCGGCAACGGCACGGGCCTGGTCATCAAGAGCGCCGACGCCGCCGACCCGAGCGGTCAGCAGTGGCGGGTCGAGCAGATCCGCGGCGAGGACAACCGCAAGCGGTACGTGTTCACGGAGACCGCCACCGACAAGCGCCTGGCCGTCCGCGACGGCGCCCTGGTCGCCGAGCCGGACGAGGGCCGCCGTGACAAGGCCGCCGAGTGGATCATGTCCTCGACCGGTGACGGCACCTGGACCCTTGTCAACGCCGCCACGGGCCAGCTCCCGGACGTCGGGGGCCAGTCCACGAACGAAGGCGCCCCGGTCGGCGTCTGGCAGCCGAACTCCGGCTCCAACCAGCGCTGGAAGGTCACGGACGTGACGGGCAGCTGACGCCCCGCGTCCCGCGCGCCCCTTTCACGACGCCCTCGGCCTGCCGCACCCCGTGGTGACGGCGGGGCCGGGGGCGTCGTGCCGGAGTGTGTGGTTCACGGCACCGCAACGGGGCGGAGCACCGTCAGGGACTCTTCCCGGCGAGCCACCATCGCGAAGGAGAACCGGTCGATTTCCAGGCAGAGATCGACATCGTCCGGGTGGAATCCACTCCGCAGCCCACCGGCGAGGTCCGCCGCGGCACGAGAATTCCTCGCACGGTGGAGATACGGATCCGCCTCGACATCGCCTCCGGCCATACATCGACCGATGTATTCGGCGCAGGCCAGGTCCTCGTCGGCGCGGCCACCCTCGCCGGTGACGACGAACGTCACCGGACCGGAGTCCCTGGCCCGCAGGAACCGCGCGGTCGGGCCGGCCACCACGAAGCTCGCGCACAGGACCAGCGGCGCATCCGCGACGGCCAGCGCGCCCACGGTTCCTGCCGTCGTCTTCTGCACCAGCGTGCGGCCGGCGAAATCACGTGACCTGAGCAGGCCGGGTGAGTTCACCGCGTCGAAGCCCGCCGCCGGAGCTCCGTCCTTCAGAGCCAGCCAGCCCGTGTGGCGCTCCTTCAAGGCAAGTGCCTCACTCTCCGTTTCAGCCAGGACGATCCTCTCGACGCCACGCGAGAAGGCCCAGGCAGCCACGGTGAAGGCACGCATGACGTCGATGACGACCGCGACACGGGGAACGCCGGTCAACTCCGGTATGCCGACGAAGTGATGGTCCATCGCGCCATTCTCAGGCCCTGGAGCATCGGAAGCTCACGATTTTCCGTCAGAGGCTCAACTCCGTCAGAGGCTCAACAAGGAAGTCACAGCCCGAACAGCCCTGCCGCGTTGTCGTGGCACACCGCCCGCAGCCAGTCCGCTCCCAGGTCCAGCCGTTCCAGGGCGTGGAGCTGGTGCACGTACGGATAGGGGATGTTGGGGAAGTCGGAGCCGAGCAGGACGCGGTCGCCGAGTCCGGCCAGCCGGGGCAGGGCCCGGCGGGGGAACGGCATGAAGCCTTCGCTGAAGTCGGTGAACGCCATCGTCGTGTCCAGCCGGACCTCCCCGTACCGCTCGGCCAGGCCGAAGAACTCCTCGTACTCGGGCATCCCCATGTGCGCGACGACCAGCCGCAGCCGGGGGTGCCGCGCCAGCACACGGGCGATCGGCTCGGGGCCGGTGTGCTTGCCGGGCGCGGGCCCGGAGCCGCAGTGGATCACGACGGGGATCCCGGCCTCGGCCAGCAGCCCCCACGCCGGCCGGAGCAGCTCGTCGGCGGGGTCGTACGCCCCCACCTGCACATGCGCCTTGAAGACCCGCGCACCCGCCTCGACGGCCTCCCGGACGTACGCCTCGACGCCCGGCTCGGGGTAGAGGGTCGCGGTGTGCAGACAGTCGGGTGTGCGGCGGGCGAAGTCGACCGCCCAGCCGTTCAGCCAGCGGGCCATGCCCGGCTTGTGCGGATACAGCATGGCGGTGAAGGCCCGCACCCCGAACTCCCGCAGGATGTCCGCCCGTTCCGCCTCCTCCTGCCGGTAGGTGATCGGCCACTCCAGCCCGCCGGTCATCGCCCCGAGCGCGTCGAAGTAGTCCCACACCTTGTGCAGCACCCGCTCGGGCATGAAGTGCGTGTGCACGTCGATCAGCCCGGGAAGCCCGAGCCGTCCCCAGAAACGACGGACCTCGTCCGCTTCCGTACCCGGACCGGCGGGGTCGACCGGCGCCACACGGTGATCATCCATGCAGCCCACGATCGGCCCGGGCGAGGCGGCCGGTCCACTCCCTTGCACGGGAGAGCGGTGAGGGATCCGTCACGGGGGCCTCCTGGTGCGCGGGCGGGGCGTCACGACCGCGTCCGTCTCTCCTCGCGGGTCGTCACTCCAACGGCGCAGAGGTCGAGGGCCTGCGGCGGCCACCGGCACTCCTCAGCGACTTGAAGGCTTCGCCCTCAGGCTCTCTGAGCCTGTCCTGTCGATCGTCGGGAGGGCAGGCCCGTTCAGTCGATGTGCGCGCACAGGTCGTCCGTCGTCCCGTGCAGGAGGCGTACGGACTTGTATCCGGTGGGGCTGATGTCCATCGTGTAGACGCCGTCGACGAGGTACAGGCCGCGCGGCAGACTCCCCTGGTCCTGGCCGACCCCGACGAGCACCGGTCCGTGCACGGCCCACAGCTGGGAGCCGTCGGGCCGGTGCTCGACGACGGCCGAGCCGCTCGCGTCGGCGTCGTAGGAGGCGCCGGTCTCGGTGTTCGTGACACGGACGACCAGATCGCCCTGGTACGCGACCCGCCGCACGGAGCCGTCGGGGTAGGTGCTCAGCACGCGCCGCACCACCTCGTCGACGACCGGCTCGCCGTGGACGGGGAAGTCGCACCGCGCACCGGCGCCGACGTCCCACGGCGCGGAGGGTGCCGGTTCCCAGCCCTGCGCCGGCTCCGCGGACGCGGGCCGCGTCCCGACGAGCACGGCGGCAAGTGCCAGCGTGGTGAGAGCTGTTCGGCGCATGGTTCTCCCTGGGCAGAGACGGGTGGAAGGAAGGGCGTGCGCCAGTCTCTCCCCGGCCTCTGACCAAAGCCTGACCATCGGCCTGCCGTTAGGCTGCCGGACAGCCATGGAGTTCCAACTGCTCGGTCCGTTCGCCGCCCGCCACGAGGGACGGCAGGTCCTGGTGGGCAGCCGCCGCCAGGAGCGGTGCCTGCTGGCGGTCCTGCTGCTGCACGCGGGCCGCGCGGTCACGACGGACCGCCTCATCGACCTGCTGTGGGACGACGAGCCGCCCGCCGCCGCCCGCGCGACCGTCCACACCTACGTCGGCCGCCTGCGTGCCGCGCTCAGGCCGCACGGGGTGTCCGTCGAGACCCGGCACGACGGTTACGCCGTGGAGCAGGGCCCTCATACGATCGACGCCCAGCAGTTCGCCGGGCTCGTCGGGCAGGCGGCGGACTCCGCTGATCCCGCGGAGCGGATCCGCCTGTACGACCGGGCCCTCGGGCTCTGGCGCGGCCCGCTGCTCGCGGACGTGGCCGACGAACGGCTGCGCACCCGCCTCGGCGGCACACTGGGCGAACTGCGCCTGTCCGCCGTGGAGCGGCGAGCCGAGACCCAGCTCGCCATGGGTCTGCACGACCGTGTCGTGGCGGACCTGACGCCGCTGCTGGAAGAGCATCCGACTCGTGAACGGCTGGTCGGCGCCCAGATGACCGCCCTCTACCGCGCGGGCCGCCAGGCCGACGCCCTCCGGCTCTATCGCAGCACGCGTACGACTCTGGCGACCGAACTCGGTGTCGAACCGAACGGCGAACTCCGCACCCTGCACGAGCGCGTGCTGCGCGCCGACCCCCGGCTCGACCGGCCCCCGGGCCCCGTCTACGCGGTGCGGGTCGGCGACCAGTGGCTGCCGTGGAGTACGAGCGGACACCCCGCGCTGGAGTTCTGCAACACCTACGCCGGGTGGGGCGGGGAGCCGCTGCCCGGGTCGGAGTGGCTGCGCGGCTACGTCACGCTCGCCGTATGGGCCGGCCACCTCGACCTGATCGAGGACCGGCAGGTCACCCGGCTGCGGGAACAGGCCCTGCGGCAGCCGGCCGAGGCCGCCGCCGTCCTCGACGAGGCCCGGCGGCTGCGTACGGACCTGTACGCCTGTCTGACCGATCCGCGGGACGGCCGGGCGTTCAAGGCGGTGGCCGGGGCGGTGGAGGACGCCGCGCGGCTGTCGGTCTTCACGCGTGGCGAGGACGGTCTCGGACGCTGGCAGACCTCGCCCGCCGCCGGACTGCGCCTGCCCGTCTGCGCGGTGGCCCGCAGCGCGGGCGAACTGCTCGCCGACCCGCGGCGCTTCACCGTCCGCGGCTGCCCCAGCCGGGACTGCGGCTGGCTGTTCCTCGACGAGAGCGGGCGGCGCCGGTGGTGCAGTCTGGCGACGTGTGGTGCCAAGCGGTCGGCCGGGGCCGGTGACAGTGCTTCGCTCCAGACCGTTGACCGTCCAGTGAGGTGAGCGGTGCGGCCGGTCGATCGGCGGGTCGGTGCGGTCGGCCGGCCGGTTGGCGGACCGGTGCGGTCGGCCGGCCGGCGGGTCTCAGGGGCCACTCCGGCAGAACTCGGTCGCGACGGCGGCGTCCTCGAGTCGCTGCTCGCCCCAGTCGCCGTTGCGGTTCATGGTCATGACCTGCCGACCGTCCGCCGAGGCGAGGGTGCGGGTCGCGGAGCCGGGGATCATGCCGCCGTGCCCCCAGGCCCAGCAGCCCTCCGCGAGCCGGAAGTGCCGTAGGCCCAGCCCGTAGAGGTCCTGCGGGCCGCCATGGCCCTTGTCCCCGTCGACGGGCACGGCGTCGAGCAGTTGCCGCTGCTGTGCGGGCGGCAGCAGGTCACCGGCCAGCAGCCGGGACAGGAAGGTGTTCACATCACCCACGGTCGAGATCATCTGCCCCGCGGAGAAGGCGACCGTGGGACTGAACTCGGTGACATCGCGCACCCTCGCCTGGGGCCCGTCCTCGAAGAGCGTCGAGTAGTGCCGCGCGTGGGGTGAGGGCAGTTCGGGCGCGGTGCCCGGCACGCTCGTACCGCGCAGACCGAGTGGCCGTATGACGAGCCGCTCGACGGCACGGGCGTAGCTGCCGTCCGTGGCCTTCTCTACGACCATGCCGGCCAGGACGTAGTTGGTGTCCGAGTAGTCCCACCTGCCGGGGCGGCCGGGCCTGCTGCCCTGCTCGGGCTGGAAGTTCGGCGGGTGGGTGAGCGCGACGTCCACCAGTGCCCGTGGGGACCACCTGGCGTACCGGTTCCGGTCGAACTCGTCGCCCGCGTACTTGGCCCGGAAGCCGGCGTCCATGTTGTAGTCGAAGATCCCGCTCGTGTGGTTGAGCAGGTGCCGCACGGTGATGTGCCGGGGGCGGTACCCGTTGCCGCGCACCACGCCCGGCAGCCACTTGGCCACGCTGTCGTCCAGCGACAGCTTTCCCTCGGCTTCGAGCTTGAGCAGCACGGTGGCGGTGAAGGTCTTGGTCACGCTGGCGATACGGAACCTGTCGTGGGTGCTCCGCGGCCGCTCGCAGCCGAGCTTCCGGACACCGGCCCGGCCGTCCCACACTCCGTGCCGGTCGCGGACCTGGGCGATGACGCCGGGGGTGCCCTGCGCAACGATCTCGTTCAGCACGGCCTGGGTGGTGGCATGGGCGGCCTGGCCCTCCGGCGGTAATCGGTCCGGCGGACGGTGGGCCGGACCGGCACCGGCGGAGGCGGCGACGGCGAGCGTGACCATGCCGACGAGGGCGGCGAGGAGGACGAGGGGTCGACGGGCTGACTGCTGCTGCCTGGAGTGGCGGTGGTGGTCTCGCTGTCGGTTTCGGTTTCGGGTCATGGGAACAGCTCATCAAGGGCCGTATCCGCACACCATCGGGAACGTCCCGGAAAGGGATCAGGGACCGGACGCGGAACGCTCCGGGACCTGCCCTAGGCCGTGCCGACCGGCCGGAACCGGTCCGTGGCCGCCAGCACGGCCTCCGTCGTGGCATCACCCGACAGCCCGTGCCCCTCTTCGCCGATCAGCACGAGGTCCGCGTCCGGCCACACCTGGGCCAGCCGCCACGCCACGTCCGCAGGCCCGCTGATGTCCATCCGCCCGTGGATCAGCACGCCGGGGATGCCGGCGAGCTTCCCGGCGTCGCGGATCAGCGCCCCGTCCGCCAGGAAGCCGGCGTGCCGCCAGTAGTGCGTGACGAGGCGGGCGAAGCGCAGCCGGAAGTGCGGGTCCTCGAAACGGGGATCGGGCCGGTGCCCGGGGTGTGTGGACACGTGCACGTCCTCCCACCGGCACCACTCCCGCGCCGCCCGCTCCCGTACGGCCGGATCCGGGTCGGCGAGCATCCGGGCGTACGCGTCCACCAGACTGCCGTCGCGCTCCCCCTCCGGGACGGCGTCGCGGAACCGGGCCCACTCCTCGGGGAAGATCCGGCCCATGTCCCGCGTGACCCACTCCACCTCGCGGCGGGTGGTGTTGGTGACGCTGAAGAGGACCAGCTCGGATACGTGTCCGGGGTGCTGCTCGGCGTAGGCCAGCGCGAGGGTCACGCCCCAGGAGCCGCCCATGACGAGCCATTCCCCGATGCCGAGGTGCCGCCGGAGCAGCTCGATGTCGGCGATCAGGTGGGGGGTCGTGTTGGCGTCGAGCGAGGTGCTCGGATCGGCGGCGTCGGGTGTGCTGCGCCCGCACCCGCGCTGGTCGAAGAGCACGACGCGGTACGCCGCCGGGTCGAACAGCCGACGCCAGAACGGCCCCGCCCCGGAGCCGGGCCCGCCATGGAGTACGAGGGCAGGCTTGCCCGCCGGATTCCCGCAGCTCTCCCAGTACACGCGGTTGCCGTCGCCGACATCGAGCATGCCGTGCTCGTACGGCTCGACGGGGGGATGGAGCTCGGGCATGCGCGACGCACTCTCCTCGACCCTCGACTCTCCGCAGATATAACAGCACTGTACGGGCGCTCCTGGCCGAAGTCCCGCTGTCCGTCCGCGACTTGGCCACGACGGTCGGCGTCACGCACTCGGCCGCGAGCCAGACGGCGGCGCAGATGGCCTGCGCGGGCCTGGTCACCCACACCCCCGACCCGCTGGACGCCCGCCGTCGCCTGGCCGGCCTCACACCGAAGGCCCGCGCCCTGCTGCCGCGGATCGAGGCGGAGTGGGGGGCCACGGTGGCGGCGCCGGCGGAGCTGGACGCGGAGCTTTCGATGCCGCTCGGGGAGCTGCTGAGGGGGGTGGCGGAGGCGGTGGACCGCCGGCCGTTCCGGGAACGGGTCGCGGCGGCGGATCGGGGCCGAGGGGGCAGCCCCCCGTCGTGAGGGGACGCAGGGTCGGCACTCCCGACAGGGGCCGCCATGGCTTCCTGACGCTCACGCGCCGTACAACGCCACCCTCGGCTCCACCGTCCCCCCGGCCTTCGGATTCAGGACAGTCACCCGGTACCGCTCCTTGAGCGTCTCCCCCGGCCCCAACGTCCGCTGCGCCCCAACGAGATCGGTGAACAGCGTCCCCGTCTGGCTGCCCAGCGGCACGGTCACCCAGCAGCCGTGCCCCGTGCGCCGCTCCACCCTGACGTCCGAGGGTGACAGGAACGGCCCGGAGTCCGGGGAGGTCACCAGGAGTTGGGGGGCGACGGTCGTGGGCGTCGGCGTGGTGTTGCGGTAGGTGAGCGTGACTTCCTGATTTCCCCCGGGCCGGAGGGGGCTCGTGGGCAGGGTGACGAAGTCGGTGGGTATGGCGGGCTCCTGCGCCTGGGAGGCCGCTGCGGTGGCCGCCGGCGGCGCAGCGAGGGCGGGTCCCGCCGTGGCCAGGCCGGCGACCGCGACGACGGCGGCGAGGAAGGCGACTTTGAGACGACTGTTTTTCGACAACGACACGTTGGACGGTCCTTCGCGTGGGGGAGGAATTCGCTCGGGTGAACCGGCCGGCCGCACATCGGACTTGGCCGGGTACGTCCTCAGCCTACGCAGCGGATCCTGGGCAGCGCCCCGGGCCCCGCGGATCAGCCGAACGGCCGAGGCGAACGGTGCCGGCGCCGGGTACCTTCCACCGTTCCGGAAGTGAACGCCACCGCAACTACCGCCGGGTAGTGGGGAGATCACGTGGAAGACAGCCCACGAGAGTGATCCGCATTCCCTTCCCCCTCCGGGTGAGCTAGAAACTCCAACGACCCAGCCGCACCACAAGGTGCTCGACGGCACACGCGCCGCGCCCGAGGGGGAATCACCACAGTGACCGAGCAAGCTCATGGACCGAGACGGTCCGGCACCCGCGCCCGCAGACGCTTCCCGCGTCTGAGGATCGCCCTCGCCGCCGCCGTCTCCTTCGCCGTCGCCGGCACCGCCGCCCAGGCGCTGGCCACCCAGCCCGAAGGCAGCGACGGGCAGCCGCCCGTGCCGTCCCTGTCCTGGTCCGACTGCCAGGGCGGCTTCGAGTGCGCGAACGCCGACGTGCCGTTGGACTACCGCGACCCGCAGGGCAGGACCATCACCCTGGCGGTCGTCCGCAAGAAGGCCCCGGACCAGGCCAAGAAGAAGGGCACGCTCTTCCTCCAGCCCGGCGGGCCCGGCAACTCCGGCGTGGACTTCGTGCGCAACAACTACGCCGGCCTCCCCGCCGCCCTGCGCGACTCCTTCGACGTCTTCGGCTACGACGTACGCGGCGTCGGGCGCAGTTCAGCGGTCACGTGCTGGGACGACCCGACGTACACGCAGGCCATCACCGCCGCCAAGGGCGCCCCCGGCCCGGACGCCTACGAGCCCGCCGTCCGCCAGGGCGCCGCGTTCGACCAAGCCTGCAAGGACAACGCGGGCGAGCTGGCGCCGTACGTGGGCACCGGATACGTCGCCCGTGACATCGATCTGCTGCGTCAGGCCCTGGGAGAGGACCAACTGACGTACTACGGGCGGTCGTTCGGGAGTTACATCGGGACGGTCTACGCCGCCATGTTCCCGGAGCGGGTGCGCGCGCTGGTCCTCGACGGCGCGTACGACCCCGAGCACTACGCGAACCAGCCGTACGCCTACGACCGGCCCCAGTACCTGGCCCTGGACGGCGCAATGAGCCGCTTCCTCGACTGGTGCAAGGCGAACCAGGACACCTGCGGGTTCGGGGACGGCGACCCCCGGGCCGCCTTCGAGAAGCTCAAGGCCGACCTCGACGCCAACCCCGTACCGACCGCGAACGGCGGTCAGGCGAACGGCTACACCGTCGTCTACCGCCTCATGTTCAACATCAACGAGGGCAAGGTCATCTGGCCCTCCCTCGGCCAGGCCCTGCGCAAGGCCCAGCAGCGCGACACCTCCTCGTTCCTGCTCCGGCCGCCGTCCCCGGCCAGCTTCGACTTCCTCAACCCGAACATCGTGGTGGAGTGCGTCGACAAGGACTACCCGCGCAGCCCGGCCCTGCTGAAGCGGCAGGTCACCACCAACGCCAGGCTGGCCCCGCTGCTCGGCCCGGCCATGGCGTACGGCCCGCCGCTCTACGACCACCAGCACGCCACCACATGCGCCCAGTGGACGGGCGAGAAGCCCAGCCGCTACGCCGGTTCCTTCCGGGCGAAGGGCTCCGCGCCGATCCTGGTGCTCGGCACGACCGGTGACCCGGACACCCCGTACCAGGACGCGGTGGCCCTGTCCCGGCAGCTGGACAACGGCCGGCTGCTCACCTTCAAGGCCGAGGGCCACACCGCCTTCGGGCGCAGCGCCTGCGCGACGGACGCCGTCACCGGCTACCTGGTGGACGTGAAGGTCCCGGCGCGCGGCACGACCTGCGCGGACGAGACCCAGCCGCCGGCCGCCACACCGAAGGTGGCCCCGCCCGGCACGACCCTCGGCGAGCTCCGCAACGGCGTGAACGACCGCCTGGACCGCCTCGGCACCCTGCGCTGACCGAGGCGCCGACCGAGGCGCCGACCGATCGCGGACCAACGGGCGGACCGGTGCGCTGACCGACCGCACGACGGCACCCCGGGTGCCGGGCCTCACGGGGCCCGGACCCGGGGTGTGCGCGTTTCCGGTGCTTCCCGCCTCTTGACCTCCTTTCGCGCGGACCCGTAGAACTGCACTCGCAGAAACCGGTTACTACCACTTACCGCAAGGGAAGGTCGCCACGATGAGAGCCTCTGGAGACCGAGAAGAGCCCGCCGCGGACAGAACCGCCGGTCACCCGGCGCCCGCGTCCCGCCGGGTCGTGCTCAAGGGCGCGGCCGTCACCGCCGGGCTGGCCGCGGCCGGGATCGCCACGACCCGGCCCGCCCACGCCGAGGACGACCAGCCCGGCCGCCCGCAGAGCGTCACCGCCCGCATGGGCGGCACCTCCGTCACCCTGTCCCTGCTGGACGGCGCCCTGCGCTGGTCCGCCCGCCGCAACGGCCGCACGGTCATCGACACCTCGGCCCTGGGCCTCAGGCTCGGTGACGGCACCGTCCTCGGCGCCGACGTCCGGGTGACCAGGGAGCGGTACGGCACCCACCGCACCACCTGGACCCCGGTCTACGGCCGCAACGCGACCGTCACCGACCATTACCAGGAACAGCGCTGGGACCTGGTGGACCGGGCCTCGGGCATCCGCTTCGGCGTCCAGGTCCGCGCCTACAAGACCGGCGTCGCCCTGCGCTATCTCCTCCTCGACGAGGGCACCGCCACCGTCGCCGACGAGCTGACCACGTTCGTCTTCCCCGACGGCACCACCGTCTACAGCGCCCGCGACGAGAACGCCTACGAGCCGGTCGCGCCCGGTTCCATACCGGTCACCGGCACGGCCGGCACGGACAACGGCCCGCTCACCGACCTGCCCCTCACCGCCACCCTCGCCGGCGGGCTCATCGCCTGCGTCTGCGAGTCCTCACGGGTGGACTACCCGCGGCTGATGCTCAGTTCGGTGGCCGGTGAGCCGAACACCCTCTCCGCCTTCCTGATGGAGCACACCGCCCGCGGCACCGGCCCGGTGGAGACGGCCTCCACCGTCACCACGCCCTTCACCACGCCGTGGCGCGCGGTGGTGATCGGGGCCACCCACGCCGAACTCGTCGACAACGCCGAGCTGGTGCTCAACCTGGTGCCGCCGAACGCCCTCCCCGACACCTCCTGGATCAAGCCGGGCAAGGTCTTCCGCTGCGAGCTCTCCACCGCCGCCGGCCTGGCGGGCGTCGACTTCGCCGTGGCCCGGGGCCTGGAGTACATCGAGTACGACGCCGGCTGGTACGGCCCGGAGTTCACCACCCCGGACGCGACGAAGCCGATCGCCGCGATCGACCTGCCGTCGGTCATCTCGTACGCCACGGGCCAGGGCATCGGCGTCTTCCTCTACGTCAACCGGCTCGCGCTGACCGACGCGGACTCCCTCTTCGGCCTCTACAAGAGCTGGGGCGTGCGGGGCATCAAGCTCGGCTTCATCAACGACGGCACGCAGACGATGACCAACCAGATCATCGACTGGGCGAGGACGGCCGCCAAGTACCGGCTGCTGATCGACATGCACGACGACGTCCGGCCGTTCGGCTACGAGCGGACGTACCCGAACTGGATCAGCCTGGAAGGCGTGCGCGGCAACGAGCAGTTCCCGACCGCCACCCACAACGTGACGCTGCCGTTCGCGCGCAACATCGGCGGCCCGATGGACTACACGATCTGCTACGGCCAGTCCCGCGACAAGACGACCAACGCCCACCAGATGGCGATGGCCGCCGTCTACTACCAGCCCCTCAACTTCCTCTTCTGGTACGACAAGCCGTCCAAGTACGGCAACCCGGCAAGCTGGCCCGGCCTGCCGTGGTTCAACGCCGTGCCGGTGACCTGGGACGAGAGCCGCACCCTGGCCGGCGCGATCGGCGAGTACATCGCGGTGGTCCGCCGCAGCGGCTCCACCTGGTACCTGGGCGCCATGACGAACGAGTCGTCCAGGACGCTGTCCCTGCCCCTGTCCTTCCTCGGCAGCGGCACCTACACGGCGACGGTCTACGCCGACGGCACCCCGGGTTCCAGCCCGTTCCGGACCCCGGTCGTGGTCGGCACCCGGACCGTCACCGCCGCCGACACGCTCGACGTGGCCATGGCCCCGGCCGGCGGCCAGGCGGTCGTCCTGGCCCCGAGCTGACCCCGGGCCGGGTGGGGTTTTCCCCAGGGCCCGGGTCCACCGGCCGGTGGACGGCAGGTTCAACCGAGTACCTCTGTCCCGCAACTGCCCAGCTCAGCCAGGCTCTTGGGCATGAACTCATTGACTGTGCGGGTGGCGCGCTGGAGTGCGCGGCACCCCTGGCGGGCGATCGTCGGCTGGCTGGTGTTCGTGGCCCTGTGTCTGGGCGTCGGCAGTGCCGTCGGCACGAACAGTGCGAGGACGGCGGACTTCCGGGTCGGCGAGGCCGGCCGCGCCGAGGCCCTGGCGGCCGAGGCGCATCTGGAGCGCAGGTCCGCCGAGCAGGTGCTGATCTCCTCCCGCTCCGGCGGTGCCCTCGACGAGGGCGCCGCCCGGGCCGCCGCAGGAGACCTGGCCGACCGGATGCGGCGGCTGCCCGATGTGGCGGGCGTCGCCGACCCGTTGCTGTCCGAGGACAGACGGATCCTGATGGTCGAGGTGGCGCTGAAGGGCGAGGAGCGGGACGCGAAGGACAAGGTCGACGCCCTCGTGGCGCAGACCGCGGCGGTGCAGAAGAGCCACCCCGGACTGCTGCTGGAGGAGACCGGAAGTCCCTCCGTCAGCAAGGGCGTCGACCAGCAGCGAAGTGACGACCTGGCCCTGTCCGAGGCGATCACCCTGCCGGTCACCCTGCTCACGCTGCTGGTGGTGTTCGGGTCGGTCACCATGGCCGGGGTGCCGTTGCTGCTGGCGCTGTCGTCGATCGCGGCGGCGGTCGGACTCTCCATGGTCGTCTCGCACATCTCGCCCGACGCCGGGGTCGGCACGAACGTCATCCTGATGATCGGCCTCGCGGTCGGCGTCGACTACACGCTCTTCTACCTCAAGCGCGAGCGGGAGGAACGGGCCCGCTCCGGCGGGCGGCTCTCCTCCGAGGCGCTGGTGGAGCTGGCCGCCGCGACCTCGGGCCGGGCGGTCGTGGTCTCCGGTCTCGCGGTGGTCGCCTCCACGGCGACGCTGTACCTGGCCTCCGACGTGATCTTCTCCTCCCTCGCGACCGGCACCATCGTGGTCGTCCTGGTCTCGGTGGCCAGTTCGCTGACGGCCCTGCCCGCGCTGCTGGTCAGGCTGGGGCGGCGCGCGGAACGCCGGGCGCTGCGGCGGGCCGAGCGCGGAAAGCCCGTACGCCGGATGCGCGGCGGGACCAGTGGCGGCCGGGTGTGGAGTGCTCTGCTGCGGCCCGCCGCCCGGCATCCGCTCGCGACCCTGTGCGTCTCGGTCGTCGCGCTCCTCGCCCTCGTCGTCCCGCTGGCCGGACTGAAGATCACCGAGATGAGCCGGGACACGCACTCCCGCGACATCCCCGCGATGCAGGTCTACGACCGGCTCAACGAGGCGTTCCCGGAGCGGCGGGTGACCCACCAGGTCGTCGTGCGTGCCGATGCCTCGCGGTCGGAGGAGGTCTCCGCCGCCCTGCGCGAGGTGGCCCGGCGCGCCGGAGCCGACCCGCTGTTCACCGAGGGCTCGCGGATACGGTCGTCCGCCGACGACCGCACCAGCACCCTCGACCTGAAGGTGCCCCACCTCGGCAACTCCGAGGAGGCGTACGACTCCCTGGACCGGCTCCGGGACGACTTCCTGCCCGCGACCGTCGGCCGGATCACCGGCGCCGAGTACGGCGTGTCCGGGGACGTCGCCCGCTACGCCGACTATCCCGCCCACCAGAACGGCAAACTGCCCCTGGTGCTGGGCGCGTTGCTGCTGGTGACGTTCGCGATGACCGTGTACGCCTTCCGTTCGGTGGTGCTCGGGCTGCTCGGCGTCGCCCTGAACCTGCTGTCGGCCGCGGCGGCGCTCGGGCTGCTCGTGCTGGTCTTCCAGGGGACGTGGGCCGAGGGGCTGCTGGACTTCGAGTCCACCGGGTCGATCGGGTCGCGCGTGCCGCTGTTCCTCTTCGTGATCCTCTTCGGTCTCTCGATGGACTACCAGGTGTTCGTGGTGAGCCGCATCCGGGAGGCGGCGCTCGCGGGCGTGCCCACCCGGCAGGCCGTGCTGGACGGGATCCGTTCCTCGGCGAGCGTGGTGACCAGCGCGGCGGTCGTGATGACGACGGTGTTCGCCAGCTTCGTCTTCCTGCACATCATCGAGATGAAGCAGATGGGCTTCGTCCTGGCGGCGGCCGTGCTGATCGACGCGTTCGTGGTCCGGGTGATGGTGCTGCCGGCGGCGATGCTGCTGCTGGGCGAGGCGAGCTGGTGGCCCTCGCGCCCGGGGCGCCGGGAGGCGGCCGCCCCTGGGAAAAACTCTCCCTCCCGCCCGGCGGTCGACGTACGTTGACCAGCATGACCGCTCTCGCCGAGGCCACCCCCGACGCCCTCTGGGCCACGTCACTGCGCCGCTGGAACACGGTGTGCTGGCTGCTGTTCGCCGTGATGGCCGCCGGGCTCGTCGCCATCGACCGGCCCGGCGGGAGCAAGTACGCGGCGCTGGCCCTGCTGGGCGGCGTGGTGCTGTCGTACGCGGTCCTGGACCGCTTCCCGGCCAATCCGGTCGTACGGCCGCACGTCTATCTGTCGGTGCTGGTGGTCGCGCTCGGCGGGCTGGCGTATCTGCGGGGCAACTACGCGGCGCTGTTCATGGTGACGCTGCCGCACTACTGGATGTTCGGGCGGACGCCGAGGGCCTCGATGGTGTTCCTGGGGCTCGCCGCGGCCGCGACGCTGGCCGCGAGCGTGCTGCGGCAGGACGGCCTGACCGTGGAGTTCCTCACCGAGACGCTCGTGTCCACGGTGCTCGTCGTCGCCGTGGGGGCGCTGATCGGGCTGTGGGCCCATTCGGTGGTCGGGCAGAGCGCCGAGCGGGCCCAGCTGATCAACGAACTGGAGCAGGCTCAGGCCGAGTTGTCCGAGGCGCACCAGCGGCAGGGCGCGGCGGACGAGCGGGAGCGGATGGCACGCGAGATCCACGACACCCTCGCGCAGGGCTTCGCCTCGATCATCGTGCTGGCCGAGGCGGCCCGGGCGGGGCTCGGCACGGAACCGGCGCGCAGCGCCCAGCAGTTGCGGTCGATCGAGTCGACGGCCCGGGAGAACCTCGCCGAGGCCCGGGAACTGGTCGGCTCGCCCCAGCGCCCCGGCCAGGCGGCCGCCGGGTCGGTGGCGCAGACCCTCCGCCGGACCCTGGACCGTTTCGCGGAGGACACCGGCCTGACGGTCGACGCCGACCTGGCGGACCTGGAGTGCGACCAGCAGACCCGGATCGCGCTGCTGCGCTGCACCCAGGAGTCCCTGGCCAACGTGCGCAAGCACGCCCGCGCCTCCACGGTCGGCGTGGTCCTGGCCCGGCAGCCGTACGGAGTGGAGCTCGAGATCACCGACGACGGGACCGGGTTCGTGGTGGAGTCGTCGTCGGGCTTCGGCCTGGACGGAATGCGCAAACGGCTGGCGGAGCTGGGCGGGAGACTGACAGTGACGAGTTCGGTGGGCGACGGGACGCGGGTGCTGGCGCTGATACCGCCGACCGCCGCGGAGAGCGAGGCGACGGCATGACCGGCAGCCCCCTGCGCATCATCGTCGTGGACGACCACACCGTCATGCGGGCCGGAGTGGTGGCCCTCCTCGCCTCCGAGACCGGCATCGAGATCGTCGGCGAGGCCGGCGACGGCCGCGCGGCCCTCGGCCTGGTCGAACGCCACGAGCCCGATGTCGCCCTGGTCGACCTGCGGATGCCGGTGCTGGACGGAGTGGCGACCACGACCGAGATCGTGACGCGCTTCCCCCGCACCCGGGTGCTGATCCTGACGACGTACGACACCGACGCGGAGATCGAGCGCGCGGTGGAGGCCGGGGCGATCGGCTATCTCCTCAAGGACACCACCCGTGAGCAACTCGCCGACGCGATCCACGCGGCGGCGCGCGGGGAGACGGTGCTGGCGCCCCGGGTCGCCGAACGCCTGGTCGCCCGCATGCGCCAGCCCGCCCAGATCCCGCTCACCGCCCGGGAGGCGGACGTCCTGAACGCGGTCGCGGACGGCCTGACCAACGCCGAGATCGGCCGCCGCCTCGTCATCGCCGAGGCCACGGTGAAGACCCACCTGCTCCGCCTGTTCGCCAAGCTGGACGTCAACGACCGCACGAGGGCGGTGGTGGTGGCGATGGAACGGGGGCTGCTGCACAGGCCGTAGGGCGTTCAGGAGCCGATGTCCACCACGCGGGCCCACGCCGGAGGTGTGTCCGGGACGTACTCGGGGTCGGACTCGTCGTAGGCGTGACTCCGGTACTGGCGGGGGAACAGCCCCACCACCGTGCGGCAGGGTGGGCGGCTGCCCGGCCAGGGAGTCTGGCCGTCGGTGAGGGCGACGATGACGTCGGGGGCCGGGCGGGAGCTGAGGGCGCGGGCGAAACCGGCCCGGAGGTCCGTGCCCCCGCCGCCCGTGAGCGGGATGCCCTCGGCACGGCACAGGCGGCGGGCGAGACCGGCCGAGGCGTCGCAGGGCACGACGGTGACCAGGTCGCGACGTCCGCCCACCGCCCGGGAGATCGCGGCCACCTCCAGGAGCGCGCTGCCCAGTTCGGCGTCGCTGACCGACCCGGAGGTGTCGATGATGACGGCCACCCGGGGCGGGCGCCGTCTCAGGCTCGGCAGCACCGTGCCGGGCACCGCGACCGAACGCCGGGCCGGGCGGCCGTAGGTGTAGTCCTCGCCCCCGCCCGGGCCGGACGCGGCCGAGCGGACCGCCGCGCCCAGCAACTCCCGCCAGGGCTGAGGTGGGTGGAAGGCCTCCTCGGCCCAGCGTCGCCAGCCCTGCGGGGCGTTGCCGGGGCGGCCGGTGATGCCCTGCGCGACCCGGAAGCGCACCGCGTCGCGATCCTGCTCGCTCAGGCCGTGCGCGCCGTCCGGGCCGAGTTCCCACTCACGGTCCATGCCGTCGGCGCCGCTGCCGCAGTCCAGCCAGGCCAGGTCCCGCGTGCGCGGGCCGACGCCGAACTGCCGCAGGTAGTCCTCCATCAACTGGTCCTCGGCCAGGCCCAGCAGCCGCGGTTCGACGACTCCCTCCGGGCGGACCAGGCCGTCGCCGTAGACGTCGTCGTTGATCTCGAAGTCCGCGGCGATGTTCATCCGCAGCCGCTCCGCCGGTCCGTGCAACTCGCGCTCCCGGGCGACCCGGTCGCTGCGTCCGTGGTGGTCGCGCAGGAGGTGGGAGACCTCGTGCACCCACACGCCGGCCAGTTCCTCGAGGGGCGTACGGTCCACGAACACCGGCGAGACGTAGCAGCGCCAGTGCCGGTCGACGCTCATCGTCGGCACCCGGCGCGACTCCACGACGTGCAGGGCGAAGAGGGCGGTGGCGAGGTAGGGGCGGACCCGGGCGGCGTGCAGGCGGGCGGCGAAGAGTTTGGCGCGGTCGAGGCTGCCGGGGGTGGCGGGGTGGCCGGCCGCTGCGGGGGTGTTCGGCGCCGGGGGCGTGCCCGGCTCCCGCGCGGTCATCGGACCGCCTTCGCCGTGGCCGACGGCTTCGTCCGGGCCGCCGCATCGTCCGCTCGGCGGGACAGGGACACCACTCCGGCGAGACTCTCGATCGTCGCCGGTACGTCCCAGTCCTCCCGGCGCAGTGCGGCGAGCGTGGTCGCGGGGACCACCACCACGTCCGGGGGTCCGCTCTCCACCGCCCTGACCAGGAGCGCCCACGCCGCATCCCAGCGGGACCTCTCCGGACGGCTCCGGACCGCGGCGACGACGCCGTCCAGGGCGGCCTGGCGCAGATCCCCCCGCTCTGGCAGGACCGCACCGGCCGGGTCGGCCAGGAGCGTCTCGGGGTCCGGGAGGTCCATCCGGTCGATGCTCGCCAGCAGTTCCAGGCCCGGCCCGTCCCCGACGGTGCCGCGCACCAGCAGCGACAGGACGTCCCGGGAGGAGCCGGCGGCGGTCGCGAAGGCGATCAGGTGCAGGGTCATCTCCCAGCTCCGGGGCGACGGCCAGGGCCCGCCCCGGCGGGTCTCGCCGCTGGGCAGCCGGTGCACGAGCCCGGGGCGTGCGGAGAGCAGCCCGCACACGGCACGCCGGGCGAAGGCCACGGCCTCCGGCAGCTTCCCGGGGTCGAGCCGGGGCAGGGTCGCCCGGGGCCAGGTCCCGCCGAGGCCGCGTACGACGACCTCGGTGTCGTGCGCCCACTGCAGATGGACGAAGCGGTTGGCGAGCGGCGGGCTCAGTTCCCAGCCGTCGGCGGCCGAGGAACGCGGGTTGGCGGCGGCCACGATCCGCACGCCGGGCGGCAGCCGCAGCGCGCCGATCCGCCGCTCCAGCACGAGCCGGAGCAGGGCGGCCTGGACGGCGGGCGGCGCGGTGGAGAGTTCGTCGAGGAAGAGCAGCCCCCGGCCGGCCCGCACCAGTCGTACGGCCCAGTCCGGCGGGGCCATCGGGACGCCCTGTTCGGCGGGGTCGTCGCCGACGATCGGCAGCCCCGAGAAGTCGGACGGCTCGTGCACGCTGGCGATCACCGTGGTCAGCGGCAGGTCCAGGGCGGTGGCGAGCTGGGTGAGGGCCGCCGTCTTGCCGATGCCCGGCTCGCCCCACAGCAGCACGGGCAGGTCCGCGGCCACAGCCAGGGTCAGGGCCTCCAGCTGGGTGTCGGGGCGGGGTTCGGTGGTGGTGTCGCGCAGCAGGGACAACAGGTCGCCGGCGGTGTCGAGTTGGGTGGCGGTGCGGGCCGTGGACGTGATGCGTGAGGGCATGTGTGATCACCTGTGGGTCTGGGAGGGGCTGAAGGTTTTCGGGGGTGAGGGAGGGACGCAGGGCGAGGTCACATGTGGCGCGGGCGCGGTCCGTGGTCACGGGAACGGCGGCGGTCCCAGGGGCGCAGGCTGCCGGGCGAGGGCCCGTCCAGGCCCGCCCGGAACAGTCCGTAGGCGATGCGCCGCCGCGCCGCCGTCTCCAGCGCGTCCCGCAGCGGGCCGTTGCGCAGCACCGCCTCGGGGCCGAGCAGGCCCTCCACGACGGCCAGCGCGCCGGTGACGTCGCCGTGGTCGAGGCGTTCACGGACGCCGGTGAGGCAGTCGGGGCGGCGGTGTGCGTCGTCGATGGCCCGCAGGCAGGGCAGCGGGGGCCCGCCGAGGGCGACCAGCAGCTCCTCGCGCCTGATCTCGGCCGGGTCGTGGTCCAGCGCGGCGAGCACACCGTCGACCAGGCCGATCCGGTGCCGGGCGCCCCGGCACTCCACCAGGCGTGGATCACCGGCCCGTTGCCGCACCCCGGAGGTGTCGGCCGGTACCCGTTCCACCCCCAACGCGGAGGCGACCAGCGGATGCAGCCGTCCGGCGTCGAGCGCCCCGGCCCGGAGCAGTTCCAGGTCGGGCAGCACCCAGGTCGCGGCATCGGGCAGGACGGGCAGCGAGGAGTCACCCCGGTGCCCGTACGCCACCACGGCCCCGTCGGACACGTCCAGCACGAGCCGCTTGCGCGCACCGAGCCGCACGCAGACCCTGCCGCTCGAACGCCCTTCGGCACGCAGCAGGATCGCCGCCTCGGCGGCCCAGCGGTCGACGGCACAGTGGTGCCCCGGCGGCAGCAGCCCGGCCGGCTCCGCATCCATGGACGTATCCATGGCCGTATCCCTGGATACGTCCGAACGGTCGTCACCGGGCGGCCGTTCGGCCCCGCACCGCACCCCCAGCTCACCGGCCCGGCGCGCATCCCACAGGTGGCGGTGCAGGTCGAGGCGGAACCGCCGGCTCGGACGGGGATGCGGATGGCGGCGGTCGGCGGCCTGCGCGTGGGACGCGTCCCACAGGGCGAGGCTGATCCGCTGACCGGCGTCCGCCCAGGCCGGCGGCGTCCGCACCACGAGGTGCAGCGGACTGACGCCGTCCTGCCCGGCCTCGTCGTACCGGGCCAGGGGGATGGTCAGCCCCGGCCGCAGCAGCCCGTCGGGGGCGATCCTCGGCAGGTGCCAGCGCAGCAGGTCGGGGGCCAGGTGACGAAGGTCGTCCCGGAGCCGGGCGGCGAGTTCCCGGCCGTGGGCCCGGGCCACGGCACGCGGCTGGAGGTCGACGTCGACGCCCGCGGCGGCACACGCGCCCGCCCAGTCCCCGGCGCGGCGCCGGGCCGTCGCGGTCTCGATCACGGAGGGCGGCACGGCGAACTCGCGCACGCGCGGCCAGAAGGAAAGCGGTTCGACGGAAAGCGGCTCGACGGAAAGCGGGGAGTCCCCGTTCGCGGTGTGGGTGAGCATCAGCACTCACCTGGCGCGGACGGGACCCCCAATCTGTCAACAGAGTGAGTCGTCATCGCCGGGATGCTATCGCCGCCGACTCCCTTGCGCAGCCGATTATTTCGCGGCTCGGCCCCGGCACGGACTTTGCCATCTCTTTACAACCTGCCCCGCGGCCGCCTCGTCTCTCCGCTCGACCCGTCACGCACCCCGCCCTTCACCGGGCGGGACCGACGAAGGAGAGCGTTCCCATGCGCCGAACCGTCCTCACCGCCCTGGCCCTCGCGGGCACCGCCGTACTCCTGGGCACCGGCCCCGCGTTCGCGGACGCGGCCACGACCCCGAGCCCGGTCCCGACGACCGCCGCGCCCGCGCCCCGGCCGGCGGAGAGCGCCGAACCGACGGCCGCCCCTGCCGAGCCGACCCGCGCGCCGGCCGACGCCACCCCGGTCCCGAGTGCCGAACCGACCCGGGCACCGGCCGGCGACCAGGTCTCCGTCGTGCCCAGCGGGGCGCCCGACACCGGTGTGACGGAGGCGTCCCCGGCCTCCGGCGCCGGCGGTACGGCGGCCGGCGCGGGCGCCGCCGCGGTGCTCGCCGTGGGCGGCGGGACGCTCCTCGTCGTACGGCGCCGCCGGGCGACCCGGGCATGACCCCGTTCTCCAGGCGCGCGTTCACCACGGCGGCGCTCGCGTCCCTGCTCACGGCATGCGCGGACCACGGGGCGCAGCCGACGACGCCGGACTCCGGGACCACCGCACCACGGCCGCAGGCTCCGTCCCGGTCGGTCCCGGCCAACGCGGCGCGCCCCCTGGCCCGTTCCGTCCCGGTCCGGCTGCTGATCCCCGCGATCGATGTCGACACCCCCGTCATCAGTCTGGGTCTGGCCCCGGACGGCACCGTGCGGGTGCCGCCGGTGACGGCGGACGACCGGGCGGGCTGGTACCGGCACTCGCCGACACCGGGCCGGACCGGACCGTCGGTGATCCTCGGGCACGTCACGGTCGGCAGGTACGGCGACGGCGTCTTCCGCCACCTCGCCGGGCTGCACCGCGGCGACCGGATCGTGGCGCGCCTGGAGAACGGCACGGCGGCGGAGTTCGCCGTCACGGCGGTACGGACCGTCCCCAGAACCCGCTTCCCGGTGGACGACGTCTATGGGAACGTGGACCGCCCGGAGCTGCGGCTGATCACGTGCGGCGGAGCGCGTACCGGCGACGTATACGCGGACAACGTGATCGTGTTCGCCGTGCTGAGCGGCACCGAGTCCCCCACCTCTGGAGAGCGTTGAAACGGTCCCGTGAGAAGGCCGCGTCCGAACTGTTCGCCGCCCTCTACCCGCGCCTGGCCGGCTGGTGCCGCCGGCTCGTCGACGACGACGAGACGGCGCACGAGATCGCCTCGGAGGCGTTCACCCGGCTCTGGGCCCGCTGGACGTCCGTGGCGGAACCCCGCGGCTTCCTCTACGTCACCGCGGCCAACCTCGTCCGGGACCACTGGCGCAAACTGGAGCGCGAGCGCAGGGCCATGCACCGCGTCACCTCGGAAGCCGCCGTACGGGCCCACCCCGAGCAGGCCGACCCGTCGGTGCGCCTGCTCGTGCAGTCGCTCCCGGAACGACTCCGCGTCCCGATCCTCCTCCACTACTACGCTGACATGCCGATCCGGGAGGTGTCCGTACTGACCGGGCGCAAGGAAGGAACCGTCAAGGCCGACCTGCACGCGGCCCGGGAACTGCTCCGCGTCCACCTGAGGAGAAGCCTTGACCACACGCCTTGACGACGACTGGGACGACCGGGAGTCCGACCCCGACGACCCGCTCGCCGTGATCCTGCGGCCCTCCTCCCCCGACTACCTGGGCGCGCCCCCCGGGCAGTACGAGGTGATCCGCCGCAGGGCGACCCGCCGACGCGTGCTGCGCGCCGCGGCCGGGGCCGGCCTGTGCTGCGCGGCGGCGGCCCTCATCGCCCTCCCCCTGCGCCTCACGGCCCCGGAGCATCCCCGTTCCCCGACGGTCCCGATGGCCCCGCCCCCCGCGACCACGGCACCTCCCACCCCGGCACCGACGCCTTCTCCCTCGGCGCCTTCGCCTTCGTCAACGCCTTCGCCTTCACCTTCATCGGCGGTTCCGTCCGAGGCCCCGGCCCCGGCAACGACCCACCCCCGCACGGACGCCCCGGGCGACGCCACCCGCCCGACGGCCGCGCCCCGCACAGCGTCGGCCGCCCCGACCCCGGCACGTCCGGTCCCGTCGGCGACGCGCCCGGACACGGACCAGAGGTCGGCCACCAGCAGCCGGTAGCCCATGCCGACGGCGTCGATCGCGAGCAGCCCGGCGTACCGGGCGTGCCGGGCGTGCCGGGCGTGCCGGCGGCCGCTCCAACACGCTGCCGCTGCTGGTCGCCGGGTTCCGGCTGACCACAGAGGGAGTGCTGACCGCGCTGGACGGGGCCATCGCGGGCGTGCAGGCGGTCATCGGGCAGGGAGGTCCACCCCTCACTGGCTTGACTCGCCCGCGGGGCCGCGGAGCACTACGCGTCGAGCAGTTCCATCTCGATCGCGAGAGCGCCGAGGGCCTCTTTCTCGGACGGGTAGATGCTCCGGATGTTCGCGAGCTGCTGCCCGCGGCTCGCTGTCGGGTTCACGTTCGCCGGTCCCTCGCCGTCGAGGAGCGCCTCGAAGTCGCGATACTCGGAGACCCGCAGCACCCGGACGTCACACGTCTCGTCGGTGCCCTTGATTCGAAAACGGATCGTGTCACCCTCAGCCATGTCGGCCAGATGCGGATACTTCACCCGGACCTCGATCGTCTTGCGGCCGGAGGCGACGAGCTCGAAGTACGGGCGGTACAGGTTCAGCTCGTGCCTGCGGCCAGTCCTGGTGTTGCTCATGGGGTGGTGACGCTCCTTGTCGGTGCGGACATCAGACGGCCGAGTTCTCCGGCCGAGTACGAGCGGAAGAAGTGCCGCGGGTCGGAGAGGACCACCTCGGCCGTGTCGAGCAGCCGATCGGCGTACTCGGCCAACGAGCCTGGCCACATCCGGGTGTCGAGCATCCACGGCGCGGAGCCGTCAGGCAACGAGGCCTTGCCCTCGCGGATGAGGCTCTTCGACAGCTTGGCGCCCGTATCCGTCACGACCTGCGAGCAGAACAGTCGCGCGGGCAACTGCGCCCCGACGAGCCCGATGGCGGTCAATGCGTTGTCGACGAGGGCGGAGCCGAATACCCAGTCGCCGCCCTTGACCATGACGGACAAGTGGTCGCGATCGGTGGTCGCCGCGAGCTCCTTGACGAGGTTGCGGTAGAGCGTGGCGAGGTCGAGGTGGCCGCCGCCGGTCGGGGTGATGACGACTTCGTAGGGGCCGTGGTGGAGGCAGACGGCGTGCACGACGGCATGCTCGTCGCCGAGCAGGACGCGGGTCTGTTCGGCGTGCTTCTCGGCCCACCCGCAGGCCGGCGCGGGGCACGGTACGCGGACGTGTGGGGTGCCGTGCGCAGGGTCGAGCCACCAACGGGCGGCGTCAATACGGCGGTGCGCCCGTAACCACGTGCTCCGGTAGTGCTCGTCAGCCTGCTGTCGTGAGTACATCTCGATCGCGTACGGGATCGACAACCGCTCGGACAGAGCGTCGAACAGGGGCCGGTACAGCTCGTCGACCTGGGCCGCGAGCGCCTCCTCGCCGAGAGCCTGCGCGCAAGCACGCTGGTACCGGTGACCGGAGGTCTGGTCGATGGCGACCTCGTGCGGGGCGTTGTCGAGGGCGCCGAACCGTACCTCTACGGGGACGCTGAAGCGGTCCCGCACGCGGGCTGCGGCGGCGAAGGTGAGGGACTGGACGAGGGAGGTTCCGAGGTGGGGGACGCCGTTGATCTGTGTGCCGACGACGAAGGCGATACTCGCGGGGCTGGCGGTCCGTATGCGGGGTGCGAGGACGTCCTCGGCAGCCGTGAGGGCGTTGGCAAGCACGGTGTTGGGCGATACGAGCGAAGCGGTCATGTCACTCCCTGGCCGGTGGCTGGGACCGCGGCGGCTACAGGCGCCGGCCGACGGCGAGGTCCTCGTTGCCTGCCAGGCGAAGGATGGCCCGCAGGATGATCGGGAGTCGGCGGTCGTCCAGGTCCTGTACGACGCAGATGTTGGTGCGGCCGATGCTGACCATGGACAGGACCAGGTCGAGGAACGCGTGCTGCTCCGGGTCGAGACCGAGGTTGTACTGGCGTCCCGACAGCCCCTCGAAGTTGGCCTTCCTGGCGCGCCCGCTGTCGACGATCAGGGCGTGACGCACGGCCCGCACCGACAGGATCGTCTGTTCCTCGATCAGGGCCTGGACGGCTGCGCGGTAGGCGGTCGATGTCGCAGTGCGGAGCAGCTGCTCGCCGAGCTCCCGGAACTCGTCGTCAGCGTCCGGTGCGGGCGTTGCGGATTCGGTGTCGGCCGAGGTCATGCCGAGACCTCCGCTGGGTGGCGGCGAGCGAGTCGAGCCGCGGAGGCGCGGGCGCGTACTGCCCGGTACGCCTCGTACAACCTGCTCTCCTCCTCGCAGGGGAGTCCGGCGTTCCAGCCCTTGTCGTCCACGGCCCGGCACGTCGGGCACTTCAGGCAGTGGTCCGCCAGGCGCACGAACGCCCTCTGCTCGGACGTCACTTCGATCCCCGCGCTGACGATCTCGTAGTGATCGCACAGGGCGGCCAGGACGCGGGCGAGCCTCCGGGCGTACAGAACTTTGCCGACCAGCACAGCGGACCCGGGCTCGGGGGCGCGGAGCTTGCCTCGTGCCTCCTCGACGCAGGCCAACGCGGCGTAGCGGGTGGGGCTGTTCTCCGACAGGAGGGCGGCCGCACGCTCGACCTCGGGGGCGAGCAGCTCGATGTGACCGCGCAGCGCGGCGGTGAGGGTCTCCAGCTCTTCCCCGGCCGGGGGTACGGCCTCCGGCGCGCTGTCAGGGCCGAGCACCTGGTGCGCGGTCTCGCGGATTGTCGCGAGGTCCGGCGGGTACTCGACGACGGTTGTTGAGCCTGTAGCGTTCACGGTGTCGACGCTCCTCGCAGCGTTTGCCCTGCCCCGGGAGGCCACCACCTCGCCGGGGTTCTTCGTAACTGCCGACGTTAGGAAGCTGCGTCTCCGAGTCGCCACGAAGTTGCACCGAATTACACGGCAGTTGAGCACTTCGGGGGATGAATGACGGGCGCCCTTGACTGTGTGACCCGTGGCTATGACCGTTGTGTAAATCGCTGCAACCGACTAGCGCGGAAGGCAAGCCGCCATGAACATTCACTTCGTCGGCATCGACCCTGAGACGGACGAGGACGGATGCCCGACAGTCTGGGTGGACACGGAAACCTCAGACCTGCTGATCCAGAGCTACGAGGCAGACCAGGAGACGACCGCGACGTGCGACAGGCTCTCTCCGGCCAGGGCGCCGATCCCGCCCGGCGAGACGGTCATCAGGATTCCGGCTCGAATGGTCCCGATCATCAGGAGGGCGTGTGATGAGCTCGATTCCGGAATTCGGTGAACTCCTCGCTGGTGCCGAGAAGTCGGCCGTCCACCTGGAGATGAGGGATGCCTACTACAGCAACCCGCGCTTTGAGGCCTGGCAGCGGGGTGAACGCGTCGACTGGGAGAACCGCGCCTCCTGGTGGCGGCCGTTCCACCAGGACATCGCGGACGCCGTCGCTCGGGGCGTAACCGTGCGCCGGGCCCGCCTGGTGTCCGAGCCGCTTACCGACTACATCCGCTGGGAGCACTACCAGACCACCGCGAACATTGAGGCGGGTGAGCTGGTGCGCTGGCTGCCACGACGCAACGCGTGGGATCTGCTGCTGCCGGGCAGCGACCTTTGGATCTTCGATGGCCGGCTGATGCGCGTCCATCACTTCACCGGTGACGGGCACTGGAGCGGCAAGGAGCTGTGCGAAGATCCCGTCGTGGTGGAACAGCACGCCGCTGCGTTTGAGAGGGTGTGGGAGCGCGCCGTTCCACACGACGAGTACGAGATCGAGTAGCCAGTCATGTCCACGTTCCCCACGTCCAGCGTGCAGGATGCGCGCTCGGCTCTCGCCGGCCGTCTGCGGGAGCTGCGCCTGGACGCGGGTATCACCGGTAAGGAACTCGCCCGCCGCTGCGGCTGGTCCGTCGCCAAGTCGTCTCGCATCGAGAACGCCGTAACCGCTCCGTCGGACGCGGATATCCGCGCCTGGTGTACCGCGTGCGGCGCCGAGGGCCAGGCGGTGGACCTGCTCGCAGCCAACCGCCAGGCCGACTCCATGTACGTCCAGTGGAAGCGACTCCAGCGGACAGGCATGAAGCAGTTGCAGGAGGCCTCCACTCCGCGATACGAGAGCACGCGCCTCTTCCGCGTGTACGCCTCCCACGTGATCCCCGGTTACCTTCAGACGCCCGGCTACGCAACTGCCCTCATGGGCACCATCGCAGGCTTCCGCGGTACCCCGGACGACGTGAGCGAGGCCGTCGAAGCCCGTATGCGCCGATCGCGCGTCGTCCATGAAGGGGACCACCGGTTCGCGACGCTGATTGAGGAGAACGTCCTGCATCACCGCGTCGGCGGCACAGACGTCATGGCGGCCCAACTGGGCAGTTTGCTCGCCGCCATGGCGCTCCCCTCCATGTCAGTGGGGATCATCCCCGCCACGGCCTCCCGGGAACGGATCATGTGGCCGCTGGAGCAGTTCACGGTCTTCGACGACGTGCGCATTCACGTGGAGCTCCTGGCCGCGAAAGTGACCGTCACCGCACCCGGAGAGCTGGACATCTACCTTCGGGCGTTCGCGCGGCTTACTGAACTCGCCGTGTACGGCGCTGAGGCCCGTGCGCTGATCCTCCGCGCGATCGAGGCCCTGAACTGATCCACTGGTCGTCGGCGGGAGCAGCTCGGCGACGACAGACCGAGCCAGCCACCAGCCCCGACGCAGAGCGGACCGCTATGCCTTCGGGACGGTCCACTCAGAGGTGTCGCGGCCCGCTGCGCCGTCGAGCTTGGGTACGCCTGGCCCGCTGTGCTGGGCGCGCCGAGACGGGAGTCGCCGGGGAAACCGAGCGTCGGCGGGCTGGGGGTAGCCGAGGACGGTCGTGGTGCCGCTGATCGGGTTGCCCTTCTAGTCGGTGTCGGCCCACTTCCGGCCGCAGCCGAAATGGAGCGGTCCGGGCGCTGCCGGCGCCTTCGGACGCTCGTGGTGGACGGTCAGCAGCGCCATGGCGGCGTCGTCCCGCAGCGGCAGGCGTTCCGCGACGCCCTGCACGCCGGGGGCAGCTCCCGGCGGTCGCTTGGCCAGCATGACCCGGATGGGCTCCACGGCGAGGACCGTCTCCGGTGGTTAGTACGAGCCGCTGCCCGCTCCGACGTTGAGGACGTCCGTGACGTCGTCGCCGAGCGCGGCACGGATCCGGGCGGCGATCCGTGGGTCGGGGCGCCGTGTCCGGGCGTAGGCCGTGCCGAGAGTGTCATAGGTCGCCATACGGTTCAGCCTGCCCGGCGCCGTGCCCCTGGCGTCGCACCCTTTGCGCCACCTCGCTCTTCTCGGTCTCCCACCAGGGCCGCACCAGTTCGGGAGCGGCCTGGCCGCCCTCGGGCTCCGGGGCGGCCGGGGTGAGTTCGCCGTCCAGCCGGCGGTCCAGCGCCGCCGACTGGGCGCGTTCCGCGCGGGCCCACTGGGCGAGGATCGTCAGCAGGAAGGGCAGCGCGGCCAGTTCGGCGATGCCGAGCATGGCGCCGCCGCCGATCTGCTGGTCGTGGTGGACGTCGGGGGACCAGGGCGGTGCGTGGTGCAGGTACCAGGCGCCTGCGATCAGGGTGCCGTGCGTCATGACGACCAGCCCGGGGACGGCGTCGACGATGCCGTCCAGGAAGACCAGGGCCGCCCGGACGGGGTGGGTGCACCAGGCGGGCAGGGCCTCTTCGCGGGTGAGCACCGGCAGGACGAACAGGCAGCCGGCCAGCAGCAGCTGCAGGTACATCAGCTCGTGCAGCCAGCCCACGCGCAGCGCCGTGGCGAAGTACGGCGTGAAGTAGACGGTCAGTTCCGTGGCCAGCACCAGGACCGTGCTGACGAGGGGGAACGTCAGTGTCCTGACCAGCCGGCCGGTCATGATGCGCCGTACCCGGCCCGCACCGCCCTCCGGCAGCGCCTCGACCGCGAGCCGCAGCGGGTCGCCGAGGGCGAGACCCAGCGGCGCGAGCAGATCGAGGGCGACGTTCTGCACGGCGGCGGGCCAGAACAGTTCATGGTCGTAGACGGCCAGCCCGGACATGGTGGCCACGACGATCGTGCCCAGCCCGAGCACGACGAACGCGGCGAGGCGCGCCGGCGGCCAGGAGCCGCCCCGGCCGCGTACGCGCGCGACACCCCAGCCGTAGAGCGCGCCGAGGACGACGACGAGGAGCACCGCGGGAACGTCCAGCCGCCAGGAGCCCAGCAGCCGCCCGGCGGTCAGCTCCGGCAGGTACACAGCCGACAGTTCGTTCACCGGGCGGACGGTAGCCGTCGAAGTTAAGGAGCCGGACGACGAGGTGTTCATGAGTGTGAATGAGAATCATGTACACGTCTATTGACGCGTTCACGGCAAGCTCCTACGTTCCCAGAAAGCGCTTACTCCAGCCAGTCCCCTGCGTCCGATCTCACCTTGGAGACGAACGATGCACCTGAGACCAGTGATCGCGTCCGTCGGCCTCCTGGCCGGCAGCCTCGTCGCGCTGTCCGGGAACACGGCACAGGCGGCGACCACCCGCTACGAGGCCGAGACAGCGCCGGCGGTCTGCACCGGCGCCATCGAATCGAACTGGACCGGATACTCCGGCAGCGGGTTCTGCAACGGCGACAACGGAACCGGCGGCTACGCCCAGTTCACCGTGACCGCGTCCGCCGCCGGCACGGCGACCCTGAAGGTCCGCTTCGCCAACGGCACGACCTCCGCGCGCGCCGCGAACATCGTGGTCAACGGCACGACGGCCGCCACGGCGTCCTTCGAGGGCACCGGCGCCTGGAACACCTGGGCGACCAAGACGCTCACCGTGCCGCTGCGCTCGGGCGGCAACACCGTCCGGCTCGCCCCGACCACCTCCGCCGGTCTGCCCAACATCGACCACGTCGACGTCGAGACGAGCGGCAGCGACCCGCAGCCCACGGGCCCGGTCCTGTACGTGTCCCCGGGCGGCACGGACGGCGCGGCCGGCACGGAGTCGGACCCGACGACCCTCACCTCGGCGATCAGCCGCATCTCCGCGGGCGGCACGATCTACCTGCGCGGCGGGACGTACCGCCACTCCCAGACCGTCACCATCCCGGCGGGCAGGAACGGCACGTCCGGCGACCGCACGGAACTGTTCGCCTACCCGGGCGAGACCCCCGTGCTGAACTTCTCCGCCCAGAGCGAGGACCCGGCCAACCGCGGCCTCGCCGTCAACGCGTCGTACTGGCACGTCAAGGGCATCGTCGTCGAACGGGCCGGGGACAACGGCATCTTCGTCGGCGGCAGCAACAACGTCATCGAGCGCACGGTGACCCGCTTCAACCGCGACTCGGGGCTCCAGCTCTCGCGGGCGCTCTCCAGCACGCCCAAGGACCAGTGGCCGTCCAACAATCTGATCCTGAGCGCGGAATCGCACGACAACGTCGACTCCGACGGCGAGGACGCCGACGGCTTCGCCCCGAAGCTCACCGTCGGCCCCGGGAACGTCTTCCGCTACACCGTGGCGCACAACAACATCGACGACGGCTACGACCTCTACACCAAGACGGACACCGGCCCCATCGGCGCGGTGACCATCGAGGACTCCCTCGCCTACGACAACGGCACCCTCAGCGACGGCTCCCAGGCCGGCAACGGCGACCGCAACGGCTACAAGCTCGGCGGCGACGACATCGGCGTCAATCACGTCGTCCGGCGCAGCATCGCCTACCAGAACGGCAAGCACGGCTTCACCTACAACAGCAACACCGGCGCGATGCAGGTCTCGGACAACGTGAGCATCGGCAACGAGCAGCGCAACTTCAACTTCGACTCGGGCAGCACGTCGGTGTTCCGGAACAACACCTCGTGCGACAGCGGGTCCAACGACCGGATCATCGGAAACTCCGACAGCTCGAACCAGTTCTGGTCCGGCTCGAACGGCTCCCGCTGCGCCTCCTACGCCGGCGCCCTGCGCTGGTCGTTCGGCTCGGACGGGCGGCTCGTCGTGACGTTCGGCGGCGGCCAGTAGGCTTGCCGTATGGCATGCACCGGCATTCCGCACTGCTTCCTCTGACACCGCGGTGAGGACGGCGACGTGAGCCGATCACGTCGCCGTCCTCGGCGTGCCCGCCGTCCGCGGGCGCCTACGACCCGCCGTTCACCGCCTGCATCCGGCTCAGCGCTGTGCTTCGTCCCGCTGAGCCGTCGAGGAGCATCCATGCCGACCACCCCTGCGGCAACCGGCCGACACCGCCCGTCCGACCGGCTGCTGACCGTCCTGACCTGCCCCCTGTGCCCGTCGGGCCTGGAGCGCGCCGACGGTGCGCTGCGGTGCGCGGGCCGGCACACCTTCGACATCGCCCGCCACGGCTACGTCAGTCTGCTGACCGGCCACCGGCGGGCCGCGAGCGCCGACTCCGCCGACATGGTCAGGTGCCGCGGCGCGTTCCTCCGGGCCGGGCACTACGACCCGCTCGCCCGTACCCTCGCGAGGCTCGCCACGGAACTCGCCCCGCCCGACGCCGTCGTACTGGACGCCGGGGCGGGCACCGGCCACTACCTCGCGTCGGTCCTGGACGCGCTCCCCGGGGCCCTGGGGCTCGGGCTGGACAGTTCCACGCACGCCCTGCGCGCCGCGGCCCGGGCCCACGCCCGCGGTGAGGCCGCCGGGTGGGACGTCTGGCAGCCGTGGCCGGTCCGGTCCGGCTCCGCCCATCTCCTGCTCAACGTCTTCGCGCCCCGCAACGGGCCGGAGTTCCACCGCGTCCTGCGGCCCGACGGCGCCCTGCTCGTCGTCACGCCCAGCGACCGGCATCTGCACGAACTGCGCGGCTTTGTGGGGCTGCTGACGGTCGACCCCAGGAAGGAGGAGCGCCTGCGCCGGACGTTGGCGGACCGCTTCCGGCACGAGCGCGCAGAGTCGCTGGAGTACGCCATGAGCCTCACCGCCGAGGACGTCACCGGTCTGGTGACCATGAGCCCGGCCGCGCGTCACGTCGATGACGCGGAACTGCGGCGCCGGGTGGCGGAGTTGGCGTTGCCGGTGCGGGTGACCGCCTCGTTCGTGGCGTCGGTGTACCGGCCCCGGGAGCGGTAGCGGACCGCTCAGGCGGCGGGGCGTGCCGCCTCGTCCATGCGCTGCTGCAGTGCCGTGGTGAGCGTGCGGATCATGAGGGCGGCGGTCCCGGCCGCCGCCACGATCACCGCGTCGGCGGCGAGCAGGGGCAGGACGTCGGTGTAGGCGCGGGCGATGACCTCGTCCGTGGAGTCGGCGTAGACGAGGCCCACCCCGCCGGCCAGACCGGCCAGCCACAGGCCCCACCACCAGTTCACGACGGCCGGCAGCCGCCGGTCGGGGAAGACGGACCGGTGGGCGTCCGCGACGATGCCCCGGGGTATCCACAGGTTCACGACGGGGACGACCCAGCCCAGCAAGAGCCAGAAATACGCGTACCGCGGCTCCGCGCCCGACAGGGCACGGGCGTTGTCGCGGACTCGGTCCAGCCAGGACAGGAACGCGAGCGCGCAGACCACGGTGACGGCGGCGCCCACGGAACTGACCAGGTGGTAGGAGTCCTCCAGGGCGGTCAGCGGGCGGTGGGTGCCGCCGCCCTGGTCCGGCGGGCCGGAGGACGGCTGCCCGGTCATGGCCAGCCGGACGTGCCAGACCGCCCGGGCCGCCCAGGCCAGCGCGGCGAGGCCGAGCGCGACGACGGCGCAGCGGGCCGCGCCGCGGACCGGGCGCAGGGCGGGGCCCGGCGTGGGTTCGGGGGCCTTGTCGGTGACGTGTGTTTCGCTCACCGGGTCATCCTGTCCTACCGCTCACCCGTTCGTGTTCCCGAGGCCGACGGCCCGGCCCTGTTCGTCCCACCGCACCTCCAGGACGTGGTCGACGGCGTCCCGGTCGAGGGGGCCGTACACGTGCGGGAAGAGGGTGGCCTCGTCGACGCCGGGCGGCGGGGCGGGGTCCGCCGCCTCCCACTCCACCCGCGCGGTGAGGCGGGCCTCGTCGAGGGCGAGCACCAGCAGGGGCCGGGGCGCGTCCCGGTAGAAGGCGTTCACGACGGCGAGCGTGGTCGGCTCGTCCGGTGAGCAGTGCACGAAGCCCTCCTCGGCGAGGGAGGCGGGTGCGTACGGCCCGTCGGGGGCGGCGTGCCAGTCGGTGAGCGGTATGGAGTGGTAGATCATGGCCCCGTTATAAGCCACCCGGGGCCCGGGGGCCTCTAGAACCCCAGGGCGGTGATGGTGCGTGCGGTGGCTTCGGCGATCAGGGCGTCGGAGGGTTCGGCGTCGTAGCCGGGCCGGTCTGTCATGACGGCCAAGACGAGCGGTGCGGTGCGGGGCGGGCGGACGATCGCGATGTCGTTGGCCCTGCCGTAGTTGCCCGTGCCGGTCTTGTCGGCCACCTGCCAGCCCTTGGGGAGTCCGGCCCGGATGCGGCGGGCGCCGACCGCGGTGGCGTTGTGCGAGAGCCAGTCCGTCAGCAGGGCGCGTTCCCCGGCGGGCAGGGCGGTGCCCAGGAGCAGCTCGCGGAAGTCGGCTGCGACGGCGCGGGGTGTGGTGGTGTCGCTGGGGTCCCCCGGCCGTACGTCGTGCAGTTCGGGTTCGTAGTGGTCCATGCGGCTGACGGTGTCGCCGAGTCCGCGCAGATAGGCGGTGAGCTTCGCGGGGCCGCCGAGGTCGCGCATGAGCAGGTTGCCGGCCGTGCCGTCGCTGTGACGGACGGCGGCGTCGCAGAGTTCGCGCAGGGTCATGCCGGTCGCGACGTGCCGTCCGGTGACCGGCGCGGTGGACTTGAGGTCGGCCCGCGTGTACGTGACGCGCCGGTCCAGGCCGTCGAGGGAGCGGTGGTGCAGGACCGCCGCCGCGGCCAGGGCCTTGAAGACCGAGCAGAACGCGAAACGCTCGTCGGCGCGGTGGACCGCCGTGGCGCCGGTGCCGGTCGCGAGGGCGTGGACGCCGACGCGGGCGCCGTACTCGCGCTCCAGGTCCGCGAGGCGCGGACGGTGGACGGGCGGGGCGGGGGCACGGCGGCTCGGCCTCGGGGTGGGCCGGGCTGTCGTGGCGGCTCGGTCCGCCCGGCCGGTGCCGGCCGTGCCGCAGCCGGCCAGGGGAAGTAACGCCGCGGCGGCCAGGAAGGCGCGGCGGGACGAGTCGGGCCCGTCGACGGGCATGCGTGGTGCTCCTTTCACTCGGATCACTGGGTTGCTCAGGTCACTCGGAGTCGGCGGGGGCGGCGCCCAGCAGAGCGCGGACGACCGGCCCGGCGGAGCCGCCGCCGGTGACGCCCTCCTCGACGACGCAGGCGACGGCGACGTTGCCGCGGTGCGCGACGAGCCAGCCGTTGTTGTCCTGGTCGTCGGAGACCTCGGCGGTGCCGGTCTTGGCGCCGATCTCGCCGGGCAGGTCGGACAGGACGCGCGCGGTGCCGTCGGTGACGGTGGCGCGCAGCATCTCGCGCAACTGCGCGACGACGCCCCGCGGCAGCGGGGTCGTGCGGGTCGTGTCCTCGTCACCCTCGGTGTGCCCCTCGGTGTGCCCCTCGGTGTCCCCCTCGGTGAGCGAGGGCTGGTGGAAAGTGCCGGAGACGGCCGTCGCGGTGACGGACGCCATGATCAGCGGGTTGGCCTGCACCCGGCCCTGCCCGATCATCGAGGCGGCCTTCTCCGTCTCGTCCTTCGGCACCGGCACCGAGCCGTCGTACGAGGGCGCCCCGACGTGCCACTCCTGCCCGACGCCGAAGTACCTGCGGGCCACCTCGCCGAGCTCCCCGTCGTCGAGCCGGTCGCGCAGGCTGATGAACGCGGTGTTGCACGACTCGGTGAAGTCCTTGCGGAAGGTGGCGCCCGGGTGCGCGGACAGCTCCACGTTCTGGAACCGCTTCCCCACCGTGAGGTACTTGGGGCAGTCCACCACGTCGTCCGGTGCGACGGCGTCCTTGAGCAGCAGGGCGCTGGTGGTGACGATCTTCCAGGTGGAGCCGGGCGCATAGGTGCCGGACAGCGCGCGGTTGAAGCCGGAGGACGGGGAGTTCGCCACGGCCAGGATCTCGCCGTCGTCGATGCGCAGGGCGACGAGCGCGGCGTTCTTGCCGTCGGCGTGGGCGGCCAGGGCCTTCTCGGCGGCGGTCTGCCAGCCGGCGTCGAGGGTCGTGCGGACCGGGCCCTCCTCCCGGACCGTCCGCGCGCCGAACCGGGCCTCCGTGCGCTCGACCTTCCCGGTGGCCCGGTCGACCAGGTGGATCGCCCCGCGCGGGCCGGTGCCCCCGCCGCCCCCGCCGAGCTGCGCCATGACCGGTCCGAGGGAGGGGAACTGCGCACCCGACAGGGCCGTGCCCTCCCGGTCGGTGACTTCGGGGGGCTCGGTCTCCTCGCGTTCGAGGCGGAACTTCTCGGTGCCGCTCAGGCGCGGGTGGACGACGGACAGCGTCCAGTCCACCTTCCAGTTGCCGTCGCTCTGCTCGCGCAGCGGCAGCTTCGACTCGTAGGTCCAGGTGCCCAGGCCCTCGACGGGCATCCGGGCGGTGAACGGGACGGTGACCGTGCCGTCCTCCGCCTCGGTCGCGGGCTTGGCCTTGAGTTCGGGCTCCGTGATGTCCAGTCCGGCGGTGAAGCTGTCCAGCACCCGCTGTGCCGTACCGGGACTGGTCGTACGGCCGGCCGCGCTGGGCAGCCGGCCGGCGGCCCAGTCGGCGAGGAACGCGCGGGCCTGTTCCGCGGCCGCGGGGTCGGGACCGGTGTCCCGCTCGAAGGGACCGAGACCGGCCGCGTACGCCCCGCCCGCGGCGACGGCCAGCACCACCGCGCCCGCGGTGACGGCCTGCACGGCGTTTCGGCGCGGTCTGCGGTCCCGAGTGACGCTGGAGAATTCGGCAAGGGAGTCCATGCGCCGAGAACAGCAGCGGCGTGGGCACTCTGTCCAAGACCTTTATCGATCTCGCATCGATCAATACCGGATATGGTTACTGTTCGTGGACCTGGTGCGGCACCTGGAGTGCTTCGTGGCTGTTGCAGAAGAGTCACACTTCGGCCGTGCCGCGGCTCGTCTGGGCATGGCCCAGCCGCCGCTCTCGCAGCGCATCCAGCGCCTGGAGCGGCACCTGGGCGTCCGGCTCTTCGAACGCACGAGCCGTCAGGTGACCATCACCGAGGCCGGGGCGCTGCTGCTGCCCGAGGCGCGGGAGGTGCTCGCCCGCTCCGAGGCGCTCATGGCCACCGCACGCCGCATCCGGGACGGCGAGACCGGCCTGCTGCGCGCCGCGCTGCCGCCCGACATATCCGGCGACACGGTCGCCGCGCTGCTCGCGGGCTTCGCCGACGCCGGTCGCGCCGGCGTGGAACTGGAACTGCACGAGCTGCCCACCGCCCAGCAACTGGAGCGGTTCGCCGCGCACGAACTGGACGTCGGGCTCATCCACCACCCCTGTGACGTCTCCGGGCTGGAGCTGAGCCCGGTGCTGCGACGTGAACTGGGCGTACTGCTGCCGCGGGGCGCCGCGGCGGCCGAGCTCGACGAGGTCCCCCTCGCCTCCCTCACCGGCCACGACCTGATCCTCTTCCCCCGCGCCGGCGCCCCCGCCGTCTACGACGACCTCCTGACCACCTGCGCCCGCAACGGCTACACCCCGCCCGCCGTACGCCACGCCCAGGGCGCCAGCTTCGTGCGCGGACTGGTGCTGTCGACCGAGGCGGTGGCGTTCAGCCCGCGGGACACCCACGGGCACGCCAAAGAGGACGCGGACCCGGAAGGGGGCGTCGTATGGCGGCCCCTCACCGGCGCGCCACTGGCCCTGCGGCACTCCGTGGCCTGGCCCGCGGGGCGCGGGGACGCCGCCGTGTCCGCGTTCGCCGAGGCCGCCACGCACGCGCTGCGCAGCACCGCCGGTGCGACCCCCGACCTGCCCTCCCGCCCGCTGCACCTGCGCCCGGCATCGGAGTACTGGCTGTGACCGACGCCCTCGCCCGCATCCACGCGGCCTTCGCCGACGCCGGGGTCACCGGCCGGCTGCACGCCCTCGACATCGACAGCGGCGCGCAGCTCGACGCCGGGGCGGACCAGCCGGTCTGCACCGCCAGCGTCCACAAGCTGTGTCTGCTCGTCACGCTCCACGAGCAGGCCGCGGCGGGGCTGCTGGACCTCACCGAGCAGGTCGAGTGCCCGCCGGAGAGCCGCACCGCCGGCCCGACGGGGCTCGCCGCCATGCTCGACGGCGCCCGCCTGTCGCTGCGCGACCTCGCCTATCTGATGATGTCCGTCAGCGACAACGCCGCCGCCGACCTGCTGCTGGCACGCGTCGGTCTCGACGCCGTCAATCGCACCACGGCCCGCCTCGGCCTCACCCGCACGTACGCCGTCCACACCTTCGGCGAACTCCTCGCCACCATCAAGGAGGACGCCGGTCCGGGCGGCGCGCGGTCGCTGGCCGACCCGCACGTCGTCGCCCGGCTGCGGGCACTCGACCCGGCCCGCACCAACCACAGCACCCCGCGCGACATGACGCGGCTGCTCGCCGCCGTCTGGCGGGACGAGGCGTGCATACCCGAGCACGGCGCGGCCATCCGCCGGATCCTCGGACTCCAGGTGTGGCCGCACCGGATGGCCTCCGGCTTCCCCTTCGACGACGTCCATGTGGCGGGCAAGACGGGCAGCCTGCCGACCGTGCGCAACGAGGTCGGCGTCGTCGAGTACCCCGACGGGGGCCGCTACGCCGTCGCCGTCTTCACGCGCACGGCCCGCACCTCGGCGCTCCTGCCCGCCGCCGACGCCGTCATCGGCACGGCGGCCCGCCTGGCCGTGGACGCGCTGCGCGCTCCGCAGTAGGCGGGCCCCCGGGGCCGCCGCGCCGGTGTCGCCGTGCCGCCGGTCAGAGCTGGAACTCGGCGGGAGACACCCCCAACGCCGCGCAGGCCTCGCGCAGGACCTGCGCCTCGGCCTGGGAGAAGTGGCCGTCGGCCCCGGCGATGACCATGCCGGTCTGGATCACGGCCCTGGCCTCGGTGGGCTTCTTGGCGGCCTTGGCGATCTCCTGCATGGCCTCGGCCTTGCCGTGCTGGAAGTTCATCGTCAGCTGGTCCACATGCTTGTTGAAACGCTGGCGCAGCTGCTCCGGCGGGAAGTTCTGCAGCACGTCGTTGCTCAGGATCATCGACTCGACCTGCTGCCGCTCGGACGGGTCCACCTGCCCGTCGGCCGCCGCGACCAGGGCACACATCGCCATGCTCGCGTCCCGGTACGCACCGCTCTTCAGCTCGTTCTTCAGCGACCCGAGCTGCGTCTTGAACAAGCCGATCAGCTGGGCCTTGCCGCCACCGCCGGACCTCGACCCCCCGCTGTGCCCACCGGTCGCGCTGTGCCCACCGGTCGTGCCGCGCCCGCTCTGCGCCTGCTGCAGAGCCTTGGCCTGGTCCTTGAGCTTGTCCCACACTGCCATTGAGTCACCTCGGTATTAGTCGGAGTCATCTCGCGAACCCGCTCCCGCGCGCTCACGGGATCAACGCCCGGCCCCCGGGCAAAGGTTCCGCAAAACGCGCCCCTCTCTCACCATCCGCTTCTCCGGCCGCCGAAACGGCGACTGCCCGCACCCGGTGATCGGGTGCGGGCAGTCGGAGTGGCCTGACGTCAGGCGCCGTCGCGCGAGCGGAGCTTCAGGCGCGGGCCGAAGCGGAACGCCACGAAGCCCGCCGTGGCCAGGGCCGCCGCTGCCGCGAGGAGGATGCCGATGCCGCCGGCGCCGGTCGAGGCGAGGCTGCCGCTGTCGAGGTCGGTCGACGTGCCGCCCGTGGTCGAGGACCCGGTGCCGCCGGTCGTACCCGACGTGCCGGACGAGCTCGCGCTGGGCGACGGGCTCGGGTCGGCCGAGGCGGTCGGATCCGCCGAGGGGCTCGGGGACGGCGAGGCGGACGCGTCGCCGGCGACGACCTCGACCGCGAACTGGGTCATGGCGTCGCCGACCGACGCGGCGACCGTGTACGTGCCCGTGCCCTCACCGGCGGTCAGGGTCGGGGCCGTGGCCTTGCCCGAGTCGTCGGTCTTGACGCGGACGACCTGCTCGCCGTCCTCGAAGCGGGGGGCGTCGTCGCTGTCGTCCTCGACCCGGAACTCGACCTCCGTACCGGCCGGTGCCGTGGCGCCCGACTTGACCACACGGGCCTGGAGGGCCTCCTCGAAGGCCTTGCCCTGCTCGGCGCGCTGGTCGTCACCGCCCGCGACGCTCACGGTGTAGGCCGACTTCTTCACCTTCACGGTGAAGACCGTGGAGGCGCCCCCGGCCTCGGCGCGGACCGCGAACTCGCCCTCCTTGCCGATGCCCGTCTCGAGCGGCGCGGACTGGGCGCGGCCCCGCGCGTCGGTCGGCACGGCCAGTTCGGTGGTGTCGGCACCGTCCTTGATGAAGAAGTAGGCGCCGAGCTTGTCCGGGTCCTCGACCGTGAAGGTGACGGAGGCGTTCTCGACCGGGTTGCCGGCCTTGTCCCGGACCACCACGGCCACCGGGTCCGCGCCGCCGCCCGGCTGGGTGGTCTGGCCGGCTCCGGAGACCTGGGTCAGCTCCGCGATCGCGGGGGTCTTCCACTGGAACACGATGCGCCCGTTGCCGGAGCGGTCGGTGTTGACGCCGCCCTCGGCGATGCCGCCGCGCACCGGCTCGTCGGAGGCCTGCCAGAAGGGGTCCGTCTTGGCGGGGGCCACCGTGCGGTTGCCGCTGAGCAGCCGCGCGCCGGTCACCCGGTCCGCGTCGACATAGCTGCTGCCGCCCGCGCCGCTGCCGACCGCACCCCGGTCGTCGTCCGTGCCGCCGCCACCGCCGCCGCCCGCGTAGCCGGCACCGCCGCCTCCGCCCGCGCCGCCCGAACCGGAGCCGCCGGCACCGCCCTTGCCACCCCCGGACGCGTCGGCGCCGGAGGAGGCGTTGCCGCCGCCCGCGCCGCCGGTGGCACCGGCCGCGCCCTTGCCGCCGCGCTCGGACTCGGTGTCGTCCTGACCGCGCTCGCCACCGCCGGGGCCGCCCTGGCCGGCATCCATGCTGCCGTAGCCACCGCCGCCACCGCCGGCGGCGATGAGCAGCGGCTTGCCGTCGCTGGTGCGGACGCCGCTGCTGTTGCCGCCGGCAGCGCCGTACTTGTCGCCGCCCGCGCCGCCGAGCGCGTCACCGAAGCGCTGGACGCCGACCGCGAGGGTCAACCGCTCCCCGGGGGTGACGCTGAGCGTGCCGGCGGTGTAGCCGCCCGCGCCGCCGTTGGCGAAGGGGGTGCCCTCCCCGCCCTGGCCCCAGGCCCGCACGTCCAGCGCCGTGACGCCGGCCGGGACCTGGAACTCCTCACGGGCGCCGGTCGGATCGAACAGCCGGCAGCCGGAGAAGCCCTCCGTCGGCGTGCAGGTCTTCCCGGCGACGACCGCGCTGCCGGCGGCCATGGCGCCCGGCGCGCCCGTCAGAGCGGTGCCGGCGGTCAACGCCACGAAGCCCAGGGCCGCCGCGCCGCGCCGGAATCTGGCGCGGCGCAGCACGGCGGAATCGTGATGCATCAAGAAAACTCCCCAACTTGTCACAAGCTCCCCCCCAGGGAGCCATGAAACGCTCGATCAGAATCGAACACGATCAGTGGGACAGCTGACCAAACTTGAGGCTGCCGGTCAACTGAGAATGGTCGATTCCGGGCAACCGCTTGCTGAGCCCGCCACGGGCGTCTTCCGGGCTCACGAGACCGGCCCCGGGAGCGGATTCGGAAGCGGCCGGGGAGTCGGCCGGGCAGAGGGCGCGGACGACGTACGTGTAGAGGGCGTCGTCGATCGCGTGCGGCTCCATCTCGCCGTTCTCGTCGACGCGCTGGTACTTCATCAGGTTCTGCGCGAGAGCCATCTGTCGCTTGCCGTCCCGACTGGACAGCGCGGTCGTGCCGGCGCCGAACACCGCGCCGTCGTGGCCCCAGAAGCGGCCGCAGCCCGGCAGTTCCAGCGCGTAGATGCCAAGGCCGTAGTCGAGGCCGCTGACCGGGACCGTGCGCGTCATCTCGTCCAGGGCGGCCTTGCCGATCAGCTTCCCACCGAGCAGGGCGCGGTAGAAGCGGTTCAGGTCGTCGGTGGTGGAGACGACCGCGCCCGCCGTGTACGCCCAGGACATGTTGTAGACGCTGTAGTCGCGCGGCGGGTCGATCAGGCCGTAGAACGACTCGTACATCCGCGGGTGCGGGCCCTTGATGTAGGGGGTGCGGGGGAAGGACGTGTGGCGCAGCCCGGCCCGGTCGATGACCTTGCGCGTGATGTACTTCTCGGGGTCCTGGCCGGTGACCTTCTGCAGGAGCAGCCCGGCGATCACGTAGTTGGTGTTGGAGTACGAGCCGGGCAGTTCGCCCGGGCGTCCGGTGGCCGGGGCCGCGAGGCCCAGCCTGACCAGTTCCCCGGGGCGGATGGAGCGGAAGCGCTCCTCGTCGAGGCTGGCGGTCGAGCCCTCGACGAGTGAGGGGAAGGCGCCCGCGATGTAGTCGCCGATATGGCTGGTGTGGTTCAGGAGCATGCGGACGGTGATCTGCCGGCCGCGCTCCCCGGGTATGAGGTCCGGGAGGTAGTCGCCGACGGGCGCGTCGAGCCGGACCCGGCCGCGCTCCACCTGCTGGAGCAGGGCGACGGAGGTGAAGGTCTTGCTGATGCTGCCCACGCGGTGCCGCATGCCCGGGGTGACGGGGCGTCCGGTCTCCACGTCGGCGACGCCGGAGGCCCCGTTCCACCGCTCGCCGCCGTCTCTGACGGACGAGAAGACGCCGTACATGCCCGCCTCGTGGATGGCGTCCAGCGAGTCGCGCAGAGCGGCTCTGTCGAGCGACGTGCGGTCCGCGGGCGGCGCGGCCGGGCCGGCGTGAGCGGGTGCGGTCAGTACGGCGGTGGTCGTCAGCAACGTGGTGCCCAGTACGGTTCCGAGAAGCCGGGCGATACGCAACGGCCTTCCCCTTCCTCGGTGTTCGAAAAGGTCGGGGTCATCGTCACGGGAAGCGGATGCGCCTTACATCCACCCACGGGATGATCGTTTATCGGCCGGTCGATGGCAGAAATGACCACAACTGCCCTTGATTCCGGGGGACTTCACGTGCGAGTCGGCCGTCAGAGCGTTCGGGGCGCACGGAGGTCGCGGCGGAACCACCCGGCCTGCACCAGCGGGTGGACGAGGTAGCCGAAGCGCGTGGCCGGCATCAGGCACATGGCCAGGGTCAGCCCGAGCGCCACGCGGTCAGCGGCGGCGACGACCGTGAGAGCGCTCGGGGCGGACCGGAACTGAAGGGCCCTGGCCGTACTCCTGCTGACCGTGCGGAGGGACGGGCCCCTTGCGCTGTCACGGAGTCGAGGGCCGGCCCTCAATCTCCCGCCGGGACAGGCCCCGCCACCTCGGCCGAACGGCCAACCGGGAACCGGCGTGTACCCGGCCGACTCATCGAACTATGTTCGCAGTTTCGAACGCGATGATGGCACGGCCACGGACCGGGCGGGCGCGACGTTCCGGATCGGGCACTGACCGCACCCCTCCGACGCCACTGGCGAGCGGGAAGGCCGGGCCGGGCTCCCGAGCGGCACACGCGGGGACGCGACGGCCCGGACCGGCCTTCCACTGCCCGCAATCTGCCACCCGGCGCCCCGCTCCGCCTCCCGGGCGGGCCCGAACGAGGACGGCCGGGCGAGGGCGGCCGGGCAAGCCTGCGATGATGCGGCGCATGTCGACCCTCGCCACCCTCGCGGTGCTGGCTCTCGCCGCCCTCCACGCCTACATCCTGGTGCTGGAGATGTTCCTGTGGACCACTCCCCGGGCCCGCGCCGCCTTCGGCACCAGCGCCGAGTTCGCGGAAGGCACGAAGGCCCTGGCCGCCAACCAGGGCCTCTACAACGGCTTCCTCGCCGCCGGACTGCTCTGGGGCGCGGTGGCGTCCGACCCCGTGGGCTTCCAGGTCTCGGTGTTCTTCCTGGTGTGCGTGGCGGTCGCGGGGGCGTACGGCGCGGCCACCGCCAGCCGGAAGATCCTCTTCGTGCAGACCGTCCCGGCGCTGATCGCCCTGGTCCTGGTGCTGCTCGCGCACTAGCTGTACTCGCGCACGGCGTCAGGCGTCCTGCGTGACGGCCTGTTCCATGAGCCGGACCGCCTCCGCCTCCGTGGTCGCGGGCGGCACCACCAGCAGGTCCCAGCGGCCCCGGCCGGGCGTGAGCAGGCAGACCGTGTCCGGGGTGGCCGGCGACTCCCTGCGGCCCACGTGGACCTCCTGGCCGGCGACGTCCAGCCGCTCCGGGCAGGGCAGCCAGGTGTCCCCGTGGACCAGGACGCTGCTGACCCGGCCCCAGGCGCGCGGCAGCACGGCCAGCAGCCCGGGCAGTTCCGCGGCCAGGTCGTACGACCGGGGCCACCACGCCCCGTCGATACGGCGGGCCGTGCGGCCGAGGCGGGGCTGGACCGCGAGCCTCAGCCGGACCTCGGAGGGTGCCGGGAGGGGCGGTGGGGGCGAGGAGGCGGACGTCATGAGGGCTCCTGCTGCGAAACGGGAGGCGTGGCCAGGAGACCGTCGGCCACCGGTTGCGGCCTACCCCGGTTCTTCCACCGTACGCCGGAGAGCGGCACGGGAGCCGGGGCCGCGCGCGCCGCCCGGTGTCGGTCAGAGGCCGTAGCGGCTCTTCAGATGCCGCCAGAAGTCACGCAGCATCCACTTGTCGAACTCGGTGATCTGCGTGGCGCTGCCCGCCTTCATCAGGAAGCAGCACTGGCCGGTCGGCGACCAGTCGTAGAAGTCGTCGAGGCCGAAGGTGTGGCCGACCTCGTGCAGGTAGATGTGGATGTTCTCCTGGTTCAGGGCGCCCGTGAAGTACTCCTGGCCCATGCGCTGGCCCCAGTCACCGCCCGCGCCGCCGCCGAAGCCCTTGGTCAGCCACAGCGACTGGTCGTAGTGGCGGGCGGCACCGCCCGGGCACTTCGAGTAGTTGCCGTCCTGGTGGAAGAAGCGGCCGCAGTCCGGGGCGCACTGCGGGGCGCCGCCGCTGTCGAGGATGCCGGTGTAGATGTCGACGGAGTTGTCGGTCCACTGGAGGGTGGAGCGGTTCTTCACCGCCCAGCCGACGATGTTGACGGGGACGGTCGTGTACGGCCAGGCGTTGTGCCCCTTGCCGTTCTCGGTCATGGCCGTCATCCACTTGCCGAACTGCTTCTTCAGCGCGGCGTGGATCCGGTCGCGCAGGGCGGCGCTGACGGGGGCGTCGGACTCCCAGCGGACGCAGTAGTTGACGCTGCCGCGGTTGGCCATGACCTGGTCCCAGCCGTAGTTGCGGAAGCCGTACAGGTTGCCGTAGGTCGACTCGACGTGGTTCCACACCTCGTTCAGGGGCTGGACGAGGTTCGCGGGCGGGTTCCACTCGTCGGCGGCCTGCGCCCTGCCGCTCGCCATGCCGGGGGTGGCGAACGCCGCCGCCAGAACGGCGAGCACGGTGAGCAGCCGTGCGAGGTGTCTGCGCATGGTGATCTCCCTCGTGTGGGGGGACGGGGTATCACCGTCAGGTCGTCGCAGACCGCGCGGAGGTTGCCCGCGCGCCCGGGGCGGACGCTCAGGGGCGGACGCTCAGGGGCGGATGCTCGGGCGTGGATGCCGAGGGTCGGACATTGCGGGCGCTTTATCGCATTACGTCGGCGATAATCGGAGCATGACTACGGCAACGTATGAAGTGCTGGCGGCGTCGTCAGATCACGCGGTCGCCGTGACCATCGCCTTCGTCGGCGGGGCGATCATCGCCCTGGCGCTGATCTGGGCGGTGCTGGTCGGGATGCGCGTCATGGACAAGGACACGCACCACCCCAGCCCCGAGGAGCAACCGCACCTTCCGGAGGGCGGTCCGGTCCATGAGATGCGGGAGATGCGGGAGCCCGACGAGATGCCGGTCGTGACGCGCGACGGCGAGCGGCTCCTGCCCCATGAGCTCCACCACGCGAGCACCAGGACGGGCAAGGACCAGAAACCCCGCCGTTGGCTGCCCGGGTCCAGCGGCTCCTTCGGCGGCGGTGGCCTCGGCCACACGTGAGGCCATGGGACGCGGACGCTGGGCGACGGGCGGGGCGGCGCTGCCGCTCGCGCTGGCCGCCGTGCTCACCGGCTGCGGCGGCGACAGCCCCGGGGACGCCGCCCGCGAGGCGGAGTCGGCGGTCGGGTCGTTCGCCTCACAGGCCTCCGAGGCGCTGGAGTCTGCCACGGCGGAGGCCGGACGCCGTCTCGACGACATCCGGGGCGGCATCGACGTCAAGGGAGATGTGAAGGCCGGCTCGCCCACCGTCGGCGCCGACGGCCGGGCCCGGGCCCAGGTCACCGTCACCAACACCGACGACTCGGAACGGTCCTTCGCCGTCCAGGTCGATTTCACCGACGCCGGGGGCCGGCTGACCGACACGGTCATCGTCACGGTGGAGCACGTGCAGGCCGGCGACTCCGCCACGGCCACCGCGCGCAGCACCCACGATCTGCCCGGCGAGGTGCGGGCCGAGGTGGCCCGGGCCGTGCGCTACTGACCGGCGCCGTCGTCCGCCACCGAGATGTCGATCTGCTCGCTCATGGCGCTCACCCCGTTCAGGGTGGCGACCGCCTGGAGCCGGTTGAGGCCCGCCGGGAGGGCCGTGCGCGGGGTGCAGGCCCAGGTGCCGTCGGGGGCGGCGGTGGTCGAGCAGGCCTCACGGTCGTCCTTGTCGCGGACGGTGATCCGGGCTCCCGGGTGTGCCGTACCGGCGATCCGGGGCCGGACGTCCAGCGGCACGCCGGAGAGCGGGCGGGTCAGCGTCGGCCCGGCCAGGCCCACGGTCACGGCACACCGGCCGGCCGCCCGCCGCACGCCGTCCGCGTCGGTGATCCGCAGGACGCAGCCGCGCAGCCGAGTGCCGGGCACGGCGTTCGCGGGGACCGCGAGCACGAAGGGGAGCGGACGGTCCCGCCACGACCGGCCGGCCGCGTCGTCGGTGACCGTGTACGTCCCGCTGCGGCCGTCGGCGGCGACCCGGCCGAGGTAGCCGGGCGCGTCGAGCGGCGTGGCCGTCACGCGGGTGCCCCGGGGTGCCGTCAGCGTCAGCGCGGCGCCCGGGGCCGCCCCCGTTGAGCCGGCGATTTCGAGGATGCCCTCCCGGCCGGGTGCGATGGTCGCCGCACCCCACAGCGCACCGTCCCGGGCCGCCGCCGGCGGGCCGGGGAACGCGAGTACGCCGGCGACGACGGCCCCCGCCACGGCTGCTGTCTTCCTGGACCTGTTCATGGCGGGCGGGGCTCCCTGTGCGGACGTCGACGGCACTCCGCCAGCGATTCTCGCGGGGCGTTCCTGCAGATGGCACGTACTGCTGGGCCGTGCGGGTGGCGGACGCCCCCCGGGCGCCCGCCCCGGGGGGCGTCCGGGGGGTGGGTGCGCCCCCTAACGCCCGAGCCACACCGTCGTGTCCGGCCCGAGCCGGCCGTCCTCCAGTGGGGCGCTGCTCAGCAGCACCTCGCCGGCCGGCAGCGGGACCGCCGTGCCGGACAGGTTCGTCACGCACCGCCAGCCTTCGCAGCGGTCGAACAGGAGGACACCGTCCGGGGTGTCCTCCGCCCAGGTCAGCTCCTCGCCGTCGAGCAGCTTGCGGCGCAGCCTGAGGGCCGTGCGGTACAGCTCCAGGGTCGAGCCCTCGACGCCGTCCTGCGCCTCGACGGCGTGGGCGGCGAAGCCGGGCGGCTGCGGCAGCCAGGCGCCGCCCGGCCCGAAGCCGTACGACGGTCCGGCCGTCGTCCAGGGCAGGGGCACCCGGCAGCCGTCGCGGCCCTTGCGGACGTGCCCCGTCTGCTCCCAGATCGGGTCCTGGAGCACCTCGGTGGGCAGGTCGGCGACCTCGGGCAGGCCGAGTTCCTCGCCCTGGTAGACGTACGCCGAGCCGGGCAGCGCCAGCATCAGCAGGGTGGCCGCCCGGGCCCGGCGCAGCCCGGCCGCCTCGTCGACGGCCGGGGCGTGACCGCCGGAGAGCAGCCAGGCGTTCTCGTCGGTGCCGGGCGGGAGCATCAGGCGGGAGGCGTGGCGGACGACGTCGTGGTTGGACAGCACCCAGGTGGCCGAGGCGCCGGCCGCCCGGGCGGTGGCGAGCGAGTCGGTGATGATCTGCCGCAGTTCGTCCGCGTCCCAGCCGGCCTCCAGGTACTCGAAGTTGAAGGCCTGTCCGAGCTCGTCCGGGCGGGCGTACAGCGCGCGCCGGGCGCCGGGCACCCACGCCTCGGCGATGGCCATGCGGGGCGGGCGGTAGGCGTCCAGGATCTTGCGCCAGTCGCGGTAGATCTCGTGCACGTCGTCGCGGTCGTAGAAGGGGTGCGTGCCGGGCGGCATGCCGGTGACGGCCCCCTCGCGGCTCAGCTCGGGAGCGCCGAGGTCGCGCAGGGGTTCGCTCAGGTCCTTGACGAGGGCGTGGGCGACGTCCACCCGGAAGCCGTCGACCCCGCGGTCGGACCAGAAGCGCAGGGTGGTGCGGTAGTCGGCGCGGACCTCCTGGTTCTCCCAGTTGAGGTCGGGCTGCTCGGGAGCGAACAGGTGCAGGTACCACTGGCCGTCGGGCACACGTTTCCAGGCGCTGCCGCCGAAGACGGACTGCCAGTCGGTGGGCGGGAGTTCGCCGTGCTCGCCGCGGCCGTCGCGGAAGACGTACCGGTCGCGGGCCGCCGAGCCGGGCCCGCAGCGCAGGGCCTCCTGGAACCAGACGTGCTGGTGCGAGGAGTGGTTGGGCACGATGTCGACGATGACCTTCAGACCGAGCCGGTGGGCCTCGGCGACCAGGGCGTCGAAGTCGTCGAGGGTGCCCAGGCGCGGGTCGACGTCCCTGGGGTCGGCGACGTCGTAGCCGCCGTCGGCCAGCTCGGACGGGTAGAACGGGCTCAGCCACAGGGCGTCCACGCCCAGGGCGGCGAGGTGACCGAGGCGGCGGGTGATGCCGCGCAGGTCGCCGAGGCCGTCGCCGTCGGCGTCGGCGAAGCTGCGGGGGTAGACCTGGTAGACGACGGCCTGGCGCCACCAGTCGGGATCCCGGGACGACAGGTCGAGGGTGGAGCGATCGGTCACGCGGTCTCCTTTTACAGGGCATACGGGCAACAGCATTAAATCTGTCCAGATTGCCGGAAAAAGGAACCATCGCGTTGATCGGAGTGATCCATTCCCGCTGTGATGAAAGTGTGATGACGGAGTAACTCCCCTCGCATACCCGCAGGTTGACAGCCTGCTGCGGCGCGGCCACGATGGGGGCGCACTGAGGCGCATGTGACCAATGGGCCCAGTGTTTCTTCGACCACTCACCCCCTGGTGCGGCCCCGGCAGCCGTGCGCCGCGCGCTGCCCGCATGCCGTCACCCGGGTTCCTGCATAGCCAAGAAACGGGATACCCATGTCCATAGCGAGACGTGTCACCGCGCGCCGCCTGCTGGGGACGGGCGCCGCCGCCCTCGCCCTCTGCGCCGCCTCCGCCACCACCGCGTTCGCCACCGGTACGCCCGGCGGCGACGGCTGGTCGTCCGGCGGCACCTACAAGCCCGGGACCGGCGCGGGCACGGAGACCGGGACCGACCGCTGCCAGTTCTCGCTCGACGGCTCGAACTTCTTCGACTCGGTGAAGGTCGACGACCAGAACCTGAAGCCGACCGAGGACGGCAAGGTCCACATCAAGGTCCGCACGGCCGGCGACGCGACGACGTGCACGGCCTCCCTGGCCTCCTACCTCGCGCACGGCGCGACCTTCGCGACCTCCGGCGAGCAGGTGTTCGTCGACTTCGACACGGTGACGGTCAAGCCGGGCGCCACCGACTCGCTCGACATCGCCATCCCCGACCAGGGCTGCTTCGGGCAGATCGACCTCTACCGGGGCGCGACGAAGTTCGACGGCGAACTCGACGCGAAGGACGGCTTCGAGCACGGCGAGCTGCCCAAGGGCCCGGACCGTCCGGTCATCAAGGACAAGCTGATCGCGGCCTGGAACGGCGGCACGAAGGACTGCACGGCCACGCCCCCGCCGGCGGAGTCGCAGCCCCCGTCCACCCCGCCCGCGAGCCCCTCCGAACCGGCCGAGGAGACGACGCCCCCGGCACCGTCGGAGCCCTCCGAGCCCTCGTCGCCCCCGGCCACGGACACGGACACCCCCACCCCGTCCGCCTCCGAGTCGACGACGCCCCCGGCCCCCAAGCCGAACGGCGGCGGCGGCGACCTCGCTGAAACCGGCGCCAACAGCAGCACGGGCCCGATCGCCATCGGCGCGGGAGTGCTCCTCGCGGGCGGCGCGGCCATGGTGGTCATGACCCGCAGGAAGCGCGCGACGCGTTGACGTCCGATGGGGCCCGGGCTGTCGAGCCCTGGGCCCCATCTCTCCAGGCGACGGCGATGCTCGTAGCGACAGCTCCACCAGCGAGCGGACCGGGCCGTCCGCACGCTAGGACAGAACGGCCGCCGGCATCGCCCGCCCGTAGAGCTCGTCGAGGCCGATCAACAGGACACCACCCCGCTCTGCCTCGTCCCGCAGGGCATCGCTGAAACCGGCAGCGCTGAAGCACGCCAGACCGCACCGCGTGGTGTCCATCCCCCGTCCGGCAAGGAGTTCCCGGGCCCGCTCCAGACGTTCCAGGTGGCCCACTCCCATGAGAGTCCCCCACTTCGCCTCACCGAGCAGCGTGACCGCGGACCTGTTCCCGCCGGACCCCCGCTCCACCACGGCTACGTCGATCTGGATCTGCCGACGCTCCCTCGAGTCGGTCACCACGCCGCTGCCGATCTCTCCCAGTGACGTGTCGAGCAAGGAGCGGCCCGGTCCGAGCACGTACTCCCGGCACATCGCCTCGAAATGCGGACCGGCCACCTGCGCCGCGAAGCGCTCCGAGGACTGCGCCCAGACCTCTGCGGCCTGACCGCTCTCCAGGCGCGCCCAGGCCGGGCGCATGACGGCCTCATAAAAGTTGATCAGCGGCTCGGTGATGCGGTACTGGGACTTGCCGGCCCGGAAGACGTCGGCCTCCCGCACCAGGAGGTGACTGTCCTCCAGGACGTTCAGTGGATGCGAGATGTCGACGGACTTGCGACCGATGTAGCCGGCGATGCCGCCTCGCGTCGTGTTGCCCTGCGCCACGGCCGCGAGGACCGAGTGGTACAGCGCGGTGTCACGGATATCCGCCTCCTCGGCAAGCAAATACCGAGCCTCCCGGAAGAGCGGACTGAACGGCGCCAGGACAGTGCGGCACACCCAGTCGTCGAAGTCGCTCATACTCGCGGGAACGTCATCCGCCAGGAACTGGCGGCGGTACGCAGGGGTACCTCCCACGATGGCGTGCAGTCGCGCGGCCAGCGCGGGATCGTCGGCGACACTCCAGAAGTCGGCCGCGGCCCGGTACCCGAAGGGCCGCACGACCATTTCCAGCTGCGCCCGGCCACGCAGAGGTGCTGTGCTGGCCAGCAGCCCGCCCATCACGGACATCGCCGAACCGCACAGGAGCAACCGCATACGGCTTTCCTCCACCTGGCAGCGGTCGATCGCGCGCTGGATGAGCGAAGGCAGTTCCGGGGCCACCTTGACCAGGTACGGGAACTCGTCGATGACCACGAGGAACGGGCTGTCCCTCCGCCCGGGTCCGGCGAGGTCGAAGAGATACGAGATCGCGTCATCCCATGCTGCGAAGGAAAAGGGCACTGGCGAACCCGCGTGGTCTGCCAACGCTGCACTGAACTGGCGGAGGGACTCCGCCTCCGTCCCTGCCGTGGCCCCGAAGTAGAAGCCTCCGCACCGCTCGACGAGCGCCCGCAGGAGGTACGTCTTCCCCATGCGTCGTCGGCCGCTGACGATCCCGAGCATGGCGTGCGGCCGAGGCCGGTTCACGAAGGAAGTGAGCGCGTCCCATTCGCTCCCGCGGTCGTAGACACGCGACGGCTTGCTCGGCCTTGCCCGACGGTTCATATGGCTCCTTGGACCTACGGTACGAGGGATACACCCCTAAGGAGTTTACTCCTATACAGACCTCACCCAGCCAGGAAGCCCCCGATCGCGATACCCAGAGTGGCCACTCCGAGGAAGGTCACACCGCCCGCCGCGAGCGCCCCCTTCACCCTCCCTCTGGCGGGACTTCCGCCCGTCGTCAGCCAAGAAATTCCAGCCGCAGCACAGCCGAGGAGCGACGCGCCGATCAGGACCAACGCCACCCACACCCACTTGAGCCACCCGTCATCGCCACCCATGAGCCGCCCACCCCTTCAGTCGAGGGCGGCCGGTCTTCGCGATCGGCCGCCACCCGGGAAGCGTAGACGGCAATCACAACACTCTCCAAACTTTATGACACTCTCTCGGTGATAAAGTCAGACGCGGAACCATGCGAAGCTGACCGGAAGGGGCCCATGCCCGTCGACAACGGCCTGGCCGGAGATCTGGTGCGGCTCACCGCCCGCATCGAAGCGGAGCTGAGTCAGCACCTCCCCGCCGACCCGGTCATCGAGGTTCTGCGCAACGAATACAAGTCCGCGAGGGGCCAAGGCCTGACGTCGACGACATGGTCGGCCTGGTTGGACGCCCGGGTCTCCCAGGTGGCGACGGCGTGGGTACTGGCGACCGTGTTGATCAGGTTCTGCGAGGACAACGAGCTCCTCGACATCGCCTTCGCCGCCGGCCCGACGGACCTCGCGGACGAAGCCCTCCGCATACCCCGACCCCACCTCTCGGCCGGTGACCTCGTCCTGCACGCCATCGACCGGCTCCGCGCACACCCGGTCATGGCCACGGTGTTCAGCAGGAGCCATCCGCTCTGGCAGCTGCGGCCCAGCCACGAGGCCTGCCAGGAGTTGCTCAGCTTCTGGCGCCGCCGGACACCGGACGGCGCTCTCCTGCACGACTTCACCGATACCTCGCGCTCCACGGAGTTCCTGGCCGGTCTCCACTCGGCGCTCAACGAGCGGGCGCGGAAGTCGTACGCCCAGGTCCCCACCCCGCTGTTCGTCGTCGACCTCATCCACGATCTCGTGCTCGAACCAGTCCTTACAGAGCACGTGTCCCAGACGGGGGGGCTGTCCGGCCTCCGGATCATCGACCCCTCATGCGGCTCGGGCGCGTTCCTGCTCGACGCGTACGAACGACTTTTCCGGCGCTGGTCCGAGACCAGGCCGGACATGAGCCCCTGGCAGCGGGCGGCCCGTGCTCTGCGGTCGGTGCACGGCTGTGACATCGACCCGTGCGCCGTGAGCATCACGCGGTTCCGCCTGCTGCTGGCCGCCATGAACAGCACGGGGGAACGGCGTCTCGACGAGGTCCCGGACCTGCCGCTCGTCGTGGCGACCGGTGATTCCCTTCTTCATGGCCGCACCGCCCACTCGGAACCGACGGCCGCGAGTTCGGGCATCCCGTCGGAGATCGACGAGTACACCGCTCGCCACGGGCTGCTCCTGTCGGCGTCGTACCACGTGGTGACGACCAATCCGCCGTACGTCACTGTCGCGGACAAAGCACTGTCCGCTATCTACCGCGACCTCTACGAGAGCTGCCGAGGGGCCTACTCACTGCCGGTTCCCTTCACTGAACTCGCTTTCGAGCTCGCACAACCGGGCGAGGCAGCGGGCCGGGTCGGCCTTCTCACCTCCAATTCCTTCATGAAGCGTGAGTTCGGGCGCGACCTTGTCGAGCGCGTCCTGCCCCGAGTGGAGATCACACACATCATCGACACGTCCGGGGCCTACATCCCGGGCCACGGGACCCCGACCGCCATCCTCGCGGGCCGCAACCGCGTGGCCGATCCCGATACCGCTGTTCACACCGTCGTGGGCCGTCGGGGTGAGCCCTCACAACCGGAGGTCCCCGAACAGGGGTATGTCTGGCGGTCGCTGCGAACCCTGGCGTTCACGGCCGGTGCTGCGAGCGAGTGGGCGGAGTCCTATCTCCAGGACCGCGGACAGTTGAGTGTGTTCCCTTGGAGCCTCACACCCTCGGCGGCCCGCGAGGTGCTGCGCCGCATGGATACCGGGCAGCGGCTCGGCGACCGTGTCGTGCGCATCGGATACGCCGCCAACACCGGATCCGACGACCTCTTCTGCACCACCGCCCGTTCATTCCAGCGTCAAGGGGCCGAGGAGTTCGCCACCGTCCCGGTACTCACCGGCTCCGAGGTACGGGACTGGTCCGCGTCCCCGACGCTCATGGCGTTCTTCCCTCGCACGGATCACCGCTTCGAACCTGTCATCGGCCTGGGAAGCCTTCCCGGACACCACCGACGGCTGTGGCCGTACCGGACCGTTCTGCGGGAGCGGAAGGGCGCGAAGAAGACGTCACCTTGGTACGACTGGCACCACATCGCGTCCACCGGGGACGTGCATCCGTGGTCTCTCGTCTTTCCGTGGGTGGCAACTCACCCTCATTTCGTCCTGCTCAAGGGTTCTGCCATCCCCCTCAACTCGGCACCGGTGATCAAGCTGTCGACGAGCGACTCGGCAGATTCCCATCTCGGACTGCTCGGCACCCTCAACAGCTCGGCCGTGAGTTTCTGGCTCAAGCAGGTGAGCCAGAGCAAGGGACAGTCGCGCGTCGACCAGCTGCGGGGCGCCGAATCAGGAGGTGAAGCGTGGGCCAAAATCTACGAGTTCACCTCGACTCGGCTTCTCGACCTGCCACTTCCCTCCGCGTTCCCCGTCGCAGAGGCCCACGAACTGGATTCCCTGGCGGCCGAGTCGGAGCGAGTCCTGCGGGAGATCGCCGCCCCGGAAACCCGGATCACCGGCCGATTCCTCGCCTCCGCCCGACACCGGTGGACGTCCCTCAGATCACGGATGATCGCCCTCCAGGAGGAACTGGACTGGAAGGTGTACGCCCACTACGGCCTGATCCCCGACGACGGGGAGCTGAGCGGTCCCATCGAGGACGTACCCGACCTCGCACTGGGGGAGCGAGCCTTCGAGATCGTGCTCGCCCGGCGGGCCGCGACGGGAGAGGTGGAGACTCAGTGGTTCACCCGCCACTCGGCGACACCAGTGACCGACATCCCTCAGCACTGGCCGCAGGCGTACCGGGAACTGGTACGACGCCGGGTGAACGCCATCGAGCAGAACGCGTCGCTGGGACTGCTGGAGCAGCCCGAGTACAAGCGCCGCTGGGGGGCCGAACCCTGGGAAACCAGGATCGTCCCCGTGCTCCGGAATCGTCTGCTCGACCACTGCGAAGCGTCCCACCTGTGGTACGAGTCTTCCCCGGCAGGACGCCGGCCTGTCACCCGGACAGTCCGCGAACTGGCCGAACTGTTGGGTGGTAACGAGGACTTCACCACACTGGCGGCGCTCTATGCTCCTGGTGCCGGAACGTCTGACGTGCTGCTGGACCTGCTCGCCGACGAACACGTGCCACAGGCTGCGCCTCTTCGGTACAAGACGTCGGGTCTCGCCAAGCGGCGCGTCTGGGAAGAAGTGTGGGAATTCCAGCGCCGAGAAGACGAACAAGAATTTGTCGCTGACGTACACCCTTCGGAGACGGTCCTGCCACGGTTCACCTCGGGGGACTTCCTCAGGCCGTCCTACTGGCGACGCCGCGGCAAGTTCGACATCCCGAACGAGCGGTTCGTCTCCTTCGCGTCTTCCGCTTCCCCCCTGGCTCCCACCACGCCGGTCGGCTGGGCGGGCTGGTCCGCCGGTGAGCGAGCCTCGGTGGTGGTCGACCTCCTCGAAGCCGATGCCCACGCCCATGCACAGCGTCCGGAGTCGGCCCTGCCTCTGCTCAAGGCATTCTCAGAGCTTCTCCCCTGGGTCACGGCCCCCGACGACGGATTCAGCACTGGTCCGACGCCGGACCGGGAAACCCTCAAGCGCGCCTATGACGAACACCTCACCCACCTCGGCCTTTCAGTCAGCGACGTGGCCTCTTGGCGTCCGCCCGCCCCGAGACGAGGCAGGCCGCGCAAGGGCGCTTAGACGTCGTTTCTGATGGCGTGATCCGCGAGCGCCTCATCCGCCACCACATCACCCGCAAGGGCATCGAATCGTCCACGCGGGTCGGCCGACACCGCTGGGTCGTCGAGAGAACGGTCTCCTGGCTGGCCGGATGCCGAAGGCTGCACCGCCGTTACGAGCGAAAGGCCGAGCACTTCCTGGCCTCCGTCGGCATCGCCGCAGCCCTCATCAGGTACCGCCGGCTCACCAACTGAAACGACGTCTCAGCCCGGCCGACGACTCCACCGCGGTGACCGCAGCCCAACTCCATGACGTCGTCGAACGACTCGTCGCGGCAGGCCAGTGGGCGCCGGACGAGCCCGACATGCTCAAGTTTTCCTCAGTGAATCACTGGTTCTATTTGTCGCGCACATGACCCTCACGTACTGTCCAGGTATTCGACCGTTCGGGGGAGCGGTTCATATCGAGAGGTCTCCTTCGTGGGTATCCATGCGATCCGAGGAGTACTGGCGTCAACAGCAGTGGCTCTTTGCGTTATAGCGGCCGGACCAGCCGTAGCTGCTCAGCCTGAGGAAGACTTGATTGATGACCCTGCCGAGGGGAATGGTCTTCCTGACGAGCCCACCACCACTCCGAAGCCTCCAGAGAACTGGCCGAATGGTGAGTACTGTGGTCCGACACATGGCGTGTACATTCCGGAGTCTGGCGGCAAGAAGTACCACAAGGGCGTAGGGCCAACGCTGTCGAACTACAACGGCACGTCCAGAACCGCAAAATCGACGTTCACTTCCGAGGTGACCGGCGAGGTCGGAATCAGTTACACCGCTGGGTTGACGGTGAGCAGGGACACGCTGATCGTCAAACTGGAGGGAAAGTTTGACGTCAATCTCTCGGCCAAACTTACGGCCAAGCTCGGAAACACGATTGCTGTAGACACGCCGTCAAAGAAGACCACCAACGCCAAGTATGGTGTCTATCGGCTCAAGCATGTCGGGAAGAGCTACACGATATACAGCAATTGCACTACATCGGCCAAGAAGAAGATCACCAGCTACTCGCCCTACAGGGTGGGCTGGTACTTGTGGGAGGGCTGATGACGGCAGGGCCCAGGCTGTCGAGGTTCCACTGGACCGGCATCAGCGCATGTGTGCTGATCAGCGGTCTCCTGATCGGTGGCTGCTCCGGAGACTTGACGGGCCCTGCGAAAGGCACGCCGTCCGCTGCCAGATCAACCAACTCATCACCTGCGGCAACCGACAGGGCTGAGCACATCGAGGGGGAGACGGTCGATCAAGCACCGAAGCTTCCCTCCGGCGAAGTGCTGGCGCAAGTCGCTTCAGCCAGAGGGAACCGCCAGGTCGAGTTGAAGGAAGGCCTGGCTGCACGCCCCTTGTCAGTGGCCGTCAATTGTGAAGGTCAAGGGACCCTCACGGTCGCGGTCGAGCCGACGGGGTTGAGGTTCCCCCTCGAGTGCGTAGCAGACGAGACCAGCAGCACCTACAACGAGCTCCAGCTCAAGAGGCCCAGGCCGGAGGGCACCCTGTCTGTGACGGCACCCTCCTCCGTTCGATGGTCCCTTACCGCCGGGCAATAGAGAGCTGAAGCGAAATCCGAGTGGGCGGTTCGCCGGCTACTGCTTCCTGGCGAAGTTGTCGGTGTCGACCTCGGTGAGGATCCCTAGTTTGACCAGGCATTTCAGCTTGGCGCGGGCGCCGTCGATGCATTCGTCAGCAGTTCGTGGCCGAGGGCTTCACAGGCGTCTTTAGGGGTCCGTTCACTATGCGCGGCCTGGCAACGCGGCGATGGGAGGCGGCTTCTCCCAGGCCTACTCCAGCGTATTCAGCCACAGCTTCACGTACCGCTCCACGTCGACGCCCAGCGCCACGTCCACCAACTGCTGGGCGCGGGTCCCCTCGTGGATCTCCGACTCGCCGGGGCGCGGGCGGCGGTCGACGATCGTCTGGCCGCGGGTGGGTCCGGGGGCCAGGGCGACCTCGACCGGCAGCCGCTCGGTGGTCAGGCCGCCCGGATCGACCACCGCGCACACCGCGCCCGCGTCGCCGAGACCGCCCGTCGGCGTGGGGTCTCCCGAGGTGGCCGGGTCGCGGTGGGCGAGGAGTTCGCCGGCCAGGCGGAGGCTGGGGTCCGTGCCCGCCCGCAGGCGCTGGACGTCGGCCGCGGGCACCAGGACCTGCTTGAACACGTCCAGCCCGTACATCGTGATCGGCACCCCCGCCGTGAGCAGCACCGCCGCCGCCTCCGGGTCGTGCCACACGTTGAACTCCGCGACCGGCGTGGCGTTCCCGGTGGCCACCGCGCCGCCCATGAACACGATCCGCTCGATGTTGCGGGTCACCTCGGGATGTGTCCGCAGCAGCAGCGCGATGTTCGTCAGGGGCGCCATGGGAATCAGCGTGACCGGCCTCGGCGAGGCGAGGATCTCGCGCCGCAGCAGCGTCACCGCGTCCACGTCGACCGGCACGCGGGTCGGCGCGGGCAGCCCCAGGTCACCCATCCCGTCCTGCCCGTGCACATGCCGCGCCGTCCGCACGGGTTCGATGAGCGGACGCTCGGCGCCCCGGGCGACGGGAATGTCACCGGCTCCGGCCACCTCCAGCACCGTCAGGGTGTTGCGGACCACGCCGTCCACGTCCGTGTTCCCGGCCACGCAGGTGATCGCCCGCACGTCGAGGGCCGGATGCCGTACGGCGAACAGCAGGGCGAGGGCGTCGTCGACGCCGGTGTCGCAGTCGATGATCACCGGAATACGCTGACCGTCCGTCACGGTGGCTCCTTCCACTGTTCCCGCACTGGGCTTTCGAACCGGGCTTCGAACCACGCTTCGAACCGGACTCCGCACGAGCGACCCTACGGCCTGCGGCAACCCCTCATACGGGACGGGCCCCCGCCCGGACGGGGCGGGGGCCCGTCCGGGCGGGGCGGGCCGCGAACCCACTCCTACGCCGCCGCCCACAGCTCGGTGCCGCGAGCCGCCACCCGGTCCGCGACCCCCCGCAGGAACTCGGCGGCAGGCAGGACCCCCAGCCGCCGCCCGTCCCGCAGGCGCGGTGCCACCTGGTCCGCTTCGGCCTCTCGCCCGCCGGTCACCGCCTGGTACGGGACCAGTCGGGCCGCGCGAACGCGGGCGGCGAGGGTGCCCTGGTCGGGGCCGGACACCTCGGCGCGCAGGCCGAGTGCACGGGCGCGGTCCACGAGCTCGTGGGCGTGGCCCGCCTGTTCGTCCCCCACCGGCAGCACCACGAGCTGCACCGGGGCCAGCCAGGGCGGGAAGGCCCCGCCGTGGGCCTCGACGAGGTGGGCGACCGCACGCTCCACGCTGCCGATGATGCTGCGGTGCACCATGACCGGGCGGTGCTTCGCCCCGTCGGCGCCGATGTAGTGCAGGTCGAAGCGTTCGGGCTGGTGGAAGTCGATCTGGACGGTGGAGAGGGTGGCCTCCCGCCCGGCCGGGTCGGCGATCTGCACATCGATCTTCGGGCCGTAGAAGGCCGCCTCGCCCTCGGCGGCCTCGTAGGGGATGCCGGAGCCGTCCAGGACCTCGCGCAGCAGGGCGGTGGCCCGCCGCCACAGATCCGGGTCCGCCACGTACTTGCCGCCCTCGCCGGGCAGGGAGAGACGGTGGCGGACCGCGCGGATGCCCAGGTCCGCGTAGGCACGGCCGATCAGCTCCAGCGCGGCACGCGCCTCCTCGACGGCCTGCTCCAGGGTGCAGAAGATGTGCGCGTCGTTGAGGGTGATGGCCCGCACGCGGGTCAGACCGCCGAGGACGCCGGACAGCTCCGAGCGGTACATGCCGCCCAACTCGGCCATGCGGAGGGGAAGTTCGCGGTAACTGTGGGAGCGGGAGCGGTAGATCAGGGCGTGGTGCGGGCACAGGCTCGGGCGCAGCAGGACCTGTTCCGAGCCGAGGTCCATCGGCGGGAACATGTCCTCGCTGTAGTGGTCCCAGTGCCCGGAGATCTCGTACAGCTCGCGTTTGCCGAGGACGGGCGAGTACACGTGCCGGTAGCCGGCCCGCTGTTCCGCCTGGCGGATGTACTCCTCCAGGGTGTGCCGCACGATCGCGCCGTCGGGCAGCCAGTACGGCAGCCCCGCGCCCATCAGCGGGTCGGTGTCGAAGAGGTTCAGTTCACGGCCGAGCCGTCGGTGGTCGTGCATGTGGTCGTGCATGGCGGGCTCCTCGGGTCTTGAGGCGAGCTCCCCCAGCTCTCGGCTCCGCTCCAGCCGGGTGGTACCCCCACCACGACGAAGCCCCGGGGCACTCGCCCCGGGGCTTGAAGACATCTGCGTCAGCTGTCAGCGCGCCGGGACACTCTCCGGCGTCGTCGTGAGAGACGGGAACGGCTGGGCGCGCTTCATGGGCGTGACCGTAACAGGGGCGGGCCGCGCGGGGCCACGGCTTTTTCACGGGGTCCGCCGTGCGTACTCCTCCCTCACCCGAACAGCCCGTCGCACTGGTGTGCCGCCCGTGGCGGTGGTGCCGTAAGAGCACGTACCCGATCTTGGAGAGCCCGCCCCGCCGGCAGACACCTCCATGAACTCCCCGCAGGAGGCCCACCGATGCCCCACCCTCCGGCCGGCCGACGTGGCCCAGGTGCCCGCGCCCTCCTCGCCTCCGCGCTGTCCGTGACCGCCCTGCTGGCCACGGCCGCCTGTTCCGTCCAGGACGGGCCGCGGCCACGATGGTTCTCCGCCTCCCCGACCGCCACCGGCGCGTCACCCGCCGGCGAGCGGTCCACGGGCTCCGGGGCAGGCCTCACCGCCGCCCAGGCCCAGGCGGCGCTGATCACCGGCGCCGATCTGGGGGAGCCGTGGAGGCCGACGCGTGGAGCCAGTACCTGGCGGGACGGGCTGCTCAAGGCGACCGCGCGGGACCGTGACTGCCAGCGGCTGCTCGACGCCCTCTACACGGAGGAGTTCTTCGGGGTCCCGGCCGGCCCACGGGCGACGGCCGCGTTCGACGCCGCCGACACCGACGCCCAGTTGCGCTACCAGGTCGCCGCCCATCCGCCGGCGGACGTCGACCGCACCCTGGCCTGGCTGAAGTCGCTGCCGGGGAAGTGCGGCGAGTTCACGGCGACGACCACGCGCGGCGGTGTCCAGACCGTCCAGGTCAGCGACATGCCGCTGCGGCCGGTGGGGGACGCCCGGCAGGCCCTGCGGGTCACCCTGGCCGGCGAGACGGAGGAGGGGGAACTGACGTACCTCACGATGGACCTCGCGGCCGTGCGGGTCGGGGAGGAGGCGATCACTCTCACCCACGCGGGCCTGGACGAGGTGCACGAGGAGGTCACGCGGCAGACCGCGGAACTCGGGGCACAGCGCCTCACCGAGATCACGAAGCAGGGGCGGGCACAGATCTGACGGGTGCCCGCGCGGTCCCGGTACCGGCTCCCCGTAGGGGGTACCGGATGTCAGTACTGGTCGAAACGCCTGCGGTGGGCGATCACGTCGCGGGCCACGTCGAGGGCCGTGCAGCCGCGCGCGAAGGCGTCCGCCCGCAGCCGCGCGAGCGCGTCGTCGGCGCCGACACCGAGCTGCGCCATGATCATGCCGACGGCCTGGTAGACCTTGTCGTGGTCCGCGGCCAGCCCGCTCAGCCAGGGCTCCTCGTCCCGCGGCTCGGCCTCGGTCTCGCGGGGCAGCGCCATCAGGGCCACCGTCATGACGCCGGCCACGAGCCGGGCCACGTGCAGCTGGCGGTCGGTGAGCCCGCCGGGGCTGTCGCGGTACAGGTCGAGGGTGCCCACGCACACCGCGTCACTGCCCAGCGGCACCGCGTACACCGCCCGGACCCCGGCCTCCGTCGCCTGCTGGGCGAAGACCGGCCAGCGGCCGGCGTCCCGGCCGGTCGTCAGATCGCAGGCCAGTACGGGCGCCCCCTCCTGCAGCACGCTCTGGCAGGGGCCGTCGCCCAGCGTCGCCTGGAGCTGCGCCAGGTGCGCGGCGTGCGCGCTGCTGGCGCTCAGCTGTACGGGCATGCCTTCGCTGCGCAGCGACACACTCGCGCCGATCACCGGCAGCAGTTCGACAGCCACCTCGCACAGCCGGCCCGGGACATCTCCGGGCTCGACGCCGCGCACGCCCCTGGCGATCACATCGGCGGCCCTGATCCCGTCCAGGTCCAGGTCACCGCCCCCGGTGCGGCGTGGACCGGGATCGCCGCCGGGGGCACCTGGGGGATCGTCCCTGGGCCGCACGACCACCGCCTCCTTCAACACCGGCCTTCGCCATCGACGCTCTTCCGGGCACGCTGCCGCAGGTGCGAGGTGGGCCGGCGCACACCACCCGACCGGGACGGCCTGCGCGACGGCCGCGCGGCCGACCGCCGTACGGCAACCGGCCCGGTCGGCATTCGGCGGCCGACCCGGTACCGTGCCCGCTGCCTCCCGGGACCCGGGCCCGGCGCCCGCCCGGATCATGCTCCGAGCCCTCCCGGAATCGTCGCCCGACTACCCGTCGCGGGTAGGGCGAAACCCGTGCGCCGGGCCGCCGCCCCCGCGTGACCCTCAGCGCTTCTCGTACGGGTTGTCCGGCTGCGGTGTCCGCCGTACGGAGGTGGCGTCGAGGACCGGCGGCCAGGCGGCGTCCGAGCCCGGCTCGCCCTCCGGGTGCCAGGTGCCGGTGACCGTGACCCAGGTGTCGACGGGCGGGGCGCCGGCGCCGCGCACCTCGGCCTCGGCGGCGCCGGCGTCGGCGGCGCAGCAGGAGACGAGGAGGCGGGTGACGTACCAGGTGCCGTCGGCGTCGCGGGTGACGAAGCCGGTGAGCCGGACCGTGCGTCCCGTCAGGGAACGGCCGCTGTCGTAGACCGCCCGGGAGCCGAACTCCCCGAGGGTGAGGTCGAGCGGGTTCCCGGCCGGCAGCGCCGGGAAGGTGCCGACGCCCCGGGCCGCACGCCCGTCGGCCTCGCGCTCCGCGCTGTAGGAGCCGAGGGCGGGCGGCGGGAACAGCAGCAGGGCCAGGGCGGGGAGGGTGAGGAACCAGGCGACGCGGGGGCCGGCGGGGCCGTGGGTGTGCCCGGCGGGGGCCCCGGGGTCCTCCCGCGCCTCCCCGGCGTCCGCGGTCCGCGCCAGCACCCCCACCGCCACCCCCAGCAGCACGAGCACCCCGCCCGACACCACCAGGTACGGCCGCAACCCGGGCTGCACGTACCGCAGGTACAGGTCGCTGAAGAGCGACACCCGCCAGATCGCCGCACCGACGAGGGCGAGCAGTACGGCCGGTCCGTAGCGCCTCACAGCAGCCACCACCCCACCAGGACGCTGCTCGCGACGGCCACCAGCCAGGTCGCGGAGGAGAACCGCACCGCGAAGGATCTGCCGAACGTGCCCGTCTGGAGCGCGATCAGCTTCAGGTCGACCATCGGCCCGACCACCATGAACGCCAGCCGCGCGGTCGGCGAGAAGCCGCTCAGCGACGCCGCCACGAACGCGTCCGCCTCACTGCACACGCACAGCACGACCGCCAGCACGGCCAGGAGCAGCACCGACAGCCAGGCCGACCCGGTGAACACCTCCAGCAGCGACCTCGGTACGACGATGTCGAAGGTCGCCGCGGCCGCCGCGCCGAGCACGAGGAAACCGCCGGCGTGCAGGAAGTCGTGCTGGAGGCCGGAGACGAAGGCACGCGGCCCGCCGCCCTGCTCGTGCCCGGTGTCCCGCTTCGGCAGCCGCAGCCACTCCTCCCGCCCGAACCGCGCCCACAGCCAGCCCATCACCACGGCCGTGGCGAGCGAGGCGACCAGCCTGCCGAGGACCATCTCGGGCTGCCCCGGGAAGGCGATGGAGGTCGCCACCAGGACGACCGGGTTGATCGCGGGCGCGGACAGCAGGAAGGCGAGGGCGGCCGCCGGGGCGACACCCCGCCGTATCAGGCTGCCCGCGACCGGCACGGACGCGCACTCGCAGCCGGGCAGGACGACCCCGGCCGCGCCCGCGACGGGCACCGCGAGCGCCGTACGGCGGGGCAGCAGCCGCTGGAACACCCGCTGGGGCACGAACGCGCCGATCGCAGCCGACACGACGGTGCCCAGCAGCAGGAAGGGCACGCCCTGGACGGTGATCGCGGTGAACACGGTCCACCAGGCCGCGACCGGCGGGGTGTAGAGATCGATCGCCAGCATCGGCCCCAGCACCGACACCACCGTCACGACGGCGATCAGCGCGGCGCCGCCGAGGACGGTGTACACGAGGATGCGCAGGGCCGTCCGCAGCCCGTCGGCCACTGCCGCTGTCCGTTGGTTCTCCACGCGCCCGCCCCGGTCGTTCACATCCCCGGAAGGAGGCTATCCCGCCCGGCTGTGTGAAGCCCCTGTCCTCTCACAGAGGGGGCTGCGCGGGCGCGGGCCCGAGGGTCGTCGTGCCGGGAGCCGTACGGTGCCCGAGGCCCGTCCGGTAGGCGTCCAGGGCCGCCTCCACCCGGCCCGTGCGGCGCAGCAGGTCGCCCAGCAGCCGGCACAGGTCGGCCAGGTCACCCGCGGCGCCGGCCCGCTCCAGCAGGCTCAGGGCGCGGACGTAGTGCTCCTCGGCGTCCTCGGTGCGGCGGGCGTCCTCGGCGATGATGCCGAGGAGGCGGTGCGCGGCGGCGGAATGGACGGCGCCGCGCTCGGGGGACAGGTCGTCGAGGACGCCGTGCAGCAGGGCGGCGGCCTCGCCGGACTTGCCGCGCCGGTGCAGCACGTCGGCCAGCTCGACGGCGACCTGGCTGCTGTAGAGGGCGGCGCGCTTGGCCGACAGCATGCCGAGGGCCTCCCGCAACTCGCTCTCCGCACGCTCCAGTTGGCCGTCCTGAGCGTAGACGTAGCCGCGCATCCAGTGGCAGTTGGCGAGTTCGGTGCGGATCTGCAGGCCGCGGTACAGCTCGGCCGCCTTGGCCAGCGAGGCGTCGGCCTCGGCGAGGCGGCCCTCGGCGACCAGGGTGCGGGCGACCGACCGGTGCATGCGCGCGACCAGGGCCGGGTCGCCGGACTGCGGGGCGAGCGCCAGGGCGAACTCGGCGGCCTGGGCGGCGCGGGCGTGCGCGCCCATGTCCATGTAGGGCCCGATGGCGCTGGCGTACAGCAGCAGGAGCGCGTCGGGATCGTGCAGACCGCCGCGATTCAGCTCATCGAGGGTGGTCTCCAGCAGGTAGACCGCGTACCGGAGTTCACCGGCGAGATAGTGCGCGACGGCCCGCCCGCGCAGCGCCGGGACCCGGGCGGGCAGCGGCGCGCCGGCGAGACAGGCCTCGGCCCGCTCGAAGTACTGCCGCCCCGCCACGAGCTCGCCCGTCTCCAGGGCGCACTCGCCGAGCCCGAGCAGCGCGGCGGCCTGTTCCCCGGCCAGTTCCTGGGTCTCGGCCTCGACGAGCAGCTCGGCGTACTGCTCCGCCGCCGCCTCGGCCTCACCGACGGCGAAGGTGCGCTGGGCCTCGGTCAGCCGCAGCCGCAGCTCGGTCACGAGCCGCGCCGAACGACCGGTAGCGAGTTCGTCGAAGGCGACGCCGAGCCGTCCGGCCAGATGCCGCAGGGCGTCGTCGGAGGGCCGTACCCGGCCCGACTCCAGGGTGGAGATGTAGGCGGGGGTGTACACAGGCTCCGCCAACTGCCGTTGGGTCAGCCCCTGTTCGACACGCAATCGCTGCACCCGGCGCCCGATGGTCCCCGGATCGTCACGCTCCCCCACGCCGACTCCCCCTGCCCCTCTTGCCGTCCGGCTCGGCCAACCCCTAGGTTAAACCGAGAGTTAAGCGTGCTTAACACGCTGCTGTCGTAGCCACCGCCCCAGTTGCGAGGTCGCCGTGCTCGAACGCACACGCACCGCCGAGCGGTACGCCAGAGGTTTCGCCGCGGCCGTCGTCGCTGTCGCGACCCTACTGCTGGCGGCGAACGCGGGGCCGGCGAGAGCCGAGGAGCCCCAGCAGGGCCCGCGGACGGTGGCGGACAGCCGCTGACGCGCCGGTGCCGTCACGCCCCAACTGCCCCTTCAAGCACGCGGCTTGAAACTCGGTTCCTGTGTGTCAGTGGGGTGTTCTAGCCTGCACGGGCTGATCACTTCTTCCTGATGATCACTTTCGTTCCGGGGGGTTCGAAAAACCGTGCACAGACGCACTCTCTCGACCGCGACGGCGCTCGCGGTCCTCTTCGGCTCGGTCACACTCGTCGCGGCAGGCGCCGGGTCGGCGGCGGCCGACTCCAGCGCGCTCCTGCCCGTGAAGTCGACAGGCGACATCGTCGTCGACGGGGCCCACCAGCGCGTCTTCATCAGCGATCCGACGGCCGGCCAGGTCGTCGTCACCGACTACGCGGGCAAGGTCGTCGCCACCATCGGCTCGCTGCCCGGCGTCCAGGGCCTGGAGCTGTCGCCCGACTCGGGCACGCTGTACGCGGCCCTGCACGACGGGGACGCCGTCGTCGCGATCGACACGGCGAAGGCCACCGAGACCCGCCGCTGGTCCACGGGCCAGGGCGGCGGCCCGGCGTACGTGGCCCTGGCGGGCGGCAGGCTGTGGTTCAGCTACGGCGACGGCGGCGAGGGCAACATCGGCTCGCTCGACCCGAACGCCGCCGACTCGGGCGTCACCCTGGGCCAGGACACCGACCGCACGTTCTACGAGGCTCCGATCCTGGACGCCTCCGCGGGCGCCCCGGGCACACTCGTCGCGGGCTCGCCGGGCCAGAGCCCGGTCGAACTCGCCGTGTACGACGTCTCCTCCGGGAAGGCGAGCCGTACCGCGTACGCACGCGACCCGGGCGACACGGGCGGCGGCAACCTCCAGGACCTCGCGGTCACGCCGGACGGCAAGGACGTCGTCACGGCCAGCGGCGCCCCGTACTACCAGCCGGTCTACAAGCTCACCGACCTGTCCGCGGACGGCAAGTACGTCACCAACACGTACCCGAACGCGGTCGACATCGCCCCGAACGGCGACGTCGCGGCGGGCACGTTCTCCTGGTACGACCCGGACGTCCACGTCTTCAAGCCGGGCACCTCGCTGCCGCTGAAGCAGTACGACTTCCCCAACACCGGCACCAGCAGCGGCGCCGACACCCTGGCGTCGGCGGGCCTGGCCTGGGCGCCCGACGCGAGCAGGCTGTTCGCGATCTCGCAGAACGACGACAACGTCTACTCGCTGCGGGTCCTCGACGCCCCCGCCAAGGCGTCCACCACCCTCACGGCGACCGCCCCCGCCACGGCCACCCGTGCCAAGCCCCTCACCCTCACCGGCACGCTGTCCTCGCCGGCGGCGTTCCCGGCGGGCACGAAGGTCTCCGTCACCCGCACCGACGACGAGTCCCCGTCCGGCAAGCCGCTCGGCACGGCGACGGTCGCCGCCGACGGCTCGTACTCCTTCACGGACACGCCGCCGGCCGGTGGCAAGGTGACGTACACGGTCACGTACACGGGCGACGCCGACCGCGCGGGCGCCACGGCCTCGGCGTCGACGACCGTGGCGAAGACGGCGACCACGCTGACGCTGGACAACGACGGCAAGGTGTACGGCTACGGCCGTGACGTCACCTTCACGGCGCACCTCGGCACCACCTACAAGAACCGCACGGTCGAGATCTGGGCCGACCCCTACGGCTCCGACAAGCCGAGCACGCTGGTGAAGAAGGGCAAGGTCGACTCGGCCGGCGACCTGACGGCGACGCTCGACCTGACCCGTGACACGAAGGTCAGCGCGAAGTTCACGGGGGACACGCGGTACGCGCCGAAGACCGTCACCAACTCGGTCTACACCAAGGTCAAGATCTCGACGTCCCTGAGCGGCTACTACAAGTCGGCGACCGCCTGGAAGCAGAAGTACTTCTACTTCCGGAAGTCGAAGGACCCGGTCCACAACACGACGATGTCGATGTACCCGGGCCGCAAGCACCAGCTCCGGGTCCAGCAGTACTCGGACGGCGCGTGGCGCACCATGTCCACGGACTACTTCGCCCTGGACCGCTACGGCAAGGACGCGGTGACGCTCGACGGCACGCCGCCCGTCGGCCCGCGTTTCCGCATCCGCTCGTCCTACATCGACACGAAGTCGGGCGACAACGTCAACACGACGACGTACGGCGCGTGGAAGTACTTCGTCTTCACACGCTGACGCGGGCCACGAATTCGGTGGGTGAATTCAGCGAGCCAAGCGAATTCACCCACCGAATTCAGCTACCGTGAATTCTCGCGGGAGCGCAGATAACGCCAGCCGAAATAACACACCCCGACGGCTCCACCGGCGGCGCCGACCGCACAGGTCGCCGTCGCCCACGTCGCCATGTCGCGGGTGATCCACAGCAGGCTCACCACGACCAGCGCTATGGAGAACAGCAGGCGTTCTCCATGGCCCGGGCCGCGCCGGCCGGTCAGTCCCCGGTCGCCGTGCACTTGTACGTCACGCCCTTCATCCTGATGTCGCGGTACCCCACCTTCACGGTCGGGTCGGCGGGCGCGACATCGGTGCCGCCGCCACCACCGCCGCTCTTCTTGCGGCAGTAGTAGCCCAGCGCATCGAGCTTCTTGATGTCGCTCATCGCCTGGTACTTCTTGTAGGACGCGATCATCGCGGCCCGCTTCTGCGCCGGCGTGGCCTCCTTGGCCTTCGTGTAGGCGTAGCACCCGATGCTGGCGCCGATGCCCACCCAGGAGGCTCCCTTGGCGAGCGCCTTGGTGAGGCCCGCCGCGCCGCTGCCGATCCCGAGGACCGCGCAGATCTCGTCCGCTCCGGCGCGCAGTTCCGGCTGTGCCGGAGCGGCCTGCGCCGCCTGCGCCCCGACGCCGCACAGCGCGCCGGTCATGGCGAAGGCGATGACAGCGGAAATTCCCTTGCTTCGTATGGTCACGAAGTCCATCCCCGTTTTTTGAATTGTCCGACCGGATTGCATGGCCGGATTGCATGGTCAGTGCGAAAACGACGCTACCCACGGGGACAGACGTAAGCAATGGAGGAAATGTGAACATCACCGGGAGGAGATTCAACCGGGCAAAATCTTTCTCAACGCCTCGTCAAGGCTTTTCGCGACCTCCGCGTCACCCGGCCGGCTTCCGCCCGGTCCTTTCGGCGGGCCGTACAGGGCGTCGAGTTCGGTGGTGATGGTGTGGGTCACCGCTCCGTAGAGCGGAGTGCGGGGGCGGTGCACCGCCTCGCGCAGGGCCGGGAGCAGGATGTCGCGGGAGTAGCTGGTGCCGTCGGCCATCCGGTCGGGGGCCATGCGGGCGGTGCTCTCGCCGCTGGGCGTCGCCGAGGGGCCCTCGGCGTACGCGGGGGCGTGCCCGCACTCCGGGGCGGTGCCGGGCTCCTGGTAGGCCGAGGTACGGGTCGCGGCGAACCCGGCGCGCAGCAGGCAGCGTTCGCTGTCACGGTCGGTGAGGAACGCGATCAGTTCGGCGGCCTTCGCCGCGCGCTGCTCGGACGTGGCGGAGGTGACGGCGAGGTTCTGGCCGCCGAGGACGGACTTGCCGGGCAGCCGGGCCACCCCGAGATCGGCCCCGAAGGTCTCGTGCAGGGTGGGGTAGACGTACGGCCAGTGCCGCAGGAAGGTGGTGCGGCCCTCGGCGAAGGCGCTGAGCGATTCGGCCTCGCGGGACCCGGCGGCCCCCTGCAGGAGGTACGGCGGCTCCGTGCGCTCCCGGAGTTCGGTCACTCCCGCCGTCAACTGCTCCTCGGTGGCGACGTAGTCGCCGTCGTCGTCGGTGAGCCGAAAGCCCGCTCCGGCCGAGGCGAACGCCTCGATCGCGTTGACGGTACGGCCCTCGTAGGCGGCGAGCTGGGTGGTCCAGATCGCCTCGTGGTCCTTGATCTCGGCTCGGTCGAGGGGGACGAGCAGTTCCCGGAGTTCGTCCCAGGTGACGTCTTCGCCGAGGTCGGTCCGGGAGGCACTCGCCTTCACCAGGTGGTCCTTGCGGTAGTACAGCAGGCCCGCGTCGCTGTTGAAGGGCACCGCGTACCGCTTGCCGTCCCAGTACGAGGTGCTGTCCACGGACGCGATGAGGTCCTCGGGGTCCTTGACGGCCGAGTCGCTCAGCGGGCGGATCAGGCCCGCGTCGGCGAACTCCGGGATCCAGGTCACGTCCAGGTTCACCACGTCGTACTCGGCGCTGCCGGACTGCAGGGCGCCCAGCAGCTGGCTGCGCTGCTGGTCGGCGGAGCCGGGCAGCTCCACGAGGCGGGCCTGGTAGCCGTGTTCGCCCTCCTTGGCGTTCCAGGCGTCGATGAGCTGCTGGCGGATGCCGTTCTTGCCGGTGACGTCCTGGCCGCTGGCCACCACGATCCGGGGGGAGGGGTCGGCGCCCGGCTGCTGCTGCACGCCCCCGGCGGTGCAGGCCGCGAGCGTCAGCAGCGACAGCAGGGACAGCGCGGCGGCCGTCAGGCGTCGGGCCATCATTCCTCCCCCGTTCCGGTGCGGGCGACCTCGTCGCGCAGGGCGGGCACGAGATCGTCCCCGGCGTCCAGGCAGCGGCCCCGGCCGGCCTCCGCGATCCGGGTGCCGGGGCGGTCCCGGTCGCAGGCCCCGCTGTTCAGGGTCACCATGGCCACGGGCACGCCGGCACTCCGGGCCCGGTCGACCGCCTTCTCCAGTCCGCCGCCGGTCAGCCGGTTGTCGTCCTCGCCGTCGGTGAGGTACACGATCAGCTGCGGCCGCTCGTCGTCGGCGCCGCGCTCCCGCATGAACGCCAGGGCGTCCAGCAGGGCGGCGGACGGATCGGCTTCCGCGTCCCGCACCCGGGCGGCGTCCAGGGCGCGCTCGGCGTCCCGGCGGGCGTGCGTGCCGAACCTCAGGAGGTCGGTGTGCGTACGCTCCTTGAGACCGTGCACGGCCCACACCCCGTACTCGTCCTCCCCGCCGAGCCCGGTCAGGGTCTGCCTGAGGATGCCGGGGCCGCCGCTGGGTCCGTCCCACAGGCCGGCCATCGAGCCGGAGCTGTCGAGGAGGAACAGGACCCGGCCGGGGCCGTGGGCGTCGCCGTAGTTCTCCAGCGCCGTGTCCATGTCCTGCGGTTCGGCGGAGTCCGCCGGCCGGGCCTCGTCGATGAGCCCGTCGGGGGCCGACTTGGCGTCGAGCAGGCGCCGCTCGCCGTGCGCGGACCTGAAGCCCTGCCCGCCGAGCACCCGCCGGCCCTCGTCGCCGGTCAGCCAGGAGCGGAAGCGGGCCACCTCGGCGTCGCGCGCCTCGGCGTCCCGCTCGCCGTCCTCCCAGCGCACCCGCACGAACGTCGGCTCCAGACCGGGGACGTCGTCGGGGTAGGCCGCGGTGCGCGGGGCGCGCGTGGCCGGGTGGCAGCCGACGCCGCTGCGCAGCAGGAACTCCGGTACCAGGGCCGCGCTGCGGTCGTCCACGGCGTCGACGTCGGGCAGCGTGCACAGCAGCCTGGCGGCGGAGGGCTCGGGCCGGCCGGAGCGCGTGAGGAGCCGCTCCGCGCCGCGCGCGTCGGCCTGGCCGCCGTACAGGCCGGCCGTCGCCAGCAGCGCCGCGTCGGCGAACTCCGGGTCGGGGCGGTGTACTTCTGCTTCGCCGGGCGCCTTTTCGAGGTCGGCGACCAGTTGCGACAGCGACTGCCCGGTGGGCTCGACGGCATCGTCCAAGCCCTCCGGGACGGCCAGGACGACCGGCGAGTACACGAACGGCCGCGCGTCCGGCTCCAGCCGGGCGAAGACGCGGTCCTGCTGGGCCGCGGTGACCCGGCGGACGTCCGCGCGGGTGCCGGGTATCCACACGTCGGGCTGCGGGCCGATGTCCCGCTGCGGGTTGTCGTCGTCGCGCGGCTGCTGCCAGGCGTCGGTCCGCTTGCCCAGCGCGGTCACCACACCGGCGGCGCCGGCGCTGTAGACGGTGACGCCGCTGCGCCGGCAGCCGTCGTCCGTGGTGTTGGCGTCCGAGGCGACGTAGCCGTCCGCTGCCGCCTTCATCGCCTGCTCCAGGTCGGGGTCGGTGAGCAGGCGCAGCTCCAGTGCCGGGCCGCACGGGCCGGAATCGCCGGCCAGGACCAGGACGCCGTAGCCGCCGGCGCCGGTGGCGAGCAGCGCCAGCACAATCGCCAGGCCGGTACGGCCGAGTCGTTCGAGGGCGTTGCGGGCACGGGCGAGCGTGCGCCGGAGCCACAGGACCCATGGGCTGATCGGGGGGTCCGGCTTGCGCCTGCCCACCGGGCCCGCCGCCAGCAGTACGTCCGTGTCCGGGTCCCAGGGGGGAGCCAGCGCCTGCGGCCGCTGCGGGTCGTCGTCCTCCGCCTTGTACTTCGCCTCCTCCATCCGCTGCTTCACTCGGGCGTACAGCTTGGAGAGCCAGGTCTGCCCGCCCTCGTCGAGGACGTGCACGAGTTCCCGGGTGAACGGCGTCGGGGCGTCGGCGTCCCCGCCCAGGATGCAGCGGTTGGGCTGCACGCTCATCAGCAGCAGGACCTTGTGCTTCTTCCGCTTCTGATCGTCGAAGCGGTGCCAGATTCCCGCGGCGTTGCCCGCGTAGCAGCAGTCGAGGATCACCACCACCTGCTCGGCGCGGCTCTCGACGAGTTCGCCCAGCACCTCGGTGAAACTCACCGAGCCGGGCAGCCCGTCGCCCGTGAGCACCCGGGCGGTACGCATCTGCAGGTGCAGCTCGTTGCCGGAGGTGGAGGTGACGGCGTGCCCGGCGAAGTAGAGCAGCAGCAGACCCTTGGCGTCCTGGCAGGCGCGGCGCAGTGCCCCCGTGAACTCGTCCGGCGTCGGCGAGGCCAGGGCCCGCACCTCGTGCGCACCGAACACGTTGCCCCGGTGCAGCGCGTCCTCGAGTGTCCTGCGGTTGTGCCGCACGGCGGGGAGCTGGCCGGTGACGCCCTGTGGGTCCGGTGCCGTGTGGTCGTACTCGGACACACCGACCAGCAGCGCCCGGTTCACTTCGCCGCGCGGGTCGAAGCGAGTCACCGGCCTACTCCCCGTCGGTGTCCAGCGGGCGGATCTGTGGCTGGGGATCGCCGCCCTGGAGCCTGCGGCGGTTGTTCGTCCAGGTCTTCACCGCGCGTGCGGTGTACTCGGTCAGTGCCGCGATCGTGACGACGTCACCGAGCAGTTTGAGGACGAGTTCGAGGTCGGGCCCCAGCCGCCCCTTGGTCCCGTCCGTGCTCGTCTGCGCCTCGATGCTCAGCTTCTTCTCGGAGAGCAGTTCCGCGAGTGGCTCTTCCCGTTCCAGCCACGTCTTCAGGGCTCTGACATCGTCCACGGTCCCGCCGGCGCCCAGCCGGACGCGTACGCCTAAGACAGCCACTTCGTCCCCCTCTGTCATCCCGACATCATGACACCGGGTCAGGCTTCGGCGGCAGACCTGTGACGCGACCTGGGCAAGCGATTGCACGCCCCCTTCACGCCAGGCGCACACGGCGCACGCGGCAGGGGGTGTCCCCCTACACGTGGGTCTGCAACTGCCTCAGCTGCCGCTGCACATGGTCGAGCGCCCCCTCACGGCGCCCGGGGACCCGGCCGCGCAACTCGGCGAGCGCCGTGCCCAGTTCGCGGGCGCGGGCGGGGTCGTGGATCTGGCCCCACTGGTGGTGGGCACGGTCCACTGCGGCCTCGACGGCGGGCGCGTCCGGCGCCTGCCCGGCGTTCAGGCGGACGGTGGCCACGGTGAGCCAGGTGTGGCAGCTGCGGCCCGCGTCCCCGGCGAACATCGCCAGGTCGGCCCGGACCTCGGCCCAGTGCAGGGCCTCCTCGGAGGCGGGCCCGTGCGCGGCGACGGCCGCCTGCTCGTGCCGGGCGGCGAGCGCGTCGGCGTCGGAGTGGCGGCCGGACTGGACGGCGGCGGTGATGGCGGCGTGCGGGTCACCGGCCGAGGGGCCCGGCGTGCTCAGCACGAGGTCCGTGCCCGCGCTCTCCGGCGCGATCCGGGCCAGCGCCTGCTGGTGCAACTGTTCCACCGGGGGCCGGAACCCGCTGCGCAGGATCGTCGCGACGGCCTTCATGTACGCCGGCGCCGCGACCGTGCGTCTGGACGGCGAGGGCGCGATGCGGCCGTAGACGGCGTTGCCGCGGCCCGAGTCCAGCGGCGTGCCGCGCAGCAGTTCCCAGGTCTCGGCATCCGCGTGCAGGTCGAGCAGGAGGGTCGTGGCGCCGGCCGGCCGCAGGCGCAGTTCGTCCCGGAACCAGTGCCAGGGGAAGGCCGTGTAGCGGGCGGTGGACGCGGTGGTGCGGGCCAGCGCCAGGTGGGGCAGGCGCTGGCGGCGGTCGAGCTGGAGCTGGCCGGTGACGTACACGGTGAGCGGGCCGGGCGCCGCCGCGGCGGCACGGAGCCGGGTGAGGACGGCCTGCGGCTCCAGGGGGTCGGCGAGTTCGACGACGTTCGCGGTGTCCGTGCCGGCCAGCACACCGGGCGGGACGGCGGCCAGGACGGGGAGCACGGACGCGGCATCGACCAGGCGCCCCTTGCCCACCGGCGAGGCCGCCAGCAGCAGCACGGTTCCGGGCATCTCGTCCCTCCCCCTGTCGATCACGTACCGCAGCACCGTAACCGCTGCGGCTGCAAAGGAGGGCCTCAGGACCGCAAACGTCCGCCTTCGAGGGATTCGCCCCGTCCGCCGACTTGCCAGCGGGTTCCCGCCGGTGTGCCCTGGTAGGCAGGGCGGGGAGAGAGGAGAGCTCTCATGGCTCATGCGGCACCCACCCGGGCCGAGGTGACCACGCGACGCCGTACACCCGATGTCTTCAGCCCGCGCACCCACGCCATGGCGAAGGTCGCGGTACCCGTCGTCCTCGGGCTCGTCTACGGCTACTGGGCCGCGGCCAACCGGCGCGACGCCGGGCCCATCACCGGCTGGAACCTGCTGTTCGGCTTCCTCACCGCGCTCGTGTTCGCCGTGCTGTTCGCCGCCGTGCGGGAGGTCGCCCCGCGGCTGCGGCGCGAACAGCACGCGCTGCTCTGGTTCGCCTTCACCGGCTGCGCGATCGGCTTCCTCTACAGCCAGACCGGCGGGTCCGTACTGAAGTCCACCGGCATGGGGGTGGTGGTCGGGGCCGGCGTCTTCGTGACGGTGTTCTACCGCTACTACACGCACGAGGACGCCACCGGCCGGCGCCTCGACTGACTCGGTACCGGCACGACCCGTTCGGCTCGGCATGCGGGGCCGAATGCAGTCACGCCGGTCGCGGACCGGGCCGGTGGCGCCTTGCCTGGAAGGGTGTCCGAGCACGACCGGGCGCCCGGACCCGAGCAGGCGCCCCTCCGACCGCGGAACGCCCTGTCGGCCGTTCTGCTGGCCCTCGCGTGCCTGCTCGTGCCGTTCGCGACGCTCGCCTCCTGGGCGGCGCACGGGCTGACCGACACCGGCCGCTACGTCCGTACGATGGCGCCCCTCGCCGCCGACCCGGACGTACGGCGCGCGGTCGCGGACACCCTCGGGGACGGCATCATGCGGGAGGCCGGGCACGAGCTCGACACCGGTCCGCTGCGCGGCACAGTCGGGCCCTTCGTGCACGACGCGGTGCGCTCGTTCACCCGGACCGAGGCGTTCCGCGCCGGGTGGGACGCGGCGAACCGGGCCGTCCACGACGCCGTGCTGCGCGCCCTGCGCGACGACGGCCCACGCGCCGACGCGGTCACCGTCGACCTCGCCCCGGTCGTCACCCGGGTCAAACACCGGCTCGCCGCCGACCACGTGCCGTTCGCCCACCGCATCCCGGTCCCGCACGCCCGGGTCCCGGTGCTCCCGGCCGACGACGTGGACCGACTCCGCAGGGGATACCACGTGCTGGACACCGCCGCCTTCTGGCTGCCGCTCGCCGCCGCCGTGTGCGCCGTGACCGGGACCGCCCTCGCCGCCTGCCGCCGCCGCGCGGTCACCGCGCTCGGCCTCGGCACCGCCCTGGGCGGCGGACTGCTCGTCCTGGCCGTCGCGATCGGCCGCCGCCTCACCCTCGCCGACCTGCCCGACGCGCTCCACCGCGCGGCCGCCGGCGCGGTCTACGACGCTCTGACGGCCACCCTGTCGACGGTGTCCTGGCTGCTGCTCGCCTTCGGCCTGACCGTGGCGCTCGGCTCGTGGCTCACGGGCCGGTACGGTCCCCGGCTCGCCTCGCGGCGACGTGCGCGAGCGTCCGCAGCGCCCGCCGCAGATCCGCCTCCGGAACCGACCCGAGGCCGAGCCTGACGGCGTCGGGCGTGTGGCCGGGGGCGACGGCGAAGGCGGGGCCGGGCGTGACGGCGATGCCGTGCGCGGCGGCTGCCGCCGTGAAGGTGTCCGCGCGCCACGGGGCCGGCAGCTCCCACCAGGCGAAGCAGGCGCCCGGCTCGGACCGCACGGCGAAGCCCGCGAGCTCCTCGGCGAGGATCCGCTGCCTGCGCGCCGCGTCCGCCCGCTTGGCCGCCACCAGCCGCGCCACGACCCCCTCCCCGGCCCACCGCACGGCCGCCTCCAGCGCGAACCGCCCCGCACTCCACCCGCCCGACCGCACGGCCTCGGCCACGGCCCCGACCCGGTGCGGCGGCACGACGAGGAAACCGGCGGTGAGCCCCGGTGCGACCCGCTTGGACAGACCGTCGACGACGTGGGTGAGGGCGGGCGCGTGAGCGGCCAGCGGATCACCCGGCTCGTGCAGGAAGGACCAGATGCGGTCCTCCACCACCGGCAGGTTCAGGTCGTGGACCAGCTGGGCGAGCTGCAGCAGACGCGGGCGGCCGGTCGTCAGGGACGTCGGGTTGTGCAGCGTCGGCTGCACGTACAGGGCGGACAGCGGCGCCGAGCGGTGTGCGGCGGCAACGGCCTCCGGCAGCAGCCCGGCCGCGTCACCGGCCAGCGGCACCAGGGTGATGCCCAGCCGTGCCGCGATCTCCTTGACCAGGGGATACGTCAGCTGCTCCACCCCGACCCGGCCGCCCGGCCGGACCAGGGAGGCCAGCACGGCGGCGATGGCCTGCCGTGCGTTGCCGGTGAACAGCAGCCGGTCCGGGGCCGGGCGCCAGCCGGGAGTGGCGAGCAGCGCGGCCACGGCCTCCCGGGCGGGCTCGGTACCCGTGGCGGCGGCCGGGAGCAGCGCCTCGGCCAGCACGTCGGGACGCAGCAGCGGCGCGAGGACGGGGGCGAGGAGCTCGGGCTGGCCGGGCGCGCTGGGGTAGTTGAGCTCCAGGTTGACGAGGGCGTCGCCCGGGCCGGGCTCGGCGAGCGCCCGCCCCGCCGGCCGCTCCGGGGCGGCCCGTACGAAGGTGCCGCGCCCGACCTCGCCGACGACCAGCCCGCGCCGTACGAGTTCGCCGTACACCCGCCCGGCCGTCGACGAGGCGATGCCCCGGCGCCGGGCGAACGCCCGCTGCGGCGGCAGCCGTTGGCCGGGCTTCAGCCGCCCGCTGGCGATGTCGTCGGCGATCCTGTCCGCGATACGGCGGTAGTCACCCATCGGTCGTCCTCCCCCTGGATTGCACCGAGAGCAAAGATCTTATTGCACCGAGTAGTTGGAGCTGCCTAGGGTCGTCCCATGGCACCCTTCCTCGCATACGAGGACAAAGGACCCGTATCCCCTCGGCAGCCCCTTGTCCCCCTGGTTCTCGTCCACGGCCACCCCTTCGACCGCACGATGTGGGCCCCGCAGCTGCGCACGTTCTCCGCGGCCCGCCGCGTCATCGCCCCCGACCTGCGCGGCTACGGCGCCTCCCCGACCGCCCCGGCCCTCACGGACTTCTCGCGGTTCGCCCGGGACATCGAGGCCCTGCTCGACGAACTGGGCGTGGAGTCCTTCGTCCTCGCCGGGCTGTCCATGGGCGGCCAGATCGCGATGGACTGCTACCGGCGGTTCCCCGGCCGCGTCCGCGGCCTGGTCCTGGCGGACACCTTCCCCGCGGCGGAGACCCCGGACGGCGTCCGCACCCGCGACGCCATGGCGGACCGCCTGCTACGGGAGGGCATGCGCGGCTACGCCGACGAGGTCCTGGAGCGGATGGTCGCCCCCTACGCCCCCGCCGAGGTCAAGGCCCACGTCCACCGCATGATGACGGCCACCTCCCCCGAGGGCGCCGCCGCGGCCCTGCGCGCCCGCGCCCGGCGCCCCGACTACACCACCCTGCTGACCCAGGTCCGCGTCCCGGCCCTGGTCGTCGTGGGAGCAGACGACACCTACACTCCCGTCTCCGACGCCCGCGCCATGCACGCCGCCCTCCCGGACGCGGCCCTGCACGTGATCGAGGGCGCGGCCCACATGCCGAACCTCGAACGCCCCGAGGAGTTCGACAAGGCACTGGGGGAATTCCTGGCCCGCGTCGACGCACGGCCCGGGGGCACCGGGCGGCAGCAACCTTCCACCGCCCCATCCCGTCTTTGAGGGAGAATTCGGGCACCCACCCCGCGAACGGAAGGCCGGGCCTTGGACACCGCCGCTGCCGAGTGGACCACCACCGACGGGCCGGACCACCGTCCGCCCCGACGGCGGCCCGGCGCCTGGTGCGCCGCCCTGCTGCTCGCCGCGGTCAGCGTGGCCGTCGGCTTCCGCACCGCCGACAGCGACGGCATCACGCCCGTCCCGCAGATCCTCGCCTTCCTCCCCTGGCTGCTCGCCCCCACCGGCCTGGCGCTGCTGCTCGCCCTGCTGTCCCGGTGGTGGCTCGGGACGGTCTGGGGCGTGCTCCTGCTCGGCCTGCTGGCCTGGTTCACCGAGCCGTACGGCAAGGTCGGCGACCCCGTCGGCCGCCCGGTCGCCGACCTGCGCGTGCTCACCTCGAACGTCGAGTTCGGGCAGGGCACCGGGCCCCTGCTCGCCGCCGTCCGCCGCGAGAAACCGGACATCGTCTTCGTACAGGAATGCGAGTACACCTGTGACGCGCGCCTGAAGAAGGACCTGGCGCAGGACTATCCCCACCGCCGGGCCGTCGAGGGCGGCGGCTCCGAGGGCTCCGTCATCCTCAGCCGCTTCCCGCTGCGGCCCACCGACGGCGTCCCCGGCACCATGGGCATGCCCGGGGCGGTCGCCGACGTCGACGGGCATCCCGTACGGCTCCAGCTCGCCCACCCCATGCCCCCGCTGCCCGGCCAGCTCGACCTCTGGCGCACGGAGCTGGACGCCCTGCGCGACGCGGCCACGACCGACCCCGGCACCCCCCTCGTCCTGGCCGGCGACTTCAACTCCTCCCAGGACCACGCCGCCTTCCGCCGCATCCTCGACACCGGCCTGAGCGACGCCGCCCGCCTGGACGACGCCGACCGCACGGCCACCTGGCCGGCCCGGACCGCGCCGACGTTCGGCACACAGATCGACCACGTCCTGGTGTCGAAGGACTTCGCGTCCGACCGCACGCGCTTCCTGGACCTGGCCGACACGGACCACCGGGCGGTGGTGACGGACCTGACGCTGTACGCGGACAAGTCCTGACACTGCACGCGGACGAGTGTGGGGGACGCCCGACGGGCGCCCCCCATGAGCACCTCTGCGGTGGCTCTCCGCTCAGACGCCGATGTCGCAGCCGTCGGCACGCCACACGGCCACGACCGCCGGCCGGACGTACTTCCCCGGACCGTCGGGCCAGGTGCTGGCCGGCTTCTCCACGGACGCGCCGTCGATCTCGCCCGGGTGCTGCACGGCGACGAGGACCCGCCGGTCCTGGATGATCGGACCGCAGGTCTCGGCGCCCTTCGGCACCGTCAGGAACTGCTTCAGCTCACCGCGCCGCTCGCCCCGGGTCGCCACGCCGAACAGGCCGTCGTGCGAGCCGAGCTGGGCGCCGTCGGTGGAGATCCACAGGTTGCCGTAGGGGTCGAAGGCGACGTTGTCCGGGCAGGAGATCGGGCTGACGCCGTCCTTCGGGAACCCGGCGAAGTAGGTCGCCGGGTCGTCCGGGTCACCGGCGACGAGGAACAGCGACCAGGCGAACTTCGTGCTCTCGGGCCGGTTCCACCGCTCGGTGAGCTCCAGGACGTGCCCGTGCTTGTTGGCGTTGCGCGGATTGGCCTCGTCCGCCTTGGCGTTGGAGCCGACACCGCGGTTGGAGTTGTTCGTCAGGGCCACGTACACCTTGCCGGTCACCGGGTTGGGCTCGATGTCCTCGGGCCGGTCCATCTTCGTCGCGCCCACCTTGTCACCGGCGAGACGGGTGAAGACGAACACCTCCTCGGCGCTCATCCCGTCCACGTGCGAGACGGCACCGTCGGCGGTGGCGGTGGCCAGCGGAATCCACTCGCCGCTCCCGTCGAACTCACCGTCGCCCGGCAGCTTGCCCGTGCCGTCGATCTCGATGGCGGGGGAGTCACCGGTGAGCTTGGCGACGTACAGCGTCCCCTCGTCGAGCAGGGAGAGGTTGTGCTCACGCACGGCCCTGCTGCTGCCGTGCCGCATCCGCTTGCTGCCGACGAACTTGTAGAAGTAGTCGAACCGCTCGTCGTCACCGGTGTACACGACGGGCCGCCCGTCCGCCGTCATCCTGACGGTCGCGGCCTCGTGCTTGAACCGCCCCAGGGCGGTGTGCTTGCGCGGCGTGGAGCTCGGGTCGTACGGATCGAACTCCACGACGTACCCGAACCGGTGCACCTCGTTCGGCTCCTGAGCGACGTCGAACCGCTTGTCGAACCGCTCCCACTTCCGCTCGCTGGCCCCGGTCCCGATGCCGTACCGCTTGTCGGTCGCCCGGCTGCTGTTGGCGAAGTACTGGTTGAAGTTCTCCTCGCCGTGCAGGGTCGTGCCCCACGGCGTCACACCGCCCGAGCAATTGTTGAGGGTGCCGAGCACCTTGGTGCCGGTCGGGTCGGCGGAGGTCTTCACGAGCTCGGACCCGGCGACGGGCCCGGTGAGCCGGAACTCGGTGGTGGCGGTGACGCGCCGGTTGAGCTGATGACGCGTGACGGCGGTCAGCTTCCCGGTCTTCCGGTCCCCCTCCACGACGACGGCGGACAGCCCGTGCGCGGCCCAGGCGATCTCCACCTGCTCGCGGGTCGGGTTGGCGGCGTCGTACCCCCGGAACATGAGCACCTCATCGGTGTACTCGTGATTGGCGACGAGCAACTGACGCCCACGCTCACCCGGCAGCGGAAGCAGCGCGAGAAAGTCACAGTTGTACCCGAACTGCCCGGCCTGGGCCTTGGCGGTCTGCTTCTCCGGGTCGAAGGCCGGCGCACCGCGCAGGATCGGCTCGCCCCAGCGGATGACGACGTTCTGCCGGTACCCCTCCGGCACGGTCACGGCGTCGGCGGTGTTGGGCGCGACCGGCGCGAAGCGCAGCCCGCGCGCGCCCTTCTGGGTACGCCGGGCGGCCTCGGCCGGCGCCGCTCCGGCCGGCGCGGCACCGGCCTGCGGAGCCTGCCCGACACCCACCGCCCCCGCGCCCGCCGCGGCCACGGTCACCACGGCCGCGGCCCGCATCATCGACCGACGGCTGAGCGCACCGGCGATCACGTCACCGACGTACTCGTTGGAGCTGGTGTTGGGCACCTCGTGGAAGCAGGCGTCACCACACCGGAAACGACAGGTCAGGGCGGACCGGCCGCCAGGGTGTGATCCGGACGGCGTTCCGATCAACGGCAGCAGCTTGCGCACTTTGCTCTCTCCTTGGATGCCCTTGGTGTCAGCGTGACCGTAGGGGCACATATGTGCGGCAGCCGGGCGCCAGGATGAACAGGGGGTGAACCTGCGGCAGCCTTACGGCAGTTACGGCGATTCAGCACGGCGACACCTTCGCAGGCCGGATGTCCCTCTTGACAGCGCGGACCGCCCACCCCCGACCCTGCCCAAGATCGCCCAGGAGGGCCGCTAACCTTACGTGTCCGTCCTGGCCAGGGATTGACGGGCTTCAACTCACGCGAAGGGTTGCGCGCACATGGGCATTCTCACTCTCTTGCGGAACGCGTTCGGACGGTCACGCAAGTCACGGACCGCCGAGGCGGAGGGTGCGGCGCAGACCACGACGACGACCGACACCCCGACGCCCCCCGCGACGGACCAGAAGGTCCCGTCCCCTTCCCCGGAACCCACCCCCGACCCGACACCCAACGTCCCGGGCCCCCGAGACGAACACGACCTCGTGTCATTGGCCTTCGACCGTGTGACGGTCCCCAGGCCTACGCGGTCCGGCGAGGGGGAGCCGGGGGTTGAGGAACCGGTGGCGGCCGAGGAGCCGCAGGGTGTCGAGGAGCCGACGGTCGCGGAGAAGCCGGCGGCCGTTGAGGAACCGGCGGTCGCCGAGGAGCCGGTGGCGGAGAAGCCGCAGGTCGTTGAGGAGCCGACGGCGGTGGTGCGGGAGGCGGAGGCTGAGGCCAAGCCGGCGGACGCCGACGAGCCGACGGACGCCGATCAGCCGAAGGAGACTGCGGAGCCCTCCGACCCGACCACGGCGGAGCAGGCGACGGTGCCGGAACCGGCGGAGAAGGCGACCCAGACGGAGCAGCCGACCGTCACCGAGCCCCCGGCGCCCGAGAAGGCCGAGTCGTCGTCGACCCCCGAGCCCACAGCACCGGAAAAGCCCGAGGACGGCCCGGAGACCGAGGTACAGACCGAGTCCCCGGCAGCGACGGAGCCCGAGCCCACGTCCGAGGCCGACCCGAAGCCGGACCGCGAGCCCGAGGCGGAGCCCGAGACGCCCGCGGTTCCGAAGGCCGACGCGGAGCCGACGCCCGAGACCAAGCCGACGGCAGAAGCCGAGCCCACGACGGATTCCGAGCCGCCGGCGGATTCCGAGCCGACGGCAGGCCCCGAGACGACGCCCGACGCCGAGCCCAAGGCGACCTCCGACGTCAAGCCGACGCCTGAAGCAGCCACGCCGACCGAGGTGGCACCACCGACCAAGGCAAAGCCGACGGCCAAGGCAACGCCAGCGGCCAAGGCAGACGCGCCCACCAAGGCAGACGCGCCCGCCAAGGCAAAGCCGGCGGCCGAGACAAAGCCGACGGCTGAGACAAAGCCGGAGGCCAAGGCAGACGCGCCCGCCAAGGCAAAATCGTCGGCCAAGGCGAAGCCGGAGGCCCAGGCCGTGGACGCTCCCGCAGCCGCCGACGGCGAGTCCGCCCCACAGGGGCCACCCGCACCCGACGACGAAAGCAGCACGGGTGGTGCGGGTGGGAACGACACGGCCGAAGCCGAAGGCGAGGCCGAGCCGGACGTCACCCCCACCCCCGCCGTCCCCCTCACCCGCCTCAAGACCCGCGCCCCAGGCCTCACCACCGCCTACAAGGCCGCCACCACCACCCTCAAGCAGCACGACCTCACCGGCACCCGAGCCAAGGTCTACCTCGTCCTCGACCGCTCCGCCTCCATGCGCCCGTACTACAAGGACGGCTCAGCCCAAGCCCTGGCCGAGCAGACCCTCGCCCTCGCCGCCCACCTCGACCCCGAGGCCACCGTCCCGGTCTTCTTCTTCTCCACCGAACTCGACGGCACCGGCGAGATCACCCTCCCCGACCACGAGAACAAGATCGACGACCTGCACGCCGCCCTCGGCCGCATGGGCCGCACCAGCTACCACGCAGCCGTCGAAGCCGTCCTCGCCCACCACGACAAGGAAGCCGGTCCCGGCGCCCCCGGCACCCCTGGCACCCCCGGCACCCCCAACACCCCCGCCCTGGTGATCTTCCAGACCGACGGCGCCCCCGACGCCAAGACCCCCGCCACCCAGTCCCTCACCGAGGCCGCCAAGACCCACCCCACCGTCTTCTTCTCCTTCGTCGCCTTCGGCGACCCGGAGAACAAGGCCTTCGACTACCTCCGCAAGCTCAAGACCCCCAACACGTCCCACTTCCTCGCCGGCGAAACCCCCCGCGAGCTCACGGACAAGGAGCTCTACGAGGGCGTACTGGCGAACTGGCGCCCGTAGAAACCCTTAGAACCCCGCAGAACCCCCCGGGGGGTGGACAGGAGCGATGCTGCCGTCCACCCCCCGAAACGCGTGTGAGTCGATCTTCAGCGGACCAGTAGGATTTCGACCATGGCGGCCACTGGATCCGAGAAGCAGGGGGCGAAGGCGTACTACGTCTCGACCCCCATCTACTACGTAAACGACGCTCCTCACCTGGGCCACGCCTACACGACCGTCGCAGGCGACGTGCTCACCCGCTGGCACCGCCAGCGCGGCGAGAAGGTGTGGTACCTCACCGGCACGGACGAGCACGGTCAAAAAATCATGCGCACGGCCGAAGCCAACGGGGTCACCCCCCAGGCATGGGCCGACAAGCTCGTCACCGAAGCGTGGAAGCCTCTCTGGGAGCACCTGGAGATCGCGAACGACGACTTCATCCGCACCACGCAGAAGCGGCACACAGACCGCGTCCAGGAGTTCGTCCAGGACCTGTACGACAAGGGCGAGATCTACAAGGGCGGCTACGAGGGCCCGTACTGCGTCGGCTGCGAGGAGTACAAGCTCCCCGGCGAGCTCCTCGACGGCGAGGGCGAGTACGCGGGCCAGAAGCTCTGCCCGATCCACAAGAAGCCGGTCGAGATCCTCAGCGAGGAGAACTACTTCTTCAAGCTGAGCGAGTACGGCGAGAAGCTCCTCGCCCACTACGAGGCCAACCCCGGCTTCATCCAGCCCGAGTCCGCGCGCAACGAGGTCGTGAACTTCGTACGGCAGGGCCTGCAGGACCTGTCCATCTCGCGCTCGACGTTCGACTGGGGCATCCCGATCCCCTGGGACGACAAGCACGTGATCTACGTGTGGGTCGACGCCCTGCTGAACTACGCCACGGCGGTCGGCTACAACGAGAACCAGGCCAAGTTCGAGGAGACCTTCCCGGCCGACGTCCACCTGGTCGGCAAGGACATCCTCCGCTTCCACGCGGTGATCTGGCCGGCGATGCTGATGGCGCAGGGGCTTCCCCTCCCCGGCAAGATCGCGGCCAACGGCTGGCTGATGGTCGGCGGCGAGAAGATGTCGAAGTCGAACCTGACCGGCATCAAGCCGCAGGACCTGACCTCGCACTTCGGCGTGGACGCGTACCGCTGGTACTTCCTGCGCGCGATCGCCTTCGGCCAGGACGGCTCCTTCTCCTGGGAGGACTTCTCCGCCCGCTACACCAGCGAGCTGGCGAACGACTACGGCAACCTGGCGTCCCGCGTCGCGGCGATGGTCGGCAAGTACTTCGGCGGCGAGCTGCCGGCGTCGACGGCCGACGGCGAGGCGGAGCAGGCGATTCACGACGGCCTTGCGAAGGCGGTCACGGAAGCGGACCGCCGGATCGGCGAGGACCTGGACTTCCAGGGCGGCATCCTGGCGGTCTTCGACTTCGTCAAGCAGGTCAACGGCTACATCACCGAGCAGGAGCCCTGGAAGGTCGCGAAGGACACGTCCGACGAGGGCAAGGCCCGCCTGGCCACGATCCTCTACACGGCCGCGGAGTCCCTCCGCGCGGTGGCGGTCCTCCTCAACCCGGTCATGCCGGAGACCTCTCAGAAGCTGTGGGACTCGCTCGGCGCGGCGGACTCCCTCGGTGCCCTCGCGGACCAGAAGATCGGCGAGGCCGGCACGTGGGGCAGGCTCCCCGCCGGCACGACGGTCACCAAGGGTGCGGTCCTCTTCCCGCGCCTGGAGGAGAAGCCGGCGGCGTAACCGGCGTAACACGCTCGCTACAGCACGGGGCCCGGGAGAACGAGAACCTTCTCCCGGGCCCCGTGCTTTGCGAAGATCGCGGGAGACCGGCCCACCCGGCCGCCATCACACACCCGGGGGACTCCCATGGCACTGTTCGGCAACGCACACACCATCGACCCGGCCTCGGCCCAGCACGACTACGCCCGCCTCCTCGGCCACGGCGAACAGGTCCACGCCGCGTTCCTCCTCATCCGCGACACCATCCTCTTCACCGACCGCCGCCTGATCCTGATCGACAAGCAGGGCATCACCGGCAAGAAGGTGGAATACCACTCGGTCCCCTACCGCAGCATCACCCACTTCGCGGTGGAAACGGCCGGCACCTTCGACCTGGACGCCGAACTGAAGATCTGGATCTCCGGCACCCCGACCCCCATCGAGAAGACCTTCACCAAGGGCGTCGACATCTACGAGGTCCAGGCGATCCTGACCCAGTTCGTGGCGAGGTAGCCCCCGCCCACCAGGCCGGGCGAAGTCACCGCGCCCGGCCTCCACCGCACTGAACGTTTCCTCTGCTCCCGAAAGGGTGAACGCGCCCGAACGCCCCGACGGTTGCCGCTTGATCCCTTTACGTTCCCCCGTATGGTCACATCAGCCCACGAGGGAATGCACCGCATCTTCCAGCAACGGCCCGAGGTCCTGAAACCCGTCTTCGATGTGCTGGGCGTCGCGTTACCCGAGAAGGCGACCGTGGACGCGATCACCCCCGACGTGACGGAGACCCGGCCGCTGGAACGCCGTATCGACACTCTCCTGCGCATCAGCACGTCCGACGGAGACGAGTTCCTGCTCGCCGTCGAGGCACAGGAGCGCCGAGACGCCAAGAAGGCGTCGAGCTGGGCCTACTACGTGGCACACCTCCAGGCGAAGTACGGCCTGCCGGTGCTGCTCCTCGTGGTCTGCCGCGACGCACCGACGGCCAAGTGGGCGACCGGCCCCTTCGACTGCGGGACCCGCGGATGGATCACGCAACGCACCCGCCCCCTGGTCGCCGGACCGAACAACCTACCGGTGATCACGGACTCCAGGACCGCGGGGAAGAATCTGGCGATGGCAGCCTTCTCCGCTCTCGCCCACGCACGCAGCCCTCACAGCAGCGCCATACTGGAAGCGCTGAACCGGGCCCTGAACGAAGCGGACGGCGAAACTGCGGACTACGTCTACGAATTCCTGGAAGTGAATCTGGGGAACACCCCAGCTGGAGAAAAGTGGAAGGAAATCATGGGTTTCGTCACGTACTTCCCCGGTCGGGGCACGGTCCGGGAAACGGCGTATCTGGAAGGCAAGGCTGAAGGCAAGGCCGAAGGCGCAGCAGAAGATCGCACAGCGCTGATCCTGCGCGTCCTGGACAAGCGCGGCATCCCGCTCCCCGAGGAAACCCGCGACCGCATCACCTCCTGCACCGACCTCGATACCCTCACCCTCTGGTTCGACCGCTCGCTGACTGCCACCACGGTGGAGGACCTGTTCGCCGAGGGTTGATCAACGCCTGAAAGCCGGGCCCGCCCCACAGCGAGGAGCGGGCCCGCCCCGGATCGGCTCGGTCGTGCCTACCTCACAGCCGCCTTACCCGTCGCCCCCGCGCGATCACCGGCTCCCGCCCGCGGCCCCCTGTTGGTGTGCCGTACGAACGCCACACCCACCACCGCCAGCACAGAAGCCGCCGACAGCGTGTACAGCCCCCCGTTAGTGCTCCCCGTCGTGTCCTTCAGGTACCCGAAGAGGGTCGGTGAGACGAACCCGCCCAGGTTTCCGATGGAGTTGACCAGTGCCAGCCCCGGCGCCGCGATCTTCAGGTCGAGGCCCGACTGGGCCATCGGCCAGAACAGCGTGGCCGCGCACTTGCCGCCGACCGCGGCGAGGGTGAGGGCGGCCAGGCCGAACCAGGGCGAGCCGAGCGTGGCGAGGAAGGTGCCGGTGGCCGACAGGACCAGGGCGATCGCCAGGTAGGGGCGACGGTCCGGGGCCCGGTCGGTGAAGTGGGCCATCGTGTACATCGCGATCACCGCGCAGATCCAGGGGATCGCCGACAGCAGGCCGATCTGGAAGGAGGACAGTCCGCCGATCTCCTCCACCAGGCTCGGCAGCCAGAACGTGATCGCGTAGCCGGTGAGCGCCATCGCGAAGAAGACCGCGGTCAGGACGGCGACCTGGGGATGGAAGATCAGCTTCATCCGCGACACCGACGGTGCCCGGTCACGCGCTTCCTTGTCCCGCGCCACCGCCTCGCTCAGCGCGGTCTTCTCCTCCTGCGTCAGCCACTTCGCGTCCTGGATCCGGGAGACGAGGAAGAACCCGGCGATGAAGCCGACCAGGATCGAGAAGGCACCCTCCAGGGCGAACATCCACCGCCAGCCCGCGACACCGCCCGCGCCGTGCAGCTCCAGCAGCGCGCCGGTGATCGGGCCGGTGACGATGTACGCCGTGGCCGAGCCGCCCAGGAAGATCGCACTGGCCCGGCCCCGGCTGGAGTCCGGCAGCCACTGGGTGAAGTAGAGGAGCACGCCGGGGAAGAAGCCGGCCTCCGCGACACCGAGCAGGAAGCGCAGGCCGTAGAACATCCACACGTTGTGGATGAAGCACATCGCCACGATCACCGCACCCCAGGTGATCATGATCCTGGTCAGCCAGACCCGGGCCCCGAAGCGCTCCAGGAGCATGTTGCTCGGCACCTCGAACAGGGCGTACCCGATGAAGAACAGCCCCGCGCCGAGCCCGTAGGCCGTGGCGCTCACCCCGACATCGGCCCGCAGTTCGTTCTGGACGAAACCCACGTTCGTCCGGTCCATCTGGTTGACCAGCAGCATCAGGACCAGGATCGGCAGCATGCGGCGCAGGAACTTGCCCACCGCACGCTGCTCGGCCTCGGGTATGGCTGCCACAGCTTCTGACATCGTTGTCTCCCCTGCCGACATACGCGTATGCGAACAGCAATCACGTAGGCGGGAACATTACGGAGGGCTTACTTCCGGGTCAATGGGTTGACGCAAATTCCTATATGTGAACGATCGTCGATCAAGGGCGCCGCACCGCTTACGCTGGTGCCGCCTCGGCCGAACCCCGCGCCAGGTGGTTTCCCCGGAGAAGGTGCATGTCAGCAGTCACTCGCCGGCGCATCGGCTGGACGGCCGCCGCCCTGCTCCTGTTGCTTTTCGCCGTCCTGCTGAGCCTCGCCGTCGGCAGCCGCCCGGTCCCCCCGGGCGCCGTCTGGGACGCCCTGGTACACGGCGGGCAGAGCGAGAACGCGCAGGTCGTACGGTCCCTGCGCGTGCCGCGGACGGTCATCGGCGTGCTGGTGGGCGCCGCGCTCGCCGTCGCCGGAACGGTTCTCCAGGGCATCACCCGCAACCCCATCGCCGAACCCGGCATCCTCGGCATCAGCCAGGGCGCCTCGGTCGGCGTCGTCTGCGCCATCACCTTCTTCGGTGTGCACACGCTCACCGGCTACGTCTGGTACGCCTTCGCCGGCGCGGGACTCGCGGCCGTCGCCATCTACGCCGTCGCGGGCAGCGGTCGCGGCGGCGCCTCGCCGGTGAAGCTGGCGCTGGCGGGCGCGGCGATGAACGCCTTCCTCGCCTCCGTCGTCTCGGGCATCGTCACGACCGACGCCCGCGCCCTGGACGAGTTCCGGTTCTGGGACGTCGGCTCGGTCAGCGGGCGGGACCTGTCGATCGCGGGGCAGGTCTGGCCCTTCCTGGCCGTCGGGCTGCTGCTGGCGTTCGCCCTGGCCCGGGGCCTCGACGCGCTCGCCCTCGGCGACGACGTCGCGCGCGGCCTCGGCCGGAACGTGCCGCTGCTGCGCGCGACCGGCGCCCTGTCCGCGACCCTGCTGACCGGTGCGGGGGTCGCCGCCGCGGGCCCCATCGCCTTCACCGGCCTCGCCGTCCCGCACATCGCCCGGGCCCTGACCGGCCCCGCGCACCGCTGGCTGCTGCCGCTCGCCGCCCTGCTCGGGCCGGTGATGCTGCTGCTCGCGGACGTCCTCGGCCGGATCGTCGTACGCCCCTCGGAGGTGCCGGTGGCCGTGATGACCGCGCTGGCCGGCGTGCCGTTCCTGGTCGTCCTGGTGCGGCGGAAGGCGGTGCCCGCCGTATGAGCCCGACCGTGGAGTCACCAGTCCCCGTGACCGCCCGCCCCGCGGGGTACACCGCGCTGCGCGCCGGGCGGTTCAGTGTGCTGCTGCACCGCAGGGCCGCCGTGGTGGCCGTCGCGCTGGCCGTACTGCTGGCGGTGGCCGTGGTCGCCTCGCTGTGCCTGGGCCAGTCGTACGTCTCCCCGGGCGAGGTCGTCCGGGTGCTGCTGGGGCTGCCCAGCCCGGACGAGCTGGTGGTGGGCACTCTGCGGCTGCCCCGGCTGGTGACCGGGCTGCTGGTGGGCGCCGCGTTCGGCCTGGCCGGCGGGCTGATCCAGACCGTCGCCCGCAATCCCCTCGCCAGCCCCGACGTCATCGGCGTGACGCACGGGGCCGGCGCGGCCACGGTCGCCGCGATGACCTTCGGCGTCACCTCGTACGCGGTGCTGCCGTACGTCTCGGTGGCCGGCGGGCTCGGCGCGGCCCTGCTGGTCTATCTGCTGGCCTGGCGCGGCGGCCTGCACGCCAACCGTTTCGTGCTCATCGGCATCGGCATCTCCGTGGCGCTGGCCTCGCTCACCCGGCTGTTCGTGACCAAGGGGGACTATCTGGTCGCCCAGCAGGCGAAGGTGTGGCTGACCGGTTCCCTCAACGGCCGCGGCTACGACCAGGCAGCGCCGCTCGCCACGATCCTGCTGCTGCTCGTGCCCTTCCTGGTGTGGGCGGCCCGGGCCCAGCGCGGCGCGGACTTCGGCGACGACACGGCCGTCGCCCTCGGGATCCGGCTCGGCCGGGTGCGGCTCGGGCTCAGCCTCCTCGGCGTCGTGCTCGCGTCCGCGGCCACCGCCGCGGCCGGGCCGGTGGACTTCGTGGCGCTGCTCGCTCCGCAGATCGCGCGCCGGGTCACCCGCACCCCGCACATCCCGCCGGTGTCCTCGGCCCTCACGGGCGCGCTGATCGTCGTGGTCGCCGACCTGCTGGCCCGCAGGCTGTTCGCCCCGCTGGAGCTGCCGGCCGGCGTGTTCACGGCCGCCGTCGGAGCCCCGTATCTGATGTGGCTGATCGTCAGGAGCCGGACCCGAAGGTGACCGGATCCACACAGTCCGGATACACCCGGCCCACAGGAGTCGCTTAAAGTAAGGCTCGCCTAAGTTCCATAGAGGTACAGGAGTCCGCCATGCCCGTCAGAAGCCGCGGCGCCACCGCTGTCGCTCTCGCCCTCGCCGCCGCGCTCTCCCTGACGGCCTGCGGCGGCTCCTCCGGTGAGGAACCCTCCGGGAAGGCCTCCGCCGGGGCCGGCGACAAGAAGGCCGTCGCCCAGGGCGGCGAGGAGTTCACGGACGCCGCGAAGAAGACCGCGGCCATGGGTACGGACGCGGGGCCCGGGCAGTGGCCCCGCACCGTCGAGCACGCCATGGGCGAGACGGAGATCAAGGCCCAGCCCAAGCGGGTCGTCGTCCTCGACGTCGGCGAGCTCGACAACGTCGTCTCCCTCGGCATCCAGCCGGTCGGCCTCGCCCCCACCGAGGGCTCCCCCGAACTGCCGTCGTACCTGAAGAGCAAGGCGGGCAAGCCCGAGAACGTCGGCACCATCAACAACCTCAACCTCGAGGCGATCGCCGCGCTCAAGCCCGACCTGATCCTCGGCAGCCAGCTGCGCGCCGCCGACAAGTACGACGAGCTCAGCCAGATCGCCCCGACCGTGTTCTCCCTGCGCCCCGGCTTCACTTGGAAGGAGAACTACCTCCTCAACGCCGCCGCGCTGGACAAGACAGCCGAGGCCAAGGCCAAGCTCGCCGCCTACGACGAGAAGATCGACGCCCTGGACAAGAAGCTCGGCGCGAAGAAGCCGACCGTCTCCATGGTCCGCTTCATGCCGGACGGCGTGATCCGCCTGTACGCCAACGCCTCGTTCATCGGCACGATCCTGAAGGACGCCGGTATTCCGCGGCCGAAGAACCAGGACATCAACGACCTCGCCGCCGAGGTCAGCGCCGAGAACATCGACCAGGCCGACGCCGACTACATCTTCACCGGCGTCTACGGCGACCCCAAGGCCACCGACAAGTCCAAGGCCCAGGGCAATCCGCTGTGGAAGAACCTGAAGGCGGTCAAGTCCGGGCACGCCCACGACGTCCCGGACGAGACCTGGTACCTCGGTCTCGGTGTGATGGCGGCCGAGAAGGTCGTCGCCGACCTGGACCGCCACCTCACCGCGTAGCGGCTACGCCGCCGAGGCCGACGCCGACGCGCCCGGCTGGACCGAGCCGTCCGTGCCGTCGTGCGTCGCCTCGGGGTCGACACCCATGGTGAGGGTGGCGACCACGCCCCGGGCGATGGCGCCCTTCTTGTACTTCAGCTTCAACAGCCCGCCCTCGGTGCCGTTGCCCGGGTAGATGGTGTCCTCGTCGAGGGTCGTGCGGGTCGTGGTGTTGGTGGAGTACGGCTCGACCTCGGCGGAGGCCAGCACGGACTCCTCGTCGAAGAAGAGCTGACCGGTGTGGCAGGTCGTGCCGCCCTCGTAACCGGCGTCGGTCCAGGTGCCGTTCACATGCACCTTGGTGTGGATGTGCACGCAGCGGCCCTGGTACCACCCGGGGAAGACCGTGCGGAACTCGACGAGCCCCCGCTTGTCCGTCCGCCAGGTGCCGCGCAGATAGCGCTCGTCGTCGGTGGGTTCCTCGTGTCCGCCACCGCCGCCACCGTCCGGGGGCGCACCCGTGGGCGTTCCGGTGGGTGTTCCGGTGGGCGTGCCCGAGGGCGGCGTGCCACCCCCGCCGCCTCCGCCCCCGCCCCCGCCTCCACCGCTGCCCATCGCCTCGTAGCCGGAGTACACGCCCAGCGCGTTGCAGTGCCAGATGTCGACGGCGGCGTTCGCGAGGGGCTTGCAGGTGTCGGAGTCGATCACCTTGAGGCGCAGGGTGAGCGGGATGCCCTCCTGGTCCTCGGTGATGTCCCGGCGGAGCTTGTCCGCGTCGATGTAGTAGGGGCCCTCGGTGGTTTCGGAGGTCAGCTGGTAGCAGACCTCGCCCGCACTCCCGGTGGCCTTCCCCTGGGCCGCGCTTGTCCCCTCCCCGGCGAACGCGCCCGCCGCGAACGTCCCGCCGACGCCCGCCGCCACCACCGCTCCGGCGCCCGCGGCGAGGACCTTGCGGCGTGTCAGATCCCGTTTGTGTTGCGGCCCTCGGGCCGTCTCCTGTCCCGTCATGGAAGGGAAGCTAGGGAGCCCGTCTGTCAGGAACCTGAGTAAGAGCTGGGCGAGAGCCCTGGATACGAAAGTGGCTCGGAACCGACGCCGGTTCCGAGCCACTCCCTGCGTGTCGCCTACTTCGGCTGCGGCTTGCGCACCGACAGGTGCAGCTCCTTCAGCCGGGCCTCCTCCAGCTCCGTCGGCGCGCCCATCATCAGGTCCTGGGCGTTGCCGTTGAGCGGGAAGGCGATCGTCTCGCGGATGTTGGGCTCGTCGGCGAGCAGCATCACGATGCGGTCGACGCCCGGGGCGATGCCGCCGTGCGGCGGGGCGCCGAAGCGGAAGGCGCGCAGCATGCCGGCGAACTTCTCCTCGACGGTCTCGCGGTCGTACCCGGCGATCTCGAAGGCCTTGAGCATGATCTCGGGCTCGTGGTTCCGGATCGCGCCGGAGGACAGCTCGACGCCGTTGCAGACGATGTCGTACTGCCAGCCGAGGATGTCCAGCGGGTCCTGGGTCTCCAGGGCCTCCAGACCGCCCTGCGGCATGGAGAAGGGGTTGTGCGAGAAGTCGATCGCGCCGGTCTCCTCGTCCTTCTCGTACATCGGGAAGTCGACGATCCAGCAGAACCGGAAGACGTTCTCCTCGAAGTGCCCGGCACGCTTGGCGGCTTCCACCCGCACCGCGCCCATGATCTTGGAGACCTCGTCGAACTCGCCCGCGCCGAAGAACACCGCGTGACCGGCCGCCAGCGACAGGCGCTTGGTCAGCTCGGCGACGTTCTCCTCGGTGAGGAACTTGGCGATCGGGCCGGAGAGGGAGCCGTCCTCGGCGACGCGGACCCAGGCCAGGCCCTTGGCGCCCTGCGAGACGGCGTAGTCGCCGAGCTGGTCGAAGAACTTGCGGGGCTGCGCGGAGACGTCCGGCACCGGCAGGGCGCGGACGTGCTTGCCGGCGAACGCCTTGAACTCCGAACCCTCGAAGATGTCGGTGATGTCGACGAGTTCGAGCTTGGCGCGCAGGTCGGGCTTGTCGGAGCCGTACTTCAGCATCGCCTCGCGGAACGGGATCCGCGGGAAGGGCGAGGTGACGTGACGGCCGCCGCCGAACTCCTCGAACAGCTCCGTCATCAGCTTCTCGACGGGCTGGAAGACGTCCTCCTGCTCGACGAAGCTCATCTCGATGTCGAGCTGGTAGAACTCGCCCGGCGAGCGGTCGGCGCGCGCGTCCTCGTCACGGAAGCAGGGCGCGATCTGGAAGTAGCGGTCGAACCCGGAGATCATCAGCAGCTGCTTGAACTGCTGCGGCGCCTGGGGGAGGGCGTAGAACTTGCCCGGGTGCAGGCGGGACGGGACGACGAAGTCGCGGGCGCCCTCGGGGGAGGTCGCGGACAGGATCGGCGTCGCCATCTCGTTGAAGCCGAGGGCCGTCATCTTGTGGCGGATCGCCGAGATGACCGCCGTGCGCAGCATGATGTTGCGGTGCATGCGCTCGCGGCGCAGGTCGAGGAAGCGGTACTCCAGGCGCCGCTCCTCGTTGACCCCGTCCTCGGTGTTGATCGTGAACGGCAGCGGGGCCGCGGCACCGAGCAGTTCGACCTCGCCGACCTCGACCTCGACCTCGCCGGTCGGCAGGTCGGGGTTGATGTTCTCGGCGCCCCGGGAGACGACCTTGCCGTCGACACGGACGGTCGACTCCTTGGACAGCTTGTCGAGGGCCTCGTAGGCGGGGGTGCCGGGACGGGCCACGAGCTGCGTGATGCCGTAGTGATCGCGCAGATCGATGAAGAGGATGCCGCCCAGGTCGCGCCGATTGTGCAGCCAGCCACTCAGCCGGACGTCGCTGCCGACGTCAGAGGAGCGGAGCTCGCCGCAGGTGTGGGACCTGTACCGATGCATCGTCGTTCATCCAGTCTTCGCTGATCGGGGTCTGTGTTTCACGTGAAACTGGTCCCCAGCGTACCGGCCAGGCGAAGATCGACTCTCCTCAGATAACGATCGAGCACTCTTGCGCCTTCGGTGGCAGCGTTCGACGGCTCCTTCTTAAAGTAGGGCAATGCGCACTGGCGAGCCTCTGCCCGCCGTGGGGGAGGCTCTCGCAGCCCTCGCGACCGGCCTCTGGCACTGGGACACCGCCACCGGGCTGGTCACGGTCGACGCCGAGGCGGCACGGTTGCTCGGGCTGCCCGCCGAGCAGGTCAGCCTTACGGAGGCCCAGGCCCGGGCCCGGCTGCACCCGGTCGACTGGAACGAGATCACCGGCGTGGTCCAGCTCGCCGTCGCCGAGGGCACCCTCGCCGAGGTACGGGTCCGGATCATGGACGAGCAGGGTCGTATCGTCCGGGTCGTCCGCAGCCGTTCCAAGCCGTCCTTCGACCGGGCCCGCAAGGCGTACCGGCTGATCGGCACCCTCCAGGAGGTCACCGAGCCGACGCCGGGCACCCCGGCCGGGCGCAGTGCGGTCACGGGCGACTGGCGGCGCTCCCGGGAGGCGTTCCTGCTGGACGCGGGCCGGGCGCTGGCCGAGGCGCGCTCCACGCAGGAGGTCCTGCGGGTCACGGCCAATCTGTCGATGCCGGGGTTCTCCCCGGACGGGCTGGCGGTGTTCGGTGTCGAGGGCGACCGGCTGACGATCATCGGGCACCACGGGCAGCAGCAGGGCGACGACAGCCCGTTCTCCGACATGGCTCTGGACACGGACTACCCGGCCGCCGAGGTCGTGCGGACCGGCCGGGCGGTGTACCTGTCCTCTCCCGAGCAGTACAAGGCCCGTTACCCGCTGACCTGGCCGCTCGCCCAGCGCTTCGGCCGCCAGTCCTGGGCGTTCCTGCCGCTGACCGTGGCCGGCCGCACGATGGGCGCGTGGATGGCGGCCTTCACCTACCCGGTCGCTTTCACTCCGGACGAGCGGTCCGTGCTGGCCACCGTGGCGCGGATGCTGGCACAGGCGCTGACCCGGGCGGGCGTGGCCGAGAGCGAGCGGGCCCTGACCGACGGGCTCCAGCGCACGATGCTGCCGAGGCTCGGCCCGCAGCGCATCCCGGGCATGAGCGTCGCCGCCCGCTACGTCCCCACCGGCGGCGGCCTCCAGGTCGGCGGCGACTGGTACGACGTGATCCCGCTGCCCAGCGGCCGGTTCGCGCTGGTCATCGGGGACGTGCAGGGGCATGACGTGCGGGCGGCGGGCCTGATGGGGCAGCTCCGCATCGCCCTGCGCGCCTACGCCTCGGAGGGGCATCGCCCCGACGCCGTCCTCTCCCGTGCCTCCCGTTTCCTGCACGGCATCAGCGACGAGGACCCCGCCGACCCGCGGTTCGCGACCTGTGTGTATGTCGAGGTCGATCCGGCGAACGGCGTGCTGGACATCGCCCGGGCCGGGCATCCCGACCCGGCGATCCGGATGTCCGACGGCACGGTGCTGACGCGGCCGACGTCGGGCGGCCTGCCGCTGGGCATCGACCCGGACGCCGACTACCCCACGACCCGGCTCGCCCTGGAAGCCGGCGAGACCATGCTGATCTGCACGGACGGCCTGATCGAGACCGGCGGCCACGACCTGGACTCCGGCTGGCGGCGGCTGCGCGAGATCCTGGAGGACCACAAGGGTGATCTGGAGGAACTCGCCGACACCCTGGTGCAGGCGGTGCACGGGCCGTCGTCGCACCACACCACCGGCCCGCTGATCGACCGCCGTGAGGACGACATCGCGCTGCTGCTGCTGTGCCGGGAGGACGAGGGCTGCGGCTGCGGCGACACCGTGCTCGTGCCGGCCCCCGTGCGGCGCACGATGCTGACGGTCGCCCAGGCCGAGCCCGAGCGGATCGCGGTGGCCCGGCAGCAAATGCGCGAGCTGCTGCACGACTGGACCTCCCCCGACCAGCTCGACTCGGCGGTACTGCTGCTGTCCGAGCTGCTGACGAACGTCCTCGTGCACACCGACTCCGACGCGCTGCTCGTCGCCGAGATCACCGGCCAGGTGGGCGAGCGGCGGCTGCGGATCGAGGTGACCGACGCCGGCGACGATCTGCCGCACAAGCGCAGACCGGGGGAGCTGGCGTCCTCCGGCCGCGGCCTGGTGCTGATGGAACTGCTCGCGCACGCCTGGGGGGTGGATCCGCGCGGCGAGGGCAAGAGCATCTGGTTCGAGCTCTACGAGTCCGTGGACGGCTCGGGCGACGGCTCCTGGTCACCGTAGCGGGTACGGAGTTCCTGGAGGACGCCGAACGCGGCCGCGGTGAGCGGCACGGCGAGGAGCATCCCGAGCACTCCGGCCACCGACGCCCCGGCCGTGATCGCCACCATCACCACCGCCGGGTGCATCTGCACGGTCCGGCTCTGGATCACCGGCTGGAGCACGTGCCCTTCCAGCACCTGCACCGCGAGCACCACCCCGAGCACCCACAGCGCGATGACGAACCCCCGGTCGGCGAGCGCGACCAGCACGGCCACGGCTCCCGAGATGAAGGCGCCGAGGTAGGGAATGTAGGCGCCGACGAAGACCAGCGCCCCCAGCCCCGCCGCCCCGGGCACGTCGAGGACGAGCAGTCCGACGGTGATGCAGAGCGCGTCGATGGCCGCGATGAAGGTGGTGCCGCGCATGAAGCCCTCAACGGCGCGGAAGGCCCGCCGCGCCATGGCCTCCAGGGTGTCGGCGGAGCCGCGCGGGGCCAGGGCCCGCAGCGTCCCGGCGGCCTTGTCGGAGTCGCGCAGGAAGAAGAAGACGAGCAGCAGCGCGAGCACGGCCATGGCGATGGTCTCGCCGACCACGCTGACCCCGCTGATCACGCCGGACGCGGCGGAGCCGCCGAACTTGCCCAGGAGTTCCCGGGCGTTGGAGGCCAGGTCGTCCAGCGAGGTCCCGGCCGCCCCGAAGTGGTCGGAGATGCCCCGCGCGGCCTGTTTGAGCGAGGCGACGATCTCGTCGCCCGTGTCGATGAGCGCGGCGACGACGATGTACACGGCCCCGCCGACCACGGCCACGACGGCGACGCAGGTGAGTCCGGCCGCGACCGACCGCTGCACCCCGGCCTTCACCAGACGCCGGTGCAGCGGCCCGAGCAGGGCCGTCCCGAGCAGCGCGAGCAGCACGGGCACGACGGCGGTCCGGAACTCGTCGCACAGCCGGATCCCGACGTAGACGACTCCGGACACGAGCAGGAGGAGCGCGCACCAGGCGGCGAGCCGCCGGAGGGGTTCGGGGAGGAGCGGCCTGGGCCCGGAGGCGGCCGGGTCGGGGCCGGAAGCGGCCGGGTCGGAGTCCTGCACACCTCCACCCGACCACTCCCGGGTCGGGTCGTCCCGTCGGCAAGGCCCGCCCGGGTGACGGAGCGTCAGCGCTGCCGTCCCGGCCGCCGGTTCAGGTCCCGTATCGCCCGTCACCCGCCCGGACGAGTCCGAACTGCGTCGAGGCTCGCAGCCTGGTCGGCTGGTACGGGTGCCGTTCGCTGCAGACCCGAGAAGGAGCGCCATGCTTCCGCTGGAGGTAACGACGAGAACGGGCGAACGAGCCGTGCTCAGGGAATCAGTCGCTCTACAGCTGGCGGAGCGGCTGCGCGGAGAGCTGCTCCGCCCCGGCGATGACACCTACGACCAGGCCCGAAGAGTCTGGAACGGCATGATCGACCACCGGCCTGCGCTGATCGCCCGCTGCGCCGGGAGCAGCGACGTCGCAACAGCCGTGGCCTTCGCACGTGACCACGACCTGCTTGTCTCCGTGCGGGGCGGCGGCCACAACATCGCGGGCAAGGCGGTGTGCGTGGGCGGCCTGATGATCGATCTCTCACGGATGCGCCGCGTCGCGGTCGACGCCGGCAGCCGAACAGCCCGAGTGGAAGGCGGCGCCACGCTCGGCGAACTGGACGGGGCCACCCAGGTGTCGGGCCTGGCCACGACCACGGGCGTCGTCACCCACACCGGCGTCGCCGGCCTCACGCTCGGCGGCGGCGTGGGCCGGCTCGCCCGGACCCACGGCCTCGCCTGCGACAACCTGCTGTCCGTCGACGTCGTCACCGCCGATGGCCGCCTGCGGACCGCCGGCGCCACGGAGAACCCCGATCTCTTCTGGGGCATGCGGGGGGCCGGCGCGAACTTCGGGGTCGCGACCTCCCTCGAGTTCAGACTCCACCCGGTGGGTCCGGAGGTACTCGGAGGCGTCGTCGTCCATCCCCTGGCGCGGGCCCGGGAAGCCCTCGGTTTCTACTACGAGTACTCACGTTCGGCACCGGACGAGCTGACCGCTGACGCCTTTTTCCTGACCTCCCCCGACGGTGACCCGGTATTCGCCATCTCCGTCTGCTACGCCGGGCCGATGGAGCAGGGCGAGCGTGTGCTGGAGCCGCTCCGGCGTTTCGGCCCGCCCCTCGCCGACCAGGTGGGGCCGGTCGCGTACACGCGGCTGCAGGCCGCCGGTGACCCTTTCTTCCCGATCGGCCTGAACTACTACTGGAAGTCTCACTTCCTCGAGGAGATCCCACAGGACGCGATCGAGGCCACCGTGGACCACTTCGCCCGTGCTCCCTCGCCCAGGTCCCTCATCGTCTTCCAGCAGTACGGCGGCGCCGCAAGCCGCATCCCGCCCGCGGAAACGGCCTTCCACCACCGGAACGCGCAGTACGACAACTTCGCCGCGTCGGTGTGGACGGATCCGCAGGAACGCGAAGTGCACAGGGAATGGGCACGGCAGTGGTGGGACACGATGCGCCGCTTCTCCATCGGGGCCGAGTATGTGAACAACCTGGGCGAGGAGGGCGAGGACCGGGTCCGGGCCGCCTACGGCGACAACCACGGCCGGCTGGTCGCCCTCAAGAACGAGTACGACCCCGACAACTTCTTCCGGCTCAACGCCAACATCCGCCCCGGTGGCTGACACGGACAGCCCCGTCCACGCCGTGGACGGGGCTATCTCGTTGCCGGTGCCGACGCCGGCGTCAGTCCTGCGGTCCGCTCGCGGTCATGCCGTGCACCGCCGGGACCGTCCCCAGCCGGCCCTTCTGGAAGTCCTCGAAGGCCTGCATGAGTTCTTCCTTGGTGTTCATCACGAACGGGCCGTAGTGGGCCATCGGCTCGCGGATCGGCTGTCCGCCGAGCAGGACGACCTCCAGGTCCGGCGTGTGGGAGTCCTGCTTCTCGTCCGCGCGGACGGTCAGCGAGGAACCCGCGCCGAAGACGGCGGTCTGGCCCGTGTGGACCGGGCGCCGCTCGGTGCCGACGCTGCCGCGCCCGGCCAGGACGTACGCCAGGCCGTTGAAGTCCTCGCGCCACGGCAGGTTGAGCTCCGCGCCCGGCGCCAGCGTCGCGTGGATCATCGTGATCGGCGTGTGGGTGATGCCGGGGCCCTGGTGCCCGTCCAGCTCACCGGCGATGACCCGCAGCAGCGCGCCGCCGTCGGGGGTGCTGAGCAGCTGGACCGAGCCGCCGCGGATGTCCTGGTAGCGCGGGGCCATCATCTTGTCCCTGGCCGGGAGGTTCACCCACAGCTGGAGGCCGTGGAAGAGCCCGCCGGACATGACCAGGTGCTCCGGTGGCGCCTCGATGTGCAGCAGGCCCGAGCCCGCGGTCATCCACTGGGTGTCCCCGTTGGTGATGGTGCCGCCACCGCCGTTGGAGTCCTGGTGGTCGAAGATCCCGTCGATGATGTACGTGACGGTCTCGAAGCCGCGGTGCGGGTGCCACGGCGTGCCCTTGGGCTCGCCCGGCGCGTACTCCACCTCGCCCATCTGGTCCATCATGATGAACGGGTCGAGATGGCGGTAGTTGATCCCCGCGAACGCCCGGCGCACCGGGAAGCCCTCACCCTCGAAACCGCTCGGGGCGGTCGTGACAGCGAGCACGGGACGTGCCACGGCATCGGTCGGCGCGGTCACGCGGGGCAGCGTCAACGGGTTCTCGACGGTCACAGCAGGCATGTCGGTTCCTCCTCGTGTACGCCCAGTTTAGTTGAGCGTTGAACTTTCTGCCACCCCCAACGGAGAAAACCAGGTGGGCATTCCCGGGCGACGGCGCAGCGAACCACGGGACAGGGACATGACGAAAGGCCGGCTCCCCCCGAGGGGGTGCCGGCCTTCTCCCGGTCCGCGTCAGGCGACCAGCTCGGGCTCCTCGCTCCCGGCTCCGGCGGGCTCGGCCTTGCGGTCCCGCATCACCACCGTGGCCACGACCGCCGCGGCCAGGACACCGATGGCGCTGATCGTGAAGGTCGTCGACATCGAGGCCGTGAAGGCCTCCCGGGCCGCCCGCACCAGGCCCGTGTCACCCCCCGCGACCGCCAGGGCCCCGCCGATGGACTCCCTGGCCTGCTCGGGAGCGCCGGCCGGCATCTCGTCGGCGTAGCCGCCGGAGAGCAGCGAGCCGAGGATGGCGATGCCGAGGGCGGTGCCGGACTGCTGGATGGTGTCGTTGAGGGCCGAGCCGACGCCGGCCTTCTCCTCCGGGATGGTGCTCATCAGGGCGGCGACCGCGGCCGGCATCGCCAGACCGGCACCGAGGCCCAGGATTCCCAGCGCCACCGCCGGGACCGTGAAGCCGCTGTCCGCGCTGAGCGTGGTCAGCAGCCCGAAGGAGGCGGCCATCAGCAGCATGCCGCCGAGGATGACGAACCGGTTGCCCGCCTTCACGGCGAGCTGCGCCCCGGCCGCGTTGCCCGCCAGAGCGGCCACGGCCAGCGGCAGGAAGGCCAGGCCCGCCTTGACCGCCGACCAGCCGAGCACGAACTGCAGGTACTGGGTCAGGACCAGCAGCAGACCGGCGTTGCCGATCTGGACGAGCGCCAGGGAGAGCGAACCCCCGCTGAAGTTGCGGTGCTTGAAGAGGACCAGCGGCACCATCGGCGAGCGGGTGACGTTCTCCCAGACCACGAAGCCGGCCAGGGCGACCACCGCGACGGCCAGGACCAGGAGGGAACGGCCGCCGAACGCGCCGTGCTGCGGAATCTCGATGATCCACCACACCAGGGCCGTCATCCCCACCGCCGACAGCACCGCGCCCAGCGGGTCCGGCTTCTGCCAGGGCGCCTTCGACTCCGGCATCAGCAGCACACCCGCCAGCAGCGCCAGGGCGACGATCGGCACGTTGATCAGGAAGATCGCCTGCCAGGCGAAGTGGTCGATCAGCACACCGCCGAGGACCGGGCTGCCGACCAGCCCCAGCATCGACACCGAACCCCACGCGGCCATCGCCTTGGGCCGCTCGTCCTCGTCGAAGACGGTGATCAGGATCGACAGGGTCGACGGCATGATCAGCGCCCCGCCCACGCCCATCGCGATCCGTATCGCGATCAGCTCACCCGGGCTGGAGCAGAACACCGCCCCCAGCGAGGCCGCCCCGAACAGCAGCAGGCCGATCAGCATCACCTTCCGGCGTCCGAACCGGTCCCCCAGGCTCCCCGAGGTGAGCAGCAGCCCGGCGAAGACCAGCGTGTAGGAGTCGAGGATCCACTGCATGTCCTGGGCGCTCGCCCCGATGTCCTCGGTCAGCGAGGGCACCGCGACCGTGAGCGCCATGTTGTCGACGACCAGCACCAGCGTGCTGAGGCACAGCACGATCAGGATCCACCAGCGGCGTGGATGACGAGCGTCCATTTCAGTTCCCCTCCCGCGTACACCGTTCCTTCGATGCGCACACTGTACGCACAGCGGAACGGTGTGCGCAACCACCAAGTTCTGTACGCTGATTGCGCACGCTGTTCGCATGATGGCGGCTGTACGGCCACCAGGGAGGACACCGATGACCAGGAGCACGAAGAAGGCGGCCCCGATCCCGTCCGTCTGGGCCCGTGAGCAGCGCCGCGCCGACCAGCCCGCGCTCAGCCGCGCGGCGATCGTGCGCGAGGCGGTCGCGATGCTCGACGCGGACGGCATCGAGGCGCTCAGCATGCGCAAGCTCGGCGCCCGTCTGAACGCCGGCGCGACCTCGCTGTACCGGCACGTCGCCACGAAGGACGAACTGATGGAACTCGCGGTGGACGAGGTCGCCGCCGAGATCCACGTCCCGCCGGCCGACAGCCCCGACTGGCGCGCGGCGGTGACCGAGGCGGCGGGGTCCTTCCGTACGACGGCGCTACGGCACCCCTGGCTGACCCTGGTCCTGGGCCAGGCCGGCCTCGCCTACCTCGGGCCCAACTACATGAGCTTCTCGGAACGCCTCGCGGCCCTGTTCACGGCCGCCGGGTTCCCCGAGCCGAGCCGTGCGATCGAGACCGTCTTCTCGTACGTCATGGGCATGAGCAACGCGGAGGCCGCCTGGCTCACCACGGTCGCCCGGTCCGGCGAGACCGAGGCCGACTTCATCGCCCGCCTCATGCCCGCGGCCCAGCGGGCCGCGGCCGACCACACGCACCTGGCCATTCCGCACGCGGAGGTCGAGGAAGCCACCACCGACCCCGTCGCCCTGCGCGACACGAAATTCGCCTACGGCCTGGAGGTCGTCCTGGACGGCCTGGCACTACGCCTGCCGAAGTGAGGGCACAGGTTCTGGCCGTCTGCGAGGCAATGGCGTCTAGCCATACATCCGGCGCATCGCGAACTCGACCATCTGCTCGACGGCCTTCGCGTCGAACACCATGCGGTGCTCGCCCTCCATGTCCAGCACGAAGCCGTAGCCGGTCGGCAGCAGGTCCAGGACCTCGGCACCGGTGATCACGAAGTACTTGGACTCCTTGCCCGCGTACCGGCGCAGCTCCTTGAGGGTGCTGAACATCGGGATCACCGGCTGCTGGGTGTTGTGCAGGGCGAGGAAGCCGGGGTTGTCGCCGCGCGGGCAGTAGACCTTGGACGTCGCGAAGACCTGCTGGAAGTCCTCGGCGGTCATCTGCCCGGTCGTGAACGCGCGCACCGCGTCCGTCAGGGAGGGCGGGGACGGCTCGGGGTACAGCGGCGGCTGCTGTCCGTACCCGCCGGACATCGGCTGCTGCGGAGGGGCGTACTGCCCTTGCGGGCCCGCTGTCTGGTCGTAGCCGTACATGAGCGCAAGAGTACCGAGCGCGGCCGGGCGATCGGGCCGGTACGGCAGGCCCGCCAAACCGACAGCGACTTGACAGCGCCTGCTCTGTGGATCGCCGCGCCCACCGCTCGTAGCGTCGGACCATGAACGGACCCCATGACGAAGGCCCGCACGAGCACGACAGGGGCCTCTCCCACGATCTCCCCGTCCTCGCCCGCCGACGGATGATCCGGCTGATGGCGGGCGCGAGCCTGGTCCCGCTGGTGGGCTGCACGGCACAGGACACGACCACGGCGTCCCCCTCCTCCCCGTCAGCCTCCTCCCCTTCGGCCGCCGAATGCGCGGAGATCCCCGAGGAGACGGCCGGGCCCTTCCCCGGCGACGGCTCGAACGGCGTGAACGTCCTGAAGGAGAGCGGCGTCGTCCGCAGCGACATCACGCGCAGCTTCGGCGACTCCGCGGGCGGCACCGCCGAGGGCGTCCCCCTGAAGATCACCCTGACGGTGGTGGACGCGGCCTCCGGGTGCGGCACACCGAAGCAGGGCGCCGCGGTGTACGTGTGGCACTGCGACCGGGAGGGCGCCTACTCCCTCTACTCCGAGGGCGTGACCGAGGAGAACTACCTGCGCGGCGTCCAGGAGACGGACGAGAAGGGCCAGGTCACGTTCACCAGCATCTTCCCCGGCTGCTACCAGGGCCGCTGGCCGCACGTCCACTTCGAGGTCTACGGCAGCCTCGCCGACGCCACCGCGGCCACGTCGATCACGAACACCTCGCAGCTCGCCTTCCCGAAGGACGTCTGCGACGCGGTGTACGCCACGCCCGGCTACGGCGACAGCGTGCGGAACCTGAGCGGCCTCTCCCTGGAGGACGACGGCATCTTCAGCGACGGCCACGACCGGCAGCTGGCGGCGATGGCGGGCGGCACGAGGGACGGCTACACCGCGACCTTGACCGTTCCGGTGTGACCTGTCACAGATGACCGGAAGGGGTTGCGTCTTATTACTGGCGGGTAGCATCATCGTAGCTACTTGTTGGTACGTGAACTAGCGCGAGGATCCAGTGCCTCGCCGATCTCTCTAGGGAGCCGGGAGCCGTCGCCATGGGGCACTACAAGTCGAATCTCCGCGACATCGAGTTCAACCTCTTCGAAGTACTCGGGCGCGACAAGGTGTACGGCACCGGCCCGTTCGAGGAGATGGACGTCGAGACCGCGAAGAGCATCCTGGAGGAGCTGACGCGCCTCTCGGAGAACGAGCTGGCCGAGTCCTTCATCGACGCCGACCGCAACCCGCCGGTCTTCGACCCGGAGACCAACACCGCGCCGGTCCCGGCCTCCTTCAAGAAGAGCTACCAGGCCTTCATGGACTCCGAGTACTGGCGCCTCGGCCTGCCCGAGGAGATCGGCGGCACCACCTCGCCCCGCTCCCTGATCTGGGCGTACGCCGAGCTCATCCTGGGCGCCAACCCGGCCGTGTGGATGTACTCCTCGGGCCCGGCCTTCGCCGGCATCCTCTTCGAGGAGGGCAACGAGGTCCAGAAGCACATAGCCAAGGTCGCCACGGAGAAGCAGTGGGGCTCCACGATGGTGCTCACCGAGCCCGACGCGGGCTCCGACGTGGGCGCCGGCCGCACCAAGGCCGTGCAGCAGGAGGACGGCTCCTGGCACATCGAGGGCGTGAAGCGGTTCATCACGTCCGGTGAGCACGACATGTCGGAGAACATCCTCCACTACGTGCTGGCCCGCCCCGAGGGCGCCGGCCCCGGCACCAAGGGCCTGTCCCTCTTCCTCGTCCCGAAGTACCTCTTCGACTTCGAGACCGGCGAGCTGGGCGAGCGCAACGGCGTCTACGCCACCAACGTCGAGCACAAGATGGGCCTGAAGGCCTCCAACACCTGCGAGATGACCTTCGGCGACAAGCACCCCGCCAAGGGCTGGCTGATCGGCGACAAGCACGACGGCATCCGCCAGATGTTCCGCATCATCGAGTTCGCCCGCATGATGGTCGGCACGAAGGCGATCTCCACGCTGTCCACGGGCTACCTGAACGCGCTGGAGTACGCCAAGGAGCGCGTGCAGGGCCCGGACCTCGCGAACTTCATGGACAAGACCGCGCCCAAGGTCACCATCACCCACCACCCGGACGTGCGCCGCTCGCTGATGACGCAGAAGGCGTACGCGGAGGGCATGCGCGCCCTGGTGATGTACACCGCCTCGATCCAGGACGCCATCCAGATCAAGGAGGCCGCCGGCGAGGACGCCGCCACCGAGCACGCGCTGAACGACCTGCTCCTGCCGATCGTCAAGGGCTACGGCTCGGAGAAGGGCTACGAGCAGCTCGCCCAGTCGCTGCAGACCTTCGGCGGCTCCGGCTTCCTGCAGGAGTACCCGATCGAGCAGTACATCCGGGACTCCAAGATCGACACCCTCTACGAGGGCACCACGGCGATCCAGGGCCAGGACTTCTTCTTCCGGAAGATCGTCCGCAACCAGGGCGCCGCGCTGAACTCCCTCGCCGAGGACATCAAGAAGTTCCTGGCCCTCGGCACGGGCGGCGAGGAGCTGGCCGGTGCCCGCGAGCACCTCGCCAAGGCCGCGGTCGAGCTGGAGGCCATCGTCGGCCTGATGCTCACCGACCTCGCGGCCACCGAGCAGGACGTCAAGAACATCTACAAGGTCGGGCTCAACACCACCCGCCTGCTGATGGCCTCCGGTGACGTCGTCGTCGGCTACCTGCTGCTCAAGGGCGCCGCGATCGCCGCCGAGAAGCTGGAGACCGCCTCCGCCAAGGACAAGGCCTTCTACACCGGCAGGATCGCCGCGGCCAAGTTCTTCGCCGCCAACGTCCTGCCGGGCGTCACCCTGGCCCGCAAGGTCGCCGAGGGCGTCGAGCTGGACCTGATGGAACTGGACGAGGCCGCGTTCTGATCCTCACGTCCTTCGTCCGAGGGCCTGTTCCCTTCCAGGGGAACGGGCCCTCGTCCGTCGTTAAGGTGAACCCATGAGCGAACCAGCCCGCTTCGACCGCGGCCACACCGACGATCTCATGACCTTCCTGGCGGCGAGCCCCTCGCCGTACCACGCCGTGGCCACAGCTGCCGAACGGCTGGAGAAGGCGGGCTTCAGGCAGGTCGCCGAGACGGACGCCTGGGACGGGACGAGCGGCGGCAAGTACGTGCTGCGCGGCGGCGCGATCGTCGCCTGGTACGTGCCCGAGGGCGCCGCACCCCACACGCCGTTCCGGATCGTCGGCGCCCACACCGACTCCCCCAACCTGCGCGTCAAGCCGCTCCCCGACAGCGGGGCGCACGGCTGGCGCCAGGTGGCCGTGGAGATCTACGGCGGACCGCTGCTCAACTCCTGGCTGGACCGCGACCTGGGCCTCGCGGGCCGGCTCACCCTGCGCGACGGCTCGACCCGCCTCGTCAACGTCGACCGGCCGCTGCTGCGCGTCCCGCAGCTCGCCATCCACCTGGACCGCTCGGTGACGGCTGACGGCCTCAAGCTCGACAAGCAGCGGCACATGCAGCCGGTCTGGGGCCTGGGCAACGACGTCCGGGACGGCGACCTGATCGCCTTCCTGGAGGAGACGGCCGGCATCCCGGCGGGCGAGGTCACCGGCTGGGACCTGATGACGCACTCCGTGGAACCGCCCGCCTACCTGGGCCGCGACCGCGAACTGCTGGCCGGCCCGCGCATGGACAACCTGCTGTCGGTGCACGCCGGCACGGCGGCCCTCGCGGCCGTGACCTCCGGCGCGTCCAAGCCGGCCTCCATCCCGGTGCTGGCCGCCTTCGACCACGAGGAGAACGGCTCCCAGTCGGACACCGGCGCGGACGGACCGCTGCTCGGCAACGTGCTGGAACGCTCGGTGTTCGCGCGCGGCGGCTCCTACGAGGACCGGGCCCGCGCCTTCGCCGGTACGGTGTGCCTCTCCTCCGACACGGGCCACGCCGTCCACCCCAACTACGCGGAACGGCACGACCCGACGCACCACCCGCGCGTCAACGGCGGCCCGATCCTCAAGGTCAACGTCAACAACCGCTACGCCACGGACGGTTCGGGCCGCGCGGAGTTCACGGCGGCCTGCGAGGCGGCGGACGTGCCCTTCCAGTCGTTCGTCTCCAACAACTCCATGCCCTGCGGCACCACGATCGGCCCGATCACCGCCGCGCGGCACGGCATCCGGACCGTCGACATCGGCGTGGCCATCCTGTCGATGCACAGCGCACGCGAACTGTGCGGCGCCGACGACCCGTTCCTCCTCGCCAACGCGCTGACGGCGTTCCTCGAGAGGTAGAACGGGCCGTCACCGCATGGGTGTTCCCCTCGGGGGTACCCGGTGTGCGGACCGGAACGACCGGACCGTACAGGGAGGCGACACACATGGGCCTCGGCGGATGCATCATCCTCATCGCCGTGGGAGCCATCCTCACGTTCGCGACCGACTGGGACATGCAGGGGGTCAACCTCGACCTGGTCGGCATCATCCTGATGATCGTCGGACTGATCGGCGTCACGACGTTCAGCAGCATCGCCAGGCGGCGGCGTGTGGTGGTGCCCCCCACGACGCCGGTCGTGGACGACGGACGACACCACACGCGCGACGGCTACAGCGACGGGTACGGGGTGTGAGCCCCGCCCGGATCAGGTGTCCATCCCGGCAAGGACCAGGGGCAGCCGGTCCGTCCCCGACTCGGTGAGACGGACCGGCACGCCCCAGTCCTGCTGGTGGACGTGACAGGCCGGGTACTCGTTGCCGGGGTCGTCGTCGCAGGAGGCTGCCATTGCGGAGACATGCAGCACACCCTCCGGCACGGAGGGGTCGAGTTCGAGGGCGCGGGAGAGGTCACTCCCCGCGCCCTCGCCGCTGCGCAGCAGCTCCGGCGGGGTGGAGGAGACCAGCAGGCGCGTGGAGGGGCCGTACCGCGTGTCGAGCTTCTGGCCCGCCGGGGCCTGGAAGATCACGTCCAGCCGGAGCCGCCCCGGGGCGACTTCGGTGGCCTCCCGCTGGGTGCGGTGGGCGACCTCGGGCACCTTCACCGCCTCTTCCGGCAGCCGCAGCCTGGTCAGCCGGTGGCGGGCCGACTCCACGACCACGATGTCGTCGCCGACGAGCACCGCGTCGCTGGGCTCGCGCAGGTCCGTGGCCAGGGTGGTGACCTCACCGGTCGCCGGATCGTAGCGCCGCAGGGCGTGGTTGTAGGTGTCGGCGACGGCGACCGACCCGTCCGGCAGCGCGGTGACGCCCAGCGGGTGCTGGAGCAGGGCCTGTTCGGCGGAGCCGTCGCGGTGGCCGAAGTCGAACAGGCCGGTGCCGACGGCGGTGTGGACGGAGCCGTCGGGCTCCACCCAGCGCAGGGCGGACGTCTCGGAGTCGGCGAGCCAGAGGCGGTCGGCGGTGGCGGCGAGTCCGGAGGGCTGCGCGAACCAGGCCTCGGCCCCCGGGCCGTCGACGAGTCCCTCGTTGGTGGTCCCGGCCGCGACCGCGACCGTGCCGTCGGCCGGGTCGTACGCCCACAGCTGGTGGACGCCGGCCATGGCGATCCAGACCTTGCCCTGCCAGAGGGCGACGTCCCAGGGAGAGGAGAGCTTCACCTCGCGTCCCGGCCCTGAGGTGGCCTCCCCTTGCATCCACTGCCATCCTGTGCCGGCCAGGGTGGTGGTCCTGCCCGTCTCCGGATCGAAGCGCCTGAGGGCGTGGTTGACCGTGTCCGCGACCACGACCGAACCGTCGGACAGCAGGGCCAGGCCCTGCGGTTCCTGGAAACGCGCCCGGTCCGGATCGCCATCGGTCAGCCCGCGACTTCCCTGGCCGATCCTCCGCACCACGCTCTCGCCGTCCTCGGCGAGTTCCACCAGCTGATGCCGGGTCGTATCGCTCACCAGGAAGTTCCCGGACGGCAGCAGCAGCGCCTTGCCCGGGAACCGCAGCACCGTCGGCTCCGGCTCCGGCGGCACGTACGGCCCGTCCCCTCGCCGCAGCGTCCCCTTGGCCTCGTGCTCGGCCTCCAGCTCCGCCACCAGACGCTCGATGGCGTGCACATGCCCCTCACCGGCGTGCTGGGCGACGACGTACCCCTCGGGGTCGATCACGACGAGCGTCGGCCAGGCCCGCACGGCGTACTGCTTCCACGTGGCCAGCTCCGGGTCGTCGAGCACCGGGTGCTCCACCCCGTACCGCTCGACGGCGTCCACCACCGCCCGGTGCTCCGCCTCGTGCACGAACTTCGGCGAGTGCACCCCGATGACCACGACCGTGTCCCGGTGCTTCTCCTCCAGCTCGCGCAGCTCGTCCAGGACGTGCAGGCAGTTGATGCAGCAGAACGTCCAGAAGTCGAGGATGACGATGCGTCCTCGCAGGTCGGCGAGGGTGTACTGCTGCCCGCCCGTGTTCAGCCAGCCGCCCTTGCCGGTCAGCTCGGGGGCGCGGACGCGGGCCCGTCGGGGTGCGGAGTGGTTCATGCGTCCAGGGTGTCATCCGGCACAGACAGCCGGTCCAGCGCATGGCCGGTCGTGGCGTCCACGTGCCCGGGCACGTCGTCGTGGCGGTCGCCGACCGTGAGGGTGCCGGTCGGTTCGAACATGAGGATCGCCGTCGGAACGGGGGCGTACGGCTTGTGCTCGGTGCCGCGCGGGACGGTGAAGACGCTGCCCCTGGGGAGCACGACCGTGCGCTCCCCGGCCGGCTCCCGCAGGCCGATGTGCAGTTCGCCGTCGACGACGAGGAAGAACTCGTCGGTGTGGTCGTGGACGTGCCAGACGTGCTCGCCCTCGACCTTCGCGACGCGGACGTCGTAGTCGTTGACGGCGGTGACGATGCGCGGGCTCCACTGCTCGGAGAAGGAGGCCAGGGCGTGGGCGAGGGAGACGGGTTCCTGGGTCATGAGGCGATCCTGCGGGGTGCCGTGGGTCGCGCACGAGTGCTAGGAATCGCACATGCCGCAAGGATCCTCGCACCTCCCGCACCGGGTCACCGTGATCGTCGACGAGGGCACCAACCCCTTCGAGGTCGGAGTCGCCACCGAACTGTTCGGACTGCCACGGCCCGAGCTGGGGCTGCCGGGGCCGTTGTACGAGGTGACGCTGTGCGCGCCCGCGCCGGAGATCCGGATGAACCACGGCTTCTTCACGCTCACCGGCGTCCGGGGCCTGGACGCCGTGGACCGGGCGGACACGCTGGTCGTGCCCGGCCGGCCGGACAACGTCGTACCGCGCGCCCCTGCCGTCCTCGACGCCATCCGGCGCGCACACGCGCGTGGCGCCCGGATCATGAGCTTCTGCACCGGCACCTTCGCGCTCGCCGAGGCCGGACTGCTGGACGGGCGGCGGGCGGCGACGCACTGGCGCTGGGCGGACTCCTTGCGCCGGCTGCACCCGAAGGTGCTGTTGGAGCCGGACGTGCTGTTCGTGGACGAGGGCGACCTCCTCACCGCCGCCGGCAGCGCGGCCGCGCTCGATCTCGGGCTGTACGTCTGGCGCCGGGACCACGGCGCCGAGATCGCCAACCACGTCTCCCGGCGGCTGGTGTTCGCCGCGCACCGGGACGGCGGGCAGCGGCAGTTCGTCGAGCGGCCGGTCCCGGACGTACGGGACGAGTCCCTGGCGCCTCTGCTGGAATGGGCGCAGGAACGGCTCGGCGAGCCACTGACCGTGGCGCACCTGGCCGCACGCGCGCGTGTCAGCCCGGCCACCCTCCACCGGCGCTTCCGCGCCCAGCTCGGGACGACACCGCTCGCGTGGCTGACCGGGGAGCGCGTGGCGCTGGCCTGCCGGCTGATCGAACGGGGCGAGGAACGCCTGGACGTCGTGGCGGCCCGCAGCGGGCTCGGCACGGCCGCCAACCTGCGCAACCGGCTGCGGCGGGTGACCGGGCTCAGCCCGTCGGCCTATCGACGGCGTTTCGGAGCGGGCGCCGGGGAAGCCCTGGTGTCATGAGATTCCTCGTGTACGACCGGCTCCTCGGCTTCGGCGACGACTACTGGATCGAGGACGACCGCGGCACCAAGGTGTTCCTCGTCGACGGCAAGGCACTGCGGCTGCGGGACACCTGGGAGCTGAAGGACACCCAGGGGCGCGTCCTCGTCGACATCCACCAGAAGATGCTCGCCCTGCGCGACACGATGGTGCTCCAGCGGGGCGGCGAGCCGCTGGCGACGATCCGCCGGAAACGGCTGTCCCTGCTGCGCAACCACTACCGGGTGTCCCTGGCCGACGGCAGCGAGCTGGACGTCAGCGGCAAGATCCTCGACCGCGAGTTCGCCGTCGAGTACGACGGGGAGCTGCTGGCGGTGATCTCCCGGCGGTGGCTGACCGTACGGGACACCTACGGCGTGGACGTCGTCCGCGAGGACGCGGATCCGGCGCTGCTGATCGCGGTGGCGGTGTGTGTGATCCACCTGGCGGAGAAGGAGCGGGAGGGCTGAGGGGGCAGTCCTCAGGGGCCGCGAGGAGGCTCGTCCTCAGGACCCGCGGGGAGGCCTCGTCCTCAGGGCCTGCGGGGAGGCTGGAGCCCCAGCACCCGGTCCTTCAGCGCCGGGAACTGCTCCCGCGTCGTCGCGACCTTGCCCGGGTCGAACTCCACCGCCAGGACCTCCTCCTCGGCGCCCGCCTGGGCCAGCACCTCGCCCCACGGGTCGACCACGATCGAGTGACCGGCCTGGGGAACTCCGGCGTGCGTCCCGGCCGTTCCACACGCGACGACGAACGACTGGTTCTCGACCGCCCGCGCCTGAGCGAGCAGCGTCCAGTGGGAGCGGCGGCGCTCCGGCCAGCCCGCCGGGACCACGAGCGTCTCGGCACCGGCGTCGACGAGACCGCGGAAGAGTTCGGGGAAACGGAGGTCGTAACAGGTGCCGAGACCCAGGACGGTCGAGGGCAGACGGACCGTCACCAGCTCGGCCCCCGCGCCCATCAGCACGGCCTCACCCTTGTCGAAGCCGAAGCGGTGGATCTTGCGGTAGGCGGCGGCGAGGTCGCCGGAGGGGGAGAAGACGAGGGAGGTGTTGTAGAGCGGCCCGTCGGGATCCCGCTCCGGGATCGAGCCCGCGTGCAGCCACACACCGGCGTCGCTCGCGGCCTTCGCCATCGCCTCGTAGGTCGGCCCTTCGAGCGGCTCGGCCTCCCGCCCGAACTCCTCGTAGGCGAAAGCACCCGTGGTCCACAGCTCCGGCAGGACGACGAGATCGGCCCCGGCCTGGTCCCGGACCATCGAGGCCACCCGCCGACGGCGCGATTCGACCGATTCGCCCTCATCTACGGCGATCTGGATCACAGAGGCGCGCACACTACCACCGTCCTGGCATTCGACCCGTCCACATGGGGTTCCCCACGGGCCTACGATCGTCACACGAAAGCACTGCCGGGGTGCCTCACAGCAGCGTAACTTAGCTGCCAAGACACCCGCCGACAGCCGCCACCTCCCACTGGCAACCGCCACCACCTGCCCGTGCACCGACCGCCGAGGGGTCCCGTTCCGTGAGTCTGCATCCCACCCTCCAGCCCTACGCCGACGCCTGGACCCACTCCATCGAAGCGATATCCGAGCTGCTCCAGCCGCTCGCGGAGGCCGAGTGGAACCGGCGGACGCCGTGCCCCGGGTGGTCGGTGCGGGACGTGGTCTCCCATGTCATCGGCCTGGACTGCGAGATGCTCGGCGACCCGCGCCCCATCCACACGCTGCCGCGCGACCTCTTCCACGTGACGAACGACCACCAGCGCTACATGGAGATGCAGGTCGACGTCCGCCGTCACCACACGGCGCCGGAGATGACCTCCGAGCTGGAGTACGTGATCATCCGCCGCAACCGCCAGCTGCGCAACGAGTCGCGCGACCCGGGCACGAAGGTGCGCGGCCCGCTCGGCACGGAGCTGACCCTCGAGGAGTCCATGCGCCGGCACGCCTTCGACGTGTGGGTGCACGAGCAGGACCTGCGCACGGCCCTCGGCCGGCCCGGCAACCTCGACTCCCCCGGCGCGCAGGTCGCCCGTGACGTGCTGCTCGGCGAACTCCCGCGGGTGGTCGCCGAGGACGCGCAGGCACCGCGCAGCTCGGCCGTCGTCTTCGACGTCCACGGCCCCGTCGAGTTCCTGCGCACGATCCGCGTCGACATCCAGGGCCGCGGCACCCTCGAAACGGCCCCCGCCCTCGGCCCCGCCGCCACCCTCACCCTCGACTGGGAGACGTACGTCCGCCTCGCCTGCGGCCGCGTGACACCCGAGTCGGTGACCGACAGGCTGAAGCTGGAAGGCGACCCGGACCTGACGGCGGCGATCCTGAGGAACTTCACGGTGACGAAGTAGGCAGCCCTTAGCTGCGGGCAATCGTGCCGCTAGGGCGGCACGGGTGGGCGCAGCGGCACCCCGCTCCGCCGGGCTGCGCACCCACCCGGCCCCGGCATCAGCACGCAGCACCGGAAAACCCCGTGCCGCCGCCCCACCCCCCGCCGTAGCGTCCCCGGCATGACCCCACCCCGCCACACCCGACTGACCTTCCACGGCCCGCTGTCCGAGACCCGGGCGGACGCCCTCGTACAACGCCTCACCCGCCACACCCCCGCCACGGTGCTGGACATCGGCTGCGGCTGGGGCGAGCTCATGCTGCGCATCCTCACGGCCCTGCCGGAGGCAACCGGCACCGGCATCGACATCAACGCCGACGACCTGGCTCGTGGCCGGAAGGCCGCCGCGGAACGCGGAATCGCGCCCCGGGTCCGCTTCATCGAGGAATCCGCCACCGGCACCACCCACGGCCCTGCCGACCTCGTCCTGTGCGTAGGCGCGAGCCAGGCCCTCGGCAGCCAACTGCCGCAAGCCCTCGGCGAACTGCGCAGGCTCGTGTCCGACGAAGGCCGCGTCCTCCTGGGCGAGGGCTTCTGGCAACGCCCCCCGACCCCGGCCGAACTGCCCCGCATGTGGCCGGACGCGAAAGCCACCGACCACCCCGACCTCGCGACCCTCGTCGGCCTGGCCATCGACGCGGGGTTCCGGCCGGAGTGGACGGAGACCGCGAGCCTCGACGAATGGGAGGAGTTCGAGTCGGCGTACCTCGCGGACACCGAGGTGTGGCTCGCCCGGCACCCCGGACACCCCCTGGCCGCCGAGACCCGGGAGCGCGCCGACCGCCACCGAGCCGCCTGGCTCACCTACCGCGGCGTCCTCGGGCTCGCGTACCTCACCCTGGTACCGGTGGCGGCCCGTTGACCTACACCGGCACGTGCACCGTCTCCACCCGGCTCGCCACCAGCCGTTCCCGCTCGCGCCGGGCCGCCTGCCCGCGCAGCCGCAGGATCTGTGTGACCCCGAGCGCCTGGAGGACGAACACCGCCGAGAAGGCTACGGAGTAGTCGTCGCCGGTGGCGTCCAGCAGCACCCCGACCGCGAACAGCGTGGTCATGGAGGCCACGAAGCCGCCCATGTTGGTGATGCCCGAGGCGGTGCCCTGCCGCTCGGGCGGGTTCGCCGGGCGGGCGAAGTCGAAGCCGATCATCGACGCGGGCCCGCACGCCCCGAGCACCGAGCACAGCACGATCAGCAGCCACATCGGGGCGTGCGGGCCGGGGTAGGCCAGCGTCGCCGCCCACAGGGCCGCCGTCGTCCCGACCGTGCCGAGCGCGAGGGGCAGCCGCGCCCCGTGGTGCCGGGCGACGATCTGTCCGTAGACCAGGCCGACGACCATGTTCGACAGCACGACCAGGGTGAGGAGCTCGCCGGCCGTGGCCCGGCTCAGTCCCTGTGCCTCGACGAGGAACGGCAGGCCCCACAGCAGCAGGAACACCATCGCCGGGAACTGGGTCGTGAAGTGCACCCACAGTCCGAGCCGCGTCCCCGGCTCCCGCCAGGCGGCGGCGATCTGCCGCCGTACGTAGGCCGCGCCCTGGTGCGGGAGCGGCTCCGGCTCGTGGCCCTCCGGGTGGTCCTTCAGGAACAGCAGCACCAGGACGAACACCACGGCCCCGGCGACCGCGCTGCCCGCGAAGGCCGGCGTCCAGCCGATGCCGTGCAGCAGCCGGGCCAGGACGAGCGTGGAGACGAGGTTGCCCGCCATGCCCACCAGGCCCGCGAACTGGGCGACGAGCGGCCCGCGCCGGGCCGGGAACCACCGGGTGCCCAGCCGCAGCACGCTGATGAACGTCAGCGCGTCACCGCAGCCGAGCAGCGCCCGGGAGGCGAGCGCCATGCCGTACGTGGGGGAGAACGCGAAGCCCAGCTGCCCGGCCGTGAACAGCACCGCCCCGAGCGCGAGCACCTTCTTGGTGCCGAGCCGGTCGACGAGCAGGCCGACGGGTATCTGCATGCCCGCGTAGACCAGCAGCTGGAGGATCGAGAACGTGGAGAGCGCGGAGGCGTTGACGTGGAAGCGGTCGGCCGCGTCGAGGCCGGCGACGCCCAGGGACGTGCGGAAGATGACCGCGACGAAGTAGACCGAGACGCCGATGCCCCAGACGGCCAGGGCCCGCCGGCCGCCCGGCGGATCGTCCGGCAGCGTGGTGGAGCTCATCGGACCTCCCCCCGGGCCAGGTGCGAGAACCAGCTGACGTGCCGGTGGACCAGCCCGACGGCCGCCTCGGCGTCCCCGGCGCGCAGCGCGTCGAGGATCTCCTCGTGCTCGGCGAGGGTCTTGGCGATCCGGTCGGGGTGGGAGTGCATGACGGCGACGCCCATCCGCAGCTGGCGGTCGCGCAGCTGGTCGTAGAGCCGGGAGAGGATCTCGTTGCCGCCGCTGCGGACGATCTCGGCGTGGAAGCAGCGGTCGGTGACGGCGGCACCGGCGAGGTCTCCGGCGGCGGCCTGCTTCTTCTGCCGGGCCAGCAGCTCCTCCAGGCGCTCGATGAGCCCGGCGGGCGCGGGCACGGCCTTGCGCGCCGCGTGCTCCTCGACGAGCAGCCGCGTCTCGACGACGTCGGCGATCTCCTGCGCGGAGACCGGCAGGACGAGGGCGCCCTTCTTCGGGTAGAGCCGGATCAGCCCCTCGGCCTCCAGCCGGAGCAGCGCCTCGCGCACCGGCGTGCGCGAGACGCCCACGGCCTCGGCGAGCTCGCCCTCGGTGAGCAGGGTCCCGCCCTCGTAACGGCGCTCCAGGACGCCCTGTTTGACGTGGGTGTAGACGCGGTCGGCGGCGGGAGGTTGCTTCACGGCCAGGGTCATGCCGACAGCATAGATACAACAGGTACACATGGATGCATCCGTCCAGTATGCGGACCCGAATGTCACACGTCTGTGGCAAAGGGCGGGTCCCGGTCGGCAACGGCACAACCAGATGTGCTAGTTACGAGTGAGACACGTGCGGCCCCTTTCCCCTCGTCCTCAAGTCGGCCGCACACCTGGGGCATTCAACGTAATCGGGGTACTTCACTTGATAACCGGCATTAAGGGCACCCGTCTCCGCAGAGCTGCGGCCGTCGCCGTGACCACCGGCGCCATGCTCGCGACCGGAGCCCTCACCGTTGCGCCGGCGCAGGCCGCCACGGCGCCCTCGATCGCCGCCAAGGGCGGCTACGTGATGAACAACGCGACCGGCAAGTCGCTCTACACCAAGGCGGCCGACACCCGCCGCTCCACCGGCTCGACCACCAAGATCATGACCGCCCTGGTGGTGCTGAAGCAGCCGAAGCTCAACCTGGACAGCAAGGTCACGGTCCAGAAGGCGTACAGCGACTACATCGTCGACAACAACTGGGCGTCGAACGCCAAGCTGATCGTCGGCGACAAGGTCACCGTCCGCCAGCTGCTGTACGGGCTGATGCTGCCGTCCGGCTGCGACGCCGCGTACGCGCTCGCCGACAAGTTCGGCTCGGGCTCGACGCGGGCGGCACGCGTGAAGTCGTTCATCGGCAAGATGAACACCACCGCCAAGGACCTGGGTCTGAAGAACACCCACTTCGACTCGTTCGACGGCATCGGCAACGGCGCCAACTACTCGACACCGCGCGACCTGACGAAGCTCGCCAGCAGCGCGATGAAGAACTCCATGTTCCGCACGGTCGTCAAGACGAAGAAGTACACGGCGAAGACGACCACGAAGTCCGGCGGCACACGGACGATGGCCCCGTGGGAGAACACCAACCCGCTGCTGAGCAGCTACAGCGGCGCGATCGGTGTGAAGACCGGCTCCGGCCCGGAGGCCGGGTTCTGCCTGGTCTTCGCCGCCACCCGCAACGGCAAGACGGTCATCGGCACGGTCCTCGCCTCGACCGACAAGGACGCGCGGAAGTCGGACGCCACGAAGCTGATGAACTACGGCTTCGCGAAGTAACGCAAGCAGGACGGGCACCACGAAGGGGGGCTCACCGCCGACGGCGGTGAGCCCCCCTTTCGTTCGTCACACAGCCGTGCGCTGCCGGCGCTCCAGCGCCCGGGCCGCCTTGCGCCGGCCGCCGACCAGCACGTTCACCGGGGCACCCGCACCGGCCCCCGGCTCCAGCTGCCAGCCGCGGATCCGTGCCGCGACCTCGGCCAGCCGCTTGTCACCGGGCCGTACGTCGATGGAGAACAGGGACTCGTCAGGCGTGGGGTCGTCGCCGCCCCAGCGGACGACGCCGTCGAGCTCGGCGAGGATGTCGCGGATCACGACCTCCTGCTGCGGGAAGAAGCCGCCCCGGGCACCGCGCGGGTAGAAGCCCGGCCGGATCCGCACCGCCGTACCGGACGCCAGGTTGGACTCCGGCCGCCCCTTGCCGACGCCGGACGGGTCGTGCCAGCCGGCGACGTCGCCCCGGCGCAGGCCGTCGACCTCGTAGTGGAACCGGCGCACCAGATGGACGAGGACGGTCTCCACGTCGCCCATGCGGACGGCGATTCCCTTGAGCGGGGTGCCGGGAACGGGGCGGGTGTAGACGGTGCCGCCGTCGTCCGCGACGTTCTCCATCTCCCAGCCGTTGTGGGAGCGCGAACCGGCCAGCACGCGCCGGGTCCGGTCCTGCGCGCTGCGCAGGGCGTCCCGTACGCGGCCCGGGATGGGGTTGTTCGCGTCGGCGTACGCCTGGGAGAGGAAGTGCGAGACGGGCAGGGCGGCGACGCCCACGGCACCGCCGACGGCGGCGATGCGGCCGAGCAGGGCGCGGCGGGACAGACCGCGGCGATGTGCGGCGGCCGGTCCGGACCGTCTGCGGGTGAGACGGGGGATGTGGGGGAGGTTGAGGTTCAACGGGCTCTCATTCCAGCGATTCACGCGTCGCGGCGACGCTTCACGCGTTGCGGGCGATGCTGTTGTACTTCTCGAAGATCTGGTAGACGGCCAGGCTCTGGTGCGTCTGCGCCTCCACGTCGGGGTCCCAGGCCCGGTAGCGGCGCAGCAGCTCGGTGATCTCGAACTCGGCGAGGTCCAGGCGCATGGACCGCGGCGTGGTGACCCGGTCGCCGGGCGGCAGCTGACCGCCCGGCCTGCCGCGGACGCCCCACAGGTGGACCAGGGCCGCCGTGCGCACGCTGAACGTGTTGTCCTTGCTCAGCTGCTGCCACACGGACCAGAGGTCGGCGTCCTTGGCCGGGTCGCGGCGGTCGCCCGTGGTGTAGCCCCAGCCGATGCAGTGGTTCCAGGCCTGGATGGCGTCAAAGCCGCTGATCTGCCCGATGCCGGTGTGCGAGTCCCTGACCTGCCCGGAGCCCGTCAGGTGGTGGTCGGCCACCTGCTGGTCCGTGGCCTGGTCGGCGAGGCTGTAGTCGCGCATGGCCCAGTAGACGGCCGTCTGGATCAGCGCCTTGCGCATCGTGTACGTGTGCGACAGCTCGGTGATCAGCCCGTCCTGGTCCTGGATCGCCTCGACCGCCTGGGCGTTGGTGTAGAGCCTCGCGTCGCTGCCGACACCGCCCAGGTCCGGGCGTCCGATCGACCGCATGTAGCGCGCGAGGTCGGCCCGCAGCGCCGGCACCTGGCCTTCGTCGAGGGCGACGTCCGGGACGGCGGGCCGCGGCCGGTTGAACGAGCCCTGCCCGGTGTCACGCCCCGAGGCGACGTCGACGTCGACCTCCAGCTGCGCGTCGCCCGAGCCGAGGGTGCGGATGACGAACTGGTCGTAGGCCCAGTCCTCCGGCAGCGGGCGCCCGGCGTTGCCGTCGAAGCCCGGTGACATGTCGGCCACGAAGCTGGCCGTCGAGTAACCGGCCGCGCCGACCTGCGCGCAAACGTTGCGGGAGCCGTAGACCCCGATCTCGTACGGGTGGCCGGAGTCCGCCATCGCCTCCTTGATGCCCTTGAAGTGGGGCAGGACGCTCGCGGTGATCTCGGCGTCGATCGCGTCGAAGTCGACGGCGAAGAAGATCCGGGTCCCCTTCTTGAAGCCGTGGTCCAGGGCGGCGTTGACCGCCGCGTACCCAGCCGTCCGCCCGGCGACGTAGTCGAAGTCCGAGGCGTCGTTGTTGACGGTCTGGTAGATCGGGAAGCAGCGCAGGCCCTGCTGGGCGAAGACCTGCAGCTCGCCCGGCTGGATGGCCTTCTCCGGCAGGGACGTGGCGCTCGGGTTGGTGAGATAGCGGCCGACGTACGTGATCCCGGCGGCCTTGAGCGTCGCCGCGCGCGCCGGGGTGACCTTGGCGATGGTGTCGCAGGCCTTGCCCTGGCGCGACTGGTCGCCGTAGGACGCCAGGAGGGAGGCGAAGGTCGCGAAGTCGCCCTCGCCCGTGGCCGGGAGAGCGACGAAGCTCTGGAAGGACCGCACGGCCGCGGCGAGGTAGGAGTCGAAGGTGTCGGTGAGGGCGACGGGCCGCCGGTTCACGACCATCCCGGCGGAGAACAACTGGACGTAGACGCCCTTGTCGCCCTGCCGCACGGGGTGCGCCTTCAGGGCCGACTGGGTGCCGGGGCCGAAGTTCCCGTTGGCGGTGCCGTCGGCCATGCCGAGCTCGTACTGCGTGCCGAGGACCAGCGCCCGGGCCAGGTCCCGGGACACACGCCCGTCGCAGGCGACGACGAAGAAGTCCTGCCGGTTCAGGTAGCGCCCGTTGAGCCACTGCTGCACCTCGCGGACCTGCCGGGCGCCGGAGGTGCCGAGGACGTACGAGTCCATCGTCAGCAGCGCCTTGAACACCTTGGGCGTCAGATCAGCGCCGGGGAAGGCCTGTTCGAGGCCCATGTCGGTCTTGAGCTTCGTGACCGCGGCCTGGACCCGCTCGCCGTACGTGCCGTCCAGGTCGCCGCCGTCGTAGCCCTTGCAGTACAGGCCCGACTGGATGATGCGGCAGAAGTCGGGGGACGGGACGGTGTCCGCGTTCAGCTCGGGGTACTTGGCGGTCAGCGTCGAAAGGGTGGTGGGGCCGAAGTTGTCGGACAGTGCCGTGATGCCCAGCTCGTACTGGAGGGCACGGGTCAGTGCGTACAGGGTCGCCCAGTCGGTCTCGCCGGTTTCCTCCACGGTCGTGCCGATACGGCTGCCGTAGACGGAGTTCACGAATCGCTGGGCCCTGAGCACCATGGGGTCGCGCATGAAGAGTGATCGTATGTCCGGCTAAACCGCTTACTGTGGGGTACTTGGGCGGGTCTGCGGAGCTTCTTGTGCTCTTCGGCGTACCGCTGGTTCACCCGGCGGGCGGACGCCGGCGGCCCCCCGCCCGAGGGCAGAGGGCCGCCGCGGCCGGCTCACGCCCAGGTGATCAGGCGCTTCGGCTGTTCCAGGATCGCCGCCACGTCCGCCAGGACCTTCGAGCCCAGCTCCCCGTCGACCAGGCGGTGGTCGAACGACAGGGCCAGGGTGGTGACCTGACGGGGCTTCACCTTGCCCTTGTGGACCCACGGCTGGAGCTTGATCGCACCGACCGCGAGGATCGCGGACTCGCCGGGGTTGAGGATCGGCGTGCCCGTGTCGACGCCGAAGACGCCGACGTTGGTGATCGTCACCGTGCCGCCCTGCATGGCCGCCGGGGACGTCTTGCCGTCCCTGGCCGTCGACACCAGCTCGCCCAGCGACTCGGCCAGCTGCGGCAGCGTCTTGGCGTGGGCGTCCTTGATGTTCGGCACGATCAGGCCGCGCGGGGTCGCCGCCGCGATGCCCAGGTTCACATAGTGCTTGACCACGATCTCCTGGGCGGCCTCGTCCCACGACGCGTTGATGTCAGGGTTGCGCTTGATCGCGACGAGCAGCGCCTTGGCGATCAGCAGGAGGGGGTTCACGCGCAGGCCCGCGAACTCCTTGTCCTGCTTCAGCTCCTCGACCAGCTTCATCGTGCGCGTCACGTCGACGGTCACGAACTCCGTGACATGCGGCGCGGTGAACGCCGAGCCGACCATCGCCGCCGCCGTCGCCTTGCGGACGCCCTTGACCGGGATACGGGTCTCACGGGCGGTGTCGTACGACACCGCTGCCGGCGCGGGCACCGGGGCGGCGGCCACGGGGGCGGCCTCCGGCTGCGCTGTCTGCGGCCCCGTCACCGCCGCGTGCACGTCCTCGCGGGTGATGATGCCGTCCGGGCCGGTCGGGACGACGGTCGTCAGATCGACGCCGAGGTCCTTGGCCAGCTTGCGGACCGGGGGCTTGGCGAGGGGGCGCTCCCGGCCGGCGGGGGCGGCCGGGGGCGCCGCCCCGTGGCCGTTCAGCTCCGTCTGGATCGCTGTCGAGGCCTGCTGGACGGGGACCTCCGGGCCCTTGCGCGGGCGACGGCGGGTGGACGATGCCGCCACCCCGTAGCCCACCAGGACCGGCTGGCGGCCGGAGCCCTGCGCCTTCGGCTCCTCGGCGGGCCGGGGCGCCGCGGGCTGCTCGGCGACGGGCGCGGGCTCCTCGGCGGCGGGGGCGGCCCCGCCGCTCACGTCCACCGCGATGATCGCCGTGCCCACGTCGACCGTGGTGCCCTCCGGGAAGTGCAGCTCCCGCACCACGCCGTCGTACGGGATGGGCAGCTCGACGGCCGCCTTCGCCGTCTCGACCTCGCACACCACCTGGCCGTCCGTGACCGTGTCGCCGGGCTGGACGAACCACTTGAGGATCTCCGCCTCGGTGAGTCCCTCGCCCACGTCGGGCATCTTGAACTCGCGTACGGACGCTTCCGTCATCGTCGTCACGACCCTCTCCTCAGTACGCCAGCGAGCGGTCGACGGCATCCAGCACCCGGTCCAGGTTCGGCAGGTACTCCTCCTCCAGGCGGGCCGGCGGGTACGGCGCGTGGTAGCCGCCGACCCGGAGCACCGGGGCCTCCAGGTGGTAGAAGCAGCGCTCCGTGATCCGCGCGGCGATCTCCGCGCCGGAGCCGAAGAACACCGGTGCCTCGTGGACGACGACGAGGCGGCGTGTCTTCTCCACCGACGCCTGGATCGAGTCGAAGTCGATCGGGGAGACCGAGCGCAGGTCGAGCACCTCCAGGTTCCTGCCCTCCTCGGCGGCCGCGTCGGCGACCTCCTGGCAGAGCTTCACCATCGGGCCGTAGGCGGCGAGGGTGAGGTCGGTGCCCGCGCGGACCACCTGGGCCTTGTGCAGCGGGCCGGGAATCGCCTCCGGGTTGACCTCGCCCTTGTCCCAGTAGCGGCGCTTGGGCTCGAAGAAGATCACCGGGTCGTCGCTCTGGATGGCCTGCTGCATCATCCAGTACGCGTCCGACGCGTTCGAGGGGCTGACCACCTTCAGGCCCGCCACGTGCGCGAACAGCGACTCGGGGGACTCCGAGTGGTGCTCCACCGCGCCGATGCCGCCGCCGTAGGGGATGCGCACGACGACGGGGAGCTTGACCTTGCCCAGCGAGCGGGCGTGCATCTTGGCGAGCTGCGTGACGATCTGGTCGTAGGCCGGGAAGACGAAGCCGTCGAACTGGATCTCCACGACCGGGCGGTAGCCGCGCAGGGCCAGGCCGATCGCCGTGCCGACGATGCCCGACTCGGCCAGCGGGGTGTCGATGACGCGGCTCTCGCCGAAGTCCTTCTGGAGGCCGTCCGTCACACGGAACACGCCGCCGAGCTTGCCGACGTCCTCGCCCATGATCAGGACCTTGGGGTCGGAGTCCAGGGCGCGGCGCAGCGACTCGTTGATCGCCTTGGCCAGAGCCATCTTGTCGGCCATCTCAGTTACCCCCCTCGTCGGCGAACGACGCCTGGTACGCGGCGAACTGGGCGCGCTCCTCGTCGACGAGCGCGTGTCCGTCCGCGTAGACGTTCTCGAAGATGGCGAAGTGGTCCGGGTCCGGCATGGCGCGGACCGCCTCGCGCACTCGTTTGCCCAACGCCTCGGACTCGGCCTCCAGTTCCGCGAAGAATCCCTCGTCCGCGTGGTTTGACGCCTCCAGATAGCGGCGCAGGCGCAGGATCGGGTCCTTGGCCTCCCAGGCCTGGCGCTCCTCGTCGCCCCGGTACCGGGTCGGGTCGTCGGAGGTGGTGTGGGCGCCCATGCGGTAGGTGAACGCCTCGACGAGGGTCGGGCCCTCGCCGGCGCGGGCCCGCTCCAGGGCCCACCGGGTGACCGCGAGGCAGCCGAGCACGTCGTTGCCGTCCACGCGGACGCCCGGGAAGCCGAAGCCCTGCGCGCGCTGGTAGATCGGCACGCGGGACTGCTTCTCGGTCGGCTCGGAGATGGCCCACTGGTTGTTCTGGCAGAAGAACACGACGGGGGCGTTGTAGACCGCGGAGAAGGTGAACGATTCGGCCACGTCGCCCTGGCTGGAGGCGCCGTCGCCGAAGTAGGCGATCACCGCGCTGTCCGCGCCGTCCTTGGCGACGCCCATGGCGTAGCCGGTGGCGTGCAGCGTCTGGGAGCCGATGACGATCGTGTAGAGCTGGAAGTTGTTGCCGTTCGGGTCCCAGCCGCCGTTGTTCACGCCGCGGAACATGCCGAGCAGGTTGGTCGGGTCCACGCCGCGGCACCAGGCGACGCCGTGCTCGCGGTAGGTGGGGAAGACGTAGTCGTCGTCGCGCAGGGCCCGGCCGGAGCCGATCTGGGCGGCCTCCTGGCCGAGCAGCGAGGCCCACAGGCCCAGCTCGCCCTGGCGCTGCAGGGAGGTCGCCTCGGCGTCGAAGCGGCGGGTGAGCACCATGTCGCGGTACAGGCCGCGGAGCTCTTCCGGGGTGACACCGGCGACGTACTTGTCGTACTCGGCGTTCTTGACCCGCTTGCCCTCGGGCGTCAGCAGCTGCACGAGCTGGGGCTCGGTGCCGGCGTCCTTCTTGGCGGTCGTGCGGGTGGTGCGCTTGGTGCCGGTGGTGCCGGCCTTGCTTCCGGCGCTGCGTCGCGGTGTGCGCGCGGCAGTGCTCTCCACGGTCACGTGTGCTCCTCCGTCGGTCCGGGCCACGGGGTTGCCGGTAGGCCTGGGGGTCCCCCCTGCTCTTTTGAGCTCGGGGGAGCGGCTCACCTGTTCCGACCACCGAGGCACGGGGTGGGTGCCACTCGGCCGGGAACAGGCGTGACAGGTGCCCCGGCGAGCGCCCTGCAAAGGGCACGTTACCCAGTGCATCACATCTCTGTGAAACCCCATCTGACCTGCGATTTTGCTTGGATATCCAAGTAAATCGGGAAGGTGTGGAAGGGGCCCTGGTCACAGCCTTGCAGGAGGCCGGAGCAACCGCACGTTAACCCGGTGACCCACGTCACGGGAAGAGTCCACTTTCCGGCGCGCCGAAACGGCACGCGCGCGTGGAGCCCGTTTCCGGGTCCCACGCGCGCGTGGATCATCCGTTTTCGTCCCGGCGGTCCGGTCAGGGAGCCGGTCCCGGGTCAGCCGCCCTCGCCCGCTCCTCCGACGACACCGGTCGCGCCGCCCGCGTCGGTGCCGCCCGTGTCGTCCGGCGGCGTCGCCGGGTCCGAGGGCTCCGGGTCCGTGGGCTCGTCGGTCGGCGCCTCGGTGGTCGGCTGGCCCGTCGGCTGGCCGGTGGGCGTCTCGGGTGCGCTCGGCGACGGCGTGTAGGACGGGGTGTACGACGGCGTCCACTGGCCGCCGCCGGAGCCCGTGCCGGAGCCGTCGTCCGTGGACGTGTCGGTCGGCTCGTCGGTCGGCTCGTCGCTCGGCGTCTCGCTGGGCGTCTTCTTCTCGGTCGTCTGCGAGGTGCTCGGCGACTCCTTGACGCCGGGGCTGTCCGTGCCGTCACCCGTCGTCTTCAGTGCCAGCGCGACGCCCACGGCGACGGCGATCACCGCGAGCACGGCGAGGACCCACAGCTTGCCGCGGCCGCCGCCCTTGTTGCCGTGCCCCTCGAAGCCGCCGTCGTCCCCGCCGCCGTAGCCGGCGGGCAGGATCGGCGACGGGATCTGCGCGGTGCCGGAGGCGTCCCCGGGGTGGCCCATCACGGCCGTACTGGCGAAGCCGCCCGAGGGGGTGTGCCGGCCCTCGTGCATGTCGACCGGGCCGGTGTTCCAGGTGCCGGTGTGGCCGCCCTGGTCGTAGAGCATCTGGAGCGCGTACTGGACCAGCCCGCGCATCTCCTCGGCCGTCTGGAAGCGGTCGTCCGGCTCCTTGGCGAGGGAGCGCATGACGAGGCCGTCGAGCTCGGGCGGGCAGGCGTCGGAGGCCTCGGAAGGCGGCGTCGGGATGTCCTGGACGTGCTGGTAGACCACCGACAGCGGGGTCTCGCCGGTGAACGGCGGGCGCAGCGAGAGCAGTTCGTAGAGCAGGCAGCCCGTGGCGTACAGGTCGGAGCGGTGGTCGACGGCCTTGCCGAGCGCCTGCTCGGGCGACAGGTACTGGGGGGTGCCCATGACCATGCCGGTCTGCGTCATCGTGGACTGCGCGCCGTGCAGGGCGCGGGCGATGCCGAAGTCCATCACCTTCACGGCGCCGTTGTGCGTGATGATGACGTTGGCGGGCTTGATGTCGCGGTGCACGATGCCGTGCTGGTGCGAATAGGCGAGCGCCTCCAGGACGCCCGAGACGATGATCAGGGCCTGCTCGGGGCCCGGCGCCTCGGCGTTCAGCAGCAGGTCGCGGATCGTGCGGCCCTCGACCAGCTCCATGACGATGTAGGGCACGGACTGGCCGCCGACGACGTCCTCGCCGGAGTCGTACACGGCGACGATCGCGTGGTGGTTGAGGCCGGCGACCGACTGGGCCTCGCGCGTGAAGCGCGCCTTGGACACCGGGTCCTCGGCGAGGTCGGAACGGAGCAGCTTGACAGCGACGGTGCGCCCGAGGCGGACGTCCTCGGCGGCGAACACCTCGGCCATACCGCCCCGGCCGAGTCTGCGGGTCAGCCGGTACCGGCCGTCCCCGACCAGCCCGCCGTTACCCCAGGACTCCGGCGCGTCCGACATGCCGCCGCCAGTCGCCTCGGGTTCGGACGGGCCCTGAGCGCGCTGCTGCTGTGCCATCAGTCCTCGCCGTCGTTTCTGCCCGCGGTGCGCGCGGTGTTGTTACGGTCTCCGTCGGCCACGCTACAGCCTCCGCGCAAGCCTCCGGTCCGAGACGGGGGGCCAGGACCGGCACGGGACGGACGCGCCATGAAACCTTCACTCCGTACTGTCGTGCAAATTCCGTGGACCGGCGGTACGTCCCCTGTAACGCTTCCGCGACGCTTCTTTCGCGTACGGTCACGGAACGGGCACCGAGCTTGACGTGTCAGTGCCCTGGGGCAGACTTGGCCGGGAATGGCGGTTTGGATCAACGCGGATCGCGCGGATCAGCATCGGATCAGCGACAGTCGGCGGCGCCTCAAGGGCTACGGGGGAAACGGGACATGAGCCAGGACGGCGCACAGGGCCAGTACACGGGGCGGGCGCTCGCCAATGGCCGCTATCAGCTGCGTGATCTTCTCGGCCAGGGCGGCATGGCCTCGGTGCACCTCGCGTACGACAGCGTGCTCGACCGGCAGGTCGCGATCAAGACACTTCACACCGATCTCGGCCGGGAACAGGCCTTCCGCGAGCGGTTCCGCCGCGAGGCCCAGTCCGTGGCCAAGCTCACGCACACCAACATCGTCTCGGTCTTCGACACCGGCGAGGACACCCTCGACGGCATGACGACGCCGTACATCGTCATGGAGTACGTCGAGGGCCGCCCGCTGGGCTCGGTGCTCGACGAGGACGTGCGGCAGCAGGGCGCGATGCCCGCCGACAAGGCGCTGAAGATCACCGCGGACGTGCTCGCGGCCCTGGAGATCAGCCACGAGATGGGGCTGGTCCACCGGGACATCAAGCCGGGCAACGTGATGATGACCAAGCGCGGCGTGGTCAAGGTCATGGACTTCGGCATCGCCCGCGCCATGCAGTCCGGTGTGACGTCGATGACACAGACCGGCATGGTCGTCGGCACCCCGCAGTACCTCTCGCCGGAACAGGCCCTCGGCCGCGGTGTGGACGCCCGTTCCGACCTGTACTCGGTCGGCATCATGCTGTTCCAACTGGTCACCGGGCGGCTGCCGTTCGAAGCGGACTCGCCGCTGGCGATCGCGTATGCGCACGTGCAGGAGGAACCGCCGGTTCCGTCCTCGGTCAACCGAGCGCTGCCCCCGGCCGTGGACGCGCTGATCGCCCGCGCGTTGAAGAAGAACCCGAACGAGCGCTTCCCGAGTGCCGAGGCCATGCGCGACGAGTGCCTGCGCGTGGGGTCGTCCTTCCAGGCCGCCCCGCCGAGCATCGTCCCGGGCACGCAGACCCCGAGCGGCGCGGGCGTCGGCTCGGCCGTGTTCCCGCCGGTCGACCAGGCGACCCCCGCGCCGTCGGGCCAGGTGCAGACGCCGTACCAGCCGACCCCGCCCCCGAACCCGTACGGCACGCCCGCCCCGGCGGCGCCGTCCCCGGCGTACGGCTACCCGCAGCAGGGCGGCTACCAGACGCCGTCGCCCGCCGCCTACTCCCCGCAGCCGGGCCCGTCGACCCCGCCGCCGTACAACCTCACGCCGCAGACCGCGCAGGTCGGGGGCGGCGGCAAGAGCAACAAGCCGGTGATCATCGGCTCGATCGTGGTGTCCCTCGTCGCGGTCGGCGGCCTGATCGCGGCCCTGCTGATGAACAACGGCGGCGAGGACGACCAGGGCGGCGGGGGCAGCGGCGCGAGTGCGTCGGCCTCGGCCTCCAAGAAGCCGGGCTACCGCGGGCCGGACACCTCGAAGACGATCGACACCGAGGAGTGCACGGAGCCGCAGGAGTCGTACAACGACCCCGACAAGATCCGGATGCCCGACTTCAAGTTCAAGGACATCACCTCGGTCAAGGCCTGCCTCCAGGCGGCCGGCTGGGAGAAGAAGATCAACAGCCTGGACGAGAACACCTACGGCGACGGCACGGTCATGAACCAGTTCCCGTCCGCCGGCACCGACGTGGACCCGGAGAACATGCCCGAGATCGAGCTCGGCGTCTCCACGGGCAACCCGCCGGCCTGACGCGCTTTGCGCAAGGGCCCGGCAGCCGAGGCTGCCGGGCCCTAGGTGTCCTGACCCGCAGCCGAGGCTGCCGGGCCCTTGCGCATGGCCGGTACGCGGACGCGTTACAGGTACGGCCCGCCGGTACGGCCGGCCGAACGGCCGCCCGGGGGCTGCTCGTCGAGGCCGTCATGGCCGACGCCCGGCGGGAGGGCGCGGCGCATCTGCTCCAGCTGGGCGCGGGCCGCCATCTGCTGGGCGAACAGCGTGGTCTGGATCCCGTGGAAGAGCCCCTCCAGCCAGCCGACCAGCTGGGCCTGCGCGATGCGCAGCTCCGCGTCGCTCGGGGTCGCCTCGTCCGTGAAGGGCAGGGAGAGCCGCTCCAGCTCCTCGACCAGCTCGGGGGCCAGACCGTCCTCCAGCTCCTTCACGGAGCTGGAGTGGATCTCCTTGAGCCGGACCCGGCTGGCCTCGTCGAGGGGAGCCGCGCGCACCTCCTCCAGAAGCTGCTTGATCATGCTGCCGATCCGCATGACCTTCGCGGGCTGTTCCACCTGCTCCGTGACCGGAGTCTCGCGGGAGTCCTCGTCCCCACCGCCGCCGCTGAGCGCCATGCCGTCCTGGCCCACGACCAGGATCTGCGGGTTCTCCGGCGACCTTTCGTTCCTCGGCATCTCCATGCCGCCATTCTCTCGCACGCCTGCACCTCACCTTCGTGGTGCCCCCGCAGGAGGCTGATCCACCGTGTTGGAGGAGACGTGTGGGCCGGGCCTCGGGTTGCTCACCAACGGGTGAATCCGGCTCGCGGCTCAGGTGCGGCAGCCGGCCGCGATTCCGCCTGTCGGCCGAACCCGGAGTGCCGGACGAGTGGGGCGGTGTGAGGCTGATTGCCTTGATCCGACCGAACTTGCCGATCTTGCCCTACCGGGCACGGCGGGAGGGGGTCACCACCGTGACTCCATGGCAACGCGCACTGCGGGCGACGGGACTGGTGGTCGCCCTGGGGGCGGGTGCGGTCGTCTCACCGTACGGGGCCGGCGCCTCGTACGGAGCTGTCCAGTCCGTCCGGCCGTACGACCCCGGTGGAGGTGGGCTCGCCGCCCCCTCCGCCCCGTCCGCCCCGTCCGCCCCGGGCAAGCCCTCGCGGGCCGGGAGCCGGGCCGGTGAGGGGCGGGAGCGGCCGGGACGGCCGGAGGACCCTGAGCGGGAGCGGGGCGGTGAGGCCACCGAAGTCCCCGAGGAGCCCCGGGAAGCCGTCCCCGAGCCCTCCGCACCGACGGAGCAGCCCGTACGGGAGGCCGCCGCCGCTCGCGCCGACCGCCCCGTCGGGCCGGTCCTGCGCATCCTGCCGCTGGGCAGCGGCCTGATGCTGATCGGCCTCGGCCTCGGGCTCGCCTTCTTCGCCCTGCGGCTGCGGCGGGTCTAGGACTCAGGCGCCCTGCGGGGTGATCAGCAGCACCTTGCCGATGTGGCCGCTGTCCTCCACGACCCGGTGGGCGGCGGCCGCCTCCGGCATCGGGAGCTCACGGTCGACGACCGGGCGCAGATGGCCGCCTGCGAACAGGGGCCAGACGTGTTCCCGCACGGCCGCGACGATGGCCGCCTTCTCCTCCAGCGGCCGGGCGCGCAGCGACGTGGCGCTGATGGCGGCGCGCTTGGCGAGCAGGGCGCCGATGTTCAGCTCGCCCTTGATGCCGCCCTGCATGCCGATGATCGCGAGCCGGCCGTTGACGGCGAGGGCCTTGACGTTGCGCTCCAGGTACTTGGCGCCCATGTTGTCGAGGATGACGTCGGCACCGGCGCCGTCCGTGGCCTTCCGGACCTCCTCGACGAAGTCCTGCTCGCGGTAGTTGACCAGGATGTCGGCGCCCAGCTCGGCGCACCGGTCGAGCTTCTCCTTCGTGCCGGCCGTGACCGCCACCCGCGCGCCGACGGCCTTGGCCAGCTGGATCGCCATCGTGCCGATGCCGCTGGAGCCGCCGTGCACGAGCAGCGTCTCGCCCGGGCGCAGATGGGCGATCATGAAGACGTTCGACCAGACCGTGCAGGTCACCTCGGGCAGGGCCGCGGCCTGCGTCAGGCCGATGCCCTCGGGCACGGGCAGCAGCTGTCCGGCCGGGACCACCACCTTCTCGGCGTAACCGCCGCCGGAGAGCAGCGCGCACACCTCGTCGCCGACGTTCCAGCCGGAGACACCGGGGCCGATCTCGGCGATCCGCCCGGAGCACTCCAGGCCGGGGTAGGGGGACGCGCCGGGCGGCGGGTCGTAGAAGCCCTGCCGTTGCAGGATGTCGGCCCGGTTGACGGCGCCGGCCGCCACCTCGACCAGGACCTCGCCCTCGCCGGGCACGGGATCCGGGACCTCGTCCCAGACCAGCGCCTCGGGCCCACCAGGTTCGGGAATCGTGATCGCATGCATGAAGGGGACGGTACTCCTCGACCGAAATCCCTTTGCCGGACCGATGAGTTTTCGCGACGGTGAAGGTCTCCCCATGCGTGGCCCACGTACTCGGAAGGAACCGACACATGAGCACGCAGACGTCCGGCCTGGCGATCGAGACCGCGGGCCTGGTGAAAACCTTCGGCGAAACGAGGGCGGTCGACGGAGTGGACCTGACCGTGCCCGCGGGCACGGTCTACGGCGTCCTCGGCCCGAACGGCGCCGGCAAGACCACCACCGTGAAGATGCTCGCCACGCTGCTCCGGCCGGACGGCGGCGAGGCCCATGTCTTCGGCCACGACATCGTCCGCGAGGCCGACGAGGTACGCGGCCGGGTGAGCCTCACCGGCCAGTACGCGTCAGTGGACGAGGACCTCACCGGCACCGAGAACCTAGTCCTGCTGGGCCGGCTGCTCGGCCACCACAAGAAGGCCGCCCGGGACCGCGCCGCCCAGCTCCTGGAGGCCTTCGGGCTCACGGAGGCGGCCGGGAAGCAGGTCAAGCACTACTCGGGCGGCATGCGGCGCCGCATCGACATCGCCGCGTCCATCCTCAACACCCCCGACCTGCTGTTCCTCGACGAGCCGACGACCGGCCTCGACCCGCGCAGCCGCAACCAGGTCTGGGACATCGTGCGGGCCGTCGTCGCCCAGGGCACCACCGTGCTGCTGACCACGCAGTATCTGGACGAGGCCGACCAGCTGGCGTCCCGGATCGCCGTCATCGACCGCGGCCGGGTGATCGCCGAGGGCACCAAGGGCGAGCTGAAGTCGTCCGTCGGTGCCGGATCCGTCCATCTACGGCTGAGAGACCCGGACCAACGGGACCTGGCGGCGGACCTGCTGCGCCGGGCCCTCGACGCGCAGGTGCAGCCGGAGCACGATCCGGTGGCCCTGACCGCCCGTCTCGGTGCGGCGGTGAGCGACGACAACGCCGCCCAGCAGGCATCCCGCGCGCTGAGCGAACTGGCCCACGCCGGGATCACCGTCGACAACTTCTCACTGGGCCAGCCCAGCCTGGACGAGGTGTTCCTCGCCCTCACCGGGCACGACACGCACGACTCCACCGACCACTCCGACGACCCGAAGGACGAGGTGGCGGCATGAGCACCGCGACGACCACCGAGAGCGCGGAACTCGCTCCGGTCAGCGCCGAATCCCTCGCCGCGCTGCTCATCTCCAAGGAGCGTCCGCCCCGGCCCAGCGCCTGGTCGACCTCGATGACCTTCGGCTGGCGGGCGATCCTCAAGATCAAGCACGTGCCGGAGCAGCTCTTCGACGTCACGGCGTTCCCGATCATGATGGTGCTGATGTACACGTACCTGTTCGGCGGGGCGCTGGCCGGCTCGCCGAAGGAGTACATCCAGTTCCTGCTGCCGGGCATCCTCGTGATGTCGGTCGTGATGATCACGATGTACACGGGCGTCTCGGTCAACACCGACATCGAGAAGGGCGTCTTCGACCGGTTCCGCAGTCTGCCGATCTGGCGGCCCTCGACGATGGTCGGCTACCTGCTCGGCGACGCCCTGCGGTACACGATCGCGTCCGCCGTGATGCTCACCGTCGGCATCATCCTCGGCTACCGGCCGGACGGCGGGATCGGCGGTGTGCTCGCCGGGATCGCCCTGCTGGTGGTCTTCTCGTTCGCCTTCTCGTGGATCTGGACCATGTTCGGGCTGATGCTGCGCACCGAGAAGTCGGTGATGGGCGTCAGCATGATGGTGATCTTCCCGCTCACCTTCCTGTCCAACGTCTTCGTCGACCCGAAGACCATGCCGGGCTGGCTCCAGGCCTTCGTCAACAACAGCCCCATCACCCATCTGGCGTCGGCGGTGCGCGGCCTGATGGGCGGTGACTGGCCGACCGCCGAGGTCGCCTGGTCGCTGGGCTGGGCAGGCCTGTTCGTGCTGGTCTTCGGGCCGATCACGATGCGGCTGTACAACCGGAAGTAGGCCGTGGGGCCGTGGCCGGCCGTCGCGCACGGGGTGAGTGCGTGGCGGCCGGTCTGTCGTCCTGCCGGTCAGTTGCGGGGCATCGGCGGCAGCGGCCGGACGTCGGGCGCTATCTGTGAGCCGGGCGTCGCCCGCACGATCGTGATGAGCCGGTCGGTCAGCTCGAGCGTCCCGACAGCCGGATCGTCGTAGCCGAGCACCCGGTGACCGCGTATGACGCTCACCACCAGGTCGGTGATCTCCCGCGGGGTCTTGCCCACCTCAGCCTTGACCACCGGCCGTTCGACGATGTCGAGGCCGCTGCCCTGCTGGATGAGGTCCTCCATCACCATGCCCGCGGAGGGGCTGAGCACCGAGAGGCCCAGCAGCCGGCCGGCGGCGCTGGCACTGGTGATGACCGCGTCGGCGCCGGACTGCTTGAGCAGCGGCGCGTTCTCCTCCTCCCGCACGGCGGCCACGATGTTCGCCCCGCGGTTGAGCTGCCGGGCCGTCAGCGCCACCAGGACCGCCGTGTCGTCGCGCTGCGTCGCGATGATGATCTGGCGCGCCTTGTGCACCTCGGCCCACTTCAGCACCTCGCTGCGCGTCGCGTCCCCGACGATGCCCGCGTAGCCCTCGGCGGTCGCGGCGTCGATCACCTTGGAGCTGGGGTCGACCACGACGACCTGCTCCTTCTTCAGGCCGGTCGCACAGACGGTCCGGATCGCCGACCTGCCTTTCGTGCCAAATCCGATGACGACGGTGTGATCGCGCAAGGTGGACCTCCAGCGGGTCAGTCGCCACTCCTCCCGGGTGCGTTCGGTGAGGGCTTCGAGGGTGGTGCCGACCAGGATGATCAGGAACAGCACGCGCAGCGGCGTGACGACGAGGATGTTCGTGAGCCTGGCGGTGTCACTGGCGGGGGTGATGTCGCCGTAGCCGGTGGTGGAGAGGGTGACGGTCGCGTAGTAGAACGCGTCGAGGAGAGTCATGCCCCCGCCCGCGTTGTCGTTGTAGCCGTCGCGGTCGGCGTAGACGATCAGCGCGGTCACGACGAGGACCACCAGTGCCATGGAGAGCCGCTTGGCGACCTGGCCGATCGGGTGCTCCACCACTTTCTTCGGGAGTTTCACCCGATGGGTCACCAGGTGCTCGTCCGCTTGGCGGGCAATCGCGTCCTGGCCCGGAAGTTTCACGTGAAACACACCCCGATTCCTCCGGACGCCCAGGGCAGGTCGAGCAGTTCCGCCTCCTGCTCCGCACGGGCACCGCCCGGGGTGACGACGGCCAGCGCGTCGGCCGCCGCGATGCCGCGCAGCATGGCCGGTCCGTTGTAGTGCAGCGGCACGGCCTGGTCGCCCCGCAGGACGACGGGGACGAGCCGGGTGTCGTGCGGGTGCCCGTGCACGGCGTCCCTGAGCGGCAGCGTGTACGGCTCCGGGGCCGGGCGGGCCGCGAGGGTCCGCAGCAACGGCTCGGCGAGCGTCAGCAGCCCGGAGACGGCGGCGAGCGGGTTGCCCGGCAGGCCGACGAGGTGCTGGGTCTCCGTGATGCGCGCCAGCAGCATGGGGTGGCCGGGGCGCACCTTGACGCCGTCCACGAGGAGTTCGGCACCGATGCGGCCCAGCGTGGGGTGGACGTGGTCGACCGGGCCGGCGGCGGTGCCACCGGTGGTGACGACGACATCGGCGTCGGACGTGGTGATCGCCCGGTGCAGCGCGTCGGCGTCATCACGGATACGCCGTACGGCGGTGACCTCGGCGCCGAGCGCCCGCAGCCACGGCGGCAGCATGGGGCCGAGCGCGTCCCGGATCAGACCGTCGTGCGGCCGTCCCTCGGTGAGCAACTCGTCGCCGAGGACGAGGACTTCGGCACGAGGCCGGGGAACGGCGGCGACGGTGTCGTACCCGGCGGCTGCGGCGAGCCCGAGTACGGCCGGGGTGACGAGCGTGCCGACGGGGAGCAACTGGTCGCCGCTGCGGCATTCCTGGCCGCGCGGGCGGATGTCCTGGCCGGGGACGACGTCCCTGGTCGCGTGGAGGCGGCCCTTGTCGTCGGTGCGGCCGTGCTCGCTGCGCAGAACGGCGGTCGTGTCCGGGGGGATGCGGGCGCCGGTGGCGATCCGGACGGCCTCGCCGTCGGTCAGGGGCTCGTGATCGGAGTGCCCGGCCAGGACGCCGTCGTCGCGTACGTCCCAGGGGGCGGGTCCGGCGACCGCCCAGCCGTCCATCGCGGAGGTGTCGAAGGAGGGGAGGTCGGTGAGGGCGTCCAGGGGGGTTGCCAGGGTGAGGCCGAGGGCGGCTTCGAGAGGCACGGAGACGGGCCTGCGGCGGGCGGCCCGGGCGGTGTTCCGGGCGGCGCGTTCGGCGATGGCCCGGGCCTCCGGCCAGGGGGTGGCGTGGTGGCGGGTGCCGGGCCGGGGAGAGGTGTCCGGCCGGCCGGAGGCGCGGCGGCTGTCCGTCTCACCCCGTTCGGCGGGGCCGGGCAGGTCGTTGCTGTTGTTCACGAGGGCGAGCACCTCCTCCACGTCGAGGTCCTCGGCGTCCTCACCGGCGCGTGTGCCGTGCGGGGTCATCCCGCGTCCGGGCGGGTGTCGGGCGTCGCGTCGGGGGCGACGTCACCGCCCGGGGGAGTGGCCCCGGGGCGGGTGCCGGAGGGCTGGGCCTCGGAGGCGCTCTCCTCCGCCCAGCGGGCGGCGAGGGCCGCGGCCTTGCGGGCGGCCTCGGCGACCGCCTCGGGGCCGCCGCCCGCCCAGGCGGCCGCGTAGCCGACGAGGAAGGTGGTCAGCGGCGCTGCCGGCCGGTCCACACCGTGGGCGGCGTCGCGGGCGAGGTCGAGCAGAAGGCGGGTGTCGACGTCGAGGTCGATCCCCAGGTCGTCCTTGACTGCGGAAATCCATTCATCCAACACGTGCCCATGCTCCCTGATACGAGCCCTTGCGGTGGCGATGTCGTCCCAGGTGTCGCAGTCGAAGGACGCGACGGGGTCGGAGATGCGGGTGAGGTCCAGCTCGGCGATCAGCCGCCGCAGCGGCAGACCGGCGAGACCGTCGTGCCGGTCGGTGAGCAGCGCGAGCACCTCGCGCAGCCGGGACGCGTCGTACGCGGCCACGAGTGGCTGGTCACGGCCCTCGGGGTCGGTCAGCAGGGCGCCGTCGGCGGTGCCCGCCCGGAGGGTGCTGAGGAGCCGGTCGACCGTGTGCTCCTCAAGGAACGGCAGATCGGCGGAGAGCGCCACGACGTGTTCCGCCGTGGTGTGCCGGAGCCCGGCGGCGAGCGCGGCGAGCGGTCCGCCGCCGGGCGGGTCTTCCTGGGCCCAGGTCACGGGCCGGGCCGTCGGCCGGGGCGCGGCGACGACGACGGTGCCGTGGGCTCCCGCGCACGCGGCGAGCACACGGTCGAGCAGGGCCCGGCCGCCCACGCGCACACCGGGTTTGTCCGCGCCGCCGAGGCGCCGGGCGGCACCCCCGGCGAGCACGACGGCGTCGTACGCGGCGGGGGCCGGCCCGCGCGCGGGGCCGGTGCCGGCGCCGGATTCACCGGGGGGCTGAGAGGCGGTCACACCCCGAGTATGCGTGCCCCCGCGATCACAAGGAACGCGGGGGAACCGACAAGATCAGGGGCACCAGCTCGCCGGCGGAACAGGAATCACAGCGTCCGCAGCAGCACCGCCGGCTGTTCCACGCAGTCCGCCACGTAGCGCAGGAAGCCTCCCGCCGTGCCGCCGTCGCACACCCGGTGGTCGAAGGTGAGCGACAGCTGTACGACCTGCCGCACCGCCAGCTCGCCCTCGTGCACCCACGGCTTGGGGATGATGCGGCCGACACCGAGCATGGCCGCCTCGGGGTGGTTGATGATCGGTGTGGAGCCGTCGACGCCGAAGACCCCGTAGTTGTTCAACGTGAAGGTCCCGCCGGTGAGTTCCGCGGGCGTCAGCGTCCCGGTCCGGCCCGCCTCGGTCAGCCGGGCGAACTCCGCGGTCAGCGACTCGGCGTCGCGCGCGTGCGCGTCCCGGACGACCGGGACGACGAGGCCCCGGTCGGTCTGCGCGGCGAAGCCCAGGTGCACATGGTCGAACCGGACGACCTCCCTGGCCTCCGCGTCCACCGTGGAGTTGAGCTCGGGGAAGCGGGCGAGGGCCGCCGTGCAGATCCGGGCCAGCAGGGCCAGGAGGGAGATCTTGGGACCGCCGGCCGCGTTCATGGCCGTGCGCGCCCGCATGAGCTCCGTGGCGTCGGCGTCCACCCAGCAGGTCGCGTCCGGGATCTCGCGGCGGCTGCGGGCCAGCTTGTCGGCGACGGCGCCCCGGATGCCCTTGAGCGGGGTGCGGATCTCGCCGTGGGCCGCTGTCACGGTGGGCTGCGGTGCGAAGGGCTGCGGTGCGGTGGGCTGCGGTGCGGAGGGCTGCGGTGCGGTCGCCGTGCCCGTCGCCTGCGGCACGGGGGCGTGCGGCTGCGCCGCCGCACCCGCTCGGGCAGCGGCACGCAGCGCGTACTCCACGTCCGCCCGCAGGATCAGCCCGTCGGGGCCGGACCCGGTCAGCTCCCGCAGGTCAAGGCCGTTCTGCCGGGCCAGCCTGCGGACCAGGGGCGAGATCACGGGGACGGGACCGTCCTCGGTCTCGGGGGCACCCGCCTGCCCGTTCACCGCCGCCGGGGGGCCCTGCCCGGTCACGGCCCGGGAGCCGGCCGCGGACGCGCCGGACACCGGCCTCTCCCGCAGCACCCTGCGCCGCCGCGCGGGCGCCTCGGACGTGCCGTATCCGACCAGGACGTTCCCGGAACCCTCGGCACCGGCGGCGTCCCCTTCCCCGGATGCCGGCCGCTCCCCCACCGCGACCGTGATCAGCGGCGCTCCGACGGGCAGTTCCGTGCCCTCCTCGCCGAAGCGGGCCGTGACCACACCGCCGTAGGGGCAGGGCACCTCGACCATCGCCTTGGCCGTCTCGACCTCGACGACCGGCTGGTCGATCGCGACGACGTCGCCGACCTCGACCAGCCAGCGCACGATCTCCGCCTCGGTGAGCCCTTCGCCCAGGTCGGGCAGCTTGAACTCGAGCACCTGTGCCATCAGCTCTCGGCCTCCCACTGCAGACGCCCCACGGCGTCCAGGATCCGGTCCACTCCGGGCAGGTGGTGACGCTCCAGCATCGGCGGCGGATACGGGACGTCGAACCCGGCCACGCGCAGCACCGGCGCCTCCAGGTGGTGGAAGCAGCGCTCCGTGACCCTGGCCGCGATCTCCCCGCCCGGGCCGCCGAAGGAGCCCGACTCGTGGACGACGACCGCGCGTCCCGTCCGCCGCACCGAGGCGCACACCGTCTCGTCGTCGAACGGCACCAGGGAGCGCAGGTCGACGACTTCGAGGTCCCAGCCCTCGGCCCGGGCCGCCTCCGCCGCCTCCATGCAGACGGGCAGGGACGGCCCGTACGTGATGAGCGTGGCGCTCCGGCCCGAGCGCCGCACCACCGCGCGGCCGATCGGTTCAACGGGCGTGGGCTCCTCCGGGTTCCAGGAGTCCTTCGACCAGTACAGCCGCTTGGGCTCCAGGAAGACGACCGGGTCGTCGGAGGCGATCGCGGCGCGCAGCAGACCGTAGGCGTCGGCGACGGTGGCCGGCGTGACGACATGGAGCCCCGGAGTCGCCATGTAGTACGCCTCGGAGGAGTCGCTGTGGTGCTCGACGCCGCCGATGCCGCCGCCGTAGGGGACGCGGATGGTGATCGGGAGCGGCATCCTGCCGCGGGTGCGGTTGCGCATGCGGGACACGTGCGAGATGAGCTGCTCGAACGCCGGGTAGGCGAACGCGTCGAACTGCATCTCCACGACCGGGCGCAGGCCGTACATGGCCATGCCCACCGCCGTGCCCAGGATCCCCGCCTCCGCGAGCGGGGTGTCCGTGCAGCGGTCCTCGCCGAACTCCTTGGCGAGTCCGTCGGTGACGCGGAAGACGCCGCCGAGGGTGCCGACGTCCTCGCCCATGACGTGCACGGCGGGGTCGGCGGCCATGGCGTCGCGCAGCGCGCGCGTGAGGGCCTGCGCCATGGTGGACGGCTTGACGGCGACGGTGGTCATCGGTGCGTCCCCTCCGACTCGCTCTCGGCCTCCAGCTCGGCCCGCAGCTGGTCCTGCTGTTCGCGCAGTTGGGGGGTGGGCTCGGCGTAGACGTGGGCGAACAGGTCCATGGGGTCGAGCGCCGGGTCCTGGTTCATGTGCGCGCGCAGGTCGGCGGCCATCGCCTCGGCGGCGTCCCGTGCGGCCTGCTTTCCGGCCTCGTCGAGCAGGCCGCGCCCGGTCAGCTCCCGCTCCAGCAGCTGGATCGGGTCGTGCTCGCGCCAGGTCTCGACCTCGGCGTCGCCGCGGTAGCGGGTCGCGTCGTCGGCGTTGGTGTGGGCGTCGACGCGGTAGGTGATCGCCTCGACGAGGGTGGGTCCGCCGCCCGCGCGCGCGTGCCGTACGGCGTCGCTCAGCACCTCGTGCACGGCGGCGGCGTCGTTGCCGTCGACCAGGCGGCCGGGCATGCCGTAGCCGACGGCCTTGTGGGCCAGCGAGGGGGCCGCGGTCTGCTTGGCGAGCGGGACGGAGATCGCGAAGCCGTTGTTCTGCACCAGGAAGACCACCGGGGCCTGCCAGACGGCGGCGAAGTTCAGCGCCTCGTGGAAGTCGCCCTCGCTGGTGCCGCCGTCGCCGACCATGGCCAGCGCGACCACGTCGTCGCCCTTGAGGCGGGCGGCGTGCGCGAGGCCCACGGCGTGCGGCAGCTGGGTGGCGAGCGGGGTGCACAGGGGGGCGACCCGGTGCTCGTAGGGGTCGTAGCCGGTGTGCCAGTCGCCGCGCAGCAGCGTGAGCGCCTCGACTGGGTCCACACCGCGGGCCACGACGGCGAGCGTGTCGCGGTAGCTGGGGAAGAGCCAGTCCTGCTCCTCCAGCACGAGCGCGGCGGCGATCTCGCAGGCCTCCTGGCCGGTGGTGGAGGGGTAGACGGCGAGGCGGCCCTGCTTGGTGAGCGCGGTGGCCTGCGCGTTGTAGCGGCGGCCCTTGACGAGCTGCGCGTACAGCGTCCGCAGCAGCTCCGGGTCGGCCTTCGCGGCCGCCTCGGTGCCGAGGACGCGGTACGGCTCGGCGTCGGGCAGCAGCGGCGCGGGGTCCATGCGCGGCTGCCAGGCGGGCGGCGGGGTCGGCCGGTACGCGCCCCGCTGCTCCATGACCGTCATGACGGCACCTCCTCGTGGGAGCGGCTTCGTGCAGGCGCGTCGGCTGTGATGCGCCTCACCTACCGATTGTTCGGTCGTCGGCACAATTTGGCTACGGGTGGCCTCAGGCTGTGGACAAACGGTTCTCCACAGCCTGTGATGGACGCAGTACGTCCACTGCAGGGAGGCGGGCGCAGGTGGCATCTGAACAAATGGCCGAAAGCCAGGAGGACAGCGGCCTGCTGCCGCCGGCGCGTCCGCTGGACGCCATCGACCAGGACATCCTGCGCATGCTCCAGGCGGACGGCCGCGCCTCGATACGGTCGGTCGCCGAGCGGGTCCACGTCTCGCGCGCCAACGCCTATGCCCGCATCAACCGGCTCGTCGAGGACGGTGTCATCCGCGGCTTCGGCGCCCGCGTCAACCATGAACGGGCAGGCCAGGGGACATCCGCCTACATCACCCTGAAGATCGTGCAGAACTCCTGGCGCACGGTGCGCGAGGAGCTCAGACAGCTGCCCGGCGCCTCGCACATCGCCCTGGTGGGCGGGGATTTCGACGTACTGCTGCTGGTGCACGTGTCCGACAACCGGGCGCTGCGCGAGCTGGTGCTGACCCGGCTCCAGGCGATCCCGCAGGTGCTCAGCACGCGCACGCTGCTGGTGTTCGAGGAGGAGGACCTGGAGCCCCAGAGCTGAGCTCAGGCGCTCTTGCGCAGTCCGCCGAACGCCAGCTGCACCACCGCGTCGGCCACCTCGCGCTCGCTCATGCCCCGCCCGCCCGGCTTGTACCACTCGACGATCGAGTTGATCATGCCGAAGACCAGCCGGGTCACCAGCCGCACCTCTATGTCGCCGCGCACGTCCCCGTCCGCGGCGGCGGCCTTGAGCAGGTCGGCCACCCGGTGGTCGAAGTCGCGGCGGCGCTCCAGGGCCCACCGCTCGGTGTCCGTGTTGCCGCGCACGCGCAGCAGCAGAGTCACGTAGGGCAGTTCGGCTATGAGCACCTCGACCATGCGCCGGACGACGTACTCCAGACGCTCGGCGGCGTTCCCCACGCGCGCGTGCTCCTCGCCGAGGATCCCGAAGAGGCCGTCCAGAGCCCGGCTCACGGCACGGCGCAGCAGCTCTTCCTTACCGGTGACGTGGTGGTAGATCGACGACTTGGAGATGCCGGCCGCCTTGGAGAGGTGCTCCATGGAGGTGCCGTCGTAGCCGCGCTCGTTGAACACCCGGACGGCGACGGACAGCAGAGTGTCCGGGGTGTACGTGTCGCGCTTGGCGGTGGTCATGAGGCGTTGCCCTCCCGCTTGTCGGAGGCGTGGGCGTGGCGGTACAGCGCGAGGGACGGCGTGTAGCGCCCCGAGGGGTCGCGCAGGTGCAGGTCGTCCAGGAGCGCGTAGGCCCAGTAGCGGCCGAGCCGGCGGCTCCACTCGAAGGGACCCAGGGGGTAGTTGACACCGAGACGCATCGCGGTGTCGATGTCCTCCTCGGTGGCCACGCCCTTGGCGACCGCGTCGTGCGCCAGGTCGATGATCCGCGCGACCGTACGGGCGACGATCATGCCGGGGACGTCGCCGATGACGCTGACCTTCTTGCCGAGCGCCTGGAACAGGCCGATGGCCTCGGCGAGGGTCTGCGGGGAGGTGTCCTGGGAGGCGGACAGGGCGATCCGGGTGGCCTTGCGGTAGTCCAGGGCGAGGTCGAAGTAGACGACGTCCCGGAACTCCACGGAGGTCTGGCCGTCGGCGAGGGCGAGCTGGCCGCCGCTCGGCAGCACCATGCGGGTGCCGTTGTCCTCGTCCTCGTCGCGGACCGGGATGCCCGCCTCGCGGATCAGCGCGAGCAGGTCACCGGCCGGGCCCAGGTCGCCCTCGGCGACGACGTACGCGGGCGGCTGCCGCCGCTCCGCGGTGTCCGGCTCGGGGCGCTCGGCGCCGTCGCGGTGGTCGTACCAGCCGTGGCCGGTCTTGCGGCCCAGCCGGCCGGACTCGACCAGGCGGCGCTGGGCGAGGGACGGCGTGAAGCGCACGTCCTGGAAGAAGGACTCCCAGACCGACCGCGTGACGGACTCGTTGACGTCCTGGCCGATCAGGTCGGTCAGCTCGAACGCGCCCATCCTGAAGCCGCCCGACTCGCGCAGCACGGCGTCGATGGTGGCCGGGTCGGCGCCCTGCGCCTCGTAGACAGCGAAGGCCTCGGCGTAGAAGGGCCGGGCGATGCGGTTGACGATGAAACCGGGCGTGTCGGCGCAGGCGACCGGCGTCTTGCCCCAGGCGCGGGCGGTCTCGTACGCGCGCGTGGCGTACGTGACGTCGGTGGCGAACCCGGAGACGACCTCGACCAGCGGCAGCAGCGGTGCGGGGTTGAAGAAGTGCAGGCCGACGAAGCGGCCGGGGATGCGCAGGGCGCCGCCGATGGCGGTGACGGACAGGGACGAGGTGTTGGTGGCGAGCAGGCAGTCGTCGGCGACGATGCCCTCCAGCCCGCGGAACAGGTCCTGTTTGACGTCCAGCCGCTCCAGGACCGCCTCGACGACCAGGGCGCAGTCCGCCAGCTCGGAGAGGTCCTCGGCGGGCAGCAGCCGGGTGCGGGCGGCGTCCCGGTCGGCGCCGGTGAGCCGGTCCTTCTCGACGAGCCGGTCCAGTCGGGCACCGATCGCGTCGGCCGCTTCCCGTGCGCGCCCGGGGATGGTGTCGTACAGCCGTACGGGATGGCCCGCGACCAGCGCGACCTGGGCGATTCCCTGGCCCATGGTGCCAGTGCCGACGACGGCCACGGGGCTGCTGAGGTCGAGTGCTGTCATGTGCGCGATCCTCCCGCACGGGGTTTTCCACAGATGCGGCGGACCCCCTTGAACCGACCGATCGTTCGGTTACTCTAGCTCTGTCCGAGTGTTCCTGCCCAGGTTTCTGCCCAGGTCATGAACTCGACGAGGAGTTCTTGAGACGAGGAGTTGGTCACCCATGACCGCCGCACTCTCGGCGCACGAGCTGATCGCCCGGCACCGGTCCACCCTCGACCAGGCGCTGGAAGCGATCCGCACGCGCGCGTACTGGTCCCCCCACCCCGAGCACCCCAAGGCCTACGGGGAGAACGGCAGCCTGGACGCGGCCGCGGGCAAGGCCGCCTTCGACGCCCTGCTCGGCAGCCGCCTCGACCTCGGCCAGCCGGGCACGGACGACTGGGTGGGCGGCGAGACGTCCCCCTACGGCATCGACCTGGGCGTGACGTACCCGCACGCGGACCTCGACGTGCTGCTGCCCGCCATGAAGGCCGGGCAGCGGGCCTGGCGGGACGCGGGCGCCGAGCAGCGTGCGGTGGTCTGCCTGGAGATCCTCAAGCGCATCAGCGACCGGACGCACGAGTTCGCGCACGCGGTCATGCACACCTCCGGCCAGGCCTTCATGATGGCGTTCCAGGCCGGCGGGCCGCACGCGCAGGACCGCGGCCTGGAGGCGGTGGCCTACGCCTACGTGGAGCAGGTGCGCACGCCCGACAACGCCGAGTGGACCAAGCCCCAGGGCAAGCGCGACCCGCTGGCCATGACCAAGCAGTTCACGCCCGTCCCGCGCGGCATCGGCCTGGTGATCGGCTGCAACACCTTCCCGACGTGGAACGGCTACCCGGGCCTGTTCGCCTCCCTCGCCACCGGCAACGCGGTCCTGGTCAAACCCCACCCGCGCGCGGTGCTGCCCCTCGCGCTCACGGTGCAGGTCGCGCGCGAGGTGCTCGCGGAGACCGGCTTCGACCCGAACCTGGTGGCGCTGGCCGCGGAGCGCCCCGGCGAGGGCATCGCCAAGACCCTGGCGACGCGTCCGGAGATCCGGATCATCGACTACACGGGCTCGACCACGTTCGGCGACTGGCTGGAGGCCAACGCCCGCCAGGCCCAGGTCTACACGGAGAAGGCCGGCGTCAACACGGTCGTCGTCCACTCCACGTCCGACTACAAGGGCATGCTCTCCAACCTGGCGTTCTCGCTGTCCCTCTACAGCGGCCAGATGTGCACCACCCCGCAGAACCTGCTCGTCCCCCGGGAGGGCATCGCCACGGACCAGGGCCCCAAGTCGTACGACGAGGTCGTCGCGGATCTCGCCAGGGCGGTGGACGGCCTGCTGGGCGACGACGCCCGGGCCAACGCGCTGCTGGGCGCGATCGTCAACCCGGACGTGAAGGCCCGGCTGGAGGCCGCGGCGGGGCTCGGCGAAGTCGCCCTGGCCTCGCGGGAGATCACCAACCCGGACTTCCCCGGTGCGGTCGTCCGTACGCCGGTGATCGTGAAGCTGGACGGGGCCAAGCCGGACGCGGAGGCCGCGTACATGAGCGAGTGCTTCGGACCGGTCTCCTTCGCCGTGGCGGTCGACTCGGCGGCGGACGCGGCGGAGCTGCTGCGGCGGACCGTGCGTGAGAAGGGTGCGATGACCGTCGGGGCGTACACGACCGACCCGGAGGTCGAGCAGGACGTGCGCGAGGTGTGCCTGGAGGAGGCGGCGCAGCTGTCGCTGAACCTCACGGGTGGCGTGTACGTCAACCAGACGGCCGCGTTCTCCGACTTCCACGGGTCGGGGGGCAACCCGGCGGCGAGTGCGGCGCTGTGCGACGGGGCGTTCGTCGCCAACCGGTTCAGGGTGGTCGAGGTGCGGCGGGAGGCCTAAGCCGCTCCACAGCTCCAGTGGTACAGGGTCATGGCCACGCTGGTCGCCAGGTTGTAGCTGCTGACCTGGGGACGCATAGGCAGGGACAGCAGGTGGTCGGCACGGCCGCGCAGTTCCGGCGACAGGCCGGTGCGTTCCGATCCGAAGGCGAGGACGGCGTCGTCCGGGAGCTTGACGCCCCGGATGTCGTCGCCCGCCGGGTCGAGTGCGAACAGCGGGCCGGGCGGCAGGTCGGACACCTCCAGCCGCTCCACCGCCGTCGCGAAGTGCAGCCCGGCTCCGCCGCGTACGACCGTGGGATGCCAGGGATCGACCGTCCCCGTCGTCACCACGCCCGTCGCCCCGAAGCCGGCGGCCAGGCGGATCACCGCCCCCGCGTTGCCCAGGTTGCGCGGGTTGTCGAGGACCACGACGGGGGCCGTGCGGGGCGTGGCCGCCAGCTTTTCGAGGTGGGAGGCGCGGGACGGCCGTACGGCGAGGGCAGCCACGGCGGTGGGGTGCGGGCGCGGGACGAACGACGCGTACGTCTGGTGCGGCACCTCCGTCAGCAGCCCGGCCAGCGCGTCCCGTACGTCCGGGGCCAGCTCGTCGGCGAGGGCGAGCGTGGCCGCCCGGTCGGCGGTGACGGCGACCGGCACCTCGGCACCGAACCGCACGGCGTGCTTGAGGGCGTGGAAGCCGTCGAGCAGGACGGTGCTGCCGGCGAGCCGGCGCCAGACGGTGACGGGGTCGGTCATGTCCCGAAGCCTACGTGCGTGGCCTCGGGGCGCTCGTGGGTGTGCTGGTCGGGGGCCTGCGAGGGCCCGCCGCGCCGCAGCAGCCGGTCACGGGCGCGTGCCGCCCGGCCGCCCAGGCGGCGCAGGAAGGCCGTCGGCAGGAACACCGCGTCGGCAGCGATCATCGCCAGCGAGAAGAACGGCAGTCCGAGGACGACCGCGATCACGGCGTGCTCGGTGATCATGAGCGCCAGCAGGACGTTCTTCACCCGCCGGTTGAACAGCGTGAACGGGAAGGCGACCTGCACGAGGACCGTCCCGTAGGTCACGAGCATCACCATCGTGCCGCTGGCGGACAGCAGGTCGGCGAGCCCGGGCCAGGGCGAGAAGTACTCCAGGTGGAGCGGGTAGTAGACGGCGGTGCCGTCCTGCCAGCGGGAGCCCTGGATCTTGTACCAGCCGGCCGTCGCGTAGATCAGGCACGCCTCGGCCATGATCACGAGCAGGGCGCCGTTGTGCACGATGTTGGCCACGACATCGAGCATGATTCGCGGCTCACCGGGCTTCGCGCGACGCCCCGTCAGCCACCACAGGGCCTGCGCCGTCCACACGGTCCACAGCAGTGCCGGTATCAGCCGGTCGCCCTCCAGCCGGCCGGCCAGGGTCGCCCCGATCAGCACGAGCCCGAGCACGCCCCACAGGGCCGGGCCGGTCCGGTCCGTGACCCGCTCGCCCCGCGCTTGTGCCGCCCCGGCGCGCACGGCCCGCCGGGCGTCCAGCGACCACACCTGGGCACAGCGCGTGAACACCAGGTAGATCGACATCAGGTGCAGCACGTTGTCGCCGCCGTCGCCCATGAAGACGCTGCGGTTCTGCAGCGACAGCACGCCGACCATGAACAGCACCGACATGGTGCGGGTGCGCCAGCCCAGCATCAGCAGGGCGCTGGCGAGGATCGCGAGCAGGTAGACGCTCTCGAACCAGATCCCGCCGTCCGACCACATGAGAGCGGTGAAGGCCTTGTTGGTCCCGATCAGCTGCTCGGCGAGACCCCAGCTCCAGGGCCCGTCGGGGCCGTAGAGCTCGTGGCGGTGGGGGAACTCGCGCAGCAGGAAGAGCAGCCAGGTCGCGCTGAAGCCGATGCGGATCACGGCCGTCTGGTACGGGCCGAGGGCGGCCTCGGTGACCCGGGCGATACCGCGCGAGACGGCCAGGGAGAAGCGGTTCACCGCACGCCACCCCCGGCCTCGTCCGCCGGCACCGGCCACCACGGCAGTTCGCGGTAGGCCGGCGTCGTGGAGACCTTCTCCCGGCTCCACTTCGGCGGTGGCACGTTGCTGGTGCGGGAGCGGACCTGGACCCGCTCGATCACGCCGGCGCCCCCGGTGGTGGCCCGCACGGCGTCGTCGCGGTCGAGGCGCAGCACCACGATCCGGCGCAGATACGACTCGGAAAGCGAGCCGCGCAGGCCCACCGGGCGGTTCTCGCCGTCGTGCGTCGCGAGGAAGAAGTCCCAGGCGCGGCGCAGCTCGTTCTGCTGGGTGTGGCTGGGCAGCAGGTTGCCGTCGATGGCCCGGCCGTCCTCGGCGGACAGGTCGTACCAGCCGGTGGTCAGCTTCCCGCCTTCCCCGTCCCGGACCTCGGCACGGACCTGTATCGAGATGTTCTGCTGGAGCGGGTTCGGCGCGAAGAGCTTCCAGTTCTGCTCGAACTCCGGATAGATCCAGTCGTCCACGGCCCTGCCGTGCTCCCTGGTGACGGTGTTCGGGGGCGCGACGTGCAGGAACGTCATCCCGAGGTGCACACAGACCCCGACCGCGACGACCGCGAGCGCCAGCGCGACACCGATCTGGTAGCGCAGGGAGAGCGCGGCGATACCGGCGCGGGGTCCGGCGGGCGGGTCCGGCCGGGCGGGCGGGTGCGGTTCGGCAAGCCCGACGGACGGGGTGGGCGCGCCCGACTCGGCAGGGACACCCGGCGCGGCCGGCCCCTCCGGCCCGTCCGGCCCGTGCCGGGCGTTCGAGCCTCCGTCGTACGCGTCCATTCAGCCCCGTTCCACGATCCCGGTCCGTCGTTGTCGTCCGCCCGGTCGCGAGGGCGTCGCACCGCCCGCGCACCGCTGCGCGACGTCGGCACGGGCACCGTACTCAGGCCGCCCACCCGGGCACAGCCTCTTCGGCCGGTTCCGGCCGTGGCCGTCACCACACCACGGAAGCCGGTCCGACGCCGACCCGGAAGTCGATCTGAAGCCGACCGTACGGCGCTCGTGCCGCCCGAGGAGCGGCGATCCCCTGGCCCACAGGTGACCCACGCAGGTTATCCACAGGGCGCCCGGCCAGGTCGCCCAGAGGGGTGACACCCTACGACGCCCGCCCGCACACCCATTCCCTTCTTCTAGAACTTGTTCTACCTTGCGCCCCGTCAGCTCACGTCAGCTCAACGGGACCGGCCGGAAGGACAGGCACCGTGGACTTCACCTTCACCGAGGAGCAGCAGGCGGCGGCCGAGGCGGCGAAGGGCGTGTTCGCCGGGGTCGCGCCGGACGCCGTGCCCAGCCCGGCCCTCACCCCGGGCGCCGTCGCCGACACCTTCGACCGCGGCCTGTGGGCCCGCCTCGCCGAGGCCGACCTGCTGAGCCTGCTGCTGGACGCGCGCTACGGCGGGTCCGGCCTGGACGCGATCGCGCTGTGCCTGGTGCTGCGGGAGTCGGCGCGCGTGCTGGCCAGGGTGCCGCTGCTGGAGAACAGCGCGGCAGCCGCCGCCGTCCAGACCTACGGCAGCGAGGAGGCGAAGGCCGCCCTGCCGGCCCGGGCGGGCCGGGGCGAGCTCGTGCTGACCGTCGCCGCGCACGGCCGCACCGGCCACGACCCGGCGGAGCTCGCCGTCACCGCACGGCAGGACGGTGAGGTGTGGGTGCTGGACGGAGTGCAGACGGCGGTGCCGTGGGCGTACGACGCGGACGTCACGGTCGTCCCCGCCCACACGGAAACGGGCCGGACCGTGCTCGCCCTGGTGCCCCGTGACCAGGACGGGGCCGTCCTCGCCGAACAGTTCTCCACGAGCGGTGAGCGGCTCGGCGAGCTGCGGCTGGAGTCTGCGCGGCTCGCCGCCCGGGACGTGATCGACGCCGACGGGGCGTGGGAGTGGCTGCGGGACCTGCTGGCCACCGGGACGTGTGCGCTGGCGCTCGGGCTCGGGGAGCGCGTGCTGCGGATGACCGGGCAGTACACGAGCGAGCGGGAGCAGTTCGGCTTCCCGATCGCCACCTTCCAAGCGGTCGCCGTGCAGGCCGCCGACCGCTACATCGACCTGCGCGCGATGGAGGCCACGCTGTGGCAGGCCGCGTGGCGGATCTCCTCTGGCGCCCCGGGCGCGCTGCCCGCCGCCGGTGACGTCGCCGTCGCCAAGATCTGGGCGGCGGAGGGCGTACGCCGGGTCGTGCAGAGCGCGCAGCATCTGCACGGCGGGTTCGGCGCCGACGTCGACTACCCCCTGCACCGGTACCACGCCTGGGCCAAGCACCTGGAGCTGTCGCTCGGCCCGGCGGCGGCACACGAGGAGGCCTTGGGCGACCTGCTGGCGGCCCACCCGCTGGCCTGAACCCACCGGCGACCGGGCACTCCAGGACGAAGCGGGTGCTACAGGACGAACCCGGGCTGCCCGTCGTCCGTCACGACGGGACGGCCCGCCGCCTCCCACACCTGCATGCCGCCGTCGACGTTCACGGCGTCGATGCCCTGCTGGGCCAGGTACATCGTGACCTGGGCGGAACGCCCGCCGGAGCGGCAGATCACATGGACCCGGCCGTCCTGCGGGGCGGCCTCGGTCAGCTCGCCGTAGCGGGCGACGAAGTCGCTGATGGGGATGTGCAGCGCCCCTTCGGCGTGACCGGCCTTCCACTCGTCGTCCTCCCGGACGTCCAGCAGGAAGTCGCCGTCCTTGAGGTCCGCGACCTCGACCGTGGGCACACCAGCTCCGAAACTCATGCCTCCGACGCTACCCGAACCGGCGCCCGGCCCGACCGGAACGCGGCTCAGCCGTCGGCGAGCAGCGCGGCCAGCTCCCGCTCCCGCTCGGTGACCTGGGTGACCAGCTGCTGCCCGATCTCGTCCAGGAGGCCGTCCGGGTCGTCCGGGGCCAGCTGGAGCATGTGGCCTATGGCGCTCTCCTCCAGCTCCTTGGCGAGCAGGGCGAGCAGCTCCTTGCGCTGGGCGAGCCATTCGAGGCGGGCGTAGAGCTCCTCGGCGCGGCTCGGGACCCGCTTCAGCTCGGGCCCCTTGGCCCACTCCTGGGCGAGCTCGCGCAGCTCCGCCTCGTCGCCCCGGGCGTAGGCGGCGTTCACCCGGGTGATGAACTCCTCGCGCCGCTCGCGCTCCTTCTCCTCCTGCGCCAGGTCCGGGTGGGCCTTGCGGGCCAGCTCGCGGTAGAGCTTGCGGGCCTCCTCGCTGGGGCGGACCCGCTGCGGGGGCCGGACCGCCTGGTCCGTGAGCATCGCCACGGCCTCCGGGAACAGGCCGCTGTCGTCCATCCAGCCGTGCAGCAGCTCCTCGACGCCGGGGATCGGCGCGAGCCGGGCCCTTGCCTCCTCCGCACGGCGCCGGTCCTCCGCGTCGCCGCTGCGGGCGGCCCTGGCCTCGAGGATCCGGGCGTCCAGCTCCTCCAGCCGGGCGTACAGCGGACCGAGCTTCTGTTCGTGCAGCCGGGAGAAGTTCTCGACCTCGACGCGGAAGGTCTCCACCGCGATCTCGTACTCGATCAGCGCCTGCTCGGCGGCCCGCACGGCCCGCTCCAGCCGCGCCTCGGGCCGCGCCGCCTCTCCTGCGGTCCGCGCCGCGCCGTCCTCGGGGCGAGCCGCGCCGCCCTCGGCACGCGCCGCGTCACCTTCGGGCGTCACCCGTTCCTCACCGGCGCCGCCACCACCCTGCTCAGCTTCCGGGGTCGTCACCCGACCAGCGTAGGCCACGGCCCGACCGCTCCCGCGCCGCGGACCGTCACCCGACCGAGGGTCCTCGGCGGTCACACCCCCATCTCCGCTGCGACCTTTCCCGCCCGTACCGCCGCCACCAGGTCCGCGTGGTCCGCCTCCGTACGGTCCGCACAGGCGACGGCGAACGCGGCCATCGCCTCGTCCAGCTCCTCGCTCTTGCCGCAGTAGCCGGCGATGAGGCGGGGGTCGGCGCTGTGGGCGTGGGCGCGGGCCAGGAGGGCGCCGGTCATCCGGCCGTAGTCGTCTATCTGGTCGGCGGCCAGGGCGGCCGGATCGACACTGCCCTTGCGGTTGCGGAACTGGCGGACCTGGAAGGGGCGCCCGTCGACCGTCGTCCAGCCCAGCAGGATGTCGCTCACGACCTGCATCCGCTTCTGCCCCAGCACGACCCGCCGTCCCTCGTGGCCGGCCGCCGGCACGTCGAAACCTGCCGTCACCAGATGCGGCACCAGCGCCGACGCCCGGGCCTCCTTCACCTGGAGCACCAGCGGCTCGCCCCGGTGGTCCAGGAGCAGCACCACGTAGGACCGGGTGCCGACACTGCCGGTGCCGACGACACGGAACGCCACGTCGTGCACCGCGTGCCGGGCCAGGAGCGGCAGACGGTCCTCCGGCAGCGTGCCGACGTACTCCTCCAGGGACGCCGCCACCGCCGCCGCCTCCTCGTCCGGGACGCGCCGCAGCACCGGCGGGGCGTCGACGAAACGGCGCCCGCCGTCCTCCGTGGCCTCCGTCGACTTGGCGGCGAAGCGGCCGCTGGTGTTCTGGCGGGCCTTCTCGGAGACCCGCTCCAGGGTGCCGAGCAGGTCATGGGCGTCCGTGTGGGAGACGAGCTCCTCGTCCGCGATGGCGTTCCACGCGTCCAGCACCGGGAGCCTCGCCAGCAGCCGCATGGTGCGGCGGTAGGCACCCACCGCGTCACGGGCCGCCTTGCGGCACCGGTCCTCGTCCGCTCCGGCCTCCCGGCCCGCGAGCACCAGGGACGCCGCGAGGCGCTTCACGTCCCACTCCCAGGGGCCGGGCACCGTCTCGTCGAAGTCGTTCAGATCGATGACCAGGCCGCCGCGCGCGTCGCCGTACAGGCCGAAGTTGGCCGCGTGGGCGTCGCCGCAGATCTGGGCCCGGATCCGGGTCATGGGGGTGCGCGCCAGGTCGTGGGCCATGAGGCCCGCGGCGCCGCGCAGGAACGCGAACGGGGTGGCGGCCATGCGGCCCACCCGGATCGGCGTCAGCTCGGGGAGCCGGCCGCGGCCCGACTCCTCGACCGCGCTCACCACGTCGGGCCGGGGCCCGTCAGGATCGAGCGTGGCATGCGCGCTGCGCGGGACCCGCTCGCGCAGGGCCTTGCCCTCGTCCTTGGGCGAGCCCTCGACGGGCCACTCGGCGAAACCGCGCACCCGGGGCAGCCGACGGGCCACCCCGTGCGCCGCCCCGCCCTCGGCCCCAGCACCGTCCCTGGTCACACCGACCGCCTCCCCCGTACGCGCACGAACATCAACTCGTGCCGACCGTACAGCCGACGGCCGAAACGCGTCAGACCCTGTGGACAACTCCACAGCTGTGGACAACCCGTGCGGACCAGACCGCCTCCCAGGACCCCGACACCCAGGCCCCCGCCTCCCAGGCCCCCGTCTCCCAGGTCTCCGTCTCCTAGGCCCCCGTCGAGACCTGCGTCGGCACAGCCCCCTCCTGTACCTGCACCTTCACCGGCCCCTGCACGGGCACCTCCACCTGTCCCTGGGCCAGCACCCGCTCGGCCCGCTCCGCGGAGATGTCGAGCTGGGCCAGCACCGCGGGGACGGCGATGCCCGGCAGGAAGTGTTCGAACATCACGACGATGCGGCGCTCCAGATCCTGGCGCTGGCAGCGCAGCTGGGACAGCAGCTGCACCCCCGAGAAGCTGCCGACCAGCAGCTCCGCCGTCTCCGCCACGTCGACATGCGGCAGCAGTTCGCCCTGCGTCTTCGCCTCGGCCAGCATCTCCACGTTCTGGTCGATCCACATCCGGAACGCCGGGGTGCGGTCGAGGTCCATGGCGCCCTGGTCGAGGGCGAGCCCCACACTGGCGCGAACCAGCGGTTCGGACCGCAGCCGGCGGGCCAGCACCAGCCCGGAGTCGACGAGTTCCTGGAGCTTGCTGGACTGCGGCGGGAGCGTGATCGCGAGCTGCTCCTCGAACACCCCCACCGCCAGCTCCTCCTTGGAACCGAAGTGGAAGTACAGCGCGCCCTTGGTGACGCCCGCCCGGTCCAGGATCTCCCCGATGGTCGCCGAGGTGTAGCCGCGTTCGTCGAAGACGGCCGCGGCCGCTTCAAGGATGGTCCGCCGGGTGCGGATCGCGCGCTCCTGTCGCGCCATCGGGTGCCTCCTGATCTCCGTCGATCCCTGTGAAATCGCTGTGCAGCGGGGGCGCGGGAGCCTGTCCCAGCGGTTTGGCCAACCCTTTGAAAAAAACCGGCTCGTCCGTATCTTAGTCAAACGCCGACTCTCAGCCAGGCAGCCGATCCTGGGGGTTCTCATGCCGCAGTCAGAACCTTTAAGCGCACCCACGGACGATCAGACCGGACAGCGGGGCCGTCCGGCAAACAGAACCGCTGTGGCCGTCGAGAACGCGCCACAAGCCGCCGCCACCGACCCCACAGAACCCCCCGAAGCCCTCGAAGCCCCCTTGGTCACCCCGGTCACCTCGGCCGTGCCGGTCACCAAGGAACTCGCCCACCGCACCGCCGAAGCAGACGTCTTCCCCGTCCGGTGGCGCCGAATCTCCGACACCCGCTTCCGCTTCACCGCTCACTGGCCGGCCGTCCACGCCTTCTTCGGACCCGTGGACGACCGCCACCAGGACCCGATGGTCGTAGGCGAAACGTTGCGGCAGGCCTCGATGGTGCTCGCTCACGCCGAGTTCGGCGCCCCCGCCGACACCCACTTCGTCATGTGGGACCTGACGGTCCACACCGACCCGTCCGCGCTCCTGCTGTCGGACGCGGCGGAACCGGTCGACGTCGACGTCGTGTGCTCAGAGATACGCCGTCGCGGTCGCGGCCTGCACAGCATGCGGACCACGATGGAGTTCCGCCGCGCGGGACGCTTCGTCGCCCGCGGCACCGGCAGCACCGGCTGCACCTCGCCGCTCGCCTACCGCCGTCTGCGGGCCAGGCAGTTGGCCGAAGTGGGCACCCCGGTGCCGCTGCTGCCGGGCATATCACCGGCACTCGCCGGCCGCTCCCGCGCCGAGGACGTCGTCCTCGCCCCCGCCGACCGCCCGGGCGTCTGGCGGCTGCGCGTGGACACCGGCCATCCGGTGCTCTTCCCCCGGCCCAACGACCATGTGCCCGGCATGGTCCTGTTCGAGGCGGCCCGCCAGGCAGCGACCGCCGCGTCCGGCCGGCACCCCTTCCTGCCCCGCTCGATGACGGCGGCCTTCTCCCGGTACGCCGAGCTGCACAGCCCGTGCTGGATCGAGACGGAGATCCTCGACGAGGACCCGCAGGCCCCGCAGGACCCGGGGGAGACGACCGTACGGGTCTCGGGGCGGCAGGACGGCGAGTCCGTCTTCAGCGCCACGCTGACCTGTGCGCAACCGGCCCGGGTACGGTCACCGTCGTGACGGTCGACCTTCTGATCACGGGCGCGAGCGGCTTCGTCGGCAGCCGGGTCGCAGCCGCAGCACACCGGCAACCCGGTGTCCGAGTACGGCACTTGACACGCCGCGGCCACCCGGAAGCCGGCCCCGGCGCGTTCGTCCACGGCGACCTCTGCGACCCGCCCTCCCTGCGCGGCACCTGCGAGGGCACCGACGTCCTGGTGCACTGCGCCACGCGGATCGGCGGCGACGCCGACACCGTCGAGGCCGTCAACGACCTGGGCACGCGAGCCCTGGTCGAGGAGGCCGTGCGCGCCGGGGTGCGCCGGATCGTGTACGTGAGCACGGCCGCCGTGTACGGCCGGGGCCCATTCCGCGGAGTGCGCCCCGGGGAGGTGCCGATCGCGCCCGCGTCGGCCACCAGCCGCACCCGGGCCGCCGCCGAACGGCACGTCCTCGACGCCGGCGGCCTGGTGCTGCGCCCGCACCTCGTCTACGGCGAGGGCGACCGGTGGGTCGTCCCCGGACTGCTGTGGCTGCTGGACGAGTTGTCGGCGACGACCCTCACCGGCTGCGACGCGCTCCAGTCGATGATCGACGTCGACACCCTGGGCCGTGCGGTGGCGGCCGCGGCCCTGTCCCCGGCGCACGACGGCGGTGTGCACCACGTCGGCCACCCCGAGCCGGTGAGCGTCCCGGACCTGCTCGGGGCCGTGCGCACCCTGCGGGAGGAGCCCGGCGGCGGTGCGGCGGTGGACGTCGCCACCGCCCTGGACCGGGCCGCAGGGAAGCCGCTCGCCCTCCACCATCTCGGCATGCTCACGGTCGACCACTGGTTCGTGGACGACGCCTTCTGGAAGGACCTCGACTGCTCGCCCGGCGAGGGGTTCGCGGCCGGCTTCAGGCGCGCGGCACCCTGGTACCGCTCGTTCCTCCAAGGCCGGACAGCTTCCTGATCGCCTCCGCCTCCTCCGGACGCGGACCCGGCTGCGGACCGGGATCGCGGCCGTGCAGCAGCACGGGCAACTCCTGGTGCCCCGTGGAGATGATGGACCGCAGCCGCTGCGGCGGCCGGGACGGATCGGCCAGGGCCAGCCGCGGGAACCGGTCGAACAGGGACGTCAGGGCCACCGTCGCCTCGGCCATGGCCAGGGGGCGGCCCAGGCAGTGGTGCACGCCGTGGCCGAAGGAGACGTGGTCGCGGCTGGTGGACCGGGTGACGTCGAACCGTTCGGCGTCCGGGCCGTGCCGCTCGGGATCGCGTCCGGCACCGGCGAACGACACCACGACCGGATCGCCCTTCGGGATCGTCAGACCTGGCTCGATCTCGATGTCCTCGACGGCGTAGCGCAGTCCCGACATGGCACCGGGCGCCTCGAAGCGCAGCGATTCCTCGATGGCGTCCTCCCAGGTCACCTGCCCGGTGCGGACGAGTTCGAGCTGGTCGGGGTGGGCGAGCAGGCTGTGCACGGTGTTGTCGATGAGGTTGACGGTCGTCTCGAAGCCCGCGGTGAGCAGCAGGATCAGGTTGTCCATCAGCTCCTGTTCGCTGAGGCTGCCGTCGTCGTGCGCCGCCATGAGTGCCGTCGTCAGATCGTCGGCCGGGTGCTCGCGCTTGTACTGGAGGAACGCGGTCAGCGTGCCGTACAGCTCGACCCCGTTGGCCTGGGCGTCCTCCAGGGTGATCGCCGTGTCGAAGAAGCGGTTGATGATGCGGTAGAGGGCCCCGCGCGGACCGTCCTCACCCGGCGGTACGCCGAAGAGTTCGCACACCACCTCGTGCGGTATCGGCGCCGCGAACGACGCGCGCAGGTCGACGACTTCGCCCTCCGGGATCCGCTCCAGGTCGTCCAGCGCCCGGTGGACGATCTCCTGGACGCGCGGCAGCAGCGCGTCGACACGGCGTTTGGTGAAGGCGGCGGCCATCGGTTTGCGCAGCCGGCTGTGGTCGGTGCCGTAGGCCGTGACCATGTTGCGCACCGACACCCAGATCGCGAGCGGCCAGGTACGGGAGATGTCCCCGTTGATCCAGGCCGGCCAGTGCTGGAAGGCGTCCTTGCTCGTCTCGGGGCCGGCCAGGAGCCGTTTGTTCAGCTCCAGGCCGTTGATCCACCATGCCCGTACGCCGCCCGGGAGCTCCACCTCCACGGCCGGTCCCTGGGCCCGGATCCGGGCAATCTCGCCGTAGAGGTCCTGGCCGGACGGGTCGATCGACAGGAAGGGGCAGGCCTGCTGTGCCATGACTCATCGCTCCTTGGTCCAGAGGCTGGGAAACCATCGTGCGATCAGAGTGGCGAAAAAACTTGGCATCCGGTTTGTTTTGGCCACCACTTCACGCACTGTCGGCCATGGGAAGGCCGACCGGGCGTCAGCCGGGATGCGCCGCTAGCTGGGACGCCCCGCTAGCCGGAACGGCCCGCTATCGCAGCGCGAGCCCCGCCCGGCCCGGCGCATTCAACGCCCCGTCCGCCTGGCTGCCGACGTCCGCCTCCGCATGGACCGGCTCGGTCCCGGCCGGGTCTAGCGCGCCGGCCAGCTGCGGTGCGGCCACGCACGGCAGGAGCAGGTGCCACAGGTCGGTCAGCGAGGGGCGGGTGAGCCAGCCGGGGTCCTCCCGGGCCAGCACCTCGATGCCGGTCGTGGCGGCGAGGACGACGGCGCTGGAGCGGTGGGGCGGCATCCCGGCGACGAGTTCGCCCCTGCGCTCCGCTTCGGCCAGCAGCTCGTGCACGCACTCCCGCCACTCCCGGCGCAGGTCACGCACTCTCCCGGCGACCGCCTCGGCGTTGAGCCGCAGCCCCGCGCGCACCACGACGTCGGCGCACAGCAGCCGGGCGACGTGGTGCGTGACGTCCACGAGGCGCTGGAGGGCGCACGCGTCGCCGCCGCGGCCCCGGGCCGCGACCTGGCGCAGGGCGTGGGCGGCCGCGTGCTCGACTGCTTCGGCCACGGCGGCCTTGTTCTCGAAGTGGAAGTGCAGCGCGCCGGAACTGACGCCCGCGCCCGCGCTGATGTCGGCAAGACTGGCCCGGACGTATCCCCGTGCCTCGAACTGCTCGGCCGCCGACCGGATCAGCGCGAGACGGGTCCGGACGGCCCGGTCCTGTTTGGTCACCCCTGGCTCCCGTGGAGGGCTCTGATGGCGACGCAATGAAACCAACTCGCTGGTTTTTGCACAACGCGCCGTTGAGCCGGGGGCATTCGCCCAGCCGTGCCCACCAGGCCCGGGCGGGCCGGGCAGAGATGGCCTCCACCTGGCCGTGCTCGCCAGGCCGGAACGAGACCGAGCGAGGACCTCCGCCCAGCCATCCCCGCCAGGCCCGGCAAGGGGCCGGGCCCAGAGGGCGCTTCGCCCCGCCATCCCGCCAGCCCAGCACGGGACCGACCGAGGACCGTCGCCCGACCATCGCCGCCAGGCCGGCACGACACCGCCGAAAGACTTCGCCCGGCCATCCCCGCCAGGCCCGGGCAAGGGACCGGGCCCAGAGGGCGCTTCGCCCCACCGTCCCCGCCAGCCCGGCACGGGACCGACCGAGGACCGTCGCCCGGCCATCGCCGCCAGGCCCGGGCAAGGGCCGGACCGAGAGGCCGCTTCGCCCCGCCAGCCCAGCACGGGACCGACCGAGGGCCGTCGCCCAACCATCCCCGCCAGGCCGGCACGACACCGCCGAAGGTCTCCGCCCGGCCATCCCCGCGAGGCCCGGACAGGGGCCGGGCCGGGGGCCCTTCACCCCGCCGTCCCCGCCAGCCCCGCACAAGACCGGCCAGGGCCGTCGCCCGGCCATCCCCGCCAGATCCAGGCGGGAGGGAGCCGAGGAGGCCCTCGCGGTCACCCCCACAGCCCCGCACAAGAGACGGCCGAGGACCCACCCCCCGCCCTCCCCGCCACCCCCGGACCCGACAAACCGAAGGTCCCCGCCCGGCCGCCCCCGCCAGGCGAGTGGCCCGTCGCCCACCCGCCTACGCCCGCAAATACGCCAGCACGGCCAGCACCCGGCGATGGGTCTCGACCGCCGGTGGCAGGTCCAGCTTGGTGAGGATGCCGGAGACGTGCTTGCCCACGGCCGCCTCGGAGACGACCAGTTCGCGGGCGATCGCGCTGTTGGACCTGCCCTCCGCGATCAGCGCCAGCACCTCCCGCTCACGCGGCGTGAGCCGCTCCAGCGGATCGCGGCGGCGGCGCAGCAACTGCCGTACGACCTCGGGGTCGACGACCGTGCCGCCGTCGGCCACCTCTCCGAGCGCCTCGACGAACTCCTCGACCTGGCCGACCCGGTCCTTGAGCAGATAGCCGACGCCCGTGCCGTCACCGGAGTCCAGCAGCTCGGCGGCGTACCGGCGCTGCACGTACTGGCTGAGGACCAGAACGGGCAACGTGGGCCGCTCCCCGCGCAGCCGTACCGCCGCGTGCAGGCCCTCGTCCTGGAAGCCGGGCGGCATCCGCACGTCCGTCACGACCACGTCGGGGGCGTGCTCCCCGACGGCCGCGATCAGTGCCTCGGCGTCCCCCACGGCCGCGACGACCTCGTGTCCGCAGCGGCCGAGCAGCCCGACGAGCCCGTCCCGCAGCAGCACGCTGTCCTCGGCCAGTACCACCCGCAGCGGTCGCTCAACTCGCAGGGCCACAAGGGATCTCCACACGCAGCAGGGTCGGTCCGCCGGGCGGACTGGACAGGGAGAGTCTGCCATCGAGCACCGACACCCGGTCGGCGAGTCCGGTCAGCCCGCTGCCCTGCCCTGCCCGCGCACCACCGCGCCCGTCGTCGCGGATCTGCAGGACCAGCCGACCGTCGCGGTGCCCGCCGCTCACCTCCGCCCGGCTCGCCCCGCTGTGCCTGCCCACGTTGGCGAGCGCCTCGCACACCACGAAGTACGCGGCGGCCTCGACGGCCTGGGAGAACCGCCCGGGCAGCTCCAGATCGATGTCCACAGGCACGGCCGAGCGGTCGGCGGCGTCGGCGACGGCCGCTTCGAGGCCGTAGTCGGCGAGGACCTTGGGGTGGATGCCGTGGATGAGCTCGCGCAGTTCCGCGAGGGCCGTGCCCGCCTGCTCGTGGGCCTTGGCGAGCTGCTCGGCCAGCGGGCCCGGCGGGGCGTCCAGCCGGGCCAGGCCGAGCGTCATCGTCAGGGCGACGAGCCGCTGTTGCGCCCCGTCGTGCAGATCGCGCTCGATCCGCCGCCGTTCCGCCTCGAAGGCGTCCACCAACCGCACCCGGGAACGCGCCAGTTCGACCACCCTGGCCCCCAGGTCGGCCTCGCGCGGGGCGATCAGCAGCCGCGCCAGCCCGGCCCGCGCACCGGCGGCGACGCCCAGCAGGTAGGCGCCCACGGCGAGCAGGAGCAGTCCGAGGACGGCGAACCCGACGGCGGCCGGCCAGGTGGTGACCAGCCACACCTTGAGTACCTTCGCCTCTCCGAGGACGGCCATGAGCAGCGGAGTCGCCACCACGGAGAGCGGCCCCAGCAGGAAGACGCTGAAGGCGAGAGCGTCGACCGGCCACAACAGCCCCGCGAACAGCAGGGCGTGGCCCAGCTCCCGCCAGGTGGCCCGCTCCCGCAACCGGGTCGACAGCCAGGCCCGCAGCCCGGGCTCCCCGGGCGTCTCGTGCGGGTCGGACGCCCGCTCCGCGTCGACCAGCCGCAGCCGGAACCGCTCGAGAGCCGCCACCGGAATGCCCGCCAGGGCCGTCCCCAGCAGCAGGGGCAGCCCCACCAGCGCGAGGGCGAGCACTCCGCCGGCCGCCACCGAGACCACGATCCCCACGAGCACGACGGCACCGGTCACCGCGCCGGTGAGCAGGTATCCGGCCGACCGCCACGGCCACGCCCGCAGCAGATAGCCGGGGCTCGACATGGCCTGCCACACGTTCCGAGGATGCATGGGGATCACCGTAGAAGCGGGCCGGGGCCGCGGCCATGTGCTCAGGCGGAGGCCGGAGGGTATGCCTGGCCCTACCCCAGGTCTAGGCCCCGCCGCACTGCGCCGGCCCGCCCCCACCCGGTTTCGTGGAAGCGACACCGACACCAGGGGGAACCCATGACACACGACGCCATCCGGCTGGACTCCGTCACCAGGGCATACGGACCCGTGACCGCACTCGACGACGTCACCCTGGCGTTCCCCGCCGGGTCCTTCACCGCCGTCATGGGCCCCTCGGGCTCCGGCAAGTCGACCCTGCTCCAGTGTGCCGCCGGCCTGGACCGGCCCACCTCCGGCTCGGTCATCCTCGCCGGCACCGAACTGGCCGGGCTGAGCGAGCGTCGGCTGACCCTGCTGCGCCGCGAGCGCGTCGGATTCGTCTTCCAGGCGTTCAACCTGCTGCCCTCGCTGACCGCCGAGCAGAACGTCGCCCTGCCCCTGCGGCTGGCCGGCCGGCGCGTCCCGAGGGCCCGGGTGCGCCAGGCGCTCCAGCAGGTCGGCCTCGCCGAACGAGCCCGGCACAGACCGTCCCGGCTCTCCGGCGGACAGCAGCAACGCGTCGCCCTGGCCCGCGCGTTGATCACCCGCCCCGACGTACTGTTCGCCGACGAACCGACCGGCGCCCTGGACACCCGGACCGGCCGCGAGGTGCTCGGGCTGCTGCGCGGCATGGTCGACCGCGAGGGCCAGACGGTCGTCATGGTCACGCACGACCCGGTGGCCGCCGCCCACGCCGACCGCGTGCTGTTCCTCGTGGACGGGCGCGTCCACGGGGAGTTGACCGCTCCGAGCGCCGACACCGTCGCCGCGCGCATGACCCGACTGGAGGCCGTGCCGTGCTGAGCATCGCCCTGCGCACCCTGCGCACCCGCTGGGCCACCTTCACCGGCAGCTTCGTCGCGCTGTCGCTGGGCGTGGCGCTGCTCACCGTGACGGGCCTGGCCCTGGCCTCGTCGGCCACCGCTCCGGAGCGCGCCCCCGAACGCTTCGCGGCGGCGCCCGTGGTCGTCAAGGGCCAGGACACGCTGCGCGTACCGACCCCGATCGGCAACCGCGAGTCCCGGCTCGCCCACCCGCGCCCCCTCCCCGCGACGACCGTCGCCCAGTTGCGGAAGCTGGGCCCGGTCGTGGCGGACAGGTCCTTCGCCGTCCGCGCCACGAAAGCCGCTCACGCCCCCACGGACCTCGTCGGCCACCCCTGGTCCACCGCCGCGTTCGCCCCCTACGACCTCGCCGCCGGAAGGGCCCCACGTGCCGCCGACGAGGTCGCCGTCACCGGCGACTGGACGCGCCCGGGCCGGCAGCTCCACACCGACCGGGGGCCGGTACGCGTCGTCGGCACACTCACCTCGCGCGGCTTCGAGAACGCCGTGTTCTTCACCGACGCCCGCGCGGCGCAACTGTGCCCCTCGGTCACACAGTTGGCAGTCGAGGCCGAACCCGCAGTCGTACGCGAGGCCGTGGGCGACGGCGCCCAGGTCCTCACTGGGAACGCCCGTCGGCTCGCCGACGCCGACCCCGGCCGGGACGGCGAGGCCCTCACGGCGATGAACTCCCTGTTCGGCACCGCCGGCGGCGTCACCGCCTTCGTGTCGGTCTTCGTCGTGGCGTCGACGTTCGCCTTCGCGGTCGCCCAGCGGCGCCGGGAGTTCGCCCTGCTGCGCACCGCCGGTGCCACCCCGGGCCAGATCCGCCGGAGCGTCCTCACCGAGGCCCTCGCCGTCGGCGCCCTCGCCTCGGCCACCGGCTGCGCCCTCGGCTCCCACGCAGCGCCCCGCCTCGCGGCCTGGGTCGTCGGCAACGGCCTCGCCCCGGCCTGGTTCACCATCGGCGACCACACCTGGCCGTACCACGCGGCCTTCTGGACCGGCCTGCTCGTCGCACTGTGCGGAGCGACCGCGGCGTCCTGGCGGGCCGGCCGCACCGGCCCGACCGAGGCACTGCGCGAGGCCGCGGCAGAGGGCAGGACGATCACCCGGGGCCGCCTGCTGTACGGCACGGCCCTGCTGCTGACGGCCGCGGTGACCCTGGGCCTGTCCCTGGCCGGAGACCCGGCCGACCTGCTGCACCGCAAGTCCTACATCAGCCGCCCGATGCTGCTGATCACCGCGGCCGCCCTGCTCTCCCCGCTGGTGCTGCGCCCCCTGACCCGGCTGCTGACGCGGCTGCCGGGTGCCTGCGCCATGCTGGTCCGCGAGAACGCCGCCGCCGGGATGCGCCGCACCGCCGCGCTCGCGGCGCCCGTCCTGGTCACCGTCGCCCTCGCGGGTTCCCTGCTCGGCGCGACCGCGACCCTGAACCGGGCGAAGACCGCCGAGACGAGCGAGCGCACCACCGCCGCCTTCGTCGTGACCCCGCCCGCCGGCACCGGCTTCGACGAGTCCGCCCTGCGCCGGCTGCGCGCCGTCCGGGGCACCGAGATGTCGCCGACGTCGTCGACGGCCGTCCACGTCCTGGACGACGACGTCGCCCTCATCCGCTCCGAGGCCCGTGCCGCCACCCCCGGCCCGCTCGCGGCCACCACCCGCCTCCCGCTGGCCGCCGGCGCGGTGAGCGACCTCGACGACGACTCGATCATCGTCAACGAGGAGTGGCAGCGGCACCGGGTGGGCGACCGGGTCCGGGTCTGGCTCGGCGACGGAACACCGCGCACCCTGCGGATCGCCGCGGTGATGACCACCGGCACCGGCGACAACGGGGTCTACGTCACCCCGCGCAACGCCCCCGGCGCCACGGTCGACCGGATCGACGTGGCCCTGACCGCCGACGCGGACCCGGAAACCGTCGCCACAGCCCTCCACCAGGCACTCGGCGCCGGGAACGGCCAGGTCCTCACCCGGGCGGAATGGATCCGGGCCACCCACCCCGAGACCAAACGCACCACCCGCCTCGGCCTCCTGCTGGTCCTCGGCATCGCCCTCCTCTACACGGGCATCTCCGTGGCCAACACCATGGTCATGGCGACGTCCGACCGGGCCCGCGACCTGGCCGTACTGCGGCTGGCCGGAGCCACCCGGTGGCAGGTCCTGCGGCTGACCGGCGCCGAGGCCCTGACGGTCGTGGCGGCCGGCGCCCTCCTCGGCCTCCTGGTCGCCGCCGTCAACCTGGCCGGCATGGCGAGCGCCCTCGCCCTGCTGTCGGCCCCGGCCGCGATCGAGCTCCCGTGGCAGGCCCTCGGCACGACCACAGCCGTCTGCGCCCTCCTCGCCACGGCCTCGGCACTCGCCCCGGCCGCCCTGGCCCTGCGCCGCCGCCCGGCGGAACTGGCGGGCGTACGGGAGTGACGGGCACAGGGACGCCGAGGCCGGTCCATCTCATGATGAAACCGATAACCTGGCAGCCGTGAAACGGACCTCGTTCGACACCTGGCCCTGCTCCATCGCCCGCACCGCCGACATCCTGGGCGACGCCTGGAGCCTGCTGGTGCTGCGCGAGGTCTTCTACGGCGAATCCCGCTTCGACGGCTTCATCGGCTCGCTCGGCATCGCCCGCAACACCCTCACCGACCGGCTGCGGCGCCTGGAGTCCGAGGGCCTGCTGCGGCGGCAGGCCTACCAGAGCGACCCGGTCCGCCACGAGTACCTGCTGACGGACAAGGGCCGCGACTTCTTCGGCGTACTCGCCGCGATCAACGCCTGGGGCGACCGCTGGCTGGCCGGCGACGAGGGCGCCCCGGTCGTCCTGCACCACACGCCGTGCGACCACGACACCGAGGCCCGGGTCGTCTGCTCCTCCTGCGGCGAGCCGCTGCGCCACCAGGACATGTCCGCCCGCACCGGCCCCGGCTACCCGGCCCGCCTCCTCGACGCCCCCGCCGTACGCGAACGCTTCGCCCCCGGCCGGTCGCTGGGGGACGCCCGGGCCAACCAGGCCTGAGAGCTTCCTCACACGCGTGCAACCCACGGGCGCCGCGAGACAACCGTCACATCCGCGGACACGAGAAAGGGCGGCATCTGAACGATGCCGCCCTCTCAGGGGGTGCGCGAGGGGGGAGTTGAACCCCCACGCCCTTGCGGGCACTGGAACCTGAATCCAGCGCGTCTGCCTATTCCGCCACCCGCGCATTGGGTGTGTCGTGGGCTCCTGCCCCTGGGGGGCCTGGCGCCTTCCGACACCCAGAACATTAGCACGCGGGACGGGGTGGATTCACATCCGTTCTTCCGCAGGCAGACCCGCCTCCGAACCTTCGGTGCCCCGGCCACGTATCAACGCGTGGCGCTTCACGTATCAACCTCGTACCGGTACCCCCCGTCTCCCCAGGAGGCGGTAGGGGTCCACAGCCGGGTGCGGGACACTGGTCTTCAGCCGCCTCTACGATCCTTGTCAGGAGTACGAGAGAGCGGTTGTGCGGCAGCCGTAGCACCGGAGGAGTTCGAAGGGGAGCTCCACAGGGAACTTCGTCATGCGTCGACACCCGTCGGCCGTGCTGACAGGGGGAACCAGCCGATCGAGCGGCGCGTGGATACGATCAGTAAGCAGTACCAGGCAAGCGGCCCGCAGGGCAGTACACAGGACGGCAGCGACGGAGGAGGTGCCCCATGGGAGTCCTGAAGAAGTTCGAGCAGCGTCTCGAAGGTCTGGTCAACGGCACCTTCGCCAAGGTGTTCAAGTCCGAGGTCCAGCCCGTGGAGATCGCCGGCGCGCTCCAGCGCGAGTGCGACAACAACGCCACCATCTGGAACCGCGACCGGACGGTCGTGCCCAACGACTTCATCGTGGAGCTGAGCACGCCGGACTTCGAGCGGCTCAGCCCCTACTCCGGCCAGCTCGGTGACGAGCTCGCCGGCATGGTGCGTGACTACGCCAAGCAGCAGCGCTACACCTTCATGGGCCCGATCAAGGTGCACCTGGAGAAGGCCGACGACCTGGACACCGGTCTGTACCGGGTGCGCAGCCGTACGCTCGCCTCCTCCAGCAGCCAGCAGGCCCCGTCGGGCGCCGCGCCCGCCGCCCCGCCCGCCGGACGTCCCGGCGGCTACGGCTATCCGCCGGCCGCCGCGCCCGCGGGCGCCCCGCCCATGCCGGCCGCGCCGCCGCCCGGCGGCCGCCCCGGCGGGTACGGCTACCCGCAGCCCGCGGGCGGCCAGCGGCCCCCGGCCGCCCCGGCGGCCGGCGGACGCACCCGCCACTGGATCGAGATCAACGGCACGCGCCATCAGATCTCCCGCCCGACGCTGGTGCTGGGCCGCAGCACCGACGCCGACGTGCGGATCGACGACCCCGGCGTCTCCCGCCGGCACTGCGAGATCCGGACCGGAACGCCCTCGACGATCCAGGATCTCGGATCCACCAACGGCATCGTGGTGGACGGGCAGCACACCACCCGCGCTACGCTCCGCGACGGCTCGCGGATCGTCGTGGGCAGTACCACCATCATTTACCGGCAAGCCGAAGGGTGAAGCGGGGGCAATGTCAGAGCTGACCCTCACGGTCATGCGGCTGGGTTTCCTGGCCGTACTGTGGCTGTTCGTGATCGTGGCCGTGCAGGTCATCCGGAGCGACCTGTTCGGTACGCGCGTCACCCAGCGCGGATCGCGACGGGAGGCCGGCCGGCAGCAGCAGGCCGCCCGCCAGGCCCCGCCGCAGCAGCGCCAGCAGTCCGGCGGCGGCCGCCGCGGCCGTAACGCCCCCACCAAGCTGGTCGTGACCGAGGGCACCCTCACCGGTACCACGGTCGCGCTCCAGGGCCAGACCATCACCCTGGGCCGGGCGCACGACTCGACGATCGTGCTGGACGACGACTACGCCTCCAGCCGCCATGCCAGGATCTACCCGGACCGCGACGGCCAGTGGATCGTCGAGGACCTCGGCTCCACCAACGGCACGTACCTGGACCGGAACCGGCTGACGACTCCCACACCGATTGCGCTGGGCGCGCCGATCCGCATCGGCAAGACCGTCATCGAGCTGCGGAAGTAGTGCTACATCATGGATAGGCGCGAGCGGAGCGAGCACGCAGTGGCGGGCCCCACCCCGGGCCCCGGCGCGCTCCCGACCGGAGGGTGGGCAGTGTGGCTCGACACGACCGGCTGTACCCGGAGCCGACAGGCGAGGTGCGCATGAGTCTGTCACTGCGCTTCGCCGCCGGATCGCACAAGGGGATGATCCGGGAGGGCAACGAGGACTCCGGATACGCCGGCCCGCGCCTGCTCGCCATCGCCGACGGCATGGGCGGCGCCGCGGCGGGCGAGGTCGCCTCCTCCGAGGCCATCTCCACGATCGTCGCGCTCGACGACGACGTCCCCGGCTCCGACATCCTCACCTCGCTCGGCACGGCGGTGCAGCGCGCCAACGACCAGCTGCGCTCGATGGTCGAGGAGGACCCCCAGCTGGAGGGCATGGGGACCACCCTCACCGCCCTGCTCTGGACCGGCCAGCGCCTCGGCCTGGTGCACGTCGGCGACTCGCGCGCGTACCTCCTCCGCGACGGCGTACTGACGCAGATCACGCAGGACCACACCTGGGTGCAGCGCCTGGTCGACGAGGGCCGCATCACCGAGGAAGAGGCCACCACCCACCCGCAGCGCTCGCTCCTCATGCGCGCGCTCGGCAGCGGCGACCACGTCGAGCCGGACCTGTCCATCCGCGAGGTCCGCGCCGGCGACCGCTACCTGATCTGCTCCGACGGCCTGTCCGGCGTGGTGTCCCACCAGACCCTGGAGGACACCCTCGCCAGCTATCAGGGCCCCCAGGAGACCGTCCAGAACCTGATCGAGCTGGCGCTGCGCGGCGGCGGCCCGGACAACATCACCGTCATCGTCGCCGACGTCCTCGACCTGGACACCGGCGACACCCTCGCCGGGCAGCTGTCCGACACCCCGGTCGTGGTCGGCGCCGTCGCCGAGAACCAGCACCAGCTGCACGACAACGGCATCATGCAGACCCCCGCGGGCCGCGCCTCCGGGCTCGGCCGCCACGGGCACGGCCAGGGCGGCGGGGGCGGCGAGTTCGGCCCGCCCGGCTCCGGCGACACCACCGGCTACATCCCGGCGGCCGGCTTCGACTACGACGACGGCGACTTCACCAAGCCCCGCAGGAAGGGCCGCTGGCTGAAGAGATCCCTCTACGGCGTCCTCGCGCTGGCCGTCATCGGCGGCGGTCTGTACGGCGGCTGGCGCTGGACACAGACGCAGTACTACGTCGGCGCCGAGGACGAGCACGTCGCGCTGTACCGGGGCATCAGCCAGGACCTGGCGTGGGTGTCGCTCTCGAAGGTCGAGAAGGACCACCCCGAGATCGAACTCAAGTACCTGCCGCCCTACCAGCAGAAGCTGGTCAAGGCGACCATCGCCGAGGGCGGGCTGAAGAACGCCCAGGCGAAGATCCAGGAACTGTCGGTGCAGGCCTCCGCGTGCAAGAAGGAGGCGCAGCGGCGCGAAGCCGAGAGCCAGAACAACGCCAAGACCGGCGAGGGCGAGGCCGGGGGCACCACGGGAACCACTCCAGCCTCCTTCACGTCCAAGGCCACACCGACGCCGAACCCGTCGAACCCGTCGGGCTCGCCGTCGACGCCTGAGAAGTCCCCGAACCCGTCCACGACCGCACCTACTCCCAGCCCCGGCCCCAGCCTCTCGGAGGAAGAGCAGAAGGTCGTCTCGCTGTGCGGTAAGCAGTAGGCAAGCCGTGAGAGGCCCTGTTACACGATGAGCGGTACGAACACATCGCACTCGCCGACGCACCACACGTCGACCATCGGCGCGATCGGCGCACCGAGCAGACGCAACACCGAGCTGGCACTGCTGGTGTTCGCCGTCGTCATCCCGGTGTTCGCCTATGCCAACGTCGGCCTGGCCCTCAACGACTCGGTGCCGCCGGGCCTGTTGAGCTACGGCCTCGGACTCGGCCTGCTCGCGGGCGTCGGCCATCTCGTCGTGCGGAAGTTCGCGCCGTACGCGGACCCGCTGATGCTGCCGCTGGCGACGCTGCTGAACGGGATCGGGCTGGTCGTCATCTGGCGGCTGGACCAGTCGAAGAAGCTCCAGGCGAGTAAAACGTTCGTCGAGGCGGCTCCCCGTCAGCTGCTGTACTCCGCGATGGGCGTCGCCCTGCTGGTGGCCGTGCTGATCTTCCTCAAGGACCACCGCGTCCTGCAGCGCTACACCTACATCTCCATGGCCGGCGCATTGTTCCTGTTGGTCCTGCCGCTCGTGCCCGGACTTGGGGCGGACGTCTACGGCGCCAAGATCTGGATCAAGATCCCCGGGCTCGGTACGCTCCAGCCCGGCGAGTTCGCGAAGATCGCCCTCGCGGTCTTCTTCGCCGGCTACCTCATGGTCAAGAGAGACGCCCTGGCCCTGGCCAGCCGCCGCTTCATGGGCCTGTACCTGCCGCGCGGTCGCGACCTTGGTCCGATCCTCGTCGTCTGGGTGATCTCGATCCTCGTCCTGGTCTTCGAGACAGACCTCGGAACGTCGCTGCTGTTCTTCGGGATGTTCGTCATCATGCTGTACGTCGCCACCGAGCGGACCAGCTGGATCGTCTTCGGTCTGCTGATGTCCGCGGTCGGTGCCGTCGGCGTGGCGAGCTTCGAACCGCACATCCAGACGCGTGTGCAGGCCTGGCTCGACCCGATGCGCGAGTTCGAACTCTCCCGCGCCGGCGTCCAGGACGGTGTCGTCCACTCCGAGCAGGCCATGCAGGCCCTGTGGGCCTTCGGCTCCGGCGGCACCCTCGGCACCGGCCTCGGGCAGGGCAACTCCGACCTGATCGGCTTCGCCGCCAACTCCGACTTCATCCTCGCCACCTTCGGCGAGGAGCTGGGCCTCGCCGGTGTCATGGCGATCCTGCTGCTCTACGGCCTGATCATCGAGCGGGGCGTACGTACGGCGCTCGCGGCTCGCGACCCGTTCGGCAAGCTGCTGGCCGTCGGCCTGTCCGGCGCCTTCGGCCTCCAGGTCTTCGTCGTGGCCGGCGGTGTGATGGGCCTCATCCCGCTGACCGGTATGACGCTGCCGTTCGTGGCCTACGGCGGTTCCTCCGTGATCGCCAACTGGGCTTTGATCGGCATCCTGCTGCGCATCAGCGACACCGCCCGCCGCCCGGCTCCCGCTCCCGCCGGCGACCCCGACGCCGAGATGACTCAGGTGGTCCGCCCGTCATGAACAAGCCCCTCCGCCGGATCGCGATCTTCTGCGGCCTGCTCGTTCTGGCCCTGCTGATCCGCGACAACTGGATCCAGTACGTCAAGGCCGACGAGCTCAGGACCGATACGAAGAACCGCCGCGTCTCGATCGAGCGGTACGCCTCGCCGCGCGGCGACATCATCGTCGGCGGCAACCCCATCACCGGGCACGCGACGACCACGTCGGGCGACTACAAGTACAAGCGCACCTACAAGGACGGGCCCATGTGGGCGCCCGTCACCGGCTTCGTCTCGCAGGCCTTCGGCGCCAACCAGCTGGAGAACCTCGAGGACGGCATCCTCACCGGCAATGACGACCGGCTCTTCTTCCGCAACACGCTCGACATGCTGACGGGCAAGAAGAAGGAGGGCGGCAACGTCGTCACGACGCTCAACGCCGCCGCGCAGAAGGCCGCCTACAACGGCCTGGAGAAGCAGGGCGGCAAGGGCGCGGTGGTGGCGCTGGAGCCGTCCACCGGCAAGATCCTGGCGCTGGCGTCCTACCCGTCGTACGACCCGTCGTCGATCGCCGGCAACAGTTCCAAGGACGCCGAGGCCTGGAAGAAGCTGGACAAGAAGAACAACCCGGACGACCCGATGCTCAACCGGGCCCTGCGCGAGACGTATCCGCCCGGTTCCACCTTCAAGGTCCTCACCGCGGCCGCCGCCCTGGAGGACGGGCTGTACACGGAAGCGGACCAGCAGACCAAGACGCCGCTGCCGTGGACCATGCCGGGCACCACGACCCAGCTGAAGAACGAGGGCAACATCCCCTGCAAGAACGCGACGCTGCGGGTGGCGCTCCAGTACTCCTGCAACACCGTGTTCGGCAAGATCGGCGCCGACCTGGGCAACGAGAAGATGCTGGAGGCGGCCAAGAAGTTCGGCTTCACTGAGGAGCAGTTCACGCCGGTCCGCTCCAGCGCGTCGGTGTTCTCCGACGACATGAATCCCTCGCAGACCGCGCTGTCCTCCATCGGCCAGTTCAACACCGCGGCCACCCCGCTGCAGATGGCCATGGTCGCCTCGGCCGTCGCCAACAACGGCACCCTGATGAAGCCGTACATGGTCGACGAACTCCAGGCCCCGAACGTCGACACCATCGAGAAGACGGAGCCGGAGGAGATGAGCAAGCCGATGTCGGCCGAGAACGCCCAGATCCTCCAGTCGATGATGGAGACCGTGGTCGAGAAGGGCACGGGCTCGAACGCCAAGATCCCCGGCGTCAAGGTGGGCGGCAAGACCGGTACCGCCCAGCACGGTGTCGACAACAGCGAGAACCCCTACGCCTGGTTCATCTCGTACGCCAAGGGCGACGACGGCAGCTCGCCGGTCGCCGTGGCGGTCGTGATCGAGGACGACAAGGCCGTCCGTGACGACATCTCCGGTGGCGGCCTCGCGGCGCCGATCGCGAGGAACGTGATGGAGGCGGTCATCGACAGCGAGAAGTGACCCCGCTCACGTCTGCTTCACATCGGTGCACGTTGCGATACCGGTCCTGTATCGGCTGACGGGCTTGGCCAGGTCACACAAAGCGAGCCGGGTACGGTAGGCCCGGACGGCAGCCTCGACCGTACAAGCTTCCGGTCGGGACCGACGGAGAGGGCTGGTAGGTAGCTATGGAAGAGCCGCGTCGCCTCGGCGGCCGGTACGAACTGGGCCAGGTGCTCGGGCGTGGTGGCATGGCGGAGGTCTACCTCGCGCATGACACCCGCCTCGGCCGCACCGTGGCGGTGAAGACGCTGCGCGCGGATCTCGCGCGTGACCCTTCCTTCCAGGCCCGGTTCCGCCGGGAGGCCCAGTCGGCCGCCTCGCTCAACCATCCCGCGATCGTCGCGGTCTACGACACGGGCGAGGACTACATCGACGGGGTCTCGATCCCGTACATCGTCATGGAGTACGTAGACGGCTCGACGCTCCGCGAGCTGCTCCACTCCGGCCGCAAGCTGCTGCCGGAGCGTGCCATGGAGATGACCATCGGCATCCTCCAGGGCCTGGAGTACGCCCACCGCAACGGGATCGTCCACCGCGACATCAAGCCCGCGAACGTCATGCTGACGCGCAACGGCCAGGTCAAGGTGATGGACTTCGGCATCGCCCGCGCCATGGGCGACTCCGGCATGACCATGACGCAGACCGCGGCGGTCATCGGCACGGCCCAGTACCTCTCGCCGGAGCAGGCGAAGGGCGAGCAGGTCGACGCGAGGTCGGACCTCTACTCCACCGGCTGTCTGCTCTACGAACTCCTCACCGTGCGGCCCCCCTTCGTCGGCGACTCCCCGGTCGCCGTCGCGTACCAGCACGTACGTGAAGAGGCGCAGGCCCCGTCGGTCTTCGACCCCGAGATCACGCCCGAGATGGACGCGATCGTCCTGAAGGCCCTGGTCAAGGACCCGGACTACCGCTACCAGTCCGCCGACGAGATGCGCGCCGACATCGAGGCGTGCCTCGACGGCCAGCCGGTCGGGGCCACGGCCGCGATGGGCTCCGTGGGCTACGGCGGCTACCCGGACGACCAGCCGACGACGGCCCTGCGCGCGGACTCCGGCGCGGGCGCCACGTCGATGCTGCCCCCGATGAGCCCGGACGACGGCGGCTACGGCTACGACGACCGCCCCGACCGGCGCCGCCAACAGCAGCGCAAGTCCAACACCTCGACGATCCTGCTCGTGGTGGCGGGCGTCCTGGTGCTGGTCGGAGCGATCCTGATCGGGCGATGGGCGTTCAGCAGCAGCGGAGGTGCGAGCGACGACACGCTCCCCGCGCCCAACTTCGTCGGTGAGACCCAGCAGAACGCCCGGAAGCTGGCCAACAACGCCGATCTGGAACTGACCTTCTCCAAGAAGCCCTGCGAGAACCAGACCAAGGGCAACATCTGCTCGCAGGACCCGACGGCCGGAACGGACGTCAAGAAGGGCGACACCATCTCCCTGGTCGTGTCGACCGGGGCGCCGAAGGTGACGGTCCCGGACGTGACCGGCCTGACCTACGAGAAGGCCAAGGCCGAGCTCGAGGACAAGGGCTTCGAGGTCGACCAGAAGACGGAGGAGTCCGACCGCACCCCCGGTGTGGTCATCGAGCAGGACCCCAAGGGCGACACGGACCAGGAGAAGGGTTCCACGATCACCCTCACCGTCGCCAAGGAGGCGGAGAAGTCCACCGTCCCGGACGTCCTCGGCCAGAGCTGTGACCAGGCCAAGGCGCAGATGACGGCCAGCAACCTGGTCGGCAACTGCACCGAGGTGGAGACCGACGACGACAACCAGGTCGGCAAGGTCATCCAGACCACGCCGCAGGCCGGCACGTCGGTCGACAAGAACTCGTCGGTCAACATCCAGATCGGCAAGAAGAAGGAACAGCAGAAGACGCGCGTGCCCCAGGTCGTCGGCCAGAACGTCGGCCAGGCCAAGCAGATCCTTGCGGCGGCCGGCTTCACGAACATCCAGTTCGCGGGCGGCAGCGACCAGAGCGACACCGCCATCGTCTCCGGCCAGGACCCGCAGGGTAACCAGGAGGTCGACGACCCGGCGGGGACGACGATCACTCTCCAGACCGTCGGCTTCGGCAACAACGGCGGCAACAACAACGGCGGCGGCGGCAACGGCGGCATCTTCGGCGGAGTCACCGGCCGCGAAGAGGACTGACCCCCGGGTCCCCGAGTGACGGCAAGGCCCCGGCGCCCTCCACAGGGCGCCGGGGCCTTGCCTTGTGGCCGAAGGCCTTGCGCTAGGAGCGCAGCTCCTTCGGCGGCGTCCGGTCCGCGTTCACCTTCTCCACCCGCTCCAGCTCACCCCACACGATGTACCGGTACGTGCTCGTGTACACCGGCGTGCAGGTCGTCAGCGTGATGTAGTGGCCCGGCTTCTTCTTGCCGGACTCCTTCGGGACCTGTGAGAGGACCTTGACGTTGAACTTCGAGGTCTCGGGAAGGATGTCGTAGACCTTGTAGACGTACCACTTGTCCTTCGTCTCGAAGACGATCGGGTCGCCCTTCTTGATCTTGTCGATGTTGTGGAACTTGGCGCCGTGACCGTCCCGGTGGGCGGCGAGGGAGAAGTTGCCGGTCTTGCCCGACATCGGCAGGACCGCCTTGACGGGATCGGTGTAGTACCCGGCGACACCGTCGTTGAGGATCTTGTTCGACGTGCCCTTCTCGACCAGGACCTCGCCGTTCTTCATCGCCGGCACGTGCAGGAACCCGATGCCGTTCTTGGTGTCCAGCGCACCCGGGCCGCCCCCGCCGTGAGCCCAGTCGTCACGAACCTTGTCCGCCTGCTTCCCGGCCGCACGGTCGGCGACCACGTTCGTCCACCAGAGCGAGTAGGCGACGAACAGGCCCAGGACCAGGCCCGCGGTGATGAGGAGTTCCCCGAAGACGCTCACCGCCATGGCGATCGGGCCGGGACGGCGCCGGGCCGCGGAGGGCCGGGACGCCGCCGCGCCGGTGTGTTCGTGCTCGGTGTCGGTGGTCGCTGCCACTGGTCATCTGCCCTTAACTGACGAGCGCATCCGGCTTGCCCTTGCTGCGCGGCCGTTCCTCGACCATCTTGCCCCAGACGATCATCCGGTACTTGCTGGTGAACTCCGGCGTGCACGTGGTCAGCGTGATGTAGCGGCCGGGCTCGGTGAATCCCGACCCCGGGGGTACGGGATTCAGAACGCTCGTGTTGCTGGGCGACGTGACCGGCAGGATCGACGCCATCTTGTAGACGTAGTACTTGTCCTGCGTCTCCACGACGATCGGATCGCCCGGAGTGAGCCTGTTGATGTACCGGAACGGTTCTCCGTGGGTGTTGCGGTGGCCCGCGAGCCCGAAGTTCCCGGTCTTGTCACCGGGCATCGCCGTCTTGAGCGCGCCTTCGGCGTAATGGCCGACCATGCCCCGGTCCAGAACACCCTTGCTGCTCGTGCCCTCGGCGATCGGCACCACCACGTCCAGCTTCGGGATGTGCAGGATGGCGAAGCCCTGACCCGGCTCGAAGACCCCCGGGTTGCGCTTGCCGTTCGCCCAGTCGTCCTGGAGGCTGCTGGCCTCCTTGCCGGCCTGCGCGTGCGCCCGCACGTTCGTCCACCACAGCTGGTACGTGACGAACAGCAGCATCAGCACACCGGTGGTGATGAACACCTCGCCGATCGCCCGGCTGGCCATCACCGCCGGACCCGGCTTGCGCGCCCGCGCCTGCCGTCGCGCCTCGACCCGCGACAACGGCGCCCGCCGCTCGTCCCGCGCCGAGCCCCCAGCCGAGTCCTGGCCCGATTCCTGAGCCGAGCGGGCCTCCGAAGCACCGCCATGGCGCCCGTGACGGCGCTTGGCGGCCTTTCTGCGGGCCGCGCGGCCGCCGTGGGCGGGTCCGTCGTGCCGTGGCGCGGAAGAGCCCGGAGAGCCGGACACGGGGTCACCGGCCGCGGGCGGCGGATCCGGTATCCGCAGCGCCACCGTCTCCTCGTCGGCCGGAGGCAGATACGGCTCGTCCGGGACGGGCTCGTACGACGCCGGGTACGGCTGTGGCTCCGGCTCTGACATGTACAGCGGGGACTGCGGCTGCGGCTGCGGTTCCGGCCGCGGAGAGGCACCGTACGCCCCTCCGCCCGACCAGTCCTCGAACGCACCCTGCACCCCGTACGACTGCTGCCCGTACGAGGTGTCGGACTCGCGCTCGGGGCGCAGCGCCGTCACGCCGTGGCCCTGCCCACCACCGGGGCGAGCCCGGCCGACCTCGCCACCGCGCCCTGGTCCCCGCACTCCACCAGCCAGTTGGCCAGCATCAGGTGCCCGTGCTCGGTCAGCACCGACTCGGGGTGGAACTGCACGCCCTCGACCGGAAGTTCGCGGTGCCTCAGACCCATGACGATCCCGTCGTGCGTCCGGGCCGTCACCTCAAGCTCGGCCGGGACCGTCGCGGGCTCGGCGGCCAGCGAGTGGTAGCGCGTCGCCGTGAAGGGCGAGGGCAGGCCGGCGAAGACACCCCGGCCGGTGTGCTCGACCGGCGAGGTCTTGCCGTGCAGCAGCTCGGGCGCGCGGTCCACGACCCCGCCGTACGCCACCTGCATCGACTGCATGCCGAGGCAGACACCGAAGACCGGGACGCCCGTGGCGGCGCAGTGCCGGACCATGTCGACACAGACGCCCGCCTCCTCCGGGGTGCCCGGACCCGGGGAGAGCAGGACACCGTCGAAGCCGTCCTGGGCGTGCGCCGTCGACACCTCGTCGTTGCGCAGGACCTCGCACTCGGCGCCCAGCTGGTACAGGTACTGGACCAGGTTGAAGACGAAGCTGTCGTAGTTGTCCACGACGAGAATGCGCGCGCTCACTGGTTGTCCACCGTCACATCGTTGAAGGGCAGCAGCGGCTCCGCCCACGGGAAGACGTACTGGAAGAGGACGTAGACCACGGCCACGACCAGGGCGAGTGAGATCAGCGCCCTCACCCACGTGTTCCCCGGCAGATGCCGCCAGATCCAGCCGTACATGCCGTCCCTTCCGTCGTACCACGGCACCAGACCCACGCCGTACAGCCACCAGACTAACGGCGCAACGCCTCAGGTTTCCCGGCCTCCACAGGCTGAGTGGAGTCCAGGTGCGCCCAGACGATCAGCCGATGACTGTGTCCCCATTCCGGTTCGCACGTGGTCAGCGTCAGATAGCGGCCCGAACGCGTGTACCCGGATGTACGTGGGACAGGGTCGATCACCTCGATGTCGGAGGGCACTGTTTTGTACGGGCCTTTGTCGATCCGATACGTGAACCAGGTCGTGCCGTCGGTCAGCACCACGGCGTCGCCTCGCCTCAGCTGGGGAAAGTCCTTGAAGGGGTCGCCGTAGGTGCGGCGGTGGCCGGCGACCGCGAAGTTCCCCTTCTGACCGAGTCGGGCGGTCTCCGCGTAGTGGCCCAGGCCCTTCTTCAGGGTGCCGGTGGCCGTCCCTTCGAGCACCGGCTTGTTCCACGTGAAACCAAGACGCGGGATGTACATGATCGCGAAAGGCTTGCCCTTGGCGTAAGGCGCGGGTTTCGGAGGGCTCGCGGTGCTCCCGGCGGAGGAGCCGGCCGCCGCGGGAGGCGCGCTCGACTTCGCCCACTGCTCCTGGAGCAGCTCGATCTGGTCGTCCATGACGCCGTCGGCCTGCACGCCGGTCCAGAACAGCACGTAGACGACGAACAGCACGATCACGCTGCCGACGGTGATGCACAGTTCGCTGACGGTCCTGACGATCACACGCACCGGCGGCTCCCCCGGCCAGGCTGCTACTCCACAGGCTTCGCGTAGTGCAGATCCACTGTGCCCGAGTAGCCGGGAAGAGTCACCGGCCCGTTCTCCTCGACTTTCCAGCCGAGCCCGTAGACGTTGACGTAGACCATGTAGTTCTGGATCGCCGGGGAGGCCGCGAGCGCCTTCTGGAGCTTGTCCGGGTCACCGACCGCCGTGATCTTGTACGGCGGCGAGTAGACGCGGCCCTGGAGGATCAGGGTGTTGCCCACGCAGCGCACCGCGCTGGTGGAGATCAGCCGCTGGTCCATGACCTTGATGCCCTTGGCCCCGCCCTGCCACAGCGCGTTCACCACGGCCTGGAGGTCCTGCTGGTGGATGACCAGGTAGTCGGGCTGCGGCTCGGGATAGCCGGGCAGCTTGGCGGTGGCGTCCGGCGGGGCGTCGTTGAGCGTGACCGTGAGCGACTCGCCCTTGAGCTTCTGCGTGCCGGCGCGCTTCTCCAGGTCGGCGAGCTTGTCGTCCTCCGCCTTGGTGCTGCCGTCGTCCCGGTCGGCGAGCGCCTCTATCTCCTTGCGGAGGGTCCCGTTGGTCTCGTCCAGCTCGCCGTTCTCGCGGCTGCGCTCCTGGATGAGATCGGACAGCTTCAGCAGCGAGGTGTCCGTGCGGATATTGGTGCCCTTGGCGGTGTTGAAGCTGGTGAAGAAGATGAGTCCCGCGAGCGCGAAGACGGCCGCCGTGAGGATCCGCACGGGCCGGAAACGACGCGCGCGCTCAGGGCTGGATCCCGTCCCGGGGGAGTCGGCAGAATTGCTCAACGTACCCTTATCTCCTTCGGCGCCACGGAAGCACTACGCTAACGGACGCCCGGGGGAGCACTCAGAGTCCCCTTACGCTGCCCCGAGACCGACCCAGTTACCTGCGCGGCCACGCAGCGCATCGACAGGAGAGACCCTCGTGCCGAAGTCACGTATCCGCAAGAAGGCCGACTACACGCCGCCGCCCGCGAACAAGGCGACCGCGATCAAGCTGAACAGCCGTGCCTGGGTCGCGCCCGTCATGTTGGCCATGTTCCTCATCGGCCTGGCCTGGATCGTGGTCTTCTACGTCACCGACGGGTCGCTGCCCATCGACTCGCTGGGCAACTGGAACATCGTGGTGGGCTTCGGCTTCATCGCCGCCGGATTCGGTGTGTCGACCCAGTGGAAGTAGCGGCCACCGGAAGGTGAACGCAGCTTTGCCCAGGCTTGTTCACTGAGTTATCCACAGCGGTTTTCCACAGGTGGAAAAGAAACGACGATCTGTGGATAACTCGTTGAGTGTTGACGCCGGTATGACGGAAGTACCGGAACTCGAAAGCTTGTTCGCCCCCTGCCTGACCTGCGGAAACGCCGGTCAGTGACAGGGGGCACAGGTGTTCCCGCACACTATGCACAAGATCCGCCACCCGCTGTGGACAACGCTCGCGCTCAGCTGAGCTGGGCCGTCCTCAACAGGGTCAACAGGACGATCACGGCGAGGACCAGCGCACATGTGCCGTACTGGATCAGGGCACGTCGCTCGCGCGGGGCGTGGACCATGGCGTACCCGACGACGACACCGGCGACGAGGCCGCCGATGTGGGCCTGCCAGGAGATGTTGAAGCCCGGGCTGAAGGTGAAGATCAGGTTGATCACCAGCAGCGCGACGATGGGCCGCATGTCGTAATTGCGCCGGCGCATCAGCACGGCCGTGGCGCCGAACAGGCCGAAGATCGCGCCGGAGGCGCCCAGCGTCGCCGTGTTCGGGGAGGCCAGCAGATAGGCCAGGGTGCTGCCCGCGAGTCCGGAGACGAAGTAGAGCGCGAGATAGCGCACACGGCCGAGGGCCGCTTCGAGCGGGCCGCCGAGCCACCACAGGCTGAGCATGTTGAACGCGATGTGCCAGACCTCCTGGTGCGTGAACATCGACGTCACCATGCGGTACCACTCGCCTCCCGCCACGCCCTGTGTGGGCGTGAAGGGCGCGGGCGGCCAGGCGCCGACCAGGGCGAGGTCGATCGCGAGCGACTCATGGGCCCGGATGGCGATGAACACGGCCAGGTTGATCCCGATGAGGATCTTGGTCAGCAGGCGGGGATCGGCGCTGATGGCGCCGCCGGCGATCGTCCGGGGCATGGCGGCCGTGGGCGCGTGACCGGTACCGGCGCCGGTGCGGACGCACTCGGGGCACTGGAAGCCGACGGAGGCGTTGACCATGCACTCGGGGCAGATCGGGCGTTCGCAGCGGGTGCAGCGGATGCCGGTCTCGCGGTCCGGGTGGCGGTAGCACATGGGGACGCTGTGGGCGTCCTGCGGACTGCCCGCAGCCTGGTCGTCCATGAGATCCCCTCGGTCGTGATGAGAAAAGCCCGCCCCGCTCATCTTTACGGACGAGCGGGGCGAATGGTTCCCTGCGAGGGCTTCAGCACTCGGCGGGTCCCAGCCGGTCTCAGCGGGTCTCGATGACGACCGACTCGATGACCACGTCGTTGACCGGGCGGTCGGTGCGCGGGTTCGTCTGGGCCGAGGCGATGGTGTCCACGACCTTCTGGCTGGCCGCGTCGGTGACCTCGCCGAAGATGGTGTGCTTGCGGTTCAGCCACGCCGTCGGGGAGACGGTGATGAAGAACTGCGAGCCGTTGGTGCCCGGGCCGGCGTTGGCCATCGCCAGCAGGTAGGGCTTGTCGAAGCGCAGGTCCGGGTGGAACTCGTCCTCGAACTGGTAGCCGGGACCGCCGGTGCCGTTGCCCAGCGGGTCACCGCCCTGGATCATGAAGCCACTGATCACCCGGTGGAAGACCGTGCCGTCGTAGAGCCTGTCCGTGGACTTCTGTCCCGTCTCCGGGTGGGTCCACTCCCGCTCGCCCTGGGCGAGCTCGACGAAGTTCTTGACCGTCTTGGGGGCGTGGTTCGGCAGAAGCCGGACTTCGATGTCGCCGTGGTTGGTCTTCAGGGTGGCGTAGAGCTGCTCAGCCACGATCTGCCTTCCGTTGTCTTTCTGTGACTCCCTGATCCTCGCATGGACGGGGCTCCGCGTCGCCCGACCTCGGTTCACCGGAGGTAAACCGGGCCGATCGCATGCAGAAAACCTGTCGAGTAGTCCCGGGGCGGGGGCGTGCGGCGGCGATCCGTGGCATTGTCGACGACAAGCTCCTGTTGAACCGTATTCATCCGCTATTGCATGTGATCGGCTCTCGATCAGCGCTCGGTCCACTCTTGATCGGTTTTCGACCGGAGACGGCCCGGAGACGGCCCGGAGCCGGCTCCCGTGACCCGGATGCCTGCCCGCGCATGCCTGGCGGTGCTCCGGGAGGCATGATCCGTAAAAGGGTGGAAAGTCGAAATACCGTACGCCACCGAGGAGGAGGAACCCGTGACCCGCATCGACAGCGTGCGCGCCGCGACTGGTTCGGCGAAGGACAGCGTGCTGCACGCCGCGGAAGTGGTGGCGCCCTACGCCGACACGGCCAAGGACAGGGCCGCGCACTACGCACACGAGGCACGCGTACGGCTAGCGCCCAAGGTGACGCAGGCCGCCGGGCAGGCACGCGTCCAGTACGGCGCCCATGTGCAGCCGTATCTGGAGCAGGCCCGGACGCATGTGCCGCCGAAGGTCGACCAGGCCGCCCACGAGGCCGCCGTCCGCACGCGCAAGGCCGCCCGGCAGGCGGCGGAGTACTCCAGGCCCAGGCTTGAGCAGGCTGTGGCCGCGGCCGTGCCCGTCACGGCGGAGGCCGCTGCCCGGAGTGTGGCCGCTATGGCCGCGCTGCGGGGTCAGGTCTCGTCGAAGGAGGTCCAGAAGCTGATCCGCAGGCAGGAACGGCGGGCGAGGGCCGGCCGGGCCATGAAGACGCTGATCGTTCTGGGCGCCCTCGCGGGCGGTGCCTTCGCCGCCTGGAAGTGGTGGGACAAGCAGGCCAACCCGGACTGGCTGGTGGAGCCGCCCGCCGCGACGGAGGTTCCCGAGTCGGGCCGTCTGACCTCTGTGGACGGCAGTGGTGAGTCCGCTCTGGACCCGGAGGTCGAGGCGAAGCAGGCGGAGGACGAGGCCGCACGGCGCGACGACCGTTCCTGACGGCCGCCGGATCGATCCCACGGCACAGCCACCGGATCAACAGCACGGCGGGGCGGAAGACTTGGGGCTCAGTCTTGAGAGCCTTGCGAGTCTCCCGCCCCGCCGTGCTGTTTCACGTGAAACAAAAGCCCCCCGAACCACGTTTCCGCAGTTCGGAGGGCTTCGAGAGTGGAGCCTAGGGGAGTCGAACCCCTGACATCTGCCATGCAAAGACAGCGCTCTACCAACTGAGCTAAGGCCCCGGAAGAGGAACGTCCGCCCGGAGAAAATCTTGTCCCGGCGGGCGTCGGAGACCAGAGTACCGGGTCACCCCCATGATTTCGCAAAAGGATTGGGGGTCCCCGTCGCCGACCACTCTCCGTAAGATGCTCGGCGTGGTTCGCTACCGCGAACCGCCGTACTTGGGGAAGCGATGGGGAGACGCAATGGACGCCGCACAGCAGGAAGCCACCGCAAGAGCGCGGGAACTGCAGCGGAACTGGTACGGGGAGCCGCTGGGGGCGCTCTTCCGTAAGCTCATCGACGATCTTGGTCTCAACCAGGCTCGTCTCGCGGGGGTTCTGGGACTGTCCGCACCGATGCTGTCGCAGCTGATGAGCGGTCAGCGGGCGAAGATCGGCAATCCCGCTGTGGTGCAGCGGGTGCAGCTGCTGCAGGACCTGGCGGGGCAGGTCGCGGACGGCAGCGTGAGCGCGGCCGAGGCCACGGAGCGCATGGAGGAGATCAAGAAGTCACAGGGGGGCTCAGTGCTCAGCAACACCACGCAGACAACCAGCAGTTCGGGAGCGCCCACGGTCAAGCGCGTCGTCCGGGAGATCCAGTCGCTGCTGCGCTCGGTCGCGGCGGCGGGCGACATCATCGACGCCGCGGAGACCCTCGCCCCGACCCACCCGGAACTGGCAGAGTTCCTCCGTGTGTACGGCGCCGGCCGTACCTCGGACGCGGTCGCGCACTACCAGTCCCACCAGAGCTGACCCCGCCACCCGGCCGCCGAAGGGGGTTCGGCACCGGGTTCCGGGTGAGGTGACGGGGGGTGCGTCACGGTACGGGCGGACACGAGGGGGCGTGTTCCGTACGGGGGACCGGTCGACGCGAGGGGGCGTGTATCGGCTCATCGGGGGAGTCACGGGGGTGCGGGGGACGCGTTTCGCCCGTCGGGGAGTCGTAAGGCTCGTCGAGGGGGAAGCAAGGGGGGAGACCACAGGGGGAGGAGCGACGTACAGCCATGGGTGAGGTGTTCGCCGGCCGGTACGAACTGGTCGACCCGATCGGACGCGGAGGGGTCGGCGCCGTCTGGCGCGCCTGGGACCACCGCCGCCGCCGCTATGTGGCCGCCAAGGTCCTGCTCCAGAGCGACGCGCACTCGCTGCTGCGCTTCGTCCGCGAACAGGCCCTGCGGATCGATCATCCCCATGTGCTCGCCCCCACCAGCTGGGCCGCCGACGACGACAAGGTCCTGTTCACCATGGACCTCGTCGCGGGCGGCTCTCTGGTCCACCTCATCGGCGACTACGGTCCTCTGCCGCCGGCCTTCGTCTGCACGCTGCTCGACCAGCTGCTGGCGGGGCTGGCGGCGGTGCACGCGGAGGGTGTCGTGCACCGGGACGTCAAACCCGCCAACATCCTGCTGGAAGCCACCGGTACGGGCCGGCCGCGGCTGCGGCTGTCCGACTTCGGCATCGCGATGCGACTGGGCGAGCCCCGCCTGACGGAGACCAACCTCGTCGTGGGGACGCCCGGGTATCTCGCACCCGAGCAGATGATGGGCGCGGAGCCGGACTTCCCCGCCGACCTGTTCGCCGCGGGCCTGGTCGCGCTGTATCTGCTGGAGGGCGCCAAGCCGGACAGCAAGGCGCTCATCCAGTACTTCGCCGAGCACGGGACGCCCGGTGCGCCCAAGGGCATTCCGGAGCCGCTGTGGCAGGTGGTGGCCACGCTGCTCCAGCCGGACCCGCAAGCCCGGTTCCGTACGGCCACGGGGGCGCGCAAGGCGCTCGCCGCCGCGGCGGAGCTCCTCCCCGAGCCCGGCCCGGACGACGAGCTGATCGAGATCTTCGACCAGATCGGTCCGCTCCCCCCGGGGTTCGCGCCGAACGGCCCGCTGGAGAGAGCGCGGAGTCCGCGACCGGGACAGGACGGACCGGCCGGCCCGGCGACGGACGAGGAGAAGTCCGGTCCGGCGGCCGACCAGGAGCGGTCCGGTCCGGCGGCCGGGGAGCGGCCCCGGCAGGACGCCCAGGCCCCCTCGGGAACGGGCGCGTCGGGAACGGGCGCGTCGGCGTCGTGGCAGGGCCCCGGCGCAGCGGTCGTACAGCCCGGCCACGGCGAGGACGCCGCCCTGCCGGCCACCCCCGCTCAGCCGCCCGCCATGTCGGACACCGGCAGCTTCCACCTGCCGCCGCCCCAGGTCACCGGCACCAACTCCCCCACACCAGACCACGACGCACAAGCACAGGCCTCACACCAGCAGGCCCTCTACTCCCCCTACGACCCCACGCACCCTCTGTCCCCGTCCCAGCCGCTCCCTCCGGCGTACCCGAACCACACGGGCTATCCCGGTCAGCCGCTGCCCTCCGTGAACCAGCAGCCCACCCACACCTCCACAGCCTCGTACACCACGCAAACCCCGCCGGCCCCGGCTCCGCAAGCCACACTGCCTGGACAAGGGATTCCGCCCGGCCAGGGCACGTCACGGCACCGAGCACAGCGCCCTGCCCGCCGACCGGGCCCCCCGGCCAAGGTCGTGGTCCCGCTCCTGCTCCTCGCCCTGGCCTGTTATGCCGTGGGGTTCTGGGCCCTGACCCGCATCTGAGCGCCCGCGAGCACCAGCCCGGGCGCACGCACGGCTCCCCTGCTCGGCCTACCCGGCGTTCCTCCGCCGAGCCACCACGGTCCACACCCCGAGCCCCACGAGCAGCGCGCTCCCGGCGCCGATGCCGCCCACGGCGACGACCCGCATCGCGGTGTCGTCACCCCCGGCCACGCCCTCGGCCGCCGCCTCCCGGTCCTGCTCCGAGACCTCGAAGACGCCCTTCGGCTCGGACTCCCTCACGTATTCGGGCCCGCTGCGCGCCTCTCCGCTCACCTTGACCCGCAGTGTCATCGGGAACGGCCCGTCCCCGAAGGTGTCGGCGACGCTCTCGGCGAGGTGCGCGACGAGGTAGTAGGAGCCGGCGAAGCGCATCGCACCGACCTGGCCGATGGCGGCGTTGCGGTTGGCGTGGTCCACCGGCGGCAGGGGAGGCAGGCTGCCGGACTTCTGGCCGCCGTTGTAGCCGACGCCCACGTCGGCGACGGGGCCGCGCGCCGGGTTGTACAGGTCCAGGTCCAGCGCGTCGGACGTGTAGCCGGTGCGGCCGGAGGCCGAGCTGCCCAGGTCGGCGGTGACCTGGAGCTGCTGGCCCCAGTCGACCGGCACCTCGTAGAAGAGCGTCTGGCCGGGCCTGATGTCGTCCCGCCAGACCCCCTGGTCCAGCGGGGTCGCCCGGGTGAACCCCGCACCGCCCCGGCGGTCCTCGGCCTCCCCCTGGAGCGGCTGGGGCGAGGCGGAGTTCCACACCTCGGGTGCGCCGGTCGGCCCGGCCTTCGCCGTCCGGGGCTCCGTCATGGCGACGAGTTCCAGGTCCCAGGCGTCGGGCGAGGAGCCCTCGCCCTTCGGGTCGACGCGCTCGACGGTCACGTAGTAGGTCCCGGCCTCCCGGCACAGCGGCTTGGTGGGGGAGATCTCGCGTCGGCCCCACGTCGCGATCGGGTGCGGACTGCGGGCGGCGCCGAAGCTCGCCCTGTCGTCGGAACAGGGGGTGCCGTCGTCGTCCTGCACGGACACCTTGATCCCGTCGATGACGGAGACGGTGCTGCCGGGGGAGGGGACGGCGGTGACGGAGACGTACGCGTTCGACGTGGCGTCGAGCTCGAGGCGGTAGTTGACCTTGCCACTGCTCGGGAGGGAGCTCTTGTACGCCGTGCCGGGCGTCAGCGCCACGGCGTCGGCGGTACTCCTCGCCCCCTTGATGGTCCGGGCGTCAGCGGCGAAGGCGTACGGGCTCGGCGACCGCGCCGTACCGGACGCCCCGGCGGCGGCCCACGCGGCCTGTCCGGGCACCCCGGCAGCCGTCGTACCCAGCAGCACCGCCACAGCGCTCAGACCCACGACCACCGACGGACGACGACCGCGCCACGCGCCCGCACGCCCCCACGCCGTACGACACCGTCCCCTCACGCGCCACCCCTCACGTCACCGGACCGCAGAACCGCCGTGAATCCTCAGAACCGCCGTGAATCCTCACACACAAAACCCCGACCGCGAGGCGGCCGGGGTGTGTTCGGTTTGGGATGTCGTGACTCACGAACCCGTGGGCACGGAGTCAGTCGCCTCCGTCCACAGATCCTGCTCGGCGCGATCCGCCTGGATCTGGCGGTACACGAGGAGCCCGCCGATGGCGGCCAGTGCGACCAGGAGAAGCTTCTTCACCGCGCGACCTCGTCTTTCGTTGACGTAGGGGACCTCTGGCGCCCGACTATACACACCGACCGATACCGATCGGTGACCTGAGTCGGACCTCAACTCCCCTCCGGGGAACCGCGATAGAAGCGGAGTCCGTCGCTCCCACCGGAGAGTGATCACACGCCGACGGACGGTTACTTCGACCGCTTTTCTCCCTCTTTCCTACCTTTTCACCCTTCTTGCACCCATCTGGGTGGTGTTCATCTGAACAACGACGCGCCACGAGCGTCGGTCCACCACTTCTCGGCCCTCATACACATCATGAGGAAAGTACGCAAATCGCCCGACCCGAAAGTGAGGGGTTATGGCCCGGAACAAGGTCATGAAGCTCTGGACTGCCATCGTCACCGCCTTCCTCGCGCTGTGCACGACGCTCGGATTCGTCACCACGACCGCCGCCGCGGCGGTACCGCAGACCGAGCAGAAGCGCAACAGCGCGCTCATCCCGCAGCAGCGGACGGCACCGGCGACGGCCGCCCTCTGGTCCTTGTCCTACGCCAAGGCCCTGCCCCCCACGATGAAACAGCGCATCCACGCCGAGGCCCACGGCAAGTCCCCCAGTTGCCGCCACCGCACGCTCACGGACACAGCGGCGTCACCCACCGCCGACTGCACCGACGACCACACCGACGCCGTCGGCGACCCAACGGACCATCTCACTCCGCTGCAGCGCTGATACCACCGGCACCTCCCGGCGACCTGCGTACAGGCCCGGCGGCTCCTCGGAGCCGCCGGGCCTTTTTCCATGCGGATCAGCCCTCAAGGGGCAGCCCTGAAGGGGATCAGCCCTTGGAGAGCGTGATCTGTGTCTCCTGCTGTCCGGTGTCGGCCGTCACCGGGTAGTCCCGGTCGTCCGCCCGGGCCCTGCTGCGTATCGTCGCGGTCCCGGGCTGGAACGAGGTGCCCGGCTCCTGGCTGGTCAGGCTGACCGACCACGGGACGGGCGCACCCGGGGTGCAGGCCACGGTCGTCTGGTAGGACGCGCCCGGCGTCCCCTTCTTCTGTATCTGGAAGACCTGGCCGGCGAGCGAGACGCTCGCCGGCTTGTTGCACGTCACGGTGCCGCCGACGGTGATCCGCCCCTCCGGAACCTCCGCCGTGCCCTCGGGGTCGATGGTCATCCCCAGGGCCAGTTCGGCCGGAGGCTCGGGCATGACCGCGTGCACCGCACCGCGCAGAGGCACGGTCGAGCCGTTGCAGTACTGCTCGAAGGTGGCGTCGAGCTCGCTGATGTAACCGTAGGGGCCGAAAGCGATGTGCTCGATGGTGAAGGAACCGGAGTTGGTGTTGCACCACTTCTCGGTCCCGTTGTCGGTTCCGCTGAACACCAGTTCCGGATCCTCCGGCTGGGCGTCGGGCCACTGCTTCGCCCCGGTGTACGTGGTGCCCTCGGTCAGCTTCTGACCGTCGGGGGCGGCGATGATGAGCCGCCAGAGCGTGCCCTGCTCCGCGTCCACCGCGACGGTCAGGCTGTTCCCGTCCGTGCTGCCCTGGACGTCGAACATCTGGACCGCGCCGGCCGTGTACGCGTACGACTGACCGCCGGATATGGGCTCACCCGCGTCGCCGCTGAAGCTCAGCGTTCCCGACGCCGCGCTGTGGGCCTGCGCGGTGCCCGCCAGCGGCGCGACAGCGAGCGCGACGGCCAGCGCGGCGACAACGCCCACCGTCCGGGCCAGGACGCGTCTGGGCATGGTGCTTCTCGTCAAGGTTCCCCCCAAGGAAATGACTCTGGAGTGAGGCCGACCGGCCTCACTCCAGAAGCGTTGGAACGTCGCCAGGCGTCACAGGAACCTCATGGATACCGAAAAAGACCCCCAGTCGCATTCGACTGGGGGTCTTCTCGCTGGTGGGGCTAACAGGATTTGAACCTGTGGCCTCATCCTTATCAGGGATGCGCTCTAACCAACTGAGCTATAGCCCCGCCGCGCTCTGCGGGTGTGTCCCGCGCGCTGACTCCTGAAGATTAGCGCACGACATGGGCAGTCCCAAAATCGGTTGTCGCGACAACGTCAAGGACGTCACTCGTCCTCGGCGAGCGTCAGCTCCACACCGCCCACGAAGCCCGCGGACAGGTTGTAGATGAACGCGCCGAGCGTCGCGAGGGCCGTCGCCAGGACGACGTCGATGACCGCGATGACCGACGTGAACATCAGGACGTTGGGCAGCGACAGGAAGGCCTGGAGGTCGAAGCCGTTCGACTCGTTGGAGCCGGTCGCCTCCGAGATCGTGCCGCCGACCGTGGAGAAGACGCCCATCGCGTCCATCACCATCCACAGCACGGCGGCCGCCACGATCGTGCAGATGCCCAGGGCGATGGAGAGCAGGAAGCTGACCTTCATCACCGACCACGGGTCGGCCTTGGCCACCCGCAGACGGGCCTTGCGGACGCGCGGCGTGGTGCGCGCACCTGTGCGCGGACGCCGTACGGCCGCGGCGGCGGCACCGGCTCCGGCACCGGCCGCCGCCGGCTGCGCCGGGTAGGCCTGCGGCGGGTGGTACGGCCCGGTCTGCTGCTGAGCCTGCCGTTCCCCCGGCAGGGGGGACGCCGTCTGCGCGGCGGTGCCCTTCTCCCCCGCGGCCGGCTCGGGCTGCGGCTGGGCGCTGGATGCGGACGGGCCCGCTCCAGCCGTGTGCTGCTGGGTCTGCGGACCTCTGGCGTCCGTCACAGTTCCCCCCTGTGATTCATTCCTGTCAGGCGAGGGCGCGTCCTTGGTCGGGGACTTGATCGCCTTCAGGTTGGTCGTGTGCGGATCCGCCGCACGCGCGGCGGAGCCACGGCCGCCGTCGTCCGTGTCCGTACCCTTCGAGGTACCGGTCGGTCCGGCGCCCGTGGCTCCGCTCACGCTGACTCACTCCTCGTGCTACTCGGCCGAGGGCGCCTCACCCTCGTCCGTGCCGGTGGTCACGGCACCTTCGGCGGTCTCGTCGACGACCACGTCGCCGTCGACCTCCTCCGCCTCGCGTCCCGCCTCGGCGTTGCGTGCGATGCCGACGACGGCATCGCGCTTGCCCAGATTGATCAGTTGGACGCCCATGGTGTCACGGCCGGTTTCCCTGATCTCGTTGACTCGCGTACGAATCACACCGCCGCCCAGCGTGATGGCGAGGATCTCGTCGGTCTCCTCGACCACCAGCGCGCCGACGAGAGATCCACGGTCCTCCACGATCTTGGCGGCCTTGATGCCGAGGCCGCCGCGACCCTGGACGCGGTACTCGTCGACGTTGGTCCGCTTCGCGTACCCGCCGTCGGTGGCAGTGAACACGAACGTACCGGGTCGAACAACATTCATCGAGAGCAGCTCGTCGCCCTCGCGGAAGCTCATGCCCTTGACACCCGAGGTGGCACGGCCCATGGGGCGCAGGGTTTCGTCCGAAGCGGTGAACCTGATCGACTGTGCCTTTTTGCTGATCAGAAGCAGATCGTCGTCCGACGAGACCAGTTCGGCTCCGATCAGTTCGTCGTCCGAACCGTCCTCCATGGAGCGGAGGTTGATCGCGATCACACCGCCGGAACGCGGCGAATCGTAATCCTTCAGAGGCGTCTTCTTCACAAGTCCGGCCTTGGTGGCGAGAACGAGGTACGGAACCGCCTCGTAGTCGCGGATCGCCAGGATCTCGGCGATCGCCTCGTCGGGCTGGAAGGCGAGCAGGTTCGCGACGTGCTGACCGCGCGCGTCCCGGCCGGCGTCGGGCAGCTCGTAGCCCTTGACACGGTAGACGCGGCCCTTGTTGGTGAAGAAGAGCAGCCAGTGGTGCGTCGTGGACACGAAGAAGTGGTCGACGATGTCGTCTTCCTTGAGCTTCGTGCCGCGGACGCCCTTGCCGCCGCGCTTCTGGGCGCGGTAGTCGTCGGTCTTGGTGCGCTTGATGTAGCCGCCCCGGGTGACCGTGACGACGATGTCCTCCTCGGCGATCAGGTCCTCGATGGACATGTCGCCCTCGTACGGGATCAGCTTGGTCTTGCGGTCGTCGCCGTACTTCTCAACGATCGCGGTCAGCTCCGCGCTGACGATGCCCCGCTGACGGACCGGGGAGGCCAGGATCTCGTTGTACTCGTTGATCTTCGCCTGGAGTTCGTCGTGCTCCTGGACGATCTTCTGGCGCTCCAGGGCGGCCAGTCGGCGCAGCTGCATCTCGAGGATGGCGTTGGCCTGGATCTCGTCGATCTCCAGGAGGCTCATCAGGCCCCCGCGGGCGATCTCGACGGTGTCGCTGCGCCGGATCAGCGCGATGACCTCGTCGATGGCGTCCAGGGCCTTCAGCAGACCGCGCAGGATGTGCGCCCGCTCCTCGGCCTTGCGCAGCCGGAACTTCGTACGGCGGACGATGACCTCGATCTGGTGCGTCACCCAGTGGCGGATGAACGCGTCGAGCGAGAGCGTGCGCGGCACGCCGTCCACGAGCGCCAGCATGTTGGCGCCGAAGTTCGTCTGCAGGTCCGTGTGCTTGTAGAGGTTGTTGAGGACGACCTTGGCGACCGCGTCCCTCTTGAGCACGATGACGAGCCGCTGGCCCGTGCGGGACGACGTCTCGTCGCGGACGTCCGCGATGCCGCCGATCTTACCGTCCTTGACCAGGTCGGCAATCTTCTGGGCGAGGTTGTCCGGGTTGACCTGGTACGGAAGCTCCGTGACCACCAGGCACTGGCGGTTCTGGATCTCCTCGACCTCGACGACCGCGCGCATGGTGATCGAGCCGCGGCCGGTGCGGTACGCCTCCTCGATGCCCCGGCGGCCGACGACCAGCGCGCCGGTCGGGAAGTCCGGGCCCTTGATGCGCTCGATGAGCGCGTCCAGCAGCTCCTCGTGAGAGGCCTCGGGGTTCTCCAGGTACCACTGGGCGCCGGCGGCGACCTCGCGCAGGTTGTGCGGCGGGATGTTGGTCGCCATGCCGACCGCGATCCCGGCCGAGCCGTTGATCAGCAGGTTCGGGAAGCGGGCCGGCAGGACGGTCGGCTCCTGGGAGCGGCCGTCGTAGTTGTCCGTGAAGTCGACGGTCTCCTCGTCGATGTCACGGACCATCTCCATCGACAGCGGCGCCATCTTGCACTCGGTGTACCGCATCGCCGCGGCCGGGTCGTTGCCCGGGGAGCCGAAGTTGCCGTTGGAGTCGACGAGCGGCATGCGCATCGACCACGACTGGGCCAGGCGCACCAGCGCGTCGTAGATGGAGGAGTCGCCGTGCGGGTGGTAGTTGCCCATGACGTCGCCGACGACGCGAGCGCACTTGTAGAAGCCGCGCTCGGGGCGGTAGCCGCCGTCGTACATGGCGTACAGCACGCGGCGGTGGACGGGCTTGAGGCCGTCGCGGACGTCCGGCAGCGCACGCGAGACGATGACGGACATCGCGTAGTCGAGGTACGAGCGCTGCATCTCCGTCTCGAGCCCGACCGGCTCGACGCGCATGGCCAGGGCGTCACCCTCGGGCGTCGTCACGGGAGTGTTCTCGTCGGTCATTGCTGGTGAAGGTCCTTCCTGGTGCGGTCAGCTGAGACCGACTCAGATGTCGAGGAAGCGGACGTCCTTGGCGTTGCGCTGGATGAACGCGCGGCGGGCCTCGACGTCCTCGCCCATGAGGACCGAGAACAGGTCGTCGGCCTGGGCGGCGTCGTCGAGGGTGACCTGGCCGAGGACGCGGTGCTCCTGGTCCATGGTCGTGATGCGCAGCTCCTCGGCGTTCATCTCGCCGAGACCCTTGAAGCGCTGCACGGAGTCCTCGCGGATGCGCTTGCCGGCGTTGCGGCCCATCTCGATCAGGGCGTCGCGCTCGCGGTCGGAGTACGCGTACTCGAAGTCGTCCTTGCCCCACTTGATCTTGTAGAGCGGCGGGCGGGAGAGGTACACGTGCCCGGCCTCCACCAGGGGCCGCATGAAGCGGAACAGGAAGGTCAGCAGCAGGGTGTTGATGTGCTGGCCGTCGACGTCGGCGTCCGCCATCAGGATGATCTTGTGATAGCGGAGCCTCTCGATGTCGAAGTCCTCGTGCACACCCGTGCCGAACGCGGAGATCATCGCCTGGATCTCCTGGTTCTGCAGGATGCGGTCGATGCGCGCCTTCTCGACGTTGAGGATCTTGCCGCGGATCGGGAGGATCGCCTGGTACTGCGGGTTGCGGCCGGACTTGGCCGAGCCGCCGGCGGAGTCACCCTCGACGATGAAGATCTCGCACTTGGTGGGGTCGTTCGACTGGCAGTCGGAGAGCTTGCCCGGCAGGGACGCGGTCTCCAGCAGGCCCTTGCGGCGGGTCAGGTCGCGGGCCTTGCGGGCCGCCACGCGCGCGGTGGCCGCCGCGATGCCCTTGCGGATGATGTCCGCGGCCTCGTTGGGGTTGCGGTCCAGCCAGTCGTTCAGGTGCTCGTAGACGACCTTCTGGACGAAGGTCTTGACCTCGGTGTTGCCGAGCTTGGTCTTCGTCTGGCCCTCGAACTGGGGCTCGCCCAGCTTGACCGAGATGATCGCGGTCAGACCCTCGCGGATGTCGTCACCGGTGAGGTTGTCGTCCTTCTCGCGCAGCAGCCTCTTGTCGCGGGCGTACTTGTTGATCAGCGAGGTCAGCGCGGCCCGGAAGCCCTCTTCGTGCGTACCGCCCTCGTGGGTGTGGATGATGTTGGCGAAGGAGTACACGCCCTCCGTGTAGCCGCCGTTCCACTGCATGGCGACCTCGAGGGACAACTGCTTGTCCTTGTCCTCGGCCTCCAGGTCGATGACGGTGGGGTGAACCGCCTCGCCCTTGCGGGAGTTGAGGTACTTCACGAAGTCGACGATGCCGCCCTCGTAGTGGTACTTGACCGTCTTGACCTCGGCGGTCTCGTCCGCGCCCGCCTCGTCCGCCCCGGAGGTGGCCTTCGCGGACTCACGCTCGTCGGTGAGGTTGATGCGCAGGCCCTTGTTGAGGAACGCCATCTCCTGGAAGCGCCGCGAGAGCGTCTCGAAGGAGTAGTCGGTGGTCTCGAAGATGTCCGGGTCGGCCCAGAAGGTGACCGACGTGCCGGTCTCCTCGGTGGCCTCGTGCTTGGCGAGCGGCGCCGTGGGGACGCCCATCTTGTAGTCCTGCGTCCAGCGGTGGCCGTCGGTCTTGACCTCGACGGCGACCTTCGAGGACAGCGCGTTCACGACGGAGACACCCACGCCGTGCAGACCGCCGGAGACCGCGTAGCCCCCGCCGCCGAACTTGCCGCCCGCGTGCAGCACGGTCAGCACGACCTCGAGGGCCGGCTTGCCCTCGGAGGCCACGATGCCCACCGGGATGCCACGGCCGTTGTCGACGACCCGGACACCGCCGTCGGCGAGGACGGTCACGTCGATCGTGTCCGCGTGGCCGGCCAGCGCCTCGTCGACCGAGTTGTCGACGACCTCGTACACGAGGTGGTGCAGTCCTCGCTCACCGGTCGAGCCGATGTACATGCCGGGTCGCTTGCGGACCGCGTCCAGACCCTCGAGGACGGTGATGGCACTGGCGTCGTACGACGCCGTTACGGAGGCCTCGGCGACTCCGGCCGGGGCCTCGGTGGACGGGATGTTCTCGTTGGGGTTGCCGGAATCGGCCACGAAGCGCCCTTTCTGGCACAGCACGAGCCAGGCTCGTCGGCGGGTTGCCGGAGCGGCTGCGGCATGTTGCGTTGGTAAGCCTTGATTCAGCGTTGCTCAGCTTTTCCCGGACGGTCCCCACGATTGGGGCGGGATTGCCTCCAGTCTACCGGTAGCACTGACACTGATGGGGGTTTGCCGGTACCTGGGACCGCATGTGCCGCCCTCAACCGGTCTTCCCCGACTCCCGATATGCGGATGGGGGCTCCAAGAGGCTCACGGAGGCACTCAGCGCTTCCGGCCGTCAACCCTTGGCTACTTCGGAGTCAGGTCGCGATTCGCAACCGTGTGCGGTGGTGCGAAGAGAGGGGCGTAGACGGTCCGGGCGGGCCGCCGACGGCCACTTTTGTGATGTCAGTCACGTGCTGTGGATCGGCGGGAAACAGGTGCCGATCGGGCCTTCCGAGAGCCCTGGGGAGGGGCTCCCGAGAGCCTTGGGGAGGGCTCCCGACAGCTTCCGGGCCGAGTTCCCGTCAGCCGTAGGTGTCGCCGGGACCCGTGCTGCCGGGGGCGCGCAACGGGCCGTAGCGGCGATTGGGCGCCCCCGGGCCCTGCACCTTGATCTGCTTCACCATGCCGTGGCCCAGGTCCTCGTTGAGGCGCGCGACCAGGGTGGGGGCGAGCAGCCGGAGGTTCGTCGCCCAGGCCGTCGAGTCGCAGCGCACGGACAGCACGTGCTCGTCCTCGTCGTATCGCTCCGGGACACAGTGCTTGGCCACGTCCTCGCCGACGATCTGCGGCCAGCGGCCCATCACCCCGCCCACCGCTGCCGGGGCCTCCCAGCCGCGCTCGGTGATCAGCCGGTTGATCGCGGAGCCGAGCGCCATGGGATCGCGGCCGTCGGCTCGCGCGCCGGAGCGCAGACCGCCGCGGCGCGCCTGCTTCTTCTGCTGCGCCGCGTCCCCACGCGCGCGTGCGGCCTCCTTGGCTGCACGGAGCGCCACGCGCGCGAGGTCCACGCCGGAGGGCTCGGGAGACCGGGGCCCGGGCGTTTTCCCGGACGGGCTCTCGGGTGTGTTCCCCAGTGTGCTGTCGGGTGTGTTCTCCGGTGTGTTCTCCGTCATACGCGCTCCACCGACCCCTCGGTCACGGCGAACCGCACCCCCGACAGCACATGCGGGACATCGTCGTCGACCGCGGCGGTCACCAGGACCTGCTCGCCGGGCGCGACCAGCTCGGCGAGGCGCTCACGGCGGCGGGTGTCCAGCTCGGCGAAGACGTCGTCGAGCACCAGCACCGGCTCGTTGCCCTCGGCTCTGAGCAGGTCGTACGAGGCCAGGCGCAGGGCCAGGGCGTAGGACCAGGACTCGCCGTGGGAGGCGTAGCCCTTGGCGGGCAGCTGGCCGAGCTTGAGCTGGAGGTCGTCGCGGTGCGGGCCGACCAGGGTGACGCCCCGCTCGATCTCCTGCTTGCGGGCCTCGGCGAGCGCGGTCATCAGCTGCTCGAACAGGTCCTCACGGGTGTGCGCCTCGCCCGGCGCGGACGGCTTGTACTCCAGGGCGATCGGGCCGCCGCCGGGGGCGAGCTGCTCGTACGCCTTGTCCGCGAGCGGCTGTACGGCGGCGATCAGGTCCAGGCGCTGGGCGAGCAACTCGGCGCCCGCGCGCGCGAGATGCTGGTCCCAGATGTCCAGCGTGGACATGTCCATGCTGCGGCCGCCATGCCGGCGGGCGAGCGCGGCCGACTTCAGGAGGGTGTTGCGCTGCTTGAGGACCCGGTCGTAGTCCGAGCGGACCCCGGCCATGCGCGGGGAGCGGGCGGTGATCAGCTCGTCGAGGAAGCGGCGCCGCTCACCGGGGTCGCCCTTGACCAGGGCGAGATCCTCGGGGGCGAACAGCACGGTCCGTACGATCCCCAGCACGTCACGCGGCTTGACCTGCGAGGATCTGTTGATACGGGCCCGGTTGGCGCGCCCGGGGTTCAGCTCCAGCTCGACCAGCTGCTGCCGGTCGCCCTGCCGCACCTGGGCCCGGATGATCGCGCGCTCGGCGCCCATGCGGACCAGGGGGGCGTCGGAGGAGACGCGGTGGCTGCCGAGGGTGGCGAGATAGCCGACGGCCTCGACGAGATTGGTCTTGCCCTGCCCGTTCGGGCCGACGAAGGCCGTCACCCCCGGGTCGAGCGGGACCTCGACCCGGGGATACGAGCGGAAGTCGGCCAGCGACAGATGCGTGACGTGCATGGTCGTTTCGCCGACCTCCCCAACCGTCGGTGTTGCTTACTTGGTCTCGACCGCGTGGCCACCGAACTGGTTCCGCAGCGCCGCGATCATCTTCATCTGGGGCGAGTCCTCCTGACGGGAGGCGAACCGCGCGAACAGCGACGCGGTGATCGCCGGCAGCGGCACCGCGTGGTCGATGGCTGCTTCCACAGTCCAGCGTCCCTCGCCGGAGTCCTGTGCATAACCCCGGAGCTTGTCCAGGTGCTCGTCCTCGTCGAGCGCGTTGACCGCGAGGTCGAGCAGCCAGGAGCGGATGACCGTGCCTTCCTGCCAGGAGCGGAAGACCTCCCGGACGTCGGTCACGGAGTCGACCTTCTCCAGCAGCTCCCAGCCCTCGGCGTAGGCCTGCATCATCGCGTACTCGATGCCGTTGTGGACCATCTTCGCGAAGTGGCCCGCGCCGACCTTGCCCGCGTGCACCGAGCCGAAGTCGCCCTCCGGCTTGAGGGCGTCGAAGACCGGCTGCACCTTGGCGACGTTCTCCGCGTCGCCGCCGTACATCAGCGCGTAGCCGTTCTCCAGGCCCCAGACGCCGCCGGAGACACCGCAGTCGACGAAGCCGATGCCCTTGGCCGCCAGCTCCTCGGCGTGCTTCTCGTCATCGGTCCAGCGGGAGTTACCGCCGTCCACCACGACGTCGCCGGGCTCCAGCAGTTCGGCGAGCTCGTCGATGGTGGACTGCGTGGGCTCGCCCGCCGGGACCATCACCCAGATCACACGCGGGCCGCTGAGCTTGCCCACAAGCTCCGGCAGGCTGTGGACATCGGCGAGGTCCGGGTTGCGGTCGTATCCGAAGACGGTGTGGCCTGCGCGGCGTATCCGCTCGCGCATGTTGCCGCCCATCTTGCCGAGGCCGACGAGACCGAGCTCCATCAGTGGTGTTCCTTAGGTTTGCAGGTGTCCGACGTGGCGTTGCGGCACTTTCGTACCTGCGTCCGAGCCTAAACCCGGACGCTCGCGCACATCTGTGGGCATACGCGCTCAGTCGTAGGCCCTCACCTGCGGCTTTACCTGCAGCTTTGTCCTCAGCCTGTGGACAACCGCCGCCGAAGCGGTCCGACTCAGCCGCTGAGCCGCACCGGCATGATCAGGTACTTGTAGGCCTCGTCCGCCTCGGCGTCCACCGCCGGCTTGCCGCTGAGCAGCGCGGGCTTGGTGGACGTAGTGAAGGACAGCTGCGCGACCGGGGAGTCGATGGCGCTCAGGCCGTCCAGCAGGAACGTCGGGTTGAAGGCGATCGAGATGTCGTCGCCCTCCAGCTGGGCGTCGACCCTTTCCACAGCCTGTGCGTCGTCGCTGGAGCCGGCCTCCAGGATGAGCACGCCCTGCTCGAAGCTGAGGCGCACCGGGGTGTTCCGCTCGGCGACCAGGGCCACACGCTTGACGGCCTCCACGAAGGGGGCGGTCTCGATCACGGCGACGCTGTTGAACTCCGTCGGGAACAGCGTGCGGTACTTCGGGAGGTCGCCCTCCAGGAGACGCGTCGTCGTACGGCGCCCGGCGCCCTCGAAGCCGATCAGGCCCTCGCCGGAGCCCGAGCCGGACAGCGCCAAGGTGACCTGGTCACCGCTCGTCAGGGCCTTGGCGGTGTCCAGCAGCGTCTTGGCGGGCACCAGGGCGACCGCGGAGGCTTCCGGGTTCTCCGGCTTCCACAGGAACTCGCGGACCGCGAAGCGGTAGCGGTCGGTGGACGCCAGCGTGACCGTGTCGCCCTCGATCTCGATGCGGACGCCTGTGAGGACGGGCAGCGTGTCGTCGCGGCCGGCGGCGATCGCCACCTGGGCGGCGGCGGAGGCGAAGACCTCGCCGGGGACCGTGCCCGTCGCGTTCGGCATCTGCGGCAGCGCCGGGTACTCCTCCACAGGCAGTGTGTGGAGTGTGAACCGGGAGGAGCCGCAGACCACGGTCGCCCGTACACCGTCTGTGGAAATCTCCACCGGCCGGTTGGGGAGGGCGCGGCAGATGTCCGCGAGGAGGCGGCCGGAGACCAGCACCGTGCCCTCCTCCTCGACCTCGGCCTCCACGGACACCCGCGCGGAGACCTCGTAGTCGAAGCTGGACAGGCTCAGCTGGCCGTCCTCGGCCTTCAGCAGCAGGCCGGCGAGGACAGGCGCCGGCGGACGGGCCGGGAGGCTGCGTGCCGCCCAGGCCACTGCCTCCGCGAGTACGTCGCGTTCCACCCGGATCTTCACTGTTGCCGCCTCCTGCTGTTGCCGGCGCTTCTCGCTCTGCCTGGCCCTCGTCGTCTGTGTCGGTGTCGACGGTCCCTGGGATGGGGAGGACACCGGGGACCAGTCTGACGCACCGCACTGACAGTAGGTGCCTCTCGGGGTCAAGTCGTGACGAGGGGCGGTCGGGCGCCGAAGAGCGAGTTGTGCACAGGACCCGCTTCGAAACGAATTCCCAGCTCTCTCTAGTCGGGAGTAGTAGTAGGGCCTGTGGATACCGTGGATAACCACGTTTGCCCAGCTCAGAGCGGAAATTTTGTCCACCGGTCCTGTGGGTGACGCCGGTGGACAACCAGGGGTCTCTGTGGAGAACGGAAAGTTCTGCACACGCCGTGCACAGGGTGAGGCGAGTTCTCCCCAGTGCCGTCCCCAGGTTTACCCACGTTTCCCACAGGCCAACCCGGCACCTTCGTGTGACGCCTTTCACTCGACCTGGTGAGGAGGCGCGTCATGTTGCCGAACAGTGGACAGCGATGTGGAGAAGCCGGGGATCGCTGGGGACAACCGGCCTCAACCTGTGGGTTGCCGGTGGACAACTCGATGCACAGCCTGTGGATCCCCGCGTTGTCCACAGTCTGTGGAGATCCTTCGTCCACGAATCCACACGCCACTGAGCTGGTCTGATGGTCCTTCAACAGTGGCCTCTGTGGACACAGTCTGGACAACTTCCCAGTCCCCAGGGTGTGGACGGGAAAAAGTCGCCGAATCTGTGGAGAGCGGCCGTAACCCGGCAGGTATTCGAACAGCCGGCGACCGCGAGATGACGAAGGCCGACCGCGACATGACGAAGGGCGCCCCCGGAAGACCTGCTCCGGGAGCGCCCTCGGCGTCGTACGAGCGGCTGCGTCAGCCGTTCCTGATGCGGCTGTGTCAGCCGTTCTTGATGCGGTTGGTCAACTCGGTGACCTGGTTGTAGATCGAGCGGCGCTCGGCCATGAGATTGCGGATCTTGCGGTCCGCGTGCATGACCGTCGTGTGGTCGCGGCCGCCGAACAGCGCGCCGATCTTCGGCAGCGACAGGTCCGTGAGCTCGCGGCACAGGTACATGGCGATCTGCCGGGCGGTGACGAGGGCGCGGCCGCGCGAGGTGCCGCACAGGTCCTCGACGGTCAGTCCGAAGTAGTCCGCGGTCGCGCCCATGATCGCCGTGGAAGTGATCTCGGGGGCCGAGTCCTCGCCGCCGGGGATCAGGTCCTTGAGGACGATCTCCGTCAGACCCAGGTCGACCGGCTGCCGGTTGAGCGAGGCGAACGCCGTGACCCGGATCAGCGCGCCCTCCAGCTCGCGGATGTTGCGCGAGATCCGGGACGCGATGAACTCCAGCACCTCCGGCGGCGCGTTCAGCTGCTCCTGCACCGCCTTCTTGCGGAGGATCGCGATGCGCGTCTCCAGCTCGGGCGGCTGGACGTCGGTGATCAGTCCCCATTCGAAACGGTTCCGCAGCCGGTCCTCCAGCGTCACCAGCTGCTTGGGCGGCCGGTCGGAGGACAGCACGATCTGCTTGTTGGCGTTGTGGAGCGTGTTGAAGGTGTGGAAGAACTCCTCCTGCGTCGACTCCTTGTCCGCCAGGAACTGGATGTCGTCGACGAGCAGGATGTCCATCTCGCGGTAGCGCTTGCGGAAGCTGTCGCCCTTGCCGTCGCGGATCGAGTTGATGAACTCGTTGGTGAACTCCTCCGAGCTCACGTACCGCACCCGCGTGCCCGGGTAGAGGCTGCGCGCGTAGTGCCCGATCGCGTGCAGCAGGTGCGTCTTGCCGAGCCCGGACTCTCCGTAGATGAACAGGGGGTTGTACGCCTTCGCCGGTGCCTCGGCGACGGCGACCGCAGCGGCGTGCGCGAAGCGGTTGGAGGCGCCGATGACGAACGTGTCGAAGAGGTACTTCGGGTTCAGACGCGCGGTGGGCTCACCCGGGCCGGTCGCCGGTGCGGGCTGCGCGGCCAGCGGGCCGGGCGCCCCGGTGGTGGGCAGATTCGGGCCGACGGGGCCGCCGCGGTGCACGTGTCCCGAGCCGGCCGGCGGCTCGGGCAGCTCGCGGCGGACCGGGTCGCGCTGGTCGTAGTCGGGGCGCGACGTGTCGTAGTCGGAGCGCGGCGCCTCGTAGGACGGGCGGTCCATGGACTGCGGGCGGTAGTCCTGGGACGGGGAGCCGTACGAATCCTGCGAGCCATGCGATCCATGTGACCCATGCGATCCGTGTGATCCATGGGATCCGTGTGATCCGTGTGATCCATGGGATCCCTGTGAACCATAGGAGTCCTGCGACGACCCATGGGATCCATAAGAGTCCTGGGTGCCGTACGAGTCCTGCGAGCCGTAGGAGTCCTGGCTCGGTGACGCGTACGGGTCACGCTCGGGGAAGCCGAGGCGCTGCTGCTGCCAGCCGTAGTCGTCCTGCGCCTGCCGCGGCCAGGAGCCGGGCTCGGGGCGCTGGTATTCGGACGGGTACGCGGGACGAGGGGAAGGGAGCTGATCTCCGCGCGTAGGCGGGAGCTGGTCGCCTGCCGTTCCCGGTAGCTGGTCGGCGCGGTGGCGGCCGTACCCCTCGTAACCGTCGCGGTCCTGGCGCGCGGCCGGAAGCTCGGGCTCCTCGTAACGCGACTGGGGGCGGGAGGGGGGCGCCGCCTGGGCCGGGGGCTCGCCCGCGGAGTCGTCGACGGTGATCGCGATCCGGATCGGGCGGCCGCACTCGCGGCTCAGGGTCTCGCTGACGACGGGCGCCAGGCGGCCCTCGAGTACGCCTTTCGCGAATTCGTTCGGTACGGCGAGCAGGGCAGTGTCCGCGACGAGCGCGAGCGGCTGGCAGCGCCGGATCCAGTGCTCGTCCTTCGACTCGACGCCCTGGCCGCGGCCCTCCCCGAGGAGCTGCTCCAATACGCGTGGCCACACTGCGGCAAGATCGGCAGGTACGTCAGCCACAGGGCACGCTCTCTCACAGGTCCCACGAACGTGTGGTTCTGGGACGGCTCGGGATGTAAATCGGGTGGGGCAGGGATAAGGGAACGAATCGGAGTTCCGTCACGGTAGTCAGGGCGGCCGCTGCGGTTCAAGTTGTTGTCCCCAGCCTGTGGACAAGTGTCTCCGGGGGGCTGCTGGTTTGACCGGATGGCGTAGCCGCGCGTACCGTAACCAGGTCGAGTTGTCGATGGCTGCTGCCGCCTGCCTCCGATGGGCACAGATCATTTGGGTGATCGGTAAGCGGTGCACTCGGGCGTAACTGCGAGCTACTCGTGGGCGCACGGTGACAGCCAGGACGGCACCCCGCAACTACCGAATCTTTCTGGAGCCCCCGAGTGAGCAAGCGCACCTTCCAGCCGAACAACCGTCGTCGCGCGAAGACCCACGGCTTCCGGCTGCGTATGCGCACCCGTGCCGGCCGCGCGATTCTCGCGTCCCGCCGTAGCAAGGGTCGCGCCCGTCTGTCCGCCTGATCCCGATCAGGTCATGACGTCGTGCTGCCCACCGAGAACCGGCTGAGGCGGCGCGAGGACTTCGCGACCGCGGTACGGCGAGGACGCCGGGCAGGACGCCCGTACCTCGTCGTCCACCTTCGTAGCGGTGCCACGGACCCGCATGCGCCTGGGGAGAGCGCTCCCCCGACGCGTGCGGGTTTCGTCGTGAGCAAAGCCGTGGGCGGTGCGGTCGTACGCAACAAAGTGAAGCGCAGGCTTCGCCACCTGATGCGCGACCGAGTCGCCCAGCTGCCCCCCGGTAGCCTGGTAGTGGTACGAGCGCTGCCCGGTGCGGGCGACGCCGACCATGCACAGCTGGCCCGAGACCTGGACGCCGCCCTCCAGCGGCTGCTGGGAGGGGGCGCGCGATGAAGTACCCGCTGCTTGCTCTGATCAAGCTCTACCAGTGGACGATCAGTCCGCTGCTCGGGCCGGTCTGCAAGTACTACCCGTCGTGCTCCCACTACGGCTTCACGGCCATCGACCGGCACGGTGCCATCAAGGGAACGGCACTCACGGCCTGGCGCATCCTGCGGTGCAATCCGTGGTCGCTGGGCGGTGTGGACCATGTCCCGCCGCGCAAGCGCCCACGGTGGCACGAAATGCTGCGTAACGCGTGGCGCGCACGCAAGGGCGGGCCCTCCGCCGCCGACCCGGACATCGAAGGACAGACTTCTCCCACAAGTCCCCCGAGTCCTTCGAGCCCGGCCGCAGAGACACCGTCCCATGCCCAAGGAGCATGATTAGTGGACACGATTGCCAGCCTCTTCAGCTTCATCACCACACCCGTCTCCTGGGTCATCGTCCAGTTCCACTCGGTGTACGGCGCCATCTTCGGCCCCGACACCGGGTGGGCCTGGGGCCTGTCGATCGTGTCCCTGGTGATCCTGATCCGTATCTGCCTGATCCCGCTCTTCGTGAAGCAGATCAAGGCGACCCGGGCGATGCAGACGCTCCAGCCCGAGATGAAGAAGATCCAGGAGCGCTACAAGAACGACAAGCAGCGTCAGTCCGAAGAGATGATGAAGCTGTACAAGGAGACGGGCACCAACCCGCTCTCCTCGTGCCTTCCCATCCTGGCGCAGTCCCCGTTCTTCTTCGCCCTGTACCACGTGCTCAACAGCATCGCGTCGAACGACACCATCGGCGTGATCAACACCAGCCTGCTGGAGAGCGCGCAGAAGGCGCACATCGTCGGTGCTCCGCTGGCGGTGAAGTTCACCGACAGCGCGTCGAAGGTGGAAGCACTCGGTGCCTCCCTGACCGACGTCCGCGTGGTCACCGCCATCATGATCGTCCTGATGTCGGCGTCGCAGTTCTTCACCCAGCGCCAGCTGATGACGAAGAACGTCGACACCACGGTGAAGACGCCGTTCATGCAGCAGCAGAAGATGCTGATGTACGTCTTCCCCGTCATGTTCGCCGTCTTCGGTATCAACTTCCCGGTCGGTGTCCTCGTCTACTGGCTGACCACCAACGTGTGGACCATGGGCCAGCAGATGTACGTCATCCACAACAACCCGACCCCGGGTTCCAAGGCCCAGGCCTCGTACCTGGAGCGCCTGCACAAGCACGTCACCACGCACGGCAAGGTCAGCCGCCGCCGTGACAAGGTCATCGTGAAGGCGATCGTCGCCAAGGGACGCGACCGCAACGAGTTCGAGCGCAAGTTCATCAACGGCCTCAGCAAGGCCGGACTCGCCGCTCAGACCGACGGCACCGTGATCAAGAGCGACACCGCTGCCGCGGTCGAGGCCGAGGACGGTACGCCGACCACTGGCACACCGAAGCGTCAGCAGCCCAAGCGGCAGACCAAGGCGCAGCGCCAGTCCGCTGCCGCCAAGGCAGCCGAGGAGTCCGAGCAGAAGACGTCGCTCACCAAGTCCGACGAGCCCGAGGACGCCAAGCCCGCCGCCGCTGCCAAGAAGTCCGGTGCGAAGTCCGGCAGCGGCACCCGCAGCAAGGCCCAGTCCGGACAGCGCAAGGGTCCGCAGCGGCCCAAGTCCCCGTCCAAGAAGTAAGAAGGAGTCCATCCCGTGACGGAAGGCACCACCTCCGCCGCTGCCGAGGGTGCAGACACCCTGACCCGCCTGGAGCAGGAGGGCGAGATCGCGGCGGACTACCTGGAGGGTCTGCTCGACATCGCCGACCTCGACGGCGACATCGACATGGACGTCGAGGCCGACCGTGCCTCTGTCTCGATCATCAGCGACACGGGCAGCCGCGACCTTCAGAAGCTGGTCGGCCGTGACGGCGAGGTGCTGGAGGCGCTCCAGGAGCTCACCCGTCTGGCCGTGCACCGTGAGACCGGTGACCGCAGCCGGCTGATGCTCGACATCGCGGGATACCGCGCCCAGAAGCGCTCCGAGCTGTCCGAGCTGGGTGCCAAGGCCGCCGCCGAGGCCAAGAGCAGCGGTGAGGCCGTGAAGCTGAAGCCGATGACTCCGTTCGAGCGCAAGGTCGTGCACGACGCGGTCAAGGCCGCGGGCCTGCGCAGCGAGTCCGAGGGCGAGGAGCCGCAGCGCTTCGTCGTCGTGCTTCCCGCCTGATCGGCCCCTACGTTCCCCGGCCCCGTCTGTTGCGCAGGCGGGGCCGAACTTTGTCAGCCTGATAGTTCTGGTGGTTCTGGTGTCGGCGCGGGTGCGCTGACGCGGTACGGAAGGACGGTCCCCCGTGACGGAGGCAGCGGAGCTTCCCCCCGCGCCCGAGCAGGCGCGCGAGGTGTTCGGTGATCGCTTCGCGGATGCGGTGCGGTACGCCGAGCTGCTCGCTCAGGCGGGCGTGCAGCGCGGCCTCATCGGCCCGCGTGAAGTGCCCCGCCTGTGGGAGCGGCACCTGCTGAACTGCGCGGTGCTCTCGGAGGTCGTGCCCGAGGGTGTGACGGTGTGCGATGTCGGCTCGGGCGCGGGCCTTCCCGGCATTCCGCTGGCGCTGGTCCGGGAGGACCTGAAGATCACGCTGCTGGAGCCGCTGCTGCGGCGTACCAACTTCCTCACCGAGGTCGTGGAACTGCTCGGCCTCGATCATGTGACCGTCGTGCGCGGCCGGGCCGAGGAGGTCATGGGCAAGATCCAGCCCGTTCACGTCGTGACGGCCCGAGCCGTCGCCCCCCTCGACCGCCTCGCCACGTGGGGCATCCCGCTGCTGCGGCCGTACGGGGAGATGCTCGCGCTCAAGGGCGACACCGCCGAGGAGGAGCTGAAGAGCGCGTCGGCGGCCCTGAGCAAGCTGGGTGCGGTAGAGACGTCCATCCTGCATGTGGGTGAGGGCGTGGTGGATCCGATGTCCACGGTCGTACGGGTCGAGGTCGGGGAGAGCCCCGGCGGAGTGCGCTTCGCGGCGAAGCGTGCCAAGGCGGCTCGCACAGGGCGGGCCCGCCGGCGACGCTGATCCGTCCTGAGGACGAGACGTACTCCACACAAGCTGCCAAACGTACGCAAGCCGGAGTGTCGCGACAGTTCAGCCACGACTGCTGTGCATCGTGTTTCACGTGAAACGTCGCTCACTGCTGCACGGCATCATCAGTCGTGGCCGCGCTGCGGCCGAACCCCGCGACCGTAAGCCTCTCGGGTCACTCGATGAGGGAACTGAGTTGTCCACAGAGGTGGATTTCTCCACAGAACGGAAGGCCTCACTGGTTCACGACCCCGAAGGCATGGGAGGCTCTGTTCATTGCGAGCCTGAAGTCGAGGAGAGTGAATCCTTGCGGTCCGACGCCAACATCGCGGGACCGATGACCGATCCGGTCCCCGGTCCCCGTACCGAGTCGATGGGGGCGGATGTTTCACGTGAAACACCGCCTCCGATGGACGACACTCCCATCGGTCGTGCTGCCCAACTGGCGGTGGAGGCTCTAGGCCGCGCCGGCGAGGGCCTGCCACGGCCCGAGCAGACCCGAATCATGGTGGTCGCCAACCAGAAGGGCGGTGTGGGCAAGACGACGACGACCGTCAACCTTGCCGCGTCGCTGGCCCTGCACGGTGGCCGGGTTCTGGTGGTCGACCTCGACCCACAGGGCAATGCGTCCACCGCTCTGGGCATCGACCATCACGCCGAAGTCCCGTCCATCTACGACGTGTTGGTGGAGAGCAAGCCGCTCTCCGAGGTCGTCCAGCCTGTCCCCGACGTCGAGGGCCTCTTCTGTGCCCCTGCCACGATCGATCTCGCCGGTGCGGAGATCGAGCTGGTGTCCCTGGTGGCACGGGAGAGCCGGCTGCAGCGCGCCATCCAGGCGTACGAACAGCCGCTGGACTACATCCTCATCGACTGCCCGCCCTCGCTCGGCCTCCTGACGGTCAATGCGTTGGTAGCGGGTCAGGAGGTTCTGATCCCGATCCAGTGCGAGTACTACGCGCTGGAAGGCCTGGGTCAGTTGTTGCGTAACGTCGATCTGGTGCGAGGGCACCTCAATCCCGCCCTGCATGTGTCGACCATCCTGCTCACCATGTATGACGGCCGGACGCGACTGGCGTCCCAGGTCGCGGACGAGGTGCGCACCCACTTCGGCGACGAGGTTCTGCGGACGAGCATTCCCAGGTCCGTCCGTATCTCCGAGGCGCCGAGTTATGGGCAGACGGTCCTGACTTACGATCCAGGATCGAGTGGTGCCCTCTCTTATCTTGAGGCGGCACGAGAGATTGCGCTGAAGGGCGTCGGCATCAGTTATGACGCGACGCACGCCCATATCGGCGCACAGCAGAACGACCCGAGCATGGTGGAGGGCATTCAGTGAGCGAGCGACGGAGGGGGCTGGGTCGTGGTCTCGGCGCACTGATCCCTGCTGCCCCGACGGAGAAGTCGGTAGCCCAGGCTGCGGCGGGGGGCGCCGCTTCCACGTCTCCAGCCGCAGTGCCCGTGCTGCCGCACGACCGTGGGGTGGCCGCAGCGAAGGTGGCGACGCTGCCGAATGTTTCACGTGAAACTGAGGAGCCGACGCAGCCCAGTGCTCCCGCCACGCCTGCGGCGCCCATCGGTGCGCACTTCGCCGAGATCCCCCTCGACTCCATCACGCCGAACCCGCGGCAGCCGCGTGAGGTCTTCGACGAGGACGCGCTGGCCGAGCTCATCACCTCCATCAAGGAAGTGGGACTCCTCCAGCCGGTCGTCGTACGGCAGGTGGGTCCCGCCCACTACGAGCTCATCATGGGCGAGCGCCGCTGGAGGGCCTGCCGCGAGGCGGGGCTGGAGGCGATCCCGGCGATCGTGCGCGCCACGGACGACGAGAAGCTCCTCCTGGACGCTCTGCTGGAGAATCTGCACCGTGCCCAGCTGAACCCGCTGGAAGAGGCAGCCGCCTACGACCAGTTGCTGCGGGACTTCAACTGCACGCACGACCAGCTGGCAGACCGCATCGGTCGGTCCCGCCCGCAGGTCTCCAACACTCTGCGCCTGCTGAAGCTCTCGCCGGCGGTACAGCGCCGGGTCGCCGCCGGAGTGCTCTCCGCCGGTCACGCACGGGCCTTGCTGTCCGTCGAGGACTCGGAGGAGCAGGACAGGCTGGCCCACCGCATCGTGGCCGAGGGGCTGTCGGTGCGGGCCGTCGAGGAGATCGTGACCCTGATGGGGTCGCGTCCTCAGAAGGCTCAGCGGCCCAAGGGCCCGCGTGCCGGTGCCCGTGTCTCTCCCGCGCTGTCCGAGCTCGCCACCCGGCTGTCGGACCGCTTCGAGACGCGGGTGAAGGTCGACCTGGGCCAGAAGAAGGGCAAGATCACTGTCGAGTTCGCCTCCATGGAGGACCTTGAGCGGATCCTCGGATCACTCGCCCCTGGCGAGGGGCCGGTTCTGCAGAAGAGCCTGCTGGAGGGCGACTCCGAGGAGAACGAGTCCTGAGCCTCCGGCAGGAGCCGCTGTGGATGACAGAGCGGGCCATGTCCGGTGTGTGCCGGAACGTGGCTCGCTCTTTCCTTTCTGGCGGTATCGATGGAATCGCATCGTGGATACGATGCGTTCGGATACGGCGCAACCACCCGGCAGCACCTCTGAGAGGAAGGCAGGGGCCATGCGAACGATGAGCCGCTCTGGACTGGTGAGCGCCGGTTTGGGGCTGGGAGCGGTCGGTGGGTTCATCGGCAGTCTCCTCAGGGAACGGAGCGCTCTGACAGCCGCCCGCGACGCGGCAGGCGAAGGAAGCGAGGATCAGCCTTCATGGGGCGCCGGCTCGTACCGCTCACGTTGGACAACCTTCAGGACCTTCCCAAGCGCTGTCGGTCGTGTGTCTTCTGGGAACTCGACCCGGTCAGCGGTGAGGCCGCGGTAAAAGCGGGCAAGTCCGCTCTGGAGAAGGAAGCCTGGATCTCGGCGGTTCTGCTGGACTGGGGGTCCTGCGGCCGGGTCGTGTACGTCGACGATGTGCCGGTGGGCTTCGTGCTCTACGCGCCTCCCGCCTATGTTCCGCGCTCCGCGGCGTTCCCCACGAGTCCCGTCTCCCCCGACGCGGTTCAGCTGATGACCGCGTTCATCGTGCCGGGGTACCAGGGGCAGGGACTCGGCCGGGTGATGGTCCAGACGGTCGCCAAGGACCTGCTGCGTCGCGGGTTCAAAGCGATCGAGGCGTTCGGGGATGCGCGCTGGAAGGAACCGGCCTGTGTGCTGCCCGCCGACCACCTCCTGGCGGTGGGCTTCAAGACGGTCCGGCAGCACCCCACCTATCCCCGGCTGAGGCTGGAACTGCGGTCGACGCTCTCCTGGAAGGAAGACGTCGAGATGGCTCTGGACCGGCTCCTGGGAGCCGTACAGAAGGAGCCGGCGCTGCGGCCGCTGTAGAGCAGGCAGCCAAACGAATGGGCCAACCCTTCCGGGTTGGCCCATTCGTGTTTCACGTGAAACATGCACCGTCGCTCAGACGGCTCCGCCGGTTCATTCGGCGATGAACTCCTCGAGGTCGCGAACGATCGCGGCCTTCGGCTTGGCGCCCACGATGGTCTTGGCGACCTCGCCACCCTGGTAGACGTTCAGGGTCGGGATGGACATGACGCCGTACTTGGCGGCCGTACCCGGGTTCTCGTCGATGTTCAGCTTGACGACCTCGATCTTGTCGCCGTACTCGGAGGCGATCGCCTCGAGGGACGGCGCGATCTGGCGGCACGGACCGCACCAGGCGGCCCAGAAGTCCACCAGAACGGGCTTGTCGCTCTTGAGGACGTCCTGCTCGAAGGAGTCGTCGGTCACATTCTTCAGGGTGCCGGCCACGGCGGGCTCCTTAACTGGTTGGTGCGTGGGGCGGGTAGGAAGAGAGGTCAGACAGAGGTCTTCTCGGGCTCGGCCTGTTCCTCGTCCGCGAGGGCGGCGAGGTAGCGCTCGGCGTCGAGAGCGGCGGAGCAGCCGGTCCCCGCCGCGGTGATCGCCTGGCGGTAGGTGTGGTCGACCACGTCGCCGGCACCGAAGACACCGGTCAGGTTGGTGCGGGTCGACGGCGCGGCCACCTTCAGGTAGCCCTCGTCGTCCAGGTCGAGCTGACCCTTGAAGAGCTCGGTGCGAGGGTCGTGGCCGATGGCGATGAAGAGACCGGTCACCGGCAGGTCCGAAAGCTCGCCGGTCTTGAGGTTGCGCAGCTTCAGGCCCGAGAGCTTCGCGTCGCCCTGGATCTCGGCGACCTCGCTGTCCCACACGAACGTGATCTTCGGGTCGGCGAAGGCGCGCTCCTGCATGGCCTTGGAGGCGCGCAGGGTGTCGCGGCGGTGGACGACGGTCACGGACTTGGCGAACCGCGAGAGGAAGGTGGCCTCCTCCATGGCGGTGTCGCCACCACCGATCACGGCGATGTCCTGGTCCTTGAAGAAGAACCCGTCACAGGTGGCGCACCACGACACCCCGCGACCGGAGAGGGCGTCCTCGTTCGGCAGACCGAGCTTGCGGTGCTGCGAGCCGGTGGCGACGATGACGGCCTTCGCGCGGTGGACGGTACCGGACGTGTCCGTGACGGTCTTGATCTCACCGGTCAGGTCGACGTTGACGATGTCGTCCGGGACGAGCTCGGCGCCGAAGCGCTCCGACTGGGCGCGCATGTTGTCCATGAGCTCGGGGCCCATGATGCCGTCCTGGAAGCCCGGGAAGTTCTCGACGTCGGTGGTGTTCATGAGCGCACCGCCCGCGGTGACGGCGCCCTCGAACACCAGTGGCTTCAGCGACGCGCGTGCGGTGTAGAGCGCCGCCGTATAGCCGGCGGGCCCGGAGCCGATGATGATCACGTTACGGACGTCGCTCACGGCTGGATTCCTCGTCTCTGGACTGCGTCTTCGACCGGTGGGAGCTTCTCTCTCACCCCACCCAACGGATCCTAAGGGGCGCGCATTCCCACTGTGTCCGGGCACACGGAGATGCGGCCCTGTGCCGGGTACCGCGGCAGGGTGAACGAAGACGTGCCTCAGGCGGACGGGTACGAGCGCTCGAGAAGGATCTTGCCCTCTGCGTTGGCCGCGGCATGATCCACACAGGTCGCGTCGACGATGTAGGCGGTCACCCGAGTGGCGTCGGATGCGTCGGGGAGCAGCACCAGCATGGCCTTCTTCCCCTGATACCTGCCGTTCTCGACGGCGAGGACCGAGTCCTTACGCCCGATGCCGTCGCGGACGCAGCCGGGCACGGTGGGCTCCCGGAAGATCTGGGGATGGTTGGGGCCGGCGGTCGCCGCGCCGAAGGGGGTGCGGGAGCCGCCACCCTTCTTGCTCTGCTTGTCCGCCAGGAGATCGGTGACCTGCTTCTCGAGCTTCCCCTCGGAGAAGGTGTCCGCAGGGGCGGTCCGTGGTCCGCCCGCCGTGTCATGCGAGGGCTTGCCGTCGCCGAGTGACGACAGCAGGACGGAGCCCAGCCCCAGGGCGGCGACGGTGAAGACGGTCCCCAGAACAGCGATCCTCCGGCGTCCGTTCCGCGTGCTGCCCTTGCGGCCCGGGCCGGTGGTGGAAGAGCGGGGGCGCCCGGCGGGCCGGTCGGCTGGCGTCGATGTTTCACGTGAAACATGCGCACCGCTACCGGTCTCGGACGTGGAGCGGGGAGTGCTCACCGAAGTCTGGCTCTCCGGGGCCTCCGGCTCCGTGGCGTTCAGCAGGGCTTCGGCGGCGAGGGCGGCATCAATGCGGCCTGCGACATCGGCGGGCATGCGCGGCGGGCCTGGGAGTGTGCCGAGCAACCCGCGGATCTCCTCCAGGGAGGCGTAGACGTCCGCGCAGAGCTCGCACCCGTCCAGATGCCGGCGTACGTCGGTGCTCCGGGACGGTGGGAGGAGGTTCTCGGCGAGATCGGAGATCTCCGCGACGTCCGGGTGCCCGGCCATGTCTGTCGTCGACGTCACGCTCGTCCACCTCCGCCCTTCACTGCCGCTGGGTCGCTCGGTCCTGTGTCCGGTGGTTCCGCTCGGCGCGGTCCCGCTGCGGGTGGGACGGCTGGCCCCTGCGTCCGGTTCCGTTCCCCGCCCGGCTTCTTGCTCTCACTGGTGCTGTCCGGCCGTAGGTGGGTGAGCAGCGGGAGGAGTCTGGCTCTGCCGCGCGCACATCGACTCTTCACCGTGCCGGTCGGAACGTCGAGGATGCGGGCCGCCTCCGCGACCGGGTAGCCCTGCATGTCCACCAGGACGAGAGCCGCTCGCTGGTCGGCCGGCAGGGTCCCCAGGGCTTCGATGAGCTGCCGGTGGAGATCATTGCGCTCGGCGGGCGCCGAGGCCGACTCGTGCGGCTCCAGCAGCTGCTCCAGGCGCTCGGTGTCGTCGACGGGAGAGGTCTTCCGGGAGGCGACCTTGCGGGCACGGTCCAGGCAGGCGTTCACCGTGATCCTGTGCAGCCACGTCGTGACGGCCGACTGGCCCCGGAAGGTGTGGGCGGCCCGGTAGGCGGAGACCAGGGCGTCCTGCACCGCGTCAGCGGCCTCCTCGCGGTCTCCCAGCGTCCGCAGGGCGACGGCCCAGAGCCGATCGCGGTGCCGCCGCACGATCTCAGCGAAGGCGTCCGGGTCGCCCTCGACATGCCGGGCGAGGAGGTCCTGATCACTTGCACCGCGGTGCTCGGCGCGGTCCGCCATCGAACCCCCTTCCCTTTTGTCGGCTCTCAGCCCGTGAACTTCACTTCGGTGATGGCCTGCTTGTAGCCCGGATCGCTGTAGTTGGCGGGGTCGTGGCCGGAGTACGGCAGGGCTGTCAGCCACACCAGGACGTACCGGCTCTTCACCGGCTTGTCGACGGTCACCTTCGCGGAGGTGGTGCTCGTCGTCGCCTTGCCCAGCTTCGTCATGGAACTGAGTGGCGTGGACGAACCGAGGGAGTCGGTCGCGTACAGCTCGACCGTGGTGTGGTCGCTGCCGTACCGCAGCGAGAGGGTCGCCGCCGACACTTCCTTCTCGGACCCGAGGTCATAGACAATGCCGACACCGGGCTTTATCACCATCTCCGGCCCGTCCAGGTAGCTGCTGGTGCGCCAGGCTGTGGACGGGTTGCCGTCGTAGGTCTTGGTCACGTCGGCGGGGTGCTGGGCGTCGCCCTTGGCGACGTACTCCTCGGCGCCCTTGATGGCGATCGGCTTCGGTGCCGGGCGGTTCTTGTTCTTGTCGCCGTCGTCGTTGTTCCGCGTCTGGCCCGGGTCGTCATTCTTGCCGCCCTGGTCCATGAGCGCGTCCGCCAGCTGCCAGCTGCCGAGGCCCAGCGCGGCGATCAGGAGCCCGGACACGGCCCACTTCAGGGCCTTGCCCGTGCGGCTCTGCAGCGGGGGCGGCGGCGTCGGGACCGGCTGGGCGGCACCTGGGCGCGGGGCCTGACGGCCGTACGTGCCCTGCTGGTACGACGTGCGCTGGTACTCGGGCGGCGCGGTGAACGCCGGCTCCGGCGGGCGGATGCGGGGCATCTCGCCGATCGCCTTCACCAGCTCCTCCGGCGTGGTGCACGGCGACTCGTGCCGGGAGGCGGTGGCGCCGTCGTTGACGAGTGCGCGCATGGAGAGTTCGGAGAGGCCGCGGTGCACACCGGCACGCACCTGGTCGGGCGCGATCAGGCCGATGTCCTTCGGCAGGCCGGACAGCCCGTAGGCGTCGCTCTCGTACGGCCAGCGCTGGGTGAGCGCCGCGTACAGCAGGGCGCCGATGGCCTCGGTGTCGGTGCGCTGCGGGGTGTCGGACGCGACGCCCCGCAGCGCGGCGTTCACCGCGAGCCCGCGGATGCGCCACTGGCCGGTCGAGGTACGCAGGACGGCGTTGGGGTTGAGCCGCAGATGGGCGAGACCTTCGCGATGGGCAGCGGCCATGGCGGAGGAGATCTGGCTGACCATCTGGTACGCGTCGTACGGCTCCAGCGGCCCGGAGGCGAGGAGCGTGGACAGTTCCGTCGCGTCCGGAAGCCACTCGTGGACGACGTAGACGAGGTCGTTCTCCTCCACCGCGTCCAGTACCTGGACGAAGCGCGGGTCGCCCAGCAGGGCGGAGGAGCGGGCGGCGGCCAGGACGGATCGGGCCCGTGAGTGGTCAGCGGGCAGGATGTGCACGCCGACGGCACGGCGGAGCTTCTCGTCCACGGCACGCCAACTGCTGAAACCGTCCAGACGGGTGACGCACTCCTCGAGGCGGTAGCGTCTGGCGAGTTTGTGACCACTGTGCAGTTCGGGCGGCGAGGTCTTCCCTGGACCGTCGGTCCGGGTGCTCTCCTGTACCTCGTCGCTGTCCGTGTCCCGCTCCCGGTTCTTGGCCACCCCGTCGGCCGTGGACTGGTCCGCCTGTGCGGTCAGCGACGTCTCGTCGCTGTTGTCTGCCACGTCGACGGCAGCCGTACTCCGTTCCGCCACCGTCGTTCCTGCCTCCCCATCCATTTGCGCGCCGCCCGGCATCCGTTGCGCGCCGTCCGACGCCGAAACCAATTGTGCCCACAGTCCGCCGCTATGCACGACACGCGGTGGCTGACGATGGTTGTGCGCCCACCCCCGACTCAGCGTCCCAGGCGTCCGCGGACCATGCCGACCAGCGAGTTGAGTTCCTCGATGCGCATGCGGCGGGCGGCGACGAAGAAGATCACGAGCAGCACGGCGCCACCGGCCAGCACCGCGGCGAGCGAGCCCACGACGCCCTGGCCGAGCGTGCGGCCGATGCCGTAGCAGGCAGCGCCGCTGAGCAGGGCTGCCGGGATCGACGCGATGCACAGCCGCGCATAAGTCCGCAGCACACGTGCGCCGTCGAGGTCCCCGCCCAGCCGCTTGCGCAGCCGGCGCCAGGCGACGCCGACACCGATCGCGTAGGCCAGGCCGTACGAGGCGGCCATGCCGACCACGGCCCAGCGCGACGGGATGACGAAGTAGCAGACCGCCGAGGCGCCCGCGTTGACCGCGGCCACGATGACCGTGTTGTAGAAGGGAGTTCGGGTGTCCTCGTAGGCGTAGAAGGCGCGCAGGACGACGTACTGCACGGAGTACGGAATCAGGCCGAGACCGAACGCCATCAGCATGAAGCCCATGTTGGTGGCCTCGCTGGTGCCGGAGGAGCCGAACATCAGCGTGCACATGGGGATGCCGAGCGAGAGGAAACCGAACGCGATCGGCACGATGGCGACCGCGGTGTTGCGCAGGCCCTGGGAGATGTCGTCGCGGACGGCACCGCCGTCGCCCTCGGCCGCCGAGCGCGACAGGCGCGGCAGCAGGGCGGCCATGAGGGAGACCGTGATGATGGCCTGCGGCAGACCCCAGATCAGCTGTGCGTTGGCGTAGGCGGAGAAGCCGGTGCCGTCGACGGGCGAGGCCTTGCCCGCCGCGGTGGACAGCCAGACGACGATCATGGCACCCGCCTGGTTGGCCAGGACGAACAGGACCGTCCACTTGGCGAGCGTGATGGCCTTGCCGAGGCCCTGGCCCTTCCAGTCGAAGCGCAGCCGCAGGCGGAAGCCCGTCTCGCGCAGGTAGGGGATCATCGCCAGGGCCTGGACCACGAGGCCGAGCAGGACGCCGATGCCGAGGAGGCGCTGGCCCTCCGGCGGGATGTTCGTGACCTTCATCCCGGAGTCGGCGGCGGTGCCGTAGACGTAGATGAACATGCCCAGCGTCACGATGATGACGATGTTGTTCAGGACCGGGGTCCACATCATCGCGCCGAACTTCCCACGGGCGTTGAGGATCTGGCCCATCACCACGTGGACGCCCATGAAGAAGATCGAGGGCAGGAAGTACTGGACGAAGGTGATGCCGACCTGATGCGCCGCGGGGTCGCTGGCGATCGAGGGGGACATCAGGCGGATCAGCAGTGGCGCGGCGAAGATCGCGAGCGCGGTGAGTGCGCCGAGCGCCACCATGACGAGGGTCAGCAGGCGGTTGGCGTACGCCTCGCCGCCGTCCTCGTCGTCCTTCATGGCGCGGACGAGCTGCGGCACGAAGACGGAGTTGAGACCGCCGCCGACCGTGAGGATGTAGAGCATGGTCGGCAGCTGGTAGGCGACCTGGAAGGTGTCACCGAGGAAGCCGACGCCGATGGCCGAGACGATCAGTGCGGAGCGGATGAAGCCGGTGAGGCGGGAGACCATCGTGCCCGCCGCCATCACGGCGCTGGACTTCATCAGGCCCGCGGCGCGGCCGCCCTTCTTCGGAGCGGACGAGGCGGCGGCCTCCGGTGCAGGGGTGTCGTCCGCCGCCGGCATCGCCGCGGTCTCGCCGGGAACCGGGTACTGCCCCTGCGCTGCGTACTGCCCCTGCGCCATCTGGCCCGGGGCCGGGGATGGGCCGGGGACCGACGGCGGCTCGTAGGACGGGTGGCCGCTCCCTTGCTGCTGGTCCCGGAAGAGATGCGCGAACGCGTCCGGCTCCTGGCGCGGCTCGCCCGCGTGGGAGACGAGGTCGTCCACGCCCACGAACTGGGTGGTCCGGGCGTCGTCGCCGTACGGCAGGTGCCTGCTTGGGCCCTCTGGCTCCGGTGCGGGCGTCTGGGCCCACACCCGCGGGTCGGGCGCGTACGGCGACTGCGGCGGCTGGGCGTACAGCTGCTGCTGCGGCTGGTACGTGCCCGGCGGGGGCGGCGGGTGCGCGGCTCGGTCGTAGCGCGCCTCGGCGACCGGGTCCTGGGCGGAGAGGTCCTGTGCCCGGTAGGGGTCCTGGGTGTAGGCGTCCTGGAGGTACATGTCCGCGGGCGGCTGCGGCGGCACCTGGCCGTGCTCGGGCTGCGGGCCCTCGGGCCCGCCCGGTTCGGGGTAGCCCGAGTTGCCCACGCCACGGCCGTGGTCACCGTCGTACGGCGCGTTCATGGTTACCCCACCTCATCGTCCCGGGCCCACCGGCCACGACATCTCAACGGTCCACTCTCTCACCCGTGCCGGACGGGTCGGCGCTTTCCGCTGCGGTGTCCGGGGCCGGGTCACTCGGCTGCTGCGGGGCGTCTGCCCGGGAGTCGGCCGCGGACTCCTCCTTGAGACGGTCGCCGGGGGCTTCAGGGTTCTGCGGAGCGTCGGCCGGGCTGTCGACGTCGTCGTCCGCCTCCGCGGTGGCGTCCTCGGCGGCCTCGCGGGCGGCGGCGCGCTTGCGCTGGGTGTACATACGGAAGCCGGCGAGGACCAGGAGCAGAACGCCGCCGCCGATGACCAGCATCACGGTGGGCGTGACCTCGGTGACCTTCACGTCGAAGGTGACGGGCTCGCCGTACCGCTGGCCGTCCTCCGTGTACAGCTGGGCGACCACCTCCGCCCGGCCGTTGGCGTTGGCGGACGTGGTGAACTTCACCGACTGGCTGTGCCCGCCGTTCACCGCGACCCGCTGCTCCTCGTAGGCGTCGCCGCCGATCTTGAGTCGCGTCGGGTTCTTCGACGTGAGCCGCAGCTCCAGGTGCTCGACTCCCTGGACCAGGTTGTTCTGAACGGTCACCGGGATCATGGCGCTGCGGCCGGAGAGCTTGGTCTCCGTCTTCTTGATCAGCTTGACGCCGTCGATCAGCCCGTCGAGGTAGGACTCGACGTCGGTGCGGTACCCCAGCGCCGCGTCGCCCCGGCCACGCCACGACGTGGACATCTCGCGGTTCATGGCCCGCCCGAAGGGGGTGACCACCCGGGACTCGTCGGTGAGGATCACCTTGAAGTTGTCGAGCTTGCCCTGCGTCGTCGCCATCTGCTCGAAGGCGTCCCGCTGCAGCTCCTGCTTGCGCAGCGAGCGGGGGTAGGCGTCGGCGGGCGGCACCTTCCTGTTGGCCGCCGGGTCGGGCTTGGCCTTGGCCGCGGCCGAGAGGTCCTGCGGCTCGGACCAGTTCCCGCCCTGGAGGGCGCCCAGTGCGTCGGCCATGGCCTGCGCCTGGCTCACGGAGGGCGTGCGCTGCGGGGCGACGACGACGCTGCGCTGCTTGCCGGTCTGGAGGCCGAGCGTCAGGCTCTGGGCCAGGAAGCGCTGCACGGCGAGCGTGGACGCGGAGGCCCTCGTCAGGTTGCCCTGGAACGCCGTGGACATCCTGGCATCCGCGACGACCGCCGTGGTGCCGCCGCCGATGGGCCGGGCCGCTGAGGGCGTGTACGACAGGTCGTCCTGGAGGCTGTCGCTGCGGGCGATCACCTTGTCGGCGCCCGCAGAGGTCGCGACCTTCATGATCGACGGGTCGACGGCGCCGTCCACGGGCCACGCGAAGTCCTTGGACGGTTTCACGTGGAGGACCGTCTGCACCGTGTTGTCGACGGCGTCGGTGGCCTCCTTGAGGTGGCTCAGCGAGCCCGTGACGGCGGTGCCGTTGTGGGCGAGGGAGGCCAGGTCCGGATCGCCGAACGGCAGGGCGACGACCTCCTTGCCCGCCACCGCCTGCTGGAGCTCGGAGAGCCACTGCTTGGCGACCGCCTGGTTCCTGCCGGGGGTGGTGTCGCCGTCCTCGCCCCTGACCTCGTAGGTCCTCGTCATCGCGTCGACGGAAGCCAGCAGGTCCGGGTCGATCACCCAGGTGATGTCGAGGCCCTTGCCCAGCGACACCATCTGGTCGAGGCGGCCGCCCGGGGAGATCTCCTCGGCGAGGTCGTCGTTGCTGAAGACCGGCGTCTGCTGCTCGTTCGACCCCGTCTCGGCCGTCATGTGGACGTCGGAGACGAGCGGCCACAGGAACGTGGTCTTCGTCTTGGTACCGGCCTCCTCCGGCTGCCACGGCAGGAAGGTGCGCTGGACGCCGAGAACCTGGTCCCAGGGCTGCGCGGCGGTCTCTCCGGAGAGGGCGACGGCCAGCTGGTAGACGCCGTCCTGGCCGAGGTCCAGCTCGTCGGCCGGCACGGAGATGTTGAAGGGCTCGGCCACACCGGGGGTGAGCTTGGGGAACTTCTCGGTGTACTTGCCGCCGATGGCCTCGCCGGCGGGGCCCTGGACGGCGTCGCTCTTCTTGGCGAGGCTGTCGATGGCGGAACGGGTGTCGAGCGAGGGTCCCACCCGCAGGTCGACGTGGGCGTCGGTGACCGGCTGCTTGCCGTTGTTGGTCACCGTGCCCGTCACGGTCACCGTGTCCCCCTCGGTGGGGGCGCTGGGGCTGAGTGAGTCGACAGCGACGGACACCGAGCCGCTCGTACCGGAGGCAGCCTGCGGGGACTCCTGCCCGGCCGCGTCCGCCGGCGTCGCGGCGGGCAACTGGAGGAGTCCGGCCAGCAGGGGCGCACCGGCGAGCAGTGCCCCGGTGCGCCGCAGCCACCGGCGGGCAGGTGAGGCACTGGTCCCCTGGAAGTCTGCCGCCTCGGCCACGCGCTCGCCCGTCCCTCGTCGTCGTCAGTGGTCGTCGGAATGTGCGTCCACGCATGGTAACGATGCGCGCTGAGGGGAAGTGCCGCGGTCCGTTCCACAAGATCGCGGCCCGGCGGCGAGCTGTCCGGTATGTCGCTGTATGACGGAGAGCGGTCGTCTCCACCTCAAGGGCATCTCTTGTGCGCGTATTGACGGACGTGTCTGCATGCCTCATAGGGGGAGCTTGGGGGCGCCCGAGCCACGTACCCTCTTCTGTTGTGCCGAACGCCAACGAAGAAACGCCCAGTGCCCTGAGTCAGGTGCAGCACCGCGCGGTGAGTGAACTGCTGCGGATCGCACCTGTCGCCGACGACCTCGCCCGCCGCTTCCAGGAGGCCGGGTTCTCACTCGCCCTGGTCGGCGGCTCGGTCCGGGACGCGCTGCTGGGCCGGCTCGGCAACGATCTGGACTTCACGACCGACGCCCGCCCCCAGGACGTACTCAAGATCGTGCGTCCGTGGGCGGACGCCGTCTGGGAGGTCGGAATCGCCTTCGGCACGGTCGGAGCGCAGAAGGATGCCCGCGTCGGGGACGCGGATCGACGCTTCCAGATCGAGGTGACCACCTATCGGTCGGAGGCGTACGACCGGACCTCACGCAAGCCCGAGGTGTCGTACGGAGACTCCATCGATGAGGACCTGGTCCGCCGTGACTTCACGGTGAACGCGATGGCCGTCGCGCTGCCGGAGAAGGAGTTCATCGATCCGCACGGCGGGCTCGAGGACCTCGCGTCGCGTGTGCTGCGTACTCCTGGCACCCCGGAAGAGTCCTTCTCCGACGATCCGCTCCGGATGATGCGGGCCGCGCGCTTCGCGGCTCAGCTCGACTTCGAGGTCGCTCCCGAGGTCGTCGCGGCGATGAAGGAGATGGCCGGGCGTATCGAGATCGTCTCCGCCGAGCGGGTGCGGGACGAGTTGAACAAGCTGATCCTGTCGCCGTACCCGCGCAAGGGCCTGTCCCTGCTCGTCGAGACGGGCCTCGCCGACCGCGTGCTGCCCGAGCTGCCGGCCCTGCGCCTGGAGCGTGACGAGCACCACCGGCACAAGGATGTCTACGACCACACGCTGATCGTCCTGGAACAGGCGATGGCGCTGGAGGACGACGGTCCCGACCTGACCCTCCGCCTGGCCGCCCTGCTGCACGACATCGGCAAGCCCCGCACCCGCCGCTTCGAGAAGGACGGACGGGTCTCGTTCCACCACCACGAGGTGGTCGGGGCGAAGATGACCAAGAAGCGCATGACGGCGTTGAAGTACTCCAACGAGCTGGTGAAGGACGTCTCACGTCTGGTCGAACTTCACCTGCGGTTTCACGGCTACGGCACCGGCGAGTGGACGGACTCGGCGGTCCGCCGCTACGTACGTGACGCCGGTCCGCTCCTCGACCGTCTCCACAAGCTGACCCGCTCGGACTGCACCACGCGCAACAAGCGCAAGGCGGCAGCCCTGTCGCGCGCGTACGACGGCCTGGAGGAGCGGATCGCCAAGCTTCAGGAACAGGAGGAGCTGGACTCGATCCGTCCTGACCTCGACGGCAACCAGATCATGGAGATCCTCGGCGTCGGTCCCGGCCCGGCCATCGGCCGCGCGTACAAGCACATGCTGGAGCTGCGCCTGGAGAACGGGCCGATGGAGCACGACTCGGCGGTGGCCGCACTCAAGGAGTGGTGGGCCGACCAGGAGGGCTGAGGCTGTGAAACGGGGTCATGTTTCACGTGAAACATGACCCCGGGAGACGGGCCGAGGGGCGGTGTTTCACGTGAAACACCGCCCCTCGCGTGTCTGCCTTACTTCTTGTCCTTCAGGCAGAGCAGGAAGTCCTTGCCGTCACCGCTCTCGGTGTACGTGTACTGGAAGTCCTTGGCCTCGGCCTCGCACTTGCTCGACGCCAGGGTCTGAGTGAGGTAGGCGCCCTCGATCTTGGCCAGCACCACGAACTTGGCCTTCGCGTCACTGCACTCGACGACCTCGAGGTCCGGGTTGTTGTCGTCGGTGCTGCCGCGGTGCATGCAGTCGCCGACGGCCGCCGTCTTGGCGTCGTCCCGGCTGGCTATGTAGCCGCCGATGGCAATGCTGGCCACCGCGATGACGATGGCGATGTTCTTGATGGTCTTGAAGCTGAGCTTGCGGCCGGTCGGCTGCGGCGGAACCGGAGCGTACGGAGCCGCGCCCTGGGGCGGGAATCCGGGCTGGCCGGGCTGCTGGGGGTAGCCGCCCTGCGGCGGGTACGGGGCCTGGGGCTGACCCGCGGGCTGGCCCTGTGCGAACGGGTTGCCCTGGGGCGGCGGAGTAGTCACTTGGGGGTCCCCCTAGAACATGGTTGAGTGACGCGAACATGTCGCGAGATAAGACCCACGTAAGTTATCGGTCCCCACTGACACCGCAGTAGCCGAATGTGGCTCTGTGTCATTGATGTGACACTTACTGGCGGCCAAACCGGCCCATAGTCACAGCTACTGCCGCGTAGATAACGGCGATCGTGATCACCAGCGGCACGGATCGGCCGTCCGGCGGCAGCACCAGGGCGGCGACGGCGGCGGCGCCGACGAAAGCGACGTTGAAGAGGACGTCGTAGACCGAGAAGATCCGGCCACGGAAGCCGTCCTCGACGGAGGACTGGACGATCGTGTCGGTGGCGATCTTCGCGCCCTGAGTGGTCAGCCCCAGGACGAAGGCCGCGGCCAGCAGAGGGGCAGCGGCGAACGGCAGCCCGAGAGCGGGCTCCAGCAGCGCGGCGGCCCCCGCGCACACGACGATCCAGCGTCCCGGCCCGAGCCGTCCCGCGGTCCAGGGCGTCACCACGGCCGCAGCGAAGAAGCCGGCGCCGGAGACGCCCAACGCCAGGCCCAGCAGGGCGAGTCCGTCGTCCGTGGTCGTGGTGAGCGCGTACCGGCAGAGCATCAGCAGCATCACCAGCAGGGCGCCGTAGCAGAAGCGCATCAGCGCCATGGCCGCGAGCGCCCAGGTCGCTTGCCGGCGCTGTGGCGCGGCCAGGTGACGTACGCCCGCCGCCAGGTCGCGAGCGGTGCCGGTGAGAGCCGTCGCGATGCGCTCGCGCACCAGTTTCCGGTCGGGGCCGAGGAGTTCCCGCGCCATGCTGAGCGATGCCAGGGCGGCGCACAGATACAGCACGGCTCCCACGAGCACCACGGCGGCGTCGGAGTCCGCCACCACCAGGCGGACGACGAAGGCGAGCCCGCCGCCTGCGGTCGCCGCCAGGGTTCCGGCGGTCGGGGAGAGGGAGTTGGCGATGACGAGGCGCTCGGCGTCGACCACGCGGGGCAGGGCGGCGGACAGGCCGGCGAGGACGAAACGGTTGACGGCGGTGACGCACAGGGCGGAGACGTAGAAGAGCCAGTCCGGAGCGGGACTGAGTATCAGCAGGGCCGTGGCGGAAGCCAGCACCGCGCGCAGCAGGCTGCCGTACAGCAGGACCTGGCGGCGCTGCCAGCGGTCCAGCAGGACACCGGCGAAAGGGCCGACGAGGGAGTACGGGAGCAGCAGCACCGCCATGGCGGAGGCGACCGCGGCCGCCGAGGTCTGCTTCTCCGGCGAGAAGACCACGTATGAGGCGAGCGCGATCTGGTAGACGCCGTCGGCGCCCTGGGAGAGCAGGCGCACGCCGAGCAGGCGCCTGAAGCCCTGGAAGCGCAACAGGACACGCAGGTCACGGACGACGGCCATGGGGCACAGCCTCACATATGGGAGAGGGTCCCCGGGTCGTACGACCCGGGGACCCTCACAGCCCTGGCAGGAGCGACTGGTTGCGGCGCCTCAGCGCTCGACTTCACCCTTGATGAACTTCTCGACGTTCTCGCGGGCCTCGTCGTCGTAGTACTGGACGGGCGGGGACTTCATGAAGTAGCTCGACGCGGAGAGCACGGGGCCGCCGATGCCGCGGTCCTTGGCGATCTTCGCGGCGCGCAGGGCGTCGATGATGACGCCGGCGGAGTTCGGGGAGTCCCAGACCTCCAGCTTGTACTCCAGGCTCAGCGGGACGTCACCGAAGGCGCGGCCCTCGAGTCGGACGTAGGCCCACTTGCGGTCGTCCAGCCAGGCGACGTAGTCGGACGGGCCGATGTGGACGTTGTCCGCACCCAGGTCGCGGTCGCGGATCTGCGAGGTGACGGCCTGCGTCTTGGAGATCTTCTTCGACTCGAGGCGGTCGCGCTCGAGCATGTTCTTGAAGTCCATGTTGCCGCCGACGTTCAGCTGCATCGTGCGGTCCAGGATGACGCCCCGGTCCTCGAACAGCTTCGCCATGACACGGTGCGTGATGGTGGCGCCCACCTGGGACTTGATGTCGTCGCCGACGATCGGGACGCCCGCCTCGGTGAACTTGTCGGCCCACTCCTTGGTGCCGGCGATGAAGACCGGAAGGGCGTTGACGAAGGCGACCTTGGCGTCGATGGCGCATTGGGCGTAGAACTTCGCCGCGTCCTCGGAGCCGACGGGCAGGTAGCAGACGAGGACGTCGACCTGCTTGTCCTTGAGGACCTGGACGACGTCGACCGGCTCCTCGGCGGACTCCTCGATGGTCTCCCGGTAGTACTTGCCGAGGCCGTCGAGCGTGTGGCCGCGCTGGACCGTCACACCGGTGCTGGGTACGTCGCAGATCTTGATGGTGTTGTTCTCGGAGGCGCCGATGGCGTCCGCCAGGTCGAGGCCGACCTTCTTGGCGTCCACGTCGAACGCGGCGACGAACTCGACGTCGCTGACGTGGTAGGCGCCGAACTGGACGTGCATCAGGCCCGGCACCTTGGCCGCCGGATCGGCGTCCTTGTAGTACTCGACTCCCTGCACCAGCGATGCGGCGCAGTTGCCCACACCGACGATGGCTACGCGAACCGAACCCATTCCGGTTGCTCCCTGTGTGTACGAGTGAGGCCCTTCAGCGGGCTCTCACGTGGCGGTGTCGCCGGGCGTATCCGGACGGGGGTCGTCCCCCGGCCGGGGCAGGCCGCCCGACGCTCCAGATGTGGTGTCACGCGAACCGGGCTCCCCCGGGGTGGGACCCTTCAGGTCCCGCCCCGCCCGCTCGCTCTCGATGAGCTCGTTCAGCCAGCGCACTTCGCGCTCCACGGACTCCATCCCGTGGCGCTGGAGCTCAAGCGTGTAGTCGTCGAGGCGCTCCCGGGTCCGGGCCAGCGAGAGGCGCATCTTCTCCAGGCGCTCCTCCAGCCGGCTGCGGCGGCCCTCCAACACGCGCATGCGCACATCGCGTGAGGTTTGCCCGAAGAAGGCGAAACGGGCGGCGAATGTCTCGTCCTCGTACGCCTCGGGCCCGGTCTGGGAGAGCAGCTGCTCGAAGTGCTCCTTACCCTCCGCCGTCAACCGGTAGACGATCTTGGCGCGGCGGCCGGTGAGGGGAGCGGCCTCGGTGTCGTTCCCCGGCTCCTCTATCAGCCAGCCGTTGGCGACCAGCGTCTTGAGGCAGGGGTACAGCGTCCCGTAGCTGAACGCACGGAACACACCCAGTGAGGTGTTGAGTCGTTTGCGCAGCTCATAGCCGTGCATCGGAGATTCGCGGAGCAGGCCGAGTACGGCGAACTCGAGGATCCCGGAACGCCGGCTCATCGTCGCCTCCTCTCTGCCGCGGAACCCGATGTCTCGGGCCGATGTGTCGCGCTGATGTATCGACTCGATACATCACGACGATAGAACGGCCTTCCGGATGCGACAAGAGGGGGTGCGGTGAACGGGATCACATCACCGATTCATCGGACGCGAGTTGCCTGATTTGAGGTGAACTTCAGCCCTCGGCAGGTTTTGGTGGTGCGTAGTCTGTGCGCCATGCACATCACCGGGAACCAAGTGGCGCCTGAGAGCGTCGTCGTCTTCGGTGTAGTACGGGTGCATGCGGGACCGATGAATGCAGAGACCACCGCATCCGTACTTCGGGGGGACCGGAAACCAGCCGCCGTTTCCAGGCGCGCAAGGGTGCGCCTGCCCGAGGAGTAGTCGTTCGATGAGCGAGCACCGTCGCAAACCGCCGCAGCCGCAGGGAGGCGGACGTGCCGCGGCCCGACGCGGCCAGTCCGGTTCGTCCCCCGGTCGCCGCGCGGCCCCGCGAGGCGCCACCGGGTCTCCGTCCGACTCCTATGGGTCGGACTCCTACGGCTCGGGGGGTGAGGAGCGTCCGTACGGCGGCCGTGCCGAGGCCCGGCGTGCGGCGCAAAGAAGTGCCGGAGGCGGCCGACGCAGAGCGGCCGAACCGGCCCGTGGCGGCCGGCGCGCCGCTCCCGGCGGGCCGGCCGGGCCCGGGCGGGGCAGGGGGCGCACGGCTGCCTATTCCGACAAGAAGCGGCTGATCGACTATCCGCGGGCCGGCAAGTACGGCTGGCAGCGCTGGCTGCCGTCCTGGAAGCTCGTCTCCGGCCTGTGCATCGGCTTCTTCGGCAGCCTGGTGGCCGTGGCCGGCATCGGATACGCCATGGTGGGCGTCCCCAACGAGGAGAACGCGGCGGCCCTGTCGCAGAACAACGTCTACTACTGGTCGAACGGCCAGCAGATGGTTGCGACGGGCAGCGGCCAGAACCGGCAGAACGTCACGATCGACCGGATCCCCAAGGCCATGCAGCAGGCGGTGATCTCGGCCGAGAACAAGAGCTTCTACCAGGACTCGGGTGTCGACCCGATGGGCATCGCGCGGGCTCTGGCGAACATGGCCCGGGGCGGTGACACGCAGGGTGGTTCGACGATCACCCAGCAGTTCGTCAAGAACACCTACCTGAGCCAGGACCAGACGATCACCCGTAAGTTCAAGGAGATGTTCATCTCGATCAAGGTGGGCACCAAGCTCACCAAGGACGAGATCCTCCAGGGGTACCTGAACACCTCCTACTACGGCCGCGGCGCCTACGGCATCCAGGCCGCCGCCCAGACGTACTACGGCAAGGACGCGGTCAAGCTCGAGCCGAGCGAGTGCGCCTTCCTCGCCGCCCTGCTCAAGGGCCCGACGTACTACGACCCCGCGGGCAACGACAGCCTCGACTCCTCGGCGAGCGCCGAGGCCAACGAGAAGCGGTCCAGGGCGCGCTGGGGCTGGATCCTCGAGCAGATGCACAACGACAACAAGCTCTCGGACGCCGAGTACCAGAAGGCGATCAAGAAGTACCCCATGCCCCAGGGCCGCAAGGCGACCAAGGGCATGAGCGGCCAGATCGGCTACCTGGCGGACACCGCCAAGAAGTACGTCCTGAACCACTCCAACATCACGGAGAAGCAGTTCGACCAGGGCGGCTACCAGATCAGGACGACCTTCGAGAAGGCCAAGGTCGAGGCGCTGGCCAAGGCCGTGAAGAAGGTCGAGAAGGAAAAACTGGACCCGGAGAAGCGTGAGCTGGACAAGCACGTCCAGTTCGGTGCGGCGTCGGTGAAGCCCAAGGACGGCGCGATCGTCGCGCTCTACGGTGGTGCGGGTTACGAGAACGGCCACTTCAACAACAACGCGGACACCTCAGGTGTCCCCGTCGGTTCGACGTGGAAGCCGTTCGTGCTCGCCGCCGCCATGGAGCACGGCACTTACCGGAGCGACGGTCCCCTCTCGCCGATGAGCAAGTACAACGGCAACGACCACCTCAAGGTCAGGAACAACGACGGCTCCTACGTCCTGAAGAAGGACAACACACCGTTCTTCCAGGAGAACGAGAGCGACCACCCCTGGGGCTACATCACCTTGCGCAAGGCGATGGAGCAGTCCGTCAACACCCCGTTCGTCCAGCTCGGCATGGACGTCGGGATGAGGAACGTGCGGGACGTGGCCGAGAAGTCCGGCATCCTGGACGCCAGTTTCGCCACCCTCAACCCGTCGTTCGCGCTCGGTACGTCGACACCCAGTGCGATCCGCATGGCCGACGCCTACGCGACGTTCGCCGCCGCCGGCAAGCAGGCCTCCCCGTACTCGGTGACCAGCGTCAAGTTCAACGGGAAGGAAGTCGAAGGCTTCGACAAGCCGCGCATCACGCAGGCGATGCCCGAGAACGTGGCCAACAACGTCACGGACACTCTGGAGAACGTCATCCAGAACGGTACGGGTAAGAACGCCCTGGCCCTGGGCCGTACGGCGGCCGGTAAGACCGGTACCACGGACGAGAACAAGTCGGCCTGGTTCGTCGGCTACACCCAGCAGCTGTCGACCTCGGTCGCGATGTTCCGTGAGGACCCCAAGAGCGCCAAGCTGCTCTCCATGAACGGCACGGCGGGTGAGGAGTCCATCCACGGTGGTGACACTCCCACCCAGGTGTGGACCGAGTACATGAAGGCCGCGCTGGACGGCGAGCCCGACCTCGGCTTCCCGGAGGCCGAGAAGATCGGTGAGATCCAGCACGAGGTGGGCGCTCCGTCGCCGACCCCGACGCCGAGCGTCACGCCCAGCGAGACCGTGACCGAGTCGCCGAGCGCGACGCCCAGCGAGACGCCGACGCTTCCGTCGCCTTCGCCGAGCGACACCTGTGGATTCTTCGGATGTGAGGAGGACGGTGGCGCGCAGAACGGCGGCACCGGTAACGGGGGCACAGACGGAGGGGCTTCCCCCGAGCCCACGCCAACCGATACGAATCTGGACGGCGGCAACACCAGAGGCAATGGCAACGGAGGCATCTTCGGAGGCCCCGAGGGATAGCCGGCTCGCCCGGCATGGGTGTTTCACGTGAAACGCGAAGACGTTTCACGTGAAACACGGGCCGTCGCACCTACCCGGTGCGGCGGCCCTCGGCGTTTTGATGGACGCGTACGGCAGGATGTGCGGCATGGCCAGTGCAGAATCGACGCAAGCGAGCGTCCACGAGCCGGACCCGGTGCGGCCGACCCAGGAGGACAAGGTCGCCGCGGCCGGCAGCGAGCTGATCGGCGGCCCGCTCGGGCGGCGTGCCCTGCTCGGGGCGTCATGGTGGACTCCCGTACGGGTGATCGCGCTGGTGGCGATCGGCATGTTCGCCCTCGGTCTGGTCCAGAAGGCACCCTGCTACAACGGCGCCTGGTTCTTCGGTGCCAGTTCCCAGTACACGCACGCCTGCTACTCGGACATCCCGCACCTCTACCAGGGCCGCGGCTTCGCCGACGGGCTCGTGCCGTACTTCGACAAGCTCCCCGGCGACATGCAGTACCTGGAGTACCCGGTGCTCACCGGTGTCTTCATGGAGGTCGCCTCCTGGCTCACGCCCGGCAGCGGCACCATCCAGGACCAGGAGCAGTGGTACTGGATGGTCAACGCCGGGATGCTGATGGTGTGCGCGTCGGTCATCGCCGTCTGCGTGACCCGTACCCATGCCCGGCGTCCCTGGGACGGCCTGCTGGTCGCCCTGGCACCTGCCTTCGCCCTGACGGCGACGATCAACTGGGACCTGCTGGCGGTCGCTCTGACGGCCGCGGCGATGCTGATGTGGTCGCGCGGCCGCTCCCTCGCCTTCGGCGTCCTCCTGGGACTCGCCACGGCCGCCAAGCTCTATCCCTTCCTGATCCTCGGGCCGCTGCTGGTGCTGTGCTGGCGCGCGGGCAAGTGGCGTGCGTTCGGGACGGCTTTGGGCGGTGCGATCGTCGCCTGGGTCGTCGTGAACGGGCCGGTGATGCTCTTCGCGTTCGAGGGCTGGTCGAAGTTCTACACGTTCAGCCAGGAGCGGGGCGTCGACTTCGGCTCCTTCTGGCTGATCATGGCCCAGAACTCGGACAGCCCGCTCAGCACCGACACCGTCAACACGCTCGCCACGCTGCTGATGCTGGTGTGCTGCGCGGGTGTCGCCGTGCTCGCGCTGACCGCACCGCGCCGCCCGCGGTTCGCCCAGCTCGCCTTCCTGATCGTCGCGGCGTTCATCCTCACCAACAAGGTCTACTCGCCGCAGTACGTCCTGTGGCTGGTGCCCCTGGCCGCCCTGGCCCGGCCGAAGTGGCGGGACTTCCTGATCTGGCAGGCCTGCGAGGTGGCGTACTTCCTGGGGATCTGGATGTACCTCGCGTACACGACCAGCGGAGACGCCCACAAGGGGCTGCCCACCGACGGCTACCACTGGGCCATCGGCATGCACCTGCTGGGCACGCTGTATTTGTGCGTCATGATCGTGCGCGACATCTTCATGCCGGAGCGGGATCCCGTTCGCCGGTCCGGGGACGACGATCCCTCGGGCGGAGTGCTCGACGGCGCGGAGGACGTCTTCGTCCTCGGTCCCGCGGCCCGGCCCGCCCGGCACGCGGCTGCTCAGTTCGACGGGCCGCAGGTCGAGTGGGGCAGGCAGGGCGCGGACGGTTCGCTCTGAGTGAACGATGCGAAAGGCCGTACACGGGAAACCGTGTACGGCCTTCTTGCTGTGCGGGGCCGGTGAGTGTGCTCGCCGGTCAGCGGTCCACGATCCGGTCGAACTGCGTGGTCGTGTGCCGCAGATGGGCCACCAGTTCCTCGCCGACCTTCGGCTCGGGCGCGTCCGCGGGCACGAACAGGATCGAGACCTGCATGTGCGGCGGCTCGGCGAACCAGCGCTGCTTGCCGCCCCAGACGAACGGAGAAAGGTTCCGGTTGACTGTCGCGAGGCCGGCCCGGGCGACGCCCTTGGCCCGCGGCATGACGCCGTGCAGCGCCTTGGGGGCCTCCAGGCCCACCCCGTGCGACGTACCGCCCGCCACGACCACCAGGAAGCCGTCGGAGGCGGCCTTCTGCTGCCGGTAGCCGAAGCGCTCCCCCTTGGCCACGCGCGTGACGTCCAGGACCGCGCCGCGGTACTCGGTGGCCTCGTGGTCCCCCAGCCACAGCCGCGTGCCGATGCGGGCACGGAACCGGGTCTGCGGGAACTGCTGCTGGAGCCGGATGAGGTCCTCGGCCTTGAGGTGGCTGACGAACATGGTGTGCAGAGGCAGCCGGGCGGCGCGCAGCCGGTCCATCCAGCCGATGACTTCCTCGACCGCGTCCGAGCCGTCGGTGCGGTCCAGCGGCAGGTGGATCGCGAAGCCTTCCAGGCGGATGTTCTCGATGGCGGCGTGCAGTTGGGGCAGGTCCTGCTCGCTGATGCCGTGCCGCTTCATCGAGGACATCACCTCGATCACCACACGGGCACCGACGAGGCCGTACACGCCGTCTATCGACGACACCGAGCGGATGACCCGGTCCGGCAGGGGCACGGGCTCCTCGCCGCGCCGGTAAGGCGTCAGCACCAGCAGGTCACCGCCGAACCAGTCCTTGATCCGGGCGGCCTCGTACGTCGTGCCGACGGCGAGGACGTCCGAGCCCAGTCGCGTGGCTTCCTCCGCCAGCCGCTCGTGCCCGAAGCCGTAGCCGTTGCCCTTGCAGACCGGCACGAGGCCTGGGAACTGCTCCTGCACGTGCTTGTGGTGCGCCCGCCAGCGCGCGGTGTCGACGTAGAGCGTGAGCGCCATGGCCGGACCTGGAACCTTTCTCGTGGTTGCCGTGTGTCAGTGGTTGCCGTGTGTCAGAGGTATAGAAGCACTGAACGTGACATCAGCGGCGCGACATGTAGATGTCGAGCGCCTTGTGCAGCAGCTTGTTCAGCGGGAAGTCCCACTCGCCGAGGTACTCGGCGGCCTGGCCGCCCGTGCCCACCTTGAACTGGATCAGACCGAAGAGGTGGTCGGTCTCGTCCAGCGAGTCGGAGATACCGCGCAGGTCGTAGACGGTGGCGCCGAGCGCGTAGGCGTCGCGCAGCATCCGCCACTGCATCGCGTTCGAGGGCCGGACCTCGCGGCCGATGTTGTCGGAGGCGCCGTAGGAGTACCAGACGTGCCCGCCGACGATCAGCATGGTCGCTGCCGACAGGTTCACGCCGTTGTGCCGTGCGAAGTACAGCCGCATGCGGTTGGGGTCCTCGGTGTTGAGGGCCGTCCACATGCGCTGGAAGTACGACAGCGGGCGCGGCCGGAAGTGGTCGCGCACGGCCGTGATCTCGTACAGCCGCTGCCATTCCTCGAGGTCCTGGTAGCCGCCCTGGACGACCTCGACGCCGGCCTTCTCGGCCTTCTTGATGTTGCGGCGCCACAGCTGGTTGAAGTTCTTGTGGACCTCTTCCAGGGAGCGGTTGGCCAGCGGCACCTGGAAGACGTAGCGGGGCTGGACGTCGCCGAAGCCGGCGCCGCCGTCCTCGCCCTGCTGCCACCCCATGCGGCGCAGTTTGTCGGCGACCTCGAAGGCACGCGGCTCGATGTGGTCGGCCTCGATGTCGCGCAGCCGCTTCACGTCGGGGTTCTGGATGCCCTGCTTGATCGAGGTGGCGTCCCAGCGCCGGATGACCACCGGCGGGCCCATCTTCACCGAGAAGGCGCCCTGCTGCTTCAGGTGCGCCAGCATCGGCTCGATCCAGTCCTGGAGATTCGGCGCGAACCAGTTGATGACCGGGCCCTCGGGCAGATAGGCGAGGTAGCGCTTGATCTTGGGAAGCTGCCGGTAGAGGACCAGACCGGCACCGACCAGCTCGCCCGTCCTGTCGTCGAACCATCCGAGGTTCTCGGAGCGCCACTCCGCCTTGACGTCAGCCCAGGCCGGGACCTGCATGTGGCTCGCCGACGGCAGGCTCTGGATGTAGGCCAGATGCTGCTCTCGACTGATGGTCCTCAGGGTCAGGCTCATTTCGGGGCGCTCCTCGGGCTGGTGTGTCCCCATGGGGTCAGGGGCTCCGGCTCTCGCGCGAAGCCTACTGCGCCTGGGATGCGCGCCGGTTGGGCGTACGGAACCTTCGCCCCGGCCCGTGAGCGGCCGGGGCGTCACCCGGTGTTCAGAAGGGGATGTCCCTGGCGTCAGTCGATGAGACCGCCGAAGAGACCGCCGTGCGCCATGCCCAGGAAGAACCCGACGCCCGCGGCACCGAGGCCGAGGATCAGGCCGAAGCGTTCCCTGGTCGTCTCCGACACCCACTGGCCGTACGCACCGGTGAGAACGCCCACCAGGCCGGTCCAGGAGCTGAGGAGATGCAGGTCCTCGTCGACGAGTGCCGTGATGAACGACGTGATGCCCAGCACCAGGGTCACCGCGAGCAGGGCGTCCTGGAGGGGGTGGGGCTTGCCGTCCGTGGCGAAGAGGCCGCCGGCGGTGTTGGGTCGCAATGCCTGTGCCATAGGGCACCTCCTGCGAAAGTCGGCGCATCGTAGCGCCATACACACCCGATGTGTACAGATTGGCTGCCCTCGCGGCCGGATTTCAACCGCAAGCCACTGTGCGGGTACTCTGTACCGTCCGCACCGGTGTCTGCCCATGTCACGACAGGGGCTCCTCGACGGAACCCCCGACTGTCAGTGGTGGCCGATACCGTTGCTACGCATCACAACCCTCCTGCCACGGAACGACCGTGGCCGCTGAGTCCAAAGGAGGTGGGTTCCACATGCGTCACTACGAGGTGATGGTCATCCTCGACCCCGACGTCGAGGAGCGCGCTGTCTCCCCGCTGATCGAGAACTTCCTCTCTGTCGTCCGTGACGGCGGCGGAAAGGTCGAGAAGGTCGACACCTGGGGCCGTCGTCGTCTCGCGTACGAGATCAAGAAGAAGCCCGAGGGCATCTACTCGGTCATCGACCTTCAGGCTGAGCCTGCGGTCGTCAAGGAGCTCGACCGCCAGATGAACCTGAACGAGTCGGTCCTCCGGACCAAGGTCCTCCGTCCCGAGACCCACTGAGCTCTCCCGCTCAGCTGATTCCGGGATTCGAGTAGCAAGCAGCCAGAGCAAACCCGCCGAGAGGTTCCCCCATGGCAGGCGAGACCGTCATCACGGTGGTCGGCAATCTTGTCGACGACCCCGAGCTGCGCTTCACCCCCTCCGGTGCGGCCGTCGCGAAGTTCCGTGTCGCGTCCACTCCCCGCACCTTCGACCGCCAGACGAACGAGTGGAAGGACGGCGAGAGCCTGTTCCTGACCTGCTCGGTCTGGCGTCAGGCGGCGGAGAACGTCGCGGAGTCGCTCCAGCGAGGCATGCGCGTCATCGTGCAGGGCCGGCTGAAGCAGCGGTCCTACGAGGACCGTGAGGGCGTCAAGCGCACGGTCTACGAGCTGGACGTCGAGGAAGTCGGCGCCAGCCTGCGCAATGCCACGGCCAAGGTCACCAAGACCACGGGCCGCGGTGGCCAGGGCGGCTACGGCGGCGGTGGCGGTGGCGGTGGCGGCCAGGGTGGCGGCGGCTGGGGCGGCGGCCCCGGTGGCGGCCAGCAGGGCGGCGGCGCTCCCGCCGACGACCCGTGGGCGACCGGCGCTCCCGCCGGTGGCGCCCAGGGCGGTGGCGGCGGCTGGGGCGGCGGCTCCGGCGGCGGCCAGCAGGGCGGCGGCTACTCGGACGAGCCCCCCTTCTAGGGCGGGTTCGCACCCCAACTTCTTGATCACACAGGAGATACACCATGGCGAAGCCGCCTGTGCGCAAGCCGAAGAAGAAGGTCTGCGCATTCTGCAAGGACAAGGTCACGTACGTGGACTACAAGGACACGAACATGCTGCGGAAGTTCATTTCCGACCGCGGCAAGATCCGTGCCCGCCGCGTGACCGGCAACTGCACGCAGCACCAGCGTGACGTCGCCACGGCCGTGAAGAACAGCCGTGAGATGGCGCTGCTGCCCTACACCTCCACCGCGCGATAAGGGAAGGGTGACCGACACATGAAGATCATCCTCACCCACGAGGTCACCGGCCTCGGTGCCGCGGGCGACGTCGTCGACGTCAAGGACGGTTACGCTCGCAACTACCTGATCCCGCGGAAGTTCGCTATCCGCTGGACCAAGGGTGGCGAGAAGGACGTCGAGCAGATCCGTCGTGCTCGCAAGATCCACGAGATCCAGACCATCGAGCAGGCCAACCAGGTGAAGGCCCAGCTCGAGGGCGTCAAGGTCCGTCTGGCTGTCCGCTCCGGCGACGCCGGTCGTCTCTTCGGTTCCGTCACCCCGGCCGACATCGCTTCCGCGATCAAGGCTTCCGGTGGCCCCGAGGTCGACAAGCGCCGCATCGAGCTGGGCTCGCCGATCAAGACGCTGGGCGCTCACGAGACGTCCGTGCGTCTGCACCCCGAGGTTGCCGCCAAGGTCAACATCGAGGTTGTCGCGGCCTGAGTGCCGTGCTCGCTGAAGCAGTGAGCGATGGGGCCGCACCCTTCCGGGTGCGGTCCCATCGTCGTTTCCGCCCCGTCGTTGTCTCCGTCGCGTCGTCGTTCTCGTCCCGTCGACGTTTCACGTGAAACACGGTGTTTCACGTGAAACAGTCAGCAACCGCTGAGGCCGGTCGTCAGCGGGTCGCGCCCGTCACGATCCAGCGGCCCGAGCGGGTCCGGAGCCACAGCGTCATCATCCGCACCGTCATCATCAGCGTCATGGTGGCCCAGAGGGCGGTGAGCCCACCGCCCAGTACCGGCACCAGGAGGGCGAACGGGGTGAAGACCGCCAGAGTGATCAGCATCGCCCAGGCCAGGTAGGGACCGTCGCCGGCGCCCATCAAGACTCCGTCCAGCACGAAGACGATGCCCGAGATCGGCTGTGAGAGCGCGACGATGAGCAGGGCGGGCAGCGCTGCGTCCGTGACCGCCGAGTCACTGGTGAACAGGGGTAGAAATGCCGGTCGGGTGATGACGACCAGAATGCCGAGGACGACTCCGACGCCGATCCCCCACTCGACCATGCGACGGCATGCGTCGCGGGCGCCCTGTGCGTCACCGGCTCCGAGATAGCGCCCGATGATGGCTTGTCCCGCGATGGCAATGGCGTCGAGGGCGAAGGCGAGCAGGCTCCACAGGGACAGGATGATCTGGTGTGCGGCGATGTCGGCATCCCCGAGACGGGCGGCGACCGCCGTGGCGATCATCAGGATCGCCCGCAGGGAGAGGGTGCGAACCAGCAGGGGAACACCAGCCTGTGCGGAGGCCCTGATCCCGGCGGCGTCCGGGCGCAGCGAGGCACCGTGCTTGCGCGCCCCGCGCAGGACCACGGCGAGGTAGACCACCGCCATGCCCCACTGGGCGATGACGGTTCCCCAGGCGGAGCCGGCGATCCCCAGGTCGGCGCCGTAGACGAGCCCCACGTTGAGGGCGCCGTTGGCGACGAAGCCGGCGATGGCCACATAGAGAGGCGTTTTGGTGTCCTGGAGGCCACGCAGCACGCCGGTCGCGGCGAGTACGACGAGCATCGCCGGTATGCCGAGCGTGGAGATACGCAGGTACGTGGTCGCATAGGGAGCCGCCGCGTCAGAAGCGCCGAAGAGGTCCACGACGCCGGATGCCGTCGGCAGGACGACGGCGACGACGGCAGCGCCGAGGAGCAGAGCCAGCCAGATGCCGTCCATGCCCTGGCGGATGGCGGCCTGGAGATCACCCGCGCCGACGCGGCGGGCGACCGCCGCTGTCGTGGCGTAGGCGAGGAAGACGAAGACACTGACGGCGGTCATCAACAAGGCCGAGGCGACGCCGAGGCCGGCGAGTTGAGCCGTACCCAGATGGCCCACGATGGCGGTGTCGGCCATGAGGAAGAGGGGCTCGGCGACGAGGGAGCCGAAGGCCGGCACGGCCAGAGCGACGATCTCTCGGTCGTGCTGTCTCCGGCCGGTTCTGCGGCGCGCGGGGGCCTGTGTCATGTGCACCAATCTAATCGTCCACAGGTAAGAGATGCAAAGGCTTTGCGTCCCTTACTTTCTGTCCAGGGGCGCGCACTTCTGTGCACCGTTCGCAGCGATCTTGCGCCGGTTGGGGAAGTTTTTCTTCTGCACAGCCGGTGGACGGCAAAGCCGCAGGTCAGCGCCATCCCTTTGAGGTGGATGGAAGCTTGTTCACAGGCCTGTCCACCGGGTCGTGCACAGGTTTTGAGGAGTTCTCCACAGCATCTGGGCCGTCGTCCACATGGCCTGTGGATAACCAGATTGGCTGACGCTGCCGAGAGGCCTAACGTGGTCCGGCGCCCGCTCCGTCTGCCGGTTTCTAAAACGTCACAAAACCGGCGTTGGCCAACCGGAGTTGGGCGTCTCATTTGTCAGTGCCGTGCCGTAGAACAGAGGGGCACGGCGAGGTCTGCTGCGGCGGACGGGAGGAGGTGGCTCGGTGAGCATTTCCGAGCCCTTGGACGACCCGTGGGCCGACAGCGGTCCCAGTGATCGTCTGCCCGCCTCCCGTCGACGCGGCGAGGGACCCCGGGGCCGCGACGAGCAACACGAGCGCGGCAGGGACAACGGTGCGTGGGACGGTGGCGCCGCCCCGGCGTTCGAGCGGGTACCGCCGCAGGACATCGAGGCCGAGCAGTCCGTCCTCGGCGGCATGCTGCTCTCCAAGGACGCCATCGCCGACGTCGTCGAGATCCTCAAGGGCCACGACTTCTACAAGCCGGCACACGAGACGATCTACCAGGCCGTCCTCGACATCTACGCCAAGGGCGAGCCGGCCGACCCCATCACGATCGCCGCCGAGCTCACCAAACGGGGCGAGATCAACAAGGTCGGCGGGGCCTCGTATCTGCACACCCTCGTCCAGACGGTGCCCACGGCCGCCAACGCCGCCTACTACGCGGAGATCGTCCACGAGCGGGCCGTGCTGCGTCGCCTGGTCGAGGCGGGTACGCGCATCACGCAGATGGGATACGCGGCCGACGACGACGTCGACGAGATCGTCAACCGTGCCCAGGCGGAGGTCTACGCGGTCACCGAGCAGCGCACCAGCGAGGACTACCTGCCGCTCGGCGACATCATGGAGGGCGCGCTCGACGAGATCGAGGCGATCGGCTCGCGCAGCGGCGAGATGACCGGCGTGCCCACGGGGTTCACAGACTTCGACTCGCTCACCAACGGGCTGCACCCGGGCCAGATGATCGTTATCGCCGCGCGTCCCGCCATGGGTAAGTCGACGCTCGCGCTGGACTTCGCGCGGGCCGCCTCGATCAAGAACAACCTGCCGAGTGTGATCTTCTCGCTCGAAATGGGGCGCAACGAGATCGCGATGCGTCTGCTGTCCGCCGAGGCGCGGGTCGCCCTGCACCACATGCGGTCCGGCACGATGACGGATGAGGACTGGACGCGCCTGGCCCGGCGGATGCCGGACGTCTCGGCGGCCCCGCTCTACATCGACGACTCCCCGAACCTGTCGATGATGGAGATCCGCGCCAAGTGCCGCCGCCTCAAGCAGCGCAACGACCTCCGGCTGGTGGTCATCGACTACCTCCAGCTGATGCAGTCCGGCGGTTCCAAGCGGGCCGAGAGCCGTCAGCAGGAGGTCTCGGACATGTCCCGTAACCTCAAGCTGCTGGCCAAGGAGCTGGAGATCCCGGTCATCGCGCTCTCCCAGCTGAACCGTGGTCCCGAGCAGCGCACGGACAAGAAGCCGATGGTCTCCGACCTGCGTGAGTCCGGTTCCATCGAGCAGGACGCCGACATGGTCATCCTGCTGCACCGCGAGGACGCCTATGAGAAGGAGTCGCCGCGCGCGGGCGAGGCCGACCTGATCGTGGCCAAGCACCGAAACGGCCCGACGGCGACGATCACGGTCGCCTTCCAGGGTCACTACTCGCGGTTCGTGGACATGGCGCAGACCTGATCCGGTGGGGACGCAGGTCTGATCCGGTGCCGACGGCGAAATGAGTTCGACTCGTAGGCCCGGGCCAGGTGGACTTGGGCCATGACGACACCTCAGGAAGAGCTGCTCCCCGCAACGAGTCGTGCGCTGCTGCACCGGATTGCCGTGGCACAGGCCGAGGGGCGGGCGCCGTCGCTGGTCGCGGCCGTCGTCCGGGACGGCCGGGCGGTGTGGCACGGTGCGCGGACATCGGTGGACGGGGAAGAGCCGGACGAGAACGTCCAGTACCGCATCGGCTCGATCACCAAGACCTTCACCGCCGTTCTCGTGATGCGCCTGCGGGACGAGGGGCTGCTCGGGCTCGGGGATCCACTGGAGAAGTACGTGCCGGGTACCGGGGCGGGGGAGGCCACGATCGCCGAACTGCTCGCCCACACGGGCGGGCTGGCTGCCGAGTCGCCCGGCCCGTGGTGGGAGCGCACGTCCGGATCCCTGCGGCCCGAACTGTCCGACGTGCTCGGCGAGCAGCCTCTTCTGCACCCCGTCGGCCGGCGGCACCACTACTCGAACCCCGGCTACACGTTGCTGGGCGCACTCGTGGAGGAGCTGCGGGCGACCTCCTGGGAGGAGGCACTACGGCGTGAAGTGCTCGAACCGCTGGGGCTCGACCGGACGGGCGTGCGACCACAGGCCCCGCACGCGGGTGGCTGGGCCGTGCACCCTTGGGCCGATGTGCTGCTGCCCGAGCCCGCCGAGGACCTCGGTCGTATGGCACCCGCCGGACAACTCTGGTCGACCACGGCAGACCTGGCCCGGTTCGCGGCCTTCCTGGTGAAGGGCGACGAGAGGGTGCTGAGTGCAGAGTCCCTGCGGGAGATGCGGACTCCGGCGGCGCCTGCGGAAGCCGCGGACGTGATGTCCGGTGACGCCTACGGCCTCGGCATGCAGATTCAGCGCCGGCAGGGCCGGCTGCTCGTGGGGCACAGCGGATCCCTGCCGGGTTTCCTGGCGAGTGTGAGCATCAGCGTGGAGGACGACGTAGCGGCTGTGGTGCTGGCCAACTGCACCTCGGGCCCACTGGTGTCCGGCGTCTCGGCCGATCTCGTCCGTATCGTCGCCGAGGCGGAGCCGCGGATTCCCTCCTCCTGGAGGCCACTGCGTGACGTCGACCCGTCGATGCTGGAGCTGACGGGCCAGTGGTACTGGGGGACTCACGCCTTCGCCCTGCGGCTCACGGCCGAAGGGCTCGCCTCGCTGGAGCCACTGTCCGGCAACGGGCGACGCTCGCGGTTCCGTCCGAACAGCGACGGCACCTGGACCGGGCTGGAGGGGTACTACGCCGGAGAGCTGCTGAAGGCCGTACGGCGGCCGGACGGGTCCGTGAGCCATCTGGACCTCGGCTCGTTCGTGTTCACGCGGCAGCCGTACGACGAGGCGGCCCCGGTGCCGGGTGGGGTCGATCCCGAGGGGTGGCGCGGCATCGGATAGGCGGTGACATGAGTGGGCGCCCTGTTTCACGTGAAACAGGGCGCCCACTCGCGTCCGGTCACAGCGGGAGCTTGAAGCCCGTGTGGGAGGCCGTGAAGCCGAGCCGCTCGTAGAAGCGGTGGGCGTCGGTGCGGGTCTTGTCGGAGGTCAGCTGGACCAACTGGCAACCCTGATCCCGGGATTCGTCGATCGCCCACTCGATGAGCTGTGTTCCCAGGCCGCTGCCGCGCTCATCGGCATGAATGCGTACACCTTCGATGATCGACCTGGTTGCACCGCGTCGGGACAGCCCCGGAATGATCGTCAGCTGGAGCGTCCCGACGACGCGGCCTTCCCGGACCGCCACGACCAGGCGCTGGTTCGGGTCGGCGCTGAGCCGTTCCAGTGCGGTCAGGTACGGGGTGAGGTCGTCAGGCGACTCACGCTGGGCGCCCAGGGGGTCGTCCGCGAGCATGGCGACGATCGCCGGGACGTCGTCCGCGACGGCAGCACGTATCTCAAGATCTCCCATGACCGCACCCTACGCAGAGACGCCCTGTGCTGAGTCCCGCTCAGGCGGGCACCGGAGCCTTCAGCGTCTCCACGACCCGCACCAGCGGGGCCAGCTCGGGGTTCTTCGCCGCCTCGTCGAGGGCCTCGCGAAGGGCGGCGTCGTTGGTCGGCCGGGCCTCTTCGAGCAGCTTGAGGCCCGCCTCGGTGACGTTCGTGTAGATGCCCCGGCGGTCGGTGGGGCAGAGGTAGCGCTCCAGGAGACCGCGGTCCTCGAGCCGGGTGACCAGACGCGTGGTGGCGCTCTGGCTGAGGACGACCGCGTCGGCGACCTGCTTCATCTGGAGATGCCCTCCATCCCCGTCGTGCTGCCGGCTGAGCACGTCGAGCAGGGAGTACTCACGCGCGCTCAGGTCGTGCTTGGCCTGCAGAGCGCGCTCGATGTGGGCCTCGATTCTCCCGTGCAGCAGGGAGAGGGCGCACCAGCTCTGGGCGAGAGCGGTGAGCGCGGGGTCCGTCGCTGTCATTGGCGTTTCCTCCGTCCCGGAGCGGCTGACATCCAGGATAGAGCAGGTCCGCAATAGACGGCGGTTGCCTATAGCCCGCGTGTGCAACTATTGTGGACGCACGCAAAGCGCTCCTGCAATCGTCTGGGAAGGTGTACCCCTCCATGCCTCTCGCGCTTCTGGCCCTCGCGATCGGGGCCTTCGGAATCGGAACGACCGAGTTCGTGATCATGGGCTTGCTGCCCGAGGTCGCGGGCGACTACGGGGTCTCCATTCCCACCGCCGGGTATCTGGTGACCGGCTACGCGCTCGGTGTCATGTTCGGCGCCCCGCTGATGACCGTGCTGGGCACCAAGATCTCCCGCAAACGAATGCTGATGCTGCTGATGGGCCTGTTCATCGTCGGCAACCTGCTGTCGGCACTCGCTCCCGCCTTCGCCGTCATGCTGATCGGCCGGATCGTCGCCTCGCTGGCTCACGGCGCCTTCTTCGGTATCGGCTCGGTCGTCGCGGCCGACCTCGTCGCCCCCGACAAGAAGGCCGGAGCCATCGCGATGATGTTCACCGGCCTGACCGTCGCCAACGTCATCGGCGTCCCGCTGGGCACGCTCGTCGGGCAGTCCGTCGGCTGGCGGGTGACCTTCGGGATCGTCGCCGCCCTCGGCGTCGTCGGCCTGGCCGGCATCGCCCGGCTGGTCCCCGACATGCCCAAGCCGGAGGGGGTGCGCCTGCGGCACGAGCTCGCCGCCTTCAAGAACGTGCAGGTGCTGCTCGCCATGGCGATGACCGTCCTCGGCTTCGGCGGCGTCTTCGCGGCCATCACCTACATCGCTCCGATGATGACCCACACCGCGGGCTTCGCCGACGGCTCCGTCACCTGGCTGCTGGTCCTCTTCGGCCTCGGCATGGTCGGCGGCAACCTCGTGGGCGGCAAGTTCGCCGACCGCGCCCTGATGCCCATGCTGTACGTGTCCCTGGGCGCCCTGGCCGCCGTCCTGGCGCTGTTCACCCTCACGGCGCACGACAAGCTGCTGTCGGCCGTCACGATCGCCCTGATCGGCGCCCTGGGCTTCGCCACCGTCCCGCCGCTCCAGAAGCGCGTCCTCGATCAGGCGCACGGCGCCCCCACGCTCGCCTCCGCTGTGAACATCGGCGCCTTCAACCTCGGCAACGCTCTGTCCGCCTGGCTCGGCGGCCTCGTCATCGCGGCGGGCTTCGGCTACACCGCCCCCAATTGGGTCGGTGCCGCCCTGGCCGCGGGGGCCCTGGTCCTGGCCTTCCTCTCAGCCGCCCTGGAACGCCGCGCCGGTGCCCCCAGCACCGTCGTCACGGAATCCGCGCCGACCGAGCAGCGGACCGCCGTCCGCCACTGAGCCACCGGGCCGACCAGGCGCACCGGCTTCCCTTGACCCATCAGCACAATCCGCAAGCTTCCAGGAGAACCCCTCATGAGCACCAGCACCGCAGTCGCCCCGCTGACCACCCAGGACGCCGACGTCCTCGTCACCGCCGCCCGGCGTGCCGCCGAGGCTGCAGGCGTCACCGTCAGCATCACCGTCCTGGACGCGGGCGGTCATCTGCTCGCCTTCCGGCGTGACGACCGTGCCGTGCTGATCTCCGGCGAGACCAGCACCCGCAAGGCCTACACGGCTCTCCAGCTGAACGCACCCACCGCCGACCTCGTCGACGCCGTGCGGCCCGGAGGCCTCTTCCACACCCTGCCCACCGCGCTCGACCGGCCGCTGCTGTTCATCGCCGGTGGCGTGCCGGTGCACCGCGACGGCCGGCTGATCGGCGCGATCGGTGTCGGCGGCGGTGCGCCGGAGCAGGACCACGCCTTCGCCACGGCCGCCGTGGAGGCCCTCGCCTGACCGAGCCCCTTCAGCGAGACGCCGGTTCCCCGAACCTCAGGGGAATCGGCGTCGTCGTACCGGGGCCCGTCAGCCCGCCGCGACCGTGACCGGGGCGAACCGACGGCTCCAGTCCCCGGGCAGCTCGGTGATCCCGTAGGCCATCACGGAGTTGAAGGCAACGGACGCCAGACCGCGCTCCTTCGCCCACGCGAGCAGCTCTGTGTGGCGTACGTCGATGTCGGTGCGCAGGGGGCGGTCGGTGTGGGCGGCGAGCGAGGCGATGAGGGCCTGGGCCACCGACTGGTCACGCGCGATGAGCGGACCGACGACATGGGTGTCCATGTTGGGCCAGGCAGCCGCGTATCCGATGATCCGCCCGTTCTCCTCCGCCACGCGCAACTGGTCGGCGAAGGCCGGCAGCCGGGTGACGATATGCGTGCGGTCGGTCCCGAATGCCTGCTCGTCGAGCCGGAGGATCGCGGAGAGGTCCTCGGCGGTCGCGGCACGGGTGGCGACCGCCGGTTGTGGCCCGCCAGGAGTGAAACGCCCGCACACCATCTCCGCCCGACCGATGACCTTGAAGCCGAGTTCCTCGTAGAGGGGCCGGCCGTTCGGCGTCGCATGCAGGGTGAGGGGCGTGGTGCCCATAGCGGAAACGACGTGGCGCATCAGCCGACGTCCCACGCCCTGCCGGGTGTGCCGTTCGGCGACGAGGACCATGCCGATCGCCCCGAGGGCGGGGCGCTCGTGCGGTCCGTACTCGGTGACGACACAGGCGCTCACGAGGCCGCCGTCGGGGTCGTCGATGCCGTAGCCCTTCCCGGCTGTGAGGAGGAAGCCCCACTTGTGCTCCTCCCGTGGCCACCCCCGGTCCTCGGACAAGTCGGCGCAGGCGGCGAGATCGCGGAGCGTCAGACGGCGGATGGGCAAAGAGGCAAGGGAAGGAGTCGGCACGCAGGTCAGGCTGTCCGACCGGAGCCCCTGACGTCCACCTCTTTGCCTGGACACGCACGAGCTTTTGGCCAGTTGTAGCCGACTGCACAGAGCGCGGACACACGCCGGACGTTTCACGTGAAACACAGGCGCGTCACCCGGTAGTTGACCGCACTGATGATTCGCGCCGTGCCCTCATTCGTGACGGGGCAAGGGGGGACTTGTGTGCACAGCGGTGGCCGGTAGGGTCGACTCCGGTTCACATCCGGGGCGGCTGACCCGTTCTGTGTGGGCCGCGTACAGGGCAATCCAGTCTAAGGGGACGGAGAGATCGAAAACCCGCGTTTCCGGTTACGGGCCTGAGCCGCCCAGGCGGGTGGGACGCTCGGGTGGGAGTACTGCGGCCAATGTCACACTCTTGCCTTACTTGTCCGTACAGAGCTGGAACACAGGTTGAATGTGGCCGCATTAGCCACGACACCGGATGGGAACGCCGTCCGTCCACGGGGGAAAGCAGGCACCTTCCGACTGGGGAAGTGCGCAGACCGACCGAAAGATGCTCGAGGCGAGGCACACCATGGACGCTCCGACCACCACGTCGGCCGACAACGGCACTTCTGGCGGCGGGGGCGACTGGTTCACGCCCCGCAACAAGCCGACGACGACGCCGGACAACGAGCCCGGTACGCCGGACAACGAGTCCGGGACACCGGACGGCCGACGCCCGGCGGTGATACGCCCGGTGGGCCGGCAGGCTGCCGACCCGGACGCGCCGGCAGACGGCACAGCGGCCCCGCCGCTCCCCGCGGCAGACAGCGCGAGCACCGGTGTGCCGGACCAGGAGCGCGGATCCACGGACGCGATACCCGGGCACGCCCCGACAACAGCGCCGCCCTCCGCCCCCTCTCCCGAGGCCTCGTCGCCACGACCCGCGCCCGCGACGGGCACACCGGCCCCGGCGTCCTTCGCCTCGGCCTCGGCTCCTCCCGCCGAGCCGCGTGTCCCCGCCCAGCGGCCCGGACCGGTGTCGCCCCCGGGGCCGGCCGTCTCCGCGCCGGCCGGCCAAGCCTCCCCGGACGCCGTCCTCATTCGCCGCGCCATGGCAGAGGTCACGCCCGTGGCCGACAAGGTCACCTCGTACTTCTACGCCCTGCTCTTCGTCCGCCACCCCGACCTGCGCTCGCTCTTCCCGGCCGCGATGGACACCCAGCGGGACCGGCTGCTCAGGGCACTGCTCACGGCCGCCGAGCACATCGACAACACCGATGTCCTGGTCGACTACCTGCAGAACCTCGGGCGGGGCCACCGGAAGTACGGAACGCGGGCCGAGCACTACCCGGCCGTCGGCGAATGCCTGATCGGCGCGCTCAGCAAGTACGCCGCCGGCGTCTGGGACGCGGAGATGGAGGCGGCCTGGGTGAGGACGTACACGACGATCTCCCAGGTCATGATCGACGCGGCGGCCGCAGACGAACTGCGTGCCCCGGCCTGGTGGTACGCCGAGATCGTCACGCACGACCTCAGGACCCCGGACGTCGCGGTCGTCACCGTCCGCCCCGACCAGCCCTATCCCTTCCTCGCCGGGCAGTACACGAGCCTGGAGACCCCCTGGTGGCCTCGGATATGGCGGCACTACTCCTTCGCCTCGGCACCCCGCTCCGACGGCCTGCTGTCGTTCCACGTGAAGGCCGTCCCGGCGGGCTGGGTCTCAAACGCCCTGGTGCACCGCGCCCGCCCCGGTGACATCGTCCGGCTCGGCCCGCCCGCGGGTTCCATGACCGTGGACCACACCACCGACAGCGGGCTGCTCTGCCTGGGCGGCGGCACCGGTATAGCGCCCATCAAGGCACTGGTCGAGGACGTCGCCGAACACGGGGAACGCCGGCCGGTCGAGGTCTTCTACGGGGCCCGCACCGACCATGACCTGTACGACATCGACACCATGCTCCGCCTCCAGCAGAGCCACCCCTGGCTCTCGGTCCGCGCGGTCATCGACCAGCTGGCACACCAGCAGCTGCCGGACGCGGTACGCGCCTACGGGCCGTGGAACGAGTTCGACGCCTATCTGTCGGGCCCGCCCGGGATGATCCGCAGCGGTGTGGACGCCCTGCGGGACATCGGCATCCCGTCGGAGCGCATACGGCACGACTCCGTGGAGGAACTGGTCGTGGCCGCGCCCTGATCCGATGCGGGCGTCAGCCCAGGTCGGGTGCGTGCATGGCACGTACGCCCTCGATGTTGCCGTCCAGGTAGTGCCGCAGCGACAGCGGAACGAGATGGACCGAGGCGATGCCGACCCGGGTGAAGGGCACGCGCACGATCTCGTACTCGCCCACCGGCTCCTCCACCTCGGGGCCGTGGCGGAGGGACGGATCCATGGACTCCAGGCGGCAGACGAAGAAGTGCTGCACCTTCACACCCGTCGCGCCGCCGTCCTCCCCGATGTGCTCCACGGTGTCCACGAAGCAGGGCACCACGTCGGTGATCTTCGCGCCGAGTTCCTCGTACACCTCCCGGTGCAGGGCGTCGACAACGGTCGAGTCGTCGGGCTCGACCCCGCCGCCGGGAGTGAGCCAGTAGGGATCCAGGCCCGGCTTGGTGCGCTTGATCAGGATCAGGTCGTCACCGTCCAGCAGAACGGCACGGGCGGTGCGCTTGACCACAGGTCGGACGGTCATGGGTGAAATGTGGCCCGGCTGGTTCCACGTGAAACATCGCGAAAAGTCACCGGCCGAGCTCCCAGAGTGAGGTCCTGCCCGGGCAGCCGTCATACGCGCCCGCGCAACCCGGCACCCGCCCTCGGGCGCCTCCTCAGCACCAGTCGGCCGCCGCCCGCTGCAACCACTCGTGGGCCCGCGCGATGTGGGGCATCGCGAGCGTCCCGGTGCGGACCACCAGGAAGTACGTGCGCAGCGGCGGCACCGCCGGATCGTGCAGGGCGACGACGTCACCCCGCTCCAACGCGGCCGCACACAGATAGCGGGGCAGCACCGCCAGACCCGCGCCCGCGACCACGCACGCCAGAACCGCACGCAGGTCGGGGACGACGACGGTGCCCGGGGCGGCCGGGCGTGAGTCGAAGACGGAGGCCCAGTAGCGGGAGACGAACGGCAGCGACTCGTGCACCTCCACCACGGGCACCTGCTCCAGGGCCGGTTCCGGCTTGCGGTCCGGCTGCCCGGCGCCGATCTGTTCGGCCCAGCGCGGGGCGGCGACGAGGACGTGTTCCTCGTCGCAGAGCGCAGTCGCCGTGAGCAGAGCACCGCGCGGACGGGCCGTGCTGATGGCCAGATCATGATGCCCGGCGGAAAGCCCTTCCAGTGTCTCCTCGGCGTTCCCGAAGGAGGCGCGCAGAGCGAAGCCCTGGCCGTCCTCTCCGGTCAGTTCCGTGAGGGCGGGCAGGGCTCGTTCGGCGGTGAACTCCGGAGGCCCGGCGAGGTGCAGCGTCCGTAAGGAGGAGTCGTCGTCGAGGCCGGTCTCGGCTATCTCCACCAAGGCGTCGAGATGCGGAGCGGCCTTGTGGGCGAGTTCGTCGCCGATGCTGGTCGGGGTCACGCCACGGGCCTGCCGCAGGAACAGGGGGCGGCCCAGCTGCCGTTCCAGTGTGCGGATCTGCGAGGTGACGGCCGGCTGGGAGAGGCCGAGCAGGGCGGCGGCGCGGGTGAAGGAGCCGGCCCGGTGCACGGTCACGAAGGTCCGCAGCAAGGCCAGATCCACCGCACTCTCCCCTCTTCGGCCCCGCTCCCGGCCTCCCGGCCGCGCCCAACTATAAATAAGTCGATAGGTCTCTGTCGCTACTGTGATTGGACACTGACAGAGAGTCAACTAGCCTTGGTCGCGCGGTTCTTGCGCGCGGAACCGGGGGACGGTCCGAGCCACGAGGGGGGAGGCTCGGACCGTCCGTGGGGATGGTCAGGCTGCCGACGTCTCCAGCGCGCGCAGCACATCGGCCACGAGGTCCTCGGGGTCCTCGGCGCCGACCGAGAGGCGGATGAAGCCCTCCGGGACCGCGTCGCCGCCCCAGCGTCGGCGCCGTTCGGCCGTGGACCGCACTCCGCCGAAGCTCGTCGCGTCGTCCACGAGCCGCAGGGCGTCGAGAAAACGGTCGGCACGCGCGCGCGTGGGCAGCGTGAACGACACCACGCAGCCGTAGCGCCGCATCTGCTGCGCGGCGATCTTGTGTGCGGGGTCGCCGGGAAGTCCCGGGTAGCGCAGCCCGGTCACCTCGGGCCGCTCGCGCAGCGCCTCGGCGACGGCCAGGGCCGTCGCGCACTGCCGGTCGACCCGCAGCTGGAGCGTCGCGATCGAACGGTGCGCGAGCCAGGCCTCCATCGGCCCGGGAATCGCACCGACGATCTTGCGCCAGCGGCGTACGGCGGCCATGGCCTCGGGGTTCCGGCCGACGACGTAGCCCAGGAGGACGTCACCGTGACCGGTGAGCTGCTTGGTGCCGCTGGCCACCGCGAAATCGGCGCCGAGCTCCAGGGGGCGCTGGCCGAGCGGTGTGGCCAGGGTGTTGTCGACGGCCACCAGGGCGCCACGCTCGTGCGCCGCCCGCGCGAGCCGCCTGATGTCGCACACGTCGAGGCCGGGGTTCGACGGGGTCTCGATCCACAGCAGCTTCGCGCCGTCGAGGACGTCGAGCTGGGCGTCATCACGGGTGGGCGCGGTGCGCACCTCGATGCCGTACGCCTCCAGCTGGGCGCGCACCAGGGGCAGTGCCTGGTAGCCGTCGTCGGGCAGGACGCACACGTCCCCGGCGCGCAGCTGGGAGAAGAGCACCGCCGAGGTCGCGGCCATGCCGGAGGCGAACACGAGGGTTTCGACGCCGTCCCGGCCGGGCGCCTCCAGCTCGCCGACGGCGCGTTCCAGCAGTGTCCAGGTCGGGTTCTCGTCGCGGCCGTAGGTGTAGGGGCCTGTGGGCTCGCCCGGCAGGTGGTAGTGGGCGGCGAAGACCGGTCCGGGCAGCGCCGGCTCGTACTTGGCCGGCTCGGGCAGCCCGGCCCGCACCGCGCGCGTGCCGTCACCGGCGCCCGCGGCCGCCTGGCCGATGTCGCGCGCCACCGGGCCCGCGGCATCCGCCCGACCGGCGTCGCCTGTCGTCCGATGCGCGTCGCCCGTCGCGGATTCGCTCATGCGGCCTGTCCCTCCACGTCCTCACGTACTGCGGCGAGCAGACCGGCGCTCGCAGCCTCCACCATCTCAAGGCACTCCTCGAAGCCCTCGGCGCCCCCGTAGTAGGGGTCCGGTACGTCGAGGTCGTCGCCGGCGGCGGGGTCGTACGAACGCAGCAGACGCACCTTCTGCGCGTCCTGTTCCGTGGGCGCGAGGCGGCGCAGCGCCCTGAGGTGGCCGGCGTCCAGGGCGACGACCAGGTCGAGGCGGGAGAACCACGACGGCTGGAACTGCCGGGCCGTGTGGCCGGTGGCGTAGCCGTTGTCCTCCAGGACGGCCACCGTGCGCGGGTCGGCGCCGTCGCCCTCGTGCCAGCCGCCCGTGCCGGCGCTGTCGACCTCGACCAGGCCGTCGAGGCCGGCCTCCGCCACGCGGGCGCGGAAGACGATCTCGGCCATCGGCGAACGGCAGATGTTGCCCGTGCAGACGAAGCAGACGCGGTACGTCATGCGCGCTCAGTCCTTGTCGGGCAGGACGACGTGCAGCGCCCAGGAGACGACCGAGATGATCAGACCGCCCAGGACGGCCGTCCAGAAGCCCTCGACGTGGAAGCTGAGGTCGAGCTGGTCGGCCAGCCACGAGGTGAGCAGCAGCATCAGCGCGTTGACGACCAGGGTGAACAGGCCGAGTGTCAGGATCAGCAGCGGGAGGCTGAGGAGCTTGACGACCGGCTTGACCAGGAAGTTCACCAGGCCGAAGATCAGCGCGACGATTATCAGGGTGCCGGCCTTCTTGCCCGTGCTGTCACCGGTCAGGGTGATCTTGTCGAGCAGCCATACGGCGACCGCCAGGGCACCCGCGTTGGCAATCGTCTTGACTACAAAATTCATCATGTGTCTGATCGTGGCAGACCGGATCGGACCTGGGGACACAAGGCAGGGGCGGACAAGACGATGAAGGTATTCCGGCTGGACGAACTGGAGGCGGAGCGCGCCGCCAACGAGGGCGCCTACCTGCAGTTTCTGCGGGAGCAGAACATGTCGGTCGGCCTGTACGCCCTCGATGCGGGCGACCAGGATCCACAGAAGCCGCACAATCAGGACGAGGTCTACTTCGTCGTGAGCGGTCGTGCCGCGGTCACCGTCGGGCTGGAGACGACACAGGTGGCACGCGGAAGCGTGATCTATGTGCCGGCCGGTGTCGCGCACAAGTTCCACCACATCACCGAGGACCTGAGGGTGCTGGTGGTCTTCTCTCCGCCCGAAAGCTGACGCGCCGCCTCAGGGTTCCCTAGGGGGTCGGTCAGGGGAGGACAAGGGATGCGAGGCCCCCGCCGGGCCCCCTCCCCGACCTAGCATCGAGTGCAGGACATCAGGATCCGGAAAGACCGACAGGACCCGGCACTCGAACGGGTGGAGAGGTAAGGACGAGGGCGATGCGAGAGATCTTCACGGGACTGCCGTGGTGGGTGAAGTGGATCGCGGTGCCGGTCATCGCCCTGGTCGTGTTCGGCGGGCTGATCGCCAGTGTGGTCGGCTTCGTCATCGGACTGCTCTTCAAGGTGCTGGTCTTCGTGGCACTGGTCGGCGGACTGATCTACGTCGTACGGAAGTTCACGTCGAGCTCCTCGTCGCGCAGCGACTGGTGAGACCGGTGGGAAACCGGTGGGGGTAGCGGGAAACACCCGGAGTCACCGGTTCCCTCGGCCGGGGGAAGTTTCCGTTCCAGGCCGTCTGCGTGCGGTGGCAGGCGAATAGAGTCCGGAACTCGACGCGGGGACATCCCCGCGAGCGGCATACACCCCCACCCGTGCCCATCGGCACGGTCTGCCCCCCCCGCGCTTCGGGAGTGACCCTTGGCTCCGGCTGACACCGCACCTGTCCACCTGCACACCGTCCCCGCACAACCCCGCTCGGCGCCCCGCTCCGAGCAACCGCCTCCCGCCACGCCACCGCCGCCGGCGACCCTCATCGGGTCCGTGCAGCGCGCGATGCGTCTGCTGGAGACCGTCGCCGCACACGAATACGGCGCTCCCGCCAAGCAACTGGCCCGGGAGACCGGGCTGGCCCTGCCCACGACGTACCACCTGCTGCGCACCCTCGTGCACGAGGGCTATCTGCGCCGGGACAAGGGCCTGTTCTTCCTCGGTGAGGCCGCCGAGCGGCTGAGCAGCAGCGGGGCACGGCAGAAACGTCGCAGCACGGTCGTCGACGCGCTCGCGCACTGGCGGGACGTGCTCGGTGTCCCCGTGTACTACGCGGTGTACCGCGAGGGCGAGATCGAGGTCATGTGCGTCTCCGACACCCCGGGCATTCCCGCGGTCGAGGAGTGGGCCGACTTCCGGGAGACCGGGCACGCGCACGCCATCGGGCAGTGCCTGCTGTCCCAGCTGGACGAGGAGGCCCGCCGGGACCACCTCGACCGCTATCCGGTGCAGGCCCTCACGCCCTACACCGTGCGGGACAACCACAGCCTGCTGCGCCGTCTCGAACGGGTGCGGCGAATGGAACCGGTGACCGAGCGTCAGGAGTACGCCCTGGGCGCCGTCTGCGCGGCGATTCCGCTCACCCTCGGTACGACGGCCGCGACGATGGCCATCTCCCTGCCCGCCCACCAGGAGCACCGGTTGCTCCCGGCGGCCCGGCAGTTGCAGAGCGAGATCGGGAGTCTCCTCGGGACGCTCGCGCTCTCTATCAGTATGTGAAAACTCACTCCTTGTGATCTGCTGTGTACGTTCAGCAAGATTCCACCAAGTGTCAGAGGTTCGTTCCCGGCCAGTCCACGGCGAATGACGGGGTTAGCGATGCGCGAGTCCGTACAAGCAGAGGTCATGATGAGCTTTCTCGTGTCCGAGGAGCTCTCTTTCCGCATTCCGGTGGAGCTGCGCTATGAGACCAGTGATCCCTATGCGGTCCGACTGACCTTCCACTTGCCGGGTGATGCCCCGGTGACATGGGCTTTCGGCCGGGAGCTGCTGATCGACGGGGTCGGCCGGCCTTGTGGGGAGGGCGATGTGCGGGTCACGCCCGTCGAACCGGACTCGCTGGGCGAGGTGTTGATCCGGCTTCAGGTGGGCAGTGACCAGGCGCTGTTCCGGTCGTCGACGGCACCGCTGGTCGCCTTCCTGGACCGCACCGACAAGCTGGTGCCACTGGGTCAGGAAGGCTCGCTCGCCGACTTCGACGCCCATCTCGACGAGGCCCTGGACCGCATCCTCGCGGAACAGGGCGCCGGCTGAGGCATCCACCGGGCGGCACCGTGGAGTAACGCTTCACCGGACGCCCCGAGCCGTGCAGGAACGCTTTCCCTGCGGCGGGGCAGGCGGCTGTGGAGTTCGAGAGGCGTCAGCGCTTACGGCGCCGGCCCTTCCCCCCGCGTGCCGGGACAGCGGCGGCTTCCGCGGCCGGCTGCGCTCCCGGGCGGTCGGCCGAGACCACCAGTGCCGCAAGGGCCGTGGTGACCGGCACCGAGGCGACCAGGCCGATCGAACCGACCAGCGTGCGCACGATCTCCTCCGCGACCAGCTCGCTGTTGGCGACCGTCCCGACACCGCTCTGCGCGATGGAGAACAGCAGGAGCAGCGGCAGCGCGGCACCCGCGTACGCGAGGACCAGGGTGTTGACGACCGAGGCGATGTGGTCGCGGCCGATCCGGATCCCCGCGCGGTAGAGGCCACGCCAGCCCATGGACGGGTTGGCATCGTGCAGCTCCCAGACCGCCGACGTCTGCGTGACCGTCACGTCGTCGAGGACACCGAGCGATCCGATGATGACGCCCGCGAGCAGCAGACCGCTCATGTCGATCGTCGGGTAGAGGCCGTGGATCAGACCGGTGTTGTCGTCGGTGTTGCCGGTGAGCGCGGCCCAGTCGATGAACAGCGAGCCGAGAACCCCGATCAGCAGCAGCGAGACGAGGGTGCCGAGCACCGCCACTGAGGTCCGGGCGGACAGGCCGTGACACAGATACAGGGCGATGAGCATGATGGCGCTCGCGCCCACCACCGCCACGAGCAGCGGGTTCGATCCCTGAAGGATCGCGGGCAGGATGAAGAAGTTCAGCACCATGAAGCTGATGGCCAGCGCGACCAGCGCCATGACACCCCGCAGTCGCCCGACGACCACGACGGCTAGGGCGAAGATGCCGGCGAGCAGCGCCATGGGCAGGCGGCGGTTGATGTCGGTGACCGAGTACTGGAGGTCCTTCGGCGCGGAGGGCTCGTAGGCGACCACGACCTTCTGGCCCTCGTGCAACTGGCGGGACTGGTCCGGCTGGACGATCTCGGTGAAGGTACGGCCCTTGTCCTTGCCGCTGTCGACCCGGATCGTAGCCCGCTTGCAGGTGCCCTGCTCCTGCTGCACCGCGGAGGAGCCCTCGGCGGTGGAGGTGTCGCCGGTCGGCGGGACGCCCGATGCGCCGGCCTCCTTGCAGCTCACCGCCACGACCTTGGTGACCGAGGCCTCCTGTGTCTGCCGGTCGAAGCCGACGCCGGTGCGCTCGTGCGGCGGGGCGCCGCCCGGCCACAGCACGGCGAGACCGACCAGCACGGCGGCGGCGAACGGGATCAGGACCGCCGCGATGACCTTGCGCAGGTGCATGGAGACGGGCGTGGCAGGACCGTGGTTGTGACTGTGCGAGTGCCCGTGCCCGTCGCCCGGGGCGGAGCCGGGCCCGTTTCCGTGACCGTGCCCGTCGTTGCCACCGCCGTGCCCGTCACCGCCACCGCCACCGCCACCGTGCCCGTGGCTTCCGCCGGGACCGTGTCGTTCGCCGTACCCGTCGTCTCCGCCGTACCCGTCGTCTCCGCCGCGCCCGTGGCCTCCGCCGGGCCTGTCGCCGTCTCCGTGCCCGTACCCGTTTCCTCCGCCGGGCCTGTCGCCCTCTCCGGGGCCGTGCCAGCCTCCGGAACCGGCACCGTACGTACCGGCCGGACCGGCACTTCGCCCGCTGCCGGGACCGGGCCTGTGCCCCTGTGTCTGTCCCCGGGCAGGCCCGAGCCCGCCCCCGGCGGCGAAATCGTGCTCGTGTCCACGGCCGTTGCCGTTTCCGGCGCCGGATCCGCGGGGCGGTTCGGGCGGTGGGTAAGGAGGACGCTGCGTCGTGGTCACCGACCGATCATCGCAAGAACGAGGGGGGCCCTCTGTTCACCGCGCCAGAATTGCCGCTAGCGTGGAGGCACCTTTTGTACACGCGGGAGCTCGGAGCACCGGGCTGAGAGGGCGCTGACCTCCGTCCCAGCGATGTTTCACATGAAACATCACCGAAGTCGAGTGATGTTTCACACGAAACGTCGGCAGACGGAAGCCGCTGCGTCGACCGCCGAACCTGTTACCGGGTAATGCCGGCGTAGGGAGTAGGTCTCATGACCAACAAGGACGCACGCACGCCTGCCTCCGTTCAGGACGCACAGTCCGAGGAGGCCGGGAAGTCCATCGGCTGGCACAAGGCGTACGTCGAGGGCAGCCGCCCCGACCTGCGGGTGCCGGTCCGTCAGGTGCATCTCACCAACGGGCAGTCGGTCACGCTGTACGACACGTCGGGCCCGTACACCGATCCGCTCGTCGAGACCGACGTCCGCAGGGGCCTGCCGCCGCTGCGCGAGAACTGGATCATCGCCCGCGGCGACACCGAGGAGTACGCGGGCCGGCCTGTCCGACCCGAGGACGACGGCATCAAGCACACCTCACCCCGCGGCGGCCTGCGCAACCTCGACGCCGTCTTCCCCGGCCGGCCGCGCCAGCCGCGCCGCGGCAGGGACGGCAAGGCGGTCACACAGCTCGCGTACGCCCGCCGCGGCGAGATCACGCCCGAGATGGAGTACGTCGCCATCCGGGAGAACGTGTCGCCCGAGGTGGTGCGTGACGAGATCGCGGCGGGGCGGGCGGTGCTCCCCGCCAACGTCAACCACCCGGAGATCGAGCCGATGATCATCGGCAAGCGGTTCCTGGTGAAGGTCAACGCCAACATCGGCAACTCGGCGGTGACGTCCTCCATCGAGGAGGAGGTCGAGAAGATGACCTGGGCGACCCGCTGGGGCGCCGACACGGTCATGGACCTGTCCACCGGCCGCAACATCCACACCACACGCGAGTGGGTGCTGCGCAACTCCCCCGTTCCCATCGGCACCGTGCCGCTCTACCAGGCCCTGGAGAAGGTCGACGGCCGGGCCGAGGAACTGACCTGGGAGATCTACAAGGACACGGTCATCGAACAGGCCGAGCAGGGCGTGGACTACATGACGGTCCACGCGGGCGTGCGCCTGCCGTACGTGCCGCTGACGGCCAACCGCAAGACCGGCATCGTCTCGCGCGGCGGCTCGATCATGGCCGCCTGGTGCCTCGCGCACCACAAGGAGTCGTTCCTGTACGAGAACTTCGAGGAGCTCTGCGAGATCCTCGCCGCGTACGACGTGACGTACTCCCTCGGCGACGGCCTGCGGCCGGGGTCGATCGCGGACGCCAACGACGAGGCGCAGTTCGCGGAACTCCGGACTCTCGGGGAACTCAACCGGATCGCCAAGCGTTTCAACGTACAGACCATGATCGAAGGCCCGGGCCACGTCCCGATGCACAAGATCAAGGAGAACATCGACCTTCAGCAGGAGATCTGCGATGAAGCTCCGTTCTATACGCTCGGCCCGCTGACCACGGACGTCGCGCCGGCGTACGACCACATCACCTCCGGCATCGGCGCCGCGATGATCGCCTGGTGGGGCACGGCCATGCTGTGTTACGTCACGCCCAAGGAGCACTTGGGCCTGCCGAACCGTGACGACGTCAAGACCGGCGTCATCACCTACAAGATCGCCGCCCATGCCGCGGATCTCGCCAAGGGACACCCGGGTGCCCAGGAGTGGGACGACGCGCTGTCCGACGCCCGCTTCGAGTTCCGGTGGGAGGACCAGTTCAACCTGGCCCTCGACCCGGACACGGCACGGGAGTTCCACGACGAGACCCTGCCGGCGGAGCCCGCCAAGACGGCTCACTTCTGCTCTATGTGCGGTCCCAAGTTCTGCAGCATGAAGATCTCGCAGGACATCCGCCGTGAACACGGCGGCTCCAAGGCCGAGATCGAGGACGGCATGGCCCAGAAGTCGAAGGAGTTCGCGGCGAGCGGGAACCGCGTGTACCTGCCGATCGCGGACTGACGCGGCCCGTGGCATTGATCGCGTAACGGAAAACAGCACGGCGTCGCCTGTCCGGTCCAAGATCCCTACTGTCGTGGCATGGATGGGATCGATGTCGTCAACGGTGTCGTGGGCGCCGCACTCGGCATGGTGTTCGCCGTGCTGTTCCAGCAGCCGCTGCAGGACGCGTGGTACCGCCTGCGCAGACGCTCCACCAGCGCGGTCCGGAGCCTGGGGCGGCGTGACGAGTCGGCGCCCGCCTGGCGGGCGTTCTCCCTCGGGCCGCTCCAGACGTCCGCCCTCATCGTCGAGGGCGACGGAGAGCTGCCCATATCGCCCGAAACCGTCCACGTACACGTACTCGACGAGGAGGTGACGCTGCCCGCGGACATGGCCGGCTGGCGGGACGAGATCGCCGAGGAGAGCGAGCGCCTGCAAGCCGGGGGACGCGCTCCGCTGTGGAACGGCCCACGGTACGCGGTCGAATCCCTCGACATCTCGCGCACGGCACTCGAGGAACGCCCCGAGGTCCACCTGCGGCTGCGCCCGACCGACTACTACACCTTCCTCGCCGCCCAGCAACTCGACCGCCGGCTCCCGGACGGCACCACGCCCAGGTCGCGTTACCTCGACCCGGACGAGCCGCTGAAGGCCCCGGCCTTCCTCCAGTGCAGCCTGGGCGTCAACATCGCGGTGGTCACCGCTGACGACATGCTCGTCGTGACCCAGCGCAGCGACCGGGTCCGTACGGCGCCGGGCGTGTGGAACTCCTCGGTCAACGAGGGACTGTCACGCCACATCGACTCCTCGGGGAGGAACGCCCCCGACCTGCACGCGGTGGCCCGCCGCGGCATGCGGGAGGAACTGTCCCTGGAGGCCGACGAGTACACGCTCGAACTGCTGGCCTTCGTGCTGGACGTGGAGAGGAGGGGCTGGAGTGCGCACTTCTACGCCCGGCTGCGGGAGCTCAAGAGCACGGATTTGCAAGCACGGATGAGCAGGGGTGTCGCCGACCGCTGGGAGCACCAGACCGTCGACTTCGTTCCCTTCCGGCCGACGGCGGTGGTCAGGTACCTGCTGCGGGACGACCGCGTCCACCGATGGGCGGCGACGGCACCGGCGCTGTACCACCTGGCACTCGTCCGTGCATTCAGCCGCCGCACGGTCGAACGGGTCGAGGCGCAGATCCTCCGCCGCCTGTGAGGAAGCCGACTGCGCGGACCGGCGCCGCGCGGCGGCTGGGCCGCTACTCCGGTTGGTGTTCCGGTCCTCCGAAGTCCGGGCTGCTGTAGTCAGGACTGCTGTAGCTGGGCCGCGAGCCGTGCCGGCCTTCCTCCGGGCTGGTGAACCCCGGGCGGTCGTATCCGAGGTGCGGTATCCGGCTGACCGGTGCGGACGAGGACGTGTGGCGCAGCGCCGCGCTCGCGTCCGGATCGACGAGGGCTTCCCGGAGGAACGGCAGGATGCCGCGCTCCAGCAGGGCCTCACGCCAGGCTTCCCTGGCCTTGTCCACCTCTCCCTGCCGCTCGCCGTGCGGATCGACTTCGGCCGTCGGCTTGTTGCGCAGGGCGGTGATCAGCAGTCCCACCGCCGCGACGAGGATCGCGACGGCGGTCACGGCGCCGAACACCCAGCCCGTGGTGAGCATGGTCCGGGCGAACGTCTGCTCGGGGTTGAGCATCTGAAGGATGTAGCCGACGAGCAGGAAGATCGCCGCGGCGGTTCCGGCCAGGACGGGAGCGAGGACGGCGACGACGGCGACGGCGCCCGCGCCGGCGGTCTCGGCGACCTCACCCATGGTGGCGGCGAGGCCCCCCGCGCCCGTGCCCGGCTCGGAGGAGCCGGATGCGCGCACGCCCGCCTGGCCGGACGGTGCCGGCTGGCGCATTTCCTCGCGGACCTTGACGTAGTGCTGGTATTCGGTCGACGCGGCTGCCGTGATGAGCGCGGTGGCGTTCAGCGCCATCGTGCGCAGTTGTTCGGGGTTGAGCCGCTGTCCGACAGCGGCCAGTTCCGGACGGTGTGGTGCGGAGCGCAGCGCCTCATCGAGGATCCGCTCGTATTCCTGGCGGTCCTCGCTCAGCAGGTGCTGCGGAACGCTGTTCATGTGCATCCCCCGATGCTCCGTAGGGCTTGGGGCTCGGCATGCTGACGAGCCGTCGGGCAGAAACGGAGGGGAGCCTGCTACGGATAAGCCGATGGTAGAGCCGTGAAGGTGGGCGGTGACAGGGGGTTTACCGAAATTGGCCCCTCACCGGTCCGGTCCGGTGACGGGAAACGCCTGCCCGGCGAGCGTTCATGTACCCAGCGGCAGTTGCTGGACCAGCAGCTTTCCGGCCATGGTCACGCCGCCGTCCATGGCGATGGCGAGTCCGTCGGCGTAGACGTGCGGACCCTCGACCACGGGGTCGGTGCTGTCGTCGTCCTCCTCGGAGCCGACCTCGCCCAGCAGATACGGAATCGGGCTGTGACCGTGAACGATGCGGGTGCCCCCGTACGTATCGAGCAGGGAGCGCACGGCGTCCGCGCCGCCCTCGTCACGGAAGGAGAACCGCTTGGTGAACTTGCGGAACAGGTCCCAGACCTCGTCCGCGTCGTTGCGCGTGAGCGTCTCGCGGACGGTGTCGTTGACCTCTTCGATGGAGCGGCCGTAGTCGAGGTAGGCGGTGGTGTCGGAGTGGACGAGCAGGTGGCCGTCGACCTCCTCGACGGCGTCCAGGCGGGCCATCCACTGCAGGTGGTGGTCCTGGAGGCGGTCCATGTCGGTCTTCTGGCCCCCGTTGAGCAGCCAGGCCGCCTGGAAAGTGGCGGTGCCGGCGCCGGAGTTGACGGGGGTGTCGCCGAACCGCTTGGCGCCGAGCAGCAGCAGCTCGTGGTTGCCCATGAGCGCTTTGCAGTAGCCGCCGGCCGCGGCGGCCTCGGCGGACAGCCGCATCACCAGGTCGATGACGCCGATGCCGTCGGGGCCGCGGTCGGTGAAGTCGCCGAGGAACCACAGCCGGGCGGTGCCCGCGCACCAGTGGCCGTCGGCGTCGAGGAGGCCCTTCTCCTGGAGGGCCGCCACCAGCTGGTCGAGGTAGCCGTGCACGTCACCCACGACGTACAGCGGGCCCTGCCCGGTGTCGGCCTGCGGGGCTGCGACGGCCTCGGGGTCGACGGTCACCTGCACGGTGTCGCCCCGGTTGATCACCGGCAGATCGCGCTCGGTCGGCGTGTACCCCTCGGGGTAGGCCTCCTCGGGCGGCGGGGCGACCTCGCCGGGCTGGGCGCTGTGGACGTACGGACCGGTCTCGTGGACGTACGCGGGCACCCGGAAGTCGCGCAGCGTCGCCGTCCGCTCCACCTCGGGTCCCTGACCGGCCCCCTGAGTCATCGACCCCTCCACCATCGCGCCGCATCTGCACCGCATCGGACTGCCTGGTCGTAGCGGCCCGTGGGTGTCGTGGGCCCATCATAGGAATGCGGATCGCGCCATGTGATGACCCAGGGGTGGTGAATCAGAGCAAGAGTCCAGTTCACCGCGGCTTTCGCCCCGATTGAGCCGGGCTTCGACCACCGTGTGACCGTCCTCGCTTTCCTTCTCTTCGCGAGAACGATCCCTTCTCTCCGGGGGACCGGCCCCGTTTCTCCCCAGGAGTGCGAACGTCCCTTTACCGGGTGTACCGGCTTACGTCTTCTCGGGTGACCGCGGCGGGCTGACCGTCGTGCGCGGCGGGCGCCGCTGGGACGACGTGCGCACGATCAGCTCCGTCGGTATCACCTGCTCCACCGGACGGTCCGAGTCCGCTCCCTCGATGGCGTCGATGAGGAGCTGCACGACCGCCGTGCCGATCCGGCGCGGCTTCAGGGAGAGCGTCGTGATGGGCGGCTCGGTGTGGGCGTACACGGTGGATTCGCTGCAACAGACCAGCAGCAGGTCGTCCGGTACGCGCAGGCCGTAGCGGCGGGCGGCGGCGAGCAGGTCGGTGCCGTTCGGGTCGAACAGCCCGTAGACCGCGTCCGGCCGGTCGGGTCGGGCGAGCAGCCGGTCGGCGGCGACGGCGCCCGCGCACGGATCGTGCGCCGGGTAGGCCTCGTAGACCGGATCCTGGCCGACGCGCTCGCACCAGCGCAGGTATGCGGTGGTGGAGAGATGGGTGTAGGTGTCGGTCGTCGTGCCGGTCAGCAGGCCGATGCGGCGCGCGCCGGCGTCGGCCAGGTGGTCGAGGATGCCGAGGACGGCGGCCTCGTGGTCGTTGTCGACCCAGGCCGTGACCGGCAGCGAGCCGGCCGGGCGGCCGTCGGAGACGACCGGCAGGCCCTGCCGGACGAGCTCGCTGACGACCGGGTCCTGGTCGGACGGGTCGATGACGACCGTGCCGTCCAGGGCGACGTTCGACCACACGTCGTGGCGGGAGGTCGCGGGCAGGATGACGAGGGCGTAGCCGCGGGCGAGCGCCGCGGAGGTGGCGGCCCGCGCCATCTCGGCGAAGTACGCGAACTCGGTGAAGGTGAAAGGTTCATCCCCGTACGTGGTCACGGTCAGGCCGATGAGTCCCGACTTGCCGGTACGGAGGGTCCGGGCGGCGGCCGAGGGCCGGTAGCCCAGCCGGTCGGCGACCTCACGGACATGGCGCCGGGTGGCGTCCGGGAGCCTGCCCTTGCCGTTGAGGGCGTCGGAGACGGTCGTGATGGACACTCCGGCGGCGGCGGCCACGTCTCTGATACCCGCCCGACCCGGCCGACTGCCTCGACGTGAGGTTTCCGCGCGGCTCACCTGGTGCTTCCCTGCTGCTGTCATGGCGAGCCGATAGTAGGGCTCATGCGGTGGGGTAGTGCGGACGCATATGCACGCGTTGACAGACACGTTTCTGCATGATCATTTAGGCTCAATTGCCTGGGAAAACAAGGACGTTGGGCGCTCTCATGCCACTACGTGACTTGTCGGCCCGCACGGGCCTGCCAAGTGGCCGATGTTGCGAAGAGGTCTCAACTCACCTGCACGGGGGATGCGCGCCACGGCGTGCACCACCGGCGCGTAGATATATGTGCGGCGCGCCCCTGAATTCGTACGCCTTCGTACGGTGATGCCCCTGATGCCGGCGGGACACGCGAGGCCGGCGTTCGTCACGCCGTCGTGGCTATACGCAGCGGCGCCGAATCCTCATAAGGTGAGGAGTATTGGATGTCGGCGGCGGTCATGGGCCGCCGGTCTTCGTAAGGAGGACTGCGGTGAGCGAGACGAGCCCCAGGCTGCGCGCCGAGCTGGAGGGGATCCCCACCTACAAGCCGGGCAAGCCGGCCGCGGCGGGTGGGCCGGTGGCCTACAAGCTGTCCTCCAACGAGAACCCCTACCCGCCGCTGCCGGGTGTGATGGAGACGGTGACGGCGGCGGCCTGCAACTTCAACCGCTACCCGGACATGGCCTGTACGGCGCTGATGAACGAGCTGTCCGACCGGTTCGGCGTGCCGCTCTCCCACCTGGCCACGGGCACCGGGTCGGTCGGTGTCGCACAGCAGCTGATCCAGGCCACCTCCGGCCCCGGCGACGAGGTCATCTACGCCTGGCGGTCCTTCGAGGCGTACCCGATCATCACGCAGATCAGCGGCGCGACATCGGTGCAGGTGCCGCTGACCTCCGGTGATGTGCACGACCTCGACGCGATGGCCGACGCGATCACCGACCGGACCCGGCTGATCTTCGTCTGCAACCCCAACAACCCGACGGGCACGGTCGTGCGGCGTGCGGAGCTGGAGCGCTTCCTCGACCGGGTGCCCGGTGATGTGCTGGTGGTACTCGACGAGGCCTACCGCGAGTTCATCCGTGACCCCGAGGTGCCGGACGGTGTCGAGCTCTACCGTGACCGGCCCAACGTCTGCGTCCTGCGGACCTTCTCCAAGGCCTACGGTCTCGCCGGCCTGCGCGTCGGGTTCGCCATCGCCCATGAGCCGGTGGCCGCGGCGCTGCGCAAGACGGCGGTCCCGTTCGGGGTGAGCCAGCTCGCGCAGGAGGCGGCGATCGCCTCGCTGCGTGCCGAGGACGAACTGCTCGGCCGGGTCGGCTCGCTGGTGTGTGAGCGCACGCGCGTGGTCGACGGGCTGCGCGCCCAGGGCTGGACGGTGCCCGAGACCCAGGCCAACTTCGTGTGGCTGCGGCTGGGGGAACGCACGGTCCCGTTCGCGGAGGCGTGTGATCAGGCGGGCGTGGTGATCCGGCCGTTCCCGGGTGAGGGTGTGCGGGTGACGGTCGGGGAGACCGAGGCGAACGACATCTTCCTGAAGGTGGCGGAAGGGTTTCGCAAGGAGCTGTAGGGCTCCGCGAGCCAGGTCAGGCGTCGAGAAGCTCCACGCGCACGGGGTCGCCGTCCCGCACGGTCGCGAGCAGACCGGGGTCGCCGTCGAGGCGGCCCAGGACGTTGCACGGGCTTGCGAGGCGGCACTCGTCGCCCCGGGAGATCGGTGTGGGCCCATAGGGGAGGGCGAGGGCGTCGCCGTCGGTCCAGAAGGCGACGGTGCCGGGCTCGACGACCTCGCGGGCGCCTGTTTCACGTGAAACCGACACTCCTGTCTCGAAGTACACCTCCTTGCCCCAGGTGCGTGCGGTCGAGACGAAGGGCAGCGTCTCGGCGAGTGCCTGAGTGGTCGGGGTGTCGTCGAGCGACGCGGTGAGATGGCCCGAGGGCCAGGAGATCCGGATCTGTAGCGATATCGGTGTCTGCATGCCGTCGATTCAACAATATGTTGAAGTTCCGGCCAAGGGCTTGACTGTGACGGGGGAGACAGGGGACCCCCTCCAGGGCTCGAAAGTCCGTACTGCATAATGGCTTGTGAATGTGAACGCTTTCACAAGCGGTGTAAGGAGCGGCGACGTGGACCTGGCTTTGGCGCCGGAGACCCTGGCGCGATGGCAGTTCGGCATCACCACCGTCTACCACTTTCTGTTCGTCCCCCTGACGATCTCGCTGGCCGCCCTGACGGCCGGACTGCAGACCGCCTGGGTGCGGACGGAGAAGGAGAAGTACCTCCGGGCGACGAAGTTCTGGGGCAAGCTCTTCCTGATCAACATCGCGATGGGGGTGGTCACCGGCATCGTGCAGGAGTTCCAGTTCGGCATGAACTGGTCCGACTACTCGCGCTTCGTCGGTGACGTCTTCGGCGCGCCGCTCGCCTTCGAGGCCCTGATCGCCTTCTTCTTCGAGTCCACCTTCATCGGCCTGTGGATCTTCGGGTGGGACAAGCTGCCCAAGAAGATCCACCTGGCCTGCATATGGATGGTCTCGATCGGCACGATCCTGTCGGCCTACTTCATCCTCGCGGCCAACTCCTGGATGCAGCACCCGGTCGGCTACCGGATCAACGAGGCGAAGGGGCGGGCCGAGCTCACCGACTTCTGGCTGGTGCTGACCCAGAACACCGCGCTCGCCCAGGTCTTCCACACCCTCACCGCGGCCTTCCTGACCGGCGGCGCCTTCATGGTGGGCATCGCCGCCTTCCACCTGGCCCGCAAGAAGCACGTCCCCGTGATGAAGACCTCGCTGCGGCTGGGCCTCGTCACCGTCGTCGTCGGCGGTCTGCTCACCGCGGTCAGCGGCGATGTCCTCGGCAAGATCATGTACCAGCAGCAGCCGATGAAGATGGCCGCGGCCGAGGCGCTGTGGGACGGCGAGAAGCCGGCGCCCTTCTCGGTCTTCGCCATCGGCGACGTCGACAAGGGGCACAACAAGGTCGCCATCGAGATCCCCGGCCTGCTGTCCTTCCTCGCCAAGGACGACTTCACCTCGTACGTGCCCGGCATCAACGACGTCAACAAGGCCGAGCAGGAGAAGTACGGACCCGGCGACTACCGGCCCAACATCCCCGTGGCCTACTGGGGATTCCGCTGGATGATCGGCTTCGGCATGACGTCCTTCGCCATCGGCCTGGCCGGGCTGTGGCTGACCCGCAAGAAGTTCCTGCTGCCGCGGCATCTGCGGGTGGGTGAGGACGAGGTGCCGCATCTGGTGCTCCTGCCGAAGAAGGCCCTCGGTCCGACCCTCACCAAGTGGTACTGGCGCATCGCGATCCTCACCCTGGGCTTCCCGCTGATCGCCAGCTCCTGGGGCTGGATCTTCACCGAGATGGGCCGCCAGCCGTGGGTCGTCTACGGCGTCCTGCAGACCCGTCACGCGGTCTCCCCCGGTGTCTCCCAGGCCGAGGTCATCACCTCGATGGTCGTCTTCACCACGCTGTACGCGATCCTCGCCGTCGTCGAGGTCAAGCTGCTCGTCAAGTACGTCAAGGCGGGCCCGCCCGAGCTCACCGAGGCCGACCTCAACCCGCCCACGAAGATCGGCGGCGACACCCGTGACGCCGACAAGCCGATGGCCTTCTCGTACTAGGCCGAGGGAGCTGCACAGTCATGGAACTGCACGACGTCTGGTTCGTCCTGATCGCCGTCCTGTGGACGGGCTACTTCTTCCTGGAGGGCTTCGACTTCGGGGTCGGTGTACTCACGAAGCTGCTCGCCCGCAACCGGCCCGAGAAGCGGGTGCTGATCAACACCATCGGACCCGTCTGGGACGGAAACGAGGTGTGGCTGCTGTCGGCGGGTGGTGCCACCTTCGCCGCCTTCCCCGAGTGGTACGCCACGCTCTTCTCCGGCTTCTACCTGCCGCTGCTGCTCATCCTGGTCTGCCTCATCGTCCGGGGTGTGGCCTTCGAGTACCGCGCCAAGCGGCCCGAGGAGCACTGGCAGCGCAACTGGGAGACGGCGATCTTCTGGACCTCGCTGATCCCCGCGTTCCTGTGGGGTGTGGCCTTCGGCAACATCGTGCGGGGCGTGAAGATCGACCAGGACTTCAACTACGCCGGCGGCGTCCTGGACCTGCTCAACCCGTACGCCCTGCTCGGCGGTCTCGTCACGCTGGCGCTGTTCACCTTCCATGGGACGGTGTTCGTCGGACTCAAGACGGTCGGTGAGATCCGGGAGCGGGCGCGGAAGCTGGCGCTTCGGGTCGGGTCGGTGACCGCCCTGCTGGCCCTCGCCTTCCTGCTGTGGACGCAGTCCGACCGGGGCGACGGGGCATCGCTCGTCGCGGTGGCCGTGGCCGTGGTGTCCCTCGTCGTGGCCATGGTCGCGGCGCGGGCGGGTCGTGAGGGCTGGGCGTTCGCCCTGTCGGGGCTCACCATCGTGGCCACGGTGGCGATGCTCTTCCTGACGCTGTTCCCGAACGTCATGCCGTCGACGCTCAACCCGGACTGGAGCCTGACGGTCACCAACGCCTCCTCCAGCCCGTACACACTGAAGATCATGACCTGGTGCGCGGCGGTCGCCACTCCGATCGTGATGCTCTACCAGGGCTGGACGTACTGGGTGTTCCGCAAGCGGATCGGTACGCAGCACATCGCCGAGACTGTGCACTGAGGTGTGTTTCACGTGAAACCAATCGATCCGCGTCTGCTCCGGTACGCCCGTGCCACCCGGGTCTTCCTGGTGGCGGTCGTCGCCCTGGGTGTCGTGGGGGCGGGGCTGGTCATCGCGCAGGCGATGCTCATCGCCGAGGTGGTGGTCGGCGCGTTCCAGCACCGCATGGCGGTGTCCGACCTCGGCACTCCCCTGCTGCTGCTGGCCGCCGTCGCGGTCAGTCGGGCGCTGGTCGGCTGGCTCACCGAGCTCGCCGCGCACCGGGCGAGCGCGGCGGTGAAGTCCGAGTTGCGGGGGCGGTTGCTGGAGCGTTCCGCTCAGCTGGGGCCGGGCTGGCTGAGCGGGCAGCGGACCGGTTCGCTGGTCGCCCTGGCCACCCGGGGCGTCGACGCCCTCGACGACTACTTCTCGCGGTATCTGCCGCAGTTGGGTCTCGCGGTGGTCGTGCCGGTGGCGGTGCTGGCGCGGATCGTCACCGAGGACTGGGTCTCCGCGGCCATCATCGTGGGCACCCTCCCCCTCATCCCGGTCTTCATGGTGTTGATCGGCTGGGCCACCCAGTCCCGGATGGACCGTCAGTGGCGGCTGCTGTCACGGCTGTCCGGGCACTTCCTGGACGTCGTGGCGGGGCTGCCGACGCTGAGGGTCTTCGGGCGGGCCAAGGCGCAGGCCGAGTCGATCCGGCGGATCACGGATGAGTACCGGCAGGCGACCATGCGGACGCTGCGGATCGCCTTCATCTCCTCCTTCGCGCTGGAGCTGCTCGCGACGATCTCGGTGGCGCTGGTCGCCGTGACGATCGGCATGCGGCTGGTGCACGGTGAGATGGACCTGTACATCGGCCTGGTCATCCTGATCCTGGCGCCGGAGGCGTATCTGCCGTTGCGGCAGGTCGGGGCGCAGTACCACGCTGCGGCGGAGGGGCTCGCCGCGGCCGAGGAGATCTTCGAGGTTCTGGAGACGCCCGTTCCGGCCTCCGGTTCGGGGGTTGTGCCGGCGGGTGCGCTGGCCTTCGAGGGAGTGACCGTCCGCTACCCGGGGCGGTCGGCGGACGCCGTGTCGGACGTGTCCTTCACCGTCGAGCCCGGGGAGACGGTCGCGCTGGTCGGGCCGAGCGGTGCGGGCAAGTCGACGCTGCTGAACGTCCTGCTCGGGTTCGTGCCACCGGCCGAGGGACGGGTGCGGGTCGGGGGAGCCGATCTCGCTGACGTGAACCTGGAGCAGTGGCGGTCCCGGATCGCGTGGGTGCCGCAGCGGCCGCATCTGTACGCCGGGACGATCGCCGAGAACGTACGGCTGGCGCGGCCCGACGCCGACGACGACGCCGTTCGGCGGGCGCTGCGGGACGCCGGGGCGCTGGAGTTCGTAGACGCGCTGCCCGAGGGTGCGGACACCGTGCTCGGTGAGGACGGGGCCGGGCTGTCCGCCGGGCAGCGGCAGCGGCTCGCGCTGGCCCGGGCGTTCCTCGCGGACCGGCCCGTGCTGCTGCTCGACGAGCCGACGGCCGCGCTGGACGGGGCCACCGAGGCCGAGGTCGTGGCAGCTGTACGGCGGCTCGCGGCCGGGCGGACGGTGCTCCTCGTGGTGCACCGGCCGGCGCTGCTGGGAGTGGCGGACCGGGTGGTGCGGCTGGCAGAGCCCGAGATTGCCCCGGTGCCCGTCGCGTCCGCCCCGGTGCCCGTCGCGTCCGCTGTGGTCCGGAACCCCGGAACGGTCTCCGTCGAGGCCGAGCCGCCTGCCCCGGCCCCTCCGGCGGAGCCCGGCGGCCGGCCCGCTTCGGGCGGCGGCGTCCTCGCGCGCGTCCGCGCCATGTCCGGTGCCCGGCGCGGACGGCTGGGACTCGCCCTGCTGCTCGGGAGCCTCGCGCTCGGGAGTGCCGTAGGGCTCATGGCCACCTCCGGGTGGCTGATCTCGCGGGCCTCGCAGCAGCCGCCCGTGCTGTACCTGATGGTGGCCGTGACGGCGACGCGGGCCTTCGGGATCGGGCGGGCCGTGTTCCGGTACGCCGAGCGGCTGGTCTCTCACGACGCCGTACTGCGGATGCTGGCGGACACCAGGGTCGCGGTGTTCCGCAGGCTGGAGCGGCTGGCGCCCGCCGGACTGCGCCGGACCCGCCGGGGTGATCTGCTGTCCCGGCTGGTCGCGGACGTGGACGCGTTGCAGGACTACTGGCTGCGGTGGCTGCTGCCGGCCGGGGCGGCCGTCGTCGTGTCGGCCGCGTCCGTCGGGTTCACGGCGTGGCTGCTGCCGGAGGCCGGGGCCGTGCTCGCGGCCGGGCTGCTGGCTGCGGGGGCGGGGGTGCCCCTCGTCACGGGTGCCGTGGCACGACGGGCCGAGCACAGGCTGGCGCCCGCCCGCGGAGTGCTCGCGACGCGGGTGGCCGATCTGCTCACCGGAACCGCGGAACTGACCGTCGCCGGCGCCCTGCCCTCCCGGACTGCCCAGGCACGCGAGGCAGACGGCGCACTCACCCGGATCGCGTCGCGCGCCGCCACGGCCACGGCACTCGGCGACGGGCTCACCGCGCTGATCTCCGGCCTGACCGTCACGGCCGCCGCCCTGGTCGGCGCACAGGCGGTCGCGGCAGGGCGGCTGGACGGCGTGACCATGGCCGTCGTCGTCCTCACCCCGCTGGCCGCCTTCGAGGCCGTGCTCGGGCTGCCGCTCGCCGTGCAGTACCGGCAGCGGGTGCGCCGGAGCGCCGAGCGGGTGTACGAGGTGCTGGACGCCCCGGAGCCCGTGGGGGAGCCCGAGCAGCCCCGGCAGGCGCCCGCGTCGCCGTTCCCGGTCGCCGTGAAGGGGCTGGCCGCACGGCACGCGGGGCAGGACCGGGACGCGCTCGCCGGGCTGGACCTGACCCTCGAAGAGGGCCGCCGGGTCGCCGTGGTCGGACCCTCCGGCTCCGGCAAGACGACCCTGGCGCAGGTGCTGCTGCGCTTCCTCGACGCGGACGCGGGTTCGTACACGCTGGCGGGCGTGGACGCGTACGCGCTGCACGGGGACGACGTACGCAGGCTCGTCGGGCTGTGCGCGCAGGACGCGCACCTCTTCGACAGCTCGCTGCGCGAGAACCTGCTGCTCGCAAAGAAGGACGCCACCGAGGACGACCTGCGTACCGCACTCGGGCGGGCCCGGCTGCTGGACTGGGCCGACGGCCTGCCCGACGGGCTCGACACGCTCGTCGGCGAACACGGGGCGCGGCTGTCGGGAGGCCAGCGGCAGCGGCTGGCGCTGGCCCGGGCACTCCTCGCCGACTTCCCCGTCCTGGTGCTCGACGAGCCCGCCGAACACCTGGACCTGCCCACCGCCGACGCGCTCACCGCCGACCTGCTGGCGGCCACCGAGGGCCGTACGACGCTGCTCATCACACACCGGCTGGCGGGTCTGGAGGCGGTGGACGAGGTCATCGTGCTGGACCAGGGACGTGTCGTGCAGCGCGGGGCGTACGAGGAGCTGGTGGCCGTGGACGGACCGCTGCGGGAGATGGCGGAACGGGAGGCGGCGTCGGAGTCGCTGGTGACTGCGCCCTAGGGGTGCCGGGCTCTCGCCCCCGCGAGCCGCGCCCTGGTCTGCCCGGCCGGCGCAGCACCGAGCCACGCCCTGGCGGGGCCCGGGCGGCGCCGCACTGAGCCGTTCGGGGCAGCCGGTCCCCCGGCCGTACGAGGCGAACAGGGCCAGGGCGGCCGGGCTGGGTGACGATCACTGACATGCGCTCATATCGCCGCCATCGGCTGCTCGTCCCGGTACTGCTGTGCGCGCTGGCGGTGCTCGCGGCCGGGCCGACGGCGGCGCACAAGGAACCCGGGAGCGGCACCGGCGGGGACTCGGGGCTCAGTGCCGAGGTGGCGCGGCTGTACGAGGAGGCCGCGGTGGCGACGCAGCAGTACGAGGCGGGTCGCCGGGAGGCCGAGGAGCAACGGGCCAGAGCTCAGCGGGCCGAGGAACTCCTGGACAGTCAGCGGCGGCACATCGCGGCCCTGCACGAGGACCTCGGCAGGATCGCCCGTGCCCAGTACCGCTCCAGTGGTGGCCTGCCGGTGGCCGCCCAGCTGCTCCTCGCCGACGGCCCCGACGATCTGATGCGGGGCCAGCACGCCTTCTCGCAGACGAATCTCGCCGTGAACAACGCCATCTCCAAGAGCCGCCGGGCCGAGGCACGGCTCGCCGCGAACGAGGCCAAGGCCGCGGCGCACTGGCAGGCGCTGGAGAAGCGGAACACGCAACTCGCCGGTCTCAAGGCGGACATCGAGCAGAAGCTGGAAACGGCACGCTCGCAGCTCCAGGGGCAGGCGGACGCCTCGGTCGCCGCCGGGGCGTGCCGTGGGGCCGTGCGGCTCGACCAGCCGGAGACGGGGTTCACGAGCGCGTGGGTCGCGCCCGTGGAGACGTACGAGCTGTCCGCGTCCTACGGCAGCGGCGGTGCGCGGTGGTCGAGCCGGCACACCGGGCAGGACTTCGCGGTGCCGATCGGTACGCCGGTGCGGGCCGTGGGTGCGGGGCGGGTGGTGAAGGTGTCCTGCGGGGGTGCCTTCGGAATCGAGATCGTGCTCAAGCACGCGGGCGGCTACTACACGCAGTACGCCCACCTCGCGTCCGTCGCGGTCGACCAGGGGGAGCACGTGGAACCCGGCCAGTGGATCGGCCAGTCGGGCACCACGGGCAACTCCACCGGACCGCACCTGCACTTCGAGACCAGGGTCACGCCGGAGATGGGCTCGTCCGTGGATCCGGTGTCATGGCTGGCGGCTCGCGGGGTGTCGCTCTGACCCCGGCGAGAGCCGTAGTCGCACCGAGGTCGTGCGGACAGCCGCGCCGGCTACCGCACTTCCGTGAGCAGCTGCTCGATCACGACCGCCACGCCGTCCTCGTTGTTCGCGACCGTCCGTCCCGAGGCCGCGGCGATCACGTCCGGGTGGGCGTTGCCCATCGCGTAGGAGCGGCCCGCCCAGGTCAGCATCTCGACGTCGTTCGGCATGTCGCCGAAGGCGACGACTTGCTCGTGCGAGATGCCGCGCTCGGCGCAGCACAGGGCGAGCGTGCTGGCCTTGGACACCCCGGGGCCGCTGATCTCCAGCAGTGCACTCGGGCTGGAGCGGGTCACGTTGGCGCGGTCGCCGATGGCGAGCCGGGCCAGGGTCAGGAAGGCGTCGGGGTCCATCTCGGGGTGGTAGGCCAGGATCTTCAGGACCGGCTCCGCGGCAGCGCGGTGCTCCGGCGACAGCAGTTCCTCCGCGGGGGCGAGGCTGTCCGGGGTCTCCATGTGCAGCTTCGGATAGGCCGGTTCCTGGTAGAAGCCGTACGTCTGCTCCACCGCGTACACCGTCCCCGGAGCCGCGTCACGCAACAGCCGTACGGCATCCAGTGCGTTCGCCCGCTCCAGCTCCCGTACCTTCACGAACCGGTGGGAGCCGGGGCCGCCGTGCAGGTCGACCACGGCGGCGCCGTTGCCGCAGATCGCCAGGCCGTGGCCGTGCACGTGGTCGCTGACGACGTCCATCCAGCGGGCCGGGCGGCCGGTGACGAAGAAGACCTCGATGCCCGCCTCCTCGGCGGCGGCCAGGGCGGCCACCGTGCGGGGGGACACCGACTTGTCGTCGCGCAGCAGCGTGCCGTCCAGGTCGGTGGCGATCAGCCGCGGCGGGACGGTCTCGGCCGCGGTCTCGGGCTGTCGGGTCGCTGAGATCACCCGGCCATTGTCCCGCATATGCCTGCACGTGCGTGCGGGACTCCGCACAGGTGAGTGGATACCGCCCTCACCAGGAACTTCCCGAGGTGCTTCCCGTAAGGCCCTCAGCGCAACTGCGCCGGCGCCTCCATGGCGATCTGCTCGAAGGCCTTCTCGTCCGCCGCGAAGGGCGAGTCGGGGATGGGCCAGTGGATCACGATGTCCGTGAAGCCCAGTTCCAGGTGCCGGCCGGCGAAGTCGACGAAGGCGTCCAGGGACTGGAGCGGGCCGCCGCGGTCCGGGGTGAATCCGGTGAGCAGGACCTTGTCGAGGCCGGTCACGTCCCGGCCGATCTCGGCGCAGATGTCGGCGAGTTTCTCCGCCTGCCCCCGTATGGCCTGAACCGACTGCTCAGGAGTGCCGTTCTCGTACAGCTTGGGGTCGCCGGTGGTCACCCACGCCTGCCCGTACCGTGCGGCGAGCCGCATCCCGCGCGGCCCGGTCGCAGCCACCGCGAACGGAAGCCTGGGGCGCTGCACACAGCCGGGGATGTTCCGTGCCTCGTGTGCCGAGTAGAAGTCGCCCTTGTACGACACCGCGTCCTCGCTGAGCAGCCGGTCGAGCAGCGGGACGAACTCGGCGAAGCGGTCGGCGCGCTCCCGCGGGGTCCACGGCTCCTGGCCGAGCGCGGTGGCGTCGAAACCCGAGCCGCCCGCGCCGATGCCCAGGGTGACCCGCCCGCCGGAGATGTCGTCGAGGGAGATCAGTTCCTTGGCGAGTGTCACCGGATGCCGGAAGTTCGGCGAGGTCACCAGAGTGCCCAGCCGCAGCCGGTCGGTCACGGTCGCGGCGGCCGTGAGGGTCGGGACGGCGCCGAACCAGGGACCGTCCCGGAAGCTGCGCCATGAGAGGTGGTCGTAGGTGTAGGCGGTGTGGAAGCCGAGCTGCTCGGCACGCGTCCAGGCCGCACGGCCGCCTTCCTGCCAGCGGCGGTAGGGGAGGATCACGGTGCTCAGACGCAGACTCATGGCATCGAGCCTAAGGGAGTGCTGCGGGTGACCTGTGTTTCACGTGAAACAGTCACTGAGAGCGTTTCGTCCTGCACAGCATGTGTGAGGCCCGGGGAAGGGATCGAAAGCCATGGGCTGTGGCTGAGAGCGCGGGAGAGACCTGAATCACGCGATCGAGTTTCTGTAAGAGGTTTGATCCACAGCCAAGTGGTGTTATCCACAGGGGGAATTGGCAAGTCTGTGGACAACTGGCCCTCCCAGTAAGCCTCTTGGGGTCACATCGGCGGCTTCACCCGCGCGAATCCCCGCAGCGCCCCCGGCGCGAACCGCGACAACCAGCGCGCGCCCCGTGCCTCCGGCGTGACCGGGACCACCGCCTCGTTGCGCACCACGGCCCGCAGGATCGCGGCGGCGACCTTCTCCGGCGGGTAGTTCCGCAGCCCGTACAGACGGGCGGCGCGCTGCTGGAGCCGTTTCTCCTCGCCCGCGTCGACCCCGGCGAAGTGCGCCGTGGACGTGATGGCGGTGTTGACGAAACCGGGGCAGACTGCCGTCACGCCGATCCCCTGCCCGGCGAGCTCCGCGCGCAGGCACTCGCTGAGCATGAGGACGGCCGCCTTGGAGGTGCTGTACGCGGGCAGCGCGCGGGACGGCTGGTACGCCGCCGCCGAGGCCACGTTGACGATGTGGCCGCCCTGGCCGCGCTCGGCCATCCGCCGGCCGAAGAGCCGGCAGCCGTGGATGACACCCCAGAGGTTGACGTCGAGGACCTTCTTCCAGTCCTCCGGAGTCGTGTCGAAGAAGGAACCGGACAGTCCGATCCCGGCGTTGTTCACGAGGACGTCCACCGTGCCGTACTCGGCGGTGACCTTCTCGGCGAGCTTCTCCATGGCCTGCTCGTCGGAGACGTCGACCGTCTCCGCCCAGGCCGCCGGAGCGCCCGCGGTGCGGGACGACTCGGCAGTGCGGGCCGCCGCCTCCGCGTTCCGGTCGACGGCGACCACGCGCGCGCCGGCCTCGGCGAACGCCAGCGCCGTCGCCCGCCCGATGCCGCTGCCCGCCCCGGTGACCAGTACGAGCTGCCCGCCGAACCGCTGCGCGTGCTTGCCGCTCGCCGGCACAGGGGACCGCCCGCTCTCCACGGACGTCACGAACTCCTCGATCCACGAAGCCAGCTGATCCGGCCGGGTGCGTGGGATCCAGTGCCCCGCCTGCACGGTCCTGCGGGTCAACTGCGGAACCCACTGCTCCAGCTCGTCGGTGAGCCGCTCCGACAGGAACCGGTCCTCCAGGGGCGTCACGATCTGCACGGGCGCGTGCGCGTACGCGTCCGTGCGTGGCCTGCGCAGCCGGGCCCGGACGTTGTCGCGGTACAGCCAGGCCCCGTGTGCCGCGTCCGACGGCAGGGACGAGGTCGGATAGTCGCCCCGGGGCACCTTCTCGACGCGCTCCAGAATCCGGGGCCAGCGCTTGCCGAGCGGGCCGCGCCAGGCCAGCTCGGGCAGCACGGGTGTGTGCAGCAGGTACACGTACCAGGACCTGGCGCCCTGCCCGAGGAGCTGGCCGATGCGGCGCGGGGTGGGCCGATTCACACGGCTGTTGATCCAGTGGCCGAAGTGGTCCAGGGACGGCCCGGACATGGACGTGAAGGAGGCGATGCGGCCCTCGGTCCGCCGGACGGTGGTGAACTCCCAGGCCTGCACCGAGCCCCAGTCGTGCCCGACCAGATGCACCGGCCGGTCCGGGCTGACCGCGTCCGCGACGGCCAGGAAGTCGTCCGTCAGCTTCTCCAGCGTGAACCCGCCCCGCAGTGGCCGTGGCGCCGTGGACCGCCCGTGGCCCCGGACGTCGTACGCCACCACGTGGAAGTGCCCGGCGAGACGCGCGGCGACCTCGGACCACACCTCTTTGCTGTCGGGGTAGCCGTGCACGAGGACCACGGTCGGCCGCCGCGGATCACCCACCTCGGCCACGCACAGCTCGACTTCGCCGGTCCGCACCCAGCGCTCCCGCGCGCCCGTGAGCAACGTCATCCGGCGAATCTGGCAGTTGTTAGACGGTTCGTCAATAGGAGACTCCCGACCGTGGTAACTCTCAAGAACCAGGTCCCCTAAGGGCCCGTACTACTCCAGGTTGACCCGAAGACAGCTCTGCGGAGTGACGACCGCCACGATCGCGGCCTCTACCTTCATAGCGTGACTGTGATCGCGACCGAAAGCCTGAGCAAGCGGTTCCCCCGAGTGACCGCGCTTGACCGGCTCTCCGTGGACGTCGGGCCCGGTGTGACCGGACTCGTCGGAGCCAACGGAGCCGGCAAGTCCACACTGATCAAGATCCTGCTGGGTCTGTCCCCCGCCACCGAGGGCCGCGCCGAAGTGCTCGGCCTCGACGTCGCCACCAAGGGCGCCGACATCCGCGAGCGCGTCGGCTACATGCCCGAGCACGACTGCCTGCCCCCGGACGTCTCGGCCACCGAGTTCGTCGTCCACATGGCGCGCATGTCCGGCCTGCCGCCCACCGCCGCACGCGAGCGCACCGCCGACACCCTGCGCCACGTCGGTCTGTACGAGGAGCGCTACCGCCCCATCGGCGGCTACTCGACCGGCATGAAGCAGCGCGTGAAGCTCGCGCAGGCCCTCGTCCACGACCCGCAGCTGGTCTTCCTCGACGAGCCGACCAACGGCCTCGACCCGGTCGGCCGCGACGAGATGCTCGGCCTGATCCGCCGGATCCACACCGACTTCGGCATCTCGGTCCTGGTCACCTCGCACCTGCTGGGCGAACTGGAGCGCACGTGCGACCACGTCGTCGTCGTCGACGGCGGCAAGCTCCTGCGCTCCAGCTCCACCACGGACTTCACTCAGACCACGACGACCCTCGCGATCGAGGTCACCGACACCGACGAGCACCCGGACGGCACCCGTGCGATGCGCGACGCGCTGCACGCGCGCGGGGTGAGCGTCGAGGACGGCAGCGGCCTGCCGGGCGCCGGCCACATCCTGCTGCTCACCGCCCAGGGCGAGGAGACGTACGACCTGGTCAGGGACGTGATCGCGGACCTCGGGCTCGGCCTGGTGCGCATGGAGCAGCGCCGGCACCACATCTCCGAGGTCTTCACGACCAGTGACCAGCACGAGCAGCGGAAGGAGGCGGTCGGCCATGGCGGTTGAGCACTCCACGGGGACATCCGCCCCGGCACCGGGTGACCAGACCCGTATCCACAACATCGGCTACCGCAGCTACGACGGCCCACGCCTCGGCCGCGCCTACGCCCGCCGCTCCCTGTACTCGCAGTCCCTGCGCGGCTCCTACGGCCTCGGCCGCTCGGTGAAGTCCAAGGTGCTGCCGATGCTGCTGTTCGTGGTGATGTGCGTGCCCGCGGCCATCATGGTCGCCGTCGCGGTCTTCACCAAGGCCAACGCCCTGCCCGTCGACTACACGCGCTACGCGATCATCATGCAGGCGGTCATCAGTCTGTACGTCGCCTCGCAGGCACCCCAGTCCGTCTCGCGCGACCTGCGCTTCAAGACCGTGCCGCTGTACTTCTCGCGGCCCATCGAGACCGCCGACTACGTCCGCGCCAAGTTCGCGGCGCTCGCCTCGGCGCTGTTCATCCTCACGGCCGCTCCCCTGATCGTGCTCTACGTGGGCGCGCTGCTGGCCAAGCTCGACTTCGCCGACCAGACCAAGGGATTCGCACAAGGACTCGTCTCCGTGGCACTGCTCTCACTGCTCTTCGCCGGTATCGGCCTGGTCATCGCGTCCTTCACCCCGCGCCGCGGCTTCGGCATCGCGGCCGTGATCGCCGTGCTGACCATCACCTACGGCGCGGTCTCCACCCTCCAGGCCATCGCCGACGCCCAGGGCAGCGGCGACGCCGTGCCCTGGATCGGGCTGTTCTCGCCGATCACGATCGTCGACGGTGTGCAGTCCGCGTTCCTGGGCGCGACGTCCGCCTCTCCCAGCGGGGTGGGCCCGAGCACCGCCGAGGGCGTCGTCTACGTCGTCGTCGCCCTGGGCCTCATCGCGGCGAGCTACGGCCTCCTGATGCGCCGCTACAAGAAGGTGGGACTGTGACCACGCTCTCCATCGACCACGTCTCCCGCTGGTTCGGCAACGTGGTCGCCGTCAACGACATCACCATGACCGTCGGCCCCGGCGTCACCGGCCTGCTCGGCCCCAACGGCGCCGGAAAGTCCACCCTCATCAACATGATGGGCGGCTTCCTGGCCCCCTCGACCGGCACGGTCACCCTCGACGGCCAGCCGGTGTGGCGCAACGAGCAGATCTACAAGCACATCGGCGTCGTCCCGGAGCGGGAGGCGATGTACGACTTCCTCACCGGGAAGGAGTTCGTCCTCGCCAACGCCGAGTTGCACGGCCTGGGCGCCAAGGCGGCCCAGAGGGCGCTCGCCACGGTCGAGATGGAGTACGCGCAGGACCGCAAGATCCAGACGTACTCCAAGGGCATGCGCCAGCGCGTGAAGATGGCCTCCGCCCTGGTCCACGACCCGTCCCTGCTCCTGCTGGACGAGCCCTTCAACGGCATGGACCCGCGCCAGCGCATGCAGCTCATGGACCTGCTGCGGCGCATGGGCGACGAGGGCCGCACGGTGCTGTTCTCGTCCCACATCCTCGAAGAGGTCGAGCAACTCGCCTGGCACATCGAGGTCGTCGTCGCCGGGCGGCACGCCGCCAGCGGTGACTTCCGCAAGATCCGCCGCCTGATGACCGACCGGCCGCACCGCTACCTGGTGCGCTCCAGCGACGACCGCGCCCTCGCGGCCGCGCTGATCGCCGACCCGTCGACGTCCGGCATCGAGGTCGACCTCGCCGAAGGCGCGCTGCGCATCCAGGCCGTCGACTTCGGCCGCTTCACGGCCCTGCTGCCGCGGGTGGCCAGGGACCACGGCATCCGGCTGCTCACGGTCTCGCCGTCCGACGAGTCCCTCGAGTCCGTCTTCTCGTACCTCGTCGCGGCGTAGGAGGCCCTGATGTACGACCCCACAGTCGCCCGGCTCACTTACCGGGCCCTGCTCGGCCGGCGCCGGGCCCTCATCCTCGGAGCCCTGCCGCTGCTGCTCATCGCCATCTCGGTGGTGGTGCGTCTCCTCGCCGGGGCGGACGACCAGACGGCGGCGGACCTGCTGGGCGGCCTCGCCCTCGCCACGATGGTGCCGATCATCGGCGTCATCGCCGGAACCGGCGCGATCGGGCCGGAGATCGACGACGGCTCGGTGGTGTACCTGCTGTCCAAGCCGATCAAACGCCCGGCGATCATCTTCACGAAGCTGATCGTCGCGATCGCGGTGACGATGGTGTTCTCCGCGGTGCCGACGCTCGTCGCGGGCTTCATCCTGAACGGCAACGGCCAGCAGATCGCCGTCGCCTACACGGTGGCCGCACTGGTCGCCTCCATCGCGTACGCGGCCCTGTTCCTGCTGCTCGGCACGGTCTCCCGGCACGCGGTGGTGTTCGGCCTCGTCTACGCGCTGGTCTGGGAAGCCCTGTTCGGCTCCCTGGTACCGGGCGCCCGCACGCTGAGCGTCCAGCAGTGGGCGCTGGCCGTGGCTCAGAAGGTCTCCGGCGGCGACCTGGTGACCTCCGACGTGGGCCTCACCACGGCGACGGTGCTGCTGGTGGCCGTCACGGTGCTGGCCACCTGGTACGCCGGTCAGAAGCTGCGCTCGCTGACCCTCGCCGGCGAGGAGTGACGTGCCCCGGCCCTGACGGGGTCTTCACCCCCGTCAGGGCACACTGGGCGAACGGTATGTAGGGATATCGCACGGAAGTCGGACGGCTGGGAGGGGACGGGGATGGCGGGCGAGAGGGCTCAGTACGACGACCGCGGGCAGTCGGGATCCGGGTCCGGAGACGACGCCTGGGACGACCTCGTCCTGGACGACGACTTCATACGCTCCGCCGGGACCTCCGAGCCGTCCGCCCGCGCCCGGATGCTCGCCGCGCGCTGGCGGCGCGAGGAACCGGAGCCGCAGCCGTGGCGCTCCGACGAGCCGCCTGCGGGCTGGTTCTTCAGCAAGGCCCGGCGGCGCAGGTGGCGCAAGCGCTGAACAACCCCCGTCCGGCCGCCGATTTAATCGGTGGCGTCCTTTTCGCCCGGCAGGCAGAGTAGTCGTGTCCCTGCCGGACGACGAGTCCGGCGTCACGTTCTGGGAGAGGAGCCGGACGATGTCCATGCACGGCAGTACGTCCAGCTCCCTTCAGGGCAGCCCGCGGCGGGTTCCGGAGTAATCGCTACCCCTCCGTAGAGCCCGCCCCGCACGGGGAGCTGCCCGGGGCGGCCGCTTCGAGCACGCGAACCGCACATCGCGTGAGGCCGCCCACCCGGAGGATTGGCCGAGTGGTAAGGCACTGGCTTGCGCTGTGCTGATCAGAAGCGAGTCATGGTCGGGTCGAAAGGCCCGCGCACGTTCGATCCGTGCATCCTCCGCCGCACACGCGACACGAAGGCTCAGCCCAGCAACCGCTCCAGCACCACCGCGATCCCGTCCTCCTCGTTCGAGGACGTCACCTCGTCGGCCACCGCCTTCAGTTCCTCATGGGCGTCCGCCATCGCGACACCGTAGGAGGCCCAGGCGAACATCGGTATGTCGTTGGGCATGTCGCCGAAGGCGATCGTGTCGGCCGCCTTCACCTTGAGCCGACGGGCCGCCAGGGACAGGCCGGTCGCCTTGGACAGGCCCAGGGGCAGGAGCTCGACGATGCCCTCGCCCGCCATGACGACGGTGACGAAACCGCCGGCGGTGCGCGTGGCCGCCTCGCACAGCTCGTCGTCCGAGAGCGTCGGGTGCTGGATGTACAGCTTGTTCAGAGGCGCGGTCCACAGGTCCGACGCGTCCGTGAACGGCGTGGCGGGCAGGTTGCCGTGGGCAGCGTAGCCGGGGCCCACCAGCACTTCACCGTCCAGGCCGTCGCGGCTCGCCGCCAGGTACAGCGGGCCGACCTCCGCCTCGATCTTGGCCAACGCCACCCCGGCCAGCTGCCGGTCCAGCGTCACCGACGTCAGCAGCCGGTGGGCCCCCGCGTCGTACACCTGCGCGCCCTGGCCGCAGACGGCCAGCCCCTGGTAGCCGAGGTCGTCGAGGATGTGCCGGGTCCATGGGACAGCGCGGCCGGTGACGACGATGTGCGCGGCGCCCGCCGCGGTGGCCGCGGCGAGCGCGTCACGGGTGCGCGCCGCCACCGACTCGTCGGAACGCAGCAGCGTCCCGTCGAGGTCGGTGGCGATCAGCTGGTACGGGAAACCGGCGGTGGTCACTTGGCCACCGGCTCCAGGACCTCCCGGCCACCGAGGAACGGACGCAGCACCTCGGGCACGCGCACCGAGCCGTCGGCCTGCTGGTGGTTCTCCAGGATCGCCACGATCGTGCGCGGCACGGCGCACAGCGTGCCGTTGAGCGTGGCCAGCGGGCGGACCTGCTTGCCCTCACGGACGCGGATGGACAGGCGGCGGGACTGGAACTCGGTGCAGTCCGAGGTCGAGGTCAGCTCGCGGTACTTGCCCTGGGTCGGGATCCACGCCTCGCAGTCGAACTTGCGGGACGCCGAGGCGCCCAGATCGGCGCTCGCCACGTCGATCACGCGGTACGGCAGCTCCAGCGAGGTCAGCCACTGCTTCTCCCACTCCAGCAGCCGCTGGTGCTCGGCCTGCGAGTCCTCCGGGGCGACGTAGGAGAACATCTCGACCTTGTCGAACTGGTGCACGCGGAAGATGCCCCGGGTGTCCTTGCCGTGCGAGCCGGCCTCGCGGCGGAAGCAGGGCGAGAAGCCCGCGTAGCGCAGCGGCAGCTTGTCGGCGTCGAGGATCTCGTCCATGTGGTACGCCGCGAGCGGGACCTCGGACGTGCCGACCAGGTAGAGGTCGTCGTCGGCGAGGTGGTAGACGTCCTGGGCGGCCTGGCCGAGGAAGCCGGTGCCCGCCATGGACTGGGGGCGGACCAGGGCCGGGGTCAGCATCGGCGTGAAGCCGGCCGCGGTGGCCTGGGCCATCGCCGCGTTCACCAGGGCGAGCTCCAGCAGGGCGCCCACGCCCGTCAGGAAGTAGAAGCGAGAGCCGGAGACCTTGGCGCCCCGCTCGACGTCGATCGCGCCGAGGATCTGGCCGAGCTCCAGGTGGTCCCTGGGCTCGAAGCCCTCGGCGGTGAAGTCGCGGATCGTGCCGTGCGTCTCCAGCGTGACGAAGTCCTCCTCGCCGCCCACGGGCACGTCCGGGTGGACGAGGTTGCCGAGCTTCTGGAGCAGCTCCTGGGTCTCGGAGGCCGCGGCGTCGCGCTCCGCGTCGGCGGCCTTGACGTCGGCGGCGAGCTGGCCCGCCTTCTTGAGGAGCTCTGCCTTCTCCTCCCCGGAAGCCTTGGGGATGAGCTTGCCGAGCGCCTTCTGCTCGGCGCGCAGCTCGTCGAAGCGGACGCCGGACGACCTGCGCCGCTCGTCGGCAGACAGGAGGGAGTCGACGAGCGCGACGTCCTCTCCACGGGCGCGCTGCGACGCGCGCACACGGTCGGGGTCCTCACGGAGCAGGCGAAGGTCAATCACGCGCCCAAGGCTACCGGTGTGGGGTGACCACCCACGACTCACTATTCCGGGCGTGGCTTACGTACCGTTATAGGGGAATTGCGCACTGTGTCAATAAACCGACCACATCTCCCCGGAACGGGGTAGCCGCAAGGCGTGGCATTGACTCGAATCCCTTGTGGGGAAGGGGACTTGGGGCTCGGTTGTCCACAGGGATCCATGCCCGGCGAAAAGTTATCCACAGGCTGCGTGGAAGATCTGTGGACTTCGGAATTGATCACTCCGGAAGGGCCTGCCGCACCGAAGAATTCCCGAGACAAACCCGCCCTGTCCTCACTTTCGAGTGGAAATGGGTCACCCCGAAGAGTTACGCAAGGGAAAACGGTGGACGAAGGGTGACCTGCCGGTCGATGGACGCATCAGGGGTCTGTAGGGCGATTTGTCGACTGACTCATGCATCGCTGTCGACTTGTCCCCAGGTCGAGAAGCAGGGCTGTGGATAACTTCTGTGGATAACGACAATCAGCAGGTACGCCCGGCCTAGAACCGGCCGTCCTGGCACCGCGCCACCCAGTCCGCCGCCGCCACGAACTCGTCGTCCGACGTCCCCAGCCGCGGCGGCTGGACATCCCCCGGCTGCATGTCCGCGCGCGGATAGGAGCCGAGATAACGCACCTGGAGGCAGATCCGCTTCAGGCCCATCAGGGCCTCGGCCACCCGGCGGTCGGAGATATGGCCCTCGGCGTCGATGCAGAAGCAGTAGTTGCCGATGCCCGCGCCGGTGGGCCGGGACTGGAGCAGCATCAGGTTGATGCCGCGGGTGGCGAACTCGCCCAGCAGATCGCGCAGGCCGCCGGGGTGGTCGTCGCGCTGCCACAGCACGACGGAGGTCTTGTCCGCGCCGGTCGGTGCCGCGGGCCGGGCGGGCCGGCCGACCAGCACGAACCGCGTCTGGGCGTTCTCCGCGTCGTGGATCCCGGTCTCCAGGGCCTCCAGGCCGTAGCGGGCGGCCGCGAACTCGCCGGCGAAGGCGGCGTCGTACTGGCCCTCCTGGACCAGCCGGGCGGCGTCCGCGTTCGAGGCGGCCGACTCCCAGTGGGCGTCCGGGAGATGCTTCTTCAGCCAGTTGCGCACCTGCGGCTGGGCGGCCGGGTGGGCGGAGACGGTCTTGATGTCCGACAGCTCGGTGCCGGGGCGGACCAGCAGCGCGAAGGTGATCGACAGCAGCACCTCGCGGTAGATCATCAGTGGCGCGCCGGCCACCAGCTCGTCGAGGGTGGTGGTGATGCCGCCCTCGACGGAGTTCTCGATCGGCACGAACGCGGCCTCGGCCTCGCCGGCGCGTACCGCGTCGAGCGCGGACTGGACGGACACGTACGGGATGAGTTCCCGGGTGGCGGCCTCGGGAAGCGTGCGCAGGGCGACTTCGGTGAAGGTGCCCTCGGGGCCGAGATACGCATAGCTCGCTGGCATGACCTCACCCTAATGGGACCGCGGAAGCGCTATCCCCCAAAGCCCGCCCAGAGATGAACTCTCACCCCTCCAGCAACTTCTGCCCCACGTACTCCCCCTCCGCGGCCCCACCGGGCACCGCGAACAGCCCGCTCGACTCGTGCCGGATGAACTGCGACAGGGCGTCGCCGCGGTCGAGCTTGCGCTGCACCGGCACGAAGCCGCGCAGCGGATCGGCCTGCCAGCAGATGAAGAGCAGGCCCGCGTCCGGGACGCCGTCCGGGTCGATCCCGTCGTGGAAGGAGAACGGGCGGCGGAGCATCGCCGCGCCGCCGTTCTGGTCGGGCCGGGTGATCCGGGCGTGGGCGTTGATCGGGACGACCAGGTTGCCCTTGGCGTCCGTCTTCTCCAGGTCCATCGCGGTCGTCTCGGTGCCTCCGGACAGCGCCGCCCCGTCGGACTTGCGGCGGCCGATCACGTCCTCCTGCGCTTTGACGGAGAGCTTCTCCCAGTCGTCGAGGAGCATGCGGATACGGCGTACGACGGCGTAGGAGCCGTTCGCCATCCAGGCGGGTTCGCCCTTCTCGGGCACGAAGATCCGCTGGTCGAAGTCGGGCTCGGACGGTTTCGGATTGCGGGTACCGTCGATCTGGCCCATCAGGTTGCGGGCCGTCATGGGGTGGGCGGTGGCGCCCGGCGAGCGGTTGAAGCCGTTCATCTGCCAGCGGACCCGGGCCGCCGAGCCGGCGTCCTTCTGGATCGCGCGCAGGGCGTGGAAGGCCACGAGGGCGTCGTTGGCGCCGATCTGCACCCACAGGTCGCCGTTGCTGCGGTTCTTGTCGAGGTGGTCGGAGGAGAACTCGGGCAGCGGGTCCAGGGCGGTCGGCCGCTGCTTCTCCAGGCCGGTCCTGCCGAAGAAGCTGTGGCCGAAGCCGAAGGTGATCGTCAGCGACGAGGGGCCGGCGTCGCGGGCCACGTCGGTGTCGTCGTGGGCGCTCGGCTCGCCCGCCATGAGCCGCCGGGCCGTATCCGACCAGCGGCGCAGCAGGGCGGCGGCTTCCTTGCGGCCGGCGCCTGCCGTCAGGTCGAAGGCGACGAGATGGCCGCGGGCCTGGAGGCCGTCGGTGATGCCGGGCTGATGTTTCCCGTGAAACATCGCCCGGCCGGTGCCGAGCGAGGTGAGCGGAGCGGCGGCATCGGAGGGGGCGGCGGCGTATCCGACGGCCGCGCCTGCCGTGCCGAGCACGAGCCCGGTGGCGCCGGCGGTGCCGAGCACGCGTCGCCGTGAGATGCCCTCCTGAGCAGGGGCCGCTTCGGTCTCGCCCGGGATGGTGCCAGGGGTACGGGCTTTGGGAATGGACTGGTCAGCCATGGTGGTTCAGCCGATCTTCGCGTTCTTGGAGACGGTCACCTCGTCGATGTCGGAGGTCCGCACGGTCACGTCGACCTTCCAGTCGCCGGCCATGGGGATCTGCACTCCGTTCGCCGACCAGTGTCCGGTTGCGATGTGGTCGGGGACGACGGGCAGCGGCCCGATGTCCTTGGCCTCGAGGGTGAAGTCGACCTTCACCTCGGGGATGTCGAAGGCCTGGCCGTCGGGCCGCTCCACGTAGACGTGCATCTCGTTGTCGCCCACGCGTGCGGGGTCGAGGTCGATCGTGACGATGCCCTTGCCGTCCTTGCCGCCGGTGTCGAAGGGCATGTTCAGGGTCAGTGCCCCGGACGCGCCCGTGTCGGGCGAAGTGGAAGCGGAGGACGAGGTGGCGGCCTTGGCCTCCTGCTCCGTGCGTCCCGGCTCGGTCTGCGTGAGAACGGTGGTGACGGCGAGCAGGACGACCGCGATGCCGGCCTCGGCCAGCACGGAGCGGCGCAGGCCGAAGCGGTTCGGGTCGGCGTCCCGCAGCCGCTTCTGCCGGGCGGCGTCCCGGGCGGCCCGCTGCCGGGCGAGCTGCGCGGCCCGCTCGGTGCCGGCGGGCTCGGGATCAGGCTGGTCACCGGTGTTGGCGCCGGCCTCCGTGTCCGTGCCGGCCGGGTCAGCGCCGGTCCCGTCGAGCCCGGCGTCACCAGCAGCGACACCGGAGGCAGCGGCCCCCGCTTCGCCGGAGGCATCCGCCCCTGCCCCGACGGGGGCATCCGCCCCCGCTTCGAGGGAGGCATCCGCCCCTGCTCCGACCCGCGCCTTCTGCCGCTCCGCCGGTGCCGGCACCGCTTCCGCCAGCCGCCCGGTCCACCGGCGTGAGATCCACGCGACGCCGACCAGGACGGACACGAGAGCGATCTTGGCGAGGAGCAGCTGTCCGTAGCGGGTGTCGGTGAAGGCCGACCAGGAGCCGAGCTGGCGCCAGGACTGGTACGTCCCGGTCGCGATCAGTGCGAGGACGCTGCCGAAGGCGACGCGGGAGAAACGGCGTACGGCCGACGCGTCGACGGGCGCGTCGGCGGGTGCCCGGTACAGGGCGACCAGCAGCGCGCCCAGCCCGCCGAGCCAGGCGGCGACGGCGATCAGATGGAGGACGTCGACCGGCATGGCGATGCCCGCCTGGAGCCCGACCGAGGCGTGCTCGGACATCGCCCAGCTCGCGGCCAGCCCGGCCGCCACGACTACGCCGCCGATCGCGAGCCCGAAGGTCAGGTCCCGCTTCTCCTGGGGATCCTCGCGCTTGTCGTACGCCCCGAACAGCACGGCGATGAACAGCGCCGCCGCGGCGAGCAGCAGCAGCCGGGACACCAGGGCCGCGCCGGTCTTGGTCTGGAGCACCTGCCCGAGCAGGGACAGGTCGAAGACGTCGGCGACCTTCCCCGAGCCGGTGAAGGAGCCGCGCAGGAGCAGCAGGGCCAGGGTGGCGGCGGTGAGCGCGAGCCACCCGGAGACGACGAACCGCTGCACGGGCCGCACTCCGGAGCCGCGTTGCCAGCAGGCGAGCACGAAGGCGGCGCCGCCGGCCATCACGATGAACCCGGCGTAGGACACGTACCGCCCGAAGCCGTACAGCCAGCCGATCACGCCGTCGTCGGTCGACTGCCCGGAGACCGACACGGACGTCTTGGACGGGGCGCCGATGGAGAAGGTGTAGGCACCGGCGACGGGATGGCTGTCCGCGGACACCACCTGGTAGGCGACCGTGTAGGTGCCGTCGGGCAGGCCGGAGTGGAGCCGCACGGCGTACGTCGTGCCGCTGACGTTGGACGGCTCGCCCGCGTCGACGCGCTTGCCCTCGGGGTCGAGCACGCGCAGCGAGTCACCGGACATCGCGACCTGCTCGGAGAAGGTGAGCGAGATCCGGGCCGGGGCCTTGTCGACCACCGCCCCCTGCGCGGGGTCGCTCCCGGTCACCGCGGCGTGCGCCGAGGCCGGACCGGCTCCGGCGAGGAGTGCGCAGGCCGCGGCCAGGAGCAGCAGCACCACGGTCCGGACGCGGGGGGCGATGGTCTGCGTCACAGTGGTCCCTCCCTCAGTGTCCGGTCTTCGGGTTGTAGGTCGCCGACTTCACGGGCATCTCGACCTCGACCGGGCCGGAGTGGGCGAAGTGCAGTTCGACGGAGACCGTCTGACCTTCCTTCGGCTTGCGCTTGAGCTGCTCGAACATCAAGTGGTTGCCGCCGCTCTTCAGCACGAGTTCGCCGTGGGCGGGGACCTTCAGGGCCTTGACCTCCTGCATGGCCCCGCCGACGGTCTCGTGCACAGTGACCTGTCCGGCGACGTCGCTGGTGACGGAGGTCAGTTCGTCGGCGGCACCGCCCTTGTTGGTGACGGTGAAGAAGCCGGCCGCCATCTCGTCGGAGACGGGCTGCGGCATGTACGCCGAGCCCACGGAGAGTTCCGCCTTGCCGCTCCCGGAACCGGAGTTGCCGGATTCCGAGTCCGAGCCGCCGCAGCCCGCCAGGGCCAGGGCCCCGGCTATGACGAGGGCCGCCGGACCGAGTCGCCGCCTCACGGGTTCTCCCCCTTGGCGATCTTGGGGAGGTCCTTGGTGTAGTCGTCGACCGTGGCGTCCTCGCCGTAGAGCACATAGCCGCCGTCGGTCTTCGGCGAGAAGGCGATGACCTGGGTACCGTGCTCGGAGACGATCTTGCCGTTCTTGTCCTTGTGCGGCGGATCGATGGAGATGCCGAGGGTGCGGGCCCCGGCCTGGATGGTCGCGAAGTCGCCGGTGAGGCCGATGAACTGCGGGTCGATGCCCTTGAGCCACTTGCCGAGCTCGGCCGGCTTGTCGCGGTCCGGGTCGGTGGTGACGAACACGACGCGCAGGTCGTCCTGCTCGGCCTTGGGCAGCTGCTTCTTGGCCACGGCGATGTTGCTCATCGTCGACGGGCACACGTCGGGGCAGTGGGTGTAGCCGAAGTAGATCAGTGTGGGCTTGCCCTCGGTCTCCTTGCGGAGGTCGTACTTCTTGCCCTGCGTGTCGGTGAGGACCAGGTCCGGCTTCTCGAACGGCTTGTCGAGGACGGTGGCGGCCTTGTCGCTGCCGGCCTGCTCCGAGACGACGGCGACCGGCTTGTCGCTGTCGTTGCCGCTGCCGCAGGCGGTCAGGGTCAGAGAGGCCGCAGCGAGCAGAGCGGCCGCGGCGAAGGTCTTGGTGCGCATAGAAAAATGTCCCAGATGTCGGTGACCCGGCGCGCACCGGGTGTTCCGCCCGGGCGGGACCCGGCGCGCGCCGTGCAACGGAAGCGGTCAGGCGTTGGTGCGCCGGCGCCCGGCCAGCACGCCGTAGGCGACGCCCGCCGCGCCGACCACGATGCCGACGACGCCCAGGACGCGGGCGGTGGTGTCGGTGCTGTCGGAGGAGCCGGTGTCTGAGGAGGCGGTGTCGGCGGAAGCCTTCTCGGCCGACTCGGCGTCGGAGGCCTCGTCGCCCGAGGAGGCGTGGTGCCCGTCCTCGGAGGCGGCGGACAGCTCCAGCACCGGGGCCGGATTGTCGGGCTCCTCCTGGCCCTCCTGCGGCACCTCGATCCAGCGGACGACCTCCTTGTTGGAGTACGTCTGGAGGGCCTTGAAGACCAGCTGGTCGGTGTCCTCGGGCAGTTGGCCGATGGAGACGGGGAACTTCTCGAAGTAGCCGGGCTCGATGCCCTTGCCGTCGGCGGTCCAGGTGACCTTGGTGACGGCCTCGGAGATCTTCTCGCCGTGCATCTCCAGCGGCTTGTCCAGCTTGGACTTGGTGACGTCGATCTTCCATCCGGGCATCGGCTCCGGCATCACCGAGGCCAGCGGGTGGTCGGTGGGGAAGTTGACCTCGAGCTTGGTGGTCGAGGCGTCGTCACGCTCGTTGGGGACCTTGAAGTCGACGACCGCGTAGCCGCCCTTGGCGGCGTCGCCCTCGGGCTGCACGGTGACGTGCGCGAAGGCGGGGACGGACAGGGCGAGAACGGTGACACCGGCGGCGGCACCGGCCGCGGCGATACGGGAAGCCTTCATGGAAGGGAGCACTCCGCTGTGAGTCGGATCAGGACGTGAAAGGGAGACGCGCACGCGCGCGGACCGCACGACGGCGGCCCCCCTCCAAGCCGTCCGAATCATCCGAGTCATCCGAGTCGAGCGAATCAACTGGAGGTAACGGATCAATCGGATCGTACGAATAGGCGGAGTGGTGGTCGCGTCGCGTCAGGCGGCGAGGGCGAGTGCGGATGCGCAAGCCGTGGCGGCCGGCGGGCCGCGCCGGATCACCGTGTGCTGAAGTGCGGTCGTGCGCGGCATCGCCGGCGCGGGCCGCACGGCGTGCACGGGGCGCGGACAGGCCTCCGGACCTCCCGGCAGCCCGGCGCGCAGGGCGCGCACCAGCGCCAGCGCGGCCCGCAGGGAGCGCACGAGCGCCCCCTCCGTGACTCCATGCGCCGACAGTTCGGTGAGCCGCAGCAGGGCCAGATCGCCGTGGCGTAGCAGCCAGCCGGCGGCGATCGCCGCGAGGACGTGACCGAGCAGCATCGGCAGGGACGGCCACAGCGATGCCGACGCCCCGGCGTCCGCCGGCAGATGCGTGTGCGCACCCGTGGACGGCTGGATCCGGGCGTCGGTGAGGATCTTGTGTGCCTGCGCCGGGCTGATCGCCGCTGCCGTCGTGCCGCACACCAACCGCGCGGCCTGCTGGACCAGCGCGGCGTCACTCGTGCCCGCAGGCACTGACGATGCGGCGGCGGCCGTGCCGTGCTGACCGAGTCCGAACAGCGTGTGCAGCACCGTCTGGTCGGCCGCGAGCAGCGCCGCGATCCCCGGCAGCGAGCGCGCGCGCCCGGCGAACGGCGCCGCCACGGCGAGCACCCCGAGGAATCCGGCGCCCAGCGTCCACAACGGAATGCCGTCGCAGGAGGCGAGCGCGTGACCTGCCCCGGCCAGCACGACACAGACCGCGGCGAACACCGCGGCCCGCAGGATCCGGAGCGTGAGTCCGGAGCGCGTCGCGCACGCGTGGGGGGCAGTCATGGCGGGCTCATCATCGCACTGGCCACCCAGGCCTCGTGCGGCAGGTCCACAAGATGCGGAACGACCGGAACATCACTCTCTGGCCCCAGCTGTCCCCCCACATACACCGATCAGGGCTAGGGCGCATCCGCCGTATGGGCGGCGTCACGTCAACTTCACGCTTACAAGCGGGGACTCAGGGCAATACGTAACGGTATGTCGAGCCGCGGCCAGGAGGCTGGAGCATGAGCATCTGGTGGTCACTCCATCTGCGGCGCGAAGCTGCGAGCGTGCCGCTCGCCAGGCGCCTTCTGATCGGCACGATGGAGACCGCAGGCGTCGATCCCGATATCTCCTACGACCTCTCCGTCGCCCTCAGCGAGGCCTGCGCGAACGCCGTGGAGCACGGCGGGGACACGGCACGCGGCGGCCCCGGTTCTGAGGCGTACCGGGTCACGGCGTACCTCGACGGCGAGAAATGCCGGATCGAGGTCGCCGACGCGGGCCCGGGGTTCCCCGCCGCGTCCACCGGCCGGTCCCGCCCGCCGATCCGGCCCGCAAACACCGACGCGGAGAACGGCAGAGGGCTGTGCCTCATCGAGCAGCTCGCCGACCATGTCCACATCGGCAACAAGCCGGGCCGGGGCGGGGCCGTGGTGAGCTTCGACAAGGTCCTCAAGTGGCGCGAGGACGCCGCGCCACTGATGGCGGTCTGACCTCTGCCGAGGCCCGATCGGCTCGGAGGCGGTGTTTCACGTGAAACGTCCGTCCCCATGACCGTCCGTCCCCCTACAGCGCACCCCAGTCCAGCGTCGTACGCGCCAGCCCCGCCACCTGGGTGAGCAGCGCCAGCCGGGCCGCGCGGACCGCCGGGTCGGGGTCCATCACCAGCACCTCGTCGAAGAAGGCGCCGATCGCCTCGACCAGCGGGGCGGAAACCTCGATCAGTGCGCCGAGGTCGTCCTCGCGGCCGTGCAGGGCCTGGCGTACGGCGTCGGCGCTCTCGGCGAGACGCAGCTCGGCGGGCGCGGTCAGCAGGGACGGATCCGCCGCCTCGACGCCGTCCTCGGGAAGGATGCGCACAACCCGCTGGAACGCGGCAGCGAGTGCCTCGAACTCCTCCGTACCGATGTGCCGCTCCAGCGTGGCCAGGGTGCGGTCGCCGTGGGAGGGCCGGTCGGCCCACACCAGGACGGCCTGAACGAGCCGATGCTCGTGCCCGGCGTCCGTGAGCTGCTGCTCGTAGCGCCGGGTGATCAGCTCGCCGGCCTCGGCGACCCGCTCGGCGGGCACTTCGACGCCCTGCGCGGCGTACCGCACGGCCGCCGCGCGCAGCCCTTCGCTCACCCGCACCCCGGCCACAGCAGGCAGACTCCGCAACACGTTGAGCAGCCCGATGGCGGCCCGGCGCACCCCGTACGGATCGGAGCTCCCGGTCGGCGCCGCCCCGATCACGAACATGCCCGTCACCAGGTCGAACCGGTCGGCGAGCGACAGCACGGCACCAGCGTCCCCGGCCGGCAGGGCACCGCCGGCCGAGCGCGGCAGCTCCATCTCGGCCAGCGCCCGGGCGACCTCGGCGGACTCGCCGGCCCGGCGCGCGTACTCCTCGGCCATCACTCCGGCCAGCCCGGAGAACTCGATCACCATCTGCGACGCCAGGTCGAACTTCGCCAGCGCACCGGCGCGCCGGACGACGTCCACCTCCTCCTCGGGGAGCCCGGCGCGCCCGGCCAGGTCGAGGGCGAGGGAGGCGATGCGGTCGGCGCGGTCGGCGACTGTACCGAGCCGGTCCTCGAAGGTCAGCTTGTCCAGCCGGCGCCGGAACTCCGCCGGCGGCACCTTCAGATCCGCCCGCCAGAAGAACGCGGCGTCCTCGTAGCGGGCCCGCAGCACCGCCTCGTTGCCCGCACGCACCACGTCGTCGTCGCACAGGGCATTGGCGAAGGTGACGAAGTGCGGCATCAGACGCTCGCCGTCGAGCACCGGCAGATAGCGCTGGTGCTTGCGCATCACGGTGGTCAGGACGCTCGCGGGCAGTTCGAGGTAGCGCTCGTCGAACGACCCCCGCACGGCGTACGGGAACTCCAGGATGTCGGTGATCTCGTCGATCAGATCGGCCTGGCCCGCCACGTCGATCCGCCCGCCCACCTCCGCCGCCGCCTCCAGGGCACCGCGGACCACCGCACCGCGCCGGGCGTCCCGGTCGAGCAGGATGCCGTGCATGTGCAGGAAGTGCGGGTAGCCCTCGGCCGAGGTCACGCGGACCTCCGGGTAAGGGGCCTGGCGCTGCACCCGCGTCGTGTCGCTCGCGGAGAGCGAGGAGACCACCACGGGCAGGGGAGTACGGCCCAGCAGAGCGAGCAGCCAGCGCACGGGCCGTGAGAACGACAGCCCCGGGTCGCTCCACCTCATGTTGCGGCCGGCGCGCAGCCCGGACACGACCTCGGCCAGCAGATCGCTGAGCACCTCGACGGCCGGACGGCCCTCCTCGTGCCGGGTGACGGCCACGTACTCGACGCCCTTGACGTTGACGATCCGCACGTCGGTCGGCTCGGCCCCCTGACTGCGGGCGAAGCCCAGCAGGGCAGGCGTCGGAGCGCCGTCCTTGAAGGCGGCGGCGACCTTGGGGCCGCGGACGGTCCGCATGGTGTCCCGCTCGCGCGGCTGCACGCCCTCGACGGTGATCACGATCCGGCGCGGCGTGGCCATCACGGTGATGGAGCCGTGCCCCAGCCGGGTCGCGGCCAGCTTGGCGGTGACCGACTCGCGCACCGCCTCGGTGGTGGCGGGGACATCGGCGTACGGCAGTTCCTCGACGCCGATCTCGAACAGGAGCGTCTCGGCGTCGGGCACCTTGGGCAGCGCGGCCCGCTTCGCGGGGGCCGGTGCGGCCGCCACCCCGAGCGGATGCTCCAGCGCGGCCCGCCGCCGCTCCCACAGCTTGGCCGACTCGTGCGTCAGGCCGCGCATCAGCGCGAACGCCTTGGCCCGCTCGGTGGTGCTGATCGCACCGCGCGCGTCGAGCACGTTGAAGGTGTGGCTGCACTTGAGCACGTACGTGTACGCCGGGACCGGCAGCTCCAGATCGAGCAGGCGCCGGGCCTCGGCCGCGTACGCCTCGAAGAGCCGGTGGTTGGTGTCGAGATCGGCGTCGTCGAGGTAGTAGCGGCTCATCTCGTACTCGTTCTGCCCGAACACCTCGCCGTACGTGATGCCCGGCGCGTAGACGATGTCCTTGAAGTGGGACACGCCCTGAAGGTTCATCAGGATGCGTTCGAGCCCGTACGTGATCTCCACCGACACCGGGTCCAGGGCGACACCGCCGACCTGCTGGAAGTAGGTGAACTGGGTGATCTCCATGCCGTCCAGCCAGACTTCCCAGCCCAGCCCCCAGGCGCCGAGCGCTGGCGAGGCCCAGTTGTCCTCGACGAACCGCACGTCGTGCGCGCCCAGGTCGACACCGAGCGCCTTCAGGCTGCCCAGGTACAGCTCCTGCGGGTTGCCCGGGTCGGGCTTGAGGATGACCTGGAACTGGGTGTGGGTCTGCAGCCGGTTGGGGTTCTCGCCGTAACGCGAGTCGTCCGGCCGCACGCTCGGCTCCACGTAGGCGACGCTCCACGGCTCGGGTCCGAGCACCCGCAGCGCCGTGGCCGGGTTGGCCGTACCGGCTCCGACCTCGGTGTTCAACGGCTGCGTGATCATGCAGCCGTTGTCGCTCCAGTACTTCTGCAGGGTGAGGATGGCGTCCTGCATGGTCAGCGCCGTCTGGACGTTCTTCATGATGATCGCGCCTGTTCCCCGAGTCGGACCGGCAAGGTCGGCCATGATCTCACACGCCAACTACCGTTGACCTGCGGTTTTTTGGCCGCCGGCCGGATGGCGCCGACTCAGGGGCGCGGGGCTGTGTCCCCATGCGGCTCCGCCGCGTGAGCGACCAGCCCCCCACCCGCACCCGGACCTCAGCCCTTGACGGCGGCCATCCACGCCTCGACCTCGTCGGAACGCCGCGGCAGCGCCGCACTCAGGTTCCGGTTGCCGTCCTCCGTCACGAGGATGTCGTCCTCGATCCGCACACCGATACCCCGGTACTCCTCCGGCACCGTCAGATCATCGGCCTGGAAGTACAGCCCCGGCTCGACGGTCAGGCACATCCCCGGCTCCAGCACGCCGTCGACGTATGTCTCGGTCCGCGCGGCAGCGCAGTCGTGCACGTCCATCCCGAGCATGTGCCCGGTCCCGTGCAGCGTCCACCGCCGCTGAAGCCCTAGCTCCAGCACCCGCTCCACCGGCCCTTCGACCAGCCCCCACTCGACCAGCTTCTCGGCCAGCACCCGCTGCGCGGCGTCGTGGAAGTCCCGGTACTTCGCCCCGGGCCGCACCGCCGCGATGCCGGCCTCCTGGGCCTCGTACACGGCGTCGTAGATCTTCCGCTGGAGCTCGCTGAACCGCCCGTTGACCGGCAGTGTCCGCGTGACGTCGGCGGTGTAGTACGTGTGCGTCTCCACACCCGCGTCGAGCAGCAGCAGATCGCCCGACCGCACGGGCCCGTCGTTGCGCACCCAGTGCAGGGTGCAGGCGTGCGGCCCGGCCGCGGCGATCGTGCCGTAGCCGACGTCGTTGCCCTCCACCCGCGCGCGGAGGAAGAACGTGCCCTCGATGTACCGCTCGGAGGTCGCCTCGGCCTTGTCGAGGATCTTCACGACGTCCTCGAAGCCGCGCACGGTCGAGTCGACGGCCTTCTGCAGCTCGCCGATCTCGAACTCGTCCTTGACCAGCCGCGCCTCGGAGAGGAAGACCCGCAGCTCCTCGTCGCGCTCGGCGGTGACCTTGTCGGTCAGCGCGGCCTCGATGCCGGCGTCGTACCCGCGCACGACCCGCACCGGGCCAGTGGCCTCGCGCAGCGCCCCGGCCAGCTCGCGCACGTCGGAGGCGGGGATGCCGTACAGCTTCTCCGCCTCGGTGAGGGAGTGCCGGCGGCCGACCCACAGCTCGCCCTGGCCGTCCAGCCAGAACTCGCCGTTCTCCCGGTTCGAACGCGGCAGGAGGTAGATCGTCGCTTCGTGGCCCTCACCCTTGGGCTCCAGGACCAGGACGCCGTCCTCAGTCTGGTTGCCGGTGAGGTAGGCGTACTCGACGGAGGCGCGGAAGGCGTACTCGGTGTCGTTCGAGCGGGTCTTCAGGTTGCCCGCGGGGATCACCAGCCGCTCGCCCGGGAAGCGCGCGGACAGCGCGGCCCGGCGGGCGGCGGTCTCGGCGGCCTGGGCGATGGGCTGGAGATCACGCAGCTCGGTGTCGGCCCAGCCGCTCTTCATGTTCTCGGCAAGCTCGTCGGACACGCCGGGGTACAGTCCGTTCTTCCGCTGCTTGATCGGCTCTTCTTCGGCAGTCTCCGGGGTGTCCGAAGGCTCTTCTGCCACGGCGGTCATCCTCCTCGATACGGCGCTGGACCGCCCTCCACTGTACGGCGGCGCGGCAGCGGCCTCAGGGCTATGACGAGGAGCGTTACTCGAACCGCACCGCCAGCAGGACGACGTCCTCCGCCCCGTCCGCCGCGTCCAGCCCGTTCGGCAGCACGCTCCGCAGGACGTGATCGGCGAGGGCGCCGGGGTCGCGCCGCAGTGCCCGGGGCGCTCCGGCCGCCGCCGCGTGCAGCCGGGCGAAGGCACGGTCGGTGGTCTCGCCGGTGCGGTGCAGCAGCCCGTCGGTGTACAGCAGAACCGTCTCTCCCGGCTCGGCGAGGATCTCCACGCTCGGCGCCTCCCAGCAGGCGAGCATGCCGAGCGGGGCGGAGACCGACGTCTCCACGAACTCGGTGCGGCGCTGTCCGATCAGCAGCGGCGGGCTGTGCCCGGCACCGGCCAGCGTGATCTTGCGGGCGGCCGGTTCGCAGTAGCCGAACAGGGCGGTGGCCGAGCGGGCCGGCTCGGTCAGCCGCAGCAGCAGCTCCAGGTCGGACAGGACGGCGACCGGGTCCTCCCCCTCCATCACGGCGTACGCGCGCAGGGACGCCCGCAGCCGCCCCATCGCGGCGACGGCGCTGGGCCCCGCCCCGGTGACGGACCCGACGGCGAGGCCGAGGGCGGCGTCGGGCAGCGGCAGCGCGTCGTACCAGTCGCCGCCGCCGCGCGGGCCGGTGCGGTGCCGCGCGGCGAGCTGGACACCGGCCACCCGCGGCAGCCGCGCGGGCAGCAGCTCGTCCGACATGGTCGCCATGGACGCGCGCGTGCGCTCCAGTTCGAGCAGCCGGGCGAGGTGTTCGGCCGCGTACCGGACGTACAGGCCGACGAGGTGGCGCTGCCGTTCGTTCGGCTCGGCGGGTTCGTCGTAGAGCCATACGACGGCGCCGAGGCGGTCGGCGGAATCGGTGGACCCGGCGGACTCGGGGGTCAGGGGGACGGCGTAGCTGGCGGCGTAGCCGAGGCGGGCCGCGACCTCGCGGTGGCGGGGGTCGAGCCCCTCCTCGGCGAACAGGTCGGGCTCGGCGACGCCGTCCTCGCCGCCGGGCAGTCCGTCGAGGATCCGGCCGTAGGACAGGGCACTGCGGGGCACGGTCTCGATGTGGCCGAGGTCGGCGCGGGCCAGGCCCAGGCCGATGGTGGTGTCCGGGCCGAGTCCGTCTCCGGGTTCCAGGACGACGAGGCCGCGGCGGGCGCCCACCAGGGCGGCGCCGGCCCGCAGCAGTTCCTGGAGTGCCTCGTCGAGCGCGGACGTGCGGGTCAGGCGCTCGGTCAGCTCGTGGAGGGTGGTGAGGTCGGAGACCCAGCCGGCGAGACGGTCCTGGAGCACCGTGACCGGTGGGGCCGCAGGGTTTGGCGGCGCGGCCGGGGAGGTACCCGCCGCGACGGGCGCGACAGTGTGTGCGGGTGCCGGAACCGTTGAATCGATTCCGGCCACTTTCGGAGGGTGCGGGGCGTTCATGGCGTCCGGCTTTCCGACCAGCGCGTACTGCTCAAAAGCATCGCAAACCCCCATGTCATTCTGCGCCGCTAGCAGTGTCTCCACATGTACACGCACTCGTAAGGAGATGTCCAGCATTGTCCTGCTGGGATTCCTGGTGTCCCTGAGGTCGGAGGGAACAACTCTCCTTCCTCTTGCGGAAAAGCAAAGCTGGCTTAAAACTGCCGCATGGGACGGCTTATTGCGGTCGACTGGCCTTGCTCCACAGAGCGTCACAACGGTCGCGATGGGTACGTACTCGGTGAAGACCAGGGGTGGTTGGGAACTACCCGGAACCTGGTGACGGACCCGGGCGTCCTATCCACCGACGACCGTGCCCCATCCTCCCGTGGCGGAGGCGGAGAGAAATACGCGCGACGGCAAACGCCATACTTCGCCACCCCTACGCCACGCCCGTGCTTTTGATAGACGCAGTATGGGCGGGACGGCCGCGGAGGCAGCCATTGCTCGACCCATAGGGGTTCCCCTTGCGCACGGCAGGGGTGTGATGCGCCAACAGGTACGCACAGTGAAGTGATCGACACATGATGTGATGTGGACCACGGTGTTGCCGGCGTGCAACGGAAAGGAACGAGCGCTCATGCGCGAGATCCTCGGAAGGCGACGCAGGCTCCTGTCCCAGCGCAGCGACGGGAGGCCTGAGCTGATCGGCGCGGCCCTGACCTACGCGACGGAATGGCAGTGGCCCGTACTCCCGGGCGTGGCGGCGGACCCCGAGGGGCGCAGCCGCTGCGGTTGCCCTGACCCCGAGTGCACGGTTCCCGGCGCCCACCCCTTCGACCCCGGCCTCCTCGCGGCCACCACCGACGGCCGCATGGTCCGCTGGTGGTGGAGCAACCGGCCGACGGCGCCGATCGTCCTGGCCACCGGCGGCAAGGCCCCCTGCGCGGTCTCCCTGCCTGCCCTGCCGGCCGCCCGCGCCCTCGAAGCGCTCGACCGCTCGGGGCTGCGGCTCGGCCCGGTCGTCGCCTCGCCGACGCGCTGGGCGATCCTCGTGAAGCCGTACTCCATGGAGCAGCTCGGCGAACTGCTCTACGCCAAGGACTTCGTGCCCGGCTCCCTCCGCTTCCACGGCGAGGGCGGCTATCTGGCACTGCCCCCGTCCGAGACGGGCCAGGGCGAGATCCGCTGGGAGCGGGCGCCGCTGCCCGGCTCGGCCTCGCCGTGGGTGCCCGATGTGGAGGCCGTGGTGGACGCCGTGGTCGAGGCCCTCACTCGTACGGGTGTGAGCGCGCCCGAGTTCTAGAGCTGTCGGGCGCGCCGAGCCCGGGTTCCGTCCCGGGGCGTTATGTTCCGGGGCCATGCCGCGTCATTCCCGGACCCGCTCCCGGGACCCCCGAAAGATCCGACTGCTCGCCCTCGCGAGCGTGGTGGCGGCGTGCGCCGTCGCACTGCCGCTCGCGGTGGCGTCCGCGGGGTCTCCGGGGTTCCCGGGTTCCACGGAGTCAGGGGGTACGGCACCTGGCGGGGGCCCGGCGAAGAGTGCCGCTGCACGCGGCGGTTCTGTGTCCGGTTCCGGACAGCACGGCGTACGTTCCTCCCCGCCGTCCGCGGACGGCAAGGCGCCGTCCGCCGCGGCCGGTCTCCCCGCCCTCGACCCGGGCCTGTCGACCGCCGTGCGCTGCGGTCCGGAACTCTCCTCCCCCGAAGGCGTCGAGGCGCAGACCTGTGTCGTGACCCAGGCCGCGGACACCTGGGCGCGGACCTACTACCGCAATGCGACCGGCGAGGCGCTGGACGCCGTACTGAGTCTGATGGGGCCCGGCGCCCGGACCGTGCGGATCACCTGCGCCGTGGGTGCCGAGGACGAGCCGGGGATCTGTGAGACACCTCGGGAGCCCGCACGCGGGAATCTGGCGGCCTACACGGCGGTCGCGGAGTTCGCCAGGCGGGCCGGCCAGGGGCCGCTGCTGCTGCGCTCGGGGAGCAACTCGCCTGTCTGGACGAGCAGTTGAGAAGATGCTGCGTTCGGTGAACGGCTGCGCACATGAAAAGACCCGGTTGCTGGCGACGGGGGATGCACCAGCAACCGGGCTACAGGAACGGTAACAAGAGATCGGCTGTTCGCAAATTCGATCTCGCCCTTTCCAGTCACCGATCGGCTTGCCCCGGCCGGGAGTTGTGAAGGGTGTCACCTGTCCGTAGGGCGAGGGTCCGGCCGGCCGTCCGAGCAGCCGGACCGGACCCTGTGGCGAGCCGTCAGCTGAGTGTGACCTGCCGGTTGGTGAGGCCGCCACGCGCGCGGCGCTCATCCGGAGTGAGCGGCTCGTCCGTGGCCAGGGCGGCTGCGAGGCGCTCGGCGAACTCCGCCGCCGGCTTCTCCACGTCCTCGGCCGTGACCCCGCTCGGCAGGTCCCAGACCGGCACCGTGAGCCCGTGAGCGCGGAAGGAGCCCACCAGGCGGGTGCCCTCGCCCAGACTCGACCGACCCGCGGCGTGCAGCCGCGCGAGAGCGTCCAGAAGCTGCTCCTCGGCGTGCGGCATGACCCACCGCAAATGGTTCTTCTCCGGCGTCTCGCACCAGTACGCGGCGTCCACGCCCTGGAGCTTGACGGTCGGGATGGCCGCGGAGTTGGCCCGCTCCAGGGAGGCGGACACCTCCGGTGTGGCGTTCTCCGGGTCCGGCACCCAGAACTCGAAGCCGCTGTGCACTTCTGGCTCGAAGGCGCCCTCCGGGTCGAGCAGATCCTGGAGCCGCGGTCCGTCGGCCGGGGCGCGGCGGCCCTGCACCGGGGTGCCGGGCTCGGCTTCCAGGGCGCGCTGGAGGATGTCGGCGAGGTCGCGGCTGATGTCGCCCGACGAGGTGTCGTTCTGCAGGCCGAGCAGGACCGAGCCGTCGTCGCGGCGCAGGGCGGGCCAGGCCATCGGCAGCACCGTGGCCAGCGTGACCGCCGGGACGCCCTCGGGGAGGCCGCCCTTCAGCGTCAGCCCGGCCGTGGCCGCCGGGACCAGCTCGCGCAGGGCGACCCAGTCGCACTCGCCGGGCAGGCCCTCGAAGGGGCGGTGCACCAGCTCGGTCGCGGCGTGGGCCGCGGCCCGGCCGTGACAGGCCTTGTAGCGGCGGCCGCTGCCGCAGGGGCAGGGCTCACGAGCGCCGACGACCGGGATCTCTCCGTCCGTGATCTGCGGGCGCTTGGCCTTCGTCTGGGGTCGCTTCTTGGCCATCGATGGGTCTCCCGGTTACGGCTCGTCTCGTACGCTCGCGAGCCTAGCCGTTCACACCTCGGGGGACGGGATCCTGTGGACAACGCGGGTCGTGTGGACGAGTGGGTCGTCCGGACGACCCGGGTCGTGTGGACGAATGGGGCGTCTGGACGACGCGGGTCGTGTGGACGAATGGGGCGTCTGGACGACGCGGGTCGTGTGGACATCGCGGGGCGTGGACGACGCCGGTCGTGGAGCCCGGGGACGGGCCGGTGCCGGGTCAGGCCGGTGCCGGGTCAGTCCATGTCGTCGAAGGCGTCCGCGAAGTCCAGCCCGGGTATCTGGGAAACCGCCGGAGCCGTGACCCGCGTCGCGAAGTCGTCGCGGCGGTGGCCGGCGTCCGGGTCGTACACGTCGGCGTGGACGACGACCCACACGGTGACCTCGCCGCGGATGTCGTCCCGGACGCCCCAGTCGTCGGCCAGCGCGGTGATGATGTTCAGCCCGCGGCCGCCGTGCGCCGTGACCGACGGGGTCGCCGGGGCGGGGCGGGTCGGGCCGCCGCCGTCCGTGACCTCGACGATGAGCCGGCCGGAGGGGTCCACGCGCCAGGCGGCACGGACGTCACCGTCGCCGGAGAACGCGTCGCCCAGGGGTCTGCCGTGTTTGCACGCGTTGCTCAAAAGTTCGGAAAGGATCAGTACGGCGTCGTCGATGACCGATTCCGCTACGCCACCTCTGCGCAACTGTGCACGCATCCGGTGTCTCGCTTCCCCCACGCCCGCAGGGCCATGGGGTACGGCCATGCTCGACGACGTGGGCACCTCCTGTGCCACCACCAACGCCACCCCCGAGACCTCCTTCGCCCCACGCCACGGTGTGGATGCCCCATTGGCCTGTACCGGAAACCGGCCAATCCACGTCCGGTGACGCATTCACCACAACCGAATACGGATCGAACGCGCCGGAGCACTCCCTGTAATCGTGTGGCTTGATTTCATCGGTGTGGCCGAGAGGCGAGGATCACGTCCGTCAAGCGGTGAGGTCAAGAGGTGTGCGTGGGTCTGATGGGACATATGTGGTCGGCTTGGTGGGACACATGTGGTCGTCTCGGAACCTCAGCGGCCGAGTTGGTCCAGCACCGCGCGCGGGCGGTTGGTGATGATGGCGTCGACGCCCAGGCCGACGCAGAGATCCACGTCCTCGGGCTCGTTCACGGTCCACACGTGCACCTGGTGGCCGGCCCGCTTCAGGCGCTCCACGTAGACCGGGTGGTTGCGCAGGAGCCGGATGGACGGGCCCGCGATCCGCACGCCCAGGGGCAGCCGTCCGTCGCGCAGCCGGGGCGAGACGAACTGCGTCAGGTAGACCGTCGGCAGGGTCGGCGAGGCGGCACGCACGCGGTGCAGTGAGCGGGCCGAGAAGCTCATGACCCGCACCTGGGACTCCTCGGCGGTGGCCGGGGCGTCGAGGCCGAACCGCTTCAGCAGGACCAGCAGCCGCTCCTCGACCTGCCCCGCCCAGCGCGTGGGGTGCTTGGTCTCGATGGCCAGTTCCACCCGGCGTCCGGCGTCGGCGACGAGTCCGAGCAGCCGCTCCAGGGTGAGGACGGACGTCGCCTCACGGTCCTCCGGGCGGTGCTCCCAGTCGGGGTCCTCGTCACGCCCCTTGTAGGCCTCGCCCGTCTTCCAGGAGCCGAAGTCCAGGGCGGCGAGGTCGGCGAGCTCCAGGGCGGAGACCGCGCCGCGGCCGTTGGACGTACGGTTGACCCGGCGGTCGTGTACGCACACCAGGTGGCCGTCGGCGGTGAGGCGCACATCGCATTCGAGGGCGTCCGCGCCGTCCTCGATCGCCTTGGTGTACGCGGCCAGGGTGTGTTCCGGGGCGTCCTCGGAGGCTCCGCGGTGGGCGACGACTTGAATCACATGCTGCCGTGCGTGGGTCACCGCGTCATGGTGCCACCGCGCGCGGGTACGCGTCTGGTCGGACGGACCCGGCGGATTCACAGGTCCGGACGGAGGCACTGGAATTGCATCCTTTTCATCAGTAATGACCTATATAAAGAATGGCCCCGGACGCACAGCCACCGCTTATGGTGCTCTGACGGCCAGTGGGAAAAGCTGACGGCATACAAAGGGACAAGCACAGCTGTATCGCGCCGGACCGTCGCCAGCGTGAAAAAGCGTGACCGAGTGCGACCCAGGAAACAGCCGTGGATCGAGGAGAGAAGCTGTGAGCACCGAGAACGAGGGCACCGCGGTACCCCCCGCCCCGTCCGCACCCCCCGTGCCGGTGGACGCTCCCGCTGCTCCGGCGCCCGAGGGACAGACATCTCAGGGGCCGGGACCGTACGGACAGGACTCCCAGGGAGAGTCCGCGCACGGCCAGGGCGCTTCAGGTGGCGCCGCACATCACGGCGTCTCCTCCTCCGCCCCCGACCCCTCCTGGCCCCCGCCCCCGCCGCCCACCTCCCCGTACGGCGGCGGTTCCGGTTCCGGCGGCGGCTGGGGTTCCTCGTACCAGCAGCCGGCGCCGAAGTCCGGCCGTGGCCGTGGTGGTCTGGCCGCCGCGCTCCTGGTGGCGGCGCTGGTCGCGGGCGGCCTGGGCGGCGGTCTCGGCTACACGCTGGCGAAGAACAACGACGAGAGCACCGGCTCGACGACGGTCTCCGCCTCCAGCAGCGGCGGTGACGTCAAGCGCGACCCGGGCACGGTCGCGGGCGTGGCCGCCAAGGCGCTGCCGAGCACGGTCACGATCGAGGCCGAGAGCACCAACGGCGAGGGCGGCACCGGCACGGGCTTCGTCTTCGACAAGCAGGGCCACATCGTCACCAACAACCACGTCGTGGCCGGCGCGGTGGACGGCGGCAAGCTCACCGCGACGTTCCCGAGCGGCAAGAAGTACGACGCCGAGGTGGTCGGGCACGCGCAGGGCTACGACGTGGCGGTCATCAAGCTCAAGAACGCCCCGTCGGACCTGAAGCCGCTCACCCTCGGCGACTCCGACAAGGTGGCGGTCGGCGACGCGACCATCGCGATCGGCGCCCCCTTCGGCCTGTCCGACACGGTGACGACGGGCATCATCAGCGCCAAGAATCGCCCGGTCGCCTCCAGCGACGGCAGCGGCAGCCAGGCGTCGTACATGAGCGCCCTCCAGACCGACGCCTCGATCAACCCGGGCAACTCGGGCGGGCCGCTGCTGGACGCGCAGGGCAACGTCATCGGCATCAACTCCGCGATCCAGTCCACCGGCAACGGCGGCTTCGGCACCGGCCAGTCCGGTTCGATCGGCTTGGGCTTCGCCATCCCGATCAACCAGGCCGAGTACGTCGCCCAGGAGCTGATCAAGACCGGCAAGCCGGTGTACGCGAAGATCGGCGCGTCCGTCTCCCTGGACGACAGCTCGGACGGCGCCCAGATCACCGACCAGGGCGCGGGCGGCGCGGCACCGGTCGAGCCGGGCGGCCCGGCCGCGAAGGCGGGCCTCAAGCCCGGCGACGTCATCACCAAGCTGGACGACCGGGTGATCGACTCCGGGCCCACCCTGATCGGCGAGATCTGGACCCACAAGCCGGGCGACAAGGTCACGATCACCTACGAGCGCGGCGGCAAGCAGCACACGGCCGAGGTGACCCTGGGCTCGCGCATCGGCGACAACTGACCCCCACCTGCGCGCACCGACCCGTTACCCTTGTCCCCGCGCCGCCGATCACGGCCGGCGCGGGGAGGCGTGCCCGAGCGGCCGAAGGGAACGGTCTTGAAAACCGTCGTGGCAGCGATGTCACCGTGGGTTCAAATCCCACCGCCTCCGCGTGGTTAGCAGTGAGAACGGCCCCTGACCTGTTAGTTGGTCGGGGGCCGTCGCCGTGTGTTCGTGCCCGTGACTGCCTTGGGTCCCCCGTGGCTTCCCGTCGTTTCGGGCACGGAAGGGGCACGGTGGTACCGCATCTCCGGCTGATGCTCCTATTGATCGTCAAGCCGTGCGGGTGGGGTGGGGACCGTATTGTGGCCGGGTGCGGTACTTGGTGGAGCCGTTCATTCTTGGGGCCTTGCGGCGGGGCCGTTCGGTAGAGCAGTTCCTTGGGCCATGCGGCTCGGCAGAGCACCCTGGTGTGCGCTATGTCGAGGTCCGTGCAACGAAGGGGCCGTTTGAGGTCTATCTCCACACGGTCGAGGACGTCGGCAGCGAGAGCTTCTTGGACCTGGGCGAGTTCCCGCCGTTCGATCCAGACGACGAGGCCAGCGAGTTCGGGCTGCTCTTGGGCATGGCTGAGGACCCGCTGGCCGCGCTGCGGATCGCCGAGCAGCACGTTGCAGCCGAGCGGGATCGTTGGGTCAACGAGGGCGTCGTCCAGGACGAGTACGGCGACTTCGTTCGTGCCGGTCGGCCGGTGGGTGTCTCCGCTGATGGTCGTCAGTGGCCGGACGTGGTGTGACCTCGCGTGTGATCAAGCGGCGTTGAGCCAGTCCCGGTAGGTGCTGGCGAGCTCGTCGTCGCGGCGAAGGCCGCGTTCGAGGTTGGAGATGGCGGTCGGCCAGAGTCTGAAGTGGCGGGCAGATCCGTATCCAGGTGTGGCCAGCCCCGGAATCGCCCGTAGAGATCATCAAGCGCTGGTCGCAGCCCGGTGACGAGCTCGACGCGTAGGTCGGCGGGGAGCCTTCAGCGGCTGGCTCTTCGAGCCGCGCTCTCGCTGTAGGAGGCCTGCTGTCGGCTGTCGCCGCAGTGATCGTTCCTGTTGTGACGGGCGGCTGAGAGGGCACGACAAGCATTGCTGCGCCCCCGGCGTCCCGGTTTCGCTGGTCTGAGCTCTTGTTTTCCAGGCTATCCGGGAACCTCTGCGTCTCGACCTGGCGCGGCAAGGGTTTCGAACGTGGTACTCGGCAGGGCATGCCGACGAAGCCTTCCGGTGCCGCGGACCGTTCCTCTCGGTTCGGGCCGCTGAGCCGCGTGATCAGCCGCTCTCCAGTCGGGCGCGGGTGGCGGCGGAGCAGGGCCATCGAGCTGTGGTCGCGTTCGCTGGGCTTCGCGGCGCTGGGGTTCCTCACGCTCGTGCCGCTGCTGATCATCGTCTCCGCTGCTGATCCCGAGCAAGGGCGGGGGTTCGCGCAGTGGCTGGGGGAAGGGCTTGGTGTGTCGAGAGCCTCCCGGCGGCAGGTCGAGCAGTTGTTCACCGCGCCCGGCCAGGCCCTGCGCACCACGACCGCGTTCGGTATCGCCGCCCTTGCCGTGTTCGGCCTGACCTTCGGGGCGGCGGTGCAGACCGGCTACGAGAAGGTCTGGGGCCTGCCGCCGGCCCGCTGGTGGGCCAGGTGGCGGCATGTGGTGTGGCTCGGCGTCCTCACCGGATATCTCTACGTCTCGGCCAGCACCACGCTGCTGCGCGAACCTCTGGCAGGTGGGGCCCTCGCGTCGCTGAGTGCCGTCCTGTTCCTGTGGTGGTCTCAGCGACTGCTGCTCGGCGGGAGGGTCCGCTGGCGTGCCTTGATGCCCGGCGCCGTTGCCACCATGATCGGGTTGCTCGGCCTGAGGGTCTTCTCCAGGCTCGTCTTCTCGCCGTTGATCGCGTCCAACACCGTCACCTACGGGCCCGTCGGAACCGTCCTGGTCATCCAGTCCTGGCTGGTCGGCGTGGGCGTTGTCGTCTTCGGCGGGGCGCTGGTCGGCCGACTGCTGTACGAGGAACTGCCCCGCGTGGCACAGGCACTGAAACGGGGCGGTGGGTCACAGTCCTAGGGTTGGGAGGGGCGAGGTCAGCTCGTCGAAGACGACGCATCTGAGTACCTGTGCTCATGTGCGGTGTCCGCTGCAGCACCATGCTGACCGCATGCACTTAGTGGATCGTCGCCTCCCGACGGGACGGCAGTGGGTATGAGACGGGTGAATGAGCCGTCAACCGGCCGGCAGATCGGGGTCAGCCTGGCGCTACTCGTCATCGACTTCATGCTCATCGCTTGGTCGGTGTACGGCGTTGGGATGGCGGGATGGGCCGACAGCTACGAAAGCGACGGCGTCAGTCCGACGAGTGCGTCGCGGGCGGCGTCGCAGGCGTTGTGGCTTCTGGGAGGGGGCGCAGTACTGACAGGCGGTGGCCTCCTCGCCCTGGGATGGCGTATCCCCGGCGTCGTGCAGTTGATCGTCCTGGGGGGCGGGGCGGTGCTGGTCTCTTCACTGGCTGCCGGTGGATAGCGCCCGCCTGCCGAGCCGGAGACTCTCGAGGTCTGCGCCGTCTTCGTCGCTCACCTGGGTCCGGTCGTCGACCGGGGGATCGAGCCGCCGGACGACTGGTGGTGAGGGGATTGCAGCAGGAGGTCCCTGAGGAGGCGGCGGCCCTTCTCGTCCAGGCCGGAGCGGAACCTTTCGAAGTCGGCAGGCACCAGGGACCCGGCGAATGCGACGAGGTTGACGTAGCGGTTCACCAGGTGCGGTTGCGCCTGGGTCAGTTCGGCGTAGCGCGAAAGGGGACGCCGGGACACCTGGTAGGCCTGCTCGAGAACGCCCGTGGGGGAAATGCCGGGACCCAGTTCCTTCCCGGCGGCGAGGCGGGCTATCACGCCGAGGGACGCATGGAGGTCTTCGGCGCACAGGTAGCCGGACTGGTCGCACGTGTACTCCGAGCAACGCCAGTAAGGAAGCATCCAGGGGGCGACGTACGCCAGCCACTTCAGGTGCTCGAGAACGACCATGGAGAGGGTCAGCCGCCCGTGCCGGTACTTGAGCCAGCAGATGAAGTTGCCCAGCATGAAGCGCAGGGCCGCGGGGCCGTCCTGCTGGAGGTCCGCTGCGAACCCTCCCTCGATGAGGAGTACCCGCGTTCCGAGCAGGCTGGTCACCGTCATCTTCCCGTCGACCTCGTCGACCACGTAGACGTCGACCGGCCGGTGGTAGTCGAACTTCCGCTGGAGCTCGGCGATTTCGGCGTGGATCTCCGGAAAGCTGTCAGGTGTCACTTTGATGGCGCGGCCGAGAAGGCTGGCCTTCTGCAGCCGGTGGAAGAGCCACTCGGCCACCACGACGAAGAGGATTGTCAAGAAGAGGAACAGAAGGCCGGTGCCTCCCGTCGGGATTATGAAGACCAGGATGAGGCCGAAGGCGATCCACACGGAGCCTACGGCGACCACGAGCCTTGCGCGTTCGTTCGGGTGTCTGGCGGTTGAGGTACCGAGATAGGACTGGTACTCCGGGGCTGTGGGGGACGTCATGATGCCTCAGCTCCCTCCGTCCCATTCTCCTCCTGAGGCCCCCCTCCCGCACGCAGAACAGGCGTCCCAGTCGAGCTATGCTCGGCGGCCCCTTCCGTGTGCGTGGGGGTGAGTGAGAGGTGGTGAGTGCGGGCGTGAGGGGGCGCATCGTCGTCGTCACCGCTGTGCACGGCCCGTCGGCGCGGTTCCTGCCGGAGGCTCACAAGTCCCTGCGCGAGCAGTGGCTGCCGGAGGGCTGGGAGTGGCACTGGGTGATCCAGGAGGACGGGGAGAGCGCGGACGTACGGCCGTACGTGCCCGACGACGAGCGGGTGACGTTCCGGCAGGGCCGGGCCGGGGGGCCCGGTGTCGCCCGGACCATCGCGCTGGCGCATGCCGAGGGTGCGTACGTGAAGGTCCTGGACGCCGACGACCAGTTGACGCCGGGCACGCTCGCGCGGGATCTGGCGGCGCTGGAGGCCGACAGCGGGCTCGGTTGGGCGACGTCGCGCGTGCTGGACCTCATGCCCGACGGGTCGACGGTCGGTTTCCCGGGCGACCCCGACCAGGGGCCGATCGAGCGCGGGGTCGTCTTCGAGCACTGGAAGGCCAACGGCTTCCTCGCACCGGTCCATCCGGCTTCGCTGTTCGTCCGCCGGGAGTTGTTGCTCGCCCTCGGCGGCTGGATGGCGCTGCCCGCGTCGGAGGACACGGGGCTGCTGCTCGCGCTGAACGCCGTGAGCCGGGGATGGTTCTCGGGGGAGGTCGGGCTGCTGTACCGGAAGTGGGAGGGGCAGGTGACCGGGCAGACGGCCCATGTGGACCGAGCCGAGCGCGCTGCCCGGATGGCGGTCGTGGAGGCCAGGGCCCGGGCGTTGGCCGGTTTTCGGTGGCCTTTTCCGGCGGGGCACTGAGCGGGGCACTGAGCTGGGCACTGAGCGGGGCACTGAGCTGGGCACTCACCCGAGCCGGTCACCGGACTATGGGTGGAGTTCCGTCCCTGCCGGCGCCCGGACGACGGGGTCATGGCGGATGTACCACTCCGTACCGAGCAACCGCTCCCGCTCAGGTCCCGGCAGCGCGGCGATCAGGCCCGGGGCGGCGCCCCGTTCCACCTCCGTGCGGTGCGCCAGCACGGCGGCGATCTTCCGGTCCAGCCAGGGGGTGACGTCGACGGTCGCCGTGACCCGGTCGTCCGGGACCGTGCGCATCCTCTTGCCCGTGGGGGCCAAGGGGCCGCCCCACGCCCGGACGGCGGAGTGCGGGTGCGTGGACAGGTACAGGGCGCTCGGCTGCCAGGGCTCACCGGCTTCCGGATAGAGGCGTTCGAGTCCGGCGGCGTGGACCGCCAGCAGCGTCACGCGGTGGGTGTGGACGTGGTCCTCGTGGCCGGTCAGGCCGCCGTAGGCGTCGTGGGTGACGACGACGTCCGGGCGGAAGTCCCGGATCCGCGCGACCAGGGCGCCCACCGCCTCGTCGAGCGGGGCGTCGCACAGGCGCGGGCTGCCCGGGGCCGACCGCGGGACGCGGGAGTCGGCGTAGCCCAGCATGCGTGGCCGGCCGGCGCCGAGGATGTGGAGGGCGTCGGCCAGTTCCGCGGCGCGCGGGGTGTCCGCCGCCCAGGTAGCCGTGACGACCGCCGTGCGGGCGCCCGCCGCCGCGTGCCGGGCCAGGGTGCCGCCCGCCATCAGGGACTCGTCGTCGGGGTGGGCGAAGACCGCGAGCAGGCTCGGTACCGGCATGGGCCCTCGCTACGGAACGTCCGGTGACGGGGGCGCGTCGGTGAGGGTGATGCTGATGGCCTGGCTGGGGCACTTCTCCGCCGCCTCCAGGATCTCCGGGGCGTCGCCCGCCTCCTCGTGGCCCGGGCGGACGACACCGAATCCGTCGACGAACTCGAAGACCCGCGGGGCCCTGTGGACGCACTCGGCGGAGCCGTAGCAGAGCTCGCGGTCGACAGAGACCTTTTGCCCCTTCATCCCCTTCATCCCCTCGTCCCCCCACCGGCCGATACCGGAAGCCGGTGGGACCCGAGGTGTTGCCTGCCCAGCGCAGGGCCCGCTGAACCGGCCCGCCCTACCGCGCGCCGGCCGCCGCGAGCCAGTGGGCGACCCGGCGTACGGCGGCCTCGTCGAGCCGCTCGGCGAGGGCCTGGACGGCCGCGTCGTCCTCGGGGGAGAGGTCGTAGAGGCCCGCCCTGCTCAGCCCTGACATGAGGACCTGGTGGCGGCGGCCGGTCATGCGTTCCGCCAGGCCGGCCGGTTCGGCGGCGGGGGCCTCCGGTTCCGGACGGGACGAAGCCGCCTGCTCCAAGGGGGTGTCGAACCGGTGCCAGTCGCCGTCCTTCGGACCCCACAGGGCGAAGGTCACCTCGTCCCCACGTGCGCGCAGGGTCTGTGTCATCTCGCCGAGCGCGTGCAGTACGGGTGAGCGGTGGGGCGACTCCGCGGCTGCCCGCCAGGTCCGCTCGGCGGGCCGGTAGTGCATCGCCACCCAGCGCGGGGCGCCCTGCGGTCGCGGGCTCTCGGGACGTGTCTCCACTGTGCTCACCCCTGTACGTCGCTCCGGAAGCGGTACGGCAGGCCGGCCTTGGCAACGGCAGGCAGACCATAGCTGACGGGTCGTCAGTTATCCAGGGTTGGAGAGCGGTCCGACGGGGAGGATCACCACGTCGTCCGGCACCGGTCCCTCCCCTCGTGGGGACCGGTACCGAACGGTGGGGGCACTTCGTCTGACGGTGCTGGAACTTGACCGGATGAGTGCGCTGCTGCGTCCGGATCCTGCCAGTTCCGCCCGCCGACGAGGAGTCTCCGGTTCCGGGTGGGCCGTATTGCCGCAGGTCAGGCATATAGAGTGAGTTTTCCGGTCCGGACGTCCAGGCGCGGGGAGTTGAGGAGTGGAGACCTTGGGTTCCGACTCCGGGGCACGCACGGCCTTCGCGGAGCGCCTCGCACTGCTGTACAAGGAAGCCGGGAACCCGCCGCTCAAACGTGTGTCCGAAGCGGTCGCCCGGCTCCAGCGGGTCGACGAACGCGGGCGTCCCGTCCGGGTGTCCGCGCAGCGCATCAGCGACTGGCGCCGGGCACGGAACGTACCCGCCCAGTTCACCGCCCTCGCGGCGGTGCTGCACGTGCTGATCCCCGAGGCGCGGCGCGCGCGGCCCACGCCGGTGTCCCCGGGCCTGTACGACCTCGGCCAGTGGCAGCGGCTGTGGGAGGCGGCGGTGGCCGGCCCGGTCGGCGAGCGCGGCCCGGACTCCGCGGAGCAGGGGCGGCCGGACGCCGAGGCCCCGCCCGCGCCGCCCGCAGGGGTGTGCCCGTACCGGGGGCTGGCCTCGTACCGCAGGGAGGACGCCCGGTGGTTCTTCGGCCGGGAGCGGAGCACGGACGCGCTCGTCGCCCAGCTCCGGGCCGTGGCGGGGACGGGCGGCCTGGTCATGCTCGTGGGCGCCTCGGGTGCGGGGAAGTCCTCGCTGCTGAACGCCGGGCTGGTGCCCGCCCTGCGGGACGGGGTGCTGGACGAGGACCTGGACGGCGGCGCCCGTGGTGACGGCGAGGACGGCGGTACCGGCGGTGGTGACGGCGCCGGCCGGGGCCGCCGGGCAACGGAGGTCGTCCAGCTCGTACCCGGCGGTCATCCCCTGGCGGAGCTGACCCGGTGCATCCCCGAGCTGGCGCCGGTCGTCCCGGCCGGGGCCGCGGCCGACGCACCCGGCGCGGAGGACTCCGTCGTCCCCGCCGCAGTAGGCCCAGGCGTCCCCGGGGCGGAGGACCCCGTCGTCCCCGCCACCGTGGGCCCACGCGTCCCCAGGGGCCCTGACGTCCGCGCCGCCGTCGCCGCCTGGGCGCGGCGTGCGGCGCCGTCCGGCGCACGGCCGGTCGTCATCGTGGACCAGTTCGAGGAGACGTTCACCCTCTGCTCCGACGAGGCGGAGCGGCGTGCCTTCGTCGAGGTCCTGCACGCCGCCTGTTCGCCGGCCGGCGACGGCGAGCAGGCCCCGGCTGTCGTGGTGCTGGGCATACGGGCCGACTTCTACGAGCAGTGCCTGAGGTATCCCGAGCTGGCCGACGCGCTCCAGCACCGGCACATGGTGCTCGGCCCCCTGACCACCGCGGAGCTGCGCGAGGCGGTGACGGGCCCGGCCAAGGCCGTCGGCCTGGAACTGGAGCCGGGCCTGGCGGAGCTGATCGTCCGGGAGGTGAGCGCCGACGGCCCGCGCGGGGCGCACGACTCGGGAGTGCTGCCGCTCCTCTCGCACGCCCTGCTCGCCACCTGGCAGCGCCGGAAGGCGGGCCGGCTGACGCTCGCCGGGTACCGTGCGGCCGGCGGCATCCAGGGCGCGGTCGCGGCGACCGCCGAGCGGGCCTGGTCCGGTCTCGACCCGGCGGCGCGCACGGCGGCCCGGCTGCTCCTGCTGCGGCTGGTCCGGCTCGGCGAGGACACCCAGGCCACGCGCCGGCGGGGCACCCGGCGCCAGCTGGCGGAGGAGTCGACCGACCCGGGCAAGACCGAGGAGTCCCTGGAGGCGCTGGTCCGCGCCCGGCTGGTGACGCTCGACGCGGAGACCGTGGAGATCACCCACGAGGCGCTGCTGCACGCCTGGCCGCGGCTGCGCGACTGGATCGACGACGACCGGCAGGGCAACCTGCTGCGCCAGCGCCTGGAGGAGGACGGCCGGGCCTGGGAGGAGTCGGACCGCGACACCTCGCTCCTCTACCGGGGCTCCCGGCTGGAACAGGCCCACGGATGGGCCAAATCCGCCGGAGACACGTTTCTGACCCGGAGCGCGGTGGAGTTCCTGGCCGCCTCGGTCAGGCTGCGCCGGCGCATCATCTGGATCAGCCGGGGCGCGGTGGCGACCCTGGTCGTGCTGGCGGTGCTGGCCGTCGGGGCGGCCGTCGTCGCCTGGAAGCAGCGGGACGAGGCCGTGTTCGAACAGGTGCTCGCCCAGGCCGACCGCGTCCAGTACACGGACCCCTCGCTGTCCGCGCAGCTCGACCTGGTGGCACACCGGCTGCGGCCGGACGACAAGGGCGCGAGCAGCCGTCTGATCTCCATCGTGAACGCCCCGCTGTCCACGCCGCTGGTCGGCCACAGCGGCGCCGTCTACCTCACGACGTTCAGCCCGGACGGCCACACCCTCGCCACCGCGAGCTACGACCGGACCGTACGGCTGTGGAACGTGACCGACCCGAAGCGTCCGAAGCCCCTGGGCAAGCCGCTCACCGGCCACACCAGCTGGGTCAGCAGCGCGGTCTTCAGCCCGGACGGGCGCACCCTGGCCAGCGCCTCCGACGACGGCACGATCCGGCTGTGGGACGTGACCGACCCCGGCCGGCCGAAGCAGCTCGGCAAGCCCCTGACCGGCCACGACGGCACGATCTACCTGGTCGCCTTCAGCCCGGACGGGCGCACCCTGGCCTCCGTCGGCGACGATCACACCGTACGGCTGTGGGACGTGGCCGATCCGCGCCGGCCGGCGGCACTGGGGAAGCCGCTGACCGGGCACAAGGCCGCCGTGCGCTCGGTGGCGTTCAGCCCGGACGGCCGGACGCTGGCAGCCGGCGACGACGACGGCACGATCCGGCTGTGGGACGTGACCGATCCGCGGCGTCCGGAGCCGGTCGGGGAGCCGCTGACCGGCCACACCGCCACGGTGCACTCCGTGGCCTTCAGTCCCGACGGCCGTACGCTCGCCAGCGGCAGCTCGGACAACACCGTCCGGCTCTGGAACATGGCCGACCGGCGTCACCCGGCAGCGATCGGGACGCCGCTCACCGGCCACACCGGCCCGGTGTGGTCCGTGGCCTTCAGCCCCGACGGCAGCATGCTCGCCGCCGCCAGCGCGGACAGCACGGCGAGTCTGTGGAAGGTCGGTGATCCGGCGTACCCGTCGCAGGTCGGCGCGCCCCTGGCGGGCAGCAGCGGCGAGATGTACGCGCTCGGTTTCAGCCCCGACGGGCGCACCCTGGCCACCGGGTCGGGCGACAACAAGGTCCGGCTGTGGGCGCTGCCGACGGCGGACATGATCGGCCGGACCGGAGCGTTCCGGCCGGACGGGCGGGTGCTCGCGACGGCGGCGCTCGACGGACGGGTCCGGCTGTGGGACGTACGGAAGCCCGGCAGGCCCGTGCCGATGGGCGAACCGTTCCGGCCGAAGGGCGGCGTGCGCTCCCTGGAGTTCTCCGCGGACGGCCGCACCCTCGCGGTGGTGACGGGGAACCGGGCCTTGCAGCTGTGGAACCTCGGCGATCCGGACCGCCCCGTCCCGCACGGGTCCCCCGTCCCCCTGCGCATCCGGTTCGCCGACCCGCTGGCCTTCAGCCCGGACGGGCGCCTGCTGGCGACCGCCGACGACGACCGCACCGTCCAGCTGTGGGACATCGGCGACCCGTCCCGTCCCCGCCCCCTCGGCGCGCCCCTCACCGGTCACAAGGGGTACGTCAACTCCCTCGTCTTCAGCCCGGACGGCCGTACGCTCGCCAGCGGCAGCGCCGACGGCACGATCCGGCTGTGGAACGTGACGGACCCCGGACGTGCCGTGCTGCGCGGCGCGCCTCTCAAGGGTCATCTCGGAGCGGTCAACGTCCTCGCCTACAGCCCCGACGGGAAGACGCTCGCCAGCGGCGGCGACGACAACTCGGTCCGGCTCTGGGGAATGGCGGACCCCTCGAAGGCATCGGAGCGGACGAGCCTCACGGGCCACACCGAGGCCGTCGTGTCCCTGACGTTCAGCCGGAGCGGCCATACCCTGGCCAGCGGCGGCAACGACAGCACCGTACGGCTCTGGAACCTCTCCGACCCCGCCAGGGCCACCGCGATCGGCCAGTCGATGAGCCCCAACGCCAAGAGCGGCGGCACCTTCCTGTCGTTCAGCCCGAACAGCCACATGATCGGGGTGTCGAGCGGCACCGACACCATCCGGCTGTGGAACCTGGACGTCGACGAGGCCGCACGCCGCGTCTGCACGATGACCCGGGGCGTTCTGACGCCGGAGACCTGGGGCGAGTACCTGCCCCGGCTGTCCTACGACCCGCCGTGCGAGCCCTGACGGGTCCGGGCCGCCCAACAGGCCCTGCAATCACCGCAGTTGAGTGATACGAGTCACACCAGCGGCTTTGCTGACGAACAGTCGCTTCCGATGGGCAAGCGCTTGTTACCCTTGGCCATAGCCCGACCGCTGGTGCATCCCCCGTCGCCAGCGGTCGGGCATTTCCGTGTGCGCTTAAGTGCGCAGGTCGAGCCGCATCAGGATCCGGGGATGACCGGCCAGCACCGAGGTGGTGGCTGCCGCGTAGGTGAAGCCGGCGCGCTCGAAGTTCTTCCGCAGGCCCGGGTACGCCATCGTCAGGTCGACCTTGGCGTCGCCGTTGTCGAGCGGGTACGCCTCGATCGCCGGTGCGCCGTGGGCCCGGGCGAACTCGACCGCGCCGGCGATGAGGGCGTGCGAGATGCCCTGTTTCCGGTGGCCGGGGCGTACCCGGACGCACCACACCGACCAGACGGGCAGGTCGTCGACGTGCGGGATCTTGCGGTTGCGGGCGAAGGAGGTGTCCGCGCGCGGGGCGACAGCGGCCCAGCCGACCGGTTCGTCGCCGTCGTAGGCGAGCACGCCGGGCGGGGGCTCCTGGTGACACAGCTCGGCGACGTACTCGCCTCGGGCCGGTCCGCGCAGTTCGTTGTTGAGCTTGGAGGGGATCCGGTAGCTCAGACACCAGCAGACGTTCGCACCGGGCGCCTTCGGCCCCAGCACGGCACGGACGTCGTCGAAGACCGTGGCCGGCCGGACGTCGATGCTCATGCCACCACGATGCCACGCACGACCCGGCTGCGCCGTCCGTCCGGTCGTGCCGCCCGTCCGGTCGTGCCGTCCGATCGTGCCGTCCGTCCGCCCGCGCCGTCCGCCCGGCCGCGCCGCCCGGCCGCGCCGCCCGCCCGCGCCGCCCGCCTGCCCGCCCGCCCGGTCGCGCCGCCCGGTCGCGCCGTCCGTCCGGGTCGCGCCGTCCGGCCGCGCCGTCCGTCCGTCTGCGCCGTCCGTCCTCGCCGTCCGCCCATCCATCCATCCATCCGTCCGCCCGTCAGTCCGTCCGCCCGTCAGTCCGTCCGCCCGTCAGTCCGGCCGCGCCGCCCGTCCGGCCGCGACGTCCGCCCGTCAGTCCGGTCGGCCTCGCCGTCGGCCCGCGCCGTCCGGTCGCGCCGTCCGGTCGCGCCGCCCGGTCGCGCCGTCCGTGCGGTCGCGCCGTCCGCCCGTCAGTCCGCCGGTCGCGCCCTCCGTCCGACCGCGCCGCCCGTCCGTCTGCGCCGTCCGTCCGTCTGCGCCGTCCGTCCTCGCCACCCGCCCGCCCGCCCATCCATCCATCCATCCGTCCGCCCGGCCGCGCCGCCTGTCCGGCCGCGCCGCCCGTCCGGCCGCGCCGTCAGTCCGGCCGCGACGTCCGCCCGTCAGTCCGGTCGGCCTCGCCGCCCGGCCGCGCCGCCCGGCCGCGCCGCCCGTCCCGCCCCCCTACGCCTTCAGCCGCGAAGAACGACGAGCCCGACCCCCCCTCATGCCGACGCCGCCCTCAGCATTCGCAGGTGGCCGATTTCCGTCACGTTCTTCATCAGTTCCGCGTTCACCCAGGCCGCCATGCGCGCGACCGTGTACTGCGGGTCGTTCTGCCAGGGGAAGGGTGCCGCGGTGTCCAGGTCGGGGTCTGTGAGGCCGTTCAGGACGGTCAGCCACTCCGTGTGGAGGCCGCGCAGCCAGTCGATGGTCGGCGTGCCCTCGCCGGGCCAGGCGATGTCCGTGCGGTCGCGGGGCGGGCGGCCCTGCGCGTGGTCGAGGGCCACGCTCCACCACCAGCCGATGTGCCAGCTCACCCAGGCGATGGTGGGGACGGGCACGGGGTCGGGCTCGGTGTCCGCCCAGTCCGGTACCCAGGTGCCGTCGGGGCCCCTGCGCATCGTCCAGCAGAGCGGCGCGGGCTCCCAGAGGAAGTCCTCCGGCTCCAGCCGCTCCAGGTGGTACTCGAACAACGACCAGGTCAACTCGTGCTGCCAGCGCAGCAGTTCCGTCCGGGAAGCGCTCATCGGACGACCCTACGCAAGAGCCCGGGCGTCCCGCGCCAGTCCAGCCCAGTCCAGGTCCCGCAGCCCCGGCTCCGCGTCGCAGCCCGACGGCAGGCGAGGCGTGGCCTGGAACCAGAGGACGGTGAGCCGGGAGCGGTAGGCGACCGGATCGCGGGCCGGATCGAGGGCCGTGGAGTGGAACGTGCCGACGCAGGCCACGGCGGGCAGGACCTCGACGGGTCCGAGGCCGCCCGCGTACTGGTCGGGGTATTCGCGCCGGGGCGGGAGCAGGTGGACCGGCGTACCGGGGCGGGCCCGCTCGGCGGAGCGCAGCAGGCCGCGGATCCGCAGGTCGTTCACCGGCTTGCAGGGATAGCCCTCCAGCAGGTCGCCGTACGTCGACGTGAAGCGCAGCTCGGCGAGATCCACCGAGCGGCCGGAGGCCAGGACGAGACGGGCGAGCGCCAGGGCCGGCGATGTGACGTGCTGTCGCATGGAGGTCTTTCGGTGTTCAGGAGGGGGCCAGGGCATGACCCCCTAGTTCACGGCCGGTGCCCCGTCAGCCGCGCCGCCGACGCGATCGTCGCCCGGGCCTCGCGCTCGGACAGGCCGGTGCCCCGTGCGGCGTCGACCAGCGCGTCCACGAGCGCGGGGCCGATGCCGTCCTCGTAGGCCCGGCAGGCCGCCCAGAACAGCCGGGTGTTGCGCTGGCCCTCGTGCGCGGCGAGGACGAACTGGACCAGGCCCTGGCCGTGTCCGCCGGTCGCCGGGGGTGTGGGGTGGTGGGCGCGGGGCGGCGGGAGGAGCAGGCGCAGGAGGGAACGCGGGCAGGGTGCGGGGGGCAGGTGCGCGGTCCCCGGGGCCGCGGCGTACACGCCCTGGCCGGTGCGGGAGCCGGGGCCGACGACGTAGCCGCCGGCGCCCCGGATGTCGATGCCGGGGGCGAGGCGGCCGGCCGAGTTGGGGACGACCACGTCGGGCGGGCCGCTCAGCCAGAGGTGTCGGCCGCCGGACGGGGTCACGACGACCACCGTCGGCGGGATGGTGAACAGGTGCCGCAGCGCCAGCTCGCGCAGGGCGGCCGAGGAGTCCGTGCCCGTCTTCACGTCCAGGTCGATGCCGATCAGATGGTGCGGGGGCAGGCCGCAGGCGATGCCGTAACCGGTCGCCCAGGGCGCCGCGGCGAACAGTTCGCGGATGCGGGCGGGGTCGCTGGACGCGTCGTAGACGCCGTGGCCGAGCCGGCCGCACTCGCCGTGGCAGGGGGAGGGGTCGGGGTCGTCGCGGTGCGGGGAACGCAGCGCCGGGAGCTTGGTGCGGGACAGGGGGAGGACGGCCAGTCCGCGTTCGGCGGCTGACAGGGCGTGTGCGAGGGCCAGCGTCGTGGCCTGCCGGTCGGTGGTGGCCATGCTCCTAGTTTCGTACGTGCGTTCGAAAAAGGAAAGAGGGAGCCGGTGTGACGCGCCGGGGCGGAGGGACGGGCGGGAAAGCGTGGGAACGCTTCGGCCCTTGCTGCACCTGGGTTCGAACGCCCTCTTCTGCTCTCGTCCGGGGCGGAAGTGACACGAAGAGGTTTATCGACTTTTCGTCACGCTTGAGTGCGAAAGGCGGCTTCCTGGGTGGTTCGTCGGGATTCAGTGGGCAAGTCTGGCCTCGCGACGTCGTGCACCGCACCGGGGCGGTCGGCCAACTTCCCTGGTATCAGCCGAACTTCTGAAGTCCTGGAGGGACAACAACATGGCAAGTACCCGTACCGGCCGAGTCATCGCCGCCGTCTCCGCCCTGCCGCTCGCGGCCGCCCTCTTCGCCGGTGTCGCGACGGCGGACAACGGCTCCATCGCGGACAACGGATCGAACGCGTCCGCCACGGAGGCCGAGCAGGGCCTCCTCGGCAGCGGCGTCGGCGGCGACAACTTCGGCAACGCGGCCACCACGCAGCAGCAGGCCGTCGGCGAGGGTGTCTCCACCCAGAGCAACACCGCCCAGGTCAACGGCACGGAGCCCACGACCGTCAACCAGGGAAACGCCAACACCGCCGTCACCTTCTCCCCGCTGTGGTGGTGAGCTGAGCGGGCCGGTGCACCGGCATCGGCCCGCGTCCTGTGGGTGTGCTTCGTGGGGTGACGAGCGCCTGTGCGGCGGTACTCCGGTACCGCCGCACAGGCGTTTTCGGCGGCTGCGAGGTCTTGACGGCATCACTTATCTGACGGACAGTCAGAAACCGTGAGCGGTGACCCGGAGATCCACGAGGAGCACGAGGGGTTCGAGGCGCGTCTGAAGGCCTACGAGGGCCGCCCGGCCGCCGCCACCGGGGCCGGCCGGGACCCCGTCAACGAACCGATGATCAGGCACTGGTGCGAGGCCATGGGCGACACCAACCCGGCGTACACGGGCCCGGACGCCATAGCTCCCCCCACCATGCTCCAGGCGTGGACCATGGCCGGCCTCTCCCGCCGCCCCGAACGCACGGCGGCCTACGACGAACTCCTCACCCTGCTCGACGAGTCGGGCCACGACGCGGTCGTCGCCACCGACTGCGAGCAGGACTACCTCCGCCCCCTGCGCCCCGGGGACGAGATCACCTTCGACTCGGTGATCGAGTCGGTGTCGGAGCGCAAGACCACGAAACTGGGACCCGGCTACTTCGTCACCACGCGCACGGACATCAGGGCGGGCGGCGAACTCGCCGGCACCCACCGCTTCCGCATCCTTAAATACGCCCCCGCACGCCGCCCGAGGAATCCGGCGAGGAATCCGGCGAGGAATCCGGCGAAGAAGCCGCCGACGAAACCGCCGAAGAAGCAGGAGGAGCGCCGCCCCCGTCCCGTCGTCAACCGCGACAACGCCGGCTTCTGGGAGGGCGTGGCGCGCCACGAGCTGCTGATCCAGCGCTGCACCGGCTGCGGCACCCTGCGTTTGCCCTGGCTGCCGGGCTGCAACAGCTGCGGCTCCCCGGACTGGGACACCGTCGGGGCGTGCGGCGAGGGCACGGTCTACTCGTACGTCGTCATGCACCACCCGCCCTTCCCGGCCTTCGCGCCTCCCTTCGCGGTCGGGCTGATCGAGCTCGCCGAGGGGGTGCGGATCGTTAGCAACGTGGTCGGAGTGCCGTACGACGAGGTGCGGATCGGGATGCCGGTGCGGCTGGAGTTCCGGCAGTGCGACGACGAGCTGGTGCTGCCGGTCTTCCAGGGGGTGACGCGGTGAACCCCGGCGACCGCCTCCCGCCGCTGGAGATCCCGGTCACCCGCACCCTGATCGTCGCCGGGGCGATCGCCTCCCGGGACTACCAGGACGTGCACCACGATCCGGAGCTGGCCCGGCAGAAGGGCTCCCCCGACATCTTCATGAACATCCTGACGACCAACGGCCTGGTCGGGCGGTACATCACCGACCGGTTCGGGCCCCGGGCCGAGCTGCGCCGGGTGGCGATCCGGCTGGGCGCGCCCAACCACCCCGGGGACACGATGGTGCTGACGGGCACGGTCGAGAAGGTCGACGGGGACATCGTGACGGTCCGGGTCGTCGGCGCGAACGGCATCGGCAAGCACGTCACGGGCACGGTGACGGTGAGGGTTCCGGCATGAGCCTGAGAGGGCGGGACGGTCTCGGCGGACGCGCCGCCATCGCCGGTATCGGGGCCACCGAGTTCTCCAAGGACTCGGGCCGCAGCGAACTGCGCCTGGCCGTCGAGGCCGTGCGGGCGGCCCTCGACGACGCGGGCCTCACCCCGGCCGACGTGGACGGGATGGTCACGTTCACCATGGACACCAGCCCCGAGATCACCGTCGCCCAGGCGGCGGGCATCGGCGAGCTCTCCTTCTTCTCCCGGATCCACTACGGCGGCGGCGCGGCCTGCGCCACCGTCCAGCAGGCGGCCCTGGCGGTCGCCGCGGGCGTGGCGGACGTCGTCGTCTGCTACCGGGCGTTCAACGAGCGCTCGGGCCGCCGCTTCGGCTCCGGGGTGCGGCACCGGGAGCCGTCCGCGGAGGGCGCGGCGCTCGGCTGGGTGCTGCCGTTCGGCCTGCTCACCCCGGCCTCGTGGGTGGCCATGGCGGCCCAGCGCTACCTCCACACGTACGGGCTGACCCCGGAGGCCTTCGGGCACGTGGCCGTCGTCGACCGCAAGTACGCGGCGACCAACCCGGCGGCCTACTTCCACGGCCGGCCCATCACCCTGGCCGAGCACGCCGCGTCCCGCTGGATCGCCGAGCCGCTGCGGCTGCTGGACTGCTGCCAGGAGACGGACGGCGGACAGGCGCTCGTCGTCACCTCCGTGGAGCGGGCCCGTGACCTGCCGCACCCGCCCGCCGTGATCGCGGCGGCCGCCCAGGGCGCCGGACGCGCGCAGGAGCAGATGACCAGCTTCTACCGCGACGACCTCACCGGCCTGCCCGAGACGGCGGTGGTGGCCCGGCAGCTGTGGCGCACCTCGGGACTCGCACCGGCCGACATCGACGTGGGGATCCTCTACGACCACTTCACCCCGTTCGTTCTGATGCAGCTGGAGGAGTTCGGCTTCTGCGGCCCCGGCGAGGCGCCGGACTTCGTGGCCGAGGAGTGCCTGCCGCTCAACACGCACGGCGGGCAGCTGGGGGAGGCCTACCTGCACGGGATGAACGGGGTGGCGGAGGCCGTCCGGCAGATCAGGGGGACGGCGGTGAACCCGATACCCGGTGCGGAGCGGGTCCTGGTGACGGCGGGGACGGGCGTGCCTACGTCGGGACTCGTACTGACCGCCGACTCTCAGGGTTGACCCGCAGTACCCGGGGTCCTCCGCTCCACCTACAGGAGGTGCGGCGGACCCCACCCCTACAACCTGAGGGGGACCCCGCTTCGGGACCTGCGGCCGATCCGCTGACGGCGGCCCCGCTCATAGCGTTGAGCCATGACCCCACTCGTCTGCACCAGCGCGTCGAAGGCCGCTGCACCAGCGGCGCAGACCCTTCCGTACCCGTCGTTCTCGTCGTACGTCAGGGCCCGCCAGCCGGTGCTGCTGCGTACCGCCCGCTCGCTCACCGGCAACCCGAGCGACGCGGAGGACCTGTTGCAGACCGCGCTCACCAAGACGTACGTCGCCTGGGAGCGTATCGAGGACCACCGCGCCCTCGACGGCTATGTGCGCCGGGCGCTGCTGAACACGCGGACGTCGCAGTGGCGCAAGCGCAAGGTCGACGAGTTCGCCTGCGAGGAGCTGCCCGAGCCGGAGCCGGTGCCCGGCGGTGACGACCCGGCCGAGCAGCAGGCGCTGCGTGACGCGATGTGGCGGGCGATCATGCGGCTGCCGGCCCGGCAGCGGGCGATGGTGGTCCTCAGGTACTACGAGGACCTCAGCGAGGTCCAGACGGCGGAGGTGCTCGGGGTTTCGGTGGGCACGGTGAAGTCGGCCGTCTCCCGTGCGCTCGGCAAGCTCCGCGAGGACGCTGAGCTGGGGCTTGTGCGTCAGTGAGCGGATCTGTCGGTCCCCGCTGAGCGGTTCCGTCGACAGCCGTGGGGTGATCGATCACCCGGTCCTAGTGACATACCGCGCGGTATGTGCGCAGAATCAGCGCAACCTTTACCCCCGCGCAGGCAATGTCGCCCAGGAGGACGCCGTGCTGAGCACCATGCAGGACGTACCGCTGTTGATCTCGAGGATCCTGACCCACGGGTCGACGATCCACGGGACATCGCAGGTGACCACCTGGACCGGTGAGGACGAGCCGCACCGCCGCTCCTTCGCCGAGATCGGCGCCCGCGCGGCCCAGCTCGCACACGCCCTGCGCGAGGACCTCGGCGTCGCCGACGACGACCGGGTCGCCACCCTGATGTGGAACAACGCGGAGCATGTGGAGGCCTACTTCGCGATCCCCTCCATGGGCGCGGTCCTCCACACCCTGAACCTCCGGCTCCCGCCCGAGCAGCTGGCCTGGATCGTCAACCACGCGGCCGACCGGGTGATCATCGCCAACGGTTCGCTGCTCCCCCTGCTCGCCCCGCTGCTCCCGCACCTGAAGACGGTCGAGCACGTGGTCGTCTCCGGCCCCGGGGACCGCTCCCTGCTCGCGGACGCGACCGCGCGGGTCCACGAGTACGACGACCTGATCGCCGGCAAGCCCACCTCGTACGACTGGCCGCAGCTGGACGAACGCCAGGCCGCCTCCATGTGCTACACCTCCGGCACCACCGGCGACCCCAAGGGCGTGGTCTACAGCCACCGCTCCATCTATCTGCACTCCATGCAGGTGAACATGGCCCAGTCGATGGGCCTGACCGACGAGGACACCTCGCTGGTCGTGGTGCCGCAGTTCCATGTGAACGCGTGGGGGCTGCCGCACGCGACCTTCATGACCGGCGTGAACATGCTGATGCCGGACCGCTTCCTCCAGCCGGCCCCGCTCGCCGCGATGATCGAGGGCGAGAAGCCGACCCATGCCGCCGCCGTCCCGACCATCTGGCAGGGCCTGCTCGCCGAGCTGACCGCGCATCCCCGCGACGTCTCCTCCCTCACCCAGGTCACCATCGGCGGCTCGGCCTGCCCGCCGTCCCTCATGGAGGCCTTCGACAAGCTGGGCATGCGGGTCTGCCACGCCTGGGGCATGACGGAGACGTCCCCGCTCGGCACGATCGCCCGTCCCCCGGCCGGTGTGGCCGGCACGGAGGAGGAGTTCGCCTACCGCCTCACCCAGGGCCGTTTCCCGGCCGGCGTCGAGGCCCGGCTGACCGGCCCGGGCGGCGAGCGCCTCCCCTGGGACGGCGAGTCGGCCGGCGAGCTGGAGGTGCGCGGCCCGTGGATCGCCGGCGCCTACTACAACGGCCCGGACGCCGACCCCCTCCGCCCCGCCGACAAGATCAGCGAGGACGGCTGGCTCAAGACGGGCGACGTGGGCACGATCTCCCCCGACGGCTACCTCACCCTCACCGACCGGGCCAAGGACGTCATCAAGTCCGGCGGCGAGTGGATCTCGTCGGTGGAGCTGGAGAACGCCCTCATGTCCCACCCCGAGGTGGCCGAGGCCGCCGTCGTCGCCGTCCCCGACGAGAAGTGGGGCGAGCGCCCCCTGGCCACGGTCGTCCTCAAGGAGGGCGCGACCGCCACCTTCGAGACCCTGCGCGCCTTCCTCGCCGACGAGGGCAGCATCGCCAAGTGGCAGCTCCCGGAGCGCTGGACGGTCATCGAGGCGGTGCCGAAGACGAGCGTCGGCAAGTTCGACAAGAAGGTGCTGCGCAGGCAGTACGCCGAGGGGGAGCTGGACGTCACCCGGCTCTGATCCGGGCACGCCCGGCCTGACCGCCGTCACCCTCGTACGGCGGTCAGCCTCCCCCCGACCGCCGTCACCGTCGTACGGCGGTCAGCCCCCACCCCAGCACCAGCCACACGCCCGCCACCGCGCACACCCCGCCCCAGCCGAAGTGGCTGAAGGCGAACCCGGCGAGGGCCGAGGCGCCGGCGCCGCCCGCGAAACCGGCGACCACATAGGCGGTGTTGGCGGTGGCCGGGGTGGACGTGGCGGTCAGGGCGAGGGTCTGGTTGGCGACGTGGGACGCGACCAGCGCCGCGTGGATCAGCACCGCGGCGGCGAAGAGCGCGCCCAGCGTGTGCCCGCCCAGCCAGAACAGCGGCACGGACACGGCCGCGAGCAGATACGCGGACCGCACGACACGCGCCGCCCCGAACCGGTCGACGAGCCCGCCGGCCGGCGGCGCCACCGCACTCGCCGTCAGCCCGAACAGCCCGAAGAGCCCGGCCGTCGCGGTGGACAGCCCGTACTCCGGGCCCGTCAGCAACAGGGCCAGCGAGGTCCACAGCGCGCTCCACGCCCCGAACATCCCGGCCTGCCGCAGGCACGCGCGCCACAGGTCGGGCGAGTGGCGCAGCACCGAGGGCAGCGCGGCGAGCCCGGCGAACAGCGGTCCTTCCCGCCGCCGTTGTGACGGCAGGACGAGGACGGTCGCGAGCCCCAGGACGAGGGTGAGCACGGCCGCGCCCGCGAACACCCACCGCCACCCGAAGGCCTGCCCGGCCAGTCCGCCCAGCACCCGGGCGGCGACGATGCCGGCGAACAGGCCCGCGATGACGGCCGCGACATGGCGGCCACGCCGCTCGGCCGGGGCGCGTTCGGCGACCAGCGGGACGAGCAGCTGCGGGATGACGGTCGCCGCCGAGGCGACGAACATGGCGACCGCGAGGGCGGTGACCCCCGGGGCGGCCGCACTCGCGACCAGCGCGGCGGCGGTGACGAGCGTCAGCCCGCCGACCAGCCGCCGCCGGTTCGCGCTGTCGCCGAGCGGGGCGAAGAAGAGCAGGCCGACCGCGTAGCCGAGCTGGGCGACCGAGGCGATCCAGGCGATGGCCGAGGGCGCCGAACCGAAGTCGCGGGCCATGAGCGAGAGCAGCGGGGCGGCGAGGTAGATGTTGGCGGCGGTGACCGCGCTGCACACGGCGATGAGAGTGAGGAAGAGACCGGGAGCGGGCGTACGCGCCTCCGGCACGGGGGCGGTGCCGGCCGGGCGGGACGTGCTCGTGGCTGTGGTCGCTGACGGCATGGAAGGAGGACTCCTTGGAGTCGGCTCTAACAACTAACTGGTTGGTTGGATGATGGGGCAACAGTGTGAGCGGCCCTGCGATTCCCTGTCAACCAAACAGTTGGTTACTCGCCGCGCTACCCTCTCCCCCATGGGAGCAAGGGACCCCGAGGCCACCAAGGCCCGGATCTTCGAGGCGGCGGTCGCCGAGTTCGCCCGGCACGGCATCGCCGGCGCCCGCATCGACCGCATCGCCGCCGAGGCGAAGGCCAACAAGCAGTTGATCTACGCCTACTTCGGCAACAAGGCGGAGCTCTTCGCGATCGTCCTCGAGAAGAAGATGCTCCACCTCGCCGAGGCCGTCCCCGTCGACCCGGACGACATCGAGGGCTGGGTCGACCGCCTGATGGACTACCACGCCGCCCACCCGGAACTGCTGCGCCTGCTCTTCTGGGAGGGCCTGGAGTACGGCAGCGACGAACTGCCCCACGAGTCCGACCGCCAGGAGCACTACGCCCGCAAGGTCGCCGCCCTCCAGGACGGCCAGGACCGCGGAGTCGTCACCGACGCCATCCCGGCGGCCGACCTGCTGTTCCTGCTGACGGCCCTGGCCAACTGGACCGTGGTCGTGCCGCAGATGCGGCGCATCCTGGTCGGCGGCGAGCAGCCCGACGGGGACCGCCTGCGCAGGTCGGTCAAGGAGGCGGCGCGGCGCCTCACGGCCCGATAGAGCGCTCGGAGGCGGTCTGCACGGCCGCCGTCGTCGCGCGGACGGCCCTCGACGGTCCTAGTTGGTCCCGATCCGGGAGAGCAACTCGACGATCCGGGTCTGCACCTCGCCGCTGGTGGACCGCTCCGCGAGGAACAGCACCGTTTCGCCGGAGGCCAGCCGCGGCAGATCGGCCTGGTCGACGGCGGCCGTGTAGACGACGAGCGGGGTGCGGTTGAGCTGCCCGTTCGCACGCAGCCAGTCCACGATCCCGGCCTGCCGCCGGTGCACCTGCATCAGGTCCATCACGACCAGGTTCGGCCGGAACTGCCCCGCCAGCGTCACCGCGTCGGCGTCACTCGCCGCCCGCGCGACCTGCATCCCGCGCCGCTCCAGCGTCGCCGTCAGCGCCAGCGCTATCTCCGCGTGCTCCTCGATCAGCAGCACGCGCGGCGGGTGCTGCTCGCTGTCGCGCGGCGCCAGCGCCTTCAGCAGGACGGCGGGATCGGCACCGTACGCCGCGTCCCGCGAGGCCTGCCCGAGTCCGGCCGTGACCAGGACGGGCACCTCGGCGGCGACGGCGGCCTGCCGCAGCGACTGCAACGCCGTACGCGTGATCGGCCCGGTCAGCGGGTCGACGAACAGCGCCGCGGGGAAGGCCGCGATCTGCGCGTCGACCTCCTCGCGCGAGTTCACGATCACGGGCCGGTAGCCGCGGTCGCTCAGCGCCTGCGAGGTGCTGACGTCCGGCGCCGGCCACACCAGCAGCCGCCGCGGGTTGTCCAGCGGCTCCGGCGGCAGCTCGTCGTCCATCGGCTGCGGCAGCGGCGGATCGGCCACCTCGACGGCACCGCCGGGCCCGTCCAGCGGCTCCGGCCCCTCGGCGGCGTTCTCGTCCGGCGCGCCTATGGCATACGACCGCCCACCGCCCTCGGTCATCTGCGCGAGCCGCGACTGACCGGCGTGGGACGGCTGCGCCGGGACGGGCGCGGCAACGGGTGCGTGGGCCGGGGTGGTGCCCTGCGCGGTGCCTTGTGCGATTCCCTGGGCGGTGCCTTGCGCGATTCCCTGACCGGTGCCCTGCGCGGGAGTCGGCTCGGCCGCCGGATGCGGGCGCGCGGCCTGCTCCGGGCGGGGCGCCGGTTCCTGGCGGGAGGCCTGTTCCGTCCGCGTGGCCGGGTCGGGCGGCGTGCCGAGCTTGCGGCGCCGGCCCGATCCGCCCGACTGGTGCGGGGGTGGCGTGGCCGTCGACTGGGGCGCGGGCGCGCCCGGCGCCTGAGGTACGGAACCGGCCGAGGGACGCGCGGCTGGCATGCCCGACGGCTGCTGCATCTGCTGCACCTGGGCCGCCTGCCGGTTGAACGGCACGCCCTGCCCCAGCGTCCGCACGCTGATCGCCCGCCCCTGCGTCGAGTTCGGGTCGACGGGCGCGGCCGTCTCCGCGGGCAACGGCTGAGCCGCCCGCTGCGCCTGCGCCGCCGCGCCCTCCGGGGGCAACGGGGTCCCGGGGGCCGGCGTGCCGGGCTGCGGGGCCGGGGCCTGGGCCGTGGGGGTGCCGTTCGGGGGAGCAGGGTGGGCGATGCCGTTGGGGGCTACGGACTGTGCAGCGCCGTTCGGAGGAACGGACTGTGCCGCACCGTTCGGGGGTACGGCGACACCGGCCCCCGAGCTGTCGTCGGCGGCGGGCCAGGGCTGTGGCTGGGGGGCGGGGGTGCCCGGGGCAGGGGTTCCCTGGGCCGGGGTGCCCTGTCCGGGGGCGGCCTCGGCGGGGAGCGGCTGACCGGCGGAGGTCTGCTGCTCCGGCACGGCGACGCCCTGCTGCGGCAGGGGCTGGGCGCCGTAGGGCTGGTTCGGGGACGCGGGCTGAAGCACCTGCCCCGGGAGAGCCGCCGCCTGCACGCTGTGCCCGAGACCGCCCGGGGCGGGCACGGACACACCCTGCGGGGGTACGGCGCCCTGCGGGGGTACGGCGACACCCTGGGCCGGGACCGCCACACCCTGCGGCGGCACGGCCGTACCGGGCGCGATCTGGCCCGCCGGAACGTGACCGGTGGCGTCCTGCTGGGGAACCCCCTGCTCGGACCCGGCGGGCACGGAACCTGCCTGCTGCCCAGCCGCGCCCTGCGCAGGCGAACCAGCCGCCGGCTGCGCCGCCACTGCCCGCCGCCGACGCCCGGTCGGCGCACTCGTGGGATGCGGCTGGGGCGGGGTGTGATCGGCGGACTGGTCGTGCGGGACGGCGTCGTGCCGCCCCTCTTCGGCCACCCCGTCACCGGCGGCACCCGAACCGGGAACCGCCACGACCCCGTGCGCCTGACCGGGCACCTGTCCCTGGCCGGGCACCTGTCCCTGGCCGGGCACCTGCGCCTGACCAGCCACCTGCGTCTGACCGGGCACACCACCTGGTGCGACCGGCTGCCCCTGGTCGGCGGGGCCGGGCGTGCTTGCCGGACCGGCCGGGGCCTGATCCGCCTCGGCCGGCGGCAGGGCGAACACCGGACGCGGCCCCGCCGCCTCCTGCGCGGCCGCCCGCTCGGCGGCGGCCGCCAGCGCACGCCGCCGACGCCCGGTCGGCTGCGCAGCCTCCCCTTGCCCCTGACCCTGACCCTGACCCTGGGCCGCATCGGCCGACCCCGCGGCGGCCTCGCCGGACGACGCGGGCAGCGCAGGCGGCAGCGCATGCTGCTCGCCGGGTTCACGCCGGGCCCGCCGCCCGGAGGGCGCGGGCACGCCCTGCGGCGGAACGGTCCCGCCCAGCCCCGTACCCGAGGCGGCGGTCCCCGCCGCGTGCTCGGCGGCCGTGACGACGGCCCCTTCGGCGACACCCTGGACGGCACCGCCGACGGGCAGGGCCGCAACAGCACCCGCGTCCTCGGCCGCACGCCGCCGACGCCCGGTACCGCCCGACGCGGCCGCACCCTCACCGGAAGCCGGCGCGGGAAGGGCAGCCGGTTCCCCGGCAGCCCGCCTCCGGCGCCGCCCGGTGGGTACGACGCCCTCGGCACCGGACCCACCTGACTCACCAGTCCCAGCGGCCCCGTCGCCCTCAGCGGGAACGTCACCGTCCAGGAAGGCATCGGTGGTGGCCCGCCGCGCCCGGCGCCGCCCTCCACCGGACGTCTGCCCGCCGAAGGTCTGCCCACCGGAGGCCTGCTCACCGTCGGCAGCGGGCAGCGGTCCCTCGTCGACCGCCTGCGCCTGGGCGGCGGCATCCGCCGCAACGGCCCCGGCCCCGCCCCCGATGGGCACTTCGAGGACGTACGCGTTACCGCTCATGCCCGGCACTTCATGCGTCTGGAGCACACCACCGTGGGCCCGGACGATCCCGCGGACGATGGGCTCGTGCACGGTGTCGCCGCCGGCGTACGGCCCGCGCACCTCGATGCGTACGACCTCGCCGCGCTGCGCCGCCGCCACCACGACGGTGTTGTCCAGGTAACCGCCCGCCGACACGGGCGTGTTGCCGGTCGCGTCGACCCCCGCCACGTCCGCCACCAGATGCGCGAGGGCGGTGGCGAGCAGCCGGGGATCGACCTCGGCCTCGATGGGCGGCGCGTGCACGGCGAACTGCACCCGCCCGGGCCCGATGAGCTCGACGGCCCCGTCGACACCGGCGGCGACGACGGCGTCCAGCATGACCTTCGTACGGGAGATGCCCTCGCTGCCCGCGTCGAGCCGCTGGTAGCCGAGGACGTTGTCGATGAGCGTCGTGATGCGTGAGTACCCGGCGGACAGGTGGTGCAGCACCTGGTTGGCCTCGGGCCACAGCTGCCCGGCGTCGTCCGCTGCGAGCGCGGCCAGCTCGCGCCGCAGCTCCTCCAGCGGCCCGCGCAGCGACTGCCCGAGGAGGGTCAGCAACTGCTCGTGCCGCGCGGCGAGCGCCTCGTACCGGTCCTTCTCGCGCTCCCCGAGGGCGGCGTACCGGTCCTCGTTCGCGCCGAGTTCCTCGGCGTGCCGCTCGTGCAGCTCCTCCAGCTCGGTGACGTGCTGCTGGCGCAGGGCGGTCAGCTCGGAGGCGTGCTCCTCGGCGATCCGCTCCAGCTCTTCCGCATGGCGCTTCTCCGCCGCCTCCTTCTCCTCGACGACGGCGTCGTACGGCCGCCGGTCGGTGAAGGTCATGACGGCGCCGACGAGCTGGTCGCCGTCGCGCACGGGCGCGGTCGTCAGATCGACCGGCACCTTGCCGCCGTCCTTGGCGTACAGCACCTGCCCGCGCACCCGGTGCTTGCGCCCGGAGCGCAGGGTGTCGGCGAGCGGCGACTCCTCGTACGGGAAGGGCGAACCGTCGGCGCGCGAGTGCAGCACGAGATCGTGCAGTGCGCGCCCGCCGAGATCGCTGGCCCGGAAACCCAGTATCTGAGCGGCGGCCGGATTGACGAGCACGATCCGCCCGTCGGTGTCGGTTCCCACGACACCCTCGGCGGCGGCCCGCAGGATCATCTCGGTCTGCCGTTGCGAACGCGCGAGCTCGGCCTCGGTGTCGACGGTCCCGGTCAGGTCCCTCACGACGAGCATGAGCAGCTCGTCCCCGCTGTACCCGTACCCGTCGTAGGCCTGCTGCCCGTTCTCCAGGTTCGCACTGGTGACCTCGACGGGGAACTCGGTCCCGTCCGTCCTGCGCGCGATCATCCGGGTCGGCTTGGTCCGGGCCTGCGGATCGAGGTGTTCCGGCCGCCGCATGGACCCCGGGATGAGCCTGGAGTCGAACTGCGGCAGCAGATCGAGCAGCCCGCGCCCCACCAGAGCGGTCCCCGGCGTCTCGAAGGCCTCCAGGGCGATGGTGTTCGCGTTGACGACCGTCCCGTTGGCATTGACCAGCACCAACGCGTCGGGGAGGGCGTCCAGTATGGCTGCGAGGCGAGCAGCGCCTCGGGATGGCCTGCTGCTCACGAGACGCTTCCTCCCTGTTACCGCACCTTGCCGACCGCTCGGGCCATCTTGCCAACCGTCCCGCGGCGTGTCACGCGAGGGAGTCTAAGGGCTGCGGTTGCGCTCGCGACGCCGGATGAGAGCGAGGTCGCACGAGGAAGTGACCCCGAACTGACGACCGAGTAACCGCAAACGCCCGCCCTCCTGCAACGACGTCGCGGGACCTTCGCGGGACCTTTACGAGGGCAGTGTTTCTGTACCTTTTTGCCCGGGTGGCCGAATGGGGCCGTGAGGTGGCCGGATAGGGGCGCGAGCGGCGACACGGGCCGAAATCGCCACGGTTGCCTCAGAGGCGCTTCCGGGACCCCATGTCCGGGAGCAGCGGCACGAGCCGGTCCCAGCGGGCGATCCCGCAGCCGTCACGCCGGTCGTACGTGGCGTCGACGGGCCGCCCGGCCCAGGTGCCGGTGACACGCGCAGTGGCGGGCCCGCCGTACTGCATGGTGCAGAAGCCGCCTACCGGGTCGGGTGCGAAGACGTCCTTCCCCCACCGCGTGTCCCGCTCCAGGGCGGCACAGGCCGCGCGGGGGTCGGGATGGCTGCCGCCGTCGGGCCCGCAGTACAACTCGTATGTCCCATCGGCCCCACGCCCCGCGTTCCGCACGGTGACGATGAGATGGTCCCGGTCCCGGTATCGGTCCCGGTCCGGGCCCTGCCCCGCGGCGAGCCCGGCTGGGGACGGGCCGGCCTGGGCGTACGCGGCCGGGGACACCGCGGCCAGAGCCCCGAAGGCGGCGACGGAGGCGGTGGCGCCGACGACGAGCCGCCGCAGACCGGGGCGAGCGGTGGTCGGGGAGACGTTTCCGGGTTCAACCCGGCGAATGGCATGCAGCATGACCTGACTAACGCGGCGCGGCCCGCTACGTTGCGCGCCGGTCGGACGCGCCGCACGACTCCACCGCACACCCGGCCGCCCCCACACGCCGGCGCCCCCCGACACCGGCGGTACCGGCCGACACAAGGCCTTTGCCCTGCGACCTTCCCGCCTAGTACCGTGGGGGTCGATTGGTGACAGCACGCTCGACTGTGTCATCATCGGCACGCACCGACTCGCGCTCGCGCGGGCGGATGTGCACTGGAGGCGTCGCCTAGTCCGGTCTATGGCGCCGCACTGCTAATGCGGTTTGGGCCTTAAAGCCCATCGAGGGTTCAAATCCCTCCGCCTCCGCACTCTGACCAGGGAGTTCGGCCCCATGCGGCTGGACTCCCTGAGTCGCGTTCCAGGCCCGTGTCCGTCGCCGGCGCCGAGGCGCTGCTCAGCCTCGGTCGGCCCCGAACAGTCCGTCGACGATCCGCCGCAGTACCGCCTCCTCCTGGTCAGCGGCTTCCGTCCGTTCGTACTCGGTGAGCGCAAGGCCGGCGAGGGTGAACTCCTCAGTCAGCGCCCGCACTGCTCCGAGCAGCTCCTCCACCCCGAGTCCGCCCGGCTCGGGTGTGCCGACGGCCGGGAACACCTGCGGGTCGAGGACGTCGAGGTCGATGTGGACGTACACCGCGTCGGCGCCGGTGGCGCGCACGGCGGCCAGGAGCGGCCCTGGTTCCGCCAGCTGCTCGACGCCGAGGTGCCGTATGCCGCGGTGCTCGACAAGGTCTTGTTCGCCCCGGTCCAGTGACCGCGCGCCCGCCAGCACGACGCGGTCGGCCGACAGGCTCCGCGCGGGCCGCAGGCCTTCCGGCCCGTCGCCGAGGAGTGCGCGGAGCACCATGCCGTGGAAGGCCCCGGAGGGCGACGACTCCGGGGTGTTGAGATCGCCGTGCGCGTCGAACCACACCACCGTCAGCCGGTCCCCGAACGCGGAGAGCGCGGCTTCGACCGGCGCGAGGTCGACCGCGCAGTCGCCGCCGATGGTCACTGTCCGCTCGCCCGGCGGAACCTCGGCCAGTGCCGCGCGTATCGCCACCAGATGGCGCTCCAGCACATCGGCGTTCTGCACGCCGCCCCGCGCGTTGCCGACACTGTCGTGGAGCGTCACCGTGCGCCGCCGACCTGCGGGTACCAGCTCGGCGAGCCAGGCAGCCCCGCCGGGCAACCGACGCGCCGTAGGGGCACCCGACCCCTGCCACTGCGCCACTTCGAGTACGACCGGACCGCGCACGAACGCTCCCTTCCCCACTCGGTCTCCGCACCCGGTCACGAAGCCCCGTCTGAGGACATTTCCGCAGGCCACAAGCGGTATGGCAAACGGATTTCACATGGCGACGGCAGTCATGTAATGTTCTTCCTGTCGCCGCGAGCGAGCCGGAAGGCCCGAGAGCGGCGAAAAAACAGAACAAGCACTCGTAGCTTAACGGATAGAGCATCTGACTACGGATCAGAAGGTTGCAGGTTCGAATCCTGCCGAGTGCACACAGGTCAGAGGCCCCGGAGAGATCCGGGGCCTCTTGCGTTTCAGGGCGTCCAGCAGTGAAGTACAGCAACCGCCGAAGTCAGCCGGTCTCGGCATCGCTGGCACACCCGAGTCCTTCGTCGATGCGGGTGCGCAGGGAGCGCAACGCCTGCTTGAGCTCTGCCGGTTCGATGTCTGTGATGTCAGCGTCGAAAGTGAGGAGCAGTCCTGCCAGCCCTGCCCATGACCATGCACCGAGCGTGAGCCGGCAGCTGGAGTCGGTGTCGTGCTCGACCGTCGAGCCGCCGGGGGCGAACCGGGCGACGACGGGCGCGGGCAGTGCGACGAGTGCCGACCCGCGGCATGGCCAGTCCGACAGGGTGTCGCCGCGGTCGTACGTGCTCATGACGAAGGCGGTCGGATCGCCGTGCGGGACGTCGCGGCGGTCGAAGGTTCTCCCCGTGGGCATGCGTGGTTCGAGGCGGTCGACTCGTATCGCGCGCCAGCGGCCCGCGTCCGGTTCGAACGCGACGAGGTACCACCGTGCCGCCCAGACGACGAGGTCGTGCGGTTCCAGCGTGAGCGTCGTCGGTTCGTCGTCGCCGGTGTAGTCCACGCGAACGATGTGCTGCCGGCTGATCGCGCCACCGATGACGCGGATGATCTCGGCGTCGATGGGTGCCGCGGGGAATTCCCAGTAGTTGCGCGCTGCGGAGACGGTGAACGGCTCGGTGCGGATGCGGCTGCGGGCGGGCATCGCTTGCTGCAGCGTGGCGAGGGCGCGGGCCGCGTTCTCGCGGATGCCGGAGAGGACCGTGGGGACGGTCTGGAGTGCGACGGCCGCGGCGACCGCCTGATCCTCGTCGAAGACGACCGGTGGCAAGCGGGTGGCGCGTCCGAGCCGGTAGCCTCCGCCCGCACCGCGCACGGCCTCGATCTCGTACCCGAGCTCTCTGAGCGTGTCGATGTCGCGTCGCACCGTCCGAAGGGAGACTCCGAGTCTTTTGGCGAGTTCCTCGGCGGTCAGGGTGGCGCCGATGCCGAAGATCGACAGCAGCCTGAGCGTTCGCGCGGAGGTCACAGCCATGCTCCCGGAACCCTCCCGGATAGTGGTCATCCGATGGCAACTTTATCTGTGAGCCTGGCCGGCATGACCGCTCCACAGGCATCCCGAGAGGGCACACGTGGCCCCGACGCTCCCCCAGCACTCATCTCCGGCGCAGGCGCGAGCCTGGCGCTCCTGGTCGTGCTGTTCAGCTCCTTCATGGACCTCGTCGACGCGACGATCGTCACCGTCGCGGCCCCGGCCATAGCCCGCGACATGGGCGCCGGTGACGCTCAGATCCAGTGGATGATCGCCGCCTACACCCTCGCCCTGGGCGCGGGACTGATCACTGGCGGACGGCTCGGTGACCAGTTCGGCCGCAAGCGCCTGTTCATGATCGGGCTGGCCGGGTTCATGGTCACCTCGGCGCTCTGCGCAGTCGCCGTCACTCCGGGCACGCTCATCGGCATGCGCGCAGCCCAAGGACTGACCGCGGGGATCATGGTCCCGCAGGTGTTCGGCGTGATCCGGGCATCGTTCGCCCCGGCAGAGCGCGCGAAGGCATTCGGCGCTTACGGGGCTGTCCAGGGGCTCGCCGCCGTCGCGGGCCCACTGCTGGGCGGACTCCTCGTCGAGGCCGACCTGTTCGGTCTGGGGTGGCGCACCATCTTCTGGATCAATGTCCCCATCTCGGTCCTCGCCCTCGTCATCGGGGCCAAGGTCTTGCCGGAGTCTCGCTCCGCCTCCACCGCGCGACTGGACCTCGTGGGTGCGCTTCTCGCGGCCTCGGGCATCCTGCTCCTCCTGCTGCCGATCATCCAGACCGAGACATGGGGGTGGACCGCGGCCAGCTACGCCCTCCTGGCGGCCGGAATCATCATGCTCACGATCTTCCTCGCATACGAGCGCGGCCTCGCCGGACGCCGGGGCGAACCCGTCTTCGACCCGGCCCTGCTCAGAATCCGCGCTTTCGCCATCGGTCTGAGCGCGTCCCTGCTCTTCTTCGGCGGTATCGGATCGTTCTTCCTCACCCTGTCGGTCTACCTTCAGGTCGGCACCGGCCGTACCGCGTGGGATACCGGCTTGGTGATCCTGCCCTATGCCCTCGGCTCGATCATCACCTCAGGACTCGGTGTGGCTCTCGCCGCCAGGGCGGGCAGGGCCCTGCTGATCACCGGCTCGCTCACCATCGCGGCATCTCAGCTCGTGCTCCTGGCCGTCATCAGGGGCGGCAGCGACCCCGGATACTGGCTCCTCGCGCTCGCACTGTTCATCGGCGGCCTGGGACTCGGCCTCGCCGCACCCATTCTCGTCAACGTCGTGCTCGCCGGTGTCCCCGGACGCAATGCGGGCGCGGCGGGCGGCGTCCTCTCCACCGTCAACCAGATAGGCGGCGCCATCGGCATCGCCGTTCTCGGCACGATCTTCTTCGCCGCCGTCACCGGATCGTCGACCGGCACACCGGGACCGGCCGACTACCGTCACGCGCTCACCATCGTCCTCGTCGTCTCCGCGGTGCTGTACGTCGTGGCGGCACTCGTGATGCTCGCGCTCCCGAAGACCGCGGCCGAGCACGTCGACCAGTGAACCCACGCGGAGGCCCCGGATCACACCGGGGCCTCTGGCGTTTCTCTGGCTCGACGAACGCTCCTCGGCCCCCGCCGTTCGGGGGATGCGCGGGTCCCCGCCGGCGCCTTTCCCGCCCCGCGGGGGCATCCCTTGAGGGAACGAAAGGGAGACACGATGCCGCTCTACCTGTCGAGGTTCAGCTACACCCCGGAGACCTGGGCGAGGCTGATCGACCGCCCGGAGGACCGGGCCCAGGCCGCTCGGTCGTACATCGAGTCCGTCGGCGGAAAGCTCCACGGCTTCTGGTACGCCTTCGGCACGCACGACGGCTACAACCTGTGGGAGGCCCCGGACAACGTGTCCATGGCCGCGGTCGCCCTGGCGATCAGCGGCGGCGGCGCGCTGAGTTCGTTCGAGACGACGGTTCTCCTGACCGTCGACGAAACGATCGAGGCCCTCCGCACAGTCGGGCAGGTCCAGTACCGGGCTCCTGGCGCGTGAAGCTACGGCTGGGCGAGGGCCGGTCGGGGGGTGAGGCGTGGTGGGAGGAGGCCGAGCTGGAGGTGCCGATCGCGATCGAGGGCGAGGACGCGCTTTCGATGGCCTTCGTTCAGTCGGTCCGGCAGTGTTCCTCCAAGTAGTCCGCCGCCAGGCCGCTCGCGCGGGTGAACCAGTCGTTCAGGACCGCGATTTCCTCCGGGGAGTAGTCCGCGAAGAGTTCCGTGAGGCGGGCGTAGTACGGCTCGTAGACCTCTCGGACGCGGGCGACCGCGTCGGGCTGGGCGGCTACGCGGATGCGGCGGCGGTCGGTCGGGTCGGGGCGGCGGGTGATGTAGCCGGCGCGTTCCAGGCGGTTGAGGATGCCGGTGACCGCGCCCGTCGTGACGTGGACACGGGATGCCAGGTCGCCGGCCGTGGGCAGGTTCTCACCGGCTTCGATGACGTAGGCGAAACAGGTGAGGTCGGTCACACTCAGGCCTACCTGCTGGGCGATCTCGTGCTGCCCGACCAGGTGGGTCGCGATGAGGTGGTCCATCGCCGACAGTGCCTGCTCCGGCGTGGCTGCCGGACGCGGCTTGGCTTGCATTCCCAGATCCCTTAGTTCGTGAGATGTTTGGGTTCTAAAAGGCTAGCTGGTGAGAGGTTCGGGAGCTCGGGTTCCCGGGCCTTCGTGTGTAAGGGGGCAGCGTATGAGCGCACATCAGTATGACCACGGGCATACCGCCGCGGGATGGGTCGGAACCGCGATCGCGAGTGTCGGGGCCGTGGCGGCGGGGGCGGGGGTGTGTTTCGTCTCCGGCGTGCTGATCGCCGGCGGGATCGCGATCGGTGTGGTCGCCCTGCTGGTCACCTGGGCGCTGCATCTGGCCGGCTGGGGTAAGGGACCGGGGATCCGGCCCCGGGAGGAGTGGGGCTGGCGGGTGCGGGACTCGGGGGCCCGGGCCGGGCATGCCGAGTGCCTCGGGTGCCGGCTGGCCGGGCGGGGGCGGAAGGCGCAGGTGGCCGGGCACCTTGTCGTACGCGGTGACGTGAGTGTGGGCGGGGAGCCCGAAGCCGCCGCCGTGGGGGCCGACTCCGGGCGCTGACTCGCGCGAGCGCCGAGGTGGGTGGGCCGCCGTTGTCCCTGGATCCGTTGCCGGCCGACGCCGTTGTCAGTGGTGCCCTCTAGTCTCGGCAGAGATGGCACAGGCATGGAGGTGCTCGGGGCTGCGGTGGTCCGCCGGCGGTCCCGTGCTGGTGTGGGACGGCGGCCGGCGCAGTGCGCTGACCTGGGGGAAACGGGTCGCCTTCGGGGTCGCGGAGGGGGGCGTGCGGACATGCGTGGGGGCTCGGGGACATGCCTGTCCGACGAGGGCGGCCGTGTCGGCGCGGAGTACGGGGGCTCGGTGCGAGGAGTGTGCGCGGCTGGACCGGGCGCACTCCGTGGCCGCCGACACGATCGCGGACGATCCGCGGCCGTATCGCGTGTATCTGGCGTGGTTCGGGCCCGGCATGGTCAAGGTCGGGATCACGGCGGAGGAGCGGGGCTCCGCGCGGCTGCTCGAGCAGGGGGCCGTGTGCTTCAGCTGGCTCGGAGTCGGGCCGCTCATGGCCGCGCGGCGTACGGAGGAGTTGTTGCGGGCCGCGTTGGGGGTGCCCGACCGGATTCCATACGCCGGGAAGCGGGCCGTGCGGGCCGTGTTGCCGGAGGCGGCGGCTGACCGGGCCGTCGAGGTCGCCGAGTTGCACGCGCGGGCGGTCGCACTCGGCGGGTGGCCGGAGTCGCTCGTGCGGGAGCCCCTGCGCGTTGTCGACCACGTGGAGGTGTTCGGTCTCACCGGGCTGCCCGGCGCCGTCGGGGAGGTGGGCGAGCTCGTCGCCGGTGGGGTCGTGAGCGGGGAGCTCGTGGCTGCTGCCGGGCCCGATCTGCATCTGGCGACCGCGGGTGGGGCCGTCGTGCTGGATACGCGGCTGATGAGCGGGTGGGAGCTGGTGCCCGCCGGGGGTGCGGAACTGACCGTGCCGGTGCGGGAGTTCAAGGAGGAGGCCGGGGTGCAGGACGGGTTGTTCTGACTCACCTGCTGATGAATCCCGCCCGCGGATGATCGTCCGCTGTGCCGCCGCCCAGCGGATCCACAGCTTCCCCCTCCCGTCTCACAGTCCCCCCCACAGACCCCACCCACCCGACCCCGGCATTCCCAGGCATTCCCTGAGAAGCGCCTGTGTGTTTCTCAGGGAAATCACAGGTTGCCGAAAGGGCGCTCTCAGAGCACACCGACATCGTGTTCACCATGACCACGACCTCGCCCCAGGGGCGCACCGAACTGCTCAGGCCGGACGGGAGCCCCGTCCGAGTGCTTGTGGTGGACGACGAGATGTCGATCACCGAGCTGCTGTCCATGGCCCTGCGCTACGAGGGCTGGCAGATCAGGAGCGCGGGAGACGGCCAGGGCGCCCTCCAGGCCGCGCGCGACTTCAGGCCCGACGCCGTCGTGCTCGACATGATGCTGCCCGACATGGACGGGCTGGCCGTGCTCGGGCGGCTGCGCCGTGAAGTGCCCGACGTGCCGGTTCTCTTCCTCACCGCCAAGGACGCCGTCGAGGACCGGATCGCCGGGCTGACGGCCGGCGGGGACGACTACGTCACCAAGCCGTTCAGCCTGGAAGAGGTCGTCGCGCGGCTGCGCGGGCTGATACGGCGGTCCGGTGCCGCCGACCGGCGCTCCGATTCCATGCTGGTCGTCGGCGACCTCACCCTCGACGAGGACAGTCACGAGGTGACCCGGGCCGGTGAGCACATCCACCTGACCGCGACCGAGTTCGAGCTGCTGCGGTTCCTGATGCGCAATCCGCGGCGCGTGCTCAGCAAGGCGCAGATCCTCGACCGCGTGTGGTCGTACGACTTCGGCGGGCAGGCCAACGTCGTCGAGCTGTACATCTCGTATCTGCGGCGGAAGATCGACGTGGGGCGGGAGCCGATGATCCACACCCGGCGTGGTGCCGGTTACCTGATCAAGCCCGCGGCCTCATGAGCGGGCGGCGACGGCCGGATACGCAGCACAGGACAGGCAGGCTGTCGCGCGCGGGCAAGCCGCGCACGCTGCGGACACGGCTCGTCGTCGCGTCCGTGGTGCTGATCGCCGTGGTGTGTGCGGTGATCGGGACGGTGACGACGCTCGCCCTCAGGTCGCATCTGTACGAACAGTTGAACGGGCAGGTCGAGGACGCCGGCAAGCGTCTGTCGGGGCCCATGAAACCCGGGGGCGAAAAGGACTCCGACTCGATCGACAGAATCACCGGCTTCGTCAGGGGACCGGCCCAGCCGGGGACCATCGCCGCCGAGGTCGGTGCCGACGGCACGGTCACCCGGGCGGCCATCGCCGAGCAGGCCGCCGACGAGATCGGCCCCTTCCAGCGGAATGCGGCCGTCAGCCTCACCGCGGAGCAGAAGGCCGCCCTCGCCGAGGTGCCGACCAGTGGAATGCACACCGTCGACCTTCCCGGACTCGGCGAGTACCGGGTGCAGTACGTCCTCGGGGCCGACGGAGGCAGCTACTACGTCGCCCTGCCCACCGAGTCGGTCACCACCACGATCAACACCCTCATCATCGTCGAGGTGAGCGTCACCGGGGCCGGCCTGGTCGCCGCCGCCATCGCCGGTTCGGTCCTCATCGGCGTCGCCACCCGCCCCCTCCGCCGCGTCGCCGCCACCGCCACCCGGGTCTCCGAACTCCCCCTGCACACCGGCGAGGTGAACCTCAGCGAGCGGGTCCCCGACTCCGAGACCGATCCGCACACCGAGGTCGGCCAGGTCGGTGCCGCGCTCAACCGGATGCTCGATCACGTCCACGGCGCCCTGCACGCACGGCAGCAGAGCGAGACGCGGGTCAGGCAGTTCGTCGCCGACGCCAGTCACGAGCTGCGGACTCCGCTCGCCTCCATTCGCGGGTACGCCGAGCTGACCAGGCGCGGAAGAGAGGACGTCGGCCCCGACACCCGGCACGCGCTCGGGCGGATCGAGTCCGAGGCCGGGCGCATGTCGCTGCTCGTCGAGGACCTGCTGCTGCTCGCCCGGCTCGATGCCGGGCGGCCCCTCCGGTTCGAGCAGACCGACCTCGTACCGCTCGTCGTGGACACCGTCAGCGACGCCCGCGCGGCCGGCCAGGACCACAACTGGCGTCTCGACCTGCCCGACGAGCCCGCGCTCGTGTCGGCGGACGCGGCCCGGCTGCAACAGGTCCTCGTGAACCTGCTCGGCAACGCCCGCACCCACACCCCGCCCGGCACGACCGTCACCGCCCGCGTCCAGCGGCGCGGCACCTGGCTGTGCGTGGACGTCGAGGACAACGGGCAGGGCATTCCGGCCCAGTTGCTGCCGCACGTCTTCGAACGGTTCGCGCGCGGCGACTCCGCGCGGTCCCGCGCCACCGGCTCGACCGGTCTCGGCCTCGCCATCGTGCAGGCCGTGGCGACCGCGCACGGCGGTGCCGTGACCGTCGACAGCGTGCCCGGGCGGACCGTGTTCACGGTGCACCTGCCCGCGCTGCCGGTCCGGCCGCAGCCGGACATGAGCCGGCAGCAGCACTTCCGCTCGCAGCAGCACTCCCGCTCGCAGCAGCACTCACAGGCACGCCACAGCGTCACCACATGGGCACAACAGGGCGCCTGACGAAAGTCGGTTCCATGCGAACCGACTCTTCTCCCGGCACCCTGCCGGCGCGGGAGCACCTCCCGGCCGCACCAGCCGGTACGCCTGTCCTGGACGTAGTGATCCCCGTCTACAACGAGGAGAAGGACCTCCAGCCGTGCGTCCGCAGACTGCACGAACACCTCGCCCGCACCTTCCCGTACGCGTTCCGCATCACGATCGCGGACAACGCCTCCACGGACACCACCCCGCAGGTGGCGGCACGGCTGGCGGCGGAGATCCCCGAGGTCACCACCTTCCGCCTGGAGCAGAAGGGCCGGGGCCGGGCGCTGCGGGCCGTCTGGTCGGCCTCGGACGCCCCGGTCCTCGCCTACATGGACGTGGACCTGTCCACCGACCTCAACGCCCTGCTCCCGCTGGTGGCGCCGCTGATCTCCGGCCACTCGGACCTCGCGATCGGCTCCCGGCTGGCCCGCAGCTCGCGGGTGGTGCGCGGTCCCAAGCGGGAGCTCATCAGCCGGGCCTACAACCTCATCCTGCGCGGCTCGCTCCAGGCCCGCTTCTCGGACGCCCAGTGCGGGTTCAAGGCGATCCGCCGTGAGGTGGCGCAGGTGCTGCTGCCCCTGATCGAGGACACCGGCTGGTTCTTCGACACCGAGATGCTGGTGCTCGCCGAGCGCGCGGGCCTCAGGATCCACGAGGTGCCGGTCGACTGGGTCGACGATCCCGACTCGACCGTGCACATCGTCCGGACCGCGACCGACGACCTCAAGGGTGTGTGGCGGGTCGGCAGGGCCCTGGCCACCGGTTCGCTGCCGCTGGACCGGCTCGCCCGGCCGTTCGGCGACGACCCGCGCGACCGTGAGATCCAGGACGTACCGCGGGGCCTCGCCCGCCAGTTGGTCGGCTTCTGCGTGGTCGGCGGCCTCTCCACCCTCTTCTATCTGCTCCTCTACAGCGGCTTCCGCGTCTTCACCGGCTCCCAGTTCGCCAACGCCCTCGCCCTGCTGGTCTCGGCGGTCGCCAACACCGCCGCGAACCGGCGGCTCACCTTCGGGGTGCGCGGGCGCGGCGGGGCCGTACGGCACCAGGCGCAGGGCCTGGTCGTCTTCAGCATCGGGCTGGCCCTGACCAGCGGCTCGCTCGCCGCACTGAACGCGGCCACGTCCGAGCCCGCGCACTCCACCGAGCTGGCGGTCCTCATCGCCGCCAACCTCGCGGCGACCGTGCTGCGCTTCCTGCTCTTCCGGGCGTGGGTGTTCCCGGACCGGCAGGACTGCGAGACGACGGTGGTCGCCTCGTACCCCGCCGACCGGTTCCGCGCCGGTGAAGCCGCGGACGGCACCTGGCAGGAGGGCACCTGGCGGGACGCCCCCCGGCAGGACATCACCCGGCAGGACACCACCCGGCGCGACACCACCCGGCAGGACACCACCGTGCAACTGCTGCCGGTGCGCCCCCACGACACCGATGCGAGGGACTTCCGATGACCGTCCACTACGACCAGCAGATCACCGACGGAGACCGGAGTCCCGGCACCTGGACCAGCCGCGCTCCTGCCTCCGCACCGGCCCCCGACGCCGGTGAGCCCAAGCGGCCCCTGCCGCAACGGCTGTGGCGGGGCCGGCCCGAGGACCCACGCTGGGCCCGCCCGGCCTTCCTCGCCCTGCTGCTGGCGACCGCGGTGCTCTACCTCTGCAACCTGAGCGCCTCCGGCTACGCCAACTCCTTCTACTCGGCGGCCGTCCAGGCCGGCAGCCAGTCCTGGAAGGCCTTCTTCTTCGGCTCGCTGGACGCCGCCAACGCCATCACCGTCGACAAGCCCCCGGCCGCGCTGTGGCCGATGGCCCTGTCCGTGCGGCTGTTCGGCCTCAGCTCCTGGGCGATCCTGGTCCCCGAGGTGCTCATGGCCGTCGGCACGGTGGCCGTCGTCCACGCCGCCGTACGCCGCCGGTTCAGCCCCGCGGCCGGTCTGATCGCGGGCGCGGTGCTGGCACTCACCCCCGTCGCGGCGCTGATGTTCCGCTTCAACAACCCGGACGCGATGCTGGCCCTGCTGATGGCGCTGGCCTGCTACTTCGTCCTCCGGGCCCTGGAGGACGGCCGTACGAAGTGGCTGGTGTGGGCCGGTGTGGCCATCGGCTTCGCGTTCCTCGCCAAGACCCTCCAGGCCTTCCTGATCCTGCCGCCGCTGGCGCTCGTCTACGCGGTGTGCGCGCCGGTGTCGGTGAGGAAGCGCCTCGGGCAACTGGCCCTGGCCACGGTCGCGCTGGTCGTCTCCGGCGGCTGGTGGGTCGCGATCGTCGAGCTGTGGCCCGCGTCCTCCCGCCCGTACATCGGCGGCTCGCAGAACAACAGCTTCCTGGAACTGACCTTCGGCTACAACGGCCTGGGCCGCCTCAACGGCGACGAGACCGGCAGCGTCGGAGGCGGCGGTGGCGGCGGCAACGGCGGTGGCAACTGGGGCGAGACCGGCTGGGACCGCCTGTTCGGCTCCAGCATCGGGGGCCAGATCTCCTGGCTGATCCCGGCCGCGCTGATCCTGCTGGTCGCGGGCCTGGTGGCCACGCGGAAGGCACGGCGTACGTCGGTGACGCGCGGTGCGTTCCTCGTCTGGGGCGGCGCGCTGCTCACGACCATGCTGGTCTTCAGCTACATGCAGGGCATCTTCCACGAGTACTACACGGTGGCGCTCGCCCCCTACATCGCGCCGCTGATCGGCATGGGCTCGGTGCTGCTGTGGGAGAAGCGCGACAAGGTCTGGGCGTCGCTGACCCTGGCGGCGGCGATGACGGCGACCGCGGCCTGGGGCTATGTCCTGCTCAACCGCTCCTCCGACTACCTGCCCTGGCTGAAGTGGCTCGTCCTGGTCGGCGGCCTGACGGCGGCCCTCGGCCTCATCTTCGCCGGCCGGCTGGGGCGCGGACTGGCCCTGGGAGCGGCCGGGCTGGGCCTGGTCGCGGCGCTGGCCGGTCCGGCGGCGTACACGCTCACCACGGTGAACGAGGGGCACACGGGCTCGATCGTCACGGCGGGCCCGGCGGTCGCGGGCGGCCGGGGCGGTCCGGGCGGAGGCGGTCCCGGCGGTGGCGGCTTCCCGGGTGGCGGCTTCCCGGGCGCCGGCCAGAACCAGCAGAACGGCAACGGCAACACCCAGGGCGGGCAGGGCAACGGCTTCCCCGGCGGCGGTTTCCCGGGCGGCGGCCAGAACCAGCAGGGCCAGAACCAGCAAGGCCAGAACCAGCAGGGCCAGAACACCACCCCCGGAGGCCGGACCGGTGACGGCGGCCGCATGGGCGGCGGTGGCGGCATCGGCGGGCTGCTCAACGGCGCCAGCGTCGGCTCCGAGGCCAAGAAGCTGCTGAAGACCGACGCCGGCCAGTACACCTGGGCCGCGGCGGCCATCGGCGCCCAGAACGCCGCGAGTTACCAGCTGTCCACCGGCGAGCCGGTGATGGCCATCGGCGGCTTCAACGGCACGGACCCGTCCCCGACCCTGGCCCAGTTCAAGGAGTACGTGGCGGACGGAAAGATCCACTACTTCATCGCGTCCGGCGCGGGCGGGGGCATGCGCGGCGGCAGCGACGGCACGTCCTCCCAGATCACCTCCTGGGTCGAGGCCAACTTCAAGAAGGTCACGGTCGGTTCGGCCACCTTCTACGACCTCACGCAGAAGGCGAGCAACTGACAGTCCCTGACCGGGAGAAGGGCGGTGGCCGAAAGCCACCGCCCTTCTCCATGCCCGGCAGGCGGAGCCGGGTACTCGGTTGTACGGCGTATGGGAATTATTCTACGGTGTACAGCATGACGACATCCCCCCAGGAAGAGGCCCCGCCGCAGACGGCGCCAGGCGGCCACCCCCAGCGCTGGCTGATCCTCGGTGTCATCTGCCTCGCGCAGCTCACCGTGCTGCTCGACAACACGATCCTGAACGTGGCGATCCCCTCGCTCACCCGCGAGCTGGACGCGACGACCGCCGACGTCCAGTGGATGATGAACGCCTACTCACTGGTGCAGTCCGGTCTGCTGCTCACGGCGGGCAACGCCGCCGACCGCTACGGCCGCAAGCTGCTGCTGATGGCGGGGCTGACGATCTTCGGCCTGGGCTCGCTGGCGGCCGGGCTGTCCCAGAGCCCTGCCCAGCTGATCGCGGCCCGCGCCGGCATGGGCGTCGGCGGCGCGCTGCTGATGACCACGATCCTCGCCGTTGTCGTGCAGATTTTCGACGACAAGGAGCGGGTCAAGGCCATCGCGCTGTGGTCCACGGTCAGTTCGCTCGGTTTCGCGGCCGGGCCGCTGATCGGCGGAGTGATGCTGAACCACTTCTCGTGGGGCGCGATCTTCCTGATCAACATCCCGGTCGCCGCGATCGGCCTGATCGCGGTCGCCGCCCTCGTGCCGGAGTCCAGGCACAAGGCGGGCGACCGTCCCGACCTGGTCGGCGCGGTGCTGTCGACCATCGGCATGACGTCCGTCGTGTACGCGATCATCACCGGCCCCGAGCACGGCTGGACGTCCGGGCAAGTGCTGGTCTCCGCGCTGATCGGCGTGGCCGTACTCGGGCTCTTCGTGCTGTGGGAGCTGCGGACCGAGCACCCCATGCTCGACATGCACTTCTTCCGCAACCAGAAGTTCGTCGGCGCGGTCGCGGGCGCGATCCTCGTGGCGTTCGGCATGACGGGCTCGCTGTTCCTGCTCACCCAGCATCTGCAGTTCGTGCTCGGCTACGAGCCGCTGGACGCCGGGCTGCGGACGGCGCCGCTGGCGTTGACCGTGGTCGCGCTCAACTTCACCGGGCTCGGCGCGAAGCTGGTGCTCAAGGCCGGTACGCCGGCGGCCATCGCGCTCGGTATGACCCTGGTGTCGGCCGGGCTGGCGGCGATCGCGCTGCTCGGCGGGCACGGGTACGGCGGGACGCTGCTCGGCCTGGTCGTGATGGGGGCGGGTGTGGCGTTGTCCATGCCGGCGATGGCCAACGCGATCATGGGCGCGATACCGCCGGAGAAGGCGGGTGTGGGAGCGGGGATCAACGGAACGCTCGCGGAGTTCGGCAACGGCCTCGGTGTGGCGGTCCTCGGTGCGGTGCTCAATTCGCGGTTCGCGTCGTTGGTCGCCGTGTCGGCGGCGTCGTTGCCGGCGGCGTTGGCGGCGGCGGACAGTGCGGAAGAGAAGGCTCGTATTTCTGACGCGTTCGCGTCCGGGTTGGAGACCAGTCAGCTGGTCGGGGCTGTGGCTGTGCTGGCCGGTGGTCTGGTCGCGGCGGCGTTGCTGCGGCGGGCCGAGCGGGCAGAATCTGCCTAGGAGATCGGTCCTTGTCCTTGTCCGGCGGGTGCGGGTTCGTTGTGGCTGGGCGCGCCCACGCGGCGGAGCCGCATATCGGCACTGCCCCGCGCCCCCGCAGGGACGCCTAGCATGATCGGCGTTGGCAAGTTGAGGAAGGTGCGCCATGGCGAAGGCGTCCGACAAGGCCGCGCGGACCAGCGTCTGGCTGGACAGCAAAGCGCACCGGCGGCGCGGTGGCTCAGGGCAGCCCTCGGGGCTGGACCGGGCGCGCATCGTCGAGGTCACCGTCCGGCTGCTCGACGCCGAGGGGCTGGCCAGGTTCTCGATGCGGCGGCTGGCCGGTGAGCTGAACGTCACCGCGATGTCCGTCTACTGGTACGTCGACACCAAGGACGACCTCCTCGAACTCGCCCTGGACCAGGTCATGGGCGAGATGCGGCTGCCCGATCCGGACGCCGACGAGGACTGGCGGGACCAGGTGGGGGCGCTCGCCCGGGAGTACCGGACGCTGCTGGTGCGTCACCCCTGGGTGTCCGCGCTGGTCGGCGTCTTCCTCAACATCGGCCCCAACAATCTGGCCTTCTCGCGGACCGTACAGCGCGTGGTGCGCCGGACCGGACTGCCCGCGAGGCGTCTGACGAGCACGATCTCGGCCGTCTTCCAGTTCGTCTACGGCTACGGCACGCTGGAGGGCCATCTCTCCGCCCGGGCCGCGGCCGGCGGCATGACCGTGGACGAGTACTTCCAGCAGGCCCTGAGCACGGTGACCGCGGCCCCGCAGGCCGCGGACGTCATCCAGGAGTCCCAGGAGATCATGGCGGCGCGCGGCGGCGACACCGTCGCCGAGATGCTGGAGCGCGACTTCGAGTTCGCACTGGAACTGCTGATCGCGGGCATCGAGGCGATGGTCGCCCGGGAGCGAGGGGCCTGAGCGGGAGTTCCCCGCTACTCCCCCTCGGCCAGCCGCGCCGGGAACCCGCCGGTCGCCACCGGCCCCCACCGCTCCGGAGTGATGCGGATGATCGACTTGCCCTGCTTGACCATCGCCGCGCGGTACTCGTCCCAGTCGGGGTGCTCCCCGGCGATGTTCCGGTAGTACTCCACGAGCGGTTCGACGGAGTCGGGGGTGTCGAGGACCTCGGCCGTGCCGTCGATCTGGACCCAGGGGCCGTTCCAGTCGTCGCTGAGGACGAGCAGGCTCACCCGGGGGTCCCGCTTGGCGTTGCGGGTCTTGGCCCGCTCCGGGTACGTCGAGACCACGATCCGGCCGGAGTCGTCGACCCCGCAGGTCAGGGGCGAGCCCTGGGGGCCGCCGTCGGACCGCCGGGTCAGCAGGATCGCGTGGTGCCGGGGCCGTACGAAGTCGAGCAACTCGTCGAGGGAGACGCGGGTGTTCGTCGCGATGTTCGGTGCCATGCCAGGCAGCCTACGACGCCATGGCCTCGGCGAGGTTGTCGTACACCGGCACGTCCCGGCGCAGGCCGGTCAGTTCCAGTACGCGGCTCGCGACACCGTCCGGCCGGGCCACCAGACGCATCCGGGCCCCGGGGCGCAGCCGGTGACGCACGTCGTTGATGAGGCGGACGCCCTGGGAGTCCATGAAGCGGGTCGCGGTGAGGTCGAGGACGAGCACCTCCAGCCGGTCACCACGGGCCAGGGTCTCGGACACGATGAGCGGAAGCAGCTGCTCGGCGTTGCCGAAGTCGATCTCAGCGGGCATGGGCACACGGAAGCGGCCGGGCAGGCCTCGGGATTCGGTGGGATTCGGGAGGAAGGTCACAGCACTCACCTGGCAGACGTTCGTCCGGATTCCGGTAAGGCCGCTTCCTGACCCTCGGGCCCATTCCACCACGCCGGGTCGCGGCTGCGGAAGCGCCCGTGGCGGCCGTCGGCCGGACGTCACCTGCACGCAACCGAGCAGCTAGAGTGCTGTCCGTCCTGTGCTCGCAGTCGGGAATGTGCTGCGGAGCTCTCCTGCGCACGGCCTTGGTCGTGCATGCCGAAGAGGTTCGTGGTGGCTGCGTCCGAGTTTCCTGATTTGCCCCGTTTTCCGGTCGGCTTCGAGCTGGCCGAGGCCCTGACGGTGGCGGCTCAGCAGCTGCACGAGACGCCCTCGCCGCACAACACGCTGCGCACAGCGGTGCGGCTGGCCGTGCACATCATGCCCGGGGCCGAGCACGCCGGCGTCTCCGAGATCGAGCGCGGCAACAAGTTCCGCACGCTCGCCTGGACCGACGATGTTGTGCGCTCCGCCGAGTCCCGGCACGGCGGCCGCGAACCGCACGCGCACTGGGAACAGTTGTGGCACAACCCGGTGGCGCGGATAACGGACAGCGAAGCCGGCGACGGCTGGGACGTGTTGTCGGCCCTGGGACTGCGCTCGGCGCTGTCGCTGCGGCTGCGCGCCGACCGCCGCAGGCTGACCGTGCTCACCGCCTACGCGCGCAAACCGGGCGCCTTCGACGAGGACGCGACGCGCATCGGCCGGCTGTTCACCGCGCACGTCAGCATCGCCCTGGACTCCGCCACCGTGCGCGAGCAGCTCACCGAGGCCATGCACACCCGGGACCTGATCGGCCAGGCCACCGGCATCCTCATGGAGCGCCAGGGCATCGACGCGGCCGCGGCCTTCGAGAGCCTGGTGCGGGCCTCCCAGCAGGAGAACGTGAAACTGCGCGATCTGGCCCGCGGAATCGTCGACGCTCACAACTCCACGTGAGTCACTGTGAGTTGGAGCGGGGGCGTTAAGGGACGCCGACGGGATACCCGTACGTTCATGAGTTCCGAGACGTCCGACACGCTGGACCAGGCGATGGTGCGCAGCAGCGGTCTCGACACCCTGCTGCGCGATCTGACCGACCGTGCGGTGCAGGAGGTTCCCGGCGCCGCCGCGTGCAGCATCACGGTGCGCCGCGCCGGCCGGCTGCTCACCCTCGCCGGCAGCGACGGCCTGCCCAACGGCCTTGACCAGCGGCAGTACGAGTACGGCTCGGGCCCCTGCGTCGAGGCCGCCGAGACCGGCGTCGAGCAGTACGCCCCCGACCTGGCCGAGGAGTCCCGCTGGCCGGCGTACACGCGGTACGCGCTGGGGACGGGCGTCCGGAGCGTGCTGGCGGTGCCGCTCGCCGTCGAGGGCGAGACGGGAGCGGCGCTCAACTACTACGGCGAGCGGCCCGGGGTGCTCGGCACCGGCCGGGACAAGGCCCGGACCTTCGCGGCCCGGGCGGGGGACGCGATCGACGTCGCGCTGCGCATCGAGCAGCGGCGCCAGTCGGCGGCCGACGTGCGCACCGCGCTGCTCTCGCGCAGCGTCATCGACCAGGCGATCGGCATCCTCATGGCCCGGGAGCGGATCGACGCCCGGGACGCGCTGGAGCGGCTGCGTCGCGCCTCGCAGCACCGGAACGTCAAGCTCCGCGACCTGTGCGGCCAGTTGGTGGCGAAGGTTTCCGGACCGGCCTCAGACGGCCGGAAGTGACTCGCCCTGCACGGCCTGGATGTCCAGCTCCACCTTGAGCGTGGTGCCGATGGCGGCGATGCCGGCCTGGAGGACCTGGTTGTAGTTCATCGCGAAGTCCTCGCGGTGCAGTTCGGTCGTGGCACGGAACGCCGCCCGGGTGCCGCCCCACGGGTCCGGGCCCGTGCCGAGGTAGGCCAGGTCCAGGTCCACGGCCCGTACGACGCCGTGCATGCCCAGCTCACCGTGCACGGTCCACCGGTCGGACCCGGTCGCCGTGAGCCCCGTCGAACGGTAGGTGATCTCGGGGAACCGCTCGACGTCCAGGAAGTCCGGCGACTTCAGGTGCCCGTCGCGCATGCCGTTGCCGGTGTCGACGGACGCGGCCCGGATCACCGCCTCCACCCGCGACTTGGTGACGTCGTCCGGGGCGATCTCGATCGAGCCGGAGAACTCCGTGAACCGGCCGTGCACGCTGGAGATGCCCAGGTGCTGTGCCACGGCGGCCACGCTGGAGTGCACCGGGTCGACGGTCCACGGCCCCGGCGGCGGCAGCTCGGTGCCGCCCTGCCGTGCCAGCGTCACCGTGCCGACCTCGGCCCGGCCGCTCGCCGTGACGATCACGCTGGAGGCCGCGGGCGCGTAGCCGACGGCGGTGACGATGACGGTGTACGCCCCCGGCTCCAGCGGCGTCGCGTCCCGTACGGCGCCCTCCGCGTCGGCCTCGGCACGCAGCGCCTGCGCACCGGTCATGTCGGCCACGGTGACGACCGCGTGCGACACGGCCCAACCGTCCCGGGTACGGATCCTCGCGGTCAGTCCCATCTCAGCTAACTCCCCTAAAACAGAAACTCGAAAGGAAACCGGCCCGTGGCAGGGGCGCGCCTCCGCTCGGAGCGCGCCCACCGCCACGGGCCGGGGTTTGTCCTACTCGCCGGGGTGGGCGAGTTCGATGTCGTGGGCGTCGGTGCCGCGGCCCGTGACCGTCAGGGCGGTGGCCACCGGCGGGTAGCCCGTGGCGATGACGGTGTACTCGCCGCCGTCCAGGTCGGTGAAGGCGTACGCCCCGTCCGATCCGGTCGTGGCCGAGCCGACGACGTTGCCCGCCTGGTCGACCAGCGTCACCCGGGCGTCGGCCAGCGGGCCGTGCGGGGCGCGGACGACACCCTGGACGCGGGCGCCCGAGTCCAGGTCGATCTCGACCCGGGTGACCCCGGTGCCGCCCACCTCGACGGGCAGGGCGCGCGGCCGGTACCCGGCGGCGTTCACCGCGACGGTCACGGCCCCGGGCACCAGCTCGGCGAAGGAGAACTCGCCCTGCTCACCGGTGGTCCCGGTGGCCAGCAGGTCCCCGCGCACATCGGTCACGATGACCATCGCGTCCTTCACCGGCTGCCCGCCCTCGGCGGCCCGCACCAGGCCGGTCAGCCCGCTGGTGCCGCTGAGCAGGATGTCGTAGGCGACCGGCTCGCCGTTCACCACGACCGTGGACGCCTGCGGCTGGTAGCCGTCGGCGGAGGCGATCAGCACGTACGACCCGGCGCCCGGCGCGTCGAGGGCGTAGGAGCCGTCGGCCTGCGCGACGGACCGGCCCAGCTGACGCCCGGCCAGCGAGATCAGCGTGACGGCGGCCCGCGGCACGGGGGCGCTCTCGTTGCCGCGGACGAAGCCGCGGACCGGCACACCGTTCCCACCGGACGCGGGCTCCTCGGCCCGGGTCGCCGTGGCGACGGCGGCGAGCCGCTGCGTGCCCTCGGGCCCGGTGCCGTCGGCGGTCTCGGTGTCCGCCACGGCCCAGCTCGGCACGGCCTTCTCCGCGGCGGGAGCCTCGGCGGCCGCCTCTGCGGGAGCCTCCGCGCGGGCGTCGGTGTCCGCCGCCTGCGCCAGTCCGCCCTTCGTCTTCAACGGGACCTCCTTGATGAACAGCGACACCAGCAGCGCGAGCAGCGCCAGCGGGGCCGAGTAGAGGAACACGTCCGCGACACCGTGGCCGTAGGCGCTCTCCACGACGGTGCGGATCGGCGCGGGCATCGCATTGAGGTCGGGGATGCCGCCACCGCCCGTGCCGGCGTGGCCGAGGGCCTGGCCCTTGGCGCCGAGGCCGGCGAGGCCGTCCTTGACGTAGTCGGTGATCTTGTTGCCCAGGACCGCGCCCAGCGCCGAGACGCCCACGGCACCGCCCAGGGACCGGAAGAAGGTCACCGTGGAGCTGGCGGCACCCAGGTCGCCCGGCTCCACCTGGTTCTGCGTGCACAGCACCAGGTTCTGCATCATCATGCCGATACCGAGGCCCATCAGCGCCATGAAGATCGCTATGTGCCAGTACTCGGTGTCGTACCGGATCGTGCCCAGCAGGCCGAGGCCCGCGGTCACCAGCACACCGCCGCCGAGCAGCCAGCCCTTCCAGCGTCCGGTCCGGGTGATGACCTGGCCGGAGACGGTGGAGGAGACGAACAGGCCCGCGATCATCGGGATGGTCATGACGCCGGACATCGTCGGCGACTTGTCCCGCGCCAGCTGGAAGTACTGGCTGAAGAACACGGTCCCCGAGAACATCGCGACACCGACGAACAGCGAGGCCACGGAGGCCAGCGTGATCGTGCGGTTGCGGAACAGCCGCAGCGGGATGATCGGCTCGCTCGCCTTGGCTTCGACCAGGACGAACAGCGCCAGCAGCACGACCGAGCCGCCGACCATCGCGTACGTCTGCCACGACAGCCAGTCGTACTTGTCACCGGCGAAGGTCACCCAGACCAGCAGCAGGCAGACGGCCGCGGTGATGAAGAAGGCGCCGGCCCAGTCGACCTTGACCTTCCGCTTCACCACGGGCAGGTGCAGGGTCTTCTGCAGCACGATCAGGGCGATCACGGCGAAGGGCACGCCGACGTAGAAGCACCAGCGCCAGCCGAGCCAGTCCGTGTCGGTGATGACACCACCGACCAGCGGACCGCCGACCATGGCCGTGGCGAAGACGGCACCCAGGTAGCCGTTGTACCGTCCGCGCTCACGCGGCGAGATCATCGCCGCCATGATGATCTGGGCCAGCGCGGACAGACCGCCCATGCCGATGCCCTGGACCGCGCGGAACGTGATGAGCATGCCGGGGTTCTGCGACATGCCGGCCGCCGCCGAACCCAGGACGAAGATCACCAGCGCGAGCTGGATCAGCAGCTTCTTGGAGAACAGGTCGGCGAGCTTGCCCCACAGCGGCGTAGACGCGGTCATCGTCAGCAGGGACGCGGTCACGACCCAGGTGTAGGCGCTCTGGCCGCCGCCGAGGTCGCCGATGATCCGGGGCAGGGCGTTGGAGACGATCGTCGACGACAGGATCGCCACGAACATGCCGAGCAGCAGGCCGGTGAGGGCCTCCATGATCTGCCGGTGCGTCATCGGAGCGCCGCCGCCGGGGGAGCCGTGGGAGCCTCCCCCGTGCTTGGCATGAGCCCGCACACCGGCTGGTGTGGTCGTTGCCATGGGCTTCCTTTTCTTACGTGCTTGCGGGTGTACGGGTGGTCTGTTCGACAGCGGGTGGTGCCGCCCGGGGCGCGGGCCGGCAGTCGAAGCTCTCCCTCAGCCGGGCCATCAGGTCGGTGAGCCGGCCGACGTCCTCGTCGGTCCAGTCGCTGAGGCGCTCGGCGAGGACCTCGGTGGTCCGCCGGGACAGCTCGTCGAGCTGTGCGTGGCCCGCCGGGGTGAGGCGCAGGATCCGGGAGCGCTTGTCCGCGGGGTCGGGGGAGCGTTCGATCCAGCCCCGGTCCACGACGTGCGCGACATGGCGGCTGGTGACCGACATGTCCACCGCGAGCAGCTCCGCGAGCTTGCTCATGCGCATGTCGCCGTGGCGCCCGAGGATGGTCAGTACGGTCGCCGACCCGCCGGGGCAGTCGGCCGGCATGATCCGGCCGAGCTCCCGCTTCACGGCACCGAAGGCACTGAACTGGCGGACCAGCTCTTCGTACTGCGCCCTCTCGGCCATGACACCTCCCGCTTTCGTTGCTTAGGGCAACCATAGGAGCTGTTGGTTGCTACAGGCAAATAAAAGAGGTGTGTTCGGTATAAAAACTTGGCAAAGGCAAGTATTGCGGTAGTAAATGTGCAGGTCGTGAGGCTGGGGGGAAGGGTCGGGTGGGACTGAACGGAATGCCAACCCCCACTTGGGGAGCCCCGGCGTTTTCGCTAGGGTCTCGGGCCATGGCTAACAACCAGGCCCCGCAGGGCAATCACGACCCCGCCGGCAGCACCCAGATGTTCCGCGCGTTCGTCGACGAGGCGCCGCAGGGGCGGCAGGCCGCGCCGACGAGCGGTGGCGGGCCGCGCATCGGTCTCATCCTCGGCGTCGTCGTCGCCGTCGCGGTGATCGCGGCGGTGGCCTGGCTGGCGCTGGCGTAACGCGTACGGCGGGTTTCCGGGCAACGGCGCTGCTGGACTGGCCGTTGCCCGGTGCCGCCGTTTGCGCTGAGGCGCGGGGACCCCCATCGCCCACCCGTGCCGCCCTTGGCGGCACGCATGCCCGCAGCTAAGCGGACCTGCACCCGCCGGACGGCGCAAGGGGACGTGTCGGGGGGTGTCCGCCCGCAGCGGTTGGCGCGTCAACGCCAGTCAGTCGGTGTGTGACCCCATCGCGCCGTTCCGAGGACGGACACCCCCCGACGCGGCCCCGACCCACCACCGGCGAGCAGGCGCTACGCGCACCCCACCGCACCCGCACAGGCCGCCGCAGGCACAGACCGCCCCAGGCACCCCGCTACCCGCAGCGTCAGTCCGAGATCAGACCTTCCCGCAGCTGCGCCAACGTCCGCGTCAGCAGCCGCGAGACGTGCATCTGCGAGATGCCGACCTCCTCGCCGATCTGCGACTGGGTCATGTTCGCGAAGAACCGCAGCATGATGATCCGCCGCTCACGAGGCGGCAGTTTGGCCAGCAGCGGCTTCAGCGACTCCCGGTACTCGACGCCCTCCAGGGCGCTGTCCTCGTACCCCAGCCGGTCCGCCAGCGAGCCCTCGCCGCCGTCGTCCTCCGGCGCCGGGGAGTCCAGCGAGGACGCCGTGTACGCGTTCCCCACCGCCAGCCCGTCGACGACGTCCTCCTCGGACACCCCGAGCACGGAGGCGAGTTCGGTGACCGTCGGCGAGCGGTCCAGCTTCTGCGAGAGCTCGTCACTGGCCTTCGTCAGCGCCAGCCGCAGCTCCTGAAGCCGGCGCGGCACCCGCACCGACCACGACGTGTCGCGGAAGAACCGCTTGATCTCGCCCACGACGGTCGGCATCGCGAACGTCGGGAACTCGACGCCCCGTTCGCAGTCGAACCGGTCGATCGCCTTGATCAGCCCGATCGTGCCGACCTGGACGATGTCCTCCATCGGCTCGTTGCGGGAGCGGAACCGCGCCGCCGCGTACCGCACCAGCGGCAGGTTGAGCTCGATCAAGGTGTCGCGGACGTACGCACGCTCGGGGCTGTCCTCGTCGAGCGCGGCCAGCCGCAGGAACAGGGAGCGGGACAGGGTGCGGGTGTCGATGGCCCCCGTGGCCACAAGCGCCGGCGCGGGCTCGGTCGCGAGCTCGGCCGGAACGTCGTCGATGGGGCCGAGTGAGTCGAGAGCATGGGGAGCTGTGTCGCTCTCCGCGAGCGTGAGCACCTTCGAGCTGCCCTGTTCTGCGGACATGCCACCCCCTTTGGGTCGCGGGACGGTCGCGGCGAACGCCCCCGTCTGAGGAACGCAGCCTTCACCTGAATACCGGAGCCGAAGCCCCGGCAAACGCGCTTCCCGCAGAATGTCACATGTCGGCAACACGCTGTAGTGACATGTCGACATCTGAGACGCGAATCCGCCCTGCAAGAAAGGGGTCTGACGCACTGTCGGCGCCGAAGCGTCGGCAACCGCCCTGACCAGCGATTCCCTCGCCCCGGTGACCTCTCGCCAGTGTTTCCGGTTACGCGTCGATCCGGTTCGCGGACCGCAATCGCTGGAAGCTACGCGCGAGTAGCCGCGAGACGTGCATCTGCGAGACGCCGAGTTCCGCACTGATCTGGGACTGCGTGAGATTGCTGTAGTACCGCAGCAGCAGGATCCGCTGCTCCCTTTCGGGCAGTTGCACGAGCAGATGCCGTACGAGGTCCCGGTGCTCCACCCCGTCCAGCGCGGGATCCTCGTAACCGAGCCGGTCCAGCAGCCCCGGCAGTCCGTCGCCCTCCTGTGCGGCCTCCAGCGAGGTCGCGTGGTACGACCGCCCGGCCTCGATGCAGGACAGCACCTCGTCCTCCGTGATGCGCAGCCGCTCGGCGATCTCGGCGGTGGTCGGGGTGCGCCCGAAGGCGGTCGTGAGGTCCTCGGTCGCGCTGTTGACCTGCACCCACAGCTCGTGCAGCCGGCGCGGCACGTGCACCGTACGGACGTTGTCGCGGAAGTAGCGCTTGATCTCGCCGACCACCGTCGGCATCGCGAACGTCGGGAACTGCACACCCCGGTCCGGGTCGAAGCGGTCGATGGCGTTGATGAGCCCGATGGTGCCGACCTGGACGACGTCCTCCATCGGCTCGTTGCGGGAGCGGAAACGGGCGGCCGCGTAGCGCACGAGCGGGAGGTTGGCCTCGATGAGCGCCCCGCGCACCCGGTCGTGCTCCGGTGTCCCCGGCTGGAGCTCCTTGAGCTGACCGAAGAGGACCTGCGTGAGGGCTCGGGTGTCGGCGCCGCGGCTCCGCTGGGGAGCCGGGGCAGCCGGGGGAGCCGGAGGGGCCGGTTCCGCGGGCGGTGCCTGAGGTGCGGTATTGGCCAGCACGGTCAACTCCACCTCGTCATCCGTCAACCCGCCCGTCAGCTCTTCCAGCAAAAGCGGTCATAGCATCACAAGAAATGTGCACTGTGTGCAAGCACCCCATAACTACGTGTTGAGGGATGAAATGCACCATCGATGCACACCAGCACGGACCGGCACCGGGCCGGCAGCGGGCCGACAACGGAAGAGCCCCCCGTCGGAACGACGGGGGGCTCGAAGCGGCGGGCTCAGAACTCGTAGTCGGCGATCACCCATGTGGCGAACTCGCGCCACAGCGCGACACCCGCCTGGTGGTCGGGATGCTCCACGTACCGGCGCAGCGCGTCCGCGTCGTCGAAGGCCGAGTTGATGGCGAAGTCATGGGCGATGGGACGGTCGCTGACGTTCCAGCCGAACTCCCAGAAGCGGATCTCGGGGATCGTGCCGTGGAGGGCGCGGAATGCCTCGACGCCCTTCAGGACCCGCGGGTCGTCGCGCTCGACGCCCTCGTGGAGCTTGAAGAGGACCAGGTGGCGGATCATCACTTTCCTCCGTTGGCGACCCACGTGGCGAAGTCGCCGAGGGCCTGGGCGGCGTCCGATATGCCCTCGAACCCTATCTGGACGTAGTCGGCTGCCTTCTTCGGGTCGGTGATGATCACGTAGAAGACGAAGACCACGAGCAAGTAGACGGCGACCTTCTTCGCGTTCACCGCCATCGCGGCCTCCCCTGTCACTGGTGTCCCATGCAGCGCACATGATCGCACGAAGGGTCCGGCAGGCGAAGGGGCTGATCGCACGAAGGGCCCCGTCTGACGACGGGGCCCTTCTCCAGCGGTAGCGGAGGGATTTGAACCCTCGGTGACTTGCGCCACACTCGCTTTCGAGGCGAGCTCCTTCGGCCGCTCGGACACGCTACCGAGGGAGACCTTACAGCAAGGTGCGGCGTGCTTTGAAATCGGTATTCAGCGGCCGCGGAAGAACTCGGTGAGGACCCGGGCGCACTCCTCGGCGAGCACGCCCTCGATCACCTCGGGCCGGTGGTTGAGCCGCCGGTCGCGGACGAGATCCCAGAGGGAGCCGGCCGCGCCGGCCTTCTCGTCGCGGGCGCCGTAGACGAGCCGGTCGACGCGGGACTGCTGGATCGCGCCCGCGCACATCGTGCAGGGCTCCAGCGTCACCACGAGAGTGCAGCCGGCGAGCCGCCACCGGCCGAGTGCGGCCGCGGCCCGCCGCAGGGCGAGGACCTCCGCGTGGGCCGTCGGGTCACCGCCGGCCTCACGCTCGTTGTGCCCGGCCGCGAGCACGGTGGTGCCGTCCGGGGCCAGTACGACGGCGCCGACGGGGACGTCCCCGCCCCGGACGGCCTCGGCGGCTTCGTCCAGGGCGAGTCGCATCGCGGAGCGCCAGGGGTCCCGCACCGGATCCGGCTGTCGCGGGGTGGTGCGAGCGGTCAGCGGACGGTCTCCAGGGTCTCCGAGGCACCCAGCGCCTCGGCGATCTCCGTGACGGCGTCCGTCGCCAGCGAGCGCAGCTCCTTCTCGCTCACGCCGAGGTCGTCCAGGATCTGGGCGTCGCCGACCGGGCCGTGCGGCACGGCCTCGCCGGTTCCGGCGACCGCGTCGCCGTCGTCGGCCTCGTCGTCGTCGGACTCACCGTCCTCGGTGCCGTCGAGGTCGAGGGCGTCCAGGTCGTCCCCGTCGTCCGGATCGCGTCCGAGCAGCTCGTCGGTGAGCAGGATCTCGCCGTAGCTGCTGCGGGCAGCGGCGGCGGCGTCCGAGACGTAGATGCGCGGGTCCTCCTCGCCGTCCACGCGGACGACTCCGAACCAGGCGTCCTCCTGCTCGATGAGCACGAGCACCGTGTCCTCGTCGGGGGAGGCTTCACGGGCCAGGTCGGCCAGATCCGACAGGGTTTCCACATCGTCGAGCTCTGTGTCGCTCGCTTCCCACCCGTCTTCGGTGCGCGCGAGCAGTGCGGCGAAGTACACCGTGACTCTCCCACTGGTCATAGGCGTGCCGGTTGGGGGTCCCCCCGGCGGAGGTTGCGGGCGGGGAGTGCTCGTCCGAGCCCCACCCACTCGGAATCGTGGCAGAAACAATGCGTTCAGGGGACGTCTTCGGCTCCCTGTGTCCGGCAGTTTTGATCGCACGCTCGTTGCCGCCACCTGCGGATCGTACGCGGCTTTCCCCCGCTGCACGCACGGTCACCCCGGCAACGTCCGCGCGGTTCGTGATCTTCCCCGGGGGTTTCCTCACCCGTTTCCTACCAGCGGAACGTGCGCATGCGCATCGCGTGCCGCAGCCGGGCCACCTTGACGCGGCGCGGCTGGACGCGGTCGCGCAGCTCCCGCGCCTCGGCCAGATCGCGCAGGAACCGGGCGCGCCGCCGGCGGCGCTCGGCGTCGGTCTCGTCCGTCCTCGCGTCCAGCGCGCCGGTCCTGCCGGTCTCGTCGGTCTCCGCGTCCGGCGCGGGCTGTGCGCGCGGCGACGGAACGTCTCGGGAATCCCGGTCGGGCATCAGGCTCACCACCCCCAGTCCGTCCTTCCCACTTTCCCCCGGACGGGCGGTTTGACGCCAGCGAACGGGTGACGGCCGGACGGCGGGCTTGCCGTGCCGCCGGGGTGAGCGGGCCCGGTTACTGTTGTGGACATGCGTCTCCACGTCGTCGACCACCCCCTGGTCGCCCACAAGCTCACCACGCTGCGCGACCAGCGCACCGACTCCGCGACCTTCCGCCGTCTCGCCGACGAGCTGGTCACCCTGCTCGCCTACGAGGCCACGCGCGACGTGCGCACCGAACAGGTCGACATCAAGACGCCGGTGGCCACGACCACGGGCGTCAAGCTGTCCCACCCGCGTCCGCTGGTGGTGCCGATCCTGCGGGCCGGCCTCGGCATGCTGGACGGGATGGTCAGGCTGCTGCCGACGGCCGAGGTGGGCTTCCTCGGCATGATCCGCAACGAGGAGACGCTCCAGGCCTCCACGTACGCCACGCGTATGCCGGAGGACCTGTCGGGCCGTCAGGTGTATGTGCTGGACCCGATGCTCGCCACCGGCGGCACGCTGGTCGCGGCGATCCAGGAGCTGATCCGGCGCGGCGCCGACGACGTGACCGCCGTGGTGCTGCTGGCCGCTCCGGAGGGCGTGGAGGTCATGGAGCGCGAGCTGGCGGGCACCCCGGTGACGGTCGTGACCGCGTCGGTCGACGAGCGCCTGAACGAGCACGGCTACATCGTGCCGGGCCTCGGTGACGCGGGGGACCGGATGTACGGGGCGGCCGAGTAAGCCGTTCGGAGCTGCTCAGCAGCCCTTCTTCGACGACGGCGCCGGCTCGGGCCTGGCCAGCTTGGTCAGGGCCCGGTCGGCGTCCGGCTTCTTCGCCAGCTCCTTGAAGGCGTCGCCGATGACGAGGTCGAGGGCAGCGCCCTTGCGGGCCGCGTCGGTACGCCGTTCGGCGTCCGGGAGCTGGGTGCCGAGCACCGGCAGCGAGGTGTCGAGGGCGGAGGAGGGGCCGAGCAGCACGCCGGGGCCCTTGACCTTCTTGTCGTACTGCTTCGTCGCGTTGCCCACGTCGCCGATCTTGAAGCCGCGCTTCTTCAGCTCGTCGGCGGTCTTCTTCGCCAGGCCGCTGCGGGTGGTGGCGTTGAACACGTTGACCGTGATCGTGCGCGGCTCGGGCAGGGCCCTGGCGCTGGGCGAGGCGCTCGCCTTGGTCCTGGGGGCGCAGTCCGTCCCGCCCGCCGCCGAGGCCTTTCCGCCGCCGCCGGTGAAGACGTCGATGAGTTGCAGCGTGCCCCAGCCGCCCACTCCGAGCACGGCGGCGGAGGCGACGCCCAGCACGACGAGCCTGCCGCGCCGCCGGGGCCGGCGCATCCGCGGGTACTTGTTTCCCTTGATGCGGTATTTGCCGCCCATGCCGGGGGGAGTCAGCATGCTCATGAGCGCAGCGTAGTGCGCCTGAGCGACGATGCCTACTAGATGATCATTCGACGTCGCCCAGCAGAACCCGAAAGGGTCAACCCGTGACCTGCCGGGCTCAGTCGAGCTCGAGCACGCGCGCGTGCAGCACCTGACGCTGCTGGAGCGCCGCCCGCACCGCGCGGTGCAGGCCGTCCTCCAGGTACAGATCGCCCTGCCACTTCACGACGTGCGCGAAGAGGTCGCCGTAGAACGTCGAGTCCTCGGCGAGGAGCGTCTCGAGGTCGAGCTGCTGCTTGGTCGTCACGAGCTGATCGAGGCGGACCGGGCGCGGCGCGACGTCCGCCCACTGCCGGGTGCTGTCCCGGCCGTGGTCGGGGTACGGCCGGCCGTTTCCGATGCGCTTGAAGATCACACGGAAAGCCTACCGGGCAGGACCTTCCGGGCGCAGCCGTGGCGACGGAGTGCGGCCCTGAAAAAAAACCCACAAGGCGGTACGAAACGGGAACGGGGGCGTGAATATGCCGGAGCGTGAGACCGTGCCGGCGGCCGCATGCACCCAGGTGGGCCGACCGGCTCCAGGCCCGCGCCGTCGAGGAGTTCCTGGAGTGGATCACGCGATCCGTGCGCCTGATTCGCCCGAAAGGGGTCGGCGCGGACCGGGTGGGGCATCACGCGCCCGCTCATCGGGCCGTCCCGGCGACCGGGGGCGGCGGAGGCGCTGGTCCGGTCGCCACCGCCACCGCCGCTCGGTCAGCCGCGTTCTCTTTCCTCCGGGCTCTGCTGCCGCTCTCGCGTCTTCGGCCCGGACGGCGGCTGAGGCCGGGGCTGGGACGGCTTGGGGGTGTTGCGGACGGCCTCGGCGCGCAGGAGGGCGCGCAGGACCGCGTACGGGTCTTCGAGCATGGCTGTGTTCCTCGTTCCGTGTTGCTGCGCATGGCTGCGCACGGGCGGACGGACAGGTGTCCGGTCCCGTCAGCAGCGCAGGACCTCGGAACACAGGGGTCGGGGGTCGTGCCGCGGCCCCGGCGGCACGGGCACGGGATGCGGCGCGGTGTACGCGGACCCGGAATCCGGGAGCGGGGTGGGGCGCAGGGGGACGGCGGTGCGACGGGCGCCCCGGGCCGGTGGGCGCAGGGCGGTGTCGAGGACGTCGCACCCGACGGCCGTGCTCTCCGCGGAGACGGCGGCCGTCGGTCCTGCGTGCGCCTCGGCGTGCGCGCCGGGCACGAGCAGGGCGAGCAGCAGGACGAGGACCCGCGGCCACGTGCTCCGACGGGTGGCGCGGGGGGCCGGCCGCGGCGCGGGGTTCAGGAGAGGCGGTTCCCCGCCGTGGGCACGCGGTTTCATCCCACCGGCTGCGAGTTCCGCTCGCTCGGCGTACGACGGCCCTGGTCACGCAGGGCCATGACGTGGGACCCCAAGCCCCAGGGCATCCCGGGCGCGTGCCGGTGGGAAGGGCACCGCTCCGGTCCCCGGGGGGAGCCGCTCGATGGCTCGCTCATGATCCATGCTTGGCCCGTCCGGGAGGCTCCCGCCACCTGGGACGGGCCGCGCGGCTGATGGCCACGGGGCCGGAGGGAGAGGCTGGGCCTCCGCGGTCCGCTACTTGCCCGTCGCCTTCGCGGCCTTGGCCGCTGCCTTCATTTCCTGTTTGTGTGCTCGTACCTTCGCCAGTGACTCGGGGCCGGTGATGTCGGCGACCGAGCGGAAGGACTTGGGTTCGCCGTAGGAGCCCGCCGCCTCTCGCCAGCCCGTCGGCTGCACCCCGAGTTGCTTGCCGAGCAGGGCGAGGAAGATCTGGGCCTTCTGCTTGCCGAAGCCGGGCAGCTCGGCCAGCCGCTTCAGCAGTTCCTTGCCGGTGGTGGTGTCCTTCCAGACGGCCTCGGCGTCACCGTCGTAGTGCTCGACGAGGTACTGGCACAGCTGCTGGATCCGCTTGGCCATGGAGCCCGGGTAGCGGTGCACCGCCGGCTTCTGGGAGAGCAGCGCGGCGAAGGCCTCGGGATCGTGCGCGGCGATCTCGTGCGCGTCCAGGTCGTCCGTGCCGAGCCGCTGGGCGATGGTCGCCGGGCCCTTGAACGCCCACTCCATCGGGATCTGCTGGTCCAGCAGCATGCCGACCAGCGCGGCGAGCGGACTGCGCCCGAGCAGCGCGTCGGCCTCGGGGTCCTGGGCGAGGTGAAGAGTGACGTCCATGCACCGATCATCCCTCGGGGCGGGTCCGGCCGCGTCCGGAGCCCGGCCCGCCCGGGCTCACGTCGCCCGCCAGTAGCCCAGCGCGTGCACCCGCTGCTTGGGCAGGCCCAGTTCCTTGCGGACGTAGGCCGACAGGGCGCGCGTCGTCGTCGTGTCGCAGGCGATCCAGACGTACGGGTCGGGCGTGCCCCGCAGCAGGCCGGGCAGGTCCGCCCTCACCTGCTCGACCAGGTGTGCGCCGGAGTCCTTGCGCGGCACCTTGCGCAGCTCGTGCCGGGCCGGGTCGGTGCGGAACGGCAGATCGTCGTCGCCGCCCTCGAACCAGACGGTGGCCGGGGCGGAACCGAGCGCGTCCAGCAGGGAGTTGATGGCCGGCAGCGAGGCCGGGTCGCCGACGGCGAAGACGTGCGAGGGAGCGGGGTCGGGGTGCTCGAAGCCGGTGCCCTGGACCGTCGCCTCGATGGTGTCGCCCGGCTTAGCCGCCCTGGCCCAGTCGCTGGCGCAGCCCTCGTGCAGGGCGAACTCCAGGCTGAAGGTCCCGGACGCCGGGTCCGGGTCGACCAGGGTGTAGGCCCGCTGGTGGGGCTTGCCCGCGTTGTCGAACCACAGCCGTACCCACATGGTCGGGTGCCCGCCGGCCGCCGCGAGCAGACCGCCGTCGGTGAAGCGCAGTCGCCGGTAGTCCGGGGTGACGTCCTCCGCGTCGGTCACGGTGAACACGAAATCCTTCGCGCGCAGCAGTCTGAGGACCGCGCCCTCCCAACCCCGCCCCTGCCCCATCCCGTATTCACCCTTCGCGTACGATTCCGCCACAGCTCTGACTTAGGCAAGGCTAACCTAAAGGAAAGTGGGGGCACGTGGCCACCGAGATCTACCGTGACGCCTGGGGTATTCCGCATCTGCGCGCGGGCAGCGCGACCGGACTCGCCCACGCCCAGGGCCTCGTCACCGGCCGCGACCGGGCCTGGCAGCTGGAGACCGAGCGGCACCGGGCCCAGGGCACCTCGGCGTCCTTCCTCGGCGCGAGCGCCCTGCCCTGGGACCGGTTCGCCAGACGCGCCAGACTCGACGACACCGCCAGACGCTGCTTCGCGGACCTGGAGAGAAGGGACGCCGAGACGGCGGACTGGCTGCGGGCGTATGTGGAGGGGGTCAACGGCGGGCTGGCGGCGGGCGCCGACGCGGCCCCCGAGTTCGCCCGCACCAGCCTCACCCCCGGCCCCTGGCACCCCTGGACCCCGCTCGGCGTCTGGCTCGCCACCCACATCCTCTTCGCCGGGTTCCCGGCCAAGCTCTGGCGTGAGCAGGTCGCGGCCCACCTGGGCGCGGACGCCATCGGCCTGTTCGCCACCGACGGCCCCGGCACCTCCGGCAGCAACGGCTGGCTGGTGAGCGGCGAACGGACCGCCACCGGGCAGGCGGTCATCGCCGGTGACCCCCACCGCTGGATCGAGGACCCCGGTGTCTACCAGCAGATCCACCTGTCCTGCCCGGAGTTCGACGTCGTCGGCCTGGCCGTCCCCGGTGTCCCCGGCATCGCCCACTTCGGGCACACCGGCACGGTCGCCTGGGCCATCACCAACGCCATGGCCGACTACCAGGACCTGTACCGGGAGCGGCTGCGGCGCACCGGCGCCGGGGTGGAGGCCCTCGGCCCGGACGGGGTGTGGCGCCGGGCGGCCCGGCACACGGAGGTCGTCGAGGTGGCGGGCGAGGAACCGGTCGAGGTCGAGGTGATCGAGACCGACCGGGGCCCGGTGGTCATCGGCGGCCCCGAGGGGCTCGACGGCGACCCGTTCGACCCGGCCGATCCCTCCGGCCCGCCCGTGGCGATCAGCCTGCGCCACCCGCCCCGCGTCACCGGTGACCTCGGCTTCGGCGCCCTGCTGCCGCTGCTGCGGGCCCGCCGGGTCGCCGACGTGGACCGGGCGTTCGACCGGTGGGCCGAGCCGGTCAACGTCGTCCAGGCCGCCGACACCGAGGGCGGTGTGCTGCACCGCGTCGCCGGGCGGGTGCCGCTGCGCGCCGAGGCCAACCGCCTGCGCCTGGTGCCCGCCTGGGAGCCCGGCCACGAGTGGCACGGCTGGCAGGAGACACCCCGCGCCGGGCTCACCGACGACGGCGTCGCCGTCATGGCCAACCAGCGCGGCCCGGCCGGACCCCTCGGCGTCGAGTTCGCCCCGTCGCACCGCCACGACCGCATCGCCGCGCTGCTCGCAGGCAAGGAGCGCTGGTCCGCCGCCGACATGCCCGCGATCCACACGGACACCCACCTCGCCTCCGCGTCCCCCCTCCTGGACCACCTCCGGGCCCTCGACGCCCTCACCCCCGAGGCCTCCGCCCTGCGGGACCGCCTCCTCGCCTGGAACCGCCGCATGGACGCCGACAGCGCCGACGCGGCCCTCTACTCGGCCGTGCGCGGCGCGGTCGTACGGCGGCTGGCGGCGCACCCCGCCTTCGCCGCACTCGCCACACCGCCGGCGTATCCGGAGGTGTTCCGGCCCTGGCTCGCCCTCCTCCCGCGCGTGGGCTTCGCCCTCGAACACCTGCTGCGGGCCGAGGAGCTGTACGGAATCGACCGCCCGTCGGCCGTCCGCGCGGCGGTCGAGGAGGTGGCCGCCCGGCCGCCCGCCGGCGTCTGGGGCGACACCCACCGGCTCGCCCCCTGGCGGGCGCTCGAGCCGGAGACGCCGTACGACGAACCGGGGCTGTCCGGCGACCACGACTGCGTGCTGTGCACCTCGGGCGTGCCGGGCCTCACCGACCGCGCCGCGCGCGGCCCGGCCGCCCGGTACGTCTGGGACCTGGCCCGGCGCGAGGACAGCCGCTGGGTCGTCCCGCTCGGCGCCTCGGGCGTCCCCAACTCGCCCCACCACCGCGACCAGCTCCCCCTGTGGCTCGCCGGGGACCTCGTCCCGGTCGTCACCGACTGGACCCTGCTGAAGAAGGAGACCGATGTCTGACCCGTACGCCTCCCGCACGGCCGTCCACGAGCAGGTGACCGACGGCTTCGGAACCGTCCGCGTCCTGCCCCTGGACCCGGAGGCCGACGCCGGGACGGTCCACCGCTGGGTGAGCGAGGACCGGGCCGTCTTCTGGGGCATGACGGGCCTGACCGAGCGACAGGTGGCCGAGATCTACGCCCACATGGAGACCCTCACCACCCACCACGCCTACCTCGTCGTCCGCGACGGCGAGCCGGTCGCCCTCCTGCAGACCTACGAGCCCGGGGCGGACCGCGTCAGCGAGTGCTACGACGTCCGGCCCGGTGACATCGGCGTCCACCTGCTGGTCGCCCCCGCCGGCCCGGGCGGGGCGCGCTCCGGCTGGACCGCACGGCTGGTGACCGCCGTCGCCCGGTACGTCCTGCTCGGCCTGGACCGCCGGCGGATCGTGGTCGACCCGGACGTCCGCAACGAGAAGGCGATCGCCCGTTTCCTCACCATGGGCTTCACCCCGGGGCCGGTGGTGGTCCTGCCGGAGATCGACCTCCCGGACGTGTACCTGCCCGAGAAGAAGGCCCAGCTCGCCTTCCTCGACCGGGAGATACTCTTCCCCGCGTGACGCCCGACGACCTCATCGCCCACTACGGCCTCGAGCCGATCCCCCGCGAAGGCGGCCTGTTCCGCCAGACCTGGGCCGGTCCCGAACGCCCCGACGGCAGGCCGGAGGGCACGGCGATCGTCGCCCTCCTGACAGCGGGCCCCGACGACTACTCCGCCCTCCACCGCCTGCCGACCGACGAGATCTGGCACTTCTACCTCGGCGATCCCCTGGAGCTCCTGCTGCTCGCCCCGGACGGCAGCACGCGGACGGTGGTGCTCGGGCCGGACGTCCTCGGCGGCCAGCACGTCCAGTTCACGATCCCGGCGGGCACATGGATGGGCGGCAGGGTGCGCGAGGGCGGGCAGTGGACCCTGTTCGGCTGCACGATGGCTCCCGGCTTCACGTTCCAGGGCTATGAGCACGGGGACGCGGCGGAGCTGACGGCACGGTATCCGGGGGTGGCGGACAAGATCGCAGCTCTGTGCCGACCTTTCTAGGGGCGCGGGGAACTGCGCGAACAACCCCCACAGACCCGCACCCGCCGATCCACGCAAACCCACGCCCCGCTGAGCGCGAGACAACTCCCTTCCGTACATAACCGAGAGCCGTACAGCCCGACCCCGGAGACCCACGTGCACCAACGGCGGAACGAGGAGCGCAATGGCGGACACCCCCGGCGACGTCAAGCCCTGGTGCTGCTCGGCACCGTGCTGGTCCTGCTCCTCTTCAGCGCAGCCCCGGCTTCCGCCCACGCCGCCCTCCGCAGCACCGACCCCGACGACGGATCCGTCGTCCAGCGTGCCCCCCGCCACCTCACCCTGACCTTCACCGAGTCCGTCGGCCTGCTCGACGACTCCTTCCGGGTCTTCGGCCCGGACCAGCGCCGCGTGCACACCGGCGAGGCGCAGCACGCGGACGGCCGTTCCGAAACGGCCCGGGTCGGACTGCCCGGCAAACTCGCCCAGGGCACCTACACGGTGGCCTGGCGGGTGGTGTCCTCCGACAGCCACCCGGTCTCCGGCGCCTTCACCTTCTCCGTCGGCAAACGGTCCGCGACGTCCGCGCAGGTCGACACCGGCCCGGACGAGGACCCCCTGACCGGCGGCCTCTACGACGCCGCCCGCTATCTCGCCTACCTCGCCGCCGCGCTGCTCGTCGGCACGGTGGCGTTCGCGCTGCTGTGCCGACCCGCGGACACGTCTCCGCTGCGCAGACCTCTGGCGGCGGCCTGGTGGACCCTGCTCGGCTCGACGGTCGTCCTGCTGATGCTGCGCGCCCCGTACGAGACGGGCGCGGGCCCGGCCTCGGCCTTCGACCTCTCCGCCCTCGAACGCACTCTGACCAGCCGCCCGGGCACGGCCCTGCTCGCCAGGCTGGCCGTCCTCCTGCTGACCGCCGCCTTCCTGCTCCGGTTGTCCAGGCACCGCGACCGCCAGGAGCCCGTGATGCGGGCGGTGGGCGCGGCCCTGGCCGTCGCCCTGGCCCTGACCTGGGCCGCGGCCGAGCACGCCTCCGCCGGGATCCAGGTGCCCGTGGCGATGACGTCGTCCGTGCTGCACCTGGTCGCGACAGGCGTCTGGCTCGGTGGCCTCGTGGCGCTGCTGCTGACCCTGCGCCGGGCCTCGGTCGACGCGCTGGCGGAGGTCGTGCCCCGCTTCTCCCGGATCGCCTTCATCTCGGTGACCGTCCTGGCGGTCACCGGCCTCTATCAGTCCTGGCGCGGCCTCGGCTCCCTCTCCGCGCTGACCGGCACGTCGTACGGCCGGCTGCTGCTGGCCAAACTGGTCGCGGTGACCGCGCTGTTGCTGGCGGCCGGGTACTCGCGCCGATGGACGGCCCGCCTCGCGGCACCGGCGGCCGCCGCCACCCGGACGGCCGTACCGGAACGGGTCGCGCAGCCGGTCGGCGCGGGAGCGCCGGCACCGCCGGGGGAGCCCGGGGAGGCCGGTGCGGCAGTCGAGGCCGGAGACCCGGGGGAGCCGGAGGAGCCGGAAGCGCCGGAGAAACCGGAGGGGGCCTCGGAACCGGCACCCGAGTCCGGCGACGCGGACACCCGGCGTCGCGGTCTGCGCCGCTCCGTCCTCGTCGAAGTCGCCGTCGCCGCCGTGGTGCTGCTGATCACGACACTCCTCACCACCACGCTGCCGGGCCGCGCGCAGGCCGAGGCCGCGCAGCGGTCTCCGGCGGGCGCGCTGCCGCCCACGACCCTGACCACTGTGCCCTTCGACACGGGCGGAAGCACCGGCCCCCTGTCCGGCCGTGGCACGGTGCAGGTCACCCTGGACCCGGCCCGCGTCGGCGAGAACGGCGTCCAGGCCGTGGTCTACGGCGCCGACAAGGGTCTGATCGTCGTCCCCGAGGTCCGCATCAGCTTCACCCTCCCCTCCCGGAAGGTCGGCCCGATCGACGCCCGGCTCACCGACGCCGGCGGCTACTGGAGCACCAACTCCGTCAACCTGCCCCTCGCCGGGACCTGGACGATGAAGACGACCGTGCGGGTGTCGGACGTGGACCAGGTGACAGTGGAGAAGCAGGTGCGGATCGTGCCCTAGGCAGCCTCGCGGCCGCCGGCGGCAGCTCGCCGTCGAGGAGCCGCGTCATGCACTCGGCGGCACGGACGGCGGCGTCGCCGCAGCAGTTGTTGAACAGGACGTGGACCTGTTCGGTCCGCTCGGCCAGCCGGCGCACGCGGGGCAGCCACTCGGCGAGCTCGTCCTCGCCGTACCCGTACCGGAACCGGTCCTCCTTGCTGCCGGTCCCCCAGGCGGTGCTGCGTCCGTGGAACCGTACGACGGACAGCCGGGGCGAGGTGACCGGGGTGACGGGCGGCATCGAGGAGGGCAATGTCTGCGTCATGTCGACGGCGACCGCGGCCATGCCGTACCGGGCGAGCAGCGCGCACGTGGCCTGCGCCCGCTCCGGCTCCCACCACGAGGGATGCCGGAACTCCACGGCGACGGGCCAGCCGCGCGTCCGCTCGGCGCAGCCCTGGAGGAACTCCTCCGCCCGCTCCCCGGGCCGGAACCACGGCGGGAACTGGAACAGCACGCTCCCGAGCCGCCCGGCCCGCCGCAACGGCTCGATCCCGGCCGTGAACCGCGCCCACACCTCGTCGAGCACGGCGGCGTCCCGGTGATCGGCCGGCAGCCCGGCCGGCATCACCGCCCCCCTGGTGGGGTGCCCGGTCAGCAGCGAGAACGCCTTGACGTCGAACACGAACCCGTCCGGTGTCCGCTCGGCCCACAGCCGGCTGTTCCGCTCGCTCGGCAGCGCGTAGTACGAGGCGTCGACCTCGACGACCGGGAACCGCTCGGCGTAGTGCCGTAACCGCCCCTCGGCGTCCCGCCGCCCCACCGGGTACCAGCCGCTGCCGACCAGGGCCCGGTCGGTCCAGGAACACGTGCCCACCAGGATCTCGCCCATGGGGGACCGGTTACCCGGGCCGGGCAGCGGCAGGCTCCCGCCCGGGCCGTGGCGGCAGGGTAAGGGCCGTCACAATCGGGGTAATCAGGGGATAGGTTACATATGGGATGACTGTCCTCCGAGCATCCGGGATCACCGCAGACTCCCGCCAGAGCGAGATGACCGATCATGGAGCAGCCCGTCACCGTCGGCCGGGCCGGCCACCGGGCCGACCGGCCGCTCGGAGCGGAACCCCAAGCCCCCCAAGCCCCCGCCCTCGATGACCCCGAAGCCCTCGCGGACCTCGTCGGCGAGGCCCTCACTGCCCGCGTCACCCTCGACGAGCAGGGCAGGGTGACCGGCTGGAACGCGGGCGCCGAACGCCTCCTCGGGTACTCGGCCCGGCAGATGACCGGCCGCCCCGCCGAGGGTCTGCTGGCCGAGCCGCTCCCGGCCCGGGGCGGCCCGCCCGCGCTCGCCGGACTGTCCCGGTGGAACGGCGATGTCGCGCTCCGGCACCATGACGGCCGGAAGCTGACCGTCCGGGTCCTCGCCCACCACAGGACGCCCGGCACCGGCGCCCCCGCCTGGCTCCTCGTGTCCGCCCTGACCCGCCGGCAGCCCCGGCCCGCCCTCGACGAATCCCTCGTGAGCTGGAGCTTCACCCAGTCCCCGTGCTGCGCCCTGGCGCTCTACGACACCCGGCTCCGGCTCAGGCGGGCCAACGAGGGCATGGAGCGGGCCATGGCGCTCACCGAGGAGGAGATGCTGGGCCTGCGCGTGTCCGAGATCGTCGACGACGAGGCCGGTGCACGGGCGGAACGCAGCATGGCCCGGGTGCTGCGGACCGGTGAGCCGCAGTACGAGGAGAACTATCTGCGCGCCCCGGGCGAGACCCGCGAGCACGCCTGGTCGGTCTTCGAGTCCGCGCTGCGGGACGCCGAGGGCGCGATCCGGGGCGTCTGCCTCTCCGCGCACGACATGACGGAACAGTTCTGGGCCCGCAAGCGGCTCCAGTTGATCGCCGAGGCCGGCCGGCGCATCGGCGGCACGCTCGACGTGCGGCGCACGGCCGAGGAGCTGACGGACGTGATCGTCCCGGCCCTGGCCGACTTCGTCAGTGTCGATCTGGTCGCCGCGCTGGACGACGTACCCGAACCGCCCGACCGGGTCCTTCCGGCGGAGGGGCCGCTGCTGCTGCGGCGGGTGGCGCTGCGGTCGGTGACCCCGGGGGCCCCGGAGGCGGTCGTGGCGGCCGGCCAGGTGGACGCCTACCCGGAGGGTTCGGCGCCCTACGAGAGCCTGCGCGCGGGACGCGCCACCCTGCACGAGGTGACCGATCCGGCGTTCGCGGCGTGGCTCGCGCACGACCCGGAGCGTGCCGCGAGGATCCGGGCGCTCGGCATCCACTCGGTGATGACCGTGCCGCTCGCCGCCCGCGGGACCACGCTGGGAGTCGTGCTCCTCGTCCGGTACCGCAACCCCGAGCCCTTCCGGCACGACGACCTGGTCCTGGCCGGGGAACTGGTGGCCAGGGCCGCGGTCAGCATCGACAACGCCCGCCGCTACACCCGGGAGCGCACCACGGCCGTCACGCTCCAGCGCAGCCTGCTGCCGCGGCGGCTGCCCCGGCAGGCGGCGGTCGAGGTCGCCACCCGTTATCTGCCGGCGGGCGGGCACGCCGGCGTCGGCGGCGACTGGTTCGACGTCATCCCCCTCTCCGGGGCGCGGGTGGCCCTGGTCGTCGGCGACGTCGTCGGCCACGGGCTGCACGCCTCCGCGACCATGGGCCGGCTGCGGACGGCCGTACGCACCCTGGCCGACATCGACCTGCCGTGCGACGAGCTCCTCACCCACCTGGACGACCTGGTCGCCCGGCTGAGCGTGGAGGTGGAGGACGGGGAGGGCGGGGAGACCTCCGGGGACGTGGGTGCGACCTGCCTGTACGCCGTGTACGACCCTGTGTCGCGGCGCTGCTGCTTCGCCGGGGCCGGGCATCCCGTGCCGGCCGTGGTGAGCCCCGACGGGAGGGTCGAGCTGATCGAACTCCCGGCCGCGCCCCCGCTCGGTATGGGCGGCCTGCCCCACGAGGCCACCGAGGCCGTCCTGCCCGAGGGCAGCCTGCTCGCCCTCTACACCAACGGCCTGATCGAGAACCGCGACCGGGACCCCGACGCCGGCGTCCACCGGCTGCGCGAGGCCCTGGCCCGCCCGGCGCCCTCGCTGGACGCCCTGTGCGACACGGTGCTGGCCGACCTGCTGCCGCAGCGCCCGGCCGACGACGTGGCCCTGCTCGTCGCCCGCACCCGCGCGCTCGACGCGAGCCAGGTCGCCACCTGGGCGGTGCCGGACGACCCGTCCGCGGTCGCCCAGACCCGCAAGGACGTGGTGGCTCAGCTGGAGAGGTGGGGGCTTTCCGACGCCGTCTTCGTCACCGAACTGGTCGTCAGCGAACTCGTCACCAACGCCATCCGGCACGCGCGGCCGCCGATCCAGCTCCGTCTGATCCACGACGACACCCTGATCTGCGAGGTCTCCGACGGCGGCAACACCGCTCCCCACCTGCGGCGCGCCCGCACCTACGACGAGGGCGGGCGCGGTCTGCTCCTCGTGGCCCAGCTGACCGCGCGCTGGGGCACGCGCCAGGGCGCCACGGGCAAGACCATCTGGGCGGAGCAGACCGTCTCTCTCCAGTGAGGATCCAAGGGCCATGACCACACACACGTCCCACCGGGCCGCCGCGGCCCCCGTGCAGCGGGCAGCCCAGCTGATGGGCGTCGTCTTCCTCCTGGTGGGCGTGCTGGGCTTCATCCCCGGCATCACCACCGACTACGACTCGATGGAGTTCGCCTCCCACGAGTCGGGCGCCGAGCTGCTGGGCCTGTTCCAGGTCTCGATCCTGCACAACCTCGTGCACCTGGCCTACGGTCTCGCCGGCCTGGCCCTCGCCCGCACGGCCGGCGGAGCGTACTCGTACCTGCTGGTCGGCGGTGCCGTCTACCTGGTGCTGTGGATCTACGGCCTGTCCGTCGGCCACGACAGCGACGCCAACTTCGTCCCCCTCAACACCGCCGACGACTGGCTTCACTTCGCCCTGGGCATCGCGATGATCGGCCTGGCTCTGGCTCTCGGCCGCCGCCGCCCGACCCGCGGCCCCCGCACCGGAGCGCAGCGGTAGGCCCCTGGGAGGGACGGCGTGCAGACCTTCCTCCCCTACCCCGGCTTCCGGGAGTCGGCCCTGGTCCTGGACCGCCGCCGGCTCGGCAAACAGCGGGTCGAGGCGCTGCAGGTGCTGCGCGGCCTGGTCGTACCGGGGTACGGCTGGCGCCACCACCCGGCGGTCCGGATGTGGGCCGGCTACGAGGAGGCACTCGTCCGCTACGGCCTGGAGATCTGCCGCGTCTGGCGCGAACAGGGCCACCAGGACAGCTGCGCGGCCACCCTGGTCGCCGACCTCGCGGCGATCCGCCCGCACACCCCGGTCCGCGACCAGCACGTCCTGGCGGCCGAGGGCGAACTGCCCCCCTGGCTGGGCGACGCCCCCTTCCACCACAGCCACCGCTCGGCCCTCGTCCGCAAGGACCCCACCACCTACGCGGACCTCTTCCCCGGCGTCCCGGACGACCTGCCGTACGTGTGGCCGGCGTCGGACCGGCGCGCGTAGACACCGGGCCGACTTCACGGGGACCTGTCCGACGGACCAGCCGTCACGGGTCCCCGCTGACCACCTCGACGAGTCTCCACTGCCCCCGCACCCTCACCGCGGACAGCAGGATCCGCCAGCCGGTCCGGGCCCGGGCGGCGATCTCGGGGCGGACGGGGACCGGGCCCACCGTCGGGCAGTCGTCCTCGTCGTGTCCGTCTTCGTCCTTGAACGTGAGGGACTCGCCGGCCACTTCCGCGATCGTCAGGTACTGGCAGTCGACGCGGTCCTCCCAGCGGGAGGGGTCGGGCCAGGGCACGAGATCGTCGCCGCCGAACGCGTCGACGAACTCCTTGAGCAAGGCCCGCTCGTCCACGGTGATGTCGATGTCCTCCAGGCGGTCCCGGGCCACGTCGGCATCGACATGGCCGTTCGCGACGAGCCAGTTCAGCAGATCCGTCACCACGCGCTTCGCCGTCCGGAGCTCGTGGGGCGACGCGTGCTGCTTGTGGGGCAGGGTGCTGCTGAAGAAGGCGCCCAGTTCATCGACGATCTCGGCGGGCGCCATCTCGGTGAACGGCGTGTCGCCGTACCAGCCGATGCTGAAACGCAGCGTCGAGATGACGTCGTCGGCGGCCTCGAACGCGTGCATGTCGTCCCACCGCTCGGCAAGGAACCGTGACACCGCGACGGCCAGCGTGTTCTCCTCGCTCTGCGCTCCCGCCCTGACCTCCTCGCCACGGTGCTGGTGAAAGGCCAGTTCGGCGGCCAGGTCGCAGGGCCCCTCGACGGCCCACTCGTCGTAGTCGCCGGCTTCGCCGGCTGGGCCGTACTCGTTGTCCTCGTCGTCCTCGTCCGCCCATTCGCCGGGCTCCGTCCATGCGACGTGGTGCCGGGCGAGCAGCGGACGCAGCCTCTGCCACAGGTCCGGCTCGTCGGGCGGGCGGCGCTGGGCGCGCTTCTCGTGCAGGGTCTCGTCGGCCACGCAGATCCGCACGCGCGACGGGCGGGTCAGCGCCGTGAGCCCTTCCACGACGGCCGTCAGCGCCATCCGGTGGGAGGTCACGCCGGTGCCGCTGCCGTTCAGCTCGCGCCGGTGAGACCCGTGGGTCAGGACCGCCGCCCAGCCGCCGTATCCGTCCTCGCACCGCCCGGCCGCGTGGAGCACGACCTCCCCCGAGTCAAGACCCATCCGTCCTCCCGAAGCGCGCCGAGACGACGAGATGATCTCACCGCGACGCATCCGGAGGAAGTGTGGGCGAGGGGGCGCGCGGTGCACGCCGAGCGCGCGCGGCGACCGGTATCGAACGAAAGAAGGCCACCACCGAGAACGCGGCCGCGGCGTCGCCCGCCGCACCGGCGGATCAGCAGCAGCCGCCCGCGGCGGCCGGCTCCTCCGCGCCGGCGCAGCAGGTGCTGCCCTGCTGCTTGGCCAGGGAGCCGGCGTCGGCCTTGACCACATACACCTCCCAGGGTTCCTGGCCGGGGCCGTGGACCCAGACCTTGTCCTGGACGGCGTAACAACAGGTCGTGTCGTTCTCCACGTCGGTGCTCAGGCCCGCCTCGCCCAGGCGGGCGGTGGCGGCGTGCACCGCCTCGGTCGTCTCGACCTCGACGCCGAGGTGGTCCATGCGGGTCGGCTCACCTGTGGTGCCTTCGATGAGAACGAGCTTCAGCGGGGGCTCGGCGATGGCGAAGTTGGCGTAGCCGTCGCGGAGTTTGGCGGGCTCCGTACCGAAGAGCTTCGTGTAGAAGGCCACGGACTCGGCGAGATCGGGGACACGGAGGGCGAGCTGGACACGGGACGTCATGACGAACCTCCTGGAGTGGGCGGGGAGTTCAGCAGCCGCCGGAGGCGGTGGCCGGAGCGCCGGTGCCGATCTGCGAGGTGGCCGGAGTGGCGCAGCAGCCTCCGCCCTCGGCCGGGGTGGCGCCGGGCTCGTCGAACAGGCCGGCCCCGCCGCACACGCCGGTCTCGGGCAGGGTCAGCTCGACGCGCTCGGCGGCCGCACGGTCTCCGGCGATCGCGGCGGCGACCGAGCGGACCTGCTCGTAGCCGGTCATCGCGAGGAACGTGGGCGCGCGGCCGTAGGACTTCATACCGACCAGGTAGACGCCCTGCTCGGGGTGGGAGAGCTCTTTCACGCCGTGCGGGTGGACGGTGCCGCAGGAGTGGACGTTGGGGTCGATCAGCGGGGCCAGGGCTGTGGGCGCCTGGAGGCGGTCGTCCAAGCACAAGCGGAGCTCGGAGAGGAAGGACAGGTCCGGGCGGAGACCGGTTAGGACGATCACCTCGTCGACCGGGTCCAGCCGGCGCCCGTCCTCGGCGACCAGGACCAGCCGGTCGCCGTCCCGCTCGACGGCCTGCGCACGGAACCCGGTGACCGCGCTCGCGTGGCCTTCCTCCACCGCGGCCTTGGCACGCAGGCCGAGGGCACCGCGCGCGGGCAGCTGGTCGGCCTCGCCGCCGCCGAACGTCGAGCCGGTGATGCCGCGGCGCAGGATCCACACCGCGTGCGTGCCCGGCTCGTCCTCGGCCAGGTCCGCGAGGTGGGCCAGGGCGGTGAAGGCCGAGGCGCCGGAGCCGACGACCGCGGTGCGCCTGCCCGCGTACCGGGCGCGTACGGACGGGACGTTGAGGTCGGGGACGCGGTAGGAGATGCGGTGGGCGGCCGTCTTCTCGCCGAGGGCGGGCAGGCCGTCCGCGCCCAGTGGCCCGGGCACGGACCACGTGCCGGAGGCGTCGATGACCGCGCGGGCGCTGATCCGTTCCTCACGGCCGCCGGCCGACAGGACGTGCACGGCGAAGGGCTGCTCGTCGCGGCCGGAGTCGACGACGCGGTCGCGTCCGGCGCGGGCGACGCCGGTGACGGTGGCGCCGTAGCGGACCTTGTCGCCGAGGACGTCGGCGAGGGGCTGGAGGTAGTTCTCGGCCCAGTCGCCGCCGGTGGGGTAGGCGGAGCCGTCCGGGCGGGTCCAGCCGGTCGGGGCGAGGAGCTTCTCCGCGGCCGGGTCGGTGACCTCCGACCAGGTCGAGAACAGCCGCACGTGCGCCCAGCCGCGCACGGCCGTGCCGGCCGACGGACCGGCTTCCAGGACCAGCGGTTCAAGGCCCCGCTCGACGAGATGTGCGGCGGCGGCCAGGCCGACCGGGCCGGCGCCGATGACCACGACGGGCAGCTGGTCAGTGGGCACGCTGTTGATCGGCACGACCACGAGGTTCCCCTTTGATTCGACATCTGTCGATGGCTTGTGCTGTCAGCATGGCACCTGCTTCGATGACCGTCAATATAGACATTCATCGAATCGATGCCTCTGGCCTCTTTGGTTCGACGCATGTCAACATTGACGTATGTCGAATACGAGGGTGCTGCCGCTGCTGGAACCCGAGGTCCCGGAGGCCGTGGCGCCGTGCTGCCCGCCCCTCACCGAGCGTCCGTTCACCGCGGAGGAGGCCGAAACGGCCGCGCGGATGTTCAAGGCCCTGGGGGACCCGGTGCGGTTGCGGCTGTTCTCGGCGGTGGCCTCGCACGAGGGCGGCGAGGCGTGCGTCTGCGACATCTCCGATGTCGGCGTCTCGCAGCCGACCGTCTCCCACCACCTGAAGAAGCTGAAGGAGGCCGGGCTGCTGACCTCCGAACGGCGCGGCACCTGGGTCTACTACCGCGTCGAGCCGTCCGTGCTGTCCGCGATGGGCAAGCTGCTGACCATCTCTCCGGCCGCAGCCTGACCCACCACCGAAAACGCGGTCAGCGAGAAGGCGTGGCGCTGAACTTCCGCCGCCAGGCCAGCGAGACGTACACCAGCGCCACCAGCACCGGCACCTCGATCAGCGGCCCGACCACGCCCGACAACGCCTGACCTGACGTCACGCCGAAGGTGGCGATGGCGACCGCGATCGCCAGCTCGAAGTTGTTGCCGGCCGCGGTGAAGGCGAGGGTCGCGGTGCGGTCGTAGGCGAGGCCGATGACCTTGCCGAGGGCGAAGGTGCCGAACCACATCACGGCGAAGTACACCAGCAGCGGCAGCGCGATCCGGGCGACGTCCAGCGGCTGCGAGGTGATGGTCCTCCCCTGCAGGGCGAAGAGGATGACGATCGTGAAGAGCAGGCCGTACAGCGCCCACGGGCCGATCTTCGGAAGGAAGCCCGACTCGTACGCCTCACGGCCCAGCTTCCGCTCGCCGATGCGGCGGGTGAGGAACCCGGCCAGCAGCGGCACGCCGAGGAAGACGACGACGTTCAGGGCGATCTTCCCCATGGAGATGTCCAGGTGCTCCCCGTCGCCCAGGTTCAGCCAGCCGGGCAGCAACTCGAGGTAGAACCAGCCGAGCAGGCCGAACGCCACCACCTGGAAGACCGAGTTCAGCGCGACCAGGACCGCTGCCGCCTCGCGGTCGCCGCAAGCGAGGTCGTTCCAGATGATGACCATCGCGATACAGCGGGCCAGCCCGACGATGATCAGGCCGGTGCGGTACTCGGGCAGGTCCGGCAGGAAGATCCAGGCGAGGGCGAACATCACCGCCGGTCCGACGATCCAGTTGATGACGAGCGACGAGACCATGAGCCTCTTGTCGCCGGTGACGGCGTCGAGCTTGTCGTAGCGGACCTTGGCCAGGACCGGATACATCATGATCAGCAGGCCGATGGCGATCGGCAGCGAGATGCCGCCGATCTCGACCTTCGCGAGGGCGTCGTCGAGTCCGGGGACGGCGCGGCCGAGGCCCAGGCCGACGGCCATGGCGAGCAGGATCCACACGGCGAGGAAACGGTCGAGCGTCGACAGCTTCGCGACGACCGAGGGTTCCTCGGCGGTCGCTGCTGCTTCGGTGCGGGTCACAGGCAGGCCCTCTTGTTGTCGGCGGCGGTTCGTGCGGACTCGGCCAGGTCGCTGAACTGCCCGGCGAGCCGGGCGATGACGTCGGGGCGCAGCCTGTAGTACGTGTACCGGCCGCACGGCTCCGTCTCGACGACCCCGGCCTCGCGCAGCACTCTCAGATGGTTGGAGAGGTTGGTCTGCCGGGCACCGGTCTCCTCCACGAGGTGGGTGGTGCACAGCGTCTCTTTGGCCAGCAGGGTCACGATCCGCAGCCTGAGCGGATCGGCCAGGACCCGGATCAGATCAGTGTCGACTGATGTCAGCATGGGCTGATACTTTCACACCAATGAACCGCTGACGAAGGAAGAACCGATGTCCTCCAGCCCGCTCGCCTCCGTGCTGTTCGTCTGCGTCCACAACGCGGGGCGTTCCCAGATGGCAGCCGGCTTCCTCCACCACCTCGCGGGCGACCGGATCGAGGTCCGCTCCGCCGGCTCCGTCCCGGGCGACCGGGTCAACCCGGCCGCGGTCGAGGCCATGCGGGAGATCGGCATCGACATCGCCGACGCAAAGCCGAAGATCCTCACGACCGAGGCCGTCCAGGCGTCCGACTACGTCATCACGATGGGCTGCGGCGACGCCTGCCCGGTCTTCCCCGGCAAGACGTACCTCGACTGGGCCCTGGAGGACCCGGCGGGCAAGGGCGTGGAGGCCGTCCGCCCTATCCGCGACGAGATCAGGAACCGTATCGAGGCCCTGATCGCCGAGATCGACGCCGGGCCCGTATCCCGTCCCCGCACATGAGACCACACACGCCGAAGGGCCCCACCGCGAACGGTGGGGCCCTTCGACATCGTGCCCGGTGAGGCACTGGCGGAGGATACGAGATTCGAACTCGTGAGGGGTTGCCCCCAACACGCTTTCCAAGCGTGCGCCCTAGGCCTCTAGGCGAATCCTCCGCCGGAAACATTACATGACGGAGAGGAGTGCTCGCGAACTCGTTCCCTGCCCCTGACATCAGGTAGCCTTGGCGCAGCCCCTCACGCGGCGCTATCTGACTGAACTCCCCCAGGGCCGGAAGGCAGCAAGGGTAGGTTGGCTCTGGCGGGTGCGTGGGGGGCGTCTGCGTTCCGGGCTTCGTGTGGTGCGGTCCGCTTCCCGTGGCGGGGTCCGTTGTCAGTGGGCGCCTATAACCTCGTAGGCGTGTCGTCTCTCGCTCTGTACCGCCGCTATCGCCCGGAGACCTTCGCCGAGGTCATCGGGCAGCAGCACGTCACCGACCCGTTGCAGCAGGCGCTGCGCAACAACCGGGTCAACCACGCGTACCTGTTCAGCGGGCCGCGAGGCTGTGGCAAGACGACCAGCGCGCGGATCCTGGCGCGGTGTCTGAACTGCGAGCAGGGCCCTACGCCCACGCCGTGCGGTGAGTGCCAGTCCTGTCAGGACCTCGCGCGCAACGGACCCGGTTCCATCGACGTCATCGAGATCGACGCCGCTTCCCACGGTGGCGTGGACGACGCCCGTGACCTGCGCGAGAAGGCCTTCTTCGGACCTGCCCGCAGCCGGTACAAGATCTACATCATCGACGAGGCCCACATGGTCACGTCGGCCGGTTTCAACGCGCTGCTGAAGGTCGTCGAGGAGCCGCCGGAGCATCTCAAGTTCATCTTCGCGACCACCGAGCCCGAGAAGGTCATCGGGACCATCCGGTCGCGGACCCATCACTACCCGTTCCGGCTCGTCCCGCCCGGGACGCTGCGGGAGTACCTCGCCGAGGTGTGCCAGAAGGAGGCCATCCCGGTCGAGGACGGTGTCCTCCCGCTCGTCGTGCGCGCCGGTGGCGGCTCCGTGCGTGACTCCATGTCCGTCATGGACCAGCTGCTGGCCGGCGCCGCTGCGGACGGTGTGACGTACGCCATGGCGACGGCCCTGCTCGGCTACACCGACGGCTCCCTCCTCGACTCCGTCGTCGAGGCCTTCGCCACCGGTGACGGGGCCGCGGCCTTCGAGGTCGTCGACCGCGTGATCGAGGGCGGGAACGATCCCCGTCGGTTCGTCGCCGATCTGCTGGAGCGGCTGCGTGACCTGGTGATCCTCGCCGCCGTCCCGGACGCGGCAGAGAAGGGGCTCATCGACGCCCCCGCCGACGTCGTCGAGCGCATGCAGGCTCAGGCCGGCACCTTCGGCGCCGCCGAGCTGAGCCGGGCCGCCGACCTCGTCAACGAGGGCCTGACCGAGATGCGCGGCGCCCATTCGCCCCGCCTCCAGCTCGAGCTGATCTGCGCGCGCGTCCTGCTCCCCGCCGCCTACGGCGACGAGCGGTCCGTCATGGCCCGCCTGGACCGGGTCGAGCGCGGTGTGAACTTCTCCTCCCAGGGCCCCGCCGGCATGCCCGCCATGGGGTACGCGCCAGGGCCCGAAGGACATGGGGCAGCGGCGGCCGCCCCGGCGGCCGCTCCCGTTCCTCCGGGTGGCGGTCCGGCAGCGGCCCGGGCGGCGGTCCGTGCCTCGGGAGCGCCGGGTGGTGGAGGTCCTGGGGGTCCCGGAGGCCCTGGCCCCGGTGGCAGTGGCAGTGGCAGTGGCGGTCACGCGGCGGCCGCGGCCGGGCATGCGCATGCCCCCGCTGCGGCGGGCCAGGAAGCACAGCAGCCGGCGGTTTCGGGCCCGCCCGCTCCAGCCGAGCCCGCGCCCACCTCCGGCCCCGCCGACGGACGGCAGGCCTCACCTGCCCAGCCGCCCCACACACCGTCCGCTCAGGCTCCCGTTCCCTCCAACGCTCCCGCGGCCGCTTCCGGCCCGGCCCCCGGCGCCTGGCCCACCGCGGCCTCGGCCGGCAGCGGCCGTCGCCCGGGCGGCTGGCCCACGGCCGCCTCGGGCGCACCCGCACCCGCGTCCGCACCCGCGTCGACCCCCCCGGCAGCGAGCACTCCCGCTCCGAGCGCACCCGCACCCAGCAGCCCCACACCGGCGCCCTCGGCCCCTGCACCGGCCACCCCGGCCCCCGCACACGCCCCCGCGTCCGGGGGGCTCGACCCCCGCATGCTCTGGCCGAACATCCTGGAAGCGGTCAAGAACCGCCGTCGCTTCACCTGGATCCTGCTCAGTCAGAACGCCCAGGTGGCCGGCTTCGACGGCACCACCCTCCAGCTCGGCTTCGTCAACGCCGGCGCGCGTGACAACTTCCTGAGCAGCGGCAGTGAGGACGTGCTGCGGCAGGCGCTGGGCGAGCAGTTCAACGTCCAGTGGAAGATCGAGGCGATCGTCGACCCGTCCGGCGGCTCCGCGCCGCAGGCCCCGGGCGGCCCCTCCGGGTTCGGAGGCGGCCAGGGCGGTCACGGCGGCGGCACCGGTGGCTACGGCGGTGGCTACGGCGGCGGTGGCGGCTACAACACCGGCGGTGGAGGCGGCGACTACAACGCCGGCAGCGGCGGTACGGCGACCGCCCAGCGCCCCGCCACGTCCCAGTCGACCGCCCCGTCCGCTCCCGCCCAGCAGTCGAACACACCCACCCGCGGCTCCACCCCGGCTCCCGCACCCACCGCCCCCGCATCCCAGCCCTCCGCCCCGGCGCCGCGGTCCGTCTCCGTCGAGGACGACATCCCCGAGGACGACGACCCCGACCTCGACGAGTCGGCCCTCTCCGGCCAGGAGCTGATCGTCCGGGAACTGGGGGCGACGGTGGTGGAGGAGTTCTCCAACGAGCCCTAGGGGCTGACAAGCCAGGCCGGTGGAAGCACCCCGGGCGACCAGCCGGCGAGCCCCGTTCAGAGGAACCTCCAACCCAAGATCCCCGCCCCCTTCGGAAGCCCGCACAAAGGGAACCCGCCGCCTCCCGTTAGGCTGACCCCCGTGAAGGTCCTCGTCATCGGCAGCGGCGCCCGCGAACACGCCCTGTGCCACTCCCTGTCCCACGACCCCGACGTCACCGCGCTGCACTGCGCCCCCGGCAACGCAGGCATCGCCGAGGTCGCCGAGCTGCACCAGGTCGACGCCCTGGACGGCACGGCCGTCACCGCGCTGGCCACGCGGCTCGGCGCGGACCTCGTGGTCGTCGGCCCGGAGGCGCCCTTGGTCGCCGGTGTCGCCGACGCCGTCCGCGAGGCCGGCATCCCGGTCTTCGGCCCGTCCGGGCAGGCCGCCCGGCTCGAGGGCTCCAAGGCCTTCGCGAAGGACGTCATGGCGGTGGCCGAGGTACCCACGGCGCGGTCGTACGTCTGCACGACCCCGGAGGAGGTCGACGCGGCCCTCGACGCCTTCGGTGCTCCGTACGTCGTCAAGGACGACGGGCTCGCCGCCGGCAAGGGTGTCGTCGTCACCGACGACATCGAGGCGGCCAGGGCCCATGCCGCCGCCTGCGAGCGCGTGGTCATCGAGGAGTACCTGGACGGCCCCGAGGTCTCCCTGTTCGCCGTCACCGACGGTGAGACGGTCGTGCCGCTCCAGCCCGCCCAGGACTTCAAGCGCGCGCTGGACGGCGACGAGGGCCCGAACACCGGCGGCATGGGGGCGTACTCGCCGCTGCCGTGGGCCGACCCGAAGCTGGTCGACGAGGTCATGCAGACCGTCCTGCAGCCGACCGTGGACGAGATGAAGCGCCGCGGCACGCCGTTCTCCGGCCTGCTCTACGCCGGGCTCGCGATCACCTCGCGCGGCGTGCGCGTGATCGAGTTCAACGCCCGCTTCGGCGACCCCGAGACCCAGGTCGTCCTGGCCCGGCTGAAGACGCCGCTCGCCGGTCTCCTGATGGCCGCGGCCACCGGCAACCTCGCCCACCTGGAGCCGCTGCGCTGGAGCGACGACGCGGCCGTGACCGTGGTCGTCGCCTCGCACAACTACCCCGGCACCCCGCGCACCGGCGATCCGATCACCGGTCTCGACGAGGTCGCCGCCCAGGACGCCCCGCATGCCTACGTGCTGCACGCCGGCACCAAGCGTGACGGTGACGCGATCGTCAGCGCGGGCGGCCGTGTCCTGTCCGTCACGGCCACCGGCAAGGACCTCGCCGAGGCCCGCGACCGCGCCTACACGGCCGTCGGCCGCATCCGCCTCGACGGCTCCCAGCACCGCACGGACATCGCCGCGAAGGCGGCAGGCGCGTAACCGGGCGCGTAACCGGCCATCCCGGCACCCGGTCACCACCACGCGCCATCCCGGCACCCGGGATCACCACCACGCGCCAGCCCGGTACCCACGCGCCAGCCCGTACCCACACGCCAGCCCAGACCTACGCGTCAACCCAAGTACCCGCCGTCACACCAACGCGGGAAACGGCCCCGCTCGATGAACCTCGCAGGCCCCGGATCCGTCTCAGGATCCGGGGCCTGAAGTTTTCGGTATGCGGGGCCTGATCCTCGCTGTCCGTCATCCACCTTTCCCCAAAGCCATTCCATCGAGTGACCGATGTCCTATCCGGCTGACGGGGGGTGGAGCCCCAACTAGGGTGCGGCGCAAGCGTTCCGGCACATGGCCCACCGGCATTGCGATGTCAGTGGCGGGTGCCACAGTGGGGGAGTGAGCAAGGAAAGCGTCAGGTCAACGGGGAGGGGGTGAGGTCGGTCGTGACCGGAATGGGTGTGGAGGCAGGCGCGCAGGCAGCGCGGGCACGAGCACTGGTCGTGCTGCGCATCCGCAGCCGCGCGCTGGCCGTCGCCCTGCTGCCCGCCGCCGTCGCCGTGATCCTGCTCGCGGGCGCCGCCACCGGCCGTCTCGTCGGCCCCGGCTGGGATGCCGCCCGCTGGATCCTGACGCCGGTCGCGGTCCTCGTGCTGCTCGCCGCCGCCGGTATCGCCCTGGTCGTCGCCCGGGCCCGTCCCGCCATGAGCCCCACCATCCCGATCGCCGAGGAGGCGGCCCCGGACCTGTACCGGATGGTGCGCGACCTCGCCGACCGCCTCGATGTCCCCGCGCCCTCGGCGATAGCGCTCACGCCGGACTGCGACAGCTGGCTCGAGGACCGCACCCACCGGGCCCACGGCCCGCCCCCCGCCGAGGAGCACGACGACATAGCGGGCGGTGGCGGACACCCGCACCGCCGGCACCCGGTCGCGCCGGTCCTGGTCATCGGCTCCCCCTTCCTGTGGTGGATGCGGGTCGGCGAGCTGCGCGCGGTCCTCGCCCCTGTCGTCGCCGGTACGGGCCCCTCGGCGCACCCGGACATAGCCGCCGCCCGGCGCTTCGTCCGAGGTCTGGACGCCGCGGTGGCCGTGGCCTCGGCGCCGGAACGCAGACCGGTGTCGCGGGTCGTGCTGGCCGGTGTCGGCTGGGTGGCCCGGCTGCTGCTGCGCAGTTGCCGTGTGTACGCCGCCGAGATGGAGCGGGGTGTGGCGGCCGCGGCCGCGGAGCGTGCACAGGCTGTGGATTACGGGCTGCGGATCGTCGCCCAGGAGCAGGTGGGCCTGGCGTACGCGGGGTGGGACCGGCTGCTGACCCGGGTCGCGCTGCCCGCCTGGAGGATGGGCCGCTGGCCGTCCCGGCTGGACGCCGGTGTGGTGGCGGCGCTCACGGAGCTGTCCCGGCGCGACCGCCTGGCCGAGGGCTTCGCGTCCCGGCTCGGTGAGCGCCCCGCCTGCGATCTGCTGGAGGAGCCGGGCGCGATAGACGAGGCCGCCTCCTTGCTCGCCGCCCGCCTCTTCCACGGCGGCCCGGCGGGGCCCGGCCCCGACTGGTCGCCGGTGGGCTGGAGCGAGTATCCGGAGGAGGTCGTGGACCGCAAGTGGCGCATCGACGCGGCCCGGCTCCACCGCGTCCTGGACGCCATGGGTGTCCGCCCGGCCCCGGGGAGCACGGCCCCCGACACCGGCGGCCCGACCCTGTCCCGCGTCCTCGACCACCTGACGGACCGGGCCGCAGAGCCCCCGTTCGCCACCCGAGGCCCGGAACGGCCCCCGGACGACGAAGAGGACCTCTCCGGCACGACCCCCCGCAGCGCCACCCTCGCCGCCCGGCTCAGCGCCGAACTGTCCCGCGAGGAAACCACCGCGACACCGAGCCCGCCGACCGTCACCACGTCGACCGCCGCCACCTCGGCCGCCGCCACGTCGTCCGCCGCCACCTCGGCCGCGGCCACGTCGTCCGCCGCCACCTCGGCCACCGCCACTGCGCCCGCCGCCCCCACGACCGCGGCCTCTCCGCCCACCGGCTCCCCGCCCACCGGCTCCCAGCCCGTCGGCTCCCCGGCCTCCCCCGCCACCGCGGACCCCGCAGCCCTCTGGGACGACCGGACCCTCCCCCTCTTCCCCCTCCAGCCCCCGCGCACGGCCCGTGAACTGCTCGCCGACCACCTCACGGCGATGATCTGCTGCGCAGCGATGGACACCGCGGGCGCGACCCCGGGCCTTGACTGGCTGGACGGCCCGACCCTCCTCCACAACGGCGAACGCACCGCCGACCTGGCGCCCAAGGTCCTCACCCTGATCGAGGACGGCGACTCCACGCCCCTGCGGGCCTGGCTGGCCGAGCTGGGGATACGCCCCGAGAAGCCGGTCCGCCTCGTCTGACCGCCGGAGCGCCTGCCTCCGCTTCTGGCCAATTCGAAACGAACAGTAACGAAGTGCGCGCATTATGTGATGTGCTTGGACCGTTCGCGCACATGGCAAGGGCTTGCGACATACGACAAACACATAGGCACGAAAGAACCACACACGTCGCAGCGCACCACACAGCACGCACAGCCACGGGGGCGAAGGGGAGGGGAAGAAACCATGGGCTCGGAGCAGATCCGCCGCTGGGAGTCGGGAGCGCTGGCGCACGCTGTGACGGATCCCTTCGGCCAGGGCCCCGTTCCGTGGCTGCGCGGAAACGTCACGTACTTCGACGACAACGGCCAGGTCGTCCCCTGGTACGTGGACCAGGACCCGGCCCCGGCACCGAAGAAGGGCAGCCGCTCCGGCGGCCCCCGTGCGGCCGACGACGTCCACCGCCAGATCAAGGGCTTCACCTCCACCGGCGCGGTCGCACCCGGCGAGGCCATCGACTTCCACATCACCGTCGACCCGCCCCAGCAGTTCGGCGTCGACATCTACCGCATCGGCCACTACGGCGGTGACGGCGCCGCGAAGATCACCACCAGTCCGCGTCTGTCCGGCATCGTGCAGCCCCCGCCGCTCACGGCGGACCGTACGGTCTCCTGCCACCACTGGTGGCTCTCCTGGCGGCTCCAGATCCCGTCGTACTGGAACGTCGGAGCGTACGTCGCCGTCCTCACCACCGCCGACGGCTACCGCTCCCACGTCCCGTTCACGGTCCGCCACGACCAGCCCGCCGACCTGCTCCTCGTCCTGCCCGACATCACCTGGCAGGCGTACAACCTCTACCCGGAGGACGGCCGCACCGGCGCCAGCCTCTACCACGCCTGGGACGAGAAGGGCCGTCTGCTGGGCGAGTCCGAGGCGGCCACCACGGTGTCCTTCGACCGCCCGTACGCGGGCGCGGGCCTCCCCCTGCACGTCGGGCACGCGTACGACTTCATCCGCTGGGCCGAGCGCTACGGCTACGACGTCGCCTACGCCACCGCCGGCGACCTGCACGCGGGCCGCGTCGACCCCACCCGCTACCGCGGCCTGGTCTTCCCGGGCCACGACGAGTACTGGTCCGCCCCCATGCGCGGCGCGGTGGAGCTCGCCCGCGACACCGGCACCTCGCTCGTCTTCCTCTCCGCCAACTCGATGTACTGGCAGGTGGAACTGGGCCCCTCCCCGTCCGGCGTCCCCGACCGCCTGCTGACCTGCCGCAAGCGCAGGGGCCCCGGCAAGCCGGTGCTGTGGCGGGAGATCGACCGGGCGGAGCAGCAGCTCATCGGCATCCAGTACGCCGGGCCCGTCCCGGTGCCGCATCCCCTGATCGTGCGCAACGCCGGCCACTGGCTGTGGGAGGCGACCGGGGCGCACGAGGGGGACGAGATCGAGGGCCTGGTGGCGGGTGAGGCCGACCGCTACTTCCCGCGCACCGCGCTGCCCGAGCACGAGGAGCGCGTGCTGCTCGCGCACTCGCCGTACACGGACAAGGAGGGCGCACCGCGCCACCAGGAGACGTCCCTGTACCGCGCCCCCTCCGGCGCCTGGGTCTTCGCCTCCGGAACGTTCGCCTGGACCCCGGCCCTGGACCGCCCCGGCCACGTCGACGCCCGCGTCCAGCGGGCCACCGCAAACCTCCTGGACCGCATCTGCAAACGCGATTGACCCACTGTCCGCGATCAAGCTCGCATACGGGAGAATCGAGCCACTTGGACAGAACCACGGGGAGGAACCGTGTCCGGATTCGTAGAGAAGCCCGAGCCGATCCAGGTTCAGGGCCTGGTGCATCTGCACACCGGCAAGGTGCGCGAGCTGTACCAGAACGAGGCGGGCGACCTCGTGATGGTCGCCAGCGACCGCATCTCCGCATTCGACTGGGTGCTGCCGACCGAGATCCCCGACAAGGGCCGGGTCCTCACGCAGCTCTCCCTGTGGTGGTTCGACCAGCTCGCCGACCTGATCCCGAACCACGTCCTGAGTACGGAACTGCCCGCGGGCGCCCCCGCCGACTGGGAGGGCCGCACGCTCGTCTGCAAGTCGCTCCAGATGGTCCCCGTGGAGTGCGTGGCCCGCGGCTACCTGACGGGCTCGGGCCTGGTCGAGTACAACGAGTCCCGCACGGTCTGCGGCCTCGCCCTGCCGGAGGGCCTGGTCGACGGCAGTGAACTGCCCGCCCCGATCTTCACCCCGGCCACCAAGGCAGCCGTCGGCGAGCACGACGAGAACGTCTCCTACGAGGAGGTCGCCCGCCAGGTCGGCGCCGACACCGCGGCCCGGCTGCGCCAGGCGACGCTCGCCGTCTACTCGCGGGGCCGGGACATCGCCCGCGAGCGGGGCATCATCCTCGCGGACACGAAGTTCGAGTTCGGCTTCGACGGCGATTCCCTGGTCCTCGCGGACGAGGTCCTGACCGCGGACTCCTCCCGCTTCTGGCCGGCCGACGAGTGGCAGCCGGGCCGTGCGCAGCCGTCGTACGACAAGCAGTTCGTCCGCGACTGGCTGACCTCGGCGGAGTCGGGCTGGGACCGCAAGAGCGAGCAGCCGCCGCCCCCGCTGCCGCAGCAGGTCGTCGACGCCACCCGCGCCAAGTACGTGGAGGCGTACGAGCGCCTGACCGGCACCAGCTGGTCGTAGGACTCGCACATGGAACACGAAGAAGCCCCCCGGCTGGAACCGGGGGGCTTTTCTCTGGAGCGAACGACGAGGTTCGAACTCGCGACCTCAACCTTGGCAAGGTTGCGCTCTACCAACTGAGCTACGTTCGCCTGCGCCGTGGCGCGGGAACCACTATACCCAACCTCGCTCCCGCGCGAGCCGCACCGCCGCATGCCGGTTCTCCGCCCCGAGCTTCGACACGGCCGACGACAGGTAGTTCCGTACGGTCCCCTGTGACAGCGCGGCGCGCTCGGCGATCTCCGCGACGGGCGCACCGTCGGCGGCGAGCTCCAGCACCTCGGCCTCCCGCGCGGTCAGCGGCGAGTCCCCGGCGGCGATCGCGTCGGCGGCCAACTCCGGGTCGACGTAGCGGTTCCCGGCGTGCACGGTGCGGATGAGCTCCGCGAGGCGCTGCGCGCTCACGGTCTTCGGCACGAACCCCCGCACCCCGGCCTCCAGCGCCCGCTTCAGATGCCCGGGCCGCCCGTGGCTGGTGACGATGACCACCTTGCAGCCGGGCAGTTCGGTGCGCAGGGATGTGGCGACCTTCACACCGTCGGCGCCGGGCATCTGCAGATCCAGTACGGCGACGTCGGGCTTGTGAGCCCGGGCCATCGCGAGCGCCTCCGGCCCGGTGGCCGCCTCGGCGACGACCGTGAGGTCGTCCTCCAGCGACAGCAGCGCGGCGAGCGCCCCGCGAATGAGGTGCTCGTCGTCGGCGAGCAGCAGCCGCACGGGCTCGGCGGCGGTCATGGCGTGACCTCACTCACGGTGGGCACCATGGCGACGGACTCGGAACGGGCGGGTTCCGACGGCAGCGGAATCTTTGCCGTCAGCCGGAACAGCCCCTTGCCGGCGGGTCCGGCCACCAGGGTCCCGTCGATCTCCGCCAGCCGCTCCCGGAGCCCGGCGAGTCCGGAGCCGGATGAGCCTGACGAGCCGGATGAGCCGGATGAGCCCGACGAGCCGGAGGAAGCGCCCCCGGCCTCGGTGACCCCGTCGTTCTCCACGGACAACACCACATGTCCCTCCAACATCCGCAGTCTCACCGCACACCGCCGTGCGTCCCCGTGCCGCAGGACGTTCGTGGCGGCCTCCCGGACCACCCACCCCAGGGCGGACCGCACCGCGACCGGCAGCTCCGCCGCCGCCCCGCTCACCGTGCAGTCGATACCGGCCGCGGTCAGCACGCCTTGCGCACCGGCGAGTTCCGAGGCGAGGTCCGCCTCCCGGTAGCCCCGGACGACCTCGCGGACCTCCCGCTGCGACTCCTGCGCGAGCCGCTGCACCTCGACCATCTGCGCCACGGCCTCCGGTCGGTCCCGCTGGGCGAGCTGCACGGCGAGTTCGCTCTTGAGCGCGATGACGGCGAGGTTCCGCCCCATGACGTCGTGCAGATCCCGCCCGAACCTGAGCCGCTCCTCGGCGACGGCGAGCCGGGTCCGGGTCTCACGCGCCTCGTCGAGTTCGTAGACGATGTTGAGCAGCCACACCGAGATGATGGCCGTGGAGGCCATGATCCCGCCGCTGAACAGCACCATCACCGACGCGAAGAGCGATTCGCCCGCCGAGGCGCCCCGAGCGAACGCCACGATCCAGGAGCCTGCGGCGAAGGCCCCGACGACGGCGAACACGCGCTTCCGCTCACGGATGCCGAGCGCGATGATGCCGGTCCCGACGATGACGACCACCCCGAAGGCCCCGCCCGCGGCGGTGTCCACGTGCTCGCCGTCCGGTCCGCGGTCCGCGATGCCGATCGCGGTGACGCCGACCGCGGCGGTGACGGCGGCCAGCGTCCACAGCAGCCGGACGGGCTGTGGACGCCTGCCCCGCGTCCAGTCCAGCGACCGTGACACGGTGACGAAGCAGACCGCGACGTGCACGCCCAGCACCAGCAGCAGCCCGGCCCCCGGCCACACCCCCAGGGTGACCGCCATGAGCCCGACCGTGACGAACTCGACCACCGCGAAGAGGTGGAACGACCACCGCGTGTACGTCTCGACCTTCTCCGGCTTGCTCTGCCGCCGCCACCACCCGCCCGGCCCGCGCATCAGCCCGTCACTCCCCCTTCGGTCAGCGCCGCGGTTCCCAGCGGAACCACCGCCGTACAGCAAACACCGCGATGATGATCCAGACCACCGCCGTCGCGACGGCGCCCAGCGCCTCGGACACCGGCAGGTCGCCGGTCCAGCCGCCGCGCACCAGGGTGACGACGGGTGTCAGCGGCAGGAGTTCGCAGACGGAGGCCACCCGGTCCGGCAGCAGCTCCAGCGGGAAGAACATGCCGGAGCCCATCATCGAGATGATCATCAGCGGCATGGGTGTGACCTGGGCGCTCTCGCCGGTTCTGGTGAAGCTCGCGGTGGCGGCGGCCAGCGCGGCACACATCACGAGCCCCGACAGCAGGCCGACGACGGCCAGCTGGGGCGCGGCCGGTGCGGGCAGATCCAGCAGGACCGAGCAGCCCACCGCCAGCACCAGGCACTGCACGAGCCCGGTGAGAACGGCCGGCAGCGCGGAACCGGCCAGGATCTCGACGTCCCTCAGCTCACCGGTGCGCAGCCGCTTGAGGACCAGTTCCTCACGCCGGACGACGATGGCGCCGACGAGCACCGAGTAGACGGCGAACAGCAGGGAGAAGCCGACCGAGGCAGGCAGCACCAGGGTGCCGGTGCTCAGCCCGACTTCGGCGAGGTCCATCTCCTTCGACACCTGCGAGGTGCTGACCGGCAGCACCAGCGGTGCGAACAGCGCGGCGACGAGCGCGCCCTTGGTACGCCCGAGCAGGGTCATCTCGGCACGGGCGAGCGCCGTCATCCGGCTCAGTGGAGTAGTCGTCGACGGCGCCGGGCGGGGGGTCGTGCGGGTGGCGCTCATGCCGCGTGCTCCTTCGTCATTCCCGTGGCCTGCTGCGCGGAGACGTTCTTGGCGATCCCGAGGAACGCCTCCTCCAGGGAGGCCGACCGCACGTCCAGGCGGCGCAGTTCCACCCGGACCCGCGCAGCCCACATCAGCAGCCCGGTGGCCGTCCGCTGGAGTTCGTGGGTGCGGAGCCGGACGGTCCGGCCGTCGGTCTCGTGCCCGCTCACGCCCAGCTCGCCGAGCGGCGGGAGGTCGCCGACGAAATAGCCCTCGGGCAGTTCGAAGGAGATCCGCGACGGTTCCGCGGCGGTCACCTCGGCCGGGGTTCCGGTGGTGGCGATGCGGCCCGCGTGCATGATCGCCAGCCGGTCGGCGAGGTTCTCGGCCTCCTCCAGGTAGTGCGTGGTCAGCAGCACCGTCGTACCGCCGTCGCGCAGCGCGCTCACCAACTCCCAGGTCTCCCGGCGGCCTTCGGCGTCCAGCCCGGTGGTCGGCTCGTCCAGGAAGAGCACCTCGGGGTCACCGAGCAGCGCGAGCGCCAGATCCAGCCGGCGCCGCTGGCCGCCGGACAACTGCTTGACCCGGACGCCGGCCTTCGACTCCAGCCCGACCAGCGCCAGGACCTCCGCTGGCGGCCGGGCCCCGCTCACACACCCCGCCCACATCCGCGCGGTCTCCGCGACGGTCAGCTCGGAGGGGAAGCCGCCTTCCTGGAGCATCACGCCGGTGCGCGGCCGTACGAGGGCCCGGTCGGTGTACGGGTCGTGGCCGAGGACCCGCACCCGGCCGCCCGCCGGCACCGCCAGGCCCTCCAGCAGTTCGACGGTCGACGTCTTGCCGGCGCCGTTGGTGCCCAGCAGGGCGAAGATCTCCCCGCGTCGCACGGAAAAGGTGATTCCGCTTACCGCCTCGAACCCGCCCCCGTACACACGCCGCAGGTCAGTGACCTCAATCACGTGTTCGTGTCCGTTGGTTTCCATGTCTTCAGCGTCCCGGCCGCGCGGCCCCGGGAGCAGTGCGCGCTGTCATCACTCGGCATGACAAATGTCAGAAGCAGGGATCAGAGGCGGGGAACGGAAACACGAAGAAGACCCCGGTCCATCAGGACCGGGGTCTCATTCCCGAGCGGACGACGAGGCTCGAACTCGCGACCTCAACCTTGGCAAGGTTGCGCTCTACCAACTGAGCTACGTCCGCATATGCTCCCGACCGGCTCTCACCGATCGGTGCGGGCACCAGCCTACCTGATCCACAAGAGTGGTCGGTACTGGCGATGCAGAGCGGGTGACAGGAATCGCACACTGCGCCTTCCCCCTGGAAGGGGGATGTTCTACTACTGAACTACACCCGCATGTTTCCGTGAGCCGGGCCTTTCGGCCTCGCCCCTCGGCGTGCTCCAGACTCTAGCTGATCAGCCGGGGTGCTGCGCAAGTCGGTTGCCGCGAGGGGCGGGTGACCGGTCGTCCGGCCGGGCCTCACCGGGTCGTCACTGGGCGGCGGTGAACGCCTCGTAGACCTTCTTGGGGATGCGCCCGCGCGCGGGGACCTCCATCTTGTTCGCCTGGGCCCAGGCCCGCACGGCCGACGGGTCGGGGGCGACCTCCGTCTGCCGGTACGCCCTGCCCGAGCGGGACCGCTTGCGGCCGGCCTCCACGTAGGGTGCGAGCGCTTTCCGCAGTTCGCCGGCATTGACTTCGTTCAGGTCGATCTCGTACGACTTGCCGTCCAGTCCGAAGGCGATCGTTTCCGCCGCTTCCGAGCCGTCGATGTCGTCAAAGAGAGTGACCACGACCTTCTGCGCCACGAATATCGGTCCCTTCCTGCGGCACTTGCCAATTCATTTCTACAGTGCCTGGCAATGCAATGTGAAACTCGACTAAATCTGTCCGCGTGTCCGAACGCAATAGGTTCCGGGTGTCGACCCGGAATCTTTCCCGGAAATTTTCGTGTGTGGGTACGTCGATGCAGGATCGTGATGACGGTCACGTAGTTTCCTACAAGTCGACGCGCGTAGAATTTTTGTGCGGGTAGTCTGAAGGAACCTGCTCAGCACCACACACCGGGAGTGCCAGTGGCACGCGTCGTAGTCGACGTCATGCTCAAGCCGGAGATCCTCGACCCCCAGGGCCAGGCGGTGCAGCGCGCACTGCCGCGGCTGCGTTTCGACGGGATCTCGGACGTCCGCCAGGGAAAGCGTTTCGAACTGGAAGTTGACGGGCCGGTCGACGAGGCCGCCCTCGCCCGCATTCACGATCTTGCGGAGTCCTTCCTCGCGAACACCGTGATCGAGGACTTCACGGTCCGGGTCGAGGAAGTCGCGGAGGCCGTGAAGTGACCGCTCGTATTGGCGTCGTCACTTTCCCCGGCAGTCTGGACGACCGGGACACGCAGCGCGCGATCCGCCTCGCGGGCGCCGAGCCGGTCGCCCTGTGGCACAAGGACAAGGACCTCAAGCAGGTCGACGCCGTGGTGCTGTGCGGTGGTTTCTCCTACGGCGACTACCTGCGCGCCGGGGCCATCGCCCGTTTCTCGCCGGTCATGGAGCCCTTGCTGGAGCAGGCGAAGGCCGGTCTGCCGGTGCTCGGCATCTGCAACGGCTTCCAGATCCTCACCGAGGCCCACCTGCTGCCCGGCACGATGCTGCGCAACAACCATCTGCACTTCATCTGCCGTGACCAGAAGCTGCGGGTGGAGAACGCCGAGACGGCCTGGACCAGCGACTACACCGCCGGCCAGGAGATCCACATCCCGCTGAAGAACATCGACGGGCAGTACGTCGCCGACCAGCACACGCTGGACGCGCTGGAGTCCGAGGGCCGGGTCGCCTTCCGGTACCTGGACGTCAACCCCAACGGCTCGAACAACGACATCGCGGGCGTCACCAACGAGGTCGGCAACGTCGTAGGCCTCATGCCGCACCCCGAGCACGCCGTCGAGCCGCTGATCGGCACCGGCCGTACCGACGGCCTCCCGTTCTTCACCTCGATCCTCAAGAAGCTGGTCAACGCATGAGCCGGACGCCTCTGGACACGGTCGAGCACGCGGCCGCGACCCCCGACGTCGAGCTGCCCTGGGCCGAACTCGGCCTGAAGAAGGACGAGTACGAGCGCGTGGTCGAGATCCTCGGCCGCCGGCCCACCGGTGCCGAGCTCGCCATGTACTCGGTGATGTGGTCCGAGCACTGCTCGTACAAGAGCAGCAAGGTGCACCTGCGCCAGTTCGGCGAGAAGGCGCCCGAGAACGACGCCATGCTCGTCGGCATCGGCGAGAACGCCGGTGTCGTGGACGTCGGCCAGGGTTACGCGGTCACCTTCAAGGTCGAGTCGCACAACCACCCGTCGTACGTCGAGCCCTACCAGGGCGCGGCCACCGGTGTCGGCGGCATCGTCCGCGACATCATCGCCATGGGCGCCCGGCCGGTGGCGGTCGTCGACCCGCTGCGGTTCGGCGCGGCCGACCACCCCGACACCAAGCGCGTGCTGCCGGGTGTCGTCGCCGGCATCGGCGGCTACGGCAACTGCCTGGGCCTGCCCAACATCGGCGGCGAGGTCGTCTTCGACGCCTGCTACCAGGGCAACCCGCTGGTCAACGCCGGGTGCATCGGCGTGATGCGGCACGAGGACATCCACCTCGCGAAGGCGTCCGGCGCGGGCAACAAGGTCATCCTGTACGGGGCCCGGACCGGCGGCGACGGCATCGGCGGCGCCTCGATCCTGGCCTCCGAGACCTTCGACGACGCGAAGCCCTCGAAGCGCCCGGCCGTCCAGGTCGGCGACCCCTTCCAGGAGAAGCTCCTCATCGAGTGCACCCTGGAGGCCTTCAAGGAGAAGCTGGTCGTCGGCATCCAGGACCTGGGCGCGGCGGGCCTGTCCTGTGCCACCAGTGAGCTGGCCTCCAACGGCTCCGGCGGCATGCGCGTGACGCTGGACGACGTCCCCCTGCGCGACTCGACGCTCTCGCCCGAGGAAATCCTCATGAGCGAGTCGCAGGAGCGCATGTGCGCGGTCGTCGAGCCGGAGAAGGTCGACCGCTTCCTGGAGATCTGCGAGAAGTGGGACGTCATCGCCACCGTCATCGGTGAGGTGACCGACGGCGACCGCCTGGAGATCTACTGGCACGGCGGCAAGATCGTCGACGTCGACCCGCGCACGGTGGCCCACGAGGGCCCGGTCTACGAGCGCCCGTACGCCCGCCCGTCCTGGCAGGACGCCCTCCAGGCGGACGACGCGAACAAGCTGCCGCGGCCGGCGACGAGCGAGGAGCTGAAGGACCAGGTCCTGAAGCTGGTCGGCTCCCCGAACCAGGCCTCCAAGTCCTGGATCACCTCCCAGTACGACCATTTCGTGCAGGGCAACACGGTCCTCGCCCAGCCCGAGGACTCCGGCATGATCCGGATCGACGAGGAGACCGGCCTCGGCGTGGCCCTCGCCACGGACGGCAACGGCCGGTACGCCAAGCTCGACCCGTACGCGGGCGCGCAGCTGGCGCTGGCGGAGGCCTACCGCAACGTGGCGACGACGGGCGCCAAGCCGCTCGCCGTCTCGGACTGCCTGAACTTCGGCTCGCCCGAGGACCCGGCGGTGATGTGGCAGTTCGCGGAGGCCGTGCGCGGTCTGGCGGACGCCTGCCAGCAGCTCGGCACCCCGGTGACCGGCGGCAACGTGTCCCTCTACAACCAGACGGGCGAGGCGGCCATCCACCCGACCCCGGTCGTCGCGGTCCTGGGCGTCATCGACGACGTGGCCCGCCGCACGCCGGTCGCCTTCCAGGAGGAGGGGCAGCTGCTCTACCTCCTCGGCGACACGCGTGAGGAGTTCGGCGGTTCGGCCTGGTCGCAGGTCGTCCACGACCACCTCGGCGGCCTCCCCCCGAAGGTCGACCTGGAGCGCGAGCGCCTGCTCGCCGAGATCCTGATCGCCGCCTCCCGCGACGGCATGATCGACTCCGCGCACGACCTGTCCGACGGCGGTCTGATCCAGGCGGTCGTCGAGTCGGCGCTGCTGGGCGGCAAGGGCGCGCGCCTGATCGTCCCGGACGGCTTGGACGCCTTCACCTTCCTCTTCTCCGAATCGGCGGGCCGCGCGGTCGTGGCCGTGCCGCGTTCGGAGGAAGTCCGCTTCAACGACATGTGCGGTGCGCGGGGCCTGCCGGCCACCCGTATCGGTGTCGTGGACGGTGACGCGGTGGACATCCAGGGCGAGTTCACGCTCCCCCTCTCCGAGCTGCGCGAGCTCCACGAGGGGACGATTCCGGCGCTGCTGGCGTAGCCAGGCATGCCAGGCCCCGCCCGTCATGGTGACGGGCGGGGCCTTCGCATGTCCGGACCCACCTCTTGTACGCAGTTACGTAGTTCCGTAATATCCACGGTGTGGAACTGGAACAACGTGTCGCCGACCTCGAACGACGGCTCGCGGCCCTGGAAGGCGCCCACCGCGCCGGACCCCGCCTCGACGCAGGCGACTTCTGGGCTCTGAACGGGCTGAAGGAGCAGCTGTCCGAGCTGGGAGCCGCCGACGGCGGTGTCCTCTACACCGGCTCCGTACGCCTGCCGACGGGCGAGCAGTACGCGTGGCAGACGGGAGCCCTGACGGACGGGCTGCTGGAGGTGGACTGGGCACCGGTCGCCGAGTCGTTCGCGGCACTCGGCCACCCGGTCCGGATCCGGCTGCTGCGCGAGATCCTCGGCGGCCGACGCACCGCGGCGGATCTCGCCGAGCTGGACGAGGTCGGCACGACCGGCCAGATCTACCACCACCTGCGCCAGCTGACCGGCGCCGGCTGGCTGCACACGACCGGCCGAGGCCGCTACGAGGTGCCGCCGGGGCGGGTCGTACCGCTGCTGGTGGCGGTGGCGGTGGCCCGGCCCTGACACAGACGGGGGAACGAGGGAGAGACATGACCGGACGCAAACTGGCCGCACTGGCCTACCGCGGTCTGCAGCTGACCTTCTTATGTGCGGTGATCGCCCACTACGCGCTGGACCTGAGCTATCCGTGGTGGTGGAACTTCCTGCCGGCGGTCCTGGCGTACACCGTCGTCATCGTGGCCAACCGGTGGGGCGGTGCCCCGGACAGCCCTCGAGCGGCCCGGGAGCCCGTCGAGGTCGCCCCGCCCGTCACCGGCCGCTGGCTGGCGCTGAACAGCCCGGCCGACCGCACGCCGAGTCACGGCACGCACGCCTACGGCCAGACGTTCGCCATCGACATGGTCGCCGAGCCCGAGCAGGGCGCCCGGCCCGGTTTCCGCCGGCTGTGGCCGCTCGCGCGCCGGAGCGAAGCCTTCCCCGGCTTCGGCGTCCCCATCCTCGCCGTCGCCGACGGCAGGGTCGTACGGGCCGCCGACGGACAGCGCGACCACCTGAGCCGTACGTCGCTGCCCTCGCTGCTGTACCTGATGCTCCTGGAGGGCTCCGTGCGCGACCTGTTCGGCGCCAAGCGGATCATCGGCAACCACGTGATCCTGGATCTCGGCGACGGCACCCACGCCCTGTACGCCCATCTGCGGCGCGGCTCCCTCACCGTCCGCGAGGGCGACCGGGTACACGCCGGACAGCCGCTCGCCGCCTGCGGGAACTCGGGCAACTCGACAGAGCCCCACCTGCACTTCCAGCTCATGGACGGCTCCGATCCCGACACCGCCCGGGGCGTCCCCTTCACCTGGCGTGGCCTCGGCGTACCCCGCAACGGCGAGGTGTTCGAGGTCCCCGAACCGGCCCCGGCCCCCCGCGCCTAGGCTGCCCCCATGCCCCCGGCCAAGAAGCGCGCCCGCAGCTACGACCCCGTCAAGATCCGCACCGCGGTCCTCACTCAGTTCGGGCACGTGCGCGAGGCCGTACGCACCTTCACCCCCGACCAGCTCGCGCTGCCCACCCGGCTGGGGGACTGGACGGTACGGGACCTCGCCGCGCACGTGACCATGGCCGTGGAGACCGTCAGCCGCAACCTCGACCGGGAGGAGCCGGCGAAACCGGAGCTCGCCCTCCTCGACTGGCCCTTCGCCACCGCCGCCCGCGCCGGTGACATCGCTGACGGCACCCGTGAGCTCGCCGCCGCCAACCCCGACCTCGACGCCCTCTACGCCCGCACCGAGGAGCGCCTCACGCGCAAGCTGGCCGACGCGCCCGGCGATCGCGTCCTCGCCGCCCGCACCGGCGCCATCACCCTCGCCGACTACCTGGTCACCCGCACCGTCGAACTCGTCGTCCACACCGACGACCTGAACGCCGCCGTCCCCGGCCTCGACATCCCCTACGACCGCCAGGCCCTCGCCGCCTGCACCCGTCTCCTCGCCGACGCCCTCGCCGTGAAGGCGCCCGGCGGCTCCACCGAGGTGCGGATCCCGCCGTACGCGGTGGTGCAGTGCGTGGCGGGCCCGAGGCACACCCGGGGCACCCCGCCCAGCGTCGTCGAGACGGACCCGCTGACCTGGATCCGGCTGGCCACCGGGCGGCTGGCCTGGGCACAGGCGCTCCAGGACGCCCGCGTGAGCGCCAGTGGCGAGCGGGCGGACCTTTCGGCCCACCTGCCGCTGATGGCATAAGGGGAACCGATCACCCCGGGTCCCCCGTCGAAGTGGCATGGACAGGCAGAAGCAGCGCATGACCCTGACGGCCGCCGCCATGCTCGTCCCGCTCATGGCGGCCTGCGGCAACGAGAAGGCGGACGGCGGCAGCGGTTCGGTCGGTGCCGGGAAGCCGGTGACGGTGACGGGCGTGCGGTGGAGCGTGGACAGCGTCACCGCCGACGGAAAGACCCAGAAGGCCCCCACCGGCGCCCACGTGACCATCGACAAGGGCCGGGCCGAGGGCAGCTTCGGATGCAACAAGTTCGGCGCCGAGGCCACCGTCGACGGCGACCGCATCCGGCTCAGCAAGACCATGTCCACGGAGATGGCCTGCGAGAACAAGCCCATGGACTTCGAGGAGACCCTCGCCCGCACACTCTCCGACCGGGAGCTCCAGGCCCGGGTGGACGGCGACCGCCTCACCCTCACCACCGGCCAGGGGGACACCGTCCGCCTGACCAAGGCGAAGGACGCCCCGCTGAGCGGCACCAGGTGGACGGTCACGACCCCGGACACCGACGGCCGCGCCCACCTCACCTTCGACGCGAAGAAGGGCACCGTCTCCGGCAGCCTGGGCTGCAACAAGGTGAACGCCGAGGCCACCGTCCGCGACGGCCATATCACCCTCGGCCGCCCGGCCACGACCCGAATGATGTGCGAAGACTCACTCATGTCCGACGAGAAGGCCCTGCTGCGACTTTTCGACGGGAAGCTGAAGTACGGAGTCGATCACCAAACTCTGACGCTGACCAGCGAAAACGGCACGAGTGTGCGAGCCGTCGCCGACCGGTGATCCACTGAAAAGTCCGGTATCCCCAATTCGGACCAGTGGACGACCTCGCCTACACTCGGTGGCGTGCCACGTGGTGACGGACGACTCAACCACGACCTGCTCCCCGGTGAGAAGGGCCCCCAGGACGCTTGTGGCGTCTTCGGTGTCTGGGCTCCGGGCGAAGAGGTCGCCAAGCTCACGTACTTCGGGCTCTACGCCCTCCAGCATCGAGGCCAGGAATCCGCGGGAATCGCGGTCAGCAACGGCTCACAGATCCTCGTCTTCAAGGACATGGGCCTGGTCTCCCAGGTCTTCGACGAGACCTCACTCGGTTCGCTCCAGGGTCATATCGCGGTCGGTCACGCCCGCTACTCGACCACCGGCGCCTCCGTGTGGGAGAACGCCCAGCCGACGTTCCGTGCCACCGGGCACGGCTCCATCGCGCTCGGGCACAACGGCAACCTCGTCAACACCGCCCAGCTCGCCGAGATGGTCGCCGACCTGCCCAAGCAGGAAGGCGGCCGTACGCCGCGCGTCGCGGCCACCAACGACACCGACCTGCTGACCGCGCTCCTCGCGGCCCAGGTCGACGAGGACGGCAAGCCGCTGACCATCGAGGAGGCGGCCGGCCAGGTCCTGCCCCAGGTGCGCGGCGCCTTCAGCCTCGTCTTCATGGACGAGAACACGCTGTACGCCGCCCGCGACCCGCAGGGCATCCGCCCGCTGGTCCTCGGCCGGCTGGAGCGCGGCTGGGTCGTCGCCTCCGAGTCCGCGGCCCTCGACATCTGCGGCGCCGCGTACGTCCGCGAGATAGAGCCGGGCGAGTTCGTCGCCATCGACGAGAACGGCCTGCGCACGTCCCGATTCGCGGAAGCGAAGCCCAAGGGCTGTGTCTTCGAGTACGTGTACCTGGCCCGCCCCGACACCGACATCGCCGGCCGGAACGTCTACCTCTCCCGCGTGGAGATGGGCCGCAAGCTGGCGAAGGAGTCCCCGGTCGAGGCCGACCTGGTGATAGCGACCCCGGAGTCCGGCACCCCGGCGGCCATCGGTTACGCCGAGGCCTCGGGCATCCCCTTCGGCGCCGGCCTGGTGAAGAACGCCTACGTCGGCCGTACGTTCATCCAGCCCTCGCAGACCATCCGCCAGCTGGGCATCCGCCTGAAGCTGAACCCGCTGAAGGAAGTCATCAAGGGCAAGCGCCTGGTCGTCGTCGACGACTCGATCGTGCGCGGCAACACCCAGCGGGCCCTGGTCCGCATGCTCCGCGAGGCCGGCGCCGCCGAGGTCCACATCCGGATCTCCTCGCCGCCCGTGAAGTGGCCCTGCTTCTTCGGCATCGACTTCGCCACCCGCGCCGAGCTCATCGCCAACGGCATGACGATCGACGAGATCGGCACCTCCCTGGGCGCCGACTCCCTGGCCTACATCTCCATCGACGGCATGATCGAGGCGACCACCATCGCCAAGCCGAACCTGTGCCGCGCCTGCTTCGACGGCGAATACCCGATGGAACTCCCGGATCCCGAGCTGCTCGGCAAGCAGCTCCTGGAGACGGAGCTGGCCGCCGGCCCGGCCGCCACGGCCGCCGCCGACGCGATCCGCCGCCCGTAGGCAGCCCGCAATACCTGCTGTACGACACGAAGGTTCTCATTAGCCATGTCTGAGACAACTGGTGCCAGCTACGCAGCCGCGGGCGTCGACATCGAAGCGGGAGACCGCGCCGTCGAGCTGATGAAGGAATGGGTGAAGAAGGCCCAGCGCCCCGAGGTCCTCGGCGGCCTCGGCGGCTTCGCCGGCCTCTTCGACGCCTCCGCCCTGAAGAACTACGAGCGGCCCCTGCTCGCCTCCGCCACGGACGGCGTCGGCACCAAGGTCGACATCGCCCGCCGGCTCGGCATCTACGACACCATCGGCCACGACCTGGTCGCCATGGTCATGGACGACATCGTGGTGTGCGGCGCCGAGCCGCTGTTCATGACCGACTACATCTGCGTCGGCAAGGTCCACCCCGAGCGCGTCGCCGCCATCGTCAAGGGCATCGCCGAGGGCTGTGTGCTGGCCGGCTGCGCCCTGGTCGGCGGCGAGACGGCCGAGCACCCGGGCCTGCTGGGCGAGGACGACTTCGACGTCGCCGGCGCCGGCACGGGCGTCGTGGAGGCCGACCGGCTGCTCGGCGCGGATCGTATCCGTACGGGTGACGCGGTGATCGCCATGGCGTCCTCCGGTCTTCACTCGAACGGGTACTCCCTTGTCCGGCACGTCCTGCTGGACCAGGCCGGCCTCGCGCTGGACACCCACGTCGACGAGCTCGGCCGCACCCTCGGCGAGGAACTGCTGGAGCCGACGAAGATCTACTCGCTGGACTGCCTGGCCCTGATGCGCACCACCGAGGTGCACGCCTTCAGCCACGTCACTGGCGGCGGACTCGCGGCCAACCTCGCCCGGGTCGTCCCCGACGACCTGCACGCGATCGTCGACCGCTCCACCTGGACCCCCGGCCCGGTCTTCGACCTCGTCGGCCGGACGGGGAACGTCGAGCGCCTGGAGCTGGAGAAGACCCTGAACATGGGCGTCGGCATGATCGCGATCGTGCCGCAGGAGTCCACGGACGTGGCCCTGGCGACCCTGGCCGACCGTGGCGTGGACGCCTGGGTGGCCGGAGAGATCACGGACCGGGGCGAGCACACCACTGGTGCCGCCCTGATCGGTGACTACGACAACTGAGGCACGGGGTCGAAACCCCGCGAGACCTTGCAAGCAGCACAGAACCCGGTCGGTGACCTTTCAGTCACCGACCGGGAACATGCTCAGTGCAAGGTCAAGCGCCGCGACGGTGTTGCGAGGACTGGTCGTCCTCGTCTTCGTCGTCGTCCTCGTAGAGGTCGGCGTACCGTGCGTACAGGTCGTCGTCCTGATCATCGTCCTCGAACGGCCCGCCGTTAGGCGGCTGCGGATTCGAAGGCGATGCACCCAGCTCCTCGGCCAGGCGTGAGAGGTCAGTCCCACCGCTGTTGTACTTCAGCTGGCGGGCGACCTTCGTCTGCTTGGCCTTGGCCCGGCCGCGCCCCATGGCTCGACCCCCTCAACGACGGGGCTCGACGGCCCCAGAGTCTTGACACGCGTTCATGGTCCGGCACGGACTCTCCGCGGAGAGACCGGTCCGTAGGGCTTCCACGGTACCTGAGCCCGCGCCCATACGGTACGTCGCCCGCATGACGTGCCCGCGCCCAGGACCTTCGAGGCGCCCCGTCCTCGCTGGTCAACCGCGATTTTAACCACTTATCGGCGGTCGACCCGCCGGTAGAAGTGAGAGTTCTCTCTAACTGCCCACCGACGGGTACCGGCCAAACGTACGAGAGCGCTCCCGAATCAGCGCGCCCGGCGGGCCGCGGCCGCGTCGTGCATGCGCTGCTCGGCGATCCGGTCGGCCGCGGCAGCCGGCGGAATGCCGTCTTCCTTCGCACGTGCGAATATGGCCAGCGTGGTGTCGAAGATCTTCGCCGCCTTGGCCTTGCACCGCTCGAAGTCGAAGCCGTGCAGCTCGTCGGCCACCTGGATGACGCCGCCGGCGTTCACCACGTAGTCCGGCGCGTAGAGGATCCCGCGGTCGGCGAGGTCCTTCTCCACGCCCGGGTGGGCGAGCTGGTTGTTGGCGGCCCCGCAGACCACCTCGGCGGTCAGCACCGGCACGGTGTCGTCGTCCAGCGCCCCGCCCAGTGCACAAGGGGCGTAGATGCCCAGACCGTCGATGCGGATCAGCTCGTCGGTGTCCTTCACGGCCATGACGTCCCGGTGCCGCTCGGTGATCCGCCGTACGGCGTCCTCGCGCACGTCCGTGACGAAGACCTCGGCGCCCTCCTTCACCAGGTGCTCCACCAGGTGGTGGCCGACCTTGCCGACGCCGGCGATGCCGACCCGCTTCGCGCGCAGCGACGGGTCGCCCCACAGGTGCTGCGCGGAGGCCCGCATGCCCTGGTAGACGCCGTAGGCGGTGAGGACGGAGGAGTCCCCGGCGCCGCCGTTCTCGGGGGAGCGGCCGGTGGTCCAGCGGCACTCGCGGGCCACGACGTCCATGTCGGCGACGTACGTCCCGACGTCGCAGGCGGTGACGTACCGGCCGCCGAGGGAGGCGACGAACCGGCCGTAGGCGAGGAGCAGCTCCTCGGTCTTGATCCGCTCCGGGTCGCCGATGATCACGGCCTTGCCGCCGCCGTGGTCGAGACCGGCCATGGCGTTCTTGTACGACATCCCGCGGGCGAGGTTCAGCGCGTCGGCGACGGCCTCGGCCTCGTTCGCGTACGGGTAGAAGCGCGTACCGCCGAGCGCGGGGCCCAGGGCGGTGGAGTGGATGGCGATGACGGCCTTGAGGCCGCTCGCGCGGTCCTGACAGAGCACGACTTGCTCATGACCCCCCTGGTCCGAGTGGAACAGGGTGTGCAGTACATCAGCAGGTGCGCCGGTTACGTCGGTCACTGTGGTGACTCCTGAGTAAGTAGCGGCGAGTGGAGACCAGCTCCCGTGCGGGTGGCGGGGCTGTTGAGCATGAGATTAGAGCCTGGGGGCCCCGCCGGCCGCACCGTGCTCAGGATCACCTCCGACCGGAGTACACCCGTGCGACGATTTGCATAGATTTCCCGCGCGTTTGTGAGTGGGTTCCGCAGGTTTTCGCGACGATGGGCGGGGGAGGGAGCAGGCGTGCCCAAGGTGTCCTCGGTGATCGTCCCCTACGCGACCTATCTGCGCGTGTACGAACCGCTGGCCGCCTTCGCGGAACCGGAGCGCAGCCACTGGGCCCGCTACGCCCGCCGTCCGGACCGTCCCTCGTACCAGGACGAACTCCGCCGTGCGCTGGCCGACTTGGCGCCCACCCCGCCGGTCCTGGTGCCGGTGCACGAGAGCGAGGACGCCTTCGTGCTGGACGTCGACGGCGTCGTCTGCGTCTGCCCCTGGCGCACCCGGCTGCGCGGCTGGCAGGCCCTGGAGGAGCTCTCCGAGGAGCTCCCGCCGCCCGTCTTGGACGCGGTCCTGCCGCCCTTCCTGCGCCACCAGGCGGCCCAGGACTACGAGCGCTGGCTGACGGAGAACCCGGACGCCCGGCCGTGGATCCGTACGGCGACCTGGCAGGTGCCGATCAACTGGTTCGTGCTGGTCTCCGACGAGGAGCGCGAGTACGACAAGGGCGACAGCGTGGACAGCCCGCCGGTCCTGCGCTACCGCACGCCCATGGTCCAGGCCCGGCGCCGGGTGGCCCGGGGCCTGCGGGCCCTGAAGGAGGCCATGGACGAGGGGCCGCTGATCGACGGCCTCGTGGACGTCGGGCGCTGGCTGGAGGAGTTCCACCCGCGCTCGCTCGTGGAGCTGGACTACGGCGGCCTGGTGCACGCCGTGCCGCCCGGGGCGCTGGAGGACGACCATTCGGCGGCGGACGTGGCCGAGGGGATCGCCGCGCTGCGCCGGGGTGACGGGGCGGCCGCGGGGTCGGCGTACGCCCGGCTGGTCGAGCGGTGGCGTTCCGTACGCGATCTGCGGTCGGCGAACTGACCTCTGACCTTCGGTTCCTACGGACCGCTCGCGACCGGTCACGAACAGGCGTTTGACGTACCGCCCGTTTTGGGGTTTCGTCCTCGCACCGACGTTCCTGAAGAGCTCTCCGCGTTTGCTGAAGCCTTGTCAACAACGGACGTAGGTCCCGATCCGGGCGTACCTCTCAAGTAGGCCAAGCGTGACGGAGTACACGTACGAGGCCCTTGCGCCCCTTGCCCCTCCTCATGCCAAAATAGGACAAGGAGTCCGGGGGGCTCCTTCCGTCCCGTTGTGCTGGATTGTGGGCGGAATCTCAGCATTGCACGCTTTGGGGGGTCTCGTGACTCCTGATCGTCCTGTGACTGATCGTCACAGTGGCGTGACTGTCCGCTATGGCATGGTCCATCGGCTTCCGTCGCTGATGAACACCTGGGAGGGCAATTCCATCGGTTTGGCCGACGCGGCTGGACAGATGGTGTAGTTGTAGTGCCGAGGACAAGCCGTTCGTCCTATAACCGACTCGACTCGCGTCCGCCATTTCGGGCAACGCGGGTCAAGGTGCAGAATTTAGAGGAAAGAACCGAGAAGGTTCGGTTCTCCCGAGGAGGCCGCTCATGACCGCTCGCACCCCTGATGCCGAGCCGCTGCTGACCCCGGCTGAGGTCGCCACCATGTTCCGCGTCGACCCCAAGACGGTCACGCGGTGGGCGAAGGCCGGCAAGCTCACGTCGATCCGCACGCTCGGCGGGCATCGCCGCTACCGCGAGGCCGAGGTCCGCGCTCTGCTCGCGGGCATTCCGCAGCAGCGCAGCGAGGCCTGAACAACTGAATAACCGGGCAAACCGGCTGGTCCCCCATCAGCCGAGGCGCCCGAACGACAGCTCCAAGCGACGCGGGTCCTGCCCCAACAGGCCCCACGCCCACGCCAGTCAGAGCTCTCCAGGCATGTAAACAGGGTGCGTCGTCGATCGCGCTGGACTCCGCCGGGTCCAGCGCGATCTTTTTTGTGTGCCGGCTGTCGGACTCGTGGCCTGGCTGTGAGCGGCCTTGTCGGAGTCTGGGGAGGGGTGTCGGATCCGCTGTGTGCGGCACCGCCGAAGGGGTGCAATTGCACATATTAAATTGACCCCTTGTAGGCGGGGTGTAAGTACCGCACTTTTCAAAACTCATGCGGTGACACCCGTCACATACCAAGCGGCTTGTTAGCTCCGCTGCGGGTGCGGTAGTGGAACCATCGGCTCCAGCATCCCGTGTACGAAGGGGTGTTGGGACCGGCCTCCGGTCAGGCTCGCGCCGGACTCTCGGTCTCGACGGCCCCCTGGGAGGCCTGGGCGGTGCGTTGGGCGGACTGGGCGGACTCCATCGCCAGCCGCAGCAGGTGATGGCAGATCGGACAGTGGCGAGTGAGATGCCGGTACGACGACGCGGCCGACAGGTGCGCACGGAGCAGGGCCCGCGTCTCGTGCCTGACCGATGCCGCCATACGCCACCTCCGGAAGGCCGAACGGGAACGGCCCTGGTTTCTGGGTACCGAGGGAACGAGAGGCCGTCAAGACGGCGTGAGGGCCCGCGACGGGGCATTGCACAGGTCAGGGGCGCGAGGGCGCACAAAGAAAGAGCCCGGATCCGAAGATCCGGGCTCTTTCACTGCGGTCCTGACGGGATTTGAACCCGCGGCCTCCACCTTGACAGGGTGGCGAGCACTCCAAACTGCTCCACAGGACCAGGTTTTGCGGCGCGATTCGTGCGTTGCGCTGCGAGAAGAGACTCTACAGGAGGGCGGGGTCCTGGTCGAACTCACCCTGCGTGCACAGCCCGTCACGGCACCGCCGCGTCGATCGCCTTCACGATCCGCTTGTCCGAGACGGGGTACGCCGTGCCCAGCGCGTGGGCGAAGTAGCTGACCCGGAGCTCCTCGATCATCCAGCGGATGTCCAGGACCGACGACGGCACCGGCCGCCCCTGCGGCATCTGCTCCAGGAGCCAGGCGTACTCGTCCTGCATCTCGTGGACCTTCTGCATCCGCGTGGTGTCCCGCTGGACGTTCGTCGGCATCTGCGTCAGACGCCGGTCCGCGGCCACCAGGTAGCGCATCAGGTCCGGCATGCGGCGCAGACCCGCCTCCGTCACGAAGCCGGGCTTCACGAGGGCGTCCAGCTGCCCCCGCACGTCCTGGAGGTTCGGCAGCAGCGCGGGGCTGCGTACGGCCTTCAGACGGCGCTCACAGGCCTGCCAGGCGGCCAGGACCTGCTGCACCTGGCCCACCGTACGGACGGTCGTGTCGACGATCTCGGCGCGCACCTTGTCGTACAGCTTCCGGTACGACTCCTCGTCCCACGCCGGCCCGCCGAAGTCCGCGATCAGCTTGTCGGCGGCCGCCATCGCACAGTCGTCGAACAGCGCCTGGATGGAGCCGTGCGGATTCGCGGACAGTGCCAGCTTCTGCGTGTTCGTCAGCTTCTCGGAGGCGAACTTCGCCGGGTTCACCGGGATGTTGCGCAGGATCAGGCGGCGGGTGCCCTTCCACATGGCCTGCTGCTGCTCGGCCTCCGTGTCGAAGAGCCGTACGGAGACCGTGTCGCCGTCGTCGACCAGCGCCGGGTACGCCTTCACCGGCTGGCCGGCCCGCCGGGTCTCGAACACGCGGGTGAGGGTGCCGATCGTCCAGTCCGTGAGGCCCTTGCGCTCCAGGGACTCGCCGCCCTGGCGTTCCGCCGTGGCGGCCGCCGCCTGCGAGAGCGCCTTGCGGGCCTTCGGCCGGAGCCTGAGCTTCAGTGCCTCCAGGTCCTTGTCCTCGGCGAGCTTGCGGCGCCGCTCGTCGACGATCCGGAACGTGACCTTGAGGTGGTCGGGGACCTTGGACCAGTCGAAGTCGTCCGCCTCGAAGGGCACGCCCACCATGCGCCGCAGTTCGCGGGTCATGGTGGTGGTGAGAGGCTCCTGCAGAGGGACCGCGCGGTCGAGGAACGCCTTCGCGTAGTTCGGCGCGGGCACGTAGTTGCGGCGGATCGGCTTGGGCAGGGACCGGATGAGCTCCGTGACGAGCTCCTCCCGCAGGCCCGGGATCTGCCAGTCGAAGCCCTCGTCCGTGACCTGGTTGAGGACCTGGAGCGGGATGTGGACGGTCACGCCGTCGGCGTCCGCGCCCGGCTCGAACTGGTACGTCACCCGGAACTTGAGGTTCCCCTGGCGCCAGGAGTCCGGGTAGTCGTCCTTGGTGACCTCGCCCGCCTTCTCGTTGATGAGCATCTCGCGCTCGAAGTCGAGGAAGTCGGGCTGTTCGTGCCGCTTGTGCTTCCACCAGGAGTCGAAGTGGGCGCCGGAGACCACGTGGTCGGGGATCCGCTGGTCGTAGAAGTCGAACAGCGTCTCGTCGTCGACCAGGATGTCCCGGCGCCGGGCCCGGTGCTCCAGTTCCTCGACCTCGGTGAGGAGTCTGCGGTTGTCGGAGAAGAACTTGTGGTGGGTGCGCCAGTCGCCCTCGACGAGCGCGTTCCGGATGAACAGCTCGCGGCTGGCCTCCGGGTCGATCCGGCCGTAGTTGACCTTCCGCTGGGCCACGATCGGCACGCCGTAGAGCGTGACCTTCTCGTACGCCATCACCGCGGCCTGGTCCTTCTCCCAGTGCGGTTCGCTGTAGGTGCGCTTGAGGAGGTGGCCGGCGAGGGGTTCGACCCACTCGGGTTCGATCTTCGCGTTGACGCGGGCCCAGAGGCGGCTCGTCTCCACCAGCTCGGCCGACATCACGAAACGCGGCGGCTTCTTGAAGAGGGCCGAGCCGGGGAAGATCGCGAACTTGGCGTTGCGCGCCCCCAGATACTCGTTCTTCCCCGTGCTTCTCCCGCTCTCCCCGCCGGTCTCCTTCACGTCCTTCATGCCGATGTGGGAGAGCAGGCCCGCGAGGAGGGAGACGTGAATGCGGTCGGCCGGGGCGTCGTCCTCGTTGAGGTGGATGCCCATCTGCTTCGCGACCGTGCGCAACTGGCTGTAGATGTCCTGCCATTCGCGGATGCGAAGGAAGTTGAGGTACTCCTGCTTGCACATCCGGCGGAAGGAGGACGAACCGCGCTCCTTCTGTTGCTCGCGGATGTAGCGCCAGAGATTGAGGTAGGCCAGGAAGTCGCTGGTCTCGTCCTTGAAGCGGGCGTGCTGCTGGTCGGCCTGGGTCTGCTTGTCGGCGGGGCGCTCGCGGGGGTCCTGGATGGACAGCGCGGCGGCTATGACCATGACCTCGCGGACACAGCCGTTCTTGTCCGCCTCCAGGACCATGCGGGCCAGCCGCGGGTCGACGGGCAGTTGGGCGAGCTTGCGGCCGGTGTCCGTGAGCCGCTTGCGGGGGTCCTTCTGCGCCGGGTCGAGGGCGCCCAGTTCCTGGAGGAGCTGCACACCGTCACGGATGTTGCGGTGGTCCGGCGGGTCGATGAAGGGGAACTTCTCGATGTCGCCGAGGCCGGCCGCTGTCATCTGGAGGATGACGGAGGCGAGGTTCGTCCGGAGGATCTCCGCGTCCGTGAACTCCGGGCGGGCGTTGAAGTCGTCCTCGCTGTAGAGACGGATGCAGATGCCGTCCGAGGTACGGCCGCAGCGGCCCTTGCGCTGGTTGGCGCTGGCCTGCGAGACCGGCTCGATCGGCAGGCGCTGGACCTTGGTGCGGTGGCTGTAGCGCGAGATGCGGGCGAAGCCGGGGTCGATGACGTACTTGATCCCCGGGACCGTCAGCGACGTCTCGGCGACGTTCGTGGCCAGCACGATCCTGCGTCCGGTGTGCGGCTGGAAGACGCGGTGCTGCTCGGCGTGGGACAGCCGGGCGTAGAGGGGCAGGATCTCCGTGAAGCGGTAGTTCTTCTTGGTCAGGGCGTCGGCCGTGTCGCGGATCTCCCGCTCGCCGGAGAGGAAGACCAGGATGTCGCCCTGGCCCTCCTTCTGGAGCTCCTCGACCGCGTCGGTGATCGCGGTGATCTGGTCGCGGTCGGCGTCGTCGCCGTCCTCCTCCAGGAGCGGCCGGTAGCGGACCTCCACGGGGTAGGTACGGCCGCTGACCTCGACGATCGGGGCGTCGCCGAAGTGCCGGGAGAAGCGCTCGGGGTCGATGGTGGCCGAGGTGATGACGACCTTGAGGTCGGGGCGCTTCGGCAGCAGCTGGGCGAGGTAGCCCAGCAGGAAGTCGATGTTGAGGGACCGCTCGTGGGCCTCGTCGATGATGATCGTGTCGTAGGCGCGCAGCTCGCGGTCGGTCTGGATCTCGGCGAGCAGGATGCCGTCCGTCATGAGTTTGACGAAGGTGGCGTCCGGGTCGACCTGGTCGGTGAAACGGACCTTCCAGCCGACGGTCTCGCCGAGGGGGGTGTTCAGCTCCTCGGCGACGCGCTCGGCGACGGTACGGGCGGCGATCCTGCGCGGCTGGGTGTGCCCGATCATGCCGCGCAGGCCCCGGCCGAGCTCCATGCAGATCTTCGGGATCTGCGTGGTCTTCCCGGAACCGGTCTCACCGGCGACGATCACGACCTGGTGGTCGCGGATGGCGTCGGCGATCTCGTCCTTCTTCTGGCTGACCGGCAGCTGCTCGGGATACGTGATCTCGGGTACGTGGGCGCGGCGCCCGGCCATCCGCTCCTCGGCCTTGCCGATCTCCGCCTCGATCTCGGCCAGCACGGCGGCGCGTGCTTCCGGCTTACGGATCTTGCGCGCACCTTCGAGCCTGCGCCCGAGCCGGTGCGCGTCGCGCAGGGACAGCTCGGTCAGGCGGGGGGCGAGGGCGCCGAGGGCGGGGGCGGATTGCGTAGACATACGCGATCCAGGATCTCATCCCGCGGATTTTTGTGGCTAACGCTTTTGTCCCGGCGGTCTGGCCGGGCACAACAAGAACCCCCGCCGATGAACTCGACGGGGGTTTCCGTTGTGGCTGGGGCCGGGGTCGAACCGGCGACCTTCCGCTTTTCAGGCGGACGCTCGTACCAACTGAGCTACCCAGCCACGAGGTTTCACGTGAAACCTCAGCGGTCCTGACGGGATTTGAACCCGCGGCCTCCACCTTGACAGGGTGGCGAGCACTCCAAACTGCTCCACAGGACCAAGCGTGTCGTACGACAGTGTCGCACAGGGTGGTGCGTGCCCCCAACGGGATTCGAACCCGTGCTACCGCCTTGAAAGGGCGGCGTCCTAGGCCGCTAGACGATGAGGGCTATCGGCCCGCCTGGGCGCTTCTCAGCGCGTCGGGGACGTGAGAAGCATATGGGATGGCGGGAGCTATCGCCAAAACGGTTTAGGGAGAGGCCGTCGAGGAGGCCGTCGGGGACCCCGTCGGCGGCTCCGTCGTGGGGGTGGTCGGGGACTGGGTCGCGCCGGGCAGGTTCTCCTCCGGGAGGTGGCGGCTGACCTCGGCCGTCGTGAGGCCGAGGCCGCCCAGTTCGATCTCGTCCCAGGCCTGGAGGTGGCGGGTGTCCCGGTCGAAGTAGAGGATCGACGCTTCGATGGGGTCCGGGTGCTTGCCCTCGATGGCGCGCAGGCCGCTGCCGCCCGTGGAGCCCTCGATGCGGAGCCGGGTGCCGTACTTCAGGACTTCCATCTCGTCGTGGTGGACGTGGCCGGCCAGCACCAGCGGCACCTCGCCGTCGACCTCGCGGGCCGCCGACGGTTCGTGGGCCATGGCGATGTCCACCGGGGTGCCGGCCGTGCGCTGGTCGCGCAGGGCCGTGGCCAGGCGGGCTCCGGCCAGCTCCTGGGACTGCTCGTTGCCGGGCTGCTTCGAGCGGTCCGGGGTGAACTGCGGGTCGCCGATGCCCGCGAAGCGCAGGCCCTTGATCGTCTCGGCCCGGCCGTCGTCGAGGACGTGGACGTTCTTCAGGCCTTCCAGATAGCGCTGGGTGATCATCGAGTCGTGGTTGCCGCGGACCCAGACGTAGGGGGCCCCGAGGTCCTCGATGGGGTCCAGAAAGCCGTTCTCGGCGGCTGTGCCGTGGTCCATCGTGTCGCCCGAGTCGACGATCACGTCCACCTTGTACTGCTCCACCAGCGAGGCGATGATCTTCCAGCTCGCCGGGTTCAGGTGGATGTCGGAGACGTGCAGGACCCGGATGGTCGAGGGGTCGGGCGCGTAGGCCGGGAGGGTCGAGGTGGCGTCGTAGAGCTTGGTCACGTTGGTGACCAGGCGGGCCAATTCCTTCTGGTAGACGTCGAATTCCGTGACGATGCTGCGCGCGTTGCCGACCAGGGAGGGGGCCGAGGTGAGCAGCCCGGAGAACTTGGGTTCCAGGACGGAGTCGGGGCGCCAGGTGGCGTACGCGGTGCCGCCCGAGGCGGCGAGGAGGGTGAGCGCGAGGCCGCCGGCGGCCAGGGCGCGGCGCGGGCGGCGGTAGACCGCGAGGCCGAGCGCGGTGGCGCCGCCGACGACCGCGATGCCCGAACGGACGGCCAGGTCGAGGGTGCCTCGTCCGACGTCCTCGGTGACCTCGTCCTGGAGGCCGGAGAGCCGCTCGGGGTGGTCGACCAGGGCCTGGGAGCGGTCCGGGTCGAGCTGGTCGACGTTCACGTCCAGGCGGACGGGGGCGATGTGGCTGTCCAGCTGGAGGGCGCCCAGGGGCGAGATGTTGATCTTGGTGCCACCGGTGAAGGAGGGGCGCAGCGTCATGGTGGTGTTCATGGGGCCGACCGGGACCCGGACGTTGCCCACGACCAGCAGGCCCAGCCAGGCGCCGAGGAGGACGACGGCCACGAGTCCCACCGCGCGGGACCACGGGTGCGGCTGCGGCACGAGTTCGATCACGGCCGGGGCCTGCCGGGAGCGGTAGCGGCGGGCGAGGGCGCGTGGGGCTTTGCGGATCGGGTTCAGGACACTCAGGACTGCGGCGGGGACGCGGGCCATTGGTCCCGTATGCCCAAGTCCCGGGCCGGATATGCGACGCCGGAAGGCTCTCGTACGGCTCCGTCGTGGCCGACAATGGGCCTGTGCTGGAGATGACGCGCGAGGAGTTCGAGGAGCTGGTCGCCGAGGCGCTCGACCGGATCCCGCCGGAGTTGACGCGACTGATGGACAACGTCGCGGTGTTCGTCGAGGACGAACCACCCTCGGACGATCCCGAGCTGCTCGGGGTCTACGAGGGGACTCCGCTGACCGACCGGGGAGAGTGGTACGCCGGTGTGTTGCCGGACCGGATCACCATCTACCGGAATCCGACGTTGCGGATGTGCGAGTCGCGGGAGGACGTCGTCGCCGAGACGGAGATCACGGTGGTGCACGAGATCGCGCACCACTTCGGCATCGACGACGCGCGCCTTCACGCCCTGGGTTACGGCTGAGCGGGTTGTGAACGCGGGCGGCGTGTCCTCTTGCGCACGGCGGGAGTTGGAGGTGTTGACTTCCTCACCCTTCCCGGAGGTGGCCCCGTGCGCCCCTTGTACGTACCCGTCCGCCTGGCCGCCACGGTCGTGGCCGTCGCCGCTGCCGCCGGCTGTATGAGCGTCGGCGACGACGGCGCGGGAGGGAGCGCCAAGCCGTCGCACTCCGCCGGGCGGCACGGCGGGGAGGCACCCGACGGCGGGTCGGCGGCGTCGGGCGGCGGTGCCGGGTTCGGTACGGCGGCCGACGGCGAGCGCGGGCACGGCAAGGGCAAGAAGGCGAAGGGGAAGAAGGGCAAGGACGGCGGGGCGGGGGAGCCGGCGTCTCCCGGTGTGTCGCCGTCCGCCGTGGTGAGCGCGCCCGCGCCGGGGCGCGACAAGCCGGGGAAGCCGGCCAGGCCGACGCCGAAGCCGCCGGCTCCGCCGACGCCCACCCGGACGGCCGAACCCGAGCCCACTCCGACGCCGACCGAGGTGACGACGTCCCCCGAGCCGACGGACAAACCGGAGCCGTCGTCGTCGGCGCACGAGCCGCCGGGGCCTCAGCTCGCCCAGCGGGAGCCGGCGCCGGAGGCGGGGTCGCCGGCGTAGCCCTGCCGGCTCGTGCCGTGGGGCGGGAACAATTCCGGGGGGTGGCTGGTTGGCAGCGACGGGAAGTTTTCCGGGCCACCGGCCGACGGAGGGCGTCCCAACTGTCTCCTGCGGAGTCCGGTTTGCCTTACGGGGCCCGGAGTGCGTATGGTGGCAGATCGTTTGATCCCATCTTGCCCGGCGCCACCGCAGAGCGCGCCGTGTGGCGCGTACTCTCCCTTGCCGTGGTGGACCGCATTGAGGCGGTCGTATTGCGAATCGCGAATCACGGAGTTGACGGGCGCGTGCCGACGAGACTCCGGAAGGTTTCGCATTCGCATGTCCATCGCCAGTACTGATCACGTCGTCGTGCCCGAGAACGAGGCAGCCGAGGACGCCCCCGAGGTCACTTTCGCCGACCTCGGTCTCCCCGAGGGCGTCGTCCGCAAGCTCGCGCAGAACGGCGTGACCACCCCCTTCCCGATCCAGGCCGCGACCATCCCGGACGCCCTGGACGGCAAGGACATCCTCGGCCGGGGGCGTACCGGCTCCGGCAAGACCCTCTCCTTCGGTCTGCCCGCCCTGGCCCAGCTCGCCGGCGGCCGCACCGAGAAGCACAAGCCGCGGGCCGTCATCCTCACGCCGACGCGCGAGCTCGCCATGCAGGTGGCCGACGCGCTCCAGCCCTACGGCGACGTCCTCGGCCTCAAGATGAAGGTCGTCTGCGGCGGTACGTCCATGGGCAACCAGATCTACGCCCTCGAGAGGGGCGTCGACGTCCTGGTCGCCACCCCGGGCCGGCTGCGCGACATCATCAACCGCGGCGCCTGCTCGCTGGAGAACGTGCAGATCGCCGTGCTCGACGAGGCCGACCAGATGTCCGACCTGGGCTTCATGCCCGAGGTGACGGAGCTGCTGGACCAGGTGCCCGCGGGCGGTCAGCGGATGCTGTTCTCCGCGACCATGGAGAACGAGATCAAGACCCTCGTCGACCGGTACCTGAACAACCCGGTCAGCCACGAGGTCGACGCCGCCCAGGGCGCCGTGACGACCATGTCGCACCACATCCTCATCGTGAAGCCCAAGGACAAGGCGCCGGTCACCGCGGCCATCGCCTCCCGCAAGGGCCGCACGATCATCTTCGTCCGCACCCAGCTGGGCGCCGACCGCGTCGCCGAGCAGCTGCGCGACTCCGGTGTGAAGGCCGACGCGCTGCACGGTGGCATGACGCAGGGCGCGCGGACGCGGACCCTGGCCGACTTCAAGGACGGGTACGTCAACGTGCTCGTCGCCACCGACGTCGCGGCGCGCGGCATCCACGTCGACGGCATCGACCTGGTGCTGAACGTGGACCCGGCGGGCGACCACAAGGACTACCTGCACCGCGCCGGCCGTACGGCGCGCGCGGGCCGTACCGGCACCGTCGTCTCCCTCTCCCTGCCGCACCAGCGGCGTCAGATCTTCCGGCTGATGGAGGACGCGGGCGTCGACGCCACGCGCCACATCATCCAGGGCGCCGGCGCCTTCGACCCGGAGGTCGCCGAGATCACCGGCGCCCGGTCGATGACCGAGGTCCAGGCCGAGTCCGTGGGCAACGCCGCGCAGCAGGCCGAGCGTGAGGTCGCGCAGCTCACCAAGGAGCTGGAGCGGGCGCAGCGGCGTGCGAACGAGCTGCGCGAGGAGTCCGACCGGCTGCTCGCGCGGGTCGCTCGGGAGCGGGGCGAGGAGCCGCAGGCGGCGGTGTCCGGGGAGTCCGCGGAGGTTCCGGCCGGCGTCGAGCTGTCGGTGCCGGAGCAGCGGACCGCGCAGGACGCCGAGCGCGCCGAGGCTTCCTCCGCGCCGTACGAGCGTCGGGAGCGGCGCGAGGAGCGCGGCGGGGCCGGGCGTGACCGGTACGCCGACCGGGACCGGTCCTTCGACCGCGACCGCGGTGGCCGCTCCTCCGACCGTCGTGACGACCGTGGCGGGCGTTCGTTCGAGCGCCGTGACGACCGCGGTGGGTTCAACCGTGACCGGGACAGGGACCGCGACCGTGGTGGTCGTTCCTTCGACCGCGACCGTGACCGTGGCGGTTTCCGCCGGGACGACCGGGGCGACCGTGGTGAGCGCGGCGGCTTCCGTCGTGACGACCGTGGTGGCCGCTCCTTCGAGCGTCGTGACGACCGTGGCGGCAGCCGTTCGTTCGAGCGCCGTGACGACCGCGGCGGGCGTCCCTTCGAGCGCCGTGACGACCGCGGCGGCTTCCGCCGGGACGAGCGCACGGGGCACCGTGGCAGCGACCGTCCGTTCAACCGCGACCGCCGGGACGACCGTCCGGGCTACCGCGCCGGCGGGCATGACCGTCCAGGGCACGACCGTCCGCAGGGCCGTCGTGACGACCACCGTGGCGGTGGTTCCTTCCAGCGCCGCGAGGACAAGCCGCGCTGGAAGCGCAACGGCTGACACACCGGCGTGACGAGCGCCGTGGCCCCCGCTCCCGCGGGGCCACGGCGCTCCGCCGTTCCGGTAGGTGTTTTCACACCTCCGGCACGGCCGGGTCACCGATACCCGATCGGAGACTCGGCCTCGTCCGGCTATGCTCGTGGGGGCAACATCGCCTGGGGCCCTTAGCTCAATTGGCAGAGCAGTGGACTTTTAATCCATTGGTTGTGGGTTCGAGTCCCACAGGGCCTACCGGAGGCGGGCGGGGAAACATCCCCTGACCTGCTGGGCGGCGCCCGGGTCGGCTTCGGCCGGCGCGGGCGCCGCTGTGCTTTCCGGGGCGCTCCAGCTGGCCAGGAGAGCGAGGGCCTGGGCGGAGGCGCTCCCGGGCTCCGCGGTGTACACGCACACGGTCTGGCCGGGGTCGGCCGGAAAGACGCCGTTGAGGAAGTCCAGCATCTGATGGACCTCGGGGTGCACGCGCTGCACACGTTCCGGGCGATGGCGCCCGCGGCGCACGGGCCACGGCGTCCAGGACGGCCTCGGAGACATTGGGGTGCCGGCCCTGTTCGAGGCGGGTGTAGTAGTCCGTGCTCACACCGGCCACGTACGCGACCTCCTCGCGGCGCAGGCCCGCCACCACCCGAAGAGCCTTGACCTCAAGCGAGGTTGAGTTTCTACGGTCGGTCTGTCGAACCAGCTCGGACGAAGACGGAGGGACCGGCCGTGGAGTACTCACACAACGACGCCGAACTGATCCAGCAGCCCATCGGCTACTGGAGTTGGGCCGCTTTCAAGGCTGTCGTCAGCCGCACGCAGGCCGCCCTCGCGGGGATCGGCACCACGCAGCCGCAGTGGTGGGTCCTCGCCCAGGTCGCACGGGCCGACACGGTCAGATCCCGGCACGAGGTGTCCCGCCTCCTGGAGAACTACCTCGACACGGGCTCGGACGCCATGGAACGGGAGATCGACGCGACCATCGCCCATGGTTGGATCATCGAGGACTCCGAGGGGCGCCTGACCATCACGGAAGAGGGCCAGGCGTTCTACGACAAGGCCGCGGCACTCCAGGACGAGCTGTGGGCGGAACGGCACGCGGGTATCTCGGACGAGGAGTACCTGACCACCCTCAAGGTGCTGCAGCGCTTCATCCACAACACGGGCGGGCGTGCCTGGCACCACTAGGTGTGCTGTCCGCTAGCCCGTCGCCAGCATCCCCGACCGCAGGCGGGCCACCGTCCGGGAGATCAGGCGGGAGACGTGCATCTGCGAGATGCCGAGGCGCTTGCCGATGTCCGCCTGGGTGAGTTCCTCCACGAAGCGGAGGTGGAGGATGAGGCGCTGGCGCTCGTCGAGTTCGGCGACCAGAGGAGCCAGTGCGTGGAAGTCCTCGACGAGTTCTAGGGCCGGGTCCTCCTCGCCGATGAACTCGGAGAGCGAGGTGTCGCTTTCCTCCGAGTCGCCGGTGATGGCGGCGTCCAGGGACGAGGACAGGTAGCCGTTCGCCGCGACCTGGGCCTCGACGACCTCCTCCTCCGAGAGGTTCATCAGCGCCGCCAGCTCCGCGACCTTCGGAGCGCGGCCGAGGCGGGAGGACAGTTCCTCGGTGGCCTTGGCGAGTTCCGTACGGGCCTCCTGGAGGCGGCGCGGCACGTGCACGGCCCAGGACGTGTCGCGGAAGAACCGCTTGATCTCACCGATGATGTACGGCACCGCGAAGCTGGTGAACTGCACCTCGCGGGAGACCTCGAACCGGTCGATGGCCTTGATCAGCCCGATGACGCCGACCTGGACGACGTCCTCCATCGACTGGCCGCTCGCACGGAACCGGCGGGCCGCGAACCGCACCAGCGACATGTTCATCTCGATGAGCGTGTTGCGCGCGTACTGGTATTCGGCGGTGCCCTCCTCCAGCACGGCGAGCCGCTCGAGGAACTGTCCGGTCAGTTCACGCGCGTCCTGCGGGGCGAGCTTCTGCGGCTCTGCGATCTGCGGCAGCTCCTCACCGGTGTCGGTGCCGGAATCCGTCGTCGTGTCGATGCGCATGATCGCCGTCACGGGCCCTCCCTCGTAGTTCCGGCCCGCTCCCGTCCCCCGTCAGGCCACCTCCACGCCGCTACCCGCAGTCGCCCGGCTCATGCCCCGTCTTCTGCCCGCAGAGACGTTGACCACAGTCGGCGCAGGTCGGGGCGGTGACGGGGTACCCGCACGGTCGGCTCACGGTACGGGCAGGAGGGCGGGCGGTGCGGCGCGGAGGAATCGGCGACGGGACTCATGGAGCGGACAGTTGTCGTTTGACAATCATAGTCACGAGACAACAATCTAGCCGTGACGTGCGGGCGCGGGGGAGGATCCGGAATGTTCGTCCCGGTGCCACGACGGGCGGTTCAGGCAGTGCGGGTACCGGACGCCGGGGAGTCGTCGGAGTCGTCGTGTATCTGGGCCGCGGCCGCGTCGCAGAACGCCTCCAGCCCCTGCAGCAGCGCGACCCGCTTGGCGGCGGGCATCTGGTCGAGCACCGCGCGCAGCGTCTGCTCCCGGCGGACGCGCAGGTCGGCCAGGAAGGCGCGGCCCCGCCCACTGAGGTGCAGCTGTACCTCGCGCCGGTCCGCCGCACTCACCACACGCTCGACGAACCCGGCCGCCTGGAGCCGGTCGCACAGCCGGCTGGTCGAGGGCGGGGTGGAGGCGAGGGAGTCGGCGAGGGTGCGCAGATTGATGCCCTCGTGGTGCTCCAGGATGAGCAGCACGCGCAGCTGGGAGGCGGAGGCGGGTGCCGTGGAGGCCCGGCCCCAGAGGACTTCCAGCAACTCCGCGGCCGTGGAGGTCACACGTGCGACCTCTGCTGGCTCAGGGCGGGGTCGGAGGGAAGTCACAGTCACACTCTCGCAGGCACCGGGATGGCCGCCAGCGTACTAGGCGCGCGGGGAGCCGGGGGGTGACCTCGGCCGGGGCCACAGCTGCCCACCGCGCATTCAGACCAAGGATTGGTGTGTCGACCAACGTGACGACGATCGTGAACAGACTCGTGGCCGCCGAGCGCGCCCTGCGCACGGCGGCGCCCCATCAACTGCTGGACGCGGTCCGTCGTGTACTGACCGATCAGTACGCGGCGGACTCCGTCGAGCTGTACCTGGCCGACTACGGACTCACGGTGCTCCAGCCGGTGTCCGTGCTGCCGCACACCCTTCAGCCGGTCTCCGTGGCCAACAGCCCGGCGGGCCGGGCCTTCGGCGCGCAGGAGCCCTACGTGGAAACCCCGCAGGGTGACCTCGTACGCGTGCATCTGCCGGTCACCGTGCGCGGCGACCGGCTCGGCGTGCTGACGGTGACCCTGCCGGGCGGCGAGCACGCCGACGGCTGCCTCGGCGAACTGGCCGAGATCGCCGAGGTGCTCGGGCACGAGATCGTCGTGGCCGAGCGGGACACCGACCTGTACCTCCAGGCACGCCGCAGGGACCGGCTCACGCTGGCCGCCGAGATGCAGTGGCAGTTGCTGCCGGGCCGTTCCTGCGCCCGCCCCGAGTACGAGCTGGGCGCCCAGCTGGAACCGGCGTACGCGGTCTTCGGCGACAACTTCGACTGGTCCGCCACGGCCGACCGGCTCAGTCTCTACGTCACCAACGGCATGGGCGAGGGCATAGAGGCCTCCCTGCTGACGAACCTGGCGATCAACGCCCTGCGCAACGCGCGCCGGGCGGGTCTCCCCCTGGCCGACCAGGCGGCCCTGGCCGACCAGGCGGTGTACGCCCACTACCGGGGCCGCTGCTACCTGTCCGTGCTCATGCTGGACATCGAGCTGGCCACCGGGCGGGTCCGGGCGGTGGACGCCGGTTCCCCGCGGTTGCTGCGGCTGCGCCGGGGCGTGGTGGAGCGGGTGCCCTTCGACGCCCAGCTGCCGCTCGGCATGTTCGAGGAGACCGACTACGTGGCCCAGGAGTTCGCCGTCGAGCCCGGTGACCGGCTGGTCTTCGTCAGCGACGGGGTGTACGACGTCGCCTCCCCGGGCGGAGAGGCGTACGGCGACGCCGCCCTGGCCCGGGCGATCCAGTCGACCCGGCTGCTCCCGGCCGCCGAGGTGCCCCGGGCCGTCCTGCGCGAACTGTCCGGCCATCGCGGCAGACCCGTCCCGGACGACGACGCCCTGGTGGTGTGCCTGGACTGGCGTGGGCGGGAGGGGCCGGGGAAGGCGGAGGTCAGGGGGTGTGGGTGAGCGGCTGTTTGGCGGAGCGGTACGCCGGCCCTAATGTTTGTCACATGGCAAGTAATGGCTGAGGTTTCACAGCGCGGCCTCGGTCCGGCCCGTGCGAGGGAGCGATGCAAGTGTCGGTGTCGGTATCGGAAGAGAACGCGGAACAAGAGCCGCCCGCACAGCAGGTGAGTGCCTTTCTCGAACGGCGCCGGGAGCAGATCGCCCAACGGTGGGCGGACGCCGCGCTGTTCCGCACGGTCTTCACCGTGTCCCGCGACGAGGCGGTGGAGGCGGGCAGGTCCGTGGCGGCGGCGCTGGCCGCGGTGGCGGCCGCCGGGCGGCTGGACGACATCCGGGCCTCCGGATTCGCGGCGGTGCGCGACCAGTTGGGGCGGATGGCGGCCTCCCGCGGCCGCATGGGCATCGACGCGGTCGGGCTCGCCGACGAGGTGGCAGCCCTGCGCGAACCGGTGACCGACCTGCTGCGCGCCGAGTTCCCGGACCCCTGCGCCCCCGAGGCCCAGGAGTGTGTGCTGGCCCTCACGGTGCTCATGGGCACGCTGCGTCTGGTCGTACTGGAGACGACGGTCAGCGCGGGCGAGGAGGTGATCGCACGGCAGCGCGAGCAACTGCACGAAGTGGCCACCCCGGTGATCAAACTCTGGGACAGCACCGTCGCCGTACCGCTGATCGGCACGCTGGACAGCGCGCGCAGCCAGGTGGTCATGGAGAGCCTGCTGGACGCGATCGTCGCCGAGCGCGCCCGGTTCGCCATCCTCGACATCACCGGCGTGCCCACTGTCGACTCGCTGGTCGCCCAGCACCTGATGAAGACGGTGGCCGCGGCCCGGCTGATGGGCGCCGAGTGCATCGTCTCCGGCATCCGGCCGGCGATCGCGCAGACCATCGTCCAGCTGGGCATCGACCTCGGTACGGTGCTCACCCGCGCGAGCCTGGCGGACGCCCTGGCCTACGCGCTCAGCCGGCAGGGCGTCGAGATCGCGCCGCTGCGGGCGGCCGACGCGGGCGCCCGATGACCGGCCCCTCGGGGAACGTCCCCTCGGGCGGGCACGGCTTCACGGTCCCGGTCCTCCGGCTGGGCGACATCCTGCTGGTCACCCTCCAGGGGGAACTGCACGACGGGATGGCCGAGCAACTCCAGCAGGACATCACCGACCGGATCGCGCACACCCGGGTGACCGGCGTGGTCATCGACATCTCCGGCGTGGACATCGTCGACTCCTTCCTGGGGCGGGTCCTCGCCGAGATCGCCGCCGGAGCCGGACTGCTGGCCGCCCGTACGGTGCTGGCCGGGATGCGCCCCGCGGTGGCGATCACCCTGGTCGAGCTGGGGCTCACCCTGCCCGGACTGCGGACGGCCCTGGACGCCGAACGCGCGATGGAGCTGCTCACCGCGGGTGAGCGGCAGGGCGAGGGGAGTCCGTGATGCGGGCGTCCCGCCATGCCGCCCCGGCCAGCCTGCCGATCGGCTCGGACGCCGACCTGGCCTGGGTACGGCAGCAGGTCCGGCAGGCCGCCGCCGAGCTCGGTTTCGGTCTGGTGCAGCAGACCAAGCTCGTCACCGCCGCCAGCGAGCTGGCCCGCAACACCCTCGTCCACGGCGGCGGTGGCCATGTGGAGATCACCCCGCTGGACGCCGGGCCGTCGCCCGGCCTGCGACTGGCCTTCGTCGACGCCGGGCCCGGCATCCGCGATCTGGACCAGGCGATGACCGACGGCTACACCAGCGGCGGGGGGCTCGGACTCGGCCTGAGCGGGGCCAAGCGGCTGGTCCAGGAGTTCGACGTGGACAGCCGGCCCGGTGAGGGGACCACCGTCACCGTCACCGCCTGGGCGACGGTCGTGCCGCCGGCCCGGCCGGGGGCGTGATGAGCAGGGTGTGGGACGTGCCGGTCGACGACTCGACCCGGGTGCGGGACGTCCGGGTCGCGGCCGAGGCGGCCGGCGCCTGCGCCGGGCTCGGCCCGGACCGCATCGCGACCGCCGCGCTCGTGGCGACGGAGCTGGCGACCAACCTGGTGCGGCACGCGGACGGCGGATACGTCCTCATCAACCTCGTCGAGCGCGCACCCGCCGACGGCCGGCGCCTGTCCGTGCAGCTCGTCGCGCTCGACCACGGCCCGGGCATCCCGGACGTCGCGGCGGCGCTGCGCGACGGCTACACCACCGCGGCTTCCCTCGGCGCCGGCCTCGGCACGTGCCGGCGCATAGCGAACGACTTCGACCTGCACAGCCTCCCCGGCCGGGGCACCGCGGTCATGGCCCGTATCGACCACGAACCCCCCGCCGACCGGTACCGGACGCCCCCGCGGGGCCCCCACGCCGGTGGCGTCAACGTCCCCCTCAGCCGGGCCGAGTACTCCGGCGACGCCTGGAGCCGGGTCTGCGCCGGCGACCGCCACACCCTCCTGCTCGCCGACGGGCTCGGCCACGGACCCAAGGCGGCCGAGGCGTCCGGCGCGGCCGTGGACGCGCTGCGCGACGTTGCCGACCGGCCGCCCGTCGAGATGCTGCGGCATCTGGGCCGGATCCTGCGCCGCACCCGGGGCGCGGCCGTCGCCGTGGCCCAACTGGATCTGGGATCCGGGCGGTTGCACTTCGCCGGGATCGGCAACGTCGGCGCCCGGCTGCGCACCGACGGCACCTGGAAGGCGATGCTGTCCCAGCCCGGCATCGTGGGCGCGCAGGCCCCGGCCACCGTGACCGTGCAGCGGGAGCCGTGGCAGGACGACAGCCTGCTCGTCCTGCACAGCGACGGCCTGCCCGGCCGCTGGACGCCACCCGACGACCCCGTGCTCCTCGGCTGCGACCCGGCGGTGGTGGCCGCGGTGGTCCTCCGCGACGCGGGCAGCGCGGCTCGCCCGGTGCGGGACGACACGTGTGTGGCGGTGCTGGGCGGCGGTGGGAGCGGCGGGAGCCGGCACGGCTCGGGGGGCTGAGGGGCGGACCCGCCCCTGTTTGCGGCGCTACGGCGTTACGGCCCATCGGGCGGGTCGGTCTCACCGGTAGGGCCGGCCGCGTCGGGCCCGGCGTCCCGCTCGGCCCCGTCGACGCGCGGGATCCCCGGGCCCCGTGCCGCCAGAAACCCCCGCAACCCCCGGCTCAGCGCCACCCGTTCCGCCGGTTCCATCGCCGCCAGCGCCGTGGCCAGGGCCCGCGCCCGGCGCCCGGCGACGTCGCCCAGGACGTGCTGCCCGTGCGCGGTGAGCCATAGCTGTACCTCGCGGCGGGTGTCCGGGTGCGGGGCGCGTTCCAGGAGGCCGGCCGCCGCCAGGCGGTCGCAGAGGCGGCTGGCTGTGGGGAGGCCGATGTCCAGCCGGTCCGCCAGGGCCGTCAGGTTCAGGCCGGGCGCCGCCTCCAGGGCGCGCAGCGCCCGCAGCTGGTGCAGGGACAGCCGCAGGGACGCGTCCTGGGCGGCGACCGACCACAGGGCCGTCAGACTCTCCACGGCGTCGGCGATCTGTGCCGCGACGGCCTCCGGGCCATCACCCGGTCTCCTCGCCCGGGGATCGCCGGGGCCGTCGAGATCGGTCACGAAACGGTCACTTTCCATAAGCTCCGGGTACTGCCGAGGTCGCCCTCTTTCAAAAGGCTGTACCCGATGAGCCGAGGGGCAAGCCGCCCCGTTCGAGCACCCGGCCGGGCCGGGGGGCTCAGACCGCGCTGAGCCCCGTCAGCGCGGCGAGCGGCAGCGTGTGCTGGGTCTGGAGGACCTTCGCGCGCAGGTACCGGACGTTGTGCGCGGTGGTGAAGACGCCCGTGGGGACGCGGTCGCGGACGCCCACGCCCAGGTCGCGCAGCTGAGCGGCCTTGTCGGGGTTGTTGGAGAGCAGGTCCAGCTCGCCGACGCCGAGGGCCCGGAGCATCTGGGCCGCCGCCGTGTAGTCGCGGGCGTCCTCCGGCAGCCCCAGGGCCGCGTTCGCCTCGTAGGTGTCGAGGCCCTCGTCCTGGAGGGCGTAGGCGTCGAGCTTGTTGTAGAGGCCGATGCCCCGGCCCTCCTGGCGGAGGTAGAGGAGCACGCCGCCGCGCTCGGCTATGCGCTCGACGGCCTCGCGCAGCTGCGGGCCGCAGTCGCAGCGGGCCGAGCCGAACACGTCCCCGGTCAGGCACTCGGAGTGCAGCCGCACCAGCGGAACCGGGCCGGGCTCGCCCAGGACGACGGCCACGTGTTCCTGGCCGTCGGCCAGGCCGTGGAAGGTGACGACTTCGGCGTCGACCTCGTAACCGTCGTGGAAGCGCAGCGGGACCCGGACGCGGGAGCGCGGGGTGGCGAGGACAGCGGGGGTGTCGGGCATGCGGGGCCTCCGGGTTCCGTTCCTGTTCGGCTGCACAGCCGTCGGCTTGCAGGCTGCTTCAGATTTGAAGCAGATCCACGTCCGGAACCCTACCCTTGCTTTAAATTTGAAGCAATGAGATCGGGGTGCGGTGTGAGGTGGGTCACGAACAGGCCGAGGAGGACCTCCGTCGCCACGGCACGTCGTCCGACGCCGGCCGCGTCCCGTCCTCCTGGAGCCCCTGCGCGATCGCCGTGGAGATCTCCTCCAGCTGCCCCACCTGCTCCTCGCTGAGCCGGTCGAACAGGAAGCTCCGCACGGTCTCGACATGCCCGGGCGCCGCCCGGTCCAGTACGGCGAACCCGTCGTCCGTCAGGGCCGCGATGCTGCCCCGCTTGTCGTACCGGCAGGCCTCGCGCCGCAGCATGCCGTCCTTCTCCAGCCGCGTCACCGCGTACGTCAGCCGACTGCGCGTGATCTTCAGCCGCTCGGCGAGATCGGTCATGCGCAGCCGCCGCTCCGGGGACTCCGACAGGACCGAGAGGATGGAGTAGTACAGGTGCGGCATGCCGGCGTCCTGCTGGAGCTGCCGGTCGATCGCGTCCTCCAGGAGCAAGGAGGCGGCGATGTACGCGCGCCAGGCGCGTTGCTCCTCAGGGGTGAGCCAGCGAGTCGTCATGCCGCCAGTGTAGGTTTGTTTCAAACTTGAACCAAGACCGCCCGTCAGTCCGCCGTTTTCAGCCGATCTCAGTCCGCCGATTTCTCAGTCGCCCGTTTTCCACGAGCCGGGAGCGTCGATGCCCCATCCGTACGTCCTGCTGTCCGCCGCCGTCTCCCTCGACGGCTACCTGGACGACACCGGCCCCGAGCGCCTGCTCCTGTCCAGCCCGGCCGACTTCGACCGGGTCGACGAGGTCCGGGCGTCCGTCGACGCGATCCTGATCGGCGCCGGCACCGTCCGCGCCGACAACCCGCGCCTGCTGGTCAACTCACCCGAGCGGCGAGCCGCCCGGACCGCGGCCGGCCTGCCGGAGTACCCCCTCAAGGTCACGGTCAGCGGCTCCGGCGACCTCGATCCGGCGGCACGGTTCTGGCACACCGGCGGCGAGAAGGTCCTCTACACCACCGACCAGGGTGCCGAACGCGCCCGTGCCCTCGGCCTCGCCACCGATGCCACCGACGTCGTCCCGCTCGGCGCCGGCCTCGACTGGCGGCGGCTCCTCACCCACCTGCACGACGTCCGGGGCGTACGACGGCTCATGGTCGAGGGCGGCGGCCTGATCCACACCCAGCTCCTCACCCAGGGCCTGGCCGACGAACTCCAGCTGGTCCTCGCCCCGCTCTTCGTGGGCGACCCCGGGGCGCCCCGCCTCTTCGGCCCCGGCGGCTACCAGTCCGGCCGGCTCCGGCTGCTGGAGACCCGGCGGATCGAGGACGTGGTCCTGATGCGCTACGAGCCGACCGCCCCGGGCACCGGCCCCCTCCCCGCCGCCGCCGACCACCACTGGCTGGCCCTCGCCTGCGAACTGGCGGCACAGTGCCCGCCGTCGGACACGGCGTTCAGTGTCGGCGCGGTGGTGGTCGCGGCCGACGGCACGGAACTGGCCCGCGGCCACTCCCGCGAGGGCGGCGACCCGCTCGTGCACGCCGAGGAGGCGGCCCTGGCCAAGCTCGACCCGGCCGGCCCCGGGCTCGCCGGCGCGACGGTCTACAGCAGCCTGGAGCCCTGCGCCCGCCGGGCCTCCCGCCCCGCACCCTGCGCCCGGCTGATCCTCGACGCGGGCGTACGGCGTGTGGTCACGGCCTGGCGCGAGCCGGACACCTTCGTGGCGGGCGCCGACGGCAGCGGCGTCCTGGCGGCCGGTGGAGTCGAGGTCGTCGTCCTCCCGGAGCACGAGGAGCAGGCCAAGGCACCGAACCGACACCTGCTGAGCCGCCGCTGAGCACCGGTGTGCGCGAGCGGTCCCGCGGATGGCGTACACTGGAGTCACAACGACGCGGGGTGGAGCAGCTCGGTAGCTCGCTGGGCTCATAACCCAGAGGTCGCAGGTTCAAATCCTGTCCCCGCTACTGAAGGCCGAGGGCCGGAATCCGAAAGGGTTCCGGCCCTCGGTGTTTTCCGCGTTTCCCTGGGCTCGCCATTACTGTCGGTGAGTGAATCGCGCCGCTGCGCATCACAACTGACACACCGTCAAAACCCGTGAGTCACTTGGGTGGCGGTCAACTCGTCCGTTTTAGGCTGGTCATGGCAGGTTGGTCCGCGCGAAAAAGGTTAATGATCAAGAGGAACCGCTGGAATACCCACCGCGCGTCTATTAACGTTCGATAACGCAGCGCGGTCGTCCCAGCCGTCACAGAAGGCGGCTCCGTGCGCACGCGCCGAATCCCGAAAGGGAACCGGGGAACCACCACTTGGGGTGAATCGAGCGGATGCCGCCGTGGAAGCACGGCCGGTATACGCGCGTAGGAGACCTTCCTGCTCCGAACCCGTCAGCTAACCCGGTAGGCGAGAAGGAAGGAAAGGAGTACGCCCACGTGGCGTCCAACCGGCCTGCCCCCGCGGCCCCGTCCGCGCCGAACCAGCGCGACACCGAGACCTTCGGCTACGGCGGTCACCGCACCGACGAGGGCCCGTTCCAGGAATGGAACCCCACCGCGGAGTCCATCCGCCCCATCCGTGGCCGGCATCGCGTCACCAAGCAGCGCGGCGGAGGGCTCGCCCGCAGCTCCACCGTCCTGGGCGTCGGCGTCATAGCCGCCGTGGGCGCGGGCGGCATGGCCAGCGCCCAGACCGGCAAGCCGCCGGTGTCGATCTCCGTTCCGGACCTGCCCTCGGTGGGTTCCCTCATTTCGGACGACGACACCCCCGAGGGCTCCGCCACCCCGCTCAGCGACCTCGCCACGGCGTCCGCCGACACCGAGCAGGGCACCTCCGGCGCCGGTGAGGCGCTGCGCGCCCGGATCATGGCGCAGGTCGAGCACCAGCAGGAACAGATCGAGACCAAGGCCGCGCAGGACGCCGCCGAAGCCGCCCAGAAGGCGGCCGCGGAGGCCGCTGCCAAGGCCGAGAAGGAAGCCAAGGCCAAGGCCGCCGAAGCCAAGAGGAAGGCGGAGGAGGAGGCCCGGAAGAAGGCCGAGGCCGAGCGGCTCGCCGCCCTCGCCAAGCAGTACACACTGCCGACCTCCTCGTACACCCTCACCTCGACCTTCGGCCAGGCCGGCGCCTACTGGTCCTCCGGCTACCACACCGGCCTCGACTTCGCCGCACCCACGGGCACGCCGATCAAGGCGGTGCACAGCGGCACCATCACCGAGGCCGGCTGGAACGGCTCGTACGGCTACAAGACGGTCCTGACCCTCGATGACGGCACGGAGATCTGGTACGCGCACCAGTCGTCCATCGGCGTCAGCGTCGGCCAGAAGGTCAGCACGGGTGACGTCATCGGACGCGTGGGCGCGACCGGCAACGTCACCGGGGCGCACCTGCACCTCGAGGTCCACACCGGCGGTTCCAGCAACGGCATCGACCCGCTGGCCTGGCTGCGGGGCAAGGGCCTGAACGTCTGAGCGCCGGCGTTCCAGGTCTCGTGCGGGGGCTTCGTCCGGGGGCGTTTACGGGAGTTTTGCGTCCGCTGCGGAATGAGCCTCCGCCGCACGGCCGTTGACACAGAGCATGACTTCTCTTCGCAAGCTCGGCTCCTCCGACCTCGAGGTCTTCCCGCTCGCCCTCGGCGGCAACGTCTTCGGCTGGACCGCCGACGAGGCGCAGTCGTTCGCCGTCCTGGACGCGTACACCGCCGCCGGCGGCAACTTCGTCGACACCGCCGACGTCTACTCGGCGTGGGCGGAAGGCAACCAGGGAGGCGAGTCCGAGACCGTCCTCGGCAAGTGGCTGACGTCGCGCGGCAACCGCGCGGACGTCGTCGTCGCCACGAAGGTCAGCCAGCACCCCGAGTTCCAGGGCCTGTCCGCCGCCAACATCAAGGCCGCCGCCGACGCCTCCCTGCGGCGCCTCGGCACCGACTACATCGACCTGTACTACACCCACTACGACAAGCCCGACGTGCCGGTGGAGGAGATCATCGGCGCGCTCGACGAACTCGTGAAGGCCGGGAAGGTGCGGCACATCGCCGCCTCCAACATCTCCGCCGAGCGGCTGCGGACCTCCCTGGAGTTCTCCGACCGGGAGGGGCTCGCCCGGTACGTGGCCCTCCAGCCCCACTACAACCTGGTCTCCCGCGACACCTACGAGGGCGAGCTCCAGGACCTCGCCGAGCGGACCGGCCTGGCGGCCGTCCCGTACTACGCGCTCGCGTCGGGCTTCCTGACCGGCAAGTACCGGCCCGGTACGAGCGTCGACAGCGCGCGGGCGGGCGGTGCCGCCCAGCACCTGGAGACCGAGCGGGGCCGCCGGGTCCTCGACGCCCTCGACGAGGTGGCCGCGGCCCACGACGTCCCCGTCGCCACGGTCGCCCTCGCCTGGCTCGCGGCCCGGCCGACGGTGGCGGCGCCGATCGCCTCCGCGCGGACGGTGGAGCAGCTGCCCGCGCTGATCGGGGTCGGGGAGCTGACGCTGACGGAGGCGGAGCTCGCGCGGCTCACGGAGGCTTCGGCCTGAGCGGTTCCTGCTACGACCGGTACGGATTGCCGGCAGGGTACGGCGCCGGCGTCGCCGGACAGCCGTACCCGTATGCCCCGTACACCGGCCAGGGCGGGGCCACCACCGGTACCGGAGGGGCCGTGACCCGCGCGGCGTACTCCAGCGCGGGGCGGGCCGCCTCCCGGCGCCGCCACAGTTCGTCCAGCAGTTCCCGTTCCCGTACGACGAAGTCGGCACCGGCGCGGCCGCGGCGGCCCCGGTGCCTCAGGAACGCCAGGGACGTCGCACAGGCCTCGTACCGCGCGACCTCCCGCGCCGCCGCCCGGCCCGCGTGGCGGCGGGCGTACTGGCGGGCGATCCGCCGCGCCCGCATCGAGCCGAGGGCGTACGGCTCCACCGGGGACAGCCACCCGGCCACGGCGTAGGCGGGCAGCTCCGCCCGTACGGTCCTCAGCTCCCGCTGCCGTGTCCAGATCACCAGCCACGTCAGCAGCCCGAAGATGGGCACCATGAACGCCGCGTACACGGCGAAGAACCCGTACTCGCCGAACGCCGACGAGCCGTTCCACATCGCGTGCATGCCCATCGCGAGCAGCAGCCCGGAGAGCGGGAAGGCGACGCGGCGGACGTGCTGGCGGTCCGCCGCGAGCGCGGAGATGCCGAAGCCGATGCCGGTGAGAACGGTGAACAGCGGGTGCGCGAACGGCGACATGATGATGCGCACGAAGAAGGTCGCCGCCGTGACGGAGGCGATTCCGGTGCCGCCGGTGAGCTGGTCGGTGCCGAAGGCGGTGCCCAGGTAGAGGATGTTCTCCGTGAACGCGAAGCCGGTGGCCGTCACGCCGGCTACGACCACTCCGTCGAGGATGCCGGTGAAGTCGCGGCGCCGGAAGAGGAAGACCAGTAAGACGGCCGCCGCCTTGGCGATCTCCTCGACCACCGGCGCTATGACGGTCGCGCCGAGCGTGTCCGCGCTGGACGGATCCGCCGTCGCCGTCGCTATCCATCTGGTCGCGAAGCTGTTGGCGACGATCGCGATCAGCGCCGCCGCGCAGGCGCCCCAGGCGAAGCAGAACAGCAGATTCCGCCAGGGGCCCGGTTCGACCCGGTCCAGCCAGCGGAACGCGGCTATGAGCAGGGGCACCGGGAGTGTGGCCAGCCCCAGCCCGACCAGGAACCCCTCCGTGCCGGTCTCCTCGCGGACCAGGGCGAGGATGACGAGGCCGGATATCGCGAGCAGCGTGGTCAGCGCGCCGTAGCGGACCCAGGTGCGCTGCCACCAGTGGGCGTGCCGCAGCGGGCCGGCGCCGGGGGTGGCGCCGCCGGGAGGAACGCGGGGGTACGACGTGTGTGGGGGGCTGGTGGCCACGGCATTGACCCTAACGACGGATGGGCGCTGTCCGCAGGCGGGAGGGATACGGGTGCGGGTGCGGTCAGGCGCCGGCGGGGGGTTGGTCCACGTGCTGTACGCGACGGAAGAGGAGGTCGTTCACGACATGTCCCTTGTCCAGTCCCTGGCCCTCGAAACGGGTCAGGGGACGGAAGTCGGGACGGGGCGCGAAACCGCCGTCCGCCTGCGTGTTCTCGAAGTCGGGATGTGCCGTGAGTACGTCGAGCATCTGTTCGGCGTACGGTTCCCAGTCGGTGGCGCAGTGCACGATCGCGCCGGGCCTGAGGCGGGTGGCGGCGAGGGTCAGGAAGTCGGGCTGGATGAGCCTGCGCTTGTGGTGCCGCTTCTTGGGCCAGGGGTCGGGGAAGTAGACGCGCAGGCCGTCGAGGGAGTCCGGGGTGAGCATCTCCCGGAGGAGGATGATCGCGTCGCCGTTGCCGACCCGGATGTTGGACAGGCCGTTCCGGTCGGCGAGATTGAGCAGGTTCCCCTGGCCGGGGGTGTGGACGTCGACGGCGAGGATGTTGGTGGTGGGGTCCCCTGCGGCCATCTGGGCCGTGGCCTCGCCCATGCCGAAGCCGATCTCCAGGACGACGGGGTTGTCGTTGCCGAACAAGTCGGCGAGATCGAGGGCTCGGCTGCCGTCGATGTCGAGGCCCCACTTGGGCCACAGCCGCTGGAGCGCGTCCGCCTGGCCGGCTGTGACCCGGCTCCGCCGTGGCTGAAAACTCCGGATCCGCCGCTCGAAGTGCGACCCGGCGGGATCGGCCTTCGGCCCATCGGGAAAACGCGGCTCACCCTTGGCCCGGCTGTGCCGGATGGAGGCACCGGGGGTGGGGGGCTGGGGAGGTTCGGGGGTATGCACGGAGTCAGACACAGTGAGACCGATTTTACGGCCGCCACGTGGTGGCCGGGTGGCGGCGGGAGGGTGGGCGCAGCGGCAACCGGCTCGCCGGGCCGCGGACCCGCCCGGACTCGGGCGACGACGTCCAGGTGCCGGCACACTCACAGCGCGCTCAACGCCCTGCGCGCCACCTCCCTGCCGATCGGCAAGGACGCCGTGGCCGCAGGAGACGGCGCGTTCAGCACGTGCACCGTGCGGGCGCCCTCGCGGATCAGGAAGTCGTCCACCAGCGTGCCGTCACGCAGTACCGCCTGTGCCCGGACCCCCGCCGCCGTCGGCACCAGGTCGTCCTCGGACACCCCGGGCAGCAACCTGCGCACCGCCTCCGTGAACGCCCCCTTGGACAGCGACCGCCGCAGCTCCCCCGCCCCGTACCGCCAGTGCCGCCGGGCTATCCGCCAGGAGCCCGGCCAGGCCAGCGTCGACCCCAGCTCCCGCGCACGGACCGTCCCCCACTCGTACCCCTCGCGGGCCAGCGCCGGCACCGCGTTGGGCCCGATGTGGACACCCCCGTCGATCCCGCGCGTGAGATGCACGCCGAGGAACGGGAACGCCGGGTCGGGGACCGGATAGACCAGGCCCCGCACCAGCTCCGGCCGGGCCAGCTCGTAGTACTCCCCGCGGAACGGCACGATCCGGACGTCCGGGTCGTCCCCGGTCAGCCGGGCGATCTCGTCGCTGTACAGACCCGCGCAGTTCACCAGCATCCGCCCCCGCACGACATCCCCGGCGGCCGTGAGCACGGCGACTCCCCGCTCGGGGCGGCGGTCGATCCGTACGACCCGCGTGCCGTAGCGGATCTCCGCGCCCGAGCCGTGGGCCAGCTGGCGGGCGACCGCGACGAAGTCGCAGATGCCGGTCGTACCGACGTGTATCGCGGCGAGGCCTCGCACCTCCGGCTCGTACTCCGCGATCTGGGACCCGCCCAGTTCACGGACCGGTATCCCGTTCTCCCGGCCGCGCTGCACGAGCGCGTGCAGGCGGGGCAGCTCCGCGCGGTCGGTCGCGACGATCAGCTTGCCGGTGACCGCGTGCGGGATGCCGTACTCGGCGCAGAACTTGACCATCTCCGCCGCGCCCCGCACCGCGTAGCGCGCCTTGAGGGAGCCGGGGCGGTAGTAGATACCGCTGTGGATGACGCCGCTGTTGCGGCCGGTCTGGTGCCGGGCCGGGCCGGGCTCCTTCTCCAGGACCGTGACACGTGTGCCCGGTGCGGCGCGTGTGATCGCGTACGCCGTCGACAGGCCGACGATCCCCCCGCCGATCACCAGCACGTCACAGTCGTACGCGATCTCCGGCACCCGCGCCACCCGCACCACCTCCCGCTTCGATAGTGCACTGCGCCACTGACAATGCCTTCAAACGCGGAGACGGCAGCATGACTGCGCGGCTATGCCGGAGCCATCAGCAGCGGCCGTGCACGTTCACGCAGCTCGACCACCCGTGGCTCGTCGCCGTACGGCTCCAGCCGGTGCAGGAGGTCCTTGACGTACTCGGTGGTACGGGCGGAGGAGATCCGGCCGGCGACCTCCACCGCTCGTACGCCCTGCTCGCACGCCGCGTCCAGGTTCCCCGACTCCAGTTCGGCGACCGCCGAGACGACGAGGCGCAGGCCGTGGGAGCGGACGAACTCCTCGGTGGGCTTCGAGAGGGCCTGTTCCGTGAAGCGGCGGACCTGGCGGGGCGCCTTGAGGTCGCGGTAGCACTCGGCCGCGTCGGCGCAGAAACGGTCGTAGGAGTAGAAGCCGAGCCAGCTCGGGTCGTTGTCGCCGGGGCGGGCGCGCTCCAGCCAGCTCTCGGCCGCCTTCAGGGCGCCGCCGGCCGCCTGGGCGTCACCGGCACGCGCGTGTGCCCGGGCCTCGACGAGGCGGAAGAAGCTCATCGTGCGGGCCGTGGCCAGGCCACGGTTGCGTTCCAGCGCGGCCTGGGCGAGGTCCACGCCCTCGTCGCCGAAGCCGCGGTAGGTGGCCTGGAGGGACATGGAGGCCAGGACGTAGCCCCCGAGGGGGACGTCCGCCGCCGCCCGGGCCAGGCGCAGGGCCTGGATGTAGTAGCGCTGGGCGGCTTCCTGCTGGCCCGTGTCGAAGGCCATCCAGCCCGCGAGCCGGGTGAGTTCGGCGGAGGCGCCGAAGAGGGCCCGGCCGACCTCGTCGGAGTAGGAGCCGAGCAGGAGCGGGGCGGCCTCCACCCTTAAGCACTCGGGGACCATCGACGAACGCCAGTCGCCGCCGCCGTACTTGGAGTCCCAGCGCCGCGCGTCCTCGGCGGCCTCCCGCAGCTTCTGCACATCGCTGTGGCCGACTTTGAGCGGTGCGCCGGAGCCCTCGCCGGGGCCCACGTCACGCGCGACCGAACTGTCGGCCGGGGTTATCAGCCATCGTGAGGCGGGCGTCGCGTACGCGCTCACCGCGAACGAGCCGGCCAGCGACTGCCAGATGCCGCCCCCGGCGCGGCGGCCCGCGAGGTCGAGGCGGTACAGCTCCGTCGCGGTCCTCACCGCCTGTCCGACGTCCCGCGGGAAGGCGAGGCCGACTTCGGGCGCGGGGTCCGCGTCCGCCAGGCCGATCTCGTGGAGCGGCACCGGGCGGCCGAGCTTCTGGCCGATGGCGGCCGCGATGAGGTGCGGCGCCGCACCCTGCGGCACCATGCCCTTCGACACCCAGCGCGCCACCGACGTTTTGTCATAGCGAAGCGTCAGTCCTCGCTGAGCGCCAAGATCGTTGACGCGCCGCGCGAGGCCTGCGTTCGAGATTCCCGCGAGGGCGAGAACGGCGCCGAGTTTTTCGTTCGGCCCGCGTTGCTCCCTGGACATGCGCCACCCCTCGACACAGACGGCTGCCGACGTTGGCATAACCACGCGGCATTCGTAAACCCAGCGTAGTTCGCCGCATCCCAAGCGTTAAGGGGCATTGTTCCGGTTGGCGGGATTGTGGTCCGTACTGAAGTGCGGTTCAGATACGGGCTGTTGCCATGTGCTCCCACTGTGTGGCCGTGCGCCTGTCCGTGCGCTCTTCTCCGGCCATCGCGGGAGCGGTTCCATGGTCGTTGCGTGGGTCGGCCCGCTGTACTGGATCCAGTGGGCTGGGGGACACCGCCGCCTTCATCCCCGCGGGCGGCGGAACGGTCCGGGAGGCGTGCTCCGTCTCCCGGACTGCGCGACAGCGCGGTGGTCCGCAGGATCTGTACGGAGAGTGTTCGACGCTGCGCGCGGGATGGGGATTTGGCTGAAAATCGACCCCGTCGATGGTGGGGTATCAGGCCTCCTACCATGGCAGTTGAGGGCGCTTCGGGCGTATTCGGGGCGCGTATCGGGGGCGCATTCGCGCCGCAGTCGTACTGGTGACGTGTCGCTGACGGGTCTTGCCTCCTGACGGTCCCTTCTGTTCTTGCCGCCTCCACCGCCGCCTCGTTCGTGGCGGAGTTCGGGGCGTTCCGGGTGTTCGAGGCGGCGTGGGTGGCTCCGCCGGGGCGCGTTCGGCGGAGCGCAAGCGGCGCGGGCGCACTCTGGAACGCTTCCTTCATGGCAGCATGGTGAACCGGTTCGTACGGTGCACTGGTTGTCCACAGCCTGTGGAGGCGGCGATGCGGTGGTTGGTGGGGTGGAGCAGCACCGCCGCGGGAGCCGTCGCTGCCGGCTCGGCGGGGGCCACGGGACCCGACGGCGAGACCCTGCACCCGGTGGGCTCCCACCTCCTGTGGGGTGACCCCGATCCGCTGTGGGCGGTCGGTGACTGGCGCCCCGACGAGGTGCGGGTCGTGAAGGCCGACGAGCGCACGCGCATCGCCGTCCTCGGTATCTGCGGCGCCACCGACGAGCAGCTGCGCGTCGCGCTGTTCGCCGCGCGCGGCGGGGCACTTCGGCATCTGACCGCCTGGCCGGGGAGCTACACGGCCATCGTGCAGGTCGGCAGGAGGGTCACCGTCTGCGGCGACCTCGCGGGCGCGCGGCCGGTGTTCTACACGCCCTGGGCCGGCGGCACGGCGTATGCGACAGCCGCGCTGCCGCTGGCCGACCTCATCGAGGCCAACCTCGACTTCGGGCACCTCGCCGCGCTGCTGGCCGCCCCTGACGTGCCCGCCGCGCTGCACGACTCCACGCCGTACGACGGCGTGAAGCGCATTCCGCCGGGGCATGCGCTGATCCTGCGCGCCGGGGCACGCGAGATCGCCGGGTACGAACCGGTCGCCTCGCTGGCGGTGGCGGCGCCTTCGGCCGATCCCGACAGCGCGGTCGACGCCGTGCGCGACGCGCTCGTGGAGGCCGTACGGACCCGGCTGTCCGCGCCGCGGCACGTCCCCGGGGCGGACATCGACCCCGGGCCGGTGCCCGGCATGGGACCCGCCGAGCGGCGTGCCGCGCGCGGGATGCCGGTGCCGGGGATCGGGGCGGACCTGTCCGGCGGGCCGGCCTCGGGGACGCTGGCGCTGCTGGCCGCGGGGCTGCCCGGCATGCCGGGCACGGTGCTGGGGCACGGCACGGGCGCCGGGGAGCGGCTGCTGGCGGTGACGTTCAACGACCTGGCCGTCGGAGGGCGGGAGGCCGAGCTGGAGCGGGCGGGTGCGCTGGCCGCGAACCCGCGGCTGCACCATGTCGTCGTGGCCGGTGGCGAGGAGACCCTTCCGTACGCCGATCTGGAGGGCCCGCTGACGGACGAGCCGGGCGCGTCCCTGGTGACGGCGGCGCGGCACCGCGCGCGGCTCGCGGCCGGCAGCGCGGATCACTTCACGGGCTACGGCGCCCGGCAGGTCCTGGACGCCCATCCCGCGCGCCTGGCCGACCTGCTGATGGACCGCAAGCGGCGTCACCTGGTGCGGCCCGTCGCCGCGCTGGCGAAGACGGACGGCTCGGTGCTGGTCCCCGCGCGCGTGTACGCGGCGGCGCGACGGCTGTCCCGTACGCCCTACCGGGCGGGGCTCGAATCCCTGGCCGAGCGCCTGCTCGACCACCGCACGGACGACGGTCCGGACGCGCCCGGGGGTGCGGTGGAGGCCTCACTCGCCGCCCTGACCTGGGGGAGACCCGGGCCGGCGGCGCGCTGGCTGACCGGTGAGGCGCTCGCTGAAGTATCGGTTCGCCTTCAGGCGGCGACGCACCGGTCGGAGCTGGCGGGGCCGGGGCAGCGGCCAGGGGACTTCCGCGCGCGTGCGGCGCTGGCGCGGCACGCGGCGGATCTGCGGGTGCTGGAGCAGGCCGCGGAGATCCGCTTCCAGCGGCTGCACGCGCCGTTCCTCGACAACCAGGTCGTACGCGCGGCCCGGGCGCTGCCCGAGGCCTTGCGGGTGCGGCCGGGGGCGCGGGCGGCGGTCCTGCGTACGGTGCTGGAAGGGGCCGGGGTCCGGGACCTGCCGCCCGGGTGGGGCGCCCCGACCCAGGCGACGGCGGCGGCCGCGGCCCGTACCGGGCTGAGGGTGGCGGCGGACTCCCTGGTCGCCCTGTTCGACACGCCGCTGCTGGCGGAGGCGGGGCTGGTCGAAGCCCGGGTGGTCCGCAAGGCCCTGCGCTCCGCGGCGGCCGGCGAGCCCCTGCCCCTGGACGGCCTCGCCGACCTCGTCTCCCTGGAACTGTGGCTGCGCCGCCTGCTGTCGCGCCGCGGTACCTGCTGGACGGGTACACCGGCCCGTCAGCGGGCCGTACCGGCGGGGATCGCGCCGCAGCGGGGGGCGTTGGGGGCGGGGGCCGCCGGGGTGCGGCGGGTGTAGCGCCTGACGCCGGGTGGTGGGTCGGGGCCGTGCGCGGGTGCGGGTCCGCCCAGCTGCGGGCAGTCGTGCCGCTGAGGGCGGCACGGGTGGGCGCAGCGGCACCCCGGTCCGCCGGGCTGCGGACCCACCCGGCCCCAGCAACAACGCCGAGCACCCCGCAGCGCCGAGTTGTACAACCCCGCGCCCATGCCATCGCCGCCCCCGGAAACACCCGGCTCCGAAAACCCCACAGCCTTCGCCCCCACCCGGGCGACAATGACCCGGTGCGGTACAGAATCCTGGGCGTCACCACGGCAGAGGACGAGCACGGCACAGCCGTACCCGTCGGCGGCCCCCGCCTCCGCGCCCTGCTCACCGCCCTCGCCCTGCGCCCCTCCCGCGTCACCAGCCCCCAGACACTGATCGACGAGGTGTGGACGGACGACCCGCCCCAGGACGCCCACGCCGCGCTCCAGGCCCTCATCGGCCGCCTCCGCCGCGCACTCGGCAAGGACGCCGTGACGTCGGACACCGGCGGCTACCGCCTCACGGCCACGCCGGACGACATCGACCTCTTCGTCTTCGAACGGCTCGTCAGGCAAGGCACCGACGCCCTCGCCGCCGACGCCCCCGCCCTGGCGGAACGCCATCTCGACGACGCCCTCGCCCTCTGGCGCGGCCCAGCGCTCGCCGACCTCCCCGACCGCACCGCCGCCGCCCGCCCGGAGGCCACGCGCCTGGAGGCGACCCGAGCCCGAGCCGAGGCCCGCCTACGGCTCGGCCGCGCCCCGGACGTCGTACCGGAACTGCGCGAACTGACCTCCGTACATCCGTACGACGAACCGCTGCACGCCCTCCTCATCCGCGCCCTGCGCGACACCGGCCGTGAAGCCGACGCCCTCGCTGCGTACGAGTCCGCCCGCCGCGCCCTCGCGGAGCGCCTCGGCACCGACCCCGGCCCGCAACTGCGCGCCCTCCACGCCGACCTGCTCGCGTCGGCCGCGAGGAGCGGGAAACCAGCGCCCGCCCGGCCCGAGCGCACTGGGAACATCCGCCCGCGTCTGACCTCGTTCGTCGGCCGGGAACCCGAGATCGAGGCCATCCGTTCAGACGTGCGCAGGGCCCGACTCGTCACCCTCACCGGACCGGGCGGCTCTGGCAAGACCCGTCTCGCCGAGGAAGCCGCCGCCCGGCTCCCGCAGGCGTGGCTGGCCGAGCTCGCCCCGCTCGACCGGCCGGAGGCGGTGCCGGGAGCGGTGGTCAGTGCGCTCGGTCTGCGCGAGACCGTGCTGATGACCAGCGAACTGACGGCCATGCAGGACGACCCCGTCGCCCTGCTCGTGGAGTACTGCGCGCCGCGCAGCCAACTGCTGATCCTTGACAACTGCGAGCATGTCATCGGCGCCGCCGCCCACCTCGCCGAGACCCTGCTGACCCGCTGCCCGGGGCTCACGATCCTCGCCACCAGCCGTGAACCCCTGGGCGTGCCCGGCGAACTGGTGCGTCCGGTCGAGCCCCTGCCGCCGGACCACGCCCGCCGGCTGTTCGCGGAGCGCGCCACCGCCGTCCGTCCCGACGCGGACGCCGTGCTCCGGGACGAGCGGGCGGTGGCGGAGATCTGCCGCCGCCTGGACGGGCTGCCGCTCGCCATCGAACTGGCCGCGGCCCGGCTCCGGTTGCTCACGCCCCGGCAGATCGCCGACCGGCTCGACGACCGCTTCCGCCTCCTCACCTCCGGGAGCCGTACGGTCCTGCCCCGCCAGCAGACCCTGCGGGCCGTCGTCGACTGGTCGTGGGACCTGCTCGACGAGGCCGAGCGGACGGTGTTGCGCGAGGTGTCCGTGTTCGCGGGAGGCTGGGACCTGGCGGCGGCGGAGGCCGTGTGCACCGGGCCCGCCGCCGAGCTGCTCGGGGCCCTCGTCGACAAGTCCCTCGTCGTCGCGGCACCCTGCGGGACGGACGAACTGGACGGCATGCGGTACCGGTTGCTGGAGACCATCCACGAGTACGCCGTCGAGCGTGCCGCCGAGGCTCCGCAACTGCGCGTCGCGGCCGAGCGGCGGCACCGGGCGTGGGTGCGCGCGCTCGTCGAGCAGGCCGAGCCGCTGCTGCGCTCCGCCGGGCAACTGCCGTGGGTCTCCCGCCTGGAGACCGAGCTCGACAACATCCGCGCGGCCCTCGACCGGGCCATCACGGCCGGGGACGAGCAGGAGGCCGGTGCTCTCGTCGTGGCCATCGGCTGGTTCTGGTGGCTGCGCAACTACCGGCACGAGGGCCTGGAGTGGCTCGACCGGATCCTGCGGCTGGGCGTGGAGAGGGACGCCGCCGCGGGGCTTGTGCCGTCCGGCGGCGAGCCGGGCCTGCCCGACCCGGTCGACCACTTCCTCGCCGCGCCGGACGGGGAGGCGGGGCATCCGCTGCACGCCCTGCGGATGGATCTGCGCCTGCTGCATGTGTTCTTCATGACCGAGGCGGGGCCCATACAGCGGTTCGTCGACGAGCGGCAGCCGTATGTGGAGCGGATGTGGGCCTACTTCCAGGAAGGGGGCCCACGGGCGGCCCGTATCCCGGGGCTCGTCTGCCCGATCATCTCCTCCTACCTGGGCGACCGCGGCGACCTCCGGGCCGTCATGGACTCCGCCGTCGCCAACTGCCGTACGTACGGCGGGGACTGGGAGACCGCCGTCGCCCTGATGTTCCGTACGCACATGGTCGTCGACGCCCCCGGCGACCTGGACGGCGTGGACGACGACCTCGCGGAGTTGCGCGTCCTCAGCCGTCGCACGGGTGACCGCTGGCTGCGGGCCCAGGTGTGCAGCGCGGCCGGCGAGGCCGCCATGGCGCGCAGCCGCTTCGAGGAGGCCAAGGGGGAGTACGAGGAGGCGCTGCGGCTCGCCTACGAGGTGGGCGCGTACGCCGAGTCGCCGTTCCTCCTCGCCCGGCTCGCCGAGATCGCGTACCGCGCGGGAGACCACTCGGCCGCTCTGGCGGGGCTGGACGAGGCGAGTGCCGCATCCGAACGGTACGGCGTGGCGGACTCCAGGGCGTTCGTCCTGCTGCTGCGGACCCAGATGGCGTTCGAGGAGGGGGACATCGCCCGGGCGCGCGAGTTCTGCGATGCGGCGCGTGCGGACGCTGCGCGCGGCACACCGCCGCCCCAGTTCGTGGTGATGCTGGACCTCATGGACGCCGTGGTCACGGCGAGCGAGTCCGGCCCGGGGCCCGGCCTGGCCAAGCTGACCGGAGCCCTGCGCGAGGCCGTGGACAAGCGGTGCTCCGACCTGATCCGGGCCATCGTCGTGGACAGTGCGGCAGGACTGCTGGCCGACCTCGGCGACTTCCCGCGTGCGGCACGGCTGCTCGGGGCCGGGGACCACTGGTGGGCCGGCCGCCCCCGGCCCATGCCGGAGCACGCCCAGGTGGAACGGACCTTGGCAGCCGCGCGTGCCGCCCTGGGCCCTGCCCGGTGCGAGTCGGAGCGCGCCCGGGGCACGGCCCTCACGGCGGAAGACGCCCTGCGCGAGCTGGAGAAGGCGCGGACCTCGTGCGCGACCGGGCCGTGAGCCGCTAACCGCAGGTGAACCTGGACTCCGCCCAGTCCGCCAGGGCCAGGTTGTCGAGGGCGCCGTGCGGTTCCACCACCAGCCGCACGGTGCTCCGGCCGGTGAGGTTCACCCGGACGGGAACCACCGGGTCACCGCCCTCCACCAGCCCGGACCGCCACAGCCGGACCCCGTCGGCGTAGACGGAGAAGTAGACACTGCCGAGCTTCAGCGCCATGTCGTCCACCCCGACGAGCGCCTCGTACGAGGAGCAGGAGCGGTTGAGGTCGATGGTGACGGAGGAGCGGCCGTGCACGGTGACGCCGTGCGTGTACCGCCGGTCGCCTGCCGACAGGCCGTGCCGCTGCCAGACCCAGCTGCTCGCGCCGATCCGCATCTCGGGCGCGGTGCCGTCGCCGCTGATGTCGTACGACAGTTCGCTCCACTGGTAGACGGCCGGGGCGGGCGGCCTCTCGGTCGGGGGCGGGGTCGGTGTGGGTGTGGGTGTGCGTGTGGGCGCCGGGGGTGGTGCCGGCCTCGGGGACGCGGGCGGTGGGGTGCGCGTCGGGGTCGCGGCCGGGGACGGTGTGGACGACGGGCTGGTCCTGGGGGTCGGCGTCGGCGCGGGCGTCCCGGCGCGCGCGGGCACGATCGCCGGTGGCCGCGGTCCCGGTTCCCGCTCCGAGGGAGAGGGCGTGGGCTCGGCGGGCCGGACCACCGGTGAGGACGGGGTGGGAGCCGGCCTCGCCTCGTCCTGCTGCTTCTCGTTGCCGGCCAGCGCCAGCACCACCGCGGCCACGACGCCCACGGCGACCACACCGGCCGCGATACCGGCCTTCACCGGCGCGCCCACCCCTTCGGCGGCCGCCGCACCACCTCCGGCCCCACCGGACGAGCCGCCCCCCGCGGCCCCACCGGCCGAACCGGCGCCCGCCGCCGTCCCGCCGGACGAGCCCCCGCCCACCGCCGCGGCCGCGGCTCCGGCCGCCCCCGCTCCCGCGCCTCCGGCGATGAGCCCGGCCGCCTTGGCGTATCCGGCGGCACCGAACCAGCCGATGACCGCGAGCGGCACCACGGCGGGGATGCCACCGGCGACCTCCTCGATCTGCGTCGCGGCCAGCCGGCACTTCGCGCACTCCTCCAGGTGCTTGCGCAGCCCCCGTTCGGCACGGGTGCGCAGCCTGCCGCGGGCGTACGTGCCGAGCCGGTCGGCGTAGCGCGCGCATTCCTCGTCGGCGGTGAGCGCGGCGCTGACGTGGGCCTGGAGGTAGGCCTGCCTGAGGCCCTCGCGGGCCCGGCTGGCGAGCACGCGCGTGCCGTTGGCGTCCAGCCCGAAGAGCGTGGCGACCTCGCTGGGCGACTCGTCCTCCACCTCGGTGTGCCACAGCACGGCCTGCCACCGCTCCGGCAGCGACCGGAAGGCCCGCATGGCCATGGACCGCTCGGCGTCGTGCATCGCCCGCACGTCCGCGCCCAGGTCGAGCGTGTCGTCGTCGGACACGTAGGAGCCGCGTGCGGACTGGGCGGCGAACACCGCGAAGTCGTCGACGAGCTGCTCGCGCCGCGCCGACCGCGTCCAGGAAGCGGCGACGCGCCGGACGGAGGTGAGCAGGTAGGCGCGTACGGCGTGCTCGGGGCCGGAGCCGCCGCGTACCGCCTGGAGCATGCGGGCGAAGACCTCGGCGGTCAGGTCGTCGGCGGTATGGGCGTCACGGCAGCAGGTCCGGGCGTACCGGCGCACAGCCTGCGCGTGCCGCCGGAACAGCTCCTCGTACGCCGTGTCGTCGCCCGAGCGCATCCGGTCGATGAGATCGGCGTCGGAGGGCGGCAGCTCGCGCGGCGGCGGCAGGACGCTGTCCTCACGCCATGTGCGCTGGGGCGGGACCGAGTCGTCGGCCGGACGCCCGCCCGGCGGTACGCCCGCGCGTCCGCCCTGGCTCGGCACCTGCGGCGGGACCGGGCCGCCTGCTGTGGTGTCCCCGTTACCGCTCGGCTCGTCCCGCCCGTCACCGCTCATCGCGGAAAGCCCCCGCCAGCCGCCCAACACGTCCAGACCACCGGGTCAGAGTGCCATATTGGCCTTTGGCCAGAACTCTGGAGTCCGGACCATCACTCATCCGTGGGGATTTACCGCACGCCAGTACTAGACGTCACTCGTTCGGGGAATGAATCCCTGTCACGCCGGGCTCGGAAGCGGACCGGTCTGATCGACGGGATCAGCCGACCGGTCCGACCGACGGGATCAGCCGACCGGTCCGACCGAACGGATCAGCCGACCGGTCCGACCGAACGGATCAGCCGACCAGACTGGTCGACCAGTTCGGCCGACCAGCCCAGCCGAACGCACCGGCCGGTCGCTCCGCTCGCTCCGGAAACTCTTGCGGAACCCCTTGCGGAAACCCCTTCCGCCGGCCCGGCCCGCCTCACGCCGGCCGTGACCGCAGCCCCTCCAGCAGGATGTCCAGCAGCCGGGCCGACGCGGCCGCCTGCTGTGCCGCGTCCGGCAGCGAGGGCGCGGCCGTCGCGATCACCAGCAGCACGTCCGACACCGACACGTCCGCCCGCAGCTCACCCGCGGCACGCGCCCGCTCCACGAGCTGGCCCACCACCTCGAGCAGCGCCGACGCCCCGGCGTCGTCCTCCGCCGCGACCGCCGCCATCGGCACCGAGGCGACCGCCACCGGCTCCTCCGGCACCAGCCGCAGCTCAGCCGGGCCCGGCTGCGTCCGCTGCTGCGGCACCCGCGCCTGACCGGCACGGTCCTCCTCGACCGAGACCCGCAGCACCTGCGGCGGCAGCAGCCGCCCGGCGCCGGAGGCCACCGACGTACGCAGGAAGCGCGACAGCGCCGACCACGGCTCGTCCTCCTGCCCGAGCGCCGCACGCGCCTGGTCGGTCAGCCGGGAGGTCTCCTCCTCGGCTATCCGCCGCACCAGGACGTCCTTGCTCGGGAACCGCCGGTACACCGTGCCCACGCCGACCCGCGCGCGTCGCGCCACGTCCTCCATCGGCGCGCCGTACCCCAGCTCGCCGAACACCTCGCGCGCCGCCCGCAGCACATGCTCCAGATTGCGCTGTGCGTCCACGCGCAGCGGCGTCGTCCGCGCTCCGTTCCCGCGTCCGTTGCCCGCCGTCGCGTTCATCGTCGCGCCACCCGCCGCGACAGCGGACGCGGACGACCAATGAGAGTCCTGAACATGCATTCGCATTCCCCCGGTAATGACGTCTCCCCCCGGAGACACTCCCCGCCATTCGATGCCGGGACGGAGGAACAGGCCCGGGTCCCCGGCCCCGCCCGTCGCGGACCCGGCGAGCGCATCCCCCTACACCCCGTCGACACACGAACATAGTTGAGAGGGAGTCAATTCAGAAGGGGGACGTTCCGCACGGAGCGCCCACCGATCGGAGTACGTGCCGTATACGTCCTGAATGTGCCCCCGAGCGCCCCTCGCACGACCCCTGCTGACCTGCGGGTATTCACCACGCCTCGCCTTTCCGGCCAACTCCGCGCGCTCTTCCGCTCCGGTCACACAATTCGTCGAGGCTGTGGACAAACGCCAGCGGCGGGTGCGTCATGGGATGGTGAAGGAACGTGCGCGCATTCTCGTTGTCGGTGGTGGCTACGTCGGGATGTACACGGCCCTGCGCCTGCAGCGCAGACTGAAACGGGAGCTGGAGCGGGGCGACGTGGAGATCACCGTCGTCACCCCCGACCCGTACATGACGTACCAGCCGTTCCTTCCCGAGGCCGCCGCGGGCGCCATCTCCCCGCGCCACGTCGTCGTACCGCTGCGCCGCGTCCTCGACCGGTGCCGCGTCGTCATCGGCGAGGCCACCGCCATCGACCACGCGAAGCGCACCGCCACCATCACCACCCTGGCCACCGAGGAGGAGGGCACGGGCGGGCAACTGCTGAACTACGACGAACTCGTCCTCGCCCCCGGCTCCGTCTCGCGCACCCTGCCCGTCCCCGGCCTCGCCGACCACGGCATCGGCTTCAAGACCGTCGAAGAGGCCATCGGCCTGCGCAACCACGTCATCGAGCAGATGGACATCGCCTCCTCCACCCGCGATCCCGCGATCCGCGACGCGGCCCTCACCTTCGTCTTCGTCGGCGGCGGCTTCGCCGGCGTGGAGGCGCTCGGCGAACTGGAGGACATGGCCCGCTACGCCGCGCGCTACTACCACAACGTCCAGCCCGAGGACATGAAGTGGATCCTCGTCGAGGCCTCGGACCGCATCCTGCCCGAGGTCGGCGAGGAGATGGGCCGCTACACCGTCACCGAACTGCGCCGCCGCAACATCGACGTACGCCTCCGGACCCGCCTGGAGTCCTGCGCTGACCGGGTCGCGGTCCTCAGCGACGGTGCCCGCTTCCCCACCCGTACGGTCGTCTGGACGGCCGGCGTCAAACCCCACCCGGTCCTGGCGGCCACCGACCTGCCCCGCAACGACCGCGGACGGCTCAAGTGCACGGCGGAACTGGCCGTCGAGGGTGCCACGCACGCGTGGGCGGCCGGAGACGCCGCCGCCGTCCCTGACGTCACCGCCGCCGAACCGGGCCGCGAGTGCGCCCCCAACGCCCAGCACGCCCTCCGCCAGTCAAAGGTCCTCGCCGACAACATCGTGCACACCCTGCGCGGCGAGCCCCTTCAGACATACGAACACGCCTACGCCGGCTCGGTCGCCTCCCTGGGCCTGCACAAGGGCGTCGCCCACGTCTACGGACGCAAGATCAAGGGCTACCCCGCCTGGTTCATGCACCGCGCCTACCACCTCAGCCGCGTGCCCACCTTCAACCGCAAGGCGCGCGTGCTCGCGGAATGGACCCTGGCCGGACTCTTCAAGCGCGAGATCGTCTCACTGGGTTCACTCGAACACCCCCGGGCCGAGTTCGAACTCGCGGCCGGTGGAAAGCCTTCCCAAGACCCCCCGGTCAACCCGAAGGGGTCGTCCTGACCGGACCCAGGAACTCCGTCGGCCGGCCCGGCGTCTGACGGATGCCGGTCCGGTCCGCTCACTGCCAGACTGGTCCACCACCGCGGGCGTGCCACCCCTCGCCCCGGTGCGGGCCCCCGGGGCCCCGGCCGGTTCCGGTGCCGGCCGCCGACGACTACACGAGGCAAGGATTCGTGAACTTCACGCGCTGGAGCGCCCGGCTCCCCGGAACGCAGCGCCGCGCCGCAGCGCGGACCGAGCAGACGGCCTCCCCGGACCGGCGACGGGAAGGTTCCGTACCCGCCGCCCGTGCCGAACAACTGGCCGACGAGCCACCGTCCGTACCCGCCGTCGACGAACTGCGGGTGCGCGAGGTCCTCGACCGCGTCCCGTCCCTCGTCGCCCTGGTCCATGGCCCCGACCACCGCATCGCCTACGTCAATGACGCCTACACGACCGCCTTCGGCGCACGCCCCCTGGGCGAACGCGCCCGCGAGGTCCTCCCGGAACTGGACGCCCTCGGCCTCTTCCCCCTCCTGGACCAGGTCCAGCGCAGCGGCAAGCCCCGCACGGTCAAGTCCCGCAAGGCCCCCGACGGCCGCTCCTACACCTTCACCTGCACCCCCGTCGCCCAGGGCGACGGCAAGGGCGGCAGCGACGGCCGCGGCGTGCTCGTCTTCGCCACGGACGTCACCGACCACGCCGAAGCCGCCGAACGCCTGCGCGCCAGCGAACGCCGCCAGCGTGAAACGGCGGTGACACTCCAGAGGTCACTGCTCCCCCAGGAGCTCGAAGAACCCGACGACCTGCGCGTCGCCGCCACGTACCACCCCGGCGGCACGGAGGCCGCGGTCGGCGGCGACTGGTACGACGTCATCACCCTGGGCGGCGGCCGCACCGCCCTCGTCATCGGCGACGTCATGGGGCGCGGCGTCCGCGCGGCAGCGGTCATGGGCCAGCTCCGCACGGCGGTCCGCGCCTACGCCCGACTCGACCTGCCCCCGCACGAGGTCCTCCAGCTCCTCGACGGCCTGGCAGCCGAGATCGACGCCAACCAGATCGCCACGTGCGCGTACGCGGTCCACGACCCGAACGAGGGCAAGCTGGTCTACGCCTCGGCGGGCCACCTGCCCATCCTGGTCCGCGACGAGAACGGCGCGGTCCTGCGCGCCGACGAACCCACCGGCCCGCCGCTCGGCACCGGCGGCTGGATGCACGCCTCGGGCTCGATCCCCCTCGGCCCCGGCTCCACGGCCGTCCTCTACACGGACGGCCTGGTGGAGCGCCGGGACGCCGACCTGGACGAGGGCATCGCCGCCCTGGAAAGCGCCCTGGCCGGCGCCACCGGCACGCCCCAGGTCGTCTGCGACCGCCTGGTCCGCTCGGCCGGCGTCACTCCCGACCACGACGACGACGTGGCCGTCCTGGTCCTCCAGCACCCGGCCCGGACAGGCCCGGAGAGCGAGCTGTTCCGCAACGCCGCCCTGGACCTCCTGGGCGGCGTGGAAGCGGCCCCACGCGCGCGTGCCTTCGCCTCCGGCGTCCTGACCAGCTGGCGCTTCCCCGCCGACCTGCACGACCTGGGCGTCCTGGCCACCAGCGAACTGGTCGCCAACTCCCTCCAGCACGGCACGCCACCGATGCGCCTGCGCCTGCGCCGCACCGACCGCCGTCTGATCATCGAGGTCACCGACGGCGACGACCATCTCCCCAGACGCCGCCGCGCGGAACCGGGCGACGAATCGGGCCGGGGCATCGCCATCGTCGCCACGATCGCGTCGAACTGGGGCTGCCGCCGGACGCCGGGCGGCGGCAAGGCGGTGTGGTGCGAGTTCGCCCTGCCGCGCGGGGGGATGTGACGAACGGCGGCGCCCACACCGGCATCGGAGGCCGGCTCCCCGCCAACCGCGTCGCCAACCTCCCCGAACAGCACAGCTAGATCGGCTCGGGCGCGTACCGGACCGGCCGGTGAGCGGCGCCGCCCTCCGCGTGCCAGGCGATACGGGCCGCGTGCAGCCGGGTCTCGACGCCGAGCTTGGTGTAAATGCGGCGCAGGTGATCCTTGACCGTGTCAGGGCTCAGGCTGAGGGCGGCGGCGATCTCCCGGTTGGGCATGCCCTCGCCGACCAGGGCGAGGACGTCCCGCTCGCGTGGGGTGAGCGTGGAGACCAGGGCCTCGGCCGGGACGCGTTCGGAGTCGGCCGGAGCGGGCCGGACGTAGGCGGTCTTGAGGGCCTCCGTCAGACAGGGGTCCAGCGCCAGACTGCCCTGGGCGACGGCGGTGACCGCCCAGGGCAGGTGCTGAGCGGCCGTACTGCGGCGCAGGACGCCCGTCACGCCCTGGCCGAGCAGCTGGCGTGTGCCGTGGCCGGTGAGATGCTCGGCCAGCACGACAGTGGCGGGCCGTCCGGTGCGCTGCCCCGGCCCCGCGTGCCGTCGTCCCTCCGGTTTCCCACCGCCGAGGCGCAGCAGCGTGTGCAGGGCCTCGCTCTCCGCGGCATGGCTGATAACCACGACGTCCGGCCGTGACCAGCGCACGATATCGGCCATAGTGCCGGGAGCGCCCTCGGCGACGACGCCGAACTGCTCTGCTTCGTCCAGCACCCTGCGCACCGCGATGCGGGCGGAGAGCAAGGGAGCCACCAACGCGACACGCAACATCCGTACCCCCGTCGAGTCAGGCTGGTCGTGAGAACACGCTGTGGTCAGGAGCGGGTCCTTCAGACGTCAACTGGCGCCTGCAGCCTCACACTTGGTCATGCGCCGGTCAAGCGCTTGCCGTGCCGACGGGCCCTTCCCTCCCTGTCAACCCCCCGACAGGGTGACGAAGGGCCGGAAGACCCCTCAACGGGGGGTGCAGCCGGTGGCGGCGGTGCCCGAGGGTCGTGGACACCAGTACACGACCAGGAGGGGGAACGATGAGAGTCAAAACCGCCATAGCGGCGACGATGATCGTCGGCGCGAGCCTGTTCACCACGCAGGGCGTGGCGAGCGCGGCACTGAGCGACTGCAACTCCAACAACATGTGCATGTGGGGCAACAACGACTTCCGCTGGATGATCGGCGAGCGCGGCCACGGCTCCGGCACGTGGACGAACCTCAGCGGTGACCGCAACGACGAGATGGACTCGTGGGCCAACCGCTCCGCCAGCCACACCGGCTGCATGGCCGAGCACTCCAACGGCTCCGGTGACCGGCAGAGCATGCACCGCAACGACAGCGACGACAATGTCGCGCCCTGGAACAGCGACGAGATCTCGTCCTGGCGTACGACGAACGGATGCTGAGTTGACCGCAGCCGCTGGTGCACCGCTCGTCCGGACGAGCGGGGTGTGCAAGGCGTACCGCTCCGCGGCCGAGACCGTATGGGCCGCGCGAGACGTGGACTTCACCGCCCGGGCGGGGGAGTTCGTATGCGTGTACGGCGCCAGCGGCTCCGGCAAGTCGACCCTGCTGAACCTGCTCGCCGGCCTGGACCTCGCCGACTCCGGCGAGATCCGGGTCGGCGGGGTCGACGTGAGCACGGCTGACGAGGCGCAGCGCGCGTCACTGCGGCTGCGTACCGTCGGCGTGGTGTTCCAGGAGCACAACCTCATCGAGGAGTTCACCGCGGCGGAGAACGTCGCACTGCCCCTGGAGGCCGCCGGCCTCTCGGTGGCGGAGGCTCGTGGACAGGCACTGGACCAGCTCTCCCGCGTCGGCCTCGCCGGGCTGGAGGACCGGTTCCCCTGGCAGATGTCCGGCGGCCAGCGGCAGCGCGTGGGAGTCGCCCGGGCGCTCACCGGACAGCGGTCGGTCCTGCTGGCGGACGAACCGACCGGCGCTCTGGACTCGGCGGCCACCAAGGAGCTGTTCGAGCTGTTCCGGAAACTGTGCGACGACGGCGTCCTGGCGGTGATCTGCTCGCACGACCCACGCTGCCGCGACTTCGCCGACACGGTCTACGAGGTCGTCGACGGCCGGCTGGAATCCCGCTCGTGACCACCACGGACGACGAAACGGGAGCGCAGGCCGCATGACGCACGAGCCCGGGACCCACGGCCGTACGACGGGCGACCCGATCCCGTCCGTCCCCCTGGCCTACGGAGGCAGGGTTCGTCTGGCCTTCCGGCTCGCCCGGCGGCTGGCCCGCTCCAAGGCCCTCGCCCGGTCGGTCGCGCTCGTCTTCGTCGCGGCGCTGCTGGTGATGGCCATGTTCGTCACCCTGCGGACACTGTCCCTGTCGGGAGAGCAGGTCGCCGACAACGAACTGGGCCGCTTCGGTGCCAAGGTCGGCTACGGCAGCGGGGTGTCACTGCTGCCCGGCGACGACACGTTCGTCGAAGATCTCCGGAGCCGGCTGCGCGCCGCGGGAGCCACCGACGCCGAGGTCGTGCTCAGCGCGACCGACGTCCAGCTCAACACCGCACCGGCCCGCAATGTGACGGCGCTGGAGACCGCCTGGTCCGCCGACCCGTACCCCGAGCGCTACGAGCTGCTGTCCGGACGGTGGCCCAGCCGACCGGGCGAGGTGGCGGTCACCGAGCCGAGTGACGTGCCGGCCTCGGTCGGCGAGACCCTCACCGTGCTGGGCGACGTACGGCTCCAGGTCGTCGGCACCGTTGACGACCGGTCCGCGGACACCGCGAACCTGCTGCTCGGACCGGGCACCTGGGCGACGCTCGACCCGGGCCTGAGCCAGGGGTTCCCGGTCCTGGCCGCCCAGATGGACGTCGTGTGGTCGGGGGAGCGGCAGCAAGCCGTCGTCGACGCCTTCGCCGGGGCGGCACGCACCTGGGCCGAGGGCCGGGACGACAGCGAGGACACCGCCGCCCTGCGGCAGGACGCGCGCACCGCCGTGACCGCCACCCTGGTCACCAGGGAGCAGCTGTCCGCCCGCCCGCAGAAGACCTGGATCGAGAAGACCCCGGCCGGCTACACCGTCCCCTCCCTGCTGGTTCCCACCGCGGCGGTGGCCCTGGTGTTCGGGCTGAACGGCCGCCGTTTCCGGCGCACCACCACCTCACTGGTGTCCGTCGGCGTCCCCCGTACGACGGCGGCGGCCGCCCCGGCTCTGGCCGCGCTGGCCTGGTCACTGGCCGCGGCGGTGTGCGGAACGGTCGCCGGTGTCGCCGTGGGCATGGGGGCCCGCCTGCTCGTCTCCCACCTGCGCGAGCGCCCGGGCGGCCCGCTCGACGACCTCGCGACGCCCGCACTGCGCCTGCTCGCCGTGGTCCTGGTGACCGGCCTGATCGCCGGGGCAATGCTGGCCCGCGCCCGGCAGCGGGAGGCCGGCCACCCGCCCGGCGCGGACGACAGCGCGTCACGAGCCGACCGGCCGTCCGGCCGCCGTGCCCGCGACGCCCGGCACCTGCTGGCCGTCGCCGCGTGGTGCGCCACGGCGGTGTACGCCACCCGGGTCGACTCGCCCGCCCAGGCCATGGTCCTCACCGGCATCATGATCGCCGCAGTGCTCCTGACCATCCCCGAGGTGTTCGCGGGACTGCTCAGACTGATGCCGGAGGGCGGTCCCCGGCGCCGCCTGGTGCGACGGCAGCTGGCCGCCGACCGGGCCAGGGCCTGCGCCGCCCTTGCGGTGCTCACCGTGCTGCTCGGCGCGTCCCTGGGCTACGTCACCCTGCTGGACACCCTCATCCGCACGGTCGAGAAGCAGTCGTACCCGGCGGTCCTGCCCGGGCAGGTGCTGCTGGCCGGCTACGGGAGCGACACCCACCCACCCAGCAAGGCATTGCTGCGTACGGCCGGCACCTCGGGCGGGCTCGACGGCCTGCCCCGCACCGAGGTGCGCTTCCTGATGGCCGGAGACCCGGACAACCCCCTGATGGCCGGCCGGGAAGGCCAGTACGGCAGCCTGCTCGCCGCGAACCACCCCCGCGATGTCGAACGACTGACCGGCCGCCGGCTCGACCCGGGCCAGACCTCCGTCCTGCGCGACGGCGGCGTCCTGGTCTGGTCACACGCCGCCGACGCCCCGACCGGGCCCGACACGCGCCTGCGTCTCGCCGTCCGCCAGGGCGACAAGGTCCTGGGCCGCACCGCCGCCCTGCCCGCCACGGCCCTCGACGTGGACCCGGCCGAATGGCGCACAGGCTCCGACGGCATCATGCTGAGCGCCACCGCGACCGCACTGGACCTGCCGATCCAGGCACACGGACCGGTCATGGTCACCGGTGTCTCCGACAAGAAGGCCCACGCCCTGCAACAGGCGGTGATCGACGCCGGTATGGACGCCGGTGCGGTGCTGATCCACGTGGAGCCCGACGACCCGGTGCCCCCGGCAGCGCTCCTGGCCACCGCGGTGGGCCTGGTGGCCCTGGCCCTCGCCGCAGTGCTCGCCGCCACCCGCAGCCAGACCCGCATCCTGCGTCGCTACCTCGCCCGGCTGATCGCCGTGGGCATCCCGCCGCGCTGGGCACGCCAGGTGCTGCTCTGTCAGCACGCGGCCCTCATCGCCGTGAGCACCCTGCTCGGCCTGGTGATCGCTGTGTTCCCGACCGTCGTCCTCGCGGCGCGGATCTCCGGTTTCGTGCTGAGCGTCCCGTGGTGGCAGCTGGCCGTCCTCGCCGCGGCGATCTACTTCGCCGCGCTGCTCGCCGCGGTCCACTCGGCCCACCGGCTCCGCGTGACCGAGGCGCGATCGGCCTGACCCGGACAGTCCGGCCCGGGCGCACGCCGACGGCGCCGGTGCCTCACACGTCCGCGGACACGGACGCCCCACCCCGCGCCACGACCCGGCTCTTCGCGAGCCACGGCCGGTCCTGTACGTCGGTCAGCTGCCGCCCCAGCCGCACGGCGAGAACGGTGATGCCCAGCGAGAACAGCAGGAACGCCACGATGTACGGCGCGTGCAGCGAGGCCCCCAGCGGCCCGCCCACCGCCGGCCCGACGGCCAGCGCGAGCTGCTTGACCAGAGCGAACGCGGAGTTGTACTGCCCGGCCATCCCCTCCGGCGCCAGATCGGCGACCAGCGGGGCGACCGTCGGCGACAGCATCGCCTCACCCAGCCCGAACAGCGCGTACGTCGAGACGAACGCGGCCGTCGCCATCTCCTGGCTCCCGTGCCCGAGCCCCGCGTACCCGGCGACAGCCCAGGCCACGGCCCAGATCAGCCCGACAGCAGCGATCACCCGCGAGCGCCGACGCCGCTCCACGAACCGCAGCACGGCGAACTGCGCCACGACGATCACCAGCGTGTTCGCCGCCAGTGCGGTCCCCAGCGCCGACGTCGATATCCCGGCGGCCTCGACCCCGTACGCGCTCAGCCCCGACTCGAACTGCCCGTAGCAGGCGAAGAACAGCACGAAGCCCAGCACGCACAGCTGCACCATGGCCCGGTTGCCCAGCAACTGCTTCCAGCTGCCCCGCCCCGACGCCACGGGCGCCGCCCCGATCCGCGGCGCGTGCGGCAGCCGCACGGTCGTCATCACCACGACCAGCAGCAGGAACATCGCCGCCTCGATCGCGAAGAGCAGCGTGAAGGAGGCGGCGCTCGACGTGTCGACGAGATGACCACCGATGAGGCCACCCACCCCGAGCCCGAGGTTCTGCAGGAAGAACTGCATGGCGAAGGCCCGCGAGCGCGTCTGTGCGGTCGAGCAGTCCACGATCATCGTCGCCAGCGCCGGCTGCGTCACGGCCTGCCCGGCCCCCAGCACGGCGGCCGCCGACAGCACCGCCGCCGCGCTGCTCGCCAGCCCCAGACCCAGCGCACCGACGGCGGCGGCGACCAGGGCGGCGAGCAGCACCGGCAGCGGGCCACGCCGGACGATGGCCCGCCCGGCGAACGGCAGCACGACCAGCGCCGCCACAGCGAAGACGGCGAGTACGAGACCCGCCGTCATGGCTCCCAGTCCCCGCACCTGCGCCACATAGACGTACAGATAAGGAACGGTGAAGCCGAGCCCGAACGCGCTGAGTGCGTTGCCCACGTGGATCCGGCGCATCGCTGCGCCCATCGCCCTGGTCACGTTCACCTCTCTCACAAGTAGTTAGGAGTGAAGACTTCGAAACTAAAGTTCGAAGCTAAAGAGTACATACCCAAGGACTTCAAGGCAAAGAACGAGCGTGCGATACTCCCCCCATGGGCGACACCCCCGGCCCCAGCGAGCCGACCCTCGAAGAGCAGATCGCGGCGTACCAGCGCGAGTTCCAGGACCTCGACCCCCAGGTGGAGCAGATCGTCTCGGCCCTGTCCCGCCTGAACCGCCGTATGAACGTCGCCTACGGCCGTCAGACCGCGGCGCTCGGCATCAGCAACGCCGAGTGGGAGGTACTGAAGGCCCTCGTCCTCTCCGGCGCCCCCTACCGTCTGGGCCCGAGCGACCTCGCCAAGCGCCTCGGCCTGACCCCGGCCGCCATGACCCACCGGATCGACCGCATGGTCGGCGAAGGACTGGTCACCCGGGAACGGGACGAGTCCAACAGGGTCCGCGTCATCGTGGAGCTCACCAACGGAGGTCGTGAGAAGTGGCTGGAGGCGATGCGCCTGGCGTCGGTCTTCGAGGAGGACCTGCTCCAGGACCTGTCCCCGCAGGAGCGCACCGCGCTCGGCGAGGTCCTCACCCGGCTCCTGCGCCGGGTGGAAGACGCCCAGCCGGACGCCGGCGGCCGCCTCTCCGACCTGGACTGACGCCCGCATAAAAGATCTTGACAGGGGGGCACTTGACAGGCCTCCTCCCGATCCGTAAAGTTCTTCGGGTTGCCGGGGAGCCGTAACGGTTCTGCGACAGCACTTCCGCCGCTTGAGCGGCACCCAACCACTAGCAAGATCGCTCCCAACGGGGTTGATTTCGGCGTGCCCGAATTCAATTCGAATTGGGACTCGACGACCTGATCGACTCCGCACTGGCTTCGATTTTGGAAACGCCGAGAGAACGCGCTAAGGTTGGACACGTCGGAAGGGCCCAGCGGCCAAGAAGACGAACCCCGCTGACTGGGGGTCAGATCGAAGAAAAAGATCTGATAGAGTCGGAAACGCAAGACCGAAGGGAAGCGCCCGGAGGAAAGCCCGAGAGGGTGAGTACAAAGGAAGCGACCGTTCCTTGAG